>JBBIHY010000001.1:0-417392 GCA_037446695.1 Bacteroidota bacterium
GTAGCCCCACCAGGAATCGAACCTGGATTTAAGGTTTAGGAAACCTCCGTTCTATCCATTGAACTATAGGGCCAAATATTTAGGCGCAAAAATAGTGCATTTTTTTGTTTATTCATAACCTGCCCCTTTCAATGTTAACCCAGAATTAAATCAAACCTTTTTATCGTTTTTTTGACGAAATCACCTAACCTTTAGATCGGCAGTTGAAAAAAAAACTTTAATTTGCTGCACCATTGTTTTTATTGTTAAACCAAAAAATTTAAACATGAAATTAAAAGTACAACTTCAGGAGAGGTATTCTCGCGGAGAACTGTTGCTGAGAACCATTTTTGGATTTTTCTACATCATGTTACCGCATTTTTTCATACTCTTTTTTGTCGGAATCTGGGCTGCCATATTGCAGTTTATTGCATTCTGGGTGGTTCTCTTCACAGGTCAGTATCCAAAAAGTATGTTTGACTTCCAGCTAGGATTAATGCGTTGGAATCTTCGTTTAAATGCCAGGTTAAACAACGTAGCCGACGGCTATCCTGCATTTGGGGTAGGAGGAACCGACGACAAAACCACCCTCGAGGTAGAGTATCCTGAAAGAATCAGCAGGGGATTGGTTCTGGTGCGTTTGTTATTTGGATTCATTTATGTTTATCTCCCGCATTTCTTTATACTTTTCTTCAGGGGCATATTTGTAGGCATTCTTCTATTCCTTGCCTGGTGGATTGTTCTGTTTACAGGAACATATCCTGCCTCCTTCCATAACTGGGTGGTTGGTCAAATACGCTGGGGTGTAAGAATCAGTCTTTATATGGGATATATGACCGATAAGTATCCTGCATTTACCGGAGACGAATTACCTGAGGAAGCATAGAAATATTTACATTTCAATCGATTATATGGAGTTTTACCCTATTCCCCAGCCCGATGAGTTAACCGACAGGGAAAAAGAAGATGCAAGTGGCGCCTACCTTATGATGTTTGCCACCACTGCCCTTGGTTTACCCCTTCCGGTAATCAATCTCATTGCTTCCATTGTGTATTATTTTGTTAACAAATCAAAAGGCAGGTTTGTGAAGTTTCATGCCCTCCAATCGCTTTATTCTCAGTTACCTGTTACCATACTTAACAGTTACCTTATTATCTGGGCAATTGTGAACCTGGTGAAGGAAAATCCTTTTACGAATGTATTCTGGGGATTTGCCATTACCATGGGTATTTTTAATATCCTGTATTTTGTTTTCAGTATAATGGGTGCTGTTAGGGCCCGCAAGGGGAGATTTTATTATTTTGTGTTTTTTGGCAAACTTTGTTATGCACAGGTATACAAAAAACGGGATGAAGACACTGAAAAACCGGTAAATACTCCGCCAAAATTTTACTGATGAGAAGAATTCTCTTTGAACTAGCTATATTAATTGGCATTGGCGGCCTGCTTTGGGCTGCCATTGCCTTTTTTGTCAGATTGCCCGAAAGGCCGGTTATGGTCTCTGTGGAGAAAGAGCAAAGGATAGGGGAAAATTACCAAAAAATGGTATTGACCATGACGGACTTCCGGAAAGTAGAAGATTCCTATCTTGATTCAGTTCTTTCCTATACTGCTAACAGGCTGGAGAATTCATTCGATGAGTCGCGTTACAGCTATACAATTACCCTTGTTGAAAACGAAATGGTAAATGCTTTTGCTTTGCCCGGCGGCTATATCATTATCACCACCGGACTTGTGAATTTTTGTGACACGCCGGAAGAGTTGCTGGCAGTCATTTGCCATGAGATAGGTCATATTGAAAAGCGACATGTAATTTCAAGACTCATTAAGGATATTGGGCTCGACCTTTTAACATCCAACGATCCCTTTGTGACAGGCGAGATAGCAAAAACCATTGTATCTTCGGGCTATAACCGCCAACAGGAAGAGGAGGCAGACTGGTTTGCCTGTGAGCTTATGGTTAAAAATCTACTGGAACCTCGCGTGCTGGCCAAACTTTTCAGGAAATTAAAGGAGGAGGGGAAAGGTGGTCTTTACGACCAGTTTGAGATAATTTCTTCCCACCCTAACCTGGATTCCAGGATTAGGAGGATTCTTGCATTTGAGCTTCCGGAAAATTTTGAGCCTGCCCAAAGCTGGATTGACTGGGACTCTTTCCGGCATTTTACCGGGGAGCATGTGAATTACTAATTTCGGGTTTTTTCAATAAAAACTGTTGTATTACCCGAATAAAACTTACTTTTGTTCAGGCAACCCGCTATGAATTATTTTGATATTACCATTTTACTGGTTGTATTGTTTTTCTCAATAAGGGGGCTTTTTAAAGGCCTTGTTATTGAATTATCTTCCGTTCTTGCTCTTATTCTCGGCATATGGGGAGCCATTCGCTTTTCGGGGTTTGTTGGCAACCGCTTCACGGAATTGTTTGATTTGAATACACAATGGCTGGGACTTATTGCTTTTGCAGTTACATTTGTGCTGATTGTCATTGGGGTTCATTTTCTTGCTATTGCTGTTGATAAACTCCTCTCGGCAGTAGCACTGGGTTGGCTGGTAAAAATTCTGGGAGGAGTTTTTGGCCTCATCAAGGCCTTAATAATTACAAGTATTGTACTGGTGTTTTTGAATACCATCAATGAAAGAGTGGAATTTCTTCCTCCCGACAAGGTGAATGATTCCTTGCTCTATAAACCGGTTTCCCGAATTGCCCCTGCCATTTTCCCCTTGATTGTGAAGGGCGATTTGATCAAAAGCTTTGACAAACTGAAAAAGCAACCGGCAGATTAAACCTTTTAAGGCCGATTTGCTATCTTTGAACTCCATTTTAGCGAAGAACTATGAGTTTTGTTGAAGAACTGCGATGGAGAGGCATGATACACGATATTATGCCCGGTACTGAGGAACAACTGAAGAAGGAAATGACGGCGGCATATGTTGGAATAGATCCCACAGCCGAATCACTGCATATTGGTCACCTGGTTTCGGTAATGCTGCTTAAGCATTTTCAGATTGCCGGCCATAAGCCTATCGTTCTCATTGGAGGAGCAACCGGTATGATTGGCGATCCCTCCGGTAAATCAGAAGAAAGAAACCTGATTTCTGAAGAGGGAATAAGACACAACCAGGAAATGCTGAAAAAACAATTGTCAAGATTTCTTGACTTTGGTAATAGCACCAATGGAGCAGTCATGGTAAACAACTATGACTGGATGAAGGAATTCTCATTTTTGGGCTTTATAAGAGATGTTGGAAAACATATTTCGGTAAGCTATATGATGTCGAAGGATTCAGTACAAAAAAGGCTTGAATCGGGTCTTTCCTATACAGAATTTTCCTATCAGCTGGTGCAGGGTTACGACTTTCTGCATCTTTATCAGCAAAACAATTGTAAACTGCAAATGGGTGGTTCTGATCAGTGGGGGAATATTGTTACCGGAACCGAGTTAATCCGCAGGAAGCTTGGAGGTGAAGCATACGCACTCACGTGCCCTCTGATTACAAAAGCAGATGGTTCAAAGTTTGGTAAAACTGAATCGGGGAATGTATGGCTGGATCCACGATTTACATCTCCTTACAAATTCTACCAATTCTGGCTGAATGTGTCCGACCAGGATGCTGAAAAGTATATCAAAATATTCACTCTCCTGTCAAAAAGAGAAATTGATCAACTGGTGAGGGAGCATTTTGAAAAGCCCCATGAGAGAATTCTACAGAAGACTCTTGCAAGGGAAGTGACCATTATGGTTCATTCAAAAGAAGATTTTGAACTTGCAACCGAAGCTTCAGACATCCTGTTCGGCAAAGGCACAACTGAAACCCTTTCAAGGCTGGATGAGGAGACTTTTCTTTCTGTTTTTGAAGGTGTTCCAACTTTTAAGGTGAACAAGGGGAAACTGAGCAGGGATGTCAAACTGATTGATTTGCTTACCGAAACAGCACCCGTATTCCCCTCAAAGAGTGATTTCAGGAGAAATGTCACAGGTGGCGGAGTAAGCCTCAACAAGAGAAAACTGGATAATCCGGAGGAGTTGTTCGTAATGGATTTGCTCATTAACGGGAAATTCCTGGTCGTTCAAAAGGGAAAAAAGAATTACCAGCTCGTTGTTTTTTGCTGAAAATCCTTATTTTTCAGTTTTATGTTTTTTTACCTTTGTACTCATTCCTTAAACAGGGATGATATTGTGATGTTTATCAACCAACGGAACTGCCATGAATAAGAAATCCAAATCCAAAGATTTTTTTCAGTCTTTTGACCTTGTTCTTTATGCATACAAAAAGAGAATACCGCTTTTAACTCTCACTGTTTTGGCAGTTATTGTGTCTGTCATTGTTTCGCTTTCCATTACCCCAAGGTTTAAATCTACTGTGGTGTTTTTTCCTGCAACACAATCCACTGCTTCACGCTTATTGTACCTTGACTCTCCATTTTCAGGGGAGCCCGACCTTTTTGGTACAGAAGAAAGCGTGGAACAAATGCTTCAGATTTTAAATTCCGACGTAATCAGGTCAGCCATAATTGAAAAGTATGATCTCCTTAATCATTATGGTATTGACAGTAGATCAAAATACCCACTTACTGAACTGCACGGGAAGTTTCGCAGGAATGTTTCCTTTAAAAAAACAGAATACATGGCCGTGGTTATTGATGTGCTGGACAAGGATCCCCAACTGGCTGCTGCAATGGCAAATGACATTGCAGCCAAGCTGGACCAAACAATGAACAGGCTACATAAGGAGAAGGCAAAAAAGGCCCTTGATATACTAGAGAAGGAATACAGGAACATGCTGGGGGAAATAAAAACTATTGAGGATTCGCTGAATTTTATACGGAACAGGGGAGTTATAGAATATGTTTCGCAGGCTGATGCCTATCATCAGGCATACGCCAGTGCCCTTTTGCAGAATGACCGGGAAGCTGCGAAAATACTGGAAGGTAAGCTAAAGATTATTTCACGCTATGGTGGAGCCTACGTTACTTTAAGCCAGGTGCTGGAGAACCGGATTAAGAGTCTGAATGTACTGAGGGCAAAATACCAGGAGGCCCAGGTGAATTACCAGTCAGATATGCCTGTGAAGTTTATTATTGATGCTGCTTATCCTGCTGAGAAGAAATCCTATCCTGTTCGCTGGCTGATTGTAATTGCTTCAACGTTTTCTGTTTTTCTTCTGTCTTTCTTCCTCTTTTTATTTATTGATACGGTTAGAAACAAGTTCAAATAACCCGGTGCGCGTTGTCAAAGAAATTAAGATATACGCTGGTTATTGCCATTTCCCTGCTCTATATACTGGCAAACGGATTTCTCATCGCAGTTGAAAGCTATTACCTTCTGTTTGCCCCCCTGTTACTGGTGGTTTTTTATCTTTTAATATTCCGTCTGGATAATTACTTCCTGTTGATTGTACTGTTAACTCCTTTATCCGTTCAGTTAAAGTATTTTTTTCCGGAACTCGGGGTGGATTTGTATCTGCCGACCGAGCCTATGATTATTGCTGTCATGCTGGTTTTCTATGCGAAAATTATTGCCGGACAGAATTACCCGGGGATTATTTTAAGACACCCTTTGTCAATGATTATTCTGCTTGGCCTGGTATGGATGTTAATCACAACCATTACCAGCAGTATTCTTATGGTTTCGGTGAAATATTTCCTTGTAAGATTATGGTTTGTTTCCATATTCTTTTTTATGGCGGTTTATTTTTTCCGCGATGTAAGAATGATTACCCGTTTTCTGTGGTTATATATTGTTTCTTTTTCCCTGGTTATTGTTTATGCTACAGCTGCTAACCTCGGATATGGATTGTTTGATCAGAAAGTTGCCCACCTGGTTGTTCGTCCATTTTATAACGACCATACCGCATATGGTTCGGCAGTCGCCATGTTTATTCCTGTATTGCTTGCTTTTCTGAGCCTGGGGAAAATGAGCAGCTTTAAAAGGGGATTGGTTTCCTTATTCCTGGTTTTGTTTATTGTTGGCGCGATCTTGTCCTATTCGCGGGCTACCTGGATTAGTTTGATTCTTGCCGGAGTAGTCTGGGGGATTATTGTAACCCGAATCAGGCCGGGAACTGCTGTTTTTATCGGGATTCTTGGTATGATGATGCTTTGGTTGGCGAAGGATACTGTTATTGATCGCTGGACGAAAATTACACAGGAATCTTCCACCAATTTTGCCGAGCATTTAAAGTCCATTCCAAACATTACCACCGATGCATCGAACCTTGAGAGAATTAACCGCTGGAAATCAGCAATGGAAATGTTTCGCGAGAAGCCAATGCTTGGCTGGGGCCCCGGCACTTATATGTTTCAATACGCCCCGTTTCAGAAATACAGGGACAGAACCATCATAAGCACCAATTTCGGTGACTGGGGAAATGTACACAGCGAATACCTAGGACCTTTGGTTGATTCGGGTTTGCCGGGTGCTGTTTTGTTTTTGCTTTTAGTATTATATGCCTTTATAACCGGAATAAAGGTATATCATAGAGCCCGGCAAAAAATCATTCGCAGGCTGTCCCTTGGCGTATTAACTGGATTAACCACCTATTTTATACACGGGTTTCTTAATAATTTTCTCGACACAGACAAGGCCGCAGTTCCTTTCTGGGGGTTCATTGCCATTCTGACAGCCATGGACATATATTACACCGGTGGCGACAAAGAAAAAGAACCAAGGACAGAACCAAAGCCGTTAACGGGCGATGAGAAAGAAGCGGATGAAATTCAGGAACCGGAATTAAAATCAATTCCGATAATAGAAATGTCGTCAAAAATGGCGGTACTCCCCTCCAGTATACGGTAATTCCTAATGATCTCCTGTATGTTTTCGTCAATACGGTTTTCATTGATCAGGGAAGCCTCAATCATTTCGGTGCCGGTTTCCACTTCGTTTTCATCCAGCATTTCCGTAAGACCGTCGGTATAGCAAAAGAGTTTTTTCCGCCCATCCATGATTAGCGTTTGTGGCTTTATAACAGGAATATCGTCCACCATACCAATACCCACACAATTGCTTGGCAAAAATTCAAGTTTGTTTTCCTTTACATCAAAAAGCATGGGAGGGTTGTGCCCGGCATTTACATAATTCAGTTCATGGGTTTGTGAATTGTATTTTGCCAGGAACATGGTAAGAAACCTGTCTCCGTTAGTACTTTCCACCACCCGTTCATTTAGTTTTCTGGTAAGGTCGGCAAGGGAAATTTCCGGGCTGAACAAAGCCCTGAGGTTTGCCTGAAAATTGGACATGAGGAGCGCGGCGGAAATTCCCTTTCCTGAAACATCTGATATACAGAGGCCGTATTCGTGATCATTCAGTTTAATGAAATCATAATAGTCGCCTCCTACTTCGAGGTGTGGGTAATAAAAAGCTGTAACAAACAAATCTTTTGTTTTTGGCAAGCTGGCAGGATTGGGCACAAGCATTTCTTGCATCTTGGCCGCAAGTTCAAGTTCTCTTTTCATTGCCGCCTGCTTTAGGTTCTCTTCATTCAACCTGATATTTTCTATGGCAACAATGATGATATTGGATATGGTTTGTATAAAATGAAGGTGCTTGATGACCGGGCTTACACCTTCACCTTCCTCGTCTATATCACCAATGAGTACATAAGCGAGAGTGATATTATTGTTTGTTACGGGGATTACAATGTCAATTTCCTCAAAAACCGGCCCTTTGTCTGTGGATACAAATGTGATTTCTTCAAACTGGGTTAAATGTTTTTCAACATCCATCTTTTTAATGGTTGAGGGCCTGAATCCTGAGTTAAGAATACAGTTCCATTTTTCGTCCAGCTTAAGAATAATGATTTTGCCAATACCCAATTCCTCCCTCAGGATTTTGTCGTAACGCGCGAGAAGATCCTTTTTTGGCAGATTTTCGTTAATGGCAAGTGTGATATCCAGCAGGGCCTCCAACTTGAATTTGGTCAGCTTGCTTTTATTTTGTGCCGGATTTTCTGCCATGAGGATTTTTTTAGGCCAACGGGATCATTTGCTAAATTACATAAAAAAAAGCTAAAAAATCAATTTTAGCTTTTCTATGCAATAATGGCAAAAGGAATTATTTTACCCTTTCGGCGTAAGTTCTGCTGCGGGTATCTATTTTAATTTTTTCTCCTGTACTCACGAACAAAGGTACCTGTATAATTGCTCCTGTTTCTACCGTTGCCGGTTTCTGTGAAGATGTGGAGGCGGTATCTCCTTTGATGCCGGGTTCAGTATAGGTAACTTCCATCACAACAAAGGGGGGAAGATCGCATGCCAGAACGGTGTCAGAGTCAGCGTGGTAAACCACTTCCACGTTCTGTCCCTCTTTGAGCAAATCGGAGGATTCAATCAGTTTCTCTTCAATGGTTAATTGTTCAAATGTTTCATTGTGCATGAAATGAAAGCCGGTTTCATCCCTGTAGAGGTACTGACAGGGTCTTCTTTCAACTCTTGCCAGGTTTATTTTCACCCCCGAAGTGAAAGTATTATCAATTACACGGCCGGTAGTCAGGCTTTTCAACTTTGTTCTAACAAAGGCAGGACCCTTGCCGGGCTTTACATGCTGGAACTGCACAATGGTAAATATATCGTTGTTGAATTCAATACACAAACCATTCTTAAAATCTGCTGTTGTTGCCATAAAATCGGGTTAAAAATACGGATGCAAAAATAAGCAAATCCATAATAATCCAACAACAAGTACTTCAGAATTAGTAAAATTTCAGGGTATTAGTGTACAGGCCGGAGTGGGTTTGCCAGTCCTGAATATTCCATCAGGTCGCACTTTAGTGAGCCGAGGATGAAATTTACCCTGATGCGAAGCGGCAGAAAGTTGCCGTCATCCGAAATCCAGATCAGAATGTCTTCTTCTGTTTTAAACAGCCTTCCCGGTTCAGTTACGGGTGCGAAAATCATTGAATTGAATCGTCCCATTCTCGTCCTGATTACTTCATTGCCCCTGTACCTTATTTTCAGTGGGTATACCTCATCTGAAAAATAGGTGGTGAATTCAATTATCTCGTTCTTTTTTGGTCTTCTTTCAGCAAGTATTCTGCGGAGGTTATAAAATCCTGAAACCATATCCTCTATACCGGCAGGAACTTCCTGTTCTCCTTTTCGCTGGCTTTGCACCACATTTCTCTCCCTGTCATATAAAACTTCATCATAAAACCTGTACCTCCCTTCACTGATATTCCTGATAGCTTTGTAAGGCAGACCGGATACAGGGTCCATGTAACTTTCGTACACATCAAATATTTTAAAGAGCTTGTCGGCAAGCCCTGTCGTATAGGCCATTGCCACGGCATGCAGGGCTTTTTTCCCGTTAAAATCCTTTTCCTCTACTGTCATAACAGCCTCCCCTCCATTCATCAATCCATAAAAGAGAACATATTTAAGTGTTTCTCCCGACCGAAAGGCAGTATTTACAGGGCCATATTTGTTATTCCGGCTGGTATTGGTATGCCCTGCAGACAGAATGAGAAGGGAAAGTAAAAGTAAAAACTTAAACGGTTTCATACTGATTTTTAGAAATGGGTAAACCAAAAATTATACCGAAAATAGAAAAGATTGGGGAAAAAAAGTCATCAGAATGGCTTTTTCACCACTGTGCCAACAAAATCTTTCAGGTAGAAAGGTTCAAAATAGGCCAAATCCTCAAATTTATCCCCCTGAAAAGCTGCCAGGGACAATTTCCCCATTACTGCTGCAGTTGGGTAAACATCCGGTATAAAAAAAGCATTTTCAGAGTGAATAGTATTCCGGCATTTTTCAGCTCCGTTTCCGAAAAAACAGATACTATTTTCTTTCAACAGAGCCCCGAAGGAATTTTCATCAATAATTTCTGCGCTGGTTTCTTTTATCCTGTTTCCATTGCAGTCATAAAGGGCGGTGTAAACCTCCATTCTTCTGGCATCAATCATTGGACAAAGAATAGGGTTTTTCAAATCCCTGCGGATGCCGGGCAAATGATTTTCCATGAATCCCCTGGTGATAATATCCAGTGAATTAACGGCAATAAGAGGGATGGATCTGGCATAACAAATACCCTTTGCCGTGGAAACTCCAATCCTGAGCCCCGTGTAGGAACCAGGACCCATGCTGACAGAAACTGCGGAAAGGTCCTTAAATGAGAACCCTGACTCATTCATCACCTCCTCAACAAAAATTGCCAGCAGTGCTGAGTGGGATTTATCATCATGGTTTTCCCTGAGGCTTAATACAGCATCGGTTTCCCCTGTAAGGGAAACCGAGCATACATTTGTGGAAGTTTCAATATTTAGTATCAGCGGTATTGGCTTTCTACCTGCCATAAAGTTCTTCCCTTTTAACAATTACAACGGTAGAACCATCCTTTAAAGTACGTGAGATCGCACTAAAGGGAGCAGAAACCACTTCCTGGCCTTCTTCAAGTCCGGAGATTATCTCAATGAAATTATTGTCCTGGATGCCGGTACTGATTTCCTGCAATTTTGCCAGATTGTTTTCTATTTTAAATACAATCTCCTTGAAGGGATTTGTACTTTCCTTGTTCAGGGTATCCGTACGGTTGGTGACTGCCTGAATGGGTACCGACAGAACATTGTACCTTGTTTCTGTCTGAATGTCCACAGTGGAAGACATTCCCGGGAGGAAGGGGTGTTTGCGGGGTTTCTCTCCTTCCTGCAGGTGCTTGTAGGAATCTTCTAGGATGAGGATTTTAACCTCAAAATTTGTAACCTGGTCGGTTGTAAGTGCGGCAACATTGGCACTTTTGGCAATTTCGGTAACCACACCTTTAAATTTCTGTCCCAGGTAGGCATCTATCTCAATGAGGGCTGTGTCCTGTAACTTTACCCTTACGATATCATTTTCATTCACCTGCACCAGGGTTTGCATCCTGTTGAGGTTAGCAATGCGCATCATTTCGGTACCTGAAAACTGTGCTGTACCAACTACCCTTTCACCCTGTTCAACCAGGAGTTTCGAAACTGTACCTGACATGGGTGCGAAAATATTGGTTTTCAGGAGGTTTTCCTGTGCTTCTTTCAGGCCGGCTTGTGCACTTTTCACCGAATACTCTGCTGAACGTACACTTTGTTTTGCTGCTTCCACATCGGCTTTTGATACCTGGAACGACGACAGTGCATTCTGGTATTCTGCTTCAGAAATGGCCTTTTGTTCCCAGAGTCTTTCACTGCGTTCAAAATTCAGCCTGACTTGCTCAAACTGGGCTTCCACCTGCTTCATGCGTGCTTCGGCATTGGCCTGCTGCGCCCTGGAAGTGTTCAGTGCAGCCTCGGCACGGTCTCTCATGGAGATATAATTGTCAGGCCGGATACGGGCTAAAAGCTGACCTGCTTCCACTTCGTCGCCTTCCCTCACATTGAGTTCAACGATCTCTCCTGATACATCGGGACTGATTTTTACTTCAATTTCAGGCCGAATTTTACCATTGGCAGTAATTGTCTCGGTTATAGTTCTTTTTTCGACCTTTTCGGTACTTACCTTAATTTCAATGCTGCGGCCAAACCATCCTGCACTTTTCCCAATAATGGCCAATAATATAACTACTGCTGCAGCTATGATAATATACCTTGTTAATTTTTTCTTTTTCATTTTAGTAAAACGTTGAAAATTAATTTATAATGATATTTGATTTCCCAGGTAAAACTCCAGGATATTGATTTTGAAAATGTATTCGTATTTGGATCTCAGCAAATCAGATTGTACTCTTGCCAGTTGGTTTTTTGCCGTATTATAATCTACCGATGTAACCAGCCCCACATTAAATCTTTGTTCGGTGTAGCGAAAAGATTCCTCGGAGGCGGTAACCGCTTTCGTGGAGGCCTGGAAACTTTCAAATGCCGAAACGGCATCGGCATAGGCCTGCTGAATATCACGGTAAAGGACATTCTTTCTCAGTTGCAGCTGGTAATCGTAGTTCATTACATTGATGCGTGCATTTTTTATACTGGTTGACACCTGGAAAGAGTTGAAAATAGGGATGGACAGTCCTATTGATACGGAACTGCTCTGGTTATTTTCAATCTGATCCCAAAATGCACCAGGAACCCCAGGAATGGCAACTACTTCTCCGTCACGTATCAGCCTGCGGTATCCGCTGCCATAAGAGCCGGTAATTGCAATCCGCGGACTTCTCCTTCCCCTTGCGATGCTTAGTCCGGCCAGGGAACTCTGCAGGTTGTATTCGGCACTTTGTATCTGTGGCTGAATCTCGACTGCTGTATTAAAAATTTCATTGATGGAGTAGGCGAGGTTTTCTATTGAAAAATCTGAAAAATCGGGGATTTCAATTTCAAAACCTTCCGGAGAGGGCAATTCGAGAAACTGCGTAAGGGTGAGATAGCTAAGGGACAGAACATTCCTTGCATTCACAACCTTCAGTTCCTCCAGGGCGAGTTGCGACTGAATTTCCAAAAGATTACCAAGAGGCACACTGCCTGCAGCCACAAGAGCCTTTGTTCTTTCCACCTGCAGCCTGGATGTTTCTGCCTGGTTTTCGGCATTGGCAAGCTGCTCAATGGCAAACAGGATTTGTAAATAGGCTGAGGCAATATTCAGGGAAATGTCATTGCGCATTTTTTCCAGATCCTTTTCACTGGCCCTTAAATTCAGGCTGTTCTGTTTTATGGTATTGATATTTTGAAACCCGTTGAAAAGGATAAACTGACTCGAAACCTGGTAGTTAAAGGCCTGGTTATTATCATCCACAGGCAGGTTTGTAAAAAAATCAATGGACCGGCCAAATGTGAGAGACTGCGATGCTCCTGCATTCAGACTTGGAAGCAGGTTTGCTATTGACTGAAATAAAAAATTCTGATTTACCCTGGTATTTAGTTCCTGGAGTTTTATCTGCAGGTTGTTTTCCTGCGCATACTCAATACATTCCTGCAATGACCATTTTTTCTGGGGAAACAATGCTGTACCCGTTGCAAATAAAAGGAAGAACAAAAGAAAAATCCGTAGGTTCATACTTGATTTTATTAATGAAGATTGTTTAAAAGATGTGAGGCGCAAAGTTAGTCAATTAACGTTTTTGAAGTGTACATGTTTTAGAATAGTTACCGTTTGTTCAACAAATCAAATTACGCTTAACCGTTCGCTCTTTCCTGCCTTTTTATTATCATTGTGCTTTACTAAAGCAAATCAGTCGTATGCAGGGGCAAATTATTACGGTGGACGGAATAGGGAGTGTTTTATTTTGTAAGAAGAGCCATGTAAGGAAGATGTCCATTAGGATGCGCCCTTTTCAGCCGGTGCAGCTTGTTTTCCCCTCAAGGGTTCCAAGCCAGACAGCAATGAATTACCTGCTTTCCAAGATGGATTGGGTAAAAAGAACCAGGCTCAAAATTCAGGAAATTGAAAATAAGGCTGCAGATGCCCGGGAACGTGCGATTAATAGGCACAAAGATACGATTGAATACCTGAAAACCACCGGGGAGAAACTTCGTGTAAGGCTGGAAGGAGAAAAAATCAGAATAAGTATTCCTGCAGGCATGGGATTAAATCACCCTTCGGTTTCCCAGGCAGTGCGTTCCGGAATTATGCAAAAGCTCCGGGCACGGGCAAGATTTGTCCTTCCGAAAAGGGTGGAAGAACTCGCACGTTATAATGGATTTACTTACAATCAGGTATTTGTTAAAAATATGCGAACCCGGTGGGGCAGTTGTTCGTATGAAAATAATATTAACCTGAGTATTTTTTTGCTGAACCTGCCGCCTCACCTTGTGGATTACGTGATTTTGCATGAACTGGTACATACGGTGCATAAAAATCACAGGAAGGAATTCTGGGACAGGTTGGAAGCAGTTTGCCCCGGCGCCCTTGAATACGCCAGGGAAATTAAAAAATGCCAGTTTATTGTTTTAAACTAAACCTTTTTGTACCGAATAAGGAAATTGAAATGAAACTACGATTAAACATCAGGCAAAAAATACAAGTGTATATATTGCTTACAGCAGTTCTGGTATATCTTTTTGCTTTGGGCTATATCAGCATTCAGGCACGCAACTCATCTTACCGCGCTGCAATTCAGCTGGTTCACAACTACACAGTGAGATATGCCACAGAAGTTGAGAATGATTTAAATGAAAAAATGGCAGTTATCAGAACCCTTGCTCAGGCCTTTCTCACTTATCGCAGCATGGAGGAGGAACAATGGAAATCGCTTTTCATGGATATGTACGGAGAGGTTTTTCGTGGTAATCCTGAGATATATTCAATTTGGGACAGCTGGGAACTCAGTAATATTGACCCCGAGTGGGACAAGCCCCACGGACGGTATGTTGTAACCTGGTGGAGAGAAAATAACCAGGTGCATAAAAGAACCACTTTCCGCAGTATGGAAGGCGATCCGGCACTTTACGGTGCCATAAAGAGTTCAGCGCGTGAGGCAGTCTGGGAGCCTTATATGGATCAGATAGTTGAAGGCAAGACGGAGACCAACCTTATGACAACACTTTCAGTACCGCTTGTGGAGAGAGGGAAATATATCGGACTTGTTGCCGCAGATATTACCCTGGAAACACTCCAAAACCTGGCCGGGTCCATCCAGCCTTTTGAAAGAAGCTTTGCCTTTATTGTTTCAAACGGCGGCAGATTTGCTTCGCATCCCAACAATAACCTTCATGAGAAGCTTCTTTCAGATCATTATGCAGAGGACAACAAGGAGTTTTCCATTACAGGCAAAATTGCTGCAGGTGAAACATTTTCCTATATTTCCAAAGGGTCAGATGGGGATTTCTGGTATACATCCTATGCTCCAATTTTTGTGGGAAGAACAAATAACCCATGGTCCTTAGGAATCAGTGTTCCCCTGAATGTGATTTCTGCCGCGGCGAACAGAAGTTTTGTGATTTCTCTCGCTGTTGGCTTGGCCGGTCTGCTTGTTTTATTTGGAATTACCATGATTGTTGCAGGAAAAATTGCAGGACCGGTGGGGCAGGTAACAGGCATGATGCAGGCGCTTGCCACAGGAAAAATTGACAAATCCATGCATCTGAAAATATCTACAGGTGATGAAATGGAAGAAATGGGGTATGCCTTTAATAAGGCCATTGAAGGATTGATTGACAAGACAGAATTTGCTTCAGCCATTGGGAAAAACAAGTTGGATACCGAACTCAAACTTGCCAGCGAAGAAGACCGTTTGGGAAAATCACTGCTTGAGATGAGGCACAACCTGAGGATGGCCAGTGAGGAGGATAGCAGGAGGAAAGAAGAAGACCGGAAAAGAACCTGGGCCAATGAGGGATTTGCAAAGTTTGCCGATATACTCAGGCAAAATAACGACAACCTGAAACTGCTGTCGGAAAAAATCATAAGCAACCTTGTGAAATACATGGATGCCAACCAGGGAGGTTTGTTTATTATCAATGACAATGACAGGAATAATATTGTGTTTGACCTGATGGCTGCCTTTGCCTATAACCGCAAGAAATATATTGATCGCCAAATAAGACTCGGGGAGGGGTTGGTTGGCACATGTGCAATTGAGAAAGACACCATTTATATTACCAATATACCTGACGATTACATTGAGATTACTTCGGGGCTGGGTGATGCAAGGCCCTCCAGCCTGATTATTGTTCCAGTAAAACTGGAGGGAGAGGTGTATGGTGTTATTGAAATTGCCTCTTTCAACCAGTTTGAGAAACACGAAATTGAATTTCTCGAAAAGGTGGCTGAGAGCATTGCTTCTACCATATCCTCAGTAAAGATCAACGAAAAGACCAGGTACCTTCTGGAACAATCCCAGCAGCAGTCAGAGGAAATGGCGGCACAGGAAGAGGAAATGCGGCAAAACCTGGAGGAATTGCAGGCAACCCAGGAGGAATCGGCAAGGAAAAGTGCTGAAATGGAAGGTTTGCTGGGTGCCCTCAACTCGGCAAGTTATATGGTGGAGTACGATTTAACAGGTAAAATTATTGCCATTAACGAGCCCTTCCTGAAGTTTTTGCAACTTCGCCGCGAACAGGTGTTGGGAACACATCATTCAGACAAGATGGAACTCACCAAAGAACAGCAAAAAAACTACAATACCTTCTGGGATAACCTTCGGAAGGGAAAAACACTCAAGCAACAAACCAGGATAAAGATTGGCAATAAATCCTATACCTTGCTTGAAACTTACTCTCCCATCAGGGATTCCCATGGCGACGTGCAAAAAATCCTGAAAATTGCTTACGATACCACTGAATTTGAGGAGAAGGATTACTAATTCATTCGGCCCTGGAACCGCAGGCACAATGTTAGGAGATTGATTGAGTTGAATTTCAAACCTAGCCCGGGTTTTTGTTTTTCAGGTATCGTCCACACTACCCTTGGTTAGTCGTAGCAACGACGCAACGACTAACTAAGAATTACTTCATTCCACCAGGCTAATTCCGCTAGTAACTCGGTTGATTGATTGGACCGGATTACAAATCCGGTCCGACTTTTTATTTTTTTTAGGGGGCAGTGTTGATGATAACCCGGGCAGTTTTATAGTACAAAAAAGTGATTTGAATCATCCCGGTGATTCAGGTCACTTCTGTTTTGCGAACCTTTATAAAAAATTCTCGTTTGTGTAACCATAACAATCATTAATCTACAAAAACATGAGGTTTGTCAAAATCGCCATTTTCATCCTTAGTATCGGGTTATTTGCCTGCCAGAAAGAAACCATTAATCCGGAAAATGATTTGTTTCAGTTAAACCATGAAGTGATGAAGCCATCACTGCATAACACAAACACCAGTTATACCATACCGGTGAATGATGATGAGGTAATGTTCTCATTCATCCTGAACACCGGATCCCGGGTGAAAGATGCAGTTGTGTACTACAGTGTGGACAATTATGATTATAAAAACAGCCTTTATCTGGCCAGTGGATTGAATATTGCTGACCGTGGATTTGATCAGGGACTTTTTACCCGTGGAGTAAAAGCTGTGATGAAAAATTTTGATATCCGTAAAAGGGTAAGCCGGAAGTATAATTTCAAAATTGTACGTTTAGCCGAATTGGAGAAATTCACCTTTTTTGGAATTGAAATCCTGCCATGTGGGAATGTGATTCTGAGTGACGATGTATTGAAATCGAACCAAGCCAAACCAGTGATTACCTATTTTATCAAATCTGGTCCTGATGGAAAGGTGGAGTACATTAATGTGAGGATAGAGTAGTAGTTGAGGTTATGGCAAATGGCTGGATTACAAATCCGGCGAGGCATGGGGATAGCATACAGGTTGAATTTTTGGTTACGGGCCGGAAGAGTACTCCGGCCTTTTTGTTTGCTGAGAGCGGAATACCGGGCGTAGCGAAGACTATGGGCCCGGCTAAGGAATGAATTTCAAATCCGGCCAAACCCTGTTGAGGATTAGCCGAAGCATTTACACCATAATATTAGTTTAGAAATAATCAGGAATTGGTTACTCAGAACTGGTTTCTTTTCCTTCCACTTCTTCCTCCTTTTCCTCTTTTTTGTTGAACCAGGAACGGTAAAAGATAAGAGTAATTAAAACACCCGTAGTAATAGCCGTGTCGGCAATATTAAACACAGGCCTGAAAAACAGGAAAGGTTTGGAGCCCAGCCACGGGAACCAGTCCGGATATACACCACTGATAATTGGGAAATAGAACATATCCACAACGCGACCATGCAGGAAAGCGGCATACCCGCCTTCTTCGGGGAACAGAACTGCCGGGGTGAAATAGCTTTCGGAAAAAATCATCCCATAAAAGGCACTGTCAATCATATTGCCAATTGCACCTGCCAGAATCAGCGAGATGCTCAGGATGAGTCCTTTGGGTGCGTGTAATTTTATCAGATGGAAAATGTACCAGATAATTCCTCCGATTGCGATAAGCCTGAACAGACTCAAAAACAATTTTCCGTAACGGCCTGGTAATTCGAGGCCAAAGGCCATTCCTTCATTTTCAGTAAAATGAATAAGAAACCAGTTTCCAAGAACAGAAAACTCCTGACCAAGGGTCATATTGGTTTTTATCCAAAATTTTGAAATCTGGTCGACCAGCAGTATGGTAATTATCAGCAGTATAGAGATATGACCGACCGAGAGCCTGAATTTCATAAGGGGGAAGGGTTAAAAAGGAAAATGACCGGGGAGTTCCCAATCATTTTCCATTGTGAAAATCGGAACTTTAACGTTGTTTTTGTTTGGCATCAATACTCAGTGTGGCATGAGGTACTGCACGCAGCCTGTCCTTTGGGATAAGGTTGCCTGTTTCACGGCAAATGCCATAGGTTTTGTGCTCTATTCTAATAAGGGCAGCCTGTAAATGTTGAATAAATTTCAACTGCCTTTGTGCCAGGTTGCCTGCCTCTTCCTTTGAAAGTGTTGATGCACCTTCCTCGAGAACCTTAAATGTTGGGGATGTATCCTGAATATCGTTACTGTCCCCCTGGGTTATGGTGCTTTTCAAGAGATCATAATCCTTTTTTGCTTTTTCAAGCTTCTCAAGAATTAACTGCCTGAACTCCTCAAGCTCCTCATCCGAATACCTCGTTTTCTCTGCCATAGCCATTATAATTTGTAATAAAGATAACAATTTTTTAATAACAAAATTGTACGCACTTAATTTAGCCGTTCAATTTGAATGTAGGTTATGATTTCCTCGTCAATCTCAACCTTATGGGCTTTCTTTTCATCGATTGAACCAACCAGTTTTACAGTTTTTGCCAAAGTTTGAGACCCAATAAAGCCGGCGTGTTTTTCAACGGCACTTTTAAACGCGGGATGCTCTTTGATATAGACATGAATCTTATCGGTTACCTCAAAGCCGCTTTCTTTGCGCAAGTTTTGTATCCTGTTGATAAACTCCCGCGCAAAACCCTCATCACGCAGTTCATCGGTAATATTAATGTCCAGTGCGACCGTGATTGTTCCTTCATTGGCCACCAGCCATCCGGGAATATCCTCTGATATGATTTCTACATCTTCGGGTTGTAATTTGATGTTTTCACCTTCCACCTGCAGAATAAAAAATCCTTCCTTTTCAAACTTCACTATGTCTTTTTGTGAAAGACCAGCTATTTCGTTGGAAATTGCTTTCATGAGTTTTCCAAACCTTGGCCCCAGACTTTTAAAGTTGGGTTTAATTTTCTTTACAAGGATATCACTTGTATCGCTTATGAATTCAATTTCTTTTACGTTGATCTCAGTAAGAACAAGGTTTTTAACAGCCTCTACCTTGTTTCTGAAACCATTGTCGAGCACGGGAAGCAATATTTTACTCAGGGGCTGTCTTACCTTTGTATTTACTTTTCTGCGCAGACTCAGCACCATAGAGGAGATTTTCTGTGCAAGATCCATTCTTTCTTCCAGCGCCTTATCAATCAGTTTGGGGTTGTGTGAAGGAAATTCAGCAAGATGAACCGAGCCGGCGGGATGTTTCCCTGTTGCGTAGTTCAAATCCCTGTAGATTTTGTCCATGTAGAATGGTGCCAGCGGAGAAGCCAGTAAGGCAATTGTCTCAAGGCAGGTATAAAGGGTCTGGTAGGCGGCAATTTTATCATTATCATAATCCCCTCCCCAGTATCTTTTGCGGTTCAAACGAACATACCAGTTGCTTAAATGTTCGGTGACAAATTCACTGATTGCCCTGCCTGCACGGGTTGGTTCATAATTTTCATAGGCATCATGTACTTCCTTCACCAGGGAGTTCAACAGGGAAATAATCCAGCGGTCAATTTCAGGGCGTTTCTGCATGGGGATTTCCGCTTCGGTGTAACGGAAACCGTCCACATTGGCATACAAAGCAAAGAAAGAGTAAGTATTGTAAAGTGTACCAAAGAACTTGCGCTTAACTTCTTCCAGCCCGGCCATATCGAATTTGAGGTTGTCCCAGGGCTGCGAATTGGTTATCATGTACCAGCGCAGGGGGTCGGAACCATGTTTGGCAATTACATCAAAGGGATCGACAGCATTGCCCAGTCGCTTTGACATTTTGTTGCCGTTTTTGTCCAAAACCAGTCCGTTTGAAATAATGTTTTTAAAGGCTACCGAATCAAACAGAATACCGGCAATGGCGTGAAGGGTAAAAAACCAACCCCTGGTCTGGTCCACGCCCTCAGCAATGAAATCGGCCGGGAAGCTTTCTGAAAAACCCTCCCTGTGCTGGAAGGGATAATGAAATTGTGCATAGGGCATGGCCCCGGAGTCAAACCACACGTCAATAAGGTCTGGCTCACGAAACATTTTCTTTCCGGAAGGAGAAACAAGCACTATATCATCTACTGTAGGTCTGTGCAGGTCAAGCAGGTTGTAATTTTCTTCTGAAAAATCGGATTCATTGAATTTTTCCAACGGGTTCGACCTCATGAAACCTGCCTGCACTGATTTTTCGATCTCCTTTTTAAGTTCGGCAACAGAACCAATACAGGTCATTTCTTCACGGTCTTCGGTTACCCAGATGGGTAAGGGAGTTCCCCAATACCTGGTACGTGAGAGGTTCCAATCCACCAGGTTTTCGAGCCATTTGCCGAAACGGCCCGTTCCTGTTGATGCAGGTTTCCAGTTAATGGTGTTGTTCAGTTTAATTAACCTGTCCTTCACGGCAGTGGTTTTTATAAACCAGGAATCAAGAGGATAGTACAAAACAGGTTTGTCAGTTCTCCAGCAATGCGGGTAGCTGTGAACATATTTTTCAATCCGGAAGGCTTTGTTTGCTTTTTTCAGGATCATAGCGATTTCCACATCGGTGGTATCGTCCTTTTCGGTGAGGGTTTCGTCGTATTCGTTTTTCACAAATTTCCCGGTCAGCTCGCCGGTACCTTCAATAAATTTTCCCTGTTTGTCCACAAGGGTAAGAGAGCCAATACCATAAGTTTTGGCAATGCGAAAGTCATCGGTACCAAAACTGGGGGCAATGTGAACAATCCCAGTACCGTCTTCGGTGGTAACAAAATCACCGGTAAGAACGATAAAGGAATCTCCGTCCTGTGGCTGATGAAAGGGCATAAGTTGTTCATAGCGAATGCCATGCAGGTCTTTACCCCTGTATGCAGCAACTTTTTTCCAGGGAGCTTTTTTATCACCTGTTCTGTAATCCTCAAAAGGAAGATTTTCAGCCTCCGCAGAGAACAAGGTTTTTACCAGGTCGGAAGCAAGAATCACTGTAACAGGGATTCCTGTATACTGGTTGATGGTTCGGATGAGGGAGTATTCAATGTTTTCTCCAACGGCAAGTGCTGTGTTGGAAGGAAGAGTCCATGGAGTGGTTGTCCATGCCAGAAAGAAAAGGTCAGTGTCAATTGAATTGAACAGGAATTCCGATTTTTTATTCCGAATGACCCTGAATTGTGCCACCACCGTAGTATCTTTTACATCGCGGTAACAGCCGGGCTGGTTGAGTTCGTGCGTGCTCAGTCCAGTGCCTGCAGCAGGAGAATATGGCTGTATGGAGTATCCCTTGTATAAAAGTCCTTTTTCAAAGAGTTGTTTCAGCAGGTACCACAGGGATTCAATGTAGCGGTTGTCGTATGTGATGTAGGGATGTTCCATATCCACCCAGTAACCCATTTTATGGGTAAGTTCCTCCCACTGGTCGGTATATTTCATCACCTCCTTTTTGCAGGCATTGTTGAAATCCTGCACCGAGATCTTTTTCCCGATATCTTCCTTGCTGATGCCAAGCGTATTTTCCACGCTGAGTTCAATGGGAAGTCCGTGAGTATCCCAGCCAGCCTTTCGTTCCACAACGAATCCCTGCAGGGTTTTATAGCGGCAGAAAATATCCTTCAGTGTTCTGGCCATTACGTGGTGAATTCCGGGAGTGCCATTGGCCGAAGGAGGACCTTCATAAAACACAAAGGAGGGATTTCCCCTGCGTGAAGAAATGCTTTTCGCAAAGGTGTTTTCGCTATCCCATTTTTCCAGAATTTCCTGGTTGATTTGTGAAAGATCGAATTTCTTGTATTCAGGAAATTTTTTGCTCATCTGCAGTTTTGTTTGGCTCTTTAAAAAGTTCACAAAGATAGGGTTCTGTTTAAAAAAAAACAATCAAAATGAAGGTTTATAAGTGATGTCATCCCTTTGCTCCCAATGGCTATCCCTACGAGACTTTCAATGGTGTGTTCTGGTAAGACGATCTTATTCCTGCTTTTCGAATAACCAAGAAATGGAACTAATTGCTATTCTTTTTTTAATAGATTTTCATGTACTTTTTTCTTGATAAAAAAGTACCCAAAAATCAAGGCTGCCGGGGATTTACCGGAAATGCTACTGATTTGATTTTACCACGCGATGAAACTGGTAATTAACTGCTGAACAATTATTTTTTTCATTAAAAACAACTAACTATCAGGCAACCCTTTCGGTTCAACAAACATCGCTTACTATGCCCGACACACAAATCAAATGCCTGATTTCCAAAATAAATCCCCGAAGGCCATTCCAACATGTTTTTTATTTTACCGCTTTGAAAAATTTGCGTTGTGGTGTGCGAAATTTTAATTGGTTCGGGACTGGCAAGTATCCCTGAAGTGCTGGTCAGTAAAGAATGTAAGAAGCAAACATGATTCATCAGGCACGGCTTAGGATACGCGGATAAACTGAGCTTACAATACAGCAAATTTATCCGTAACGGTGACTTTTTTTGTTACTTTTTGTGTGGCAGACAAAAAAGTAAATTAAATAGAAGGTTTCCTGATTTTGATTTTTATTATCTGGCATTTTCTGAAGCCATTCTCATTCTTTGATTTGACAATTAATGCAGTCAGAAAGAAATTCCGACAGAAAATTTTTTATAATACAGCAAAGCAATTTCTATTTTTGTAAAGAACAATTTGATTTTACCATGGACGATACCAAATGGTTCGCAGTGTATACAAAACCCAGGAATGAAAAGAAGGTGCTGAAGTTTCTTTCTGACAAGGGTATAAATGCCTACGCACCCATTCAGAAGAGACTTAAAAAATGGAGCGACCGGCGCAAATGGGTGGAGGAACCCCTGATCAGTTCCTATGTGTTTGTTAATATTGCCCCAGCTCATTATTACGATGTTCTTAATACGCCAGGTATTGTTCGTTATATCACTTTTGAAGGCAAGGCAGTGCCCATACCGGAAAAACAGATTGAGGTGCTGCGCCGGCTTGTGGCCAGCGAAACCGAGATTGAGGTGTACCCGGAAAAATTTACCGAGGGGGATAGGGTAGAGGTAAGAACGGGACCGCTTTTCGGATTGCAGGGTGAGTTGGTAGAGTTCCGGGGGAGGCGAATGGTGCTTTTACGAATAGACCAGATTGGCCAGTCTCTGCTGTTGAATATTCCCCTGGCTTTTCTTGAGCCCTTGAAATAAAATCAGTTTTTGGCAAGGGGCAGTGTAAAGGTAAAAGAGGTACCCTTGTATTCCTCACTGTGCAGATTGATGGTTTGCTTGTGCGCTTCAATAATGTGTTTTACAATGGCAAGACCGAGCCCGGTGCCACCCTGGTGACGTGAACGACTTTTATCAACACGGTAAAAGCGTTCAAACACCCGGGGTATGTCCCTGGAAGGAATGCCAATTCCGTTATCACTTACTTCCACCAACACATGGGAGCCCATGTCGAGAAAATCAATCATTGTATAGCCTTTTTCATTTCCGTATTTGATGGAATTTACCACCAGGTTCACCAGTACCTCAAATATTCTTTTCCTGTCGGCGTGCACGATGATTGGTTTTTCATACTTGTGGGCAAATCTCAGGCTGATTTTCTTTTTGCCAGCACGCATCTCCTGGGCTTCAAATACTTCTTCGCACAGTTTGATAATATTGAAATTGGATAAATTCAGCTTGATTTCTCCTGATTCAAGACGGGTGATACTGTCAAGGTCTTCTACAATATTGATCATGCGGTTGATGCTTCTTTCGGCTCTTTCCAGATACAACCGGTTGATGTTGGGATCTTCCAGTCCGCCATCCAGCAGGGTGAGAATATAACCCTGAATATTAAAAATGGGTGTTTTGAGTTCGTGCGAAACATTACCCAGAAATTCTTTCCGGTATTTCTCCATTTCTTTCAGTCTGGCTATCTCGCTGGTTTTGTTTTTGGCCCAATCCATCACCTCCCTGTTGACCTCAGTTATAACATCTTTTTTAAATACCCTTCTCCTCACCTCCTTTTCAGGAACATTCAGGTGGCGAATGGTCTTATAAATGGGGTTGATCTTTTGATAGATAAAATCGTTGAGCATGCGGTGAGTGATGAAGTATACCACAGCAAATATGATAACCAGGGAGGAGGCAAGCAGGTAATAATTTTGCGGAAACTCGCTGGTAAGGAAAAGGACTTCCAGCACACCGGCGATTATGGTGGCCATAAAGGCGATATAGATCGCCATTTGTTTGGGTGAGGAAGACTTCATGACAGGATGATGTGAATTTTGCCCGAAGTTACGAAGGGGAAGGGGGAAAAACAAAAAGTCCTTTTAATGTAAACTCCTTACCAAACCTTTACCCTTGTACCTGGTACTTTGATGTTTGCAGGTAATCCGGTTTTTTATCAAGTAATATCGTACACAGGAGTCACTTACGCTTTGAAAAATTCCTGTACTTTTTTCTTGATCCAGTAATTGCGGGTTACCAAACCAGCCTGTTCTCCTTGAGCGGGTAAAAGGGCAGGCATGAAAGTTCTTAAATAAGTTTATTTTTTTTGAAAACCTATTTAAAGACAAGGCACAAGGAACCCCTATCCCAAACACCCTTCCCCCAATTGAGGGAGTGGCAGGGTTAGGGGTTTTACTAAGAAGGGGTTTGGAAGGGGGCTGTTAAGTCATTAGAAATTAATAACTTACCTCCCCAACTGCTGCTTCACAATTTTGGTGATGTACTTGCCAATGATATCAAACTCCAGGTTGACCACCGTACCGGGTTTGAATTCGTGGAAATTTGTAACTTCATAGGTGTAGGGAATAATAGCTACCTGGAAGGACTTATCCTGAGAGTTGACCACGGTGAGACTCACACCGTTTACAGAGATGGAGCCTTTCTCTACCGTAATATTCCCCAGGGCAGGATCGTATTCAAATGTATAATACCAGCTGCCATCAGCCTCTTTTACTTCGGTGCACAAGGCGGTTTGGTCCACATGCCCCTGTACAAGGTGCCCGTCCAGCAGGCTTTCCAGTTTCAGACTTCGCTCCAGGTTTACCTTACTGCCTACCTCCAGGAGTCCCAGATTTGATTTCATCAGGGTTTCCTTAATGGCGGTCACGGTGTAAGTTTTATCGGTTTTTTTAACAACAGTAAGACACACCCCGTTATGGGCAAGGCTCTGGTCAATTTTCAGTTCACTCACGAAGGAGCATTCCATGGTAATGTGCAGGTTTTCCTGGTCTTTTTCCAGCTTCACAACTTTGGCGGCTTCTTCAACGATTCCTGAGAACATAGGGATTGAGTTTGGTTTGATGCGAAAATAAGAAGAAAGTTACAAAGTGCCTAAAGTTACGAGTGCCTTAAGTGCTTAAAAAATTGCTCAGGGAATTGTGCGCAGGGCACAGAACAACATTTTCATATACCTTAAAAATTGTCATTTCTGCTTCCCGATGCATCGGGAGCATGAATCTTTTTCAATAATTAAAGGGTTTTTGCGTTTCTCTAGGTATTTCCTTTGCGCCCTTTGCGGTTAAATTTTTATCTGATAAGAAACTTCTTAACAAGATTTTTCGCATTCTGCAAAACCAGCTCCTTCATCCATAGCATAGGTTTGTCCGTCCAGCGCTGGGGGTGAATAGTGATCATGATTTTTGCAGGGAGTTTGTGAATGTTTACCAGAATATCATGGGTTGATTTGAAAGTCAGATTAACTGGGGTATTCACCTTATCACGCACACTCACTTTTTCCCCGTCCCAGCGACGGCCGGTATCTGTGAGGTAAAACACTTCTGAAAAGTCAATGTCAATATAAGGCTCTCCAAGGATTCCGTAATCCTTGTAATTGTATTCTTTCCAAATGTGGCGGTTGTCATATCTGGAGAGCGGACTGCCATGCATGCAAATGGTTTTAACAGGGTAAAAATTCCTGAAATATTCCAGATTTTTTTCAAATGCTGCAATGGCTTTTTCCAGTGTCCCTTTCGACAACGCAAGGTCTTCGTAATGGTAGCCGATTTCATGACCCAGGGTTGCAATTTCCCTGATGAACTCAGGTTTGTTACTTTGCCTCACAATGCGGAAATAATAAGAACCCCTGATGCCCAGGTCTTTTTCCAGTTGTGCAGTGGCCAGGCTGTTTTGAGGCAATGCATCCACATCGTGCCGGAGAATGATTACCCTTTTCAAAGGGTTCTCCAAAAATTCCTCGAAAGTCTGAAAGTTGTAACCGGCATTAAGCAGGTTTTTCAAAAGCAGCTGGTATATTTTGAGTGTGAAATCGTACACGGTAATTTTGGCCAGGTTGGTTATAAAGTTAGGAAGTGTTTTTGATTTAGGAAGTAAATTGAATAAAAATGCGCCGAGCTCAGGGCTTCGAAAGATAAGAAAAGAGAGGGGGAAATGGGAAATTGCACAGGGCGAAGTGCACAGCGCGAGGAGAGGAGAGATATGAGAGGAGAGAAATGAGGAAATTCTTCTGCGGTTTGGAATTCTTTAAATGACCATTAGAAAAAAAGAGCAGCAAGTTTTCACTTACTGCTCCATTTCTAACTCTTTTCTTAATTCAGGGGATTGTTGACGGCAGAATGCGGACCGTCTTCTATCTGAAAATCACCTTCTCTGTTTTTACCTCTTCCTGTCCTACAAAGCGCAGGAAATAAATACCTGAGGGCAGCCCGTTTCTTTCAATTACTGTGTGATCTGAATTTACCAGGGAGAAGGATTGTATGATTTGTCCATTGCTGTTGAGCAAATCCACTCTGGTAAATGATTCTCCTGCAACTACAGTCATTGCCTCGCTGGCAGGGTTGGGGTAAACCTTCACAGTTTCAAGCGATTTAAGATTCGCTGCTAAAGGTGTTGCACTCTGTGTGCGAGTAGTAGATGTTGTTGTGCTTGTTCCGGGGCAGGCACCTAAGGTTGCGCCTTCGCTTAATCTTTTTGGAACCAGATTTTTTGGAACGCATTGAGGTTTACCCTTAACACACATCCTTACCCTGGTGGCGTTGTCGATTCGATAATGGTAGAGATGGCGGGTAGCATTTACCCATTGATTATTCTGCCAATTTTCAAAAAGAACCTCCCTTAACAATCCAAATTGGTCATAGGTATAAGTTCTTCTTGAAAAATTTGAGAGTTCGGTAGTATGTCTGTTTTTAGGTTGAAGCCTGATCACTTCTGCAACCCGACCCTTTGTATCGTACGCATAAACATCTTTCCTGATAGGATAATTGTCTGAAACCCTTACCACAAATAGTTCACTCAGATTGCCATTTGAATAAGAATAGTAATAATGCCAGAAGTCAAACAAATTTCCCTGACTGTCTTTGGCCTGCCAGATGTGACGTGTTCTGATGCCGTTCTCGTATTCAAAAATGTAAAATAGACGGAAGACCCACTCATTGTTACGCCAATCACTCAATAACTGATTTAATTGTCTGCCCTCATTATCAAAAACCGTTTCTGTCTTTTGAACAGGAACCCATTCTGTTCCGCTCCAGGTACTGTAGAGCTGAAAATCGCGGAAACCCTGGCTGTTGTAGTAATATTCCCATTTTTGGGTGGTATCCCTTGTACCCGGAATTACAGTGAAAAACTTGGCCAGCTTATTTTGCTTGTATTTGTAAGGTCGGATGGTTGCCAACGACCAGGAACTGGTTCCGGTATTCCAGGACATAAAAAGCACAGAATCAATATTTGCAGGAAAATCTTCACAGGGCTGAGGACCGGGAGGACGGTTCCCCTGTGCAAATAAGTTCAGCGAAAATAAAACCAAACCTAATAATAAAATCGTCTTTTTCATACCAGCATAATATTAAAATACAAAGATATGTAAAATCATGGATTTGGTCGGAAAATTTGATAAAAAGCAAAAATTAACAGATCAGATTTACAATTACTTATACGAACATCAACGAAATTGTGTCAACAATTCAGGATCTTTTTTGAGCTGACTTATCACTGCTGGATAGTTTTCAATGAACCAGGTCAGAAATCTTGTGGTATCAATGCAATCTGCTAAAAACCTTTGCCTTTTTTCCTGCCAATGTTTTTTCAGATTTTTTTCCCGGAGAAGACTATTAATTTTTTCCTTCAGGTTCTCAAAACCGGAAGGCTGAAAGGAATAGCATAAATCATACTTGTGTTCCAGGAGATTTGGTATTGATAGTTTTTGTGCAAAGCTGTTGCATTTAAGGGCAGGTGTTCCCAGTATGGCTGCCTCCGAGGTCATTGTCTGGCTGTCACCAATAAACAGTGTAGCGTAGAAAAGCAGGGTATGAATCTTTTCGGGTGGAAGCCTTAACTGCCATTTTTCAAGTTCGGGTTCAATATCCCTTTCGGTTGTGATGAATACCCGCCCGTGAGGTTCCAATAAGTTTACAATTTCCTGTTTCTGTGATAAAGATATCCAATTATGACCTGCATCGTGATAGGCTTTCCCGGAAACAAAGCGGAGTATAAAGTATGTTTCACCGTGTTGAATTCCTGCTTCTGAGAGAATGGCAGGATTGGGGACAAACCAGTTCGGGTGAAGGTAAAATAGTTCATGAGTTCCCTGATATGTAAAATCATTTCTTCTTGTTCTCTGGTGAGCCAGGGCTGCAGGTGAAACAATGGAATCTGCGAATGGATGTGCAAAAAGAGAGAAAAGCCTTACTGCTTCTGCATCATCATCATCCAGCACAATGGATTTCATCCTGTGAAAAACGGACACATGAGTTATGGTGATGGAAGAACCGACTGCGATGTCAATTTTTTCTTTCCTGGCTATCTTGTAAAGGTTGAAATTGTATTTTAATTGTGTAAACCCTTTTAGCAGAATTGAGTCATACTTTTTTCCCAGGCTTACAAATGGAATCCTGTATGCCTGGAGCAATTGCCTGGCAACAGGGATATCTTTCACTGTTACAATTACTTTATGACCTTTTTCCCTTAGTAATAAGTAAACATTTCGGAATAGATGCACCTGACCGGGATGGCCGATGTCAATGAGAATATTCATGCAGAAGAATCTTTATTGATCAGGTATTTTACCAATGATACTGGTGCCGGCGTAAAGTTGTTCTCCTTCCCTGACAAGAACCTCGGTGTTTCTAGGGAAAATCATATCCAGTTGTGAACCCCAACGGATTTTCCCGATGATTTGACCCCTTTTCACAGTTTCGCCCTCATTCACGGTGACTATGCAGCGGCTTACACCCCGGGCTGCAATCTGAACAATGCCGGCCATCACGCCGTCTTCACGCTCAATGACTATTGTATTGCGCTCGTTGGTAATGGTAGAGGATGGGGTATTTAAACCAATGGTTGTACCGGGGGTATGCTGAATAAAAGTGATTTTACCGTCAATGGGCGCCCTGTTGTAATGCACATCAAAGAGTGTCATGGCAATGCCCACAAGATAGCAGGGTTGTTTCAGGATATCGGTTTTGGTAATTTCACTGATGTTTGCAATGCGGAGTTTTTTCACAGAAACCGGCATTTGATTGGCTTCAAGCTCCCTGATGTAAATCACACGGCCGTCGGCACCTGAAACGATGTCGTTTTTGTCTCCGGGAATGACCCTGGGCGGATTCCTGTAAAACCGCCAGAGCAGGTTCAGGATATACAAAACAAGTACGACAAATCCGCAGACAAAAGGTACAAGCAGCCAGAAGGGCATATCAATGGAGTAATAAATGCCCAGGTTGACGAGTGAAGAGATGGTTCCCAGGCCTAAATTGTCGGTATACAGAAAGCGACGGTTGATGCCCCCTTTGGCCACAGAAAAAATGAAAATGGCTGTGGAAAGAAGGAAGGAGGAGAGTATGATGACCAGTTGTTCCATCAAAAGATGACTTTTTGCATGCGTCTAACGGGATTCAAAGTAAAGTATATTTTTTGAATTTGCCTTCATAAGATAATTATCGTTTGCCTATTTTGTATACCTGCATTAAGGGGTCCCTTGCAGCTTCATAAATGTCATCCCTGTGCAAGCAGGAATGACATAATTGGGTGTACATCTTAAGTAATCCCGCCCATAAGGAGAAAGGACTGAACAAAATTGGTTCAGCGCAGGATGTTTCTTTTCCTGGCGAGGTAAAAAGACAGAACCAGAAGCATAAAGCCCGGTTTCAGATCGCGGGGGGAGCAAACGGCCGGAATGATTTTTCCCCGAGTGGATTTATGATATTCTTTTATGGAAAGATGGCCCTTAAGAAATGATTGCAACGCGATAAATCCATCCGTCAGGGAGTTTCTCCATTTTAGTCCGGTTGTATAGGTCTGAGGGTATTCCACCTGCAGCCCGTTCACATATTCCCAGGCAATTATTGCAAAATTGACTCCGCAGGCCTTTGCCAGTCCCACCCACAGCCAGGAGCGCGCATTGATTTCAATGAGTTTATATTCGCCCGTGCGGGGATCCAGTAAATACTCCACCTCGCAAATTCCTTCGTAGTTCAGTTTCTTAAGAAGAAGAACCGACTGCTCAAAACATTCCCGGATATATACACTCCCGGCCAGGGTGGCTGTACCAAACTGTGCAGGGTGCTCCCTGAGCTTTTCACCCATCCAGAAGGTTTTAATTTCCCCTTTTACACAAAATGCCGTGAAGGAAATCGTTTTGTTGCTTCCGTCAAAGGGGATCAGTTCCTGGGTAAAACATTCCGACAAGGGATATTTTTGTTCAATGCTTGCCAGCCTGTTTTTCAATTCCATTGCATTGTGCGACAGAAAGGCTTTTGTCCCAAAGCTTTTGTAAAATGACAATCCATACCGGCCTTTGGTCAAAACCGGAAAGATCTTTTCTGCTGCAGAAACCTCTTCAGGAGAGGAAAAGGTGCGGGTCACCGGAACGGGAACGCCACATTCTGTGGCAAGTTGAATTAGCCTGATTTTATCCACGATATTTTCAATGATCTCAAGCCCGGGGGTGATGAGTTTATAGTATTTTTCAAGCAGGATTTTATGTTTCGAAAGGGAATACACCGCATGGTCGTTGGAAGGGAGCAGTAACCAACCCCTGATGTTTTCTTTCAGGGCAAGATTTTCCAGGAAAAATGCGAATTCATCTGAAGAAAAATCGGGACAAAGGAAGAATTTTTTACAATACCTGGAATACCTGGCAATGCAATTGGTTTTGTCTACCACATAAACGGGAATTCCTGCTTCACCCAGTGAACGTGTGTTGGAGAGTCCCTGTACGTGACCTTCGAGAATGATGGCGCCGGGTTTATTGGGAGAGGGGGTCATTTTTTGTTTTCAGAAATTACCTGTTCATACACGGCTATAATTCTTTCTGCTATGCTCCGGGAATCAAGACCCAGTTCAAGTATGCGCTGTCGGCCATTGGTTCTGCCTGTGGAAAGAGAAAAGTTTATGGCTTGTTTTAGTTTTTCGGAAAACCCGGCAGGGTCAAACGGGGCAATGAAATGGCCGGGTTCCTTACCAAACAACCAGCTAATATCTCCCACATCAGTTGCAACCACAGGACAATTACAGGCCATGGCTTCTTTAATGATATTGGGACTTCCTTCCCAAAGTGAGGGAAGCAGGAGAACATTTGCAGCATTCATATAATGAGTTATTTTTTCCGGAGATTTTCCGAATACAGTAATCAAATCAGCTTTTTCCTCCTTCAGAAGTTTAAAAGCCTCCCTGGCAAGGGTGTAGTTTTTTTCCTTACGGGAAGGATCGGCAGCAAAAAGAATGAGAATTTCTTTTCCTGAATAATTGATCTCCTTTCGCGCCACCTCTTTGTCAATAGGTTTAAAAATATCTGTATTTACTCCATTGGGAATCACATGCGCCTTTTTAAGTCGCAGGATTTTTTTCATTTTTTGCGATTTCACAATTACAACCTGCCACCTGAGACGAGTGAGGAACCGAATCAATATTTGCCAGAACCTGTTCATATAGGCGTCAGAACCCATGAGGGAAACCACCATGGGAAACCTGCCTGCAAGGGAGGCAGCCATGGCACTTAAACTGTAATTGGCATGTACGATGTTGTAATCACCTTTTTTTATTGCCCGCCTTATTCCTGGAATATTTCTAAGGTAACCAGCGAAACCTTTCCCTTTTATAGGATAGTAATCAACAATTAAACCCTGCTCCGTCAAGGATTTTCCCTGGTTTTTTACCAGGGTATTCACATCTCCCTTGTTGCCGCTGGCCACAAGTAGGATTTTCATTTTAATTTCTTTTTAAAGATTGAGAGAAGATGCCCCAGCCTCAGATCGTATGAATGGTTGGTATTATACATCCCTTCTTCAAAAACCCATTGCTCGTTGAACCACCTGTACCTGCCGGGTTTACCATCCACCAGCATCTGGTATGGGTCGCTTTGACCAAAATAGCATTGTATCTCATTTACAAGGTAAGTACCACTACCTGTTTCGAATAAATCTATGCAAACCGAATGCATGTGGAGCTTTTCGGTGAGCTTTGACAGGTAATCAAACAAGTCGAGCGGGGGGTTATCATATCCCTTCAGCAAGGTACCGCTGGCTTTTCCTTCCATGGCAATTTTTTGATGGGCGAAAAAAGAGTCTCCGATTCTCACGCAGCGCCATTCAAAACTATGCGGAACATGTTCCTGAAGTATGACAAAACCGGTTTGTTTTTCACTTTTTTTACGGGCGTACAGGGCGAGCTTATCTTTTATTTTGCCCGGATGCAACACATAATAAAAGGCCCGTGATGCCCAGTTTCCTTTCGATGTGTTTGGTCCCCAGCGTTTGGGAGAGCCTTTTCCGGAAAAGGATGCCTGTATGTATTTTTCTGCCTCTTTCAAATCGTTTAAAACTCTTACCCCACTGCCCGAAGCTCCGATATTGGTTTTTGCAACCATTGGCCATATGGACTGTCTGCAGAAATTCAACGCCTCATCCCTGCTATAGAATACCCTGGTGGGTGGGTGTGGAATATTATGAGCCTGCAAAAAATAGGAAAGAAAGCGTTTGTTTTCATATACAAGGCATTCCATGAGGGAAGGATAAATCCTTTTTTTCATTTCAGTGGCCAGTATAAAAATCCGCTCGTCATATAATTGCTTAAAAAGTGATGAAATCCCCGGGGGGCGGGCAACAAAAACCTCCGCATGAGATTCATTGACCAGCCTGAGCCAGTCATAAGAAGTAAAATCAATGATTTCATATTCCACTTCTTCCTTACGCTTTTCGCAGGCAGCGAGCCACAACTGATGATCATCGTGGTTCTCATTGGCAAGAATAGCCAGCTTAAGTTTTTTATACATCTGCGGTATATTTTTTCAACGCCTTTTCCATCAACCTGATGTGAAGGAATTTTGTAAATGGCAAATAACCGGCCTCACTGTTTCCTGTATGATCTTCAAGAGCAGCAAGCATTCTCTTTTTATCGTATTCAAAGAATTCTGAATTTTCCTGTTGGATAAAATCCAGTAGAAAATTTTTGTACCAGGGCCAGAGGATAGTCACAGGCTGTTTTTTTCTTTTTTGCAGCTTGTTGTGCCACAGCCATTTAACTCCGGCATAATAGCTGGAGAATACATAATCGCGTGGCGAAAAACCCTTGGTGAGTGGAATGCCTGCCAGTTGGCTGTCCAGCTTGGTGATGATGGATGCCGATAGCAGGGGGCTGTCCATGGAGGGGATATTTTGGAAGGCTTTCTTAATCTTTAACAGCCCAATGCAATTGTTTTGCAAAAGGGTATTGTAAAAAACGGGATCCAGAAATGGGGCGATCCCCGTGATCCCCTTCATGCCCAGGTAACGCAGGTCCTCACCAAAATGCATTGGAATAATGGTATTCATGAGATGGGTGAATGGCTGCTGATGTTCGGGGTTCTCCATGTATTCATCTGTCAGAGAATCCACATGGTTTTCCTGCGGAACAAGGAAGAGCTCATGCAAAGAGTCGCGGATGAGTTGTTTGAGCTCATTCCGGTTCAATGAGCTGGTGTTGAGCCGGTGAAAAAAGCGGGATGAGAGCAGGGAATCAAAATACAGTCCGCGAAGGAGTTCACTGCCGGCGTAACCGAAAAAAATACCATCGTAGCCAGTCCACTGTTCAAATACCGAGAGCCTGACCATGCGCAGGGGATTAAGTAAACCGCCTGAAAGTACCACGGATTCCATGGCATGTCTTTCAAAATTCTCATAAAATTTTAAGGAGGGAGAATCTATGCGGTGGGGAATTTTTATACTTTCTGCAATCCGTGAAGCGATGCGAGCATCATCACTCTCCGTGTGTCCAAAGGTAAGAGCTGTTAATTGGATATCCTGTTTCTTAAGTCCTGCCAGAATCATTCGGCTGTCGTACCCGCCGGTGAGGGTTATGCCATAGTTGCCAGAGGAATGGTAATGAGAATTCATATCATCCTGCCAGGCACCAATTACAGATTTGAAAGAATAATCATTGGTTTTTATTACAGTTTGCTGATGTAATTGAAAGCGATTAAGTTCCTTTGCTATTTTGCCTTTATTAATAACCAGAGTAGTGTTTGGTAATGAATATCTGACCGCTTCAAAAAAAGAATTTCCGTTCCTGAAATAATTGAATAGCAGAAAATCGTAATTTGCTTTTTTGTTTATAAACTGCGCAGAAATAGATACTAGCACCCATAAGTTATTGGAGACAGCGGTGTAATTTCCCGTGGCCTTTGAAGTATAAAAAAATTTATTGATTCCAAAGGCATCATTTCTGATTTCCAAATTTTCCTTTGAAAAAATAATTTCAACCGAGTTTTTAAGGGGTGATTTGTAGATTGTTTTTTTCACATATAATCCGATAAATCCGTTTTGGTACAAAAGATTCCATTCATCTTTGTTGATTGCAACTTCCGGCTGAACAATTAACCAGTCAGTCTTAGGGATAAATTCCTTTTTTTGGTTATCAGTCTCAGCCCGATTCATTAATGGTTTTGATTTCTTTGAACTTTATTATCACCTCGCCCCGCATGGAACCAATTAATGCCCCAAGATACAATAATATAAAGGACCGTAAATCAATCCCCTGGATGGTGCCGGAAATGGACATGAGCATTTGCCCTGCAAGTATGGAATAAAATACCGGGCGGTAATAAAAGAAACGTTCATCGTGTTTTAAAAGCTTCCAGTACCTTTCCTTTTCCCTGATCATGAGGTAATAAATGAGAAACCAGAAAATGAGTCCTACAAGGCCAGCACCGGCCAGCACCACCATATAATCGGTATGCAACATGCGGGTTTGTTTGAAAAAGTACAAATCGTTGAACATCTCGCTGCCAAATAATTTATGTGACAGAGATCCGTTTACCCAGGCTTCCAATACCATCAGGGTTTCGTTGTAACGGCCTTCCCTGTCGACCGTCTCTTCTGTAAATTCAAGTTCTTCACTTCTGGCTTCATAACGGTGAAACAGAATTTCTGAACTTTCAGGAATTATTGAGAATGTCACAATTAGTATAAAAGCCATTCCAATTAGACCCCTTAAAAAAATTGCTTTTTGTTTCGAAGTAAAACCAAAAATGATAATTGCGAGCAAAGCTGATATAAGAACAGAGCGCTTAATCCCGATTATGGTTACTAAAACTGCAATAACCAAGAATATTCCGAATATTCTTTTATATCGGAAATTTTTGGAATAAAGCAGTATTGGTCCTGTAAATAATATTATCAGGGTGCTTTTAGTAATATTCACCCTGCCTGCACCAAAATAAAAGAATTCTTCCAGGTAATCGGAAGTGCCTAGTTCAAAAATATTCGAAATAAGAATGTTCAACATGAACAATAATAGCACCCAGCCATAGATTTTTGTAAGTTGCAAAAGTTTTTCATGATTGTTAAAAAAATAATAGCCCAATGGAAACATTAGGGTAGCAATAAAAAACTTCATGTAACCATAGACAGAAAGATTAATGTTGGATGTTAACAGGCTTAGAATACCTATATACAATATGAATATGAAAATAACACGGTTGATAAGAGTGCCCGGATAAAATCTTAGAAGAAAAAATCCGAGAAAAATAATCATGATAAAACCCCGTATTGTCCCAGGGTTTAGCCCACGAGGTGAAAAGTATCCCGTAGTATTCAATGCAAGAGCAAAAAATACTGGTATAAACAGGGTAAGGTAATAAAAGAGCCTGGAGATTTTCAATATGTGCAGAAATTTGCCCAAGGCATCATCCTTGGCTAATAAGAAGTATTCAGTAGCTTCATGTAAATGTTAAGATATTCATCGCAGATTTTATCCTGAGAGAACCTTTCCCGGGTTGTTTCTCTTGCACTTATTCCCATGGATTTTTTTATTTCTTTATTTTCATATAGTTGTAAAAGGCCTGGGTGAATATATCAGGATTATCCGAATCGATAATAAAGCCAGAGACACCATCTTCCATATATTCTCTGTAATACCGGGTATTTTGCAGCAAATTACAGGCAGACCAACACACATGGCTTCTATAAGCGCATTCGCAAATCCCTCCCGAGCAGAGGCAAATAGAAAAACATCACTGTTCTGAAGGTAAGGCAGCGGATCAGTGTAACCAAGAAATACTAGCTTGTTTTCCAGCCCTTTTTCCTTCAGTTTGTTTATTATATAGGCCATTAATTTTTTTGGCGATCCTGCTCAAAACTTCCTACTGCCAGAAATCGTATGGGTAATTCTTTCGGAATGCCTGCAATTATTTTTTCAATCAGCAGGTAACCTTTCCGTTTAGTAACACCCCCAACCGTAATAACCAAGAACTCATTTTCATTTAGATTTAATCTTCTCCTTAAGTGATTTTTCTTTGCAGAGCTGACAGGAAGAAATTTTTGATCTAATTAATTTGCTATCAGAGATAACTTCGAAGCCTTAAAATTTGAATCAGGCAAAATTCTAATAAATCATCATGATGCATTAGGTGCTTTAGTGTCAAAATTATCTATAAGTTTATATCGAGTTTAACAAGGCTTTTCTCATCCTTGAAATATTTGATAATTCTTATAATATCTTGTTTTTGGAATAATCTCTCTTTGATGGAATAAGTATAAAAAATTTCAATCTCCTGAGGGCTGTATAACCTTGAAAAATTGATTAATGCTGATGAGAAAAAGGAAATAATTGCGGAAGGAATAAAAAATCTCCTTAAGACTTCGATTTCAATTGGATTTTGAAAGGTCAACACTACAAAATCGGAATCAAGAACTTCGTTTATAAGTTTTTCTGATCTGTGTTTGATATAATAAAATTTATAATTACTACCCCATTTATTTTTGATTGCAGCAAGCACTCGCTTAAGAAATATTGCATCAATGTTCTTCTGGTCCAGGAGGGGTTGGCCAATGAACCAAATTTCATTTGTTTTAATTTGGGTTGACTTTATAGTCGAAAGCCATAAATAATTGTTGGGAATTAATTCGTCGTACTCATTTAAAGGGATTCTAGTATATGTAGTAAAGAAAGTTAATTTTGGTATTTCAAAAGATTGATTGCCTAGAAGAAAATTGTCAATGGAATTTGCACTGAGAAGCTTCTTTTTATTTTCTTTATTTATTCTATTAGGAATAATTTTTTTTGATTTTATTCGATTTTCTGCAATTTTTAATGTTGATAATCCATCTTCTAATAGAATTATTGATGCTGATGATATGAATAATTTCTGAGCAGTATATCTAATCCATGCATCTTCATAATTTCCTATTAATAAAAGTTGCGTGCCTTTAATCCTAAAAGTGAGCAGTTTAATTTTTATAAAACCATAAATTTTATTTATCAAAGACCTAATTGAGTCCTTTCTGTTAAAAATATTAAACAATTTATAGATTCTAGCCCATTTTATGATATTTAGTAGTGGCGATATTTGTTGATAGCTGGGTGTAAAATCAGTAAACAAAATTAGTACTGATTCCTCATCTTTTATTTTGAGTTTATATTTAGCTTCAATTGCATTAATTAATTGTAATGGGGTGCGTATAAGAAAAACAGCTTTCTTAGGAATTGGTTTTAACATTCAGAAGGGCTGATTTTGTGATTAGCCAAGATGTAATAAATGATGTGATGTCAATAAGAATAATTGAAAGTGCTATAGCAAAAACATAGTTTTGAAAAAATTTCGGAACAATAAAAGGGAATGCCATGCTACATAAAAGATAGATTAGAGTGATATAAAACCTGCTTTTAATAGAGTTAAGACTATTAAGAGCATTAACTCCGATAAAAGATGCAGAAATAATTCCTGAAGCAATTACCATTTGTATTGCTATAATACTTTCAATATATTTTGGAAAATAATTTTCAATTATGAAAGGAATAATTAATATTAATGGTAAAAAGATGATGGAGAGTATTGTTAATAAAACAAGTGTTATTTTTTTAACGGATAGCCATAGTAATAATGTATTCCCAGTTTTGCCAAGTTGATAGGAGAAGCTTGGATAAAAAAATCTAGAAATTGCAATCGGGAGCATTTTAATTCCATTAATTATTGCAAATACTGGTGCAAAAATTCCTAGCAATTGTACACCTCCATAAAAAAGTAGCGCAAATTTTAAAAAACTTTTCCCAATTCCATAAAGATAATTCATTATAAAGATTGGGAATCCAATTTTTGCTAAATGAAGTATATCAGGGAGTCTTAATTTTAAATTACTTTTAATTGGGTTAAATAGTACTAATAATAGAAGAAATATTAGGTGATTTAATACTTGATATAAAATATAACCATTATAACCTTTATAGATTATTAGGGGGAAAAGTAATATTAGTATAGTGCTTTCAGCATAGTTTATTTTAGAAAGAATAATAAAGGCCTGATTAGATCGGTATAGAACAATATAAAAATTATGCAGGAATGATATTGCTATAATAAGAAAAACCCCTGTAAATGAAAAAATAATAATATTACTTTGGTTGTGAATTTTCAGATAAATAACACCTAAAAGAAGTAATACTAGACTTAAATAAAAACAAGAAAATGATAAAAATTTTGCTGATGAAGCCAATAAGCAAGCCTTTTCTTTCTCTCCTCTTCCATGCAAATATGGTATCTCGCGATGCAAACCGGTTGGAACTCCAAAATTTAAGAATGCAGCATATGTGCTAGCAATAAAGATGCCTTGCCATATTCCTACTTCCTCGGGACTGACAAAGCGTAGAAGAATGAAACCAGAGATTATATTTATGAAACTTTTTATTAGTGATGAGCTAGTATAAAATAGAGCTGCCTTGTGAGAAGGTTTTTTTAAATCAATTAAATGTTTCAATCTTTCAAGCAAAATTATTTCTGATTTTGCAATATTTCTGCGATAGTCCAATCTAGTTTCGAATCTATATCAATTGACCAATCTAATGTCATTTCATATTTGATGATTCTGTCAAACTCAGATAGAGGTTTTGCATGGAGAGATTTCACATTCATGATATAAATGGAACCATTGACTTTCCATACTTCGGGGCAGTCCTGCCTTCGTGAGTATTTGCCCGCTTTACTTTTCTCCAGAAAACCCTTTTCATTCAATTCAAATAAATTATAGTAGGGGTTCCCTTCGGATTTACATACAGACACCACCATGTCTATATCAGGCCTGAATAGTTTCAAGGCTTCAAGAATATGCTCCCTTTTACGAAATGGCGATGTAGGCTGCAATAGAATTAGGGTATCAAAATATCTGCCCCGGGTTTCATAGTGTTTTATGGCATGCAGCAACACTTCATAAGTACCGGCATGATCAGTGGCCAATTCAGCAGGTCGCAGAAAAGGCACTTTCAGCCCGGTTTTTTCCACAATTCTTTTTATTTCTTCTGAATCTGTGGAAACACAAATTTGTTCATCCTCAAAAACTTCTCTTGCTGACTCTACCGTATAATAGATAAGTGGTTTACCCCCCAGTGGCCTGATGTTCTTTTGCGGAATGCCTTTTGATCCTCCCCTGGCCGGTATGACAATTAATGCATCCATTAAAAAATTATGGAATTGATATCCTGTTTTGCCTTTTCAAGATCTTCATGCCGGCCAATATCGATCCAATACCCGTTGAGTGGGTAGGAAATTACTTTCTTCCCTTTGGCAATCAATTGTTCCATCAAATCTGTGGCATTAAGGTGTTTTTCCACCGGGACAAGGCCTGTAAGATCGCGTTTCATCAGGTAAATCCCCCCGTTTGAATAGTAGGTGTATGTGGGTTTCTCTTTCAGGCTCAATACATGACCGTTGCTGGTTTCCAATACAGCATAGGGCACATTCACATGATAAGGAATAGTCACTACAGAAAAATCAGCCTCTTTTTTTAAAAAGTCCAGGAAGAAATGTTCGTAGTCGATATTGGTAAGCAAGTCGCTGTTGATAACCAGCACGTAGTCGTGTGCAAAGTTTTTGATTTGGGAAACTGAACCAAAGGTGCCTAGCGATTCATTCTCATAAACATATTGAATATCAATGCTTTTATTTTTACCATCTCCCAGGTAGGCTTCAATTTGTTCGCCCAGGTAATGCAAAGTTATCCAGAAGTCATCAATCCCAAAAAGACGCAGTCGATCAAGATTATGCTCAAGAATGGGTTTGGCTCCAATTTTTAAAAGGGGTTTTGGGGTATTGTCTGTCAAAGGCTTTAGTCTTTCTCCCCTTCCTCCTGCCATGATGACCGCATCAACAGGCAGGTAAGATTTGATTTCGCGAAAATTGATAACATTTACAACTTCATCCCTGCTGTTTAAGATGGGTATGATGCGAAAGTTGTTCTCACGGTATTCAATGACTTTATTAATATTCCTTTCACCTTTTCGGATGTATTTCGGATAAGGCTGAATGATTTGATTTGCTTTATCTTCTATTGTAAAACCTTTAAGAAGACCCCGTCGAACATCTCCATCGGTAAGTGAACCCAATAGTTTATTCTTCTCATCAACAATAAAAACTATTGCATCTATTCCCAAATGATTTAAACGTTCAAGTGCCTGCCTGATACTACTATCCTTTGATAGCAAATGTTTTCTAAATGTATTCAATTCATTGGTGTTTTCAGTATTGTAACTATTTTCGAGGCTGCATCACCGTTTCCGTATAAAGAATCTGATTCTTCTGGCACATACTTTTCAGCTAATTTTAAGGACTGTAGAATTTCACTCTTAACAATAGGAGCGCTGAAAATATTTGGGGTGATGATACGGCCTTCCTGCCTCTTTCCAAGATTAACGACAGGTTTTTGAAAAAAATAAGCTTCAATAAAACCGCTGGAAGTATTTCCGAGCATGAGTTTACAATGCTTCATGCAGGAAAGGTACCCTAAAGAACCAAATGATTCAACACTAAAAGCATTTTTATTTTTTTGTACAAATTCATTTAATTTCTCTCTAATCATTAAGCCCATGGTATCGGCATTGGGCATGGTAATCACGTACTGGTAATTTTTTTTTTCCTTCATTGCGCTGATCAATTCCCTTATATAAGATTCATTTTGATTGAAATCCAAGGTTTCGGGGTGAAAAGTAACGAGGATGGTAGGAACAGATAAATCAATTTCGTAATTGGATTTAAAATCACTGATTGTCAGAAGATTTAAGCTTTTAATACTGTCTATGCTGAGCGCCCCTACGTTATAAACATTTTTTTTAGTACCGGTTAATTCCATGACCCTGTTTTTATAAGGTTCTGCCGCCGTAAAGTGTATTCTCGACATGCAGGTGATGGAATTCCTGAACACATTATCAATGGCACCAAGGGTGGTTTCTCCGCCATGAATATGTGCAACGGGAATATTAAATGGAACACTCGAGGAAACGGCTGCAAACATTTCGTACCTGTCGCCAAGCGCCAACACCAGTTCAAAATTCTTAGTTGTCCATATCCTTGTAAAACCGGCAATGGTTTTGGCTATGGAATTGGCGATATCACCCGGGGAATCACTGGCAGAAAGGGTTTCAACCTTGTTTTCAATTGGAAATCCATCCTGTTCAATTTGCCTGAGGGTCATTCCGAATTTTTCAGACAGGTGTGTGCCAAAAACGATCAGTTCCGGGTCGAAAAAGGGGTCCTTCCACAACTTTTTCAACAACGGCAGATAAATTCCGTAATCAGCTCTTGAACTTGTTAGTACAGCAATTTTCATTCTAACAGGTCTTGCAGACTCAGTTTATGATTTTCTTTTAAATCTCTCGCTGCCTTTCGCCCAATCACCAGATCCATTTGCATTGGAGAAATCCCGTTACCCGGTCTTTTCATAATTAAATGATCTACTTTTATCAATTCTCCCTTTTTTATCTGTTTCGCCAGATGAATACTTTTTCTTGTAATTACAAGATTCTTTAGTTCAGACTGGCTTGGAACTTTTTTCCCATCCCCAGCCAACGCCAATTCTACATTCCTGATCGCCCTCACCATGGACTTCAACTCATCAGGTTCCAAAGAGGCCTTGTGATCGGGACCAGGCATGTTTTTATCAAGAGTAAAATGTTTTTCAATTACACACGCACCCAGTGCAACTGCAGCAACAGGCACTTCTATTCCCAGAGTATGATCCGAGTAGCCAATTTTCAACCCAAACTTGTTTCTTATTGTTTGCATGGCATACAGGTTCACATCTTTAAAAGGTGTGGGATATTCCGTATTGCAATGTAATAGGGTGATATTGTCTTTTTGTGTGCCAGCTTCAACCAGGATTTTCAGTGCAGCTTCAATTTCCTCTAAATTTGCCATTCCGGTAGATAGTATAACATCAACTTTAAGTTGTCCAATGTATTTCAAATAAGGCAGGTTGGTTATTTCACCGGAAGGTATTTTGAATTTCCGCAATCCGAGTTCGAATAAAAGTCTGGCGCTTTCCTCATCAAATGGGCTGGAGAGAAATTCAACATCATACTTTTTGCAATGTTTTATCAATTGTTCATGAAAGGACAGACTAAGCTCATATTTTTTGAGCATCTCATATTGAGATTCTGAGGATCGGGTGTTTTTTATTTGGTAATCAGCTTTTGAAGCAAACTCAGAAACCAGGTTTTTCGCTTTAAATGTTTGGAATTTCACTGCATCAGCTCCTGCTTCGGACGCAATCTCTATTAATTTGAGAGCATTATCCAGAAGCCCGTCGTGATTGACCCCTGCTTCAGCAATAATATATACTTTTTGTTTCAAAATTTATTTATAAAGAGTTGCTGATTTAACAAAAGACTTTTGAGGAACATGCACACCATTGACAACAATGGCACCACTTCCAACAAAACTTTCTGAACCGATTTTAACATGTCCGTTAATTATTGCCCCTGTGGATACGTGACAATTGTTTCCAATATTGGTGTCATGTTCTATCAGAGCTTTAGAGTTGACAATGCAGTTTTCCCCGATAATTGAATTTGCATTTATCTGGGCAAAATGCATAATAATTGTCGCTTTCCCAATTAAAGCGTGTTTTGAAACATATGCAGTAGGGGAAACAATAATAGGAAATTCAACATTATAATTTTCCAGTAATCTGAAAAGCTGAATTCTTTTCATTGGGTCTTTAATAAATCCCAGAGAAATATGAAAATTCTTATACTGTTGACTAATCGAAGGAAGATCAGAGTCTTCTCCAATAACAGGATAACCCATAATCTTTTTACCGATGTTTTCTTTCAGGTCAATAATTCCGGCTATAGAATATTTTCCTTCTTTTTGAATCACATCAATAACTGAATGACAATGACCACCTCCACCTACAAGTATTATTTCGTTTTTCATTTTAAATGATCGTTTTTTACGCTACTCGGCAAATTCACAAGTCTGTCAGAAATTTCTTCCGCATTTTTTAATTCGCCGGAAGTTGCACCTTTAAACAGTTTCAGTTGATTCATGAGTGTCCATGCCGGCCGGGTCATGATACCATTCTTGTTCGTATATGCCAGGAATTCGTCCCTTTCTTTTTTCCCGGGGAGTAAAATGCAGTTGAGCCAATAGTTGGAAGAAGCGTGGGGAGGCTCAGGGAAGAAGGGAATGTTGAATTCTGTTGTTGAATCGTTGAATTGTTTAATTGTTGAATCGTTTAGTTGTTGAAAGAATTGCTGGTAGGCATGAGCAATGTGGCGTTTTGACTCCAGGAACCCTGGTAATTGTTCCAATTGGGCCAGGCCAAGGGCGGCATTGATGTTGGGCATGCGGTAGTTATAGCCAATTTCGTCGTGGTAGAATTCCCAGGGGTGGGGCACTTTTGCCTGGGTGGTAAGGTGCTTTGCTTTCTTCGCAAGGTTTTCGTCTTTGAATAAAAGCATTCCTCCACCTCCGGTAGTCAATACCTTGTTGCCGTTAAAACTCAGCACACCAATTTCCCCGAAGGTGCCTGTATGCTGTTTCTTGTAAAAACTGCCCAGGCTTTCGGCTGCATCTTCCACCACGGGGATGTCAAATTCATTACAAATCTTAGTGATCTCATCAATTCTGCAGGGATGTCCGAAAGTGTGCATGGGGAGGCAGGCAGAGATGCGGCGACCGGTTGCCTTGTTTACCAGTTGAATTGTTGAGTCGTTGAGTCGTTGAGTCGTTGAGTCGTTTAGCCATGATCTGAGGGCGGAGGGGGAGATTCCCATGGTGTCCTTGTCTACATCCAGGAAAACGGGATGGGCGCCACAGTATGCGATGGCATTTGCAGTAGCTACGAAGGTCAGGGGTTGTGTAATGACTTCCGTGTCTCTTCCTACTCCAACCAGCATGAGGGCAATGTGCAGGGCGTTGGTTCCGTTTACACAGGCAACTGCTTTTTTAGCGCCCGTGTATCGTGCCATTTCTTCCTCAAATTGATCCACAAAGCGTCCCACACTGCTTATATAAGTAGAATCAATGCATTCTTCAAGGTATTTTTTTTCATTACCATTGAATACCGGGGCGTGAAGTGGAATAATACCTGTTGGAGTATTGTATAATTCCCTTATGTATTGGACTATTTCTTTGTAGGTATTTTCCACTTATTGTTTAGTCGTTGAATCGTTTAGTCGTTGAATCGTTTAGTCGTTGAGTCGTTGAATCGTTTAGTCGTTGAGTTGTTTAATTGTTTAATCGGGCCTTTCTGAGTGCGTTGATTTTATTCGAAATTTTTTCAATGAGTGGCCTGATATTATGGGTAACCTGTAATTCGTTGATATAACCCAATTCAACTGAGATGATAAATTGGTTTAGCAATTCCATCAGGCTGCTGTATGAGATTTGATAAAAATGCGCTTGATCTTTTCCGGAGGTCCTGGATGCGCCTTCAGCAATGTTTGAACTGACAGAGATCGCCGCTCTTCTCATCTGATTTGTAAGTCCGAATTTCTCGTTGTCAGGATAATCTCTTGTAATCCTGTAAACGGTTACAGTAAGTTCTTTCGCATCCTGCCATACATCCAACTTCTCAAATGCAAACCTATGCATCTACCAAAGAAATAAACAGTTAAACTGATAAACATTGATGGCTAGAGATTATACAAATTGGTCTTGAACTTTTTCAAATTCTCCGGCTCACGATACCAATCAATTGTTTTCTCCAACCCCTTTTTTAAATCAAATTCGGGTTTCCATCCCGTTAATTGATGAATCAATTTATTATCACCCCATAAACGAAATACTTCAGATTTTTCAGGCCGCAAACGTTGCTCGTCAGCAACAATTTTACATTCACTCTTCATGATCTCCCTGATGAGTGTAAAAATATCCAGCACGGAAACTTCAGAATTGGAGGAGATATTAACCTCTTTACCGATGGTTTTGTCAGAAGCCATAATTTGGAGAAATCCACTACAGGTGTCTTTCACGTAATTGAAATCTCTTGTTGGCTTTGTATCTCCAAGTTTTATTTCCTTAATTCCTGAAGCAATCTGGGTGATAATTGTGGGAATGATCGCTCTTGTTGATTGCCTGGGTCCGTATGTGTTAAATGGCCTTACAATGGTCAAAGGCAGATCAAAGGAATTGTAAAAACTCAGGGCCATGGCATCGGCACCAATCTTGCTTGCACTATAGGGCGACTGCGGTTGCCAGGGATGTTTTTCATCGATTGGAACATATTGAGCGGTGCCATACACCTCAGAGGTTGAGGTAACCAAAACCCTTTTAACCTTGTTTTTCAGGGAGGCATTACAAATATTCAGTGTGCCGTTGATATTTGTTTCTACATAAGATTGCGGAGCCACGTAGGAGTAAGGAATGGCAATCAGGGCAGCCAGGTGAAAGACAAGGTCTATATTTTTTGTCAACCCTTCCGTGAAAAATGGATCCCGGATATCTCCCATCACGATTTCCAATGCAGGGGTATGCTTTACATCTTCCAGCCAACCCCAATAATTAAAGGAATTGTATTGTGCCAGTGCCCTTACTTTGTATCCTTTTGCCAGTAAAAGTTCAACGAGGTGAGAGCCAATAAAGCCGTCGGCTCCAGTGACCAGAACGGTATTGTATTTTTCGTTAAACATATATAATTTGGGTTAAATTTAGGAGAATTATTCCTTTCTGTAGTCTGCGCCCTTCGCACTGAGCCATTCCACAGCTTCGCCCGGTCAGTCACAATATCTTATTGTGTCCAACGGGAAAGGTACAGGGTCAAAGTTAGCAAAAGAGGTTTACTTTTTATAGTTTGTACTTTTCTGATTTATGACGGGAATATTAATTTGTAATTAATTGATATTTAGTGTTTACGGCATAATTACCTGAAAAGATTCCTGCTCCCGTTGCATCGGGACGCAGGAATGACATTTTATTTATATTATGGTGAAGAGGAATTAAAACATCAGGTTTTTACGTAGGCACCTGCCAGGAGTTGAAACGGAAGGCCATTTTTTTGATGAATTCGCATTAGCTTTACGGTAAAATAAGAATTTTGAAAGTATTTATTGTTGGTACAAGGGGTATTCCAAACCGCTACGGGGGATTTGAGCAGTTTGCAGAGAAGCTTTCTGTTCTGCTGGTGCAGAATGGGATGAAAGTGAGTGTGTTCAATCCCCACGAGCATATTTTTAGGGAAGACGATTTCAATGGGGTAAAGATTATCCGGGTAAAAAATTATGAAAAATTTCTGGGTGTATTTGGCACCCTTTTGTATGATCTTCATTGCATGAGGAGGGCATACAGGCAAAAAGATGCGGTGGTTTTGTTGTGCGGGTATGGCTCGGCTTTTCTGGTCGGTTGGTTTTTTAAAAAGCAGATCTCGAGAACCCTCATACACATGGACGGGATGGAGTGGCAGCGGAGCAAGTGGAATTGGTTTTTCAGGGGACTGTTGAAAAGAATGGAACAGCATACTGCTTTTTGTTTTCCTCATTTGGTGGTGGATCATCCGGCTTTGAAGGAGTATTACCAAAGGGAATACAATGTGAATGTGCATGTTATTTCTTATGGGGCAGAGCTTCGCCCGGTTGAAAACAGGACAAAGGAACATTACCTGATCATTGCCAGGCTGGAGCCGGAGAACCATGTGGAAATGATCCTGGAGGGGTATCTGCAGTCGGGAGCCAGAGAGAAGATGCTGGTAGTGGGGGATGTGAATACAAGATATGGCAGGAAGCTTCTGAAGAAATATGGACGGGAATTGCAGGTCGTGTTTATGGGGGGGGTTTTTGAGAGGGAGAGACTCAGGGAATTAAGGGAGAAATCCATACTTTATTTTCACGGGCATTCAGTGGGCGGCACCAATCCTTCGCTACTGGAAGCCATGGCGCATGGTTGTTTGATTGCAGCGCATGATAATGGATTTAATCGATTTGTTTTGGGAGATGATGGATGGTTTTTTCAGTCATCGGAGGAAATCAGTGAGATGATTTTAAAAAAGGAAGAGATTTTTTTAGAATCGCAAAAATCCTTAAATGAAAACATCCGGATGATTGAAAGTCATTACAACTGGGAAAAGATTGCCGAAGAATATCTGCAATTATTTGAAAGTATGATCAATGAGTAGATCTTAAAATGCATATAACCACAAAGCGCACGAAGGAATATCACGAAGGTGCACAAAGTTTTTTTATACCCTTTGTGTAACATAGTGTTTACTTAGTGCCCTTGGCGGTAAGAAGTTTAAATTAGGAACTAACCAAAGAGATTTCTGAGCCGGTAAAAGAAGCCCCTGTTTTCGGGTTCGTCGGAGTAGTAGCCGTCGCCATCTGAGTAGCCGTAACCATAGCCGTAACCATAGCCGTACTTATAGCCGTAGTCGTAACCATAATAGGATGGCGTTTTTATATCGTTCACCACAATGGACAGGTTTTTTAAGTTGTGGCGTGTGTAGAGTTCGTTGATAAGTTCCACCACGTTGCGTGTGGAAAAGTTCTGGCGGATAACAAAAATGGTAAGGCTGCAGAATTTATTCAGTATCATGGCATCGGTTACAATGGCCATGGGAGGGGTGTCAAAAACTATGTAGTCGAACTTTTTCTTCATTTCGCTTATGAACTCCTCCATTTTTTCACTCTGTATGAGCTCAGCCGGATTGGGAGGAATGGGGCCTGAGGTAACCACCGAAAGGTTATCCACAAAAGTGGGGTTGATGATTTCTTCCAATCCGTGTGCCCCAATAAGAAAAGTACTCAAACCGTTTTCTTTTTGCAGTTTAAATACTTTATTGATTTTTGGTTTACGCAGGTCCAGTCCCACCAGCAGGGTTTTTTTACCGCTTATGGCAATGATAATTGCCAGGTTGATGGCCGTGAAGGTTTTTCCTTCACCACTGAGGGTGGAAGTGATGGAAATCACTTTTGATTTTTCCTCCCGAAGCACATACTGCAGATTGGTTCGCAGGGCCCTGAAGGATTCTGCTATGGAGGAGCGGGGTTTTTCAAAAACAGGGTATTCGCAATCAATGTTGTTGTGACCAATGGTAGCCAGTATGGGCACATTGGTTTTATTTTCAATGTCTTTTTTCTCCCGGATCTTGTTATTGAAGAAGTCGAGAAGAAATATGATGATCAGTGGCAGACCAATACCAAAAACAATGGACAGCATGTAATTGCGGGAACGTTTTGGAGAAACTGTAACCGCATTCTCATAGCGTGCATAGTCCAGTACTTTGTTGTCGGCGATGTTGGAGGCACGCGCAATACCAACTTCAGCCCTCTTTTCCAACAGGTAGGTGTATAAATTATTGTTGAGGATAAATTTACGCTCAATGTTGATAAACTCCCTCTCAGTCACCGGCAGTTTCATCAATTCGTTTTCAGCCAGCCGGAGCAGGCGGTTGTTATCATTCACGGAGATTTGATTTACCCTGATGAGATTGGTGACATTTTCCAGCAAAGCTTCTGATACAGATTCAATTCTCTGGTTGATTTGCAGAATGGCCGGGCTGTTATCCCTTGCACCGTAGGAAAGCATTTTCTTTTCGAAGAAAAGGGTATTCATTTGGCCCACCAGAGAGTTAAGCAGGGGATCAGGGATTCCCATCAGCGAAGGGGCGACCAGGGTGTTCTCCTGGGTTTTATCTTTCAGGTAGGTGAACAGGTAATCGAAATACTTTGCCTGGATATCGAGTGAAACTTTTTCCTGTTGCAATCGTTCAATTTTGGTAAAAACGGCCTGTCCCTCGCGGCTGAGGTCCATGATCTGGTATCGGGAGCGGAATGCCTGTAATGCATTCTCCGATTTACGTAACGAGTCGGAAATATGAAGCAATTGCTCATCGATGAATTCCAAAGCCTGGGTGGCAATCTGGTTTTTTTCCTCCAGCCCCGAGCGGATATATACATCCACCAGCTTGTTGAGGAAATCAGCTTCCTGCCTGGAATTAAACCCTTGGGTTGAAAGAAACAATACCGATCCCCTTCGCTCATTGTTTACGGTTATATTAAGTTTTGACCTGTATTGATTTACAATTCGGTTTAAATCATTAAATGTGACAGTGTAATTTTCAAAAGCAAATTCCTCGTTAGGAATATTGTGCCAATCGACTTCTCTAAGTTCCACAAGAAACGAAAAATCACTATTGGTAAAAACCTCTCCAAATCTCAGTGTTTTATCAACACCTTTCCTGTCGTTTATTAACAGGCGGTATTTGTCATTTGAAAGCAGGGTAATGTGGATAGGGTAATTCTTAAGCTGATTAAATTCTTTTGTGGGTATAACAACAATTTCAGCACGGTTATACATTTTGGCATTCTTGAACCTGCCAACAGCCTCATAAGTAATATCAAAATCCTTTAGCTCTGATAAAGCTCTTCTTGCAAGCTCATATGATTTGAGTATATCTATTTCATTCTCAATGGATTTAGTACTCCTAAATATTTCCATACCTTCTAACAACTGTTCAGCACCTGTCAGGCCTCCTGCACGCTGGTCATTACGTACAATGACCGAAGCACTAACCCTGTATATAGGTTCAGAAAAACGGTTCACATAATAGGCCACAAATAAGCCAAAAAAGATGGAAATGGCAAACCAGTACCAGTTTCTGAGGATGAGAAAAAGGTATTTTTTAAAATCTATAGTTTCTTCTTTGAAAAAATCCTCTTGCCGGTTACTCATTAAAATTAAAAATTACTGAAATAATTGATGATTAATAGGAGTGCACTGAGAGCTGAAAAGGTAACTGTAAATATGGGTACGTTCATACGAAATGCCTTGCCATGTCCCGGTTCCGCAATGATTATGTCGTTGGGTAGCAGGTAAAACCCTTCAGAAGAGAGAATTTTGCTGTCAGCCAGGTCAACGCGTATGGTTTTTGTTCCTGCAGGATTTTGTCTTACCAGTAATACCTCCCTCTTTGCCACGTCGGTGAGATTACCTGCCCTGCTGATTGCTTCAAATACATTCAGTTTGTCCTGGTATACATAAAAAGTTCCTGGACGGGCGACTTCTCCCAGAATGGTAATCTTGTAGGAAATAAGTTTCACATCCACGCTGGCATCACGGTAGAATTTGTCCACTTCTGCCTGAATATTGCTATTGATCTGGGATATGGTTTGACCGGCTACTTCAAGGCTCCCAAAGAGCGGCAGGGAAATGTATCCTGAATCGTTAACGACATATCCGCTCAGGTAAAGACTGGGTTCATTAAGAACAACCCTTTCAAATTGTGTGGCTTGTTTTTCCACAATTTCCTGCAAAGCCCTGTCAATGGTGAGAATTTTTACATGCAGTACATCACCGGGTTGAATTTTATATACCGGGGCCTGAATCTCATGTGTTTTTCCGGCATCTGCCTCACCCTGCAGGTACAGCAAGTGTTTGTGTTGTATGCAGGAGGTGGACAGCAGGATAAGGATCAGTCCAATTAGCAATGTTTGAAAGCGCATTCTGAATTATATTTCTTTGAAAACAAACTTACTACCTAATTTATTATGCACCAAATGAAATCTTTAGTTTATAAAGATCGTAAAGTTAAAAAGTTTATAAAGCTCCAAAAACAATATTTCGGAATGAAGTTGCAGCTTTTTTGAGCGTCCCGTTGTGTGATGGATTTAGCGAGGGATAAGACGGGATCTGGAAGTTACAAGTACTTAGTGCGCCTAAAGTACATGGAGTCTAAAGTTCATGAAGTCATAGAGTTTTTCAAATATTGTCATTCCTGCGCAAGCAGGAATCTTCAAAGCTGTTCAGAGCGACTACTTCCAGTATACTTTTCTGCTTAATTTTAAATGAGGGTCTTTGTTGACAATTCTGCGTTCTGTGGGTTTCAATATTTTTACCGTAGAGTTCGCCATGAAAACCCCGGGTTCCACAAGTCAAATAACAACTTCTTCTTTTTTCCCTTTAAATTTTCCTGTGCTAAATGGACTATTGATTGTCCACTTGAAAAATCCTGCAGACCTCCCTGATGGATTGATCTATTGGGATAAACTCATAACCAATGGTTTTACGTATTTTTTCGTTGGAATAGTTGGTGATATTTCTGCCTGAACGTGCAGTGTATTTTGTGAGGGCGGGTTTTGTGAGGGTGATTTTTCCAAACAGCCAGGCCAGCCGCCATGCTATTTCAAGCAATGCACGGGAGGCATGCCATTTGGGAGGTGCAACACCCAACCCGTTGGCAATCATGGTAAATACCTTGCGGTAGGGTAAATTTTCCGCATTCAGGATAAAGCGTTCGCCGCTCACCGGACTTTCCATCAGTGAAATCATGCAGCGTGCCACATCCCTCACATCCACAAACCCGGTGGTTCCTTTTGTGTAAAACTTTAACCCTTTTTTCACCAGCCTGATCATGGAGGAGCTGCCCTGCTTCCAGTTACCGGGGCCTATGATGACCGAAGGGTTCACTATTACTGCATTCATGCCTTCTGAAATACCTCTCCAAACCTCCAGTTCCGAATGAAACTTGCTCAGGGCATAACCATGTGTTTTTCTTGATGGCTCCCATTTGCTTTCTTCGGTAACAGGTTCGCCGTTTTCGCTGCCGCCAAGGGCTGCCACGGAACTTACATGAACGAGTTTTTCAATTTTTTTCTCCAGGCAGGCATTAACAAGGTTGGCTGTACCGGCTATGTTGCTGCGTACCATCAGGGCATGATCTCGCGGAGAAAATGAAACCATGGCAGCTGCATGGTAAACATGAGTGACTCCGTCCAGGGCCTGCTCGAGGGAGTTGAGATCACTTATGTCTCCTTCCACCCATTCAATTTGTTTGAAAAGGTCTGCTCCCCGATTGTTGTACCATTGAAAGATCTTCTCGGTAAAGGATGTACTACTACTGCTTCTTTTGATGGCTTTTAATTTCTTCCCCTGTAAAACCAGTTCCTGGAGCAAATGTGCTCCCAGCATGCCTGTACCGCCTGTAACTAAAATCATTTCTGTGTTTATTCAATAATGCTGTTGGTTGGACTTTTCTTTTCAGACCCCTCGATGAGAATCCTGGCAATGTTTGTGCAGTGCCCCGTAATGATCCGGAACATGGCCAGTAGTTCAAGATGGGTATTGGAACTTTGCACCGTTTTTCCCACAGAGTTTTTTAGCCTTTCGAAATGTTGTTTTTCCAGTTCAAAGGAAATGGACCGGTACTCCTTGTATTTGGCCTTCATTTCTTTTGCCTTTTCCAGGTTTACATCCCTGAATACAACAATGGCGCGGCCAATTTGTTTCATAATTTTTTCATGGTAAGCACCAATGTCTTTTTTCCCCTCATCGGAGAATTCATATTCAGAACCAATCCAGGAGCGTGCCTTTTCGGTGAGTGTACCGGAAACCACATCGGCGATCTGTTCCAGCTCCTTGATGGTGTAAAAAATCTGGAAAGCCTCACTGATTCTCTCCTCTCGCACATTTTCCCGGGTGACTTTTAAAAGATAGGAATTAATGTTGTCTCTGAGGAAGTTGACGGTTTTTTCCATTCGCATAATGGAATCCAGTGATTCTTTCTTTTTATCCACGAAGACGGGCAGAATATCATTTGCCATACTTCTCACCAGCAATGCCATGCGGATTGTTTCCAGCTTGGCAAGACTGAGTGCCAGTGAAGGGGTTTTCAAAAAGTTTTCGTCCAGGTACTTGGTCTGGAATGGTTTGGTTTCTTTTTCCTTGATCTCAGGAATAAGCCGGGTTATAAATTTTGCGAACACACCTGTGAATGGCAGGAATAGCAGGGCAGCAAAAATATTGTAGATTGTGTGTGCATTGGCAATTTGACGGGGCAGTACTTCAGCCATTTGAGCAATGGAACCGTTGGCAAATCCAGCCTTTGGGGAAACCATCTCAATAAACTGGCTGAAAGGGTATATCCACCAGACGAAAATCATCACTCCGGTAAATTTGAAGAGGGTAAGAGCAATAGCAACTTTCCGGGCTTCTCTGTCGGTTTTAATGCTGGCCAAAAGGGCAGTCATTGCGGTACCTATATTTGAACCGAAGAGAAGAGGAATTGAGGCTTCCAGGCTTAGAAGTCCCTGAGATCCCAGAATGATCATAATTCCCACAAAGGCACTGCTGCTTTGAATAAGTGCAGTGAAAATTGTACCCACAAGGATACCCAGAAACGGGTTTCGGAGTTGCAACAGGAGTTGAATAAAGGGTTCGTAAGAGCGGAGAGGGTACATGGCTTCCGACATGATGTACATACCGAAGAACAGCAGTCCGAATCCCAGAAGTGTTTCTCCAATGTGCTGGTATTGAGCTTTTTTGGCGAAAGTGATCATAAAGAAGCCAATTGCGAGCAGAAGGAGTGAATAATCTGTCAGTTTAAAGGCAATCAACTGGGCGGTGATGGTTGTCCCAATTGCAGCACCAAGCATGATGGGAATGGTTTGTTTGAATTTCATGAGCTTGGAGTTCACAAAACTCACAAGCATCACAGTGGTAGCACTGCTGCTTTGAATCACCATGGTAACAAATGCCCCCATTCCGGTGGCCACCAAACGGTTATTGTTGGTAATGCCGAGGAGGTTCCTGAGGCGGTCTCCGGCTGAGCGTAGCAGGCCGTGACTCATTACCTCCATACCATAAAGAAACATGGCCAGTCCGCCCACCAGTCCAATGACTAGCATAAGGACCCAGTTGGTTTTTCTTCCGTAAATTTTATAAACAAGAAAATCATCTGCTGTTTCACTGACAATCCTTGCTGTAACCTGGTACTCTCCCACAGCGGAGCCCAGTGTGGGCCAAACCTCGGCAATTCCTTGTGAATCAGTATAAACCACCTTGTCGGAAAGCCTGAAGTTTTCTCCCTTTTTTGGGGTGGAGAGTACATCAAAGAAAACAGGGAAGGATTTTACAGGTACTCCAATTCTTGTTGTTACCCTTACGCGGATGGGTTTTGCAGTGCGCAGCCCAATGTTTTGGGTCTGCTGGTCTCCTGAATAGTTATAAATTGTCCCGGAAAAGGGCTTCTCCAGAACAAAAACCGGAAGGGTGGGAGAATCAAAGGATGTGGCCAGGAGGTGGGAGAATGTAAAGCAAAGAAAAAGAAATCCTGCAAGAATTGTTTTTATTTTCAATTGATCCAAAGGATTTGTTTTAGTTAACACAAATTTAACATAAATCAAACTGGATTTGCAAGTCTTTTATTTGAAGGTCATTTATAAAGCAGTTATGAAATGCCGGGGGAAGTTTTGACAATGAATAATTGAGGTTTTCCAAAAAAACAGGGTTTTATTAGATTTGAAAAATGAATTTCGGGAAAATCAAAAATATTATATGGGACTGGAACGGTACCCTGCTCAATGATGTGGACATTTGTATTCAGTCCATGAATTCATTGCTTGGGAGAAGAAATCTCCCACTGCTCGATATTGTAAAATACAAGGAAGTCTTTTCCTTTCCTGTAAGGGATTATTACATTGCGCTGGGGTTTGACTTTGCCAGCGAGCCCTTTGAAATTCCGGCCATGGAATTTATTGAAGAGTACAGAAGGAATCTCCCTGGGGCTCGGTTACACAAGGGATGCGTGGAGGTGCTTAAAACTTTCAGGGAAAAGGGTTACCAGCAGTTTATTTTGTCGGCTATGGAGCAGGAAGCTTTGGCCGCTTCTGTAAAGTCACTTGGCATGGGGAGTTTTTTCGTTGAAATCAGGGGTATACAGGATCATTACGCGCACGGTAAAGATCATGTTGCTCACGAGCTTATCCGAAGGAATAACCTGTATGGTTATGAAACCCTTTTGATTGGAGACACCCTGCATGATGCAGAAGTCGCTATGGCGGCAGGTATCCATTGTCTTCTTGTGGCAGGTGGTCATCAGTCAGAAGCCAGATTAAAGAAGTTGGGAATACCCCTAGCAAATAATATTTCCGGAATACTGTCCCTGTTGAAAATTCAGGACCGCAATTTGTACAATCTTTATTAAATTGCAGGTTTTATATAAATAAACAAACACCGAAATGCGTTCAGGAATATTCATTTTACTGCTTCTTGCCTTGCTCTCAGCCTGTAAATCAGGCAACAAAACACCAAGGCAGGATTTACCAACCGCGGGTTCTTTTCACCTTTTGGCAAAAAACGAACTGGGGGATAAATTCACCGTTGAATTCAGTGAAGATGGCCGGTTTCTGTTGTGTAAATCCTCTTTACAGCCCGACCCTCTGGTTTCGCATTACACAGTGAAATTTTTTGTAATGGATGCAGGAAGCGGAGAAATCCTTTTCAGGGAAACTGTGGCGCGCGGTGAAATAGTATGGCACAATGCACATACTATAAGGGTATCCTATATACAAGGGATTATTATGCCTGATGCTGAGATAATCTCGAACACTTACCTGTATGATCTTGTTACCAATAAAAAAACAACCCTTGGTTCAACCGAAAAATTTTAAACCATTTCTCCTGCTGAATCAATAACAGCCTGACTTGAACCACATGAAAAAACTTTTACTCCCATTAGCAGCTATTTTACTTACTGTTGGCTATTTAATCCGCGAAAATTTTACCGGCAGAAGATACCCCGGTAACTCAAGCATTTATGAATCCTATCTTTCCGATATTAAGGCCAAGGAAGAAAGGAGAAAAGCCGGTTACACAAAGAAATTTGACGAGCCCAATAAATATGTGGAGTTTCACAGAGACATACGTACCCGCGACGCGGAGGAATTTATGGGCTATAAGTCGGGTTACCGGCTGGTTGAACTGGAAAAAATGCAGCAGCAGGCAATGCTCAAGGGCAGTAAAAATATTCTTCCCTGGGTGGAAAGAGGACCAGCCAATGTTCCGGGAAGGACAAGGGGGCTTATTGTTGACCCCGATGATCCTACCTCCAGAACCTGGTTTGCAGGTTCTGTGGGCGGGGGAATATGGAAAACAACCAACGAAGGAGGGACCTGGACAAAACTCACACCTGATTTTCCAAACCTGGCTATTTCCTGGCTGGCTATGGCACCATCCAATTCCAATGTGATTTATGCCGGAACCGGGGAAGGTTTTTTTGCCATAGGAATGATTGACGGCGACGGGATATTCAAGAGTACCAACAAGGGCAATACATGGACTCAACTGGCATCCACTGCCGGAACGGATGATTTTCAGAATGTAAACCGCATTATTATTGATCCTGGCAATGAGAATATCCTGCTGGCATGCACAAACACAGGGAGTCTTAACGAATTTGCCTCCGGAATTTATAAGTCTGATGATGGCGGGCTCAATTGGAGAAAAGTATACAATTCCCCTCGTCCACGAAGGGTACAGCAACTGGTTTATCATCCAAATAACTTTACGGTTCAATACGCAGCAGTTTACGGCCAGGGCGTTCTAAAATCCACTGACGCCGGAGAAACCTGGCAAAATTCCTCCACGGGGATGTCTCCCAATGGCAGGGTTGAAATAGCTGTTGCGCCAACCAATCCCAACAGGTTATTCGCTTCCTGTGAGGGTACCCTTTCCGGAGTAGGTTCCGACCTTTATATATCGGATGATGCAGGCGCTACATGGAGTCTCGTTAGAGCACCTGCCGGGGCTACCACCTATGATTTTCTTGGCGGACAGGGATGGTTTGACAATACTATAGCCGTTGATCTGTATGACGATAAAAAGGTTTACGTTGCCGGGGTTAATATTTTCAGAGCTTCCATGAGAAGTGAATCTACAACCAATCCTCCAAATTTCATCGGATTGGATGAAGAGAATACAGGTTCTTTTATCAATCTGATTAATTTTGGCGGTGACTTTTATGGTGGCAGACTTGCCAAGGGTAATGCAGCCGCAGCAGACTTTGTTTCTGTGGAAGTAAGATTTGGCCCGGGCAAGACACAAAAGGCTCACAGGTTTACAGTGCCTCCAACAGCCGGTACCAATGGAGATGGGGGTGCAGGGGTTCCTGCAAATCAGTATCAGAATTACGCCGATGTGCCCTTTGAAGTATGGGATATTGCGAATAACCGGCAACTCATGGTTTCTTTCCGTGACCAGGAAAGGGACGGGAAATGGGATTTGGAACCACGACACCCGACCATCGATTCCAAAGCCAGGGAATATATTTTTATTCATGCCATTCCATATTCCGCTACTGCAAATTCAAATATTGCCGTAAACGGAGGACATACGCATAACCAGATGTATTTTTTCTGGCCGGTATTGCCGGATAACCGGACATTTGAGCCGGATAACCTGCCGGAGTCGGCGATAAGGATAAAATGGGGTTCACTTACTGTTAGGTTTGCTGACTGGTCTGTCATATCTGATGCGTACAATCAATTTTCCAATCCCGGTAAAAATAACTATGGGTTGGGAGAATTCAACATGCATCCCGATCAGCATAATCTTGTGATGATTCCTGTCAATCCGGCTTTAAAAACCTACAAGTTGCTGGTTGCCAACGATGGAGGTGTTTTTATTTCAAAAACTTCCACCCAGCCGGGTATGGCCAATAATGATTTTATTTTTACCGGCCAAAGCTTTAACACCACGCAGTTTTATGGTGCAGATAAAGCTCCCGGTGTGAACTGCTATATAGGGGGATCACAGGATAATGGCACATGGTATTCACCCCAGGGGGAGTCGGCGTCAAAAATAACCAACTATATACCGGCCATTGGAGGGGACGGGTTCGAAGTGGTCTGGCATTACAGAAATGCCCAGAGAATCATAGGGGGATCACAGTACAACGGATTCAGAAGAACAACCAATGGAGGGGCAAGCTGGGTGAATGCAAGAACCGGTCTGCTGGATGTTGGCCAGGAAAGAGCGCCGTTTATTTCACGGCTGGCCAATTCCAAGAGTAACCCCGATGTATTATATGCGGTTGGGTCAACGGGTTTGTGGAAGTCCTACAATTTTGGCGAATCCTGGTTTTCCAAACCAATATCTGAAAACTGGGCATTCGGGAGCTACAGCAATGTAAAAATTTCCACAGCCAATTATAACATTGTTTGGGCCGGTGGAGCTATGCGATCCAATGGGAGAATCTATGTGTCAAAGGATGGAGGTCATACCTTCAATCCTGCTGCCAATTATACAGAAGTGCCTCTGGGACGTATTTCCGGATTGGCAACCCATTCAACTGAAGATTCTACGGCTTATGTTTTGTTTTCCTTTGCCAAAGCACCTAAAATACTGCGCACCACCAACCTGGGCCAGACCTGGGAGGATATTTCAGGTTTTGGAACGGGCACAACCAGTTCAAATGGCTTCCCCGATGTGGCTGTTTACTCCCTTCTTATGATGCCGCATGATCCGAATGTATTGTGGGCAGGCACCGAAATTGGGATAGTTGAGTCACTTAATAACGGAGCTACATGGGCACTTGCCAACAACGGATTGCCAGCCACCTCGGTATGGGAGCTGAAAGTTGTGGATGACCAGGTTGTGGCTGCAACTCATGGCCGAGGAATCTGGAGTGTGACTATTCCCGAAATTAAAAGGGTTCCCTTCATTACCGAATTCTCAAGGCAGACAACCACCACAAATGTGAACCTGCAGGTAAATATGCGGGCATTATACGATTCTGTCCAGGTAATAATAAATAAACAACGGATAAAATCCTATCTCAGCCCGATTGCAGGTTTAAACAGCGATGTTATCCAATTGCCTGTGGACGGTGCTTACAATTGTTACGTAGTTGCCTGGATTAACGAAACTCCTTACAAATCAGCCTCCAATAATATTACAAATGAAATATTTACAGGAATTAATCCCGTAAATTCAGAGAGACCTGAAGAATTGAATATTTATCCTAATCCTTCTCAGGGGATGGTTTGGTTTGAACTGCCAGGTGAGGGCGGATTGATAAATGTCGAAGTTTACAGTGTAAGCGGGCAGAAATTATTCACAGATATTGTCAGAAAGGATACTGAAAACTTTGTGCAATTGCCGGCAAGACTCACCGGCGGATATTATGTGTTTGTTGTTCGTTATGCAGGCAAGGTATATTCTCAGCGGATGTTACTAAATTGGTAAAATTGAAATTATTTCTTACTAAAAGGGATGTTTGAATCGAATGTGCTGATTGCCCTGGGGTTGACACTCTTTGCCGGTTTATCTACGGGCATTGGCAGTGCCCTGGCTTTTTTTACTCGTACAACCAATACAAGGTTTCTGGCTGTTTCACTTGGTTTTTCGGCCGGAGTGATGATATACGTTTCTTTGGTCGAAATTTTTTTCAAGGCCAGATCAGTTCTGACAGAGGAACTGGGGGACAAACCGGGTTACTGGCTTACTGTATTGGCATTTTTCACTGGTATTTTCTTTATTGGTATCATCGACCGGCTTGTACCTACATCTAAAAACCCCCACGAGATAAGGAAGGTAGAGGATGTTTCTGACGAAGCACGGAAAAAGAGAAAACTCATGCGGGTTGGTGTATTCTCAGCAATAGCAATAGGTATCCATAATTTTCCGGAAGGACTCGCCACCTTTATGGCAGCCCTTACAGATTTATCCCTGGGAATTCCAATTGCCATTGCCATTGCCATTCATAATATTCCTGAGGGTATTGCCGTTTCAGTGCCTATTTATTATGCGACGGGGAGCAGGAAAAAGGCTTTTTTCTATTCCTTTACCTCAGGAATTGCAGAACCTGTGGGAGCGCTCATAGGATGGCTCATCCTTATGCCTTTTATGAACAGTCTGCTTTTTGGAATTGTATTTGCAGCCACTGCCGGCATCATGATTTTTATTTCTCTGGATGAATTGTTGCCTGCGGCCAGGGAATATGGAGAACATCACTTTTCCATATATGGTTTGATTAGCGGAATGGGCTTTATGGCACTATCTTTGCTGTTACTTGCATAACCAGTTCTTTAAAATATACTCCGCAGAAGCGGGGGCAAGTCCGGGTTCAAACCCCGGCTTTTTTAAAATAGAAATATCTTTGAGATTTTAAAAAGGTTTGAACCCAATAATTTCCCTTACCTCTCGAAGGGTTTTTGAGGCACTTTCGCGGGATTTTTCGGCGCCTGTTTTTACCACTTTTTTCAGATAGTCATTGTCAGCGGAAATTTCAAGAATTCTTTCCCTGATTGGGGCCAGGAAGGAAATGATGTCCTCGGCCAGTTGTTTTTTCATGTCCCCATATCTTATGGTGCAGTTCTTATATAGGGTTCTAAAATGTTCTACTGTATCGGGTGTGGAAACAAAGTTCATGATGGTAAACAGGTTCTGCACCGGTTCCGACATTTTCTGGTTGGGTTCAGTGGGTCCGCTGTCAGAAACTGCACGCATTACCTTTTTCCTTATGGAATCAGGGTCTTCTGACAGGTATATGCCGTTTCCTTCTGATTTTCCCATCTTTCCCGTACCATCAAGCCCCGGAATTTTCACCAGTTTTTTGCCGAAATTATAAGGAACAGGCTCTGGGAAATATTCCACATTGTACATGTTATTGAATCGCCTGGCTATTTTTCTTGTCATTTCAAGATGAGGCTCCTGATCTTTTCCAACAGGTACCATGGCTGCCCTGTGAATAATAATATCAGCAGCCATTAAAACGGGATAGGTGAGCAGTCCCGCATTCACATTTTCGGGTTGTTTACGTACTTTTTCCTTAAAAGTGGTGGTCCTTTCCAATTCACCCACATAAGAAACCATATTCAGCAGGAGATAGAGTTCTGAAATTTCCGGAATATCACTTTGCAGGTAAATGGTTGCAATTTCAGGGTCCAAACCGGCGCCCAGATACTCTGCAAGAACCTGTTTGATGTTTCCATGCAGGTCCAAAGGGGTGGGATGGGTAGTAAGGGAGTGCAGATCGGCAATAAAAAAATAACATTTATTCTCGTGTTGCATTTTTGTAAAATTCTGCAAGGCACCAAAATAATTTCCCAGATGCAGGTTACCTGTTGACCTTATTCCGCTTACGACTATTTCCATTTTTGAGTTGTCTGAAGAATTGATAAGTGCTGCAAAAGTACGAAATCCTAATGAGAAAATTGCCTCAAAACAAACTGTCTGCTCCGGGAATTGAAAGGATTGATGGCCTCAATTTACCGGCAATGTGTATCTTTGAGCAATGAAACATCCATGTAAGACAGCTAGCACAAACACCAATGAACAAAATATGGGTATTCCATCCGTTCGATAATGACTGTTAAAAGCTAGAAGGTAATATATTGGTAATTAACAATATAAATATTTTGTACGGATGAATAAAAAGCAATTATGGAATCTACGAGGCTGAGCAAAGTTAGCAGGCTGCTTCAGAAAGAACTGGGAGAGTATTTTCAAAGGCAAGGCAGGGAGGATTTTGAAGGGGCCATGATTACGGTAACCATTGTCCGTGTAACGCCCGATCTTGGGATTGCAAAGGTTTACCTGAGTTTATTTCCCCCGCAGATGAGGGAGAAAGTATTTGGAATTATCCGGGAAAGGGCAAAAAGCATACGACATGAGCTGGGGCAAAGAATCAGGCACCAGATAAGGGTTATTCCTGAGTTGCATTTTTTTGTGGATGACTCACTGGATTACATTGATAAAATCGATAATCTTCTTCGCAACTGACAGGCAATGGAATACGATCCCATTAAGAGCTTTCTTGGCAGTTATTTCAACAGGAGTGTTTTTCTGAGGAAGTTATTTTATTTCCTGCTTGATTTACTACTGCTCAGGGCATGGCATATCCGTAAAGAATTAAGAATTTGGAAAAGGAATCATCGAGGAAAAAGAACCATTCTGGATGCCGGATCGGGGTTTGGACAGTATGCTTTCAGGCTTGCACGCATGGACAGACAATTTGTGGTTAAAGGGTTGGATGTTAAGGAGGATCAGATAACAGAATGTAATGTGTTTGCTGGGAAGGCAGGTCTTTCAGAGCGCCTCTCCTTTGAACTTCAATTTCTTGAAGAGTTGAACGAGCGGGAATCCTTTGACCTTGTATTGTCTGTGGATGTAATGGAACATATTGAGTACGACGAGCTGGTATTCAGAAACTTTTATAAATCACTGAAAAAGGGTGGCATGTTGCTTATTTCCACCCCATCAGACAAAGGGGGCTCTGAAGCCCATCATGAGGGAGATAAATCATTTATCAGCGAACACGTAAGAAATGGATACGGTGTGGAGGAGATTACCGGTAAGCTTCATTCGGCAGGATTTTCGGAGGTTATGACCAGGTATTCCTATGGCTGGCCGGGAAAGATTTCATGGAAATTGTCCATGAAGTATCCTGCATTACTTCTCAGTTTATCGCGGTTGTTCCTAGTTCTTCTGCCATTTTATTACCTGCTGGTTTACCCAGTTTGTTTTCTGCTTAATTTTACCGATGTGATAAAAACACATTCCACAGGTACAGGACTCATTGTTAAAGCAACCAGGTAATTACCCCAATCATGAATTTCCCTTTCTATATAGCACGCAGGTATCTTGTAGCCAAAAAATCACACAATGTGATTAACATCATTTCGGGCATTTCAGTTTTTGGTGTAGCCACAGGAACCATGGCCCTTGTCATTGCACTTTCGGTATTTAATGGTTTCGAAAGCCTCATAAAATCCCTTTTCAGTGCTGTGGATCCCGATCTGAAAATAAACCTTGTTGAGGGAAAGGTATTTATTCCGGATGAGACTCTGTTGAACGCATTGAAGAATGATAAACGGATTGCGCACTTTTCTGAAGTCCTGGAGGAGAATGCACTATTTACTTACGGCGACAGGCAGCACATAGGCACACTGAAAGGAGTGGATGAATCCTATGAGTTGATGACAGGCCTTGATACAATGATTTACGAGGGTACTTTCAGCATTTTTACCAAGGGACACCCTTCTGCAGTTGTGGGGCAGGCAGTTGCATCCACCCTGGCCATTGGACTTCATTTTGTGACACCCATCAATATATTCATTCCGAAGCGGACAGGCCGGTTGACCCTGAATCCCGAGCAGGCCTTTAACCGCCAGTATGTTTTTCCGGCAGGAATTGTGGCTGTGGAACCTGAATTTGATCAGAGATTTGTGATTGTGCCGATTGAGCTTGCCCGGAATCTCCTTGAATATGACAGGCAAGTCACGGCCCTTGAGATAAAAGCCGCATCCGGTGTGAATCTTGTTTCTCTCAAGAAAGAGCTGTCAGGGATGTTTGGCGATGGATTCAAAATACGGGACAGGTTTGAACAACAGGAGTGGCTTTTCCGGGTAATGAAATCAGAGAAATGGGCTATTTTCCTTATTCTATCCTTTATTCTGCTCGTTGCATCTTTCAATATCATAGGGTCTCTAACCATGCTGATTATTGAGAAGAAAAAAGATGTAGATGTACTTCGCAGCCTGGGTGCAGATAATCAACTGATTCGCAGGATTTTTTTAATCGAGGGATGGATGATTTCCTTTGTGGGGGCGGTCATTGGGATGGCCACCGGTGCTTTCGTTTGTTACCTGCAACAAACTTTTGGACTGGTTAAACTTTCGGGTAGCGGGGCTTTTATAATTGACTCCTACCCTGTAGTGATGCAGGCAGATGATTTTATTTGGGTTTTTACTGTTGTTTTACTCATAGGATTTCTTGCAGCATGGTACCCGGTCAGATATATATCGGGTCGTTTTATACAGGCCTCCAATCCGGTTTAATATTATATGGTGATGAAACACCCATGTTTAGAAAAACACAAACACAATGATAACAAAATCAGCAACATGGGTGTTCCATCATTCCTTGTAAAAAGGATTTTGTTATGATGAAAATAACCGTTTTCCGGAAAATTATTTTTTCCCGCTTGCCACCTTTTAGTCCAAATAATGGTCTTACCTTTATCTGAGCTTTAGAAATCAGGTGAATTAAGACTTCTTTGACAAGCATACAATTCCTGTTGACGGAACCCTGTTTTTGAATGGCGGGTTCATTGTTATTGAAACCTATTTCCCCCGATTTCGTAAATAATATCAATGTTTTTTATCATGAGAAAGATAAATTTCATACTCAAACCATATTTTATGAGAATTTTTACAGGAATTCTGCTATTGTTGCTGATGAGCACTTACTCTGCTGAGGCAAACTCCGTGCGCTATTGGGTGAACGGTTCAGGTTCATGGAATAATACAGCCAACTGGTCTTTTACCAGTGGTGGAAACGGAGGGGCCCCGGTTCCTACTGCTCTCGATAATGTTTTCTTTGATGAGAATTCTTTTCATCAACAGGGCGAAACTGTGATAATAAATGGTACGGCAGAGTGCAAAAATCTGCACTGGCGGAATACGGCAAAAAATCCGGTTCTGCAGGGAAGCAAAAGGGCTGTGCTGAAAGTTTATGGCAGCTTTATTCTTGACGAGAATCTCAGCAACAGATTTGAAGGTAATCTTGTACTTAAATCCGATTCTCCAACCAATATTTATTATTCAGTAACACAATTGAACTCCGATGTTGCTTTTGAAGGGGAAGGTTCATGGGTCTTGAACTCTTCACTTTCCACAAAAGGGAGAGTTCAAACCCAAAAAATGAATATTGTGCCCGAAGGGAACAGGGTTTTTACCAGAGGCTTTCGCGGAAGCAGGGAGCAGGAAAATATTCTTTCCATTAATGAATCATTGGCTTTTGCCTCTCTTAAGGGAACCAGCTCAGCGCTTGTTGTTACTGCTGTTGGCTCCACGGTTACATGCTATGGCTTTTGTGATGGAACTGCAGAGGTAACGAGTGTTTCGGGCGGAGTACCACCTTATGATTATCAGTGGTATGACCTGGCAGCTAATCTCATACCCGGGGCTACCAGTCCAACAATTTCGGGCCTGTGTGCTGGAACATATACAGTCAGGGTTCGAGACAGCAAAACACCTATACGGAACTCAGTTTTTGTGCAGGTGGAGGTTCTTAATCCCCCAAGTATTGGAATACCCGACGTGGATGTTGCACATGTTTCCTGTCATAATGCAAACGACGGGATAATCCAGGTAAATGCATTTGGAGGAACAGGTGCCTTGTCCTATTCCATTGATGGTGGGGCCACTTATTTCCCCTCTAACCTCTTTACAGGTTTAGCTTATGGAAACTATAATGTGGTTGTAAAGGACTCAAGAGGTTGTACCAGGGTTTTCATGGATAACCCGGTGACAATTTTAAATCCTGCAGCGATTGTGATCGATTCTGAGTCTAAAACTGATGTAACAGGCTGTTTCGGAAATATGAATGGCACCATTACAGTTACAGCATCTGGAGGCTCCGGTACTCTCACCTATACATTAAATCCTGTTGGAATTTCAAATACCACCGGCGTTTTTTCTGGTTTGGGAGCAGGAACCTATACAGTCAGCGTAACCGATGCCAATGGCTGCGCACCTGCCACAACCGGCTTATTGATAATTACACAACCACCTCAACTGGTTATAACAGGTGTGAACCGTACCAATGTGAACTGCGCAGGTGAAGCCCAGGGAACCATAACGGTCACAGCCACAGGTGGAACGGGCACTATTTACTATACTCTGAATCCCGGTTCGATTACAAATACTTCAGGGTTATTTGGCAGCCTGACAGCGGGTACATATACGGTGAATGTTAGAGATGATTACGGCTGCGGACCATTCAATACAGGTAATATAGTAATTACTGAACCGCCTCCGGTTCAGATTACAGGCACTTTAAAAACTGATATGACCTGCAACGGTACAGCAAACGGAAGTATCTCTGTGACAGCCACGGGAGGTACCGGGGTTCTGACCTACACACTGAACCTTGGCGCTGTCAGCAATACCTCAGGAAACTTTACAGGTTTATCAGCAGGCAGCTATATTGTATCGGTGACTGATGAAAACTTCTGCGGACCTTTTTCAACAGCTGCTATTGAAATTATTGAGCCTGCAGCGATAACCATAGGTACCGCCATTCCTGCAGGGGTAAGTTGTTTTGGGGGCAGCAATGGGTCTGTCACAGTTACAGCCAGTGGTGGAACAGGCGTGCTGACATACACCCTTAACCCCGGTGCTGTGAGCAATACCACAGGTGTATTTAACGGTCTGATAGCAGGGGCTTACACCGTAACTGTAACAGATAAAAACTCCTGCGGACCTGCTTCAACAGGTATTCTTGCTGTCACTGAACCACCTGTAATACAAATTACGGGAACAGCAAAAACCGATATTACATGTTTTGGGCTCGCCAATGGAACAATCACTGTTACTGCCGTTGGTGGTACCGGTACTTTAACCTATACAATCAACCCGGGCGGATCAAGCAATACAACCGGAGTATTCACAGGACTTTCTGCCGGCTCGTATACTGTCTCCATAACTGATGCAAATGCATGCGGACCATTTACAACTGCATCTATCGGGATTATTGAGCCACCTGCTATTCAGATTACGGGAAGTTCAAAGACCGATATTACCTGCAATGGCCTGACAAACGGAACAATTACCGTAACTGCCACGGGTGGAACAGGTACACTAACCTACACGCTTAATCCGGGTGCTGTTTCGAATACAACGGGTATTTTTACAGGACTTTCAGCAGGTTCATACACGGTTTCAGTAACCGATGCAAAAGGATGCGGGCCGGTTAATACAGCGCTGATTCAGATTGTTGAGCCGAATCCTATTCAAATTACAGGAACTTCCAAAACAGATATTACCTGCAACGGATTAATCAATGGAACAATAACTGTAACAGCTACCGGTGGAACAGGAACTCTCACCTACACATTGAATCCCGGTTCAGTAAGCAACACCACAGGTGTATTTACTGGTCTTTCGGCCAATACTTATTCCGTATCAGTTACCGATGCCAATTCCTGTAATCCTGTTTCCTCAGGCCCAATTCAGGTGATTGAACCACCTGCAATTCAGATCAATACCATTACACCTGTGAATGTTAGTTGCAACGGAGGAAGTAATGGTTCCATTACTGTTGTTGCCACCGGTGGTACTTCAACCTTAACCTACACCCTGAATCCCGGCTCAGTAAGCAATACGACAGGAGTCTTCTCCGGACTGTTTGCAGGCAGCTATACAATTTCGGTGACCGATGTTAACGGTTGTGGGCCTGTTTCCAGTGGTCCGGTTACTATTACCCAGCCACCTGCAATCAATATAACAGGTGAAACAAAAACCAATATTACATGTTTCGGGGCATCCAATGGTACGATTACAATAACTGCCATAGGTGGAACAGCACCTCTTTCTTATACCCTGAATCCAGGTGCCGTGAATAATGTTTCAGGTATTTTCACAGGGTTGGGTCCAGGCAGTTATACTGTTTCTGTTACCGATGCCAACAGTTGCGGACCGGTTGTAAGTAATTCAATTGAAATAACAGAACCAGCCCAGATACAATTTACCGGAATTGTTAAAACAGATGTTTCATGTTTCGGGCTCACTAATGGTACGGTAACAGCCTCAGCAACCGGAGGTATAGCTCCATTGGTATATACAATTCTTCCCCCGGGAACTTCGAATGCCTCTGGAGTTTTTACAGGGCTTGCTGCAGGAAGTTATACCATCAGCGTGGATGATTTCAATGGTTGTGGCCCTGTTATAAGTACTCCTGTTAATATCATGGAACCCGTTGAGATAACAGCAACGGTTACAGTTACAAATGCAACCTGTAATGGAACTGCAACGGGTACTATTGTAATAATTGCATCGGATGGGGTCCCGCCTTATTCCTATTCTGTAAACGGCGGGTTGAATTACCAGGCAGGAAATTCATTTATGGCTCTTGCTGCCGGCAGCTATTCTGTTTTTGTGAGAGATGCCAAAGGCTGTACAAAAAATGCCGGAACATACGTTATCACTGAGCCGGCGCCGGTGACATTTACTTTCAACCATACAGATATTACTTGCTACGGACAGACCAATGGTATCATTGAATTTATTGCATCAGGGGGAACACCTCCTTACATGTATTCAATTTACGGGAATGATCCTGCTGAATATCAGGCAGGCAATGTCTTTACTAATTTGGGTCCTGACACCTATGAACTTATTGTAAGGGATGTTAACGGATGTGTTTCTGCCTCAGTTTTCTTTACTTTGGACGACCCCGACCAGATTTTTGTCGGGTTCAGCGCACCTGCCATTACCACATGTTTTGGAGCTCCAGGCAATATCACATTAACGGGCACAGGAGGTTCAGGCTCACTCGATTATTCCATTTCAACAACACAGTTTGTTCCCGGAATCTGGCAGGCTTCAGGAGAGTTTACTGGACTTCAGGGAGGAGTTCCTTATTATGGTTTTGTCAGGGATATGGTTACCGGATGTATTGCTTATGCCAATGACGGAAACAGTATTACAATCAACCAGCCCTCTGAAATTTTGTATTCGGTGACTTCAGTTGTGCATGTAACGGGCTGCAGCTACAATACGAACGGTGTAATCAGGATTTCACTGCCAACCGGTGGCTCCCCGCCCTATACCTATTTCAGGAATGGGGTTTCAAACGGTACTTCCAGAATTTTTACAAATGTTCCGGTTGGAACACATCTGATTGAGGCCGTTGATTCAAAAGGTTGCCGCAAACCAACCAATGTAATTGTTAATGGGCCGGCCCCCATTGTTTATGATTCCTTTGTGAAGACCGATGTAACCACCTGTTTTGGAGCAAATACCGGGTCCATTATTGTTTCAGCATCCGGTGGTACGGGAGTGATTACATACTCTCTTAACGGTGCACCTCCTGTGGGTAGTGGTTCCTTTACCAACCTCACAGCAGGGTTATATAACCTGGTTGTCCGCGATTCGAACGGATGTTTCAGGGATACCACCGTAACAATCACACAGCCTCCTATGATGACCATTTCAGTTGCGAAAACCAATGTTACATGCTTTGGTGCAAATGACGGAACAATAACAATATCTATTACAGGTGGTGTATTGCCCTATCAGTATTCAATCACTAACGGGGCTTCCTATTTCTCCACTGGGGAATTTACCAATCTTGCACCTGGTATATACGGGGTTGTAGCCCGCGATGCCAATGGATGTATCCAGCATGGCGGAAATATTACGATTTATGAACCGCCCCAGTTAACAATTACCGGTGAAACCACCGTAGACCCAACCAATTGTCCGGCTGATCCAGGCAATGGCAGTATTACGATAACTGCTGCCGGAGGTACCACTCCACGCCGGTTTTCCATTGACGGAGGGTTGAATTATTTCGCCAATGGAGGGGTATTTACCGGTTTGCCTGTAGGGACTTACCAGGTTGCTGTGAGGGATGCAAGGGGATGTATTACCATGGGCAGTGAGCTTACCCTGACGGGACTTTTGCCGGTTACACTGGATATTACCACCTCAAATATTTCATGCAGCGGCGAGGTGGATGGATCGATTATCATTGTTGCATCAGGCGGTAGCGGTACTATTGAATACTCCATCAATGGAGGCATTGATTACTTTGCAAGTGGAAGTTTTTCAGCTCTTGCAGCCGGGGATTACGATATTATTGTACGGGATAATTTCGGGTGCACCCAGGGAGGTGGAACGGTTACCATTGCCGAGCCTTCAGCCTTACTGGTGGATGTACAGATAACCCACGTGATTATTGGTGGTCCGGCAGATGCAGGTCAACTGGATTTGATTGCATCAGGAGGTACCTCTCCCTATGAATACTCCATTGACGGAGGATTGAATTTTTCGGGAAGCCAGTTGTTTACCGGCCTGACCACTGGAGATTACGATGTTGTGGTTCGTGATGCCAGTGGATGTGAATTTGCTTCAACTGTCACAATCCTTGAATTGCCGCCGTTTGATATTGTTTTAAATGTAACACATCTCAGATGTTTTCAATCAAATGACGGGTCAATTCTAATTAGTGCAAGCAACGGCATTGAGCCTTTTGAATATTCTATTGACGGCGGATTGAATTATTTCACCACGGGAATTTTCACTAATCTTCCCGCAGGTGTGTATCCTGTACGCATCAGGGATGCCGGAGGGTACATATATAGTACCAGTGCTGTACTCAATGAACCCTCCGATATTATTATTACCGGAACAACAAGCAACGCTACCTGCAACCTGTCAACCAATGACGGAAGTATTGTAATCACTGTCAGTGGTGGTACCGGTCCCTATAATTTCCTTTGGTCCGACGGCAGTTCAAACCAGGATATCCTTAATGCATATGGAGGAAATTATACCGTAACGGTAACCGATGATAACGGTTGCTTTAAAGAGGCCACTTTCTTCGTGAACTCAACACACCAGGTAAATGTTGATTTGGGTGCTGATTTCAGTGTTTGTCCAAATGAAGAAGTTCAGTTAAACACTGTTTATTCTCAGTCCGGAACTACGGCAGTTTTCTCATGGTTCAGCAATCCTTCCGAGACAATTGCCCCGGTTTCAAATCCGTTTGTCCGTCCGGTTTATCCTGCATCCATTTACACAGTTACACTTACCGATGAAAACGGTTGTTTTGCAACTTCAACCCTTGAAATCAGTGTATTTGATGTGCCTGAGATTTATGCCGGGGAAGATGTTACACTTATGGCCGGTTCATCTGCCACACTTACAGCATCACCTGATGTTTTCGTGAGCTATAGCTGGACACCTGCAGCGGGCCTGAATACTACGAGTGGAATTTCGGTGATTGCTACACCTGCAGTTGCTACTACCTATTATGTAACGGGTATTACATCTGACGGTTGCCCTTCCACCGATTCAGTATTTGTTAAGATAGCCCTCCCCATTAAACCTGCATCCGGGTTAACTCCAAATGGTGATGGGATCAATGATTTCTGGGAAATTGAGAATGCGATAGATTATCCCGGCATTCTTGTTGAGGTTTTCAACCGCTATGGACAAAAACTCTTTAGTTCCCGTGGATACAGTGACGATAAGCGTTGGGACGGAAACTACAAAGGCAAACCTCTGCCGGTCGGAACCTATTATTTTGTGATTAATGTGAATGATTCCTCTGGAACGAAACCTATTACCGGACCAGTAACAATTGTAAGATAATTATGAGAAAGATACTGATAATAACAGCCCTGGTTATATTGTTTGGCCAAGCCAAAGTGTTTGGCCAACAGGTACCTCATTATACCCAGTTTATGTTTAACGGGTATGCTATTAATCCGGCCATTGCAGGCACACATAACTACTATCAGATAAGGATGAACGGCCGTTTTCAATGGGCAGGAATCACCGATCCGCCGCAAACCAACTCACTAAGTGTTTACGGTCCGCATGCAACCAAGGATATGGGATTCGGGGGTCATCTTTATACCGATGTGACTGGTCCGACCAGCCGAACCGGTATTTATGGTTCCTATGCCTACAATTTGATATTAAACGACCTGATGCGTTTGTCGATGGGACTTTCGTTCGGCATGGTTCAGAATAAAATTGATGGCACCAGTATAACTGTACTCGACCCAAATGATCCCGCTTTGCTTAATTCTTCTGCCAGCGCATTTGTGCCCGATGCCACATTCGGTTTGTTTCTGTATTCACCTGATTTCCATGTTGGATTTTCAGTAAGTCAGCTTTTTAATAACAAGCTGAAATTCTATGATAAACAGATTGGTATCAACAGGTTAAAAAGCCATTTTTACCTAACGGGAGGCTATAAATACCGAATCAACTATGACTTTGCAATTGAGCCATCTATTATAATAAAAGGCACTGCTCCCGTTCCCATACAGGTGGATTTTAATGTCAGGGGGATATACCAGGAAATGGTTTGGCTGGGTTTATCCATACGCTCACAGGATGCATTTTCAATTTTACTGGGGTATATGCACCAGAATAAGTTTATTTTTGGTTATTCCTATGACATCAGTATTTCGGATATCAGAAAATTCAATTCCGGTTCACATGAAATACTTTTGGGCATGAGGTTTAACGCCATAAAAAAATAAAAGTTACAGGATAATTTATGGGGAAGCACGCCATCCTAGCCGCCTGTCTGTTAATTGCAGCATTTTCCTTTGCATGCGGAAGGAAGGAGAGGAATATTATTGATAAACAGAAGATGGTAAGTATCATGATTGACCTTCACAAGGTGGATGGAATTATACTTTCAGAATTATTTTTAAAGAATTATCCAAGGGCTGATAGTGTGGATATTTATAATCCAGTTTTTGAGAAACATGAAGTAACGCGCAGGCAATTTGAAGAATCCCTGCTGTTTTATTCTCAATCACCGCAGATACTTGAAAAAATGTATGACAAGGTAATCTCAGAGCTGACAAAGGAACACACCCGTCTTAAGGAAGAAATTGCCGCTGCGGCAAGAGATACAACCGGAAATCTCTGGAAGGAAAGAACCAACTGGAAATTTCCGGCAGAAAGAAACGATAATTTTGAAGTTAAAATTCCTTTAAAGGGGTTGGGGTTATATACCTTTTCTTCACAAATAAGACTTTACAGGAATGACGAATCCGAGAATTCCCGGATTTCCCTTTGGTTTTGGGCTGATAATGGTACCGAAGTGGGGAAAACAGATTCCTTTCCCATTACTTATTTAAAGAAGGACGGGAAACTCCATTTTTATAAGGTGTCAAAACATCTCTCTGATACCAGTTATACCCACCTCAGGGGGAGACTATTGGACAGCGATCTGACGGATAGCCGCAGCAGAAGACAGGCCGATTTTTTTCAAATCAGGATTACCTTTGAAGATGTACTGTCCGAGGGGGTGAAACACGACATCGGCCAATAATTCATTTCTTCATGAGAAAAATTTCCGGAACCTATGTTTTTTCGATAACTTCCGGGGAAATCAGGTTTGGAGTTCTATCACTGAAGAATAACCAGATTTTAGAAATCATAGATCCTGGTGAAAATTTCAGGGAAATTTCTTCTCTAGAGTACTTTAACGGGATCGTTTTTCCGGGATTTGTTTGTGTACATATCTCATCGGGACATTCGGAAGAATTTGAACCAAATTCTACCCGGCTGATTTTTGACCGTGGAGCAAATGTCCTTGCCCGCCTGAATTATCAACCAGGAAAGTCGGAAGCTTTGGTACTTATTGATATTGTTTCTCTGAACAGAAATAAAACAACCGGCTTAAAAGTCAGGCAGGATAAATATGTGCCGGTATTGGAAAAAAATGGGGGAATGGAATATTTTTTCTCAGTTCAGCACGAGAGAACCGGTGAGAACTGGTATTTCATTACGCCCAATGAACTGAGATGCAGTGAACCGTTAAAACTATTACCCATCATACGGAAAATCCGCCACAGGTTAATTTTTTCCTGGGGAGGAGATACCACAGGATTCGGGGAATTATTGGAATTTATGCTGCACCCTGATTCCGGATTGAAAATAAATGAAGTTCTGGCCACAGTTACCCATAACCCTGCCCAATTTTTGGGTATTCAGGATGAGTTTGGCTCATTAAAAGCAGGGATAAGTCCGGGCGTATTGCTGCTCGAAGGCATGAACCTGAAAGAAATGAGTGTTATTAAGGGAAAAATCAAACCAAAAAGACTTGCCTGAAAATCATGCACCTTTGGATTTTAAAAACGCAACGGCATCCTTATCGTATTTAAGGATATGGTTTTCAAACCATTCCTGCAGAAAGTTGTGCATTTCCAAACATACATTTTCCTTTTCGGCTTCAAAATCTTCCTGAAACCTGCTCAACCGCTGAATAAACAGATTATGACTTTCTTTGTGCTGGCTGAATCCCGGATATTGATAGTCTTTTAAATAAATTTCTTCCTGGATTAAGTGATGTTCAGCATAATGAACCAAAGCAAAAAAGAGTTCGGAAGTTTTTTGCCTGCATTCTTTCCCGGCAACCACTAATTTCAATTCATTCAGAAGATCAAGGAATTTTCTGTGCTGCTCATCAATAAATGAGATATTCACATTGTAATCATCCTTCCATTGTATCGGCTCTGCTGAAAATTCTTTCTCCATGATTTCCCGGTAATATGTTTTCTAACATACAAAGTTAGCCCGTGTGCATTGCAATACAATGATAATTGTCATTAACACCTGGTTTATGGAATTAGATCATTGCCAATGATTTCCCTACTTTTGTAGGGCCGAAATTAATATGGGAACATTTCTTTTTAATGACATTATTTTTGGTCCGGTGCGAAGCCGTAGACTGGGTGCCTCCCTTGGGGTGAATCTGATTCCTGTGGATTCAAAATGGTGCAGTTTTAATTGCATTTATTGTGAATGCGGCTGGACTAACAGGCGGGATTTTGCAGGGGATGGTTTTCCACTTCGCCATGAAGTCAGGGAGGCCCTTCGGGAAAAACTGTGTGAAATGAAGAGTAAAGAGTCTCCTCTGGATGTAATTACTTTTGCCGGAAACGGAGAACCCACCCTTCATCCTGACTTCCCGGGTATCATTGATGATACGATAGAATTAAGAAACTTTTTCTGCCCGGAAGTTGAAATTGCCGTTCTTTCCAATTCAACCATGCTGCATGATGAAAAGGTAAGAAATGCCCTTGCCTGTATAGAACAGAATATTCTGAAGCTGGATTCGGCCATTGAAGAAACCTTTCGGCTGCTGAATCAGCCAGCCGGGGAATTCAATTTGGACAGATTGATTGAGGGATTAGAGTTTTTCAGGGGTAAATTTATTTTGCAAACAATGTTTGTGAGAGGCACTTTTAAAGGGAAACCTTTTGATAATACTACCGAAAAGGAGCTGGATGCCTGGCAGGACCTTGTAAAACGGCTTCAACCCGGCAAGGTGATGATTTACACCATTGCCAGAAACACCCCGGCAAATGACATTCAAAAGATTCCCCTGAAGAAATTGAACGAAATTGCTCAAAGGATTGAAAATATGGGAATTCCGGTACAGGTTTCTTCCTAAACAATAATAATTTGGGAAGGCTTAAGAAAATTCTTGTTTGCCCGCTGGACTGGGGACTGGGTCATGCAACCCGCTGTATACCTGTTATAAATAAATTGCTTGAGCACGATTGTGAAGTGCATATTGCAGGAAATGGGAAATCTCTGAAACTATTAAGGATAACTTTTCCGCATTTGAAATGGTATGCCATACCCGGATGGAGAATCAGATATGCTGATAAACCCTTCTTTTTTCTTTTTCTGTTTTTTCAATTGCCATTTTTTATTTTTTCTGTTTTCAGGGAAAACTATCTGGTCAAAAGAATCCAGAAAAAAGAAGGGTTCCATGTGATTATCTCAGACAACCGCTATGGGCTTTTTACCAGGTTAACCAAAACAGTTTTTATTTGCCATCAGTTGAAAATAATACTGCCCGGTTGGCTGAAGCTGTTTGAAAAAATTGCTCACTGGTTAACTTCCCGGGTTGTCAGCCGGTATGATATTTGCTGGATACCTGATATGCCGGGCAGCCCCTGTTCAGGAATTCTTTCCGCTGCCGGAGCAGATTCAGGAAATGCCCGATACACAGGACTTCTTTCAAGGTTTTCAGATGCGGAAGCCACTACAAACGAAAAATCTGATTATGAGATAGTTGCAGTTTTATCGGGGCCTGAACCATCCAGAAGCCGTTTTGAGAAAATACTGGAAAAGCAACTTTCGATGAGCAAAAGGAAATCATTATTAATTCGCGGATTGCCTGACAACCAGTCCATTTCGCAAAATGGCAATTTTTATAAGGTAAATCATTTGTCAGCAAATGCTTTCTCAGAGGTGGTGCAAAATGCCCGGTATATTATTTGCCGGAGCGGGTATTCCGGTATTATGGATTTGCTGGTGCTGAAAAAGAGGGCAATACTGGTTCCCACGCCCGGTCAAACCGAGCAGGAATACCTTGCCCGGCATCTTCGGGCACAAGGGCTTTTTCCTTTTATGAAACAGGAGGAATTTGAACTGGAGAAAGCCTTAGAGCTTCTGGATGCTTCGATGAATGAGTTACCGGAGTTCCAGGGAGATGTTCTGCTTGAGGAAGCAGTAAGGAGCCTGCTGGAATCAGATTAGCAGGGCAAGTACAACAGGGATTGTCACTAACCCAAGGGTATAGCCCGTAAAAAGCTGTGCGATACTGTGGGCGTTAAGCACCATTCTTGCTGTTCCGGTAATACCTGCAAGCAGAAAGCTGATTACCACCAGGATGAAAACATCGGCATAAAAATAGTGGGAGATAAAAACCAGAAGGCCCGTAATACCCCCAATTCCAATCATGTGTATACTAATTTTCCAGAAGACAGTGATAACTGCAGAAAACAGGACGGCGATTCCTGATGCAAATATATAATTTACCAGTAGAGCAGGAATTCCAATTCTTTTCAGGAAATACCAGGTAAAAAGGTAGATGAGAGCTGTAATGAAAAAGGGGAGTATCCTGTCACGCCTTGCGTGCATTTCAATTTCAAAGCCTGTTTTTTTCAACAGGAAGAAGGGGATAAAACTCAGAGGAATTATTAAGGTAGAGAGCAGCACAATTAGAAAGACAGCTCTTTTTTGCTCCAATGTAAAAAATGTAAAATCCAGCCCTGACTGGTAAATTATTAGAAGCCCAATGGCAGGCATGACCAGCGGGTGGAAAAGGACAGAAATCAGCCAGGAAGTAATTTTCATTGAAGTTTTTTTCTGAGCCGGGCAACAGGAATATTCAATTGTTCCCTGTACTTTGCAACGGTTCGTCGTGCAATCTGGTAACCTTTTTCATTCAGGGCTGCAGCAAGCTGGTCATCTGTGACAGGTTTTTTTGAATCTTCAGCAGAAATAATGTCTTCAAGTATTTTTTTTATTTCGCGTGTGGATACTTCCACCCCGCTTTCTGTTTGCAATCCTTCAGAGAAAAAGAACTTAAGCGAAATAATACCAAAATGAGTCTGAATGTATTTTGAATTGGCTACCCTGCTGACCGTGGAAATGTCAAGACCTGTCTTTTCTGCTATATCCTTCAGGATCATAGGTTTTAATTTTGTCTCATCCCCATCTGTAAAATACTCTTTCTGGTATTCAAGAATGGCATTCATAGTGAGAAGCAATGTATTCTGCCTCTGTATAATAGCATCAATAAACCATTTTGCCGACTCAATTTTTTGTTTTACAAAAGTCAGGGCTTCCTTATCTTTTTTAGTCTGCCCTTCTTTGGTATGAATCAGGTTTTCATACATTTCGGCATAGGTACGGTTTACCCTTAGTTCCGGAATATTCCTGGAGTTCAGGTTCAGGGTAAATTCACCATCCTTGTATTCAAGCAAAAAGTCAGGGATAATATGTTCAGCCGTTTTGCTCATCGGGTCACTGTAAGAACCTCCGGGCTTTGGATTCAGTTTTAATATCTCGAAAATGGCCTCCTTCAGATCTTCTTCCTCTATGTTTAATCTCTTCAGAATCTTATCATAATGTTTTTTGGTGAATTCCTGGAATGAGGTTTTGAGTATTTTTTGAGCAAGAGGAATAGACGGGGATACTGGGCTCTTTCGTTCAAGCTGCAGTAGTAAACATTCCTGCAGGTCTCTTGCACCTACTCCGGGGGGATCAAAGTCCTGAATGATTGAAAGGATCTCGATCAATTCTTCTTCTGTGGTAGTGATGTTTTGCATGAAAGCCAGGTCATCCACCATGGCATCTATTTTCCTTCTGAGGTAACCGTCATCGTCTATATTGCCAAGAATGTAAAGGGCAAGATTTCTTTGTCTTTCATCAATTTTCCGCAGGCCAAGCTGGCTTTCCAGTGAAGCAATAAAGGATGTACCCACCGAAAAAGGAATGTCTGTTTTCTTATCATCTTTGCTTTGGTTGCTTGCGCTCAGGCGATAGGAAGGAATTTCATCTGATTCCATGTAATCTTCCAGGGTAAATTCATCCTGGTTTTCTCCAGAATCTTTTTCATCATCATCATAACTGCTTTCAAATTCATTCTCTGATTCTTCTTCCAGAACGGGATTCTCCTCCAGCTCCTTTTTTATTCTCTGTTCCAGTTGCATGGCAGGTATCTCCAGCAGTTTTATCATCTGAATCTGCTGGGGAGATAACTTTTGCAGAAGTTTTTGTTCTAATTTTTGTTTTAACATAATAAAGGAACAGATACAGTATGAAAATTACAATGTAACAAAAAACAAAGCATTTGATTCATTCTGAACAACATTTTCAACGATTTTTAAAACTCAGCTGATCCCGGGGTGCGGGGAAAGGGAATGACATCCCTGATATTACTCATCCCGGTCACGAACAGGAGTAGCCTTTCAAAACCCAGGCCGAACCCACTGTGCGGAGCAGTGCCAAACTTCCTGGTATCCAAGTACCACCAGAGTTCCTCTTCCGGTATGTTCATTTCCCTTATTCTTCTGTAAAGTTTCTCGTAATTTTCTTCACGTTGGGAACCACCAATGATTTCGCCAATCTTTGGAAAAAGAACATCCATTGCCCTTACGGTTTTTCCATCGTCGTTCTGCTTCATGTAAAAGGCCTTGATGCTTCTGGGGTAGTCGGTGAGAATCACGGGTTTCTTAAAGTGCTTTTCAACGAGGAACCTTTCATGTTCGCTTTGCAAATCGGAACCCCATGTTGTCGGGAACTCAAATTTTTCGCCGGATTTCTGAAGAATTTCAATTGCCTGCGTATAAGTAAGCCTTTCAAACTTGTTTTCAATCACAAATGCCAACCGTTCAAGCAATTCATTGTCGTACATTTTGTTGAGAAATTCTAGGTCTTCCCTGCAATTCTCAAGTGCATAGGTTATCAGGTACTTAATGAAATCTTCAGCCAGATCCATGTCATCATGGATGTCATAAAAGGCCATTTCAGGCTCAATCATCCAGAATTCTGCCAGGTGCCTTGGCGTATTTGAATTCTCGGCCCTGAATGTAGGTCCAAATGTGTAAATATCCGACAGGGCCAAAGCAACAAGTTCTCCTTCAAGCTGTCCCGAAACAGTGAGCTTGGTTTCCTTGCCAAAAAAATCCCCGCTGAAATCAATTTTATTAACCCCCTTTAAGGGCAGGTTTTTTAAATCCAGCGTTGTCACCCTGAACATTTCACCTGCACCCTCCGCGTCGGAGCCGGTAATAATGGGCGTATGTATGTAAAAGAAACCGTTATCATTAAAATACTTGTGAATGGCAAAAGCCATAGCATGCCTTATCCTGAGCACAGCCCCAAAGGTATTGGTTCGGGGGCGCAGGTGTGCTATTTCTCTCAGGAATTCAAGTGAATGTCCTTTTTTCTGAAGAGGGTAAACAGTTGGGTCTGCTGGTCCATATAATTCAATATGATTTGCATGAATTTCAACCGGCTGTTCCTGTCCGACTGATTTTTCAAGAGTTCCTGTAACGGCAATACATGCACCTGTTGTGATTTCTTTCATCAGTTCTTCTTCAAATCTTGAGATATCAACTACGATTTGAATGTTGTGAATAACAGAACCATCGTTCAGGGCTATAAAGGAGATGTTTTTGTTTCCTCTTTTGGTTCTTACCCATCCCTTAAGGGTAAACTCCCCTCCAATATTTTTTGAATCAAGTACTTGCTTAACCTTTGTTCTGTTTTTTATTGACATAAAAATGAATTATTTGAATGAACATGCAAAAATACAATTTTAGTGCTAATAAATTGTTTCCATTGGCCGGTTCACTCTATGTTTGTATTGTTCATCCTGCATTGGTCGGTTATTATTTCATAAAATCTCACTTTCGTAAAAAAATTTGATTGAACCAAAAAATACTTATTTGTAATTTCTTTAAATTAAAATATATCCCTTAAATTTAGTAGCTCTTAAAAAAACCAACAACATGGAAAAAACTACAAAGTATTTACTGGTAACATGGGATTTTACAAAGGTTTCGGAGAATGCTCTGGAGCATGCTCTCCGTATTGCCAAATACGTTGATAATGAGGTAAGACTCATTCATATTGTTGAAGAAGGCTCCCTGTCCGCAAAATTGAAGGAAGAGGCGGAAGGAAAACTGGACCTGCTTGTAAAGGAAACTTACGAGAAACACAGAATTAAGCCAAGCTATGTGGTGCTGGAAGGTACTATCTTTAATACCATTTCCAGGTATGCTTCATCCAATGATGTACAAATGGTAATCATGGGTACTCATGGCGTAAAGGGGATGCAGAAACTTACAGGAAGCTGGGCACTGAAGGTGATGATGGGAAGCAAGGTTCCCTTCCTGATTGTGCAGGGTAAGCCAACTGATAAAAAACGGTTCACCGATATTGTTTTTCCAATTGATTTTAAAGCCGAATCAAGGGAAAAATTATACTGGGCCATTTACCTTGGAAAATATTTTAGTTCCAAAATACACCTGTTTAAAACTCCAACAACCGATCAGGGATTCTTAAAAGGGGTTAATACGAATCTCAATTTTGCAATTAAGTTCCTAAAACAGAATGATATTGAGTACGAGATTCATACTGCAAAAAAAGGCAGCAACTTTTCAAAGGAGATTATTTCATTCAGTGAGGAAATTGAGGCCGATTTAATTCTTATTATGACAACCAAGAATGTTACTATTGGTGATTTTGTGCTGGGAGTACCCGAACAATATGTAATTACCAATTCCGCCCAAATTCCGGTAATGTGTGTAAATCCAAGGGAAGGCATTGCCAGTGTACACCAGGTGATGTTCTAAAACGCCTGATTGCAGAGAACAACAACTGCCCCGAATCCGGGGCAGTTTATTTTTCGGCCAGCAGGGTTTTATGGGCTTCCTCCAACTGTTCTTTCTGTGATTTGGTTAAAACAGGATACCTGAGTTTGAGCGATTTGAGTGTGTTCACAATGATATTGCAAACAGCCAGCCTGGTATACCATTTATTGTCAGCCGGGATAATATACCATGGAGCCCATTGGGAGGAGGTGTTGGTAATAGCTATTTCGTAAACCTCCCTGTAACGGTCCCAGTGCTGCCTTTCCCTCACATCATTCATTGTAAATTTCCAGTTCTTTTCCTGGTCATTTATCCTGGAAAGGAATCTTACCTTTTGTTCTTCCTTTGACACATTGAGGAAAAATTTCAGAATTACGGTACCATTGTCTACCAGGTGTTTTTCAAACTGGTTAATTTGATCATATCTCTTTTGCCAGAAATTTTCGGGCATATCGTCTGGTGTGTAAATTCCCGGAAGTTGCTGGTTTAATATGAACTCCTTGTGTACCCTGGTTACCAACACTTCTTCGTAATAACTGCGGTTGAAAATTCCAATCCTGCCTCTTTCAGGCAAGGCTTTATAACTTCGCCACATGTAGTCGTGGTCGAGTTCCTCTTTTGAAGGCTGCTTAAAGCTGTATACCTGGCACCCCTGTGGGTTTACCCCAGACATTACATTTTTTATGGTACTGTCTTTACCGGCTGAGTCCAGGGCCTGGAAAATAATTAGGAGAGCAAACCTGTTGTAGGCATAAAACTTATCCTGAAGGTTTGCCAACTCCTTAATTGACTTCTTAAGTTGTTTTGCTGCATCTTTTTTGTCGGTAATTCCTCCTGTATAACGGGGATCAAAATCATTCAGGCTGATTAATTTTCCGGGCTTTGCAAGAAGATATTTGTCGTTAACCATAATGTAATATTGAGGAGGATATTAGGGATGAGCTGAAACAGAAACGAAATTGGTATCGAAATGTACAAAAAAATTATGTTCCATCAACACTCACAAGCAGAATTTTAAAGGCTGTACAACCATTCCTCCAGCCTGTCAAAACCCTCCACAACCTGCGGACAAAACTTTTTTATAAAATTTTCACTCAGGTTATTTTCGTGTCCATATTCTTTGTCACCACTTATTGCTTCTTTTCCATTGAAATCCACATAGGCGATACGGGCCGATAATTCTTCGGGTTGTCTGCCAAAATCGGCTCCTGGTAAAATAGCTACACCGGTATCCTGCATTAATTTTTTACACAGTTCCACACTGGTGAGAATCCCTTTTCCGCCAGTTTTAACCTGAAATTCGAAAAATCCGGGAAAAGGTAGAATGCTCCCTGGGGATAGGGTGCGGTAACATTCATCATTGTGAGCCGGCCCATAAGGTATTTGGCGAGTGTTCTTAAATTTTTTCTTGTAAAATAGAGGTACTCCTTCATTTTGGGGTTTTCACTGAAAGTTTCCAACGCAGCATATTGAATTGGTGCGCTGGTTGAGGTAAATGTTTTACTTGCTACTGAAGCCATGGCCTGGAGGAGCCAGGCGAGGTTAGGAGGGAATGTAAATGTTCCCAGTCTCCATTCGCCGGCACCAAACCATTTGCTTAAACCACTGCTGATAAGGGTTCCTTAAGGATAAAACCTCGCAATGGAAACATGCTGTCCTGTATGGTGTATCAACTCATAAATCTTATCAGATATTTGTATAACCCTGTATTTACGTGCCACCTGTGCCGGAAGCTTTAACCTTTCAAGGGGATAAGTGCAGCCGGTAGGGTATGAAGGTTAGTTTAAATAAAAATTCTTTGTCTTTTGTGATCCATACGGCAAATTAAATCCAGCTTTTCCGGGCTAAGTCTACAGTTATTATTTCCCGTGGTATGTAAACAATGCACATGCCTACCAATCATTCTTGCCTGAGGCAAATATGAAACCCGGCTTGGAGTGGGGATAATCAAATCACCATAATAAACCAGTTGTAAAGGAAAATCAATTCTTTTGAACCCGGGCCAATTAAAACATCATCTACTGTACAACCTATTTTATGCGTGCGACAGTTGAATTCAGACACTGAATTTCTCAACTCCCATAATCCTTTAAATGGCAGATAATCTTTTTCTCGGGCATGTTCACTAAGTGCCTGCACAACATGCTCCGGCACAGGGAAAGGGGATTGTCCCAGTCCGAATTTATAAATAGGCCTGCCTTCCTTTTTTAACTGATTGCATTTTTCATTTATGGCAAGTGTAACCGAAGGTTCATTGTCCCTGACATTGAGCTTCAGGTCAACATAAAGTTCTTATCTTTTGACTCTTGACATAAAAAATAGATTATTTTCTGAAAATACAAAATCATGTTCTGATTAACAAATAGTTGAAAAGTGTAATTTTGTTGCCGGCTTTTAAAATATACATTATGTCCATACTTGTAAAAAATGTTTCAAAATATTTTGGCGCTCAAAAGGCTCTTGATGATGTAAGCTTTGAAATTCATGGAGGTGAAATTGTTGGTTTTCTTGGGCCCAATGGTGCCGGAAAATCAACAATGATGAAAATTATCACTGGTTTTATCCCATGTTCAGAGGGTGAGGTTTTTGTGAAAGGTCTGGATGTTATGCAGAATAGCCTGAAGGCGAGGAAGCTTATTGGTTATCTGCCTGAAAACAACCCTCTTTACCTGGAAATGTATGTGAAGGAATACCTGGCATTTGTAGCTGGCATTTCCGGCATGAAAAATAATATAGCTGAGCAGATCGAAAGGATTATTACTATTACCGGGCTAGCCCCGGAAAGAAAAAAAACCATTGGTCAGCTTTCCAAAGGCTACAGGCAAAGAGTTGGACTTGCCCAGGCCTTGTTGCACGATCCGGAGGTACTGGTACTGGATGAACCCACTACGGGGCTGGATCCTAACCAGATAATTGAAATTCGCAACCTGATCAGGGAGGTTGGCAGCCGCAAAACAGTTATGCTTTCCACGCATATCATGCAGGAAGTAGAGGCAATTTGCGACAGGGTTATCATTATTCACCAGGGGAGAATAGTAATGGACGGAAAGGCTTTGGATGTGAGAAATAATCTGTTTCAGGAGGAGGAGTTTATTACGGTTGAATTTGACAAACCGGTGGATGGAAACTCCCTGAATTCAATTAAGGGAATTAAATCTTCAGTCAGGGTTACTGAAACCATCTGGGATATGACCGCAGAATCTGACAAGCAAATCAGGGAAAATATTTTCCGTTTTGCCGTGGAAAAAAACCTTGTGGTTCTCTCCATGCAGAAAAAGGAGAGGCGGATGGAAGATATTTTCAGGGAGTTAACCAGTTGATAAATTTCTAGTCGGGTTTTGATTAGTATCAAATAATTAATTAAGTTTGCAGCCATATTTTGGTGGATGGATTTGACTGATTGCAACCACAGAAAAAAATGCTAAAGCAGTTCTTTTCTGCCCATATTCACCCACACTTTTGAAAGAACTTTAAATTAAATCCAGTTATGGCCTATTTATTTACATCTGAATCCGTTTCCGAGGGGCATCCTGATAAGGTTGCAGATCAGATTTCTGACGCTTTGTTGGATGAATTCCTCAGGCAGGACCCTGATTCAAGGGTGGCATGTGAAACAATGGTAACCACCGGATTGATTGTGTGCAGCGGCGAGGTGAAAACCCGGGGTTATGTGGATATTCAGCGTGTAGCAAGAGATGTTGTGAAAAAGATTGGATATACAAGGGCGGAACTGAAATTTGAATCAGAATCCTGTGGGGTAATTTCAGCCATTCACGAGCAGTCGCCTGATATTAGCAAGGGTATCGATAGGGGAAAGGAGGAAGATCAGGGTGCAGGCGACCAGGGAATGATGTTCGGATATGCTACAACGGAGATGGAGAACTATATGCCTCTGCCGGTTGAACTGGCACAGGTTCTCCTGCAGGAACTGGCGGCCATAAGACATGAGGGGAAGGTTATGAAATACCTGCGCCCCGATTCAAAATCCCAGGTAACCGTGGAATATGGAGAGGATCATATTGCAAGGAGAATTGATACGATAGTTATTTCAACCCAACACGATGAGTTTGCTTCCGAAAAAGAGATGCTGGAAGTCATTGAGAAAGACATAAGGGAGCATCTGTTATCCCGCGTAAGGAATACTGACACATTGCCTGACGAGATTAAGGGTTTGTTTGACAACGGATTCAGGTTACTTGTAAATCCAACAGGTAAATTTGTGATTGGTGGCCCTCATGGCGATACAGGACTAACCGGCCGCAAGATTATTGTGGACACCTATGGGGGCAGAGGAGCACATGGTGGTGGAGCATTTTCAGGGAAAGATGCCTCCAAGGTGGATCGTTCCGCAGCCTATGCAGCGCGACATATAGCCAAAAATATGGTAGCTGCCGGCCTGGCCAGCGAAGTTCTTGTGCAGGTGGCTTATGCCATTGGTGTTGCTCAACCGGTTGGATTGTACATTAATACTTTTGGAACAGCCAGAAAGGGGCTGTCAGATAACGAGATTTCAGGTAAAGTAAAGGAAATTTTTGATTTGCGTCCTTTTGCCATTATAAAAAGATTTGGACTCAGGAATCCAGTATTTCTCGAAACTTCTACATATGGACATTTCGGGAGGGAGCCTTTTGAAAAAGAGGTTGAGGTTTATTATGAGGATGAATCGGTAACAACCAGAACAATTGACGGGGTGAAGAAATATTATAAGAAAGTTCAGTTTTTTGCCTGGGAAAAACTGGATTTCGTTGACAGGATAAGAAAAGAATTCAAACTGGATTAGAAACCCCAGTTAATGCCAGCCGATATGGTTATGGTTTTACCATGAAACAAAGCAGGATTAAATTGCCGGACATCTCCTTTTGAATTGGCGTAAATCGCCCGGGCAAATACATAAGCATCGTTAACAATTTGATAGCTGCCCCGAAACCCCAGGCTGTTGTTTTCCCATTTAACCTTTTCCAAAAAAGGCAAGCCCCTGCGCGCAGTAACATTCAATCCGTATTCATCGCCCTTTGTGGCATAAAGGTAAAACACCTCCAGTTTCATAGCCCTCATGGGTTTCCAGGAAAAATCCAGGTAAAATTCCTGTGAATTATCTCTCAGGTAATGGCCAAAGTTATATCCTGCAGTTTCAAAAGTTGTGGTTTCAATAATGTGCTGAAAAACAGCAGGATTTGTTCTCGTGTACTCAAATGTAAAGGATGTGTTTGGAACCAGATTGCTTAGATTCATTCCTGCCTTGGCACTGAAATAATTTGAGTGCCGTTCCTTGTTGAACATGTCCCTAATAGAAATCTCATCGATAAACCCGGTAACATAAAAATGAAAATGCTTTATCTGTCTTGAGCTGATGTCAAAAAACATTTGTGCGTTCTGGCCACCATAGTTGTTGGTGGCATAGGTATGATCAAGTGATTTATAGAAAAATACCGGTATAATATATGAAGGATTGAAACCAGGATCGGAGTAGATGGTCGAATTTCCGGCTGAAATATTGAGATTTTTTAAAGGGGTAAAGGTAAACATATTGGCCACCAGGTACTTGGGGTGATACACAATGCGTTTTCCGTTCATAATAGTATAGGTTCTTAGGGAGTCTACCACACCTGATGCGAGCCAGGCATGTACATAATTAAATTCAAACCATTCAACCGGTTTGATTTGAATTTTCACCTGGCCAACTGAAGGTGCCCTGTCGGAGAAAATATTGGCCCCGTTATAATTATTGCCCCATGTAAAATGGTCTTTCACCATGGCAATGCTCAGCCAGTTATTTGAGAAAGTAATGCCACCGCGCATTTCGCTGTATTCATTGCCTCCCTTAAAAGAACCACCTGTCATTCTTGTAAGGTATGGCTTGTCAGAAATTCTTTCCGACTCGACATTGTCCCTCAGGCTGGCGTAAAACCCAAAATGATTGCCTATGTATGCGAATGCCTCCCCTCCGTTCCACCTGTGAAATGCTGTGCCGTTTTTATTACTGAAAAAGTTAACTCCCAATACCGGGCTAGCTGATAGGAGAAACAAAGAATCCGAATAGTAAAAAAGATCCAGGCGGGAAGGGGAGTACCTGCTTCTTTTCAGTTCCTTGTTATAATCTTTCAGGTAGAAGCTGAGTTCATTTTTTTGCCTAGGAGTGAGATAATCTTCATTCTCCTTTGCAATGGCAAGTTGTTGTGCAATGAAAATTCTGGAATAGGGTTTAATGACAGAGTTTAATGAAATAATATGCACCGAAGCCAGCTCATCCAAAAACTCATAGATCCCTTTGTTCCCAACATGCTGATAAATGGTTTGAGAGGGAAGAATCTGACTGCTGAAAATTATTAAAATTGACAGGAGGATTTTTTTCATGAATCAGGAGTTAGGAATGCGGTTGTTAAAATTAGAACATTTTCACAAATTTAACCGCATGGTATTACCTGCTTCTGGCTTTGCGGAAAACAATGTTAAAGACTGCCCTGAAAAAATAGCGGAAGTTTGTTATAAAGGGACGCTTTTCATATTGCTCAAGAAAGCGCATTTCAGATGCCATTATTTCGTCAAGTGTTTTTGGCAAGTCAGCGTAATAGGGAGGAATCAGGCCGGGTTTATATTTCACCCTCTTTTCCTGCAGTTCTTTTGAGTAAAGGCTGAAATAATGTCTGCTAATGGGGCGAACTCCAACCAGCTTCAAATCACCCTTCAGCAAGTTAAAAAGCATGGGCAATTCGTCCAGCCAGAATTTTCTCATGATCTTCCCCAGGGTAGTTATCCTGAAATCATTCCTGAATTTTCCACCCGTTTCCAGCCGGTTCTTTTTGTAGATATAATCCTGAAGATATTCTGAAAAAGGATGCATGGTTCTCATTTTGTAAACAGTAAGTGGTACTCCGTTCTTGCCAATTCTTTCAAGCCTCACAATAAGGCCATAAGTAGGATGTGGATCATGGCTGGGAGCACCATTCTTTTTTGCAACAAAATACATGTGTTTATTGATAAAAGCCTCTGTGACAATTTCAAAGCCACAGGAAATTAGCCTTCCGAGTGTTTCCGCCCTGGAAATAACCCGGTTTTGTCCCCTGGTGAGAAAAAAGTAAATGCTTTTGGTGACAGGAAACTTTGGAAAGACCCTCTTAATGATAAAATCAAAGAAATAGTATATGAAATTGAATGGAGGGATAAATTTTTTGAAGATTCTTTGCTTTCTTAAATCTTTCGTTTCAACACAACCGACAAATACACCACCGGTTACCAGTTTCTCATTTACCGCGTGGAAAAACTGGTTCACATACCTGATGTCATTTATTCTTGTTAGGTTAACAATATATTCAAGGGAAGTATTCTGATGTTTCTCAATGTTGAACTGGTTTGTTGTGGAAACAATAAGCTTCCTGCGGCTTTTAAGATTTACAAAATAATTGATAAACCTGTAAACCCTTTCACCAGCTTCCCGTATAATTTGTTCTCTCATCTGAAATTCAGATATTTGGCGATTTTACTAAAATACGGGGTTTAACCCCCGCAGTTAAAACCAAATTTAAATTATACGCATAGAAGCACAAGAAGGTTTGAGAAATTATCCAATTTATTAAATATAAATGCTCCGGTGATATGGGGCCGGAGATTCAGAATTCCATGGGTAGGCGTAATTCAGTTACAGTGTGGTCCGAAATCGGGCCCATCGGCATTGGTTGTAAGGAAGTACCTTTTTCCGTTCAGAAAATATTTTTGGTCCCTGAATTCAAGGTTGTATCCTCAAACCTGAAATGACGGAATTTTCAAGGGATAAATTCATTATTTTGATTAATTTGGCTGTAATATTTCAGGTTTCAGCCTGACATATTTCACATTCTTTTAGTTTTGGGTGAATTGGACGAACAACAATTAAAGAATCAATTTGTCGGGACGATTTCCCGGAACCAGGGGATACTTCATAAAATCAGTTCCTTGTATTGCAATGATCCTGAGGAAAGGAAGGATCTTTTCCAGGAAATACTTTACCAGTTATGGAGAAGCTATCCCTCGTTCAGGAATGAATCCAAGGTGAGTACATGGATTTACAGGGTGGCACTGAATACTGCCATCACGTTTCTGCGAAAGCAAAAATCCAAAACGGATCCTGGTCTGCTCTCAGAGAAACTTCCCGACCTGGCTGACGATAATGAGCAGGAATTAAAAGACCGGCAATTCCAGCTGCTTTACAAATCCATAGAAGCATTGGGAAAAGTGGAAAAGGCTATAATAATGCTTTACCTGGAGGGAGCCAGCTACGAAGAAATTGGTGAAATTATTGGCATCACCAGCAATCATGTGGGTGTAAAGCTGAACAGGATAAAAATAAAACTCAAGTCGCTAATCAATCATTTGGACAATGAAAACTGACAAACTTCGTGAGATTTGGAAATTTTTTCCCCTGGGCAAAGAGGGTGCAGTAGAATATACTGAGGAAGAACTCCTTGCAATGCTAAAGAACAGGGCTGAACTCTCAATTAAAAGGCTTAACAGGAGCATTTTTTTTGAGACTATCTCCACTTTTATAGCTTTTGTTGTTATTGTGATTTTTTTCTTTCAGTTGAACAGCTTTGTTTTTATAAAATGGGGCGGGGCATTTATCATAGCACTAATTGTTTTGTATTTTGGGCTTTTAGGGTGGCTTTACCAGCAATTAAACAGTATAGCACTTTTTTCGGTTGATATGAAGCTTGCATTGGAAAAAAAGGTGCGGATTCTTAAGCGTTTTGTGAACCTCTATTTCTGGATGAATATGGCTGTGGCTCCTGTTGTTTTTCCTATAGCAGTTTTCACAGGCCAATTTACTGGCAGAAATGAATCAGAACTGTTCCATGAAAACTTTAGTTTATCTGAACCATATTTTTTGATACCGCTTGTAGTATCCTTTGTACTTATTTTATTGTTTTACCCTTTCCTTAAATGGTATATTAAAAAGTTATACGGAAGGCATGTAAAGGATTTGGAAGAATGCCTGGCGGGATTATCAGAAGGTAATGCCGAAGAAAAATCCTGATGAAGTTTTCCGGATATTTTTGGTATACAGGCAGCTATATGAGTCACTTGCCTTCCTTTACTAAGCAAAAGACATAGTTGCTCTGAAACAGTTTTCCCAATTATCAAGAGGGCTTGTTGATAACTAAGACCACTGAAGACTTGCCGCACACTCCTATTATTTCATAACTTTGAAACTAAGCTTTTTCAATCATTCCATGTTCAGAAAGTTTATTATTTCAGCCGGCGTTGTTCTTAGTTTGTTTGTGATTGCAACAGCCTATTTTTTTCTGCAAAAGCAAACCATTAAATCTCAAAACCCTCTTTACGCAATTGGACAGGAGGCTGCTCTTGTTTTACAAACCGGCAATGGTTACGGATTGATTCATAAATTTTTGAATGAGAATATTTTCTGGGATGAATTTGCCACAACTGTAACATTCAGCGATTTTCACAAAAGATTGTTTTTCATAGATTCTGTTTCAAGGAATGATGCGGTGATTTCCGAATGGCTTGCAGGAAGGGAATTACAAATAGCAGTATTCCCTGCCAAAAGAAATAAGCCAGGGATTTTGATGCTGCTTCAGGCCCCCTCATCTGGCCAGGTTAGAAAGATGACTCAAAAAATTTCGTCACTGGCAGGAAAGGATGCACGGGTTTCCTCCCGCAATGTTAAGGGGGTAAAAATAAATGATGTAGAATTCAGGGAAGGAAGTCGCATGCGGGATTTTTCATTTGCCTCCTCCAACGGGTTACTTTTATTAAGTTCAGACCGAAGCCTGCTTGAGAATTCCCTTGAAGTGATCGATTCTCAAAATTCTATTTTTCATAATGAAGCCTTCAAGAGGGTTTATTCCACAGCAGGAAAGAATGTGGATGCAAATGTTTTTATCAACTATCGCAACTTCTCAACCCTTGCAGCCCAATCAATTGCAAAAGATAAGAGCAATGTACTTCCGTTTCTTTCCACCCTCTCTGGTTGGGGAGAGATGGACCTTCATATCAGGAATGACGGAATTTTACTCAATGGGTTTTCATTTGCAAAGAGCATGGATGAAGGATATCTGAATGTTTTTCTTCGTCAGGATCCCCAGAAGATGACAATTGACAGACTTGTTCCTGTTAATGCGGCTGCATTCATTGCTTTGGGAATTAGTAACCCGGAATTTTTCAGGGCTGATTATCTTGATTACCTGGTATCGGTTGGCAGGATCCAAGCGCAGAACGAAAAACTTGATCAGGTAATTGAAGAATTCAGAATGGATCTGGATGCCGTATTTTATGAATTCATGGATAAAGAGATTGCTGCCGTATTTTTTGAAACCGGACGGGCAGCTGATAAAATGCAATCGGCATTGATAGTATCTGTAAAAAGCCGTTCCATGGCACAAACAGCCTTGTCAAACATGCTGGAGCAGTTTGCAAAAAGCAAAAACAGACAGTTGGAAGATTACATAAGAAAATTCCAATTTGACAGCGAGACAATATTTGAAATTTATGAAATGCCCGTAAATTATACCGGAGAAATACTATTCGGGGATTTATTTTCGGGCATTGAAACACGCTTCTTCACTTTTTTTGATAATTACCTTTTATTTGGAAGCTCATACGAAGGTCTCACATACTTTGTAAGGGAAGCAGCCCTGAACAAAACCCTCCAAACCAATATTGCCTACAGAAAGTTCAGCGAGACGATTTCCGGAAAAAGCAACCTTTATTTTTACCTGAACCTCGAAAATGCAAAAGCGCTTTTAAGTGGTTACCTCGAAGGAAGTGCGAAGACGATAGTTTCAAAGGATTTTGAAACTTTACGGAAAATTCAGGCTGTTACATTGCAGTTCAGCTCCGGCAGAAACATGATTTATCAGAATTTGTATGCCGGGTATCGTCCATATCTTGAAAACAAACCCTTAACCACCTGGGAAACTGTATTGGATGCTGCTGTGAATTTTAAGCCCTATCTTGTCAGAAATCACAATACGGGAGAAAATGAGATCTTTATTCAGGACATTCTCAACAATATTTACCTGATAAACCGAAACGGACAGATCCTTTGGAAAAAACAGCTTCCGGAATCCATTCAGGGAGAAGTCTTCCAGATAGACTATTATAAAAACCGCAAACTGCAGTACCTGTTCAACACCAAACACTTTATTTACCTGGTGGACAGAAATGGCGATTTTGTAGACAGGTTCCCGGTAAGGCTGCCCTCACCGGCCACAAGTCCCCTGGCCGTGTTTGACTACGACAGGACCAGGGATTACAGGCTCTTTATTACCAGTGAGGACAGGAATGTTTATGCCTTTACTAAAGAAGGAGCAATTCTGAAAGGCTGGGAGTTTCAGGGCACTGAAAACCTGGTATCCACCCCGGTGCAGCATATAAAAATCGGTACGAGGGATTACATAGTTGTTGCCGATAAATACCGCATTTATATTCTGGATCGCAGGGGCAACCACCGCGTAAAAGTGCAGGGTAATTTTCAGAGATCAGAAAACAACCCTGTAGTGTTTGAACCCAAAACAGCCAGAAGCGACCCAAGACTTGTTACAACCGATGAACAGGGGAATGTATGGTTTGTTTACTTTGACGGTAAAATGGATTCTATGCGGCTTGGGAATTATTCTTCAGGTCATTTTTTCGATTACCTGGATATGGATGCAAACGGTTACAGGGATTTTATATTCATCGATGGAAACAGGCTGAATGTTTATAGGAATAACCGTACTAAATTATTCTCTTACCAGTTTGTACACAATATTGAAACGGCTCCTGCATATTACCAGTTTAGTGCACACGATCGAAAACTCGGGGTAGTAGACAGAAAGGATAACCAGATCTACCTTTTTAACGGGAACGGATCCATTTACAGGGGTTTTCCCCTGAAAGGCCGTTCGCCCTTTACAATCGGATACCTGAAACAACAGGGAGGATCTTTTAACCTTTTAGTGGGCTCTGAAGGGAACCTTCTGTACAATTATACCGTAAAATAGTAGATATCAGTTAATTCTAAAATCACAAGGCTGTAGTTTATAAATGCATTGCTTTTAACATTTGATATTTTTCTTCAATTGTTCGGTATCGCGTGAGGCTCAAAAGGTTAACTTTTGAGTACTTTACAACTTCTTCTGAAGGTCTAAGCGAACTCTTGACCGATTGCTGTACTCTGTACCAGGTAAAATAGTTCTGGAGGTATTTTGTGGAAACTCCCCCAAAAGTTGAGTCAATCCCCTTCATCACCCGATTATGCAAAGAGGTTACAGTTTGTATGTGATAGACACCATTCTTCACATAATGCTAAAGATCTGCACGTAGCAACACCAATGGAAGCTGGTTGTCCTGCGCAAAGACCCCTTATAACTTACATGCCCTTCAGGGCATAGGATGGAGTCCTTTTCAATTCGGTTCCCTTTGGCGTTTTCGATGTCAACTTTGTTTATGCACCCGAGCGTGGCGACCTGCATATCCATTGCCCCCTTTGATGAATCCGGCCTACATGCCCAACTATTCATTATACCTGGGGTTGCCGGCTCTTGGTGGATTCAATGCAAATCTCAGCAGCAATTTTATTTCTAATAACGATGTAATTTTTAAGCATCCAACCTATGATTCGCTTATCCTCTTCCTGCATCCCGATGCCGATTTGGATGAGTTCATCGGGAAACTAAAAGACAGGAACCGTTTAATGCCCGAAGTTTCCGTTAATTCCCTGATGTTTGGATTCAGGACAGGCAAATCTTTCTTTTCTTTTCAGATTGCAGAAAGAAGCCGCCTTGGGGCCTCCCTGCCAAAGGATATTATTGAACTGGGTTTGAAGGGTAATGAGCAATTTGCCGGAAGAACAGCCGATTTTTCAAAGTTTGGCATAGAATTTAGTTATTTCAGGAAATATTCTCTGGGTTTTGCCACAAAGGTAAATGACATGATACAGGTGGGAGCAAGGGGGAAGCTATTATTCGGTAAAGGAAATATTCAGCTTGCCAACCACAATATGAGTATCTATACCGACCCCGATACCTATAATATGCAGTTCAGGGCAAAGTTGGATCTGAATGTTTCTGCACCAATAATTTTACAATATGATAATGAAGGAAAACTACGGCCTTGAGTTTGATGAGGATAATTTTGACCCTATGAAATACCTGCTAAGCAATAAGAATATGGGTTTTGCCTTCGAGATGGGGATAGTGTTTAAACCTATAAAAAATCTGTCAGTTTCTGTCGCAATTACTGATTTAGGCTGTATCAGATGGAACCGCGATGTGAAAAACATTTCCATGGACGGTGAGTTTGAGTTTAACGGATTTGATTTTTCACCCTTCTTTGAATATGGTAATGAAGATGATCCCTTTGATTTGTTGCTGGATTCTTTAGCGAAGGTTTTTGAGATAAGTGATACACAAAATGAATATACTACGGGACTGGGAACAAAAGTTCAACTGGGTGCCAGTTATCAGCTGACCAAGGGAATAAATGCGGGCTTTTTATCAAAGACAGAATTTTACAGAAAAAAATTGATGCAATCCGTTACACTTTCTGCCAATATGGAGGTGGGCCTTGTTTTATCCACTCATGTAAGTTATTCTATACACCACAACACATATGATAATTTTGGTCTTGGCCTTGGATTCAGGGGAGGCCCCCTTCTTTTGTATCTGTTTTCTGATAATGTGACCGGCCTCTTTCTCCCCCAACGGGCGCAGACAGCAAATTTGCTTTTTGGATTGAATTTTGTTTTTGGGTACAAAACCGAAAATAAAAAGGCCGGGAGCCAACCTTTCTTCTAGTATATTAAGATGTATGGTTAAGAATTCAGACGGCAGGGAAATATTAACCTGCCGTTTTTTTCAGGATTTCTCTATGCTTCCCCAAAAAAACTTAAATTTGTCAATCAGTTTTACAGAATAAAATGGCAGGATTTATAAGATTTCTCCTCATCGTCCTCCTGGTTTACCTTATAACCATTCTTTTTTTGAGGTATATTTTCCCTTTTATACTGCGGTTGTTTGTTAAAAGGATGTCTGACCGTGCCCGAAAACAATTTGAAAGGGAGTACAGGAAAGAAGAAAGGCAAAAAAAAGGGGATGTTTCCATTGATTATCAGCCTCCTGCGAGTAAGAAGATCGACAAGGATGCAGGAGATTATATTCCTTATGAGGAGATGAATGAGTAGAGTTATACCAGAACAATAATTCTTTATTATAATATCAGAATTAGCTAAAAAAACAGGCATAACATTTTCAATGGATCAGATACCACATGATGAAACACCCATTATAGTGCCCAGGCACAAACACGGATGAACAAACTTTGGGTGTTCCCTGTCTGCCGTCAGGCAGGCATCATACCTTTTAAAACTAATTTTAAAATGATGAAAAATCTGAATTATAAGTTGTTTGTACCACATCTGGTAGCAATTGTTGCATTTTTGATTATTTCGCTGGTTTATTTCTATCCCCTTGTTGAGGGAAAAATACTGAAGCAGGGTGACATCATCCAGTTCAGGGGCATGGCCAAGGAAATTGCCGATTTTCGCGAAAAAACCGGGGAAGAGGCCTTGTGGACGAATTCTATGTTCGGAGGCATGCCAGCCTTTCAGATTTCGGTATATTATTACAACAATTTTGCAAGGTATATTGACACAATTCTTTCATTTAATCTTCCGGTACCTGCCAAATATCTTTTTCTCAGCCTGGCTGGTTTTTATATTCTTTTGCTGGTCTTCAGGGTGGATCCATGGCTGGCTATTGCCGGTGCCATAGCCTTTGGATTTTCCACCTATTTTTTCATCATTGAAGCAGCAGGACACAACTCAAAGGCTCATGCAATGGCATTTATGGCCCCTCTTATCGCTGGTATAGTATTATCCTACAGGGGAAAATTACTGGCAGGAGCATTGCTTACCGGGGTATTCCTTTCGCTTCAGCTTTATACAAACCACCTGCAGATTACTTATTATACCCTGATGATTGTTGTTGTGTTTGGTTTGTATGAATTGGTTGCCTATGCAAGAGAAAAGCGAGTTAAAGAGTTTTTCAGAATTACTGCCATTCTTGTGTTGCCTGTTATTCTGGCAGTTGGCATGAACATTACCAATCTATGGCTTACCTGGGAATACAGCCACTATTCCACCCGGGGAAAATCTGAATTGACCGGTAAGCAGGAGATTCAAACAACGGGGCTTGACAAGGATTATATTCTGAATGATTACAGCTATGGCATTTCAGAAACAATGAATCTACTGATTCCTGATTTTAAAGGGAGATCACATAGTTTTTCAAAGGGCAGGCAATCTGAGGTGTACAGGGTTTTGGTTGATAATAAAGTTCCCGGGGCACGTGCCATTGCAGAAGGCCTTCCTACTTACTGGGGGCCGCAGCGTTATACTGCAGGCCCCGTTTACATTGGAGCTACGGTAATTTTTCTATTTGTTTTCGGCCTTTTTCTCGTCAAGGGAAGACTTAAGTGGTGGTTGCTCACAGCGACTATTTTATCTGTCATGCTGGCATGGGGAAATCACCTCTATTGGTTTTCCGAGTTTTTCATTGATTTTGTTCCCGGCTACAACAAGTTTCGCACTGTTTCGATGATACTTGTAATAGCGCAGTTTACAATACCTTTACTTGGAATGCTTGCAGTCTCAGAATCAGTACAAAAAAAGTACGAAAAGAAAGATGTTCTGAGAGCGCTGCAATACAGTATTTTTACACTCGGTGGAGTAGTTTTTCTTCTCTGGCTTATACCAGGGGCCTTTCTGAGCTTCAGTGGAAGTATTGACAAGGATTTGATTGCAGCAGGATATCCTGATTTTATTATAGATGCCCTCAGGGCTGACCGTCAGGCCATGATGCGCTCCGACACCTTCAGGTCACTGATTTTTATTCTGCTGACTGCTGCTATACTTCTTGTGTATTTTTATGAAAAGTTGAAATTGCAATTTCTTGTTGTTGGTTTGGCTGTTTTATTCCTTGCAGATCTTTGGTTGGTTGGAAGAAGATTTTTAAACTCCTCCAATTATGTTTCTAAAAGGGAGAACCAGCTGTTTTTTCAGCCTTCACAGGCTGATCAGCTTATTTTAAGTGATCCTGATCCGAATTTCAGGGTTCTGAATCTTACCCGCAGTCCATTTAACGATGCTGTAACATCCTACCACCACAAATCGGTGGGAGGCTATCATGGTGCAAAAATGGGGCGTTACCAGGAAGTGATTGAGAAGTACCTTGGCCGGCATGATATGAATGTTTTAAATATGCTCAACACAAAATACTTCATACTTCCGTCAGAAAACCAGGGCAATCCTGAGGTTCAGTTTAATGCTAATGCAATGGGGAATGCCTGGTTTGTTGACTCCTACCGGCTTGTTGAAAATGCCGATGAGGAATTGGAAGCTCTGGGCGCGGTTAATTTCATGGAAGAAATGATAGTTGATCGAAGGTTTAGTGAATTGCTGCCCGAAAATTTTGCCGGAAGAGATACTTTGGCAATCATTCAACTGGAAAGTTACAGCCCGAATCATCTGGTGTATTCCTATCAGTCAGTTACACCACAGTTGATTGTTTTCTCAGAAATTTATTACAGTAAGGGATGGGAAGCAAGTATTTCAGGTAAGAAATCGGAGCATTTCAGGGCGAATTATATTTTGAGAGGGATGTTTGTCCCAGAGGGAGAACATAAAATTGAATTCCGTTTCAGGCCAAGAGGGTATTTTACCGGAGAGAAGATAGCCCTTGCCAGTTCAGTATTATTATTGCTGTTTATTGCAGGGTTTTTCTTTAGGGAATACAAGGGAGTCATGAAGTAGGTTAAGGAGGAATAAATTACCGGGTTTTTTACCAATTGTCGGGGAACAGGGTTCTAACAATTTGTTTTTGAATTTATTTTTGCTGAGCCTGCATGCCGCAGCAGGGGTTATTGGAGCATCTTTTTAACAGTATAATAGTTACAAACCCCGCCTTTGGCGAGGTTTGAATGACAAAAAGGATCAGTTGAAATACCTACCCTTGTTTTAGCCATTAAGAAGATAAAACTGCAGTGGATTTTCAGCAGCCTCCCTGAACCATTTGTTTCTTTTCTCTTGGCCTGATAGCAGGCAGAACAGGCTTTATTTTATCTTCTGCTGATGGAACCAACTCAACACCACCCAGTGCCTGACTGGCTCCCATGCGAAACTCGTATTTGGCAAACTCCTCATTTGGGCTCAACCTGGAAGGGGGATTAGGATTAACTATTGCTTCCATCCAATAGTTTAAGCCACCCTGCATTACATAATTGTTTTTGTATCCAAGTTGCCTGGTAATCATCCAGGCCTGGTTTGCCTTTACGGTTCCATTTGAATAAAATACATTGATTTTAATATCCTGGTCAAGGTATGGGACCCAGTCATTATTCAGTATATCCTCCAGTGGAATATTCATGGACCCTGGCAGGTTGTATTTTTCATACTCTGCCTGGCTACGTACGTCAATGAGTTGAAGCACAGGATTTTTTTCAACAATCATCCGGGCGATATCATCGGCCGAAATAAACTGGGTTTCACTTATCACCTCGCTTAGAAGCTGATCGGCGGTTAACTTATAGGGCTTGGTGGTATTATAGGGAACTGCAGCAATGATCAATCCCAGGGGGATAAGTACAGCGGCAAGTAAAACTCTTGGTTTCATAATTGTATTTTTTTGTTTTTAAAAATCAAACGAATACATGCCTCTTAATATTCTTCCCGCGGAAACTTTTTCTCTGCCCATTCTCCTGCCCAGAACATGGCCATAGCGGCAAAAATAATAAGGAGTACCAATATGCCCGGTGCCAATCCAAGCAATTCGCTCATTGTTGGATAACCCATATTGTTTGCTTTATACAGGTTTTCCCACAAAGGATAACCTTCAGTAAATACGAGTACGCCCAGTAACATTCCCCCGATAAAAACAAAGGCATCAATTTTGCCAATGGCTGCTGCGCAAAAGCTCGTTCCCGGGCAAAAACCACCCGAAATAAATCCGACACCCATGATAACACCTCCAAGGATGGCAGATGTGAGGAAAGTTGGGTTAATATAGATATATTCAAGGTTTACCCAGCCAAACAGACTCGAGAAAAGCATTCCCAGCATCGCCACTATGGCTGCCGTGAAAAAAACCTTCAGTACGGTAGTGTCATAACCATAGAACATTCCGGCAAGTTTGCGGCTTGATGAAAACCCGCTTTGCTCCAATACAAATCCAAAACCTATTCCAATAATAAATGCAAGGAACAGATTCATATTTTCTGATATTATTTCGTAAACTACAAGTGGTGCCATTGGAACAGGGGTTTAAATCCAGTTTTTTCTGAAAAAATATGCCATTATAAAGGCCGTGCCAAAAATAGCAGCCATGGTAACAAATCCACCCACGGAAAGCACGGCCATGCCACTTAATGCTGAACCACTGGTACAGCCTCTCCCGAGCTGCGATCCAAAGCCAAAAAGCAATCCGCCTGCCAGGGCAAATATAAGTCTGCGCCTGGAAGAAATCTTTGGGGAATGTTCAACCTTCCACCTGGTTCTGCCTGAGATGATACCCGAGAGAAATCCTCCGACAATAACACCGAGCACCTGGTAAACAAGCCAGGAGTTCATAGGATGTGTATCAGTGGCATTTTCCTTGTAATATTGGCTGTTCCAGTAATGAGTGGGAGCAACCGCTTTAACCGTTGTTACAACGGTGTCTTTGAGTGCCCCGCTGGCTCCCAGGCCCCTCCCTGAAATGAGGTTCGCGGCCAGAAGTACCAGGCCAAGCAATACACCCCCAAGATAGGGGTTCATATAATTTCGTGGTTTTCTTCCTTCTGATGACATAAAAAAAATTTTTAATTAATATAACCATCTACTTTCCTGCCCTGCATAGGCTATTATAAAACGAAGCATCAGGCTTCCAAATAAAACCAGGGATGCTGTAAGGACAACAGGAATTTTATGTTTTCTCAATTCAAGGATTTCCAGCACTGCAGGGAATATCATTCCCAAAAATACCACAAAGACCCAGAAGGGCGCGGTATATGGTCCTCCAAGGAAGAGCTTTGCAGCATCAATCTGAACCTGTGTGCTCGCAAGAAAACCCATAAACATATGAATAATCAGAAATAGCTCTATACCAATAATAACAAGATCTATTCTGGCAAAAAGTGTTCTCTCCTGGTGAGATTTTGAAATTAGCATAATTGCAGCAGCACCTGCCGACAAACCGGATGCCAGGAAAAGTGGTCCCAAAATGGAAGTATTCCATAAAGGCCTTGCGTTAAAAGCAGAAAACAGGATGCCTGTATAAATCCCCAGTATTACTGAGAATACGAGTAATACCCAGGACATTTCAATTTTGTAACGGGTAAAGAAATTTTCCAGCCATTTCAGCCAATCGTATTTCCAGTCCCATTTTGGCCAAATCTCCCTGATATTGAGTGCACACCAGATAAAAGAGATGGGTGTAACAACCATGAGTGTCCAGGCACCCCACGACATGGGAGATTCAAGCCGGATGGTGGTATACAGCTGCCAGAAATAGGGCTTGTTGTTGAGGTCAAGAAATAACGCTACAAGTCCTATAACCAGTATGAAAGGGGTGATAAATGGTGCCCATTTAACTGCTGCGGGATATTGTTTTTCTTTTCCCAGGATGGTATACAGGGCAGCGAAAAACAGAATTCCTGCTGCAAGACCTCCCAGGAATAGGTATAGGGGAATATGCCAGTGCCATATGTGCAGATGGGGATCAATCATTGGATTCATCCTCCCGCTTATGATTAGTTCTTCTCTCATTTCATTCAGAATTATATAAGAAAATAGAGATGTGGCTGAGTTCCTGCTTCAGGAATAAGTGTTTTCCATTTGCGCTTTTTGAGCATGCGGGATACCTCACTATTGGGGTTATCCAGATCGCCAAAGTACATGCACTTTGTGGGACAAACTTCTACACAGGCTGGTTTCATTCCCTGTATGATGCGGTGCTCACAAAAGGTACATTTGTCAACATATCCATTTGGATGCGGAAACCGCGCATCGTAGGGGCATGATGTTATGCATGCTCCGCAACCAATACACTTTTTTGGTTTCACAAGCACTATCCCTCCTGTTGAATAATGGCTTGCACCTGTGGGGCAGCACCTCACGCAGGGAGCATTATTACACTGATTGCAACGTTCAGAGCGGATTTCAATTTCAAGTTGCGGATAAGTACCATCCGTAACTTCCACCACCCAGTCGCGGCAATAACCAATAGGGACCTTGTTTTCAGTCTGGCAGGCGACAACGCAGTCACTGCAGCCCACACATTTTTTCGTATCAACAGCCATTGCGTACCTCATACTTCAACCTCCTTAGCGTTATTTTCAAACCTGAAGGTGACAAAATTTCCACGCATTCCGGTTCCTCCCATGATAGGATCATAGTGAACGCGGGTAATCATTTCAGTGTCATTTGCCCCGCGTCCATAAGCGCGGCTCAGTCTTTTATCGGCATGTCCAAATCCATGTACCATGTAAACCGAATCCCAACGAATCCTTTCGGTAATTCTCACCTTAATAGGGAAGGAAGTTATAACACCGTCCTGGTTTTCCAGGTAAACATACTGGTCTTGTTTCAGATCCCATATTTTTGCCACTGAGGGATTAACCCACAATGTGTTTTCATCCATTAAATCTGTCAGGTTGGGATTATTCGCTGTACGGGAGAACGTATGCATGGGTGCACGGCCGTAATTTAACCGGTAGTAACCTTCGGGTGGCTCTTCGTGCGCTGTATAAACCGGAATTGGATCAAATCCTGCTTCAGCGAGGGTAGTGGAGTAAAGCTCAATCTTCCCGGTATTGGTATCAAATTCAACATCTTCGCCATCAGAGAAATACAAATCATCGTATTCCCTGGGGAATAGTTTTACTCCAATCCTTTTCATTTCTTCCAGGGAAGACCCCATTTGTTTCAACTGCCAGTCCAGCATCACTTCAATACTTTCCCATGCAAAGAATTCTTCAAGGCCCATTTTTTTTGATAATTCCTTTGCCATCCAGTAGGCTGGTTTGGAATTGTAAAGTGGCACTGTTGCAGGCATGCGAAGAGCAATGTTTGGCTGCCTGTGAGGGCTGTTTCTGATTAGGTCGTATCTTTCGAGATAGGTACACTCCGGTAAAACCACATCGGCCCATCCGGTAATTTCCACCGGCATTGTATCCACAACCACAATGAGATCCAAATTCTGAATTGCTTCCATTGTGTTTTTCTGGTTGGGCAGTGTCATGAAAAGATTTGTGCCGTTTACGATCCATGCCTTAAAAATACAATCATTTGCAACTCCGGGGATGGAAGCATCACAGATGCCTGAGGCTAGTGCAAGATCTGCCAGCGGGTATTTATTGGGGAATGCCGCTTTCCATGTCCTTTTTGGTTTCGGGAAAGGGGGCTGTGGATACCTTGGAATTGTCATCCTGTCGGGCATATAAAATCCTCCACGTCTTCCCCAGCTTCCTAGCAGGGCATTAATTATTGCCACCGCCCGCAGCCTTTGCGTGTCATCGCCATACCAGGTAACATGTCTGCCGGGGTGTACAATAACCGAAGGGGAGGCATTAGCCATCTCCCTAGCAGTTTTCCTGATAACCGATGGCTCAATGGTGGTGATTCCATAAGCCCATTCGGGTGTCATGTTTTTCACATGCTCTTTTAACTGGTCAAATCCAAATGTGTATTGCTCTACAAATTTTTTATCATACCATTCCTCGTAAATGATAACATGGATCCATGCCAATAAAAGTGCAAGGTCAGTTGCGGGTTTAATGGGAAGCCAGAATTTTGATTTACTTGCGGCTACAGAAAGCCTGGGGTCAACTGTAATAATAGCAGTACCCTTGTCGATGGCATCACTCATTTCCTGTACTTGCCCGTTGTGCATATTTTCTCCCAGGTGAGAGCCAATAAGTACAAGGCATTTTGTGTCGCGTATATCCGTTATTTCGGGGGATTCAAGTCCCTGGCCATATGTGGCAATGAAGGCTGCCTCCCTGGGGCCGCGGCACTGTGCATACGAAGGAGCAGCTATTGTGGTTGAACCCATTGCCTGCAAAAGAGTGCCAAAATAATCTCCACCAGATCCGTGAGTAAACAGGGCAATACACTCAGGACCGTGCTCTTCTGCAACGGCTTTCAGCTTTTCGGCAATGTATTCAAATGCCTCATCCCATGTTGCTTCCCTGAATGTCTGATTACCTCTTTCACCAGTACGAATGAGAGGTGTTTTCAGCCGGTCTTCATCATAGTACATCCCTATACCTCCTGTTCCGCGTGGGCAAAGCCTGCCATTGCAGCAGGGATCATCACTATTACCAATGACTTTCCAGATTTTACCTTTTTCGTCCTTATAAACCCATCCTGCACATTTCCAGAAACATACTTCACAGTAGGTTGGTGTTCTGGAAAGATCAAGTGACAGGTTGGCGGCAAAATCTTCGGGCAGCAGATTTTTCAGAGCATTTGTTGTTCCGCCAGCGAGGGCAAAACCTCCTAGTCCCAGGGCTGAGATCTTTATAAAATCCCGTCTTGTTGCCATAAATGTTGCATTGATTTATAAAGAAACCTGATACTTATTTTAAATGTTATTGAATTAACAGTAATATTCACACAATGATAGGAATTTTTTGCATCAGATCAAAAAACCACGGGAACCAGGGTTGTTACATAAAGCTCAGATAATCAATTAATAAGAAAACTCGCTTTACAAAGAATAAAAATATATAAATACTAACATATTGAGATATAAGGATTAATGTTTTTATTTAGACTGTAAATAAATTAGGATTATCCCTCTTATTGTTCCATTCTCAGTGATTTGTGCCAAACTTCTGCCTGGTGCAGGAGTTCAGGAAAAAAGGAAAAGGGATTGTGCAGCTTGTTAAGGGAGGGAGAAAGGTTTGAAATCATGGCTGGCAGGGCGGCAAAGGATAAATTCAGTGCCATGTAAAGCTGGGAAAATCCGGTTCGGAAAATCAAATCCTTGATTGCAGGATTTCGCAGTTCTACGCTAAAGGAAGAAAATGCCAGAACAACAAATACAGCTCTGACAGCCATACCCAGGCCAATCCACATTCCCTCAAAAGGCTCCTCCTCCCGTGTTTCAGAAAAGATGTTCCAGAAGAGAGAAGCCAGAACGATTATGATAAGTAATTGAATCCAGAGAAAAGGTTTTCTCAGCCTATTCCTAATTCCTTTATAGTAGGTGAGGCAAAACAGCAGGTAAATGCCAATGATGGGTAAATGGATGTAAACCTGCGTGTAATTTATCAAAACCAGGCCAGCTGGCAGAAAGAGAAGGTGAAGGATAAGAAATGGTATGCTGAAACTCAAATTTGGATTTATCTGAAAAAAGTTTTTTTCTGAATCCAGTGATGTGTCAAAATTGTGCTTCCCGAATCTGTTTTTTTGAGCTCTTCTCCCGATGAAAAATCCGGCCATTGCAGCTCCGGCTCCAATCAGCAAATAAATCATACCCAGGTAAATAAGTAATACAACAGGTTCTGCATCTGGTATATTGATTTGCCTTGAAGCAAAACGGAACATGTTGATGTAGATTTGAATGATATTTCCTCCGTAGAGAATCAAAAGGCTAAATAGTTTGTGAATTAATGTGCTGAAAAGGGCAATTGCACCTCCAATTAAATAACCGGCCAGGTTGCGTCCAAAAAGAAATATTGCTGCCTCGAGCAGCACGGCTTCTGCCATAATTCCTGTCATTGGACCAAGTATAACAGCACTTGGGGATACTGATTTCATGAGGGCACATATCAAACCGGCACGGATAATAAGACCTCTTTCAGGCCAGATTTGCATAAAAGCCACCATTAAAACTATTCCGAAGGAAGCCAGTGTAGAACCCGCAAAAGGAACTTTCAGGTTGTGCAGGAAACTGCCAATAATGATTTCCACTGAAGCCCACAGTCCACCAGCGATGGCTGCCTTTAACCAGATATTGGAAACACCGGTACTATGATTAGGGGATGATTGCACCTTTAGCTTTGGTTTTTAATAAGTGAGATAAATGATTCAGAAAGCAGCTCGTCCACAGGTGTAGTTTTACCCTGTTTTACACAAACTATTTTTTCGGGCAGCAGGTTTAGCTTAGCAGAAACCAAATCAAGAAAAGAATCGCGGATGATGACAATTATTGGTTTTGTATTTTGCTGTTTTATATAATTGAAGGCTTTAAACCATCCCTGTTCCTGTAGTTCAAAACTGCCTAGTTCGTCAAATACAAAGAAATCGGGTTTTACGGTTAAAACAGCTTTCATTGAAAATTCTTCACTCGCAGGATTCACATAAAAGTTGCCCACTTTAATCCAATCTTTTCTGAAATCCCGTTGACAAAATAAAATATCTTCCATGTTATCAAGATTTACTGCTTTTATTTCATCTCTCTTATTATTTTTCCAGGATCCTTTCGAAATTATCCCACCCGGGTTTAACCCTTTTGCTTTAAGAAATTCGACAAAGCTCAGAAGCAGAGTCGTTTTACCTTCTCCCTGCTGTCCGGAAATGATTAAAAGAGGAAAATTTTCAGGGGCTGGCACTATAAATCAGATTTTTGACAATGACTGGTCCAGGTCTTCAATCAGGTCATTTACATCCTCAATGCCAACCGAATATCTCACAAGACCATCAGTAATACCGGATTTTAAACGGTTTTCGGGAGACATACCTGAATGAGTCATGGAGGCAGGGTGCTGGATAAGAGTTTCAACTCCTCCGAGTGAAACGGCCAGCGTGGCTACCTGAACATTATTCATCAATTTGGAACCTGCCTGAATTCCACCTTTCACTTCGAAACTGAACATGGCCCCGGGGCCTTTCATTTGTTTCCCGGCCAGTTCATATTGTGGATGAGACTTCAATCCCGGGTACCTGATCCACTCTATTTTGGGGTGTTTCTCCAGCCATTCGGCAATTTTTATTGCATTTTCCTGGGCTCTCTCCACACGAATACCGAGTGTTTTTACACCTCTTAGTGCAAGATAGGCCTGATGAGGGTCCATATTACAGCCCATACCCACCATAACCGGTCTTATCTTTTTGTAAAGTTCCTCATCCCTTGTAACAATTATTCCACCGACAATGTCAGCATGTCCATTAATGAATTTGGTTACTGAATGAAAAACAACATCTGCGCCCAGGTTGATTGGATTCTGCAAAATTGGACTGGAAAATGTGTTGTCCACCACAAGAACAGCGCCATGTTCGTGAGCTACTCTTGCACATTCTGCAATATCAGCCAACTCAATTGTAGGATTTGACGGGGTTTCAATAAACAAAATCCTTGTATTGGGGCGAATTGCTTTTTTAACATTTTCAATGTTGGAAGTATCCACAAAGGTGGATTGTATTCCCAATTTTCCAAAATAGTTTTCCATCACCCCCCTGGATGGACCATACACCGATGCAGTGCTCAGGAAGTGGGAGTCTTTGTCAAGAAGGGCCATGTATATGGTAGTAACAGCGCCCATTCCCGATGCTGTTGCAATCCCTCCGAAACCGTTTTCAAGGTCAGCAATGTTCTTTTCAAATGCCTCAATGGTTGGGTTCCCAATTCGTGTATAAATATAGCCTTCCCCTTTGCCTGCGAATAATTCAGCTCCATGTCCTGTATCCCGGAAGGCAAATGTGGATGTTTGATAAATTGGTACAGTTGCGCTACCGAATTTGTCGGGGTAATGGCCTGAATGGATAAGCTTTGTATTGAACCGGATGTTCTTTTTTTTCATCATAACAAAATTATTTTTACAAGGAATGATGGAACACCCATGTTGCTGATTTTGTCATCATTGTGTTTGTGTTTTCCTAAACATGGGTGTTTCATTAGAGAAGTGTTTTTTCAGTAAATTATTTTGGGATCATTTTTGCGTAACTTATAGTTATTAAACAGCAAGAACAGAATAAACAGAAACTCTGAAAGAACAGGCTTAAGAATGTTAGGTAATTTTTCTTACCGTCTGCATGAGTTGTGTGGCAAAAATAAAATTCTTCAACTCTTCGTTTTCAGATTTGAAAATCTCCTCTTTGGTGCCTTCCCACCAATTCTCCCCCTTGTAAATAAATACAATTTTATCGCCTATTTCCATAACGGAGTTCATATCATGAGTATTTATTATGGTGGTCATGTTGAATTCTTCCGTAATTTCCTTAATCAGGTTGTCAATTACAATGGAGGTTTTGGGGTCCAGTCCTGAATTTGGCTCATCACAAAATAAATAACTTGGATTCATGACGATTGCACGGGCAATGGCAACCCGCTTTTTCATACCGCCACTAAGTTCTGAAGGATATAACTTATTAACATTTTCCAGGTTTACTCTGTTTAAGCAGAAGTTTACCCTGTCAAGTTTCTCCTCCATTGTCCATCCGGTAAACATGTCAAGTTGAAACCTCACATTCTCTTCCACGTTAAGTGAGTCAAACAGGGCACTTCCCTGGAAGAGCATACCGATTTTTTGCCTGATAGCCTTCTTTTTTGTAAAACTAAGCCTGTTATATTCTATGTTGCCAAAGAATATCTCACCTGAGTCAATTTCATGCAATCCCACGATGGACTTTAACAAAACCGTTTTCCCTGAACCGCTTTGGCCGATTATCAGGTTGGTAATGCCTCTTTCAAAACTTGCGGAGACATCCTTAAGCACGGGAATCCCGCTAAAAGATTTATTTACGTTTTTAACCTCTATCATGAAAGTAGCAGTTGGGTTAGAATCAGGTTAAAAAGCAGGATGAAAACACTACTATGCACTACGGCCAGTGTACTCGATCGTCCTACTTCCAGGGCACCTCCTTCGGTAAAATATCCGTGATAGGAGGAAACAGAGGTGATAATAAATGCAAAAACCACTGACTTAATCAGGGAATAAACAATGTAATATGGAATAAAAGCGTACTGTATACCATAAACATATTCAGATGAAGTTATAACTCCAACACCCACACCTGCAATCCAGCCTCCGGTTAAACCAATAATCATGCTCATCAGAGAAAGAAAGGGTGAAATGAACATGAAAGCAACTATTTTAGGAAGAATTAGGTAGCCTGCCGGATTAATTCCCATAATTTCCAGTGCATCAATCTGCTCGGTAACCCTCATGGTGCCAATTTCCGAAGCGATATTGGAGCCTACTTTTCCTGCAAGAATGAGGGCTACAATTGTTGAGGAGAACTCAAGCAGAATAGAATCTCTTGCTGCCAGTCCAATCAAATAAGTTGGAAACAAGGGATTCTCCGTATTGTAAGCTGTTTGAATGGTAATAACTGCACCCATGAAAAAGGAAATAATTGCAACAATTCCAATGGAATTGACACCAAGAATTTCCATTTCTCTTATCATCTGCCTGTAGTAGATCTTGTGACGTTCAGGCCGCACAAATACTTTTGCAATTAAAAGACCGTAACGGCCTAAATGATAAAGGAATTTCATTGGTTGAAAATTTTGAGGCTAAATTACTAATTATTTGCCGAAAATCAGGAGGAAATCAGATGTATGGATGAATTGAATGGCAGCTTAAAAGTGGTTTTAATTCCTGAAAAAGATACTTACCTTTGGGCACGGTAAGCTTAAAAACAAAAAACCCTGTAATGAAGGAGAATTATTATTGTGTCATTATGGCCGGTGGCATTGGCTCGAGATTCTGGCCACTCAGTAAACTTTCCGCACCCAAGCAATTTCTTGATATACTTGGAACAGGCAAAACGCTCCTGCAGGCAACCTTCGACCGCTTCAGGAATATGTTTCCGGCAGAGAGAATTTATGTTGTTACAAGTAGTATTTATGAGCAGATTGTATTTGAGCAATTGCCTCAGATATCAAGGCAGCAAATCCTGCTTGAACCTTTAAGACGGAATACTGCTCCCTGCATTGCTTATGCGAGTTATAAGCTTGGCGAACTTGATCCCGCTGCAGTGTTAGTGGTTGCCCCGAGTGATCACCTGATTCTTAATGAGAGTGCATTTTTGCAGGAAATTCGAAAGGGACTTGGTTTTGTTGAGGAAAATGATGCCCTGCTCACACTTGGATTGCTTCCCACGAGACCTGAAACAGGTTATGGGTACATTCAATTCGAAAATAAACAATTGCAACCCGGTATAGAAAATTTGAGAAAGGTTAAAACCTTTACTGAAAAACCGAATCTTGAACTTGCAAAAGTTTTGGTGGATAGTGGTGAGTTCTACTGGAATTCGGGCATTTTTTTATGGTCGGTTAAATCAATTAAACGCTCGATGGAAAATCATTTACCGGAGATTGCCCAGCTCTTTGATTTGAAAAAGGTTTACAACAGCAATAAAGAAATCGATGAAATAAGCCGGGTGTACTCAAATTGCAGAAATATTTCCATTGATTATGGGGTTATGGAGAAAGCTACAAATGTTTATGGACTGGCTGCAGATTTTGGCTGGAGCGATCTGGGAACCTGGAGTTCATTGTATGAGCATTCATCGACAGATATTAACGGCAACACATTGCAGGGGAAGAATGTCTTTGTTTATGAAACAACCAATTCTGTAATCAGATTTCCCAATGAGAAAATAGTTGTATTGCAGGGTTTAAATGATTATATCGTTGTGGAATCAGGGAATATTCTTTTGATTTGCAAAAAAGTGGATGAGCAAAAGATTAAAAACTATCTGAACGATGTGAAACTGAAATTAGGTGATAATGTTATATAGATTTTGAGAAATTAAAAAAACCCTCAGCAATTGCTGAAGGTTTTCTGTTTAATTTCATTTTTAGTATTCCCAAAGATCCTGTTCAAAGTTAAAGATAAACTCCTGAATTCTTTGGGCCTCATAAATTGCCATTCTGCCAATTGCATACTCTGAGATTGGCCTGTTATCATATACATTGGATTCCTGGTAGATGAAACCACTGAATATTCTTTGCAGAAACACGTCATCAAATGAAAGACTGTTGAGGTCATTAAACCTGTTGTGCACTTCCTGTTTAACAAGAATAGGCCTGATATCTTCGTAAGGTACCCAGAATACCTGTCTTCTCAACTGGTCTTCGGTTTGATTGCCTCTTTCATCCTGGCGGAAATAAACCCTGACCGGACAAAGGGCTAAGACTCTTACCCTGAACATGGAATGCTGCCGATCAAAGTACCATTGTTCTTTTACCAGCAATTGGATTACATCCTCAGGCTTTGCGTCTGTGGTAACAGTCTCTGTCCTTTTGAACTCTCTACCTGTAATAGGGTCAAAGTCGGTAATGGTTTGTGATTTTTCTTCAGCTCCCAACCTGGTTAATATTTCCTCGTATTTTAGAGGAATTTTAAAGTCTTCATCATCAAAGACAACAAGCGGGTTTGGATTGCCCTCAGAAGGTTTAATGTGACTTAGCAGAAGGTTCATAAGACTCATCCTGTTGCCCATTGGCCTGGTAGGGTAATAAAGATGATGATTTGCCTTTTCCCTCAGGTCAACATGCCTCCATATCAACTTTGACCAGGTAACATCGGCTTCGCGCAAATAGGGTAGTGGCACAGGCTTTCTGTAAGGAACATTTTCCTTTTGGTAGACACCACGTGTCATGGCCTGAGATTTTGCTTCCTGTTTATTGAAGGAAATCAATGTGCCGGCGATAACAACTATTAACAACAACTTTTTCATATGCGTGTAATTATAATTTTCTAATTAATTCTGAAGCTGATTGCAGGCAGCCTTCTTGTTGATCCGTCAGGTCCTACAGCGGTAATATCTTCAAAATATACTCTCTGGTTTCGGCCTGCATTTTGAATTATTACCTTTTGTTCATCGGTAATTCTCATACCATTACCTGGTGCGTCTCTTACAAAACCTCTTTCTGTAGTTGACAATGTGAAAGATGTTACATTAAAACGGGCATCAAAGTCAAAGTTTTTCAATTCAGCCAATACCACGGCCTGGGCAAGGAGTATATTCTTGTCAATATTGCCACCTTCACGCCCTGCAACAGTAGCAACGGGGTCAGGAAGCGCCCTTACTCTGAAAGGTTTGACACCCATATTTCTCTTTTGTCCATCAACAGTGGCTACCACGGAAATATTTGCATCACCCGCGGTTCTTGGGTTAACAATGTAGCTGGTTCCAGAAACCTTCCTGATGGCATTATTGCCGGAAATAGATACCTGTAATTGATCAGGAGCTATTCCGGGAGCTGAAATTTCAACGGGATTGTCCACGCCAATATAAAACACGTTCATCTTGGTTGGTGATACAACAAGGGATGGTTCCTGCACCTGGTATTCTTCTTCAAAAGGTCTGCTGATGTAGGTGCCATCAGGTGCCCGGAGTCTGATAAGACCGCCCCACTTTTGATATCCGAGAGTTTGTGGAACAATCCTGTAAATACCCTGTCCTGAACCGGCCTCTATGGGCAAGGTTTTATAATCACCAATCATCTGGTGTTCTACAGAACCATCATTTTTTTCAATGGTCTGGTAACGACCAATCAAAATTTCAGGCGCCTGTGTAGTATCAAAAGCAGCAATAAACACGCGTGCCTCATATTCGTTACCCCTGATAATGTAGTTGGAATTAGGTATTACGGTGGCTTCCAGTTTGTTAAAGGCGAAAGAGCCGGCGTCAATCTGGTTATACAGGTAGGTAATAACATCAGCCTCAGCATTTCTGACGTCTGCCTGCATTTTTGACATAAGTGCCAGTACACCAATCAGCGGGATTCCCTGGAAGTTTTCGGTTTGCCATGTAGGCGTCGCACCATCTTTGGGCGGAGGGTTGGCTGTATTCAGACTTGTCTCAACAGATGCTCTCACACCTATATCTTTTTCAGCAATTAAACTCAGCAAATGATTCCTGAAACTTTCAATGGAAGCTTTCAGATCATTTGCTTTTCCTGAACCATCGGACTTAATCATGATTTGAGCCGGAACATTGGTATCCGACTTATTGCCGATTTCCTCACCAAGTATTCGTCCTTCAACAAGTGCTTTGTTGTTTTTTCCTTCTGCCGTAGTTATTATCTCAAGTTTCAAATCATGAATAAAATTCACAAGTGCATCAGCCTGCTGTTTAACTTCGTCAGCCTTTTCTTTCCAATCCCGAACTTTTACCGGATTCTCGGCAAACTTTTTTCCAAACTCCCTGTAAATGGTCTCATTTTTGGAAGCAAAGTTTTCTGTGGTTGTTGTGAGTCCTTTGTCTACCAAAACAAAAGCATCGAGAACATCCTTTGATACATTCAGTGCCAGCAAAGCTGTGAGCACCAAGTACATCATACCGATCATCTTTTGTCTTGGGGTTTCTTTGCCGTGGGCCATAATTGTAGTTTATCAGGTTATGAATAAAATAAGTTACTTACTTACGAACCAGGTTCATGGCTGACAACATATTGCCATAAATTGAATTCAGTTCAGCAAGGTTTTTCGTAAGCTTGGAAATCTCGTCTCTGTACTTCTCAGTTTCATGAACCGAAGAACTCAGGTTGGAAGTAATTTTATGGAAATCGGAATACAGTTCCTTTGCACCTTGCAGGTGTTCGTTAGTATACTGCAATTCGAGTTCATAAACGGCATTCAGGGAGGAAAGATTTTTATTCATGCCCTCAAGTTTTTCACTTAAGTGCTTGTTTCTTTCAGAAATCACCTCACCGTCCTGGTTTAAGGCGGCAGATAATGATTCGTAGGTGGAACCAAGCTTAACTCCGGAGTTTGTAACAACCTCCGCGGTTTTGTGGTAGGAATCAGACAATATCCCAACAGAATCCTGCAGTTTTTCGTTGGTTTTGTTGTATGTGTCTGTCAGTGAATTAACTGACAGTGCAGCATTTTTCACATTTGCCACATATTCATTTGTTGCGAGTGAAGCGTCGGAAATATCGGATAACCTGGCTGTGGTTGTGTTTAGGTTTTTAAGGCCTTCACCCAGTTTTCTGAACAAATCCGGGGTAATTTCGGCGCTTTCAATCATTTGATCGAACTTGGCAAGAGCAGCACCGCTGCCCGAAACTACTTCACCACGCTGCCTTTTTGGTGTAATGGCAAACTCATCGGTATCTTCATGCATACCGGCAAGTTCAGGGTATACAAGCGTCCAGTCGAGTTCTTCATGAAGTGGCTCGAATGCCGAAAAGAAGAAGATGACAGCTTCGGTAAGCAATCCGATTGTCAACATAAGTCCGGCGAATGGCCAGTGCTGAATTTTAAAAAGCGCTCCGGTGATTACAATTGAAGCACCTATACCATACATTTTGGCCATTAGGTTTTTCCATCCGGCACTTTGAACGATTTCGCTGAGGTTCATAGTATTGGTTTTTGGTTAATTACTTTTATTTAATTATTACATTCCACCGAGGTATGAACGAACATTACGGAAACCAACATAGGATTTGGCAGTGTCCTGGTATTCGTAGGCACGGGAACTTACCTGCAGGTAGTAAGCAATATCTTTCCATGATCCACCCCTGGTAACCTTTCTTTTTAGTACCGGAGGATCATCTGGCAAGGCATTATATTTATAATTGGGATTCATATCATGTGAGAAAGTGTAAAACGACTCATCGTAAGAGTTTTCAGTCCATTCTGCAACGTTACCGGACATATCGTAAAGCCCGAAATCATTAGGTTCATAGGATCCAACAGGGGAAGTGTAAAGGAAGCCATCATCGGTATAGTTACCACGCATTGGCTTGAAGTTTGCCAGGAAGCAGCCCTGCTTGTTTCTTGTATAGGGGCCTCCCCAGGGATACATGGACAAGGGGATGCCTCCACGTGCGGCATATTCCCATTCTGACTCCAGAGGCAGCCTGTACTTTTGAACATATCCAAGATTTTTGCCGGCAAGATATGAATTCAGGAATTGTGTCCGCCAAATGCTGAAAGCATTTGCCTGTTTCCAGCTTACACCTACTACAGGGTAATTATCAAAGGCCACATGATAGAAATATGCATCTGCCATTGGTTCATTGTAGGAATAAGTAAAGTCGGCAATCCAACACAGGGTATCAGGATATACATTTACATTATCTCTTAATACAAAGGATGAACGGTCGACAATAGGCCTGGCCTGTCCTTCTAAATTGTATACAGTACCTTCGTATTGCCTGGTTTTAAAGTTGTACCTGTTCGATGCACGTGCAGCCTGCTCATAGTCAATCCAGAAATATTCATAATTGAGTTTTCTGGTATCAATCTCTTTGCGGCCAAAAAATCTTTCATTGGGCGGATAATACATTTCCTCAATGGCTTCATGGACTTGTTCATCCTGGGGATTGATTTTGGTATTCCAGTTGATCCTTGGTTCGTCTAGGGGATTTCCAAAATCATCCTCTTCGATGGCAAATCCCTCAATACCATTTTCAATAAGCATTTTCCGCATAATGGAGTCGCGTACCCAGTATACAAACTGACGGTATTCATTGTTCGTGATTTCAGTTTCATCCATCCAGAAAGCGTCTACTGAAATGGTCCGGGTGAAGGCATTCCTGGAAAAGAATGCATCCTGGTCGCTTGGACCCATAATAAAGCTTCCCTGGGGAATAAAAAGCATGCCGTATGGATCAGGTTCAAACCATTTTTTTCGTCCCTGAACTCCAACAAGCTCACCGTTTGGTACTCTGCCGCAACTACTCAAGATAATTGTTGCAATGGTGACTAAAACAAGTAATCGTTTCATAGTGTACGTGGTATTAAGTATAAGGCAAATTTCAAATATTTTTTATTATGTGCAAATTGTAACGTAAAAAAACTTATAATATTCTGATACTGCGATATTTCTTTGGGGATCGGTCTACACTTAAACTAAAACAATAATTCACAACAAATTCATGTGAGCCTTTACTGTATCTCTGTATAGGAGTCGTGGCAAAGTCGTAGGAGTAACCTACTCTGATACCACTGAAAATTTCAAACCCGGCCATTCCAATGATGGCTGATCCCACCCTGTAGGACAATCCCGCCCAGTACTTTTTATTGTAAACAAACATCCCCGACAAATCCAATTGTGTCATTACCCCATCACTTTGAATGAATACTCCGGGTTGAAATTCGAATGCAGGGTTTTTCATTTCAAGGTTGTAACCGGCCATAACATAATAGAATCTTGAAAAGAATGGATTCGCTGTTGCAGTGAAATCAATTTCTGGCTCCAGCAAATGGGTGGATGAAATACCCACATACAGATTTTCAGCGGAATAAAACACACCAAATCCCATGTCAAAGGTCAGTGCACTATTGTCTCCTGATGGAATGGACGGATCGGAGCCGGGAGGAGTATGAAAATCAGTGGAGGGTATGCTCCAGGTCGCCTTAAGAGAGCTGTTGATTAAACCACCGTAAAGCCCTATGCCCAGAGTACCTGCCCCAATAGATGTTCTGTAGGCATAGGCGAGGTTAATACCCAGGTTGGTTTCAAAACCAATCTGGTCATTAAATACAAACATGCCAATGCCGTGATTTTTCCCGAAAAGCCTGAATGGCGAACTAATGCTGAATGCAGAAGTAACTGGTGCACCTTCGAAACCAACCCACTGCTGCCTGTTAACAGCTGTAACACAAATCACATCATCACTTCCTGCTGAGCCGGGATTAATCATTACCTTATTAAACATATTTTGACTAAACTTTGGGTCCTGCTGGGAAAACAAAGGCAATACCAGAACAATTGAAAGGATGAAAGCAATAAATATTCTCATATTTTCCGGTTCCCTGTGCAGTTCTCAATAATTTAGTTCGTAAAAAGTAAAGTAAATAAAAAAATATATCTCAAACAAATAATCTCTAAAGATAGAAATACGCGGGTACTTATACTGAAAAAACCCGGCGAAAGTTACCTATTCTTTTATCAAAGTGATTTACTTTTTTACCAAAGAATTAAAAAGTGTGATAAACAGACACAATTGGCTGGTAATGCAATCAGTTGATTTTTTGATATGTTCGCCACCAGCGATCAGGAAGTTCCTGGCCCGATGCTTTTTGATAATCTTCATATGTACAGGCTATAAGCACACTGCTGTTGTATTTCGTAGAGGGAACTTCAATCCACCAGCGACTTGTTTCCTGGCTTTTATAAAACACCAGGTCTTCTCCTTTGCCCTCCAGGGTTACAATGTACTTGGTGAATTTCTTGGGATTGTTAAGCGGATATTCCTTTCTCCTCTGGCTGAAGCCTTCAAAAAAGTACCAGATAATTTCTGCTGAGAGACCGATAGTCTGATCCTGAAAATCAAAACCGGGATTGATTTCAAATAAACCAAAACAGGATAGTTTGTCACTAATACCCGCATACCTTGACAACTGACAAGCCTCTTCGCTGTAAAATCCATTGGGCGAGGGATAATTAGATCCCGGAGCATCCGCTTGTTTCAAAGATGAAATATCAAATATTAACAAATCAGTATCACGCAATACCGGTTCGGAATCACGCAGGTTATTTCTGACTGTTCCCAGGCGGTATGCATCAAAATTCATTTTTTCAATCAGGTCAAGTTCCTGCCTGGTAACCATACAGGATTGGTAGCCCAGGCTGGTGTAATTAAAAAAATGGTCTCCCTTAAAATTCAGAATCTTATTGATACAGGTTTCCTCGGGTTTAAATTCTTCGTGAAGGCTTACCAAGTCAATTCTGGGACTAATGGCAGTAACCGAAACATTCTTTTTTGTAAACTCATAGGCAAGGTAAGCGGCATATGCATTCTGACTGCTGCCACCAAGAATCACAGGAATTTTGTTTTCTTTTAAGAGGAAGGCAATTACATCCCTAAGGCCAATAAAAGTATCATCCAGCGTTTTCCCGTTTAAAAAATTTCCAAGATCAGCTATCTTTTTTTTACCTCCAGGGGAAGAAAGGGTATAAAGTTTTTTTCTAATCAAATCAGGAATATTTTCAACTCCTTTATGGCGGCTGTTTCTGTTTTCAGTTATTCCAATGATTACAGCATCATACCCTGAGAGATCTTCAATTTGTTTTTCTGTTGTGCTGAACTGAATATGTTCCAGAAAACTTCCTGATTTTTCTTTTCCCCTGAATATTCCTGAAAAGGTTGTTGGTTCAAAATACCCCTGTAACTCCATAGTAAGGATTTAGGTTTTCTTTTTTCTGACTGGTTTTTTCTTTCCTGGATTATTTTCCGAGGCTTTGATGATGTCAAGGCAATCATCCAGGGAAAGCTCTCCGGCCACTTTACTTTTTGGAATCTTGTAATTTTTATCCTGAAAACTGATGTAGGGGCCCCATCTGCCATTCAAAACCTGTAATCCAGGTTTTTCAGGATACTGCCTGATTATTTTTTCCCCTGCTTTTTTCCTTTTTTCCTCAATAATTTCAACCCCCCTGTCGAAAGTTATGCTGAGAGGATCGTCAAAATCCTTTTTCAGGGAGTAAAACTGGTTTTTATGCTTGATGAAAGGGCCGAACCTTCCCTGTCCAACTACGATCTCAACCTCTTCGTATTGACCCAGTTGCCTGGGTAGTTTGAAAAGCGACAGAGCTTCTTCCAGTTGAACTGTTTCCAGCCTCCAGTTTTTTGGAAGTGGCGCAAACCTTGGCTTATTTTCATCCTCAGGATCCCCGATTTGTACCATGGGTCCGTACCGGCCAATTTTTACATAAACCGGCTTCCCGCTGGCAGGATCAGTTCCCAGGTTTCGGGTGCCTGTAGATTTTTCGCTTTTATCAGTAGTTTCCTGCACGCGCTCCCTGAAGGGTTTGTAAAACCTGTCGAGCATCTTGGTCCAGTTCAGTTTTCCTACGGCAATTTCATCGAACTCTTTTTCAACGCTTGCAGTAAATTGGTAGTCCATGATTTCACTGAAATGCCTGATGAGGAAATCATTCACGACAATTCCTATATCGTTGGGGAATAATTTGGCTTTTTCTGCTCCGGTATTCTCATACTTGTTTTCAGAATGAATTTTCCCGTTCTCGAGTGTAAGGACTGAATATTTGCGTTTTTCTCCCGGTCTGTCCTCCTTTATTACATACCCTCTTTGCTGGATAGTCGAAATCGTTGGAGCATAGGTGGATGGTCTTCCAATCCCCAGTTCTTCCAGTTTTTTTACCAAACTGGCCTCGGTATACCTGGGCGGATGGCTGGTGAATCGTTCTGTCGCCTGTATATTTTTGGCTTCAAGCTTGTCCCTTACTTTTACCGGAGGTAATAAAGCCCTTCCCGAATCTTCTGATTCTTCGTCACTTGATTCAATATAAACTTTTAAGAACCCATCGAATTTTAACACTTCTCCGGTGGCTATAAAATTCTTCTCTTTGGTTGAAATGCTAATCGATACAGTTGTTTTTTCAAGCTGTGCATCACTCATTTGAGAAGCAAGGGTCCTTTTCCAGATAAGTTCATACAATCTTTTCTCTGGCGCAGAACCCTGTATATCTTCTTTTTCCAGGTAAGTGGGCCTGATTGCTTCATGAGCTTCCTGGGCACCCTTTGATTTTGTTTTATAACGCCTTGGCGAATGATAGTCAACTCCAAATACTTTCTTAATGACATTTCCCGCAGTTTTTATTGCAGTTTCAGAAAGGTTGACTGAATCAGTTCTCATGTAAGTAATTTTTCCTGATTCGTAAAGCCTCTGTGCCACACTCATGGTTTGTGAAACTGAGAAACCGAGTTTTCTGCTGGCTTCCTGCTGCAGGGTGGAAGTGGTGAATGGTGCAGAAGGAGATTTCCTGGAAGGTTTTGTGACAACATCAATTACTTCGTATTGTGCATTCACACAACTGTTGAGGAATTTTAATGCTTTTTCTGAGGAGGAAAACTTCTCAGGAATTTCTGCCCTGAACTCATGTGTTTGGTTTTTTGCATCCTTTGCAAGGAATATGGCAGTAACCTTAAAGGCAGAAGAAGCCTTAAAATTTGAAATTTCCCGTTCTCTTTCAACCAACAACCTGACAGCTACTGACTGAACCCTTCCAGCTGACAGGTTTGGCATCACTTTTTTCCACAAGACTGGGGATAGTTCAAAGCCTACCAGCCGATCAAGAACCCGACGGGCCTGCTGTGAATCAACGAGTTTCTGATCAATGTCCCTTGGATTTTCTATGGCTTTAAGAATTGCGTCCTTTGTGATTTCGTGAAATACAATTCTGCGTGTTTTTTCGGCAGGTAACTCCAGCACTTCCGAAAGATGCCAGGCAATTGCCTCCCCCTCGCGGTCCTCGTCAGATGCTAACCATACAGTTTTAGCACTCTTTGATAGTTTTCTTAGTTCCTCCACAATTTTTTTCTTCTCATCGGGTATAATATATTGCGGGGAATAGTTGTTTTTTATGTCAATACCAAAGTTCTTTTTAGCCAAATCCCTGATATGCCCCATACTGGATTTTACCAGGAAACCTTTACCAAGGAAATTTTCAATTGTCTTGGCTTTTGCCGGTGATTCAACTATTACCAGGTTGTCGGACATGGAATATGAATTATAAATTCAACAAAAATAGCACAAAGTAAACCATTTATAAATTGAATGACAAAATCGTTCCCCCAATAATAATTATTAATTTTGGCCAAAGTTTATAAAACCAAATGAAGAAAGAAAGAGATTATTTAAAACTTTATCTCCGTATTTTTTGGGGAGTATTCCTGTTTCCAATAGTTTTGGTTACACTGCTATTTATACTTATTGGAACCGGAAAGATGGGCTTCATGCCCACTTTTGAGGATTTGGAAAATCCGGAAAACAATCTGGCTTCTCAGGTTATTTCAAGCGACGGAGAGCTTTTAGGAACCTATTTTCTGCAAAACAGAACTTTTATAGATTTCAACGAGGTTTCTCCTAACATGATTAATGCACTTATAGCCACAGAGGACATTCGTTTTCACAGGCATGCAGGCATTGATGCCAGAGGATTGGGCAGGGTTATATTTAAAACAATTCTACTGCAGCAATCCGGTGCAGGCGGAGGAAGCACTATTACCCAGCAACTTGCAAAGAATCTTTTTCCGAGGGATACCATTATTTACCGTTTTGGCTTTTCCAGAAAGCTTAACCTTGTAGTAAACAAATTCAAGGAATGGGTTACAGCAGTGAAGCTGGAAAAAAACTATACAAAGGATGAGATCCTTGTAATGTATTTGAATACAGTGGATTTTGGACATCAGTCCTTTGGTATAAAAACTGCCTCAAAAACTTTTTTCAATACAACTCCTGACAGTTTAACAGTTGAACAGTCAGCACTGCTCGTTGGTGTTCTGAAGGCTCCAACCTGGTTCAGTCCGGTTAGGAATCCTGAAAGGTCTATTGTAAGACGGAATGTGGTTTTATCCCAGATGAGGAAATATGATTTTCTCAGTCAGGCTGAGTATGATTCGCTCAGCAGACTTCCCATTGAACTCGATTTCCTGCCGCAGGATCACAATATTGGTCTTGCTACCCATTTCCGTGAGACCCTCAGGGTAATGATGACAGCGAGGGAACCTGAAAGAAGGAACTATTTCAGTTACGAACGATTTTTTGAGGATTCCATAGAATGGCATAATAATCCTTTGTTTGGCTGGTGCAACAGAAACTTTAAACCTGATGGAAGCACATACAACATTTACAGGGATGGGTTAAAAATATATACCACCATACACTCAAAGCATCAAAAATATGCCGAAGAAGCCATGGCAGAACATCTCGGCAATGATTTACAAAAGGCTTTCTGGAATGATATTAGGAGACTGAGAAAACCACCTTATTCCAACGATTTAACCGCCGAGCAGGTTTCCAGAAGTCTTGATTTTAGCATGAGACAGTCTGACAGGTATCGCTTCCTACGCAGTGCAGGAGTTTCACATGACTCTATTGTAAGGGTTTTTAACAAACCAACACAAATGCGGGTTTTTTCCTGGAAGGGAGACAGGGATACTGTTCTCACCCCCATGGACTCAATCAGGTATTATAAATCGTATTTGCGATCAGGTTTTATGGCCATTCGCCCTGATAACGGGCATGTGACTGCTTATGTTGGAGGGCCAGATATTCGTTATTTCAAATACGATCACGTAAGATTGGGTAGAAGGCAGCCAGGATCAACGATAAAACCATTTTTGTATACACTGGCAATGCAGGAGGGTTATAAACCCTGTGATTTGGTTGCCAATGTTCAGCAATCATTTATCGTAAATGATTCAGTTTGGACACCAAAAAACAGTGGAAGGAGTGAGTTTGACGGGAAAATGGTTACTTTGAAGTGGGGTCTTGCGCATTCAGTGAACAACATTTCGGCCTGGTTGATAAAAAGGTTTAATCCGCAATCGGTTATTGAAGTCATGAGGAAAATGGGTATCAGAAGCAGAATAGACGCAGTTCCCTCCATATTTTTGGGTACTTCTGACATGTCGCTATCAGAAATGGTGGCTGCCTATAATACATATGCGAACAAGGGGGTTTACAGTGTTCCGATGTTTGTTACCCGCATTGAGGATATTAACGGAAATATACTCGCTGAGTTCAAACCTAATCTGGATGAGGCGATAAGTGAGGAAACTGCCTATCTGATGATAAACCTTTTGCAGGGTGCAGTGAATGAGGGTACAGGTCAAAGGTTAAGATTCAGGTACGAAATTAAGGGGCAGGTAGGAGGGAAGACCGGAACCACGCAGAACCATGCTGACGGCTGGTTCATTGGTGTGGCACCAAATCTGGTAGCAGGTGTATGGACAGGAGGCGAGGACAGGGGTATCAGGTTTGAATCCCTTAGTCTCGGTCAGGGTGCTAACATGGCATTGCCAATTTATGGTCTTTTTATGAACAGGATTTATGCCGATAAGAGTCTTGGCATATCCATGGATGATGTTTTTGAAAAACCCAGCCGGATTACCTTTAACCTGGATTGTGAAATGGAAACCATGGAGGAAAGAAGAAGAAGATACGATGAAATGGAAATACTGGAGGGGGGTTAAATTTTTCTGTTCAGGCCTGGAATAGCATCGATTAGTTTTTTTGTCACTTCGGAAGCCGGAGAGGTAAAGATTTTATCCGCCTCTCCTTTTTCTTCAATTTTCCCATCATTCATAACGATTATCCGGTCGCTCATATACCTGACCACCGCCAGATCGTGAGAAATAAAAATGTAGGTCAGTCCAAATTCATTCTTTAAATCGTTGAGAAGGTTTAGAACCTGAGCCTGCACAGATACATCAAGGGAAGAAACAGACTCATCGCATACGATGATTTCCGGTTCCACACACAATGCTCGCGCAATGCCAATTCTTTGCCGCTGGCCACCTGAAAATTCATGTGGATAACGGTCAAAATGTCCTTCATGCAGATTGACCTTTTTTAATATTTCTATTACCCTTTCTTTTCTTTGAGCAAAATTACTGAGAATGCCATGAAAAGTCATAGGCTCAATCAGGGCCTCTCCCACGGTGAGTTTTGGATTAAGAGAGGAGAAGGGATTCTGAAAAATGATTTGAAGATTTTTCCGCAGTTTTCTGAACTTGCCTTCCGGCATGCCTGAAATATTGATACCATTATATATTACCTGACCCGATTGTGCCTTCACAAGATGCAATATTGTACGTCCAAGGGTTGTTTTTCCGCAACCCGACTCTCCGACTATTCCCAGGGTTTCTCCCTTGTAAACTTCAAAGCTCACCTTTTTAACTGCTTCAAGTATTTTTTTGGGTTTTCCCCAGAGGCTTCTTTTGGTAACAAAGGCTGTGGTTAGATCCTTTATTTCAATTAAAGGGTTTTTAGAAATAACTGATTTTACTGCCGGCCGGGTAAGGGATTTTTTCAGCCCCCGGGGATTTATGAATTCTTCAATGGTTTTCAGCCGGTATGGTTTTTCGGTAAGTGGTGGTTGACAGGCAATCAATCCCTTGGTGTACGATTCAGAAGGATTATTTAGAATCCCGATTACCGTTCCATTTTCAATTATTTTCCCATTATGCATCACCACCACCTGGTCGGCCATTTCAGAAACAATACCAAGATTATGTGTTACGAACAGCAGACTCATTTCATATTTATGTTGTAACTGCTTCAGGAGGGCAAGAATCGTTTTTTGCACAGTCACATCAAGTGCAGTGGTTGGCTCATCGGCAATAAGCAGCAGTGGATTGCAAATCATTGCCATGGCAATCATTACCCGCTGCCTTTGTCCCCCGGAGAGTTGATGCGGGTAACTATCATAAATATCTTTTAGCCGGGGCAGTTGAACTTCCCTGAATTGTTCAAGTACCATTTCCCGTGCAGTTTTTTGAGGAACCTTCTTGTGCTGAAGTAAAACTTCGACTACCTGTGTGCCGCATTTCATTGATGGATTAAGTGATGTCATTGGCTCCTGAAAAATCATACCAATGTGGTTCCCTCTTACCTTCTGGAAATCCCTTTCATGCAGAGAAAGTAAATTTTGGGGAGATGGACCGTTTTTGTAAAAATCAATTCTGCCACCTGTAACTTTTGCTTTTGGTGGTAGCAGGTTCATGATTGCCAGTGATGTAAGGGTTTTCCCCGAACCCGATTCACCCACCAGGGCAACGGATTCCCCCCTGTGAATAGAAAAGGAAGCATTTTGAATGACCGGTACCTTGTCTTCAAAAGAAATTGAAAGATTATGGATATCTAAAAGCCGGTCATTCATGATGGGTTAATTACTGGCCAAACACTCTTTTTAACAAATCGGTTACCCTGGCGGCCGGGTCGGCACGTATCAGCTTTTCCTCTTCGGCAACCTTGGTAAAGAGTGCATTCATTGTTTTTTCCGTTACATATTTAGCCAGATCGGTTTCCACTTTTCTCACAAAGGGTATACGGTTATAGGTAGTAGTGATGTCCCCCCAGTATCTTGTTGCCTCCACTTTGTTGAGGGCAGACTGAACTTCCGGTTTGAACAGTTCGGCGAGCCGTGATGAGGTTTTGGTTCTGAAATATTCTGTGGCTGCATTATCCGGGCCTTTCAGAATATTACGGGCATCATCAAAAGTCATTTGCTTTATTGCATCAACAAAGATAGGAGCTGCAAGGGTAACGGCGTTTTCTGCTCCCCTGTTCATAGTTCTTATAAAATCATCCACCAGCCTGTTCATGCCTAATTCTCTGAGTTTCTCTTCCACAACTTTTGCTTCCTCGGGGAAAGGAATTTTAAAAAGGGGATTTCGGTAGAAACCATCTGTTTTTCCAAGAAAGCTGACAGAATTATTTGTTCCAATTTCCAGTGCCTGCTTGAGTCCGGCAACAATGTCGCCGGTGGTTAACGGTTGCCGCGAGGGCATTTCAATTTGCTTTAGTACCTCACAACCCGCAAGAGAAATAATCAATAATCCAAAAACAATAAAATTTTTCATAAAAAGTAGTATTAGTTTGACTGATGATTACCTCTAAACAGTATTTTGACCAGGGCCTCAATTTTTCCGGCAAAAAGGATCTCGATTTTAAACTTGTCCCTGTTTAGTGACTTATGGTGTGCCGAAGAGAGTACAATTCTTTTGAATCCCAGTTTTTCGGCCTCCGTAATTCTCTGTTCAATCCTGTTTACCGGCCTAATTTCACCTGACAATCCTACTTCACCTGCAAAACACACCTCGCCTCCAAGGGGAATATCACTGCCCGAAGATAAAATTGAAGCAATTACGGCAAGGTCAATTGCCGGGTCGGTTACTTTTATTCCACCAGCAATATTCAGGAACACATCTTTTACAGCCAGCCTGAAGCCAGCTCTTTTTTCAAGTACCGCAAGCAACATATTCAGCCTGCGTGTATCAAAGCCTGTGGAAGATCGCTGAGGTGTTCCATACGCGGCAGTACTGACCAGGGCCTGAGTTTCAATAAGAAAAGGTCTGATACCGTCAATAGTTGCAGCAATAGCAATTCCGCTTAAATCCTCTTCGTGCTGGTTAATCAATATTTCTGAAGGATTTAGCACCTCCCGCAAACCGCTGTTCTGCATTTCAAAAATCCCAAGTTCGGAAGTGGCCCCAAAACGGTTTTTGCTTGCACGCAGGATTCTGTAAACATGATTTTGATCTCCCTCAAACTGAAGAACGGTATCCACGATATGTTCCAATACTTTTGGTCCGGCAAGACTTCCTTCCTTGGTGATATGCCCAATGAGAAAAACCGGAGTTGCAGTTTCTTTTGCAAACTTCAATAGCCCGGCTGCGCATTCTCTTACCTGTGATACACTTCCAGGGGAGGATTCAATGACATCAGTAAAAAGAGTTTGAATAGAGTCAATAATTACAATATCCGGTTCCAGGTCCCTCAGATAGTGATGGATTTTTTCAAAAGATGTTTCGCACAGAATATAACAGTTGGAGTTGGTTTGTCCCAGTCGGTTTGCCCGCAATTTTATTTGCTGAAGGCTTTCTTCGCCTGAAATATAAAGTGATTTGAATTCTGAAAGTTTCAAAGCAATCTGAAGTGCCAGGGTTGATTTTCCTATACCAGGCTCTCCACCAATAAGAACAACAGAGCCGGGTACCAAACCACCTCCGAGTATCCTGTTCAATTCAGTGTTTTTAGTATCGATCCTTGTTTCAGCATCTCCTGATATTTCACCAAGCAGGTGTGGCTTTGCTTCGGTTGTCCTTACCGAAGGTTTCATTGATCCTCCTGATTTCTCAATGATTTCCTCAATATAAGTATTCCATTCGCCACAGGAGGGGCAGCGGCCAATCCATTTTGCAGCTTCTGTCCCGCAGTTCTGGCATACATATACTGTTTTTAATTTTGCCATTATGAAGAATTCATGAGAGTTTAACCAAAAGTAATCATAATCTTTTCAATGCAAAAGATATGAATTTTTTTTGAGAGGTATTATTTCAGTCCTTTGACACTCAATTGCCTGCAGGAGAATTGGTTTTTTTTGAGGAGAGAAAAATATACAGGAAGGATACCGTTCCCAGAAAGATGGTCATTATTGCCTGTGATTCATGCGATACGGTAGCAAAGATCAGTCCCTCTTCCCTGCTTGTGCCATAAAGAGTGAGTCCAAGCGAAACAATCCAGTGATAGGCACCAATTCCCCCCTGCACCGGCAAAGACATGCCAATTCCCCCAATCACCATAAGAAAAAGTGCATCTATGGGATTTAGATGACTGGTAAAATCCAGTGCAAAGAACAAAACATAGGTCATTGCAAAATACATGAACCACATGAGTACAGTATGGGCAAGAAATTTCCACTTTCCTCTCATGGTAATGATAGTTTTCATTCCCGAAAGGATTCCTTTTTTGATAGAACTCAACTTACGGAAGAACAAATACTTGTGGAGGTAATCCCTGAATAGCCGATAAATAAGGTATAAGGCAGGTAAAATCACCAAGGCGATTAACCAAAGGAATCCGGGAAGTCCGAAGAAAGAATAAAACCTGCTTAACAGTGGCTCAAAAATATTTTTTGTTAAAAATTCTCCGAAAAACTGGATTTTTGCCACGAAAATGAATAGTACCATCAGGAAGAGAACGATTAGGTCCGAAACCCTCTCTGCTATTACCGTTCCAAGCAAAGAATCCACCGGTATTTTGTCCGTTTTGTTCAGGGAACCGCAACGTGTTACTTCTCCAAGCCTTGGAAAAGCAAAGTTTGCCAGGTACCCAGCCATCAGTGCAAAATAAGTATTCAATGCCGATGGTTCATAGCCAAGTGGTTTAATCAGCAATCTCCACCTGTACGCCCGGCTGATAGAAGCAATACCCGCAAAAACTAGAGAGAGAAAAACCCAGGATATTCTGGTTGTTTTCAATCCCTCCCAAAGTTCATGAAATCCAACATCTTTGAAGGCAAAATACAGAAGCAGGCATCCGAGGGAAAGAAAGAATAAGAAGCTAATAACTCTAAAGATCCGGGATTTCAAGGTAATCAGGGAATGAGTGAATTGGTTGCAGTGTCGGGGAAAATAAGGGCAGGTTGAAATTTTTTGGCTTCTTCAAATTCCATGATTGCATAAGAAACAATGATGATGATATCGCCTGGTGTTACTTTTCTTGCCGCCGGGCCATTGAGTGAAATTTCCCCTGAACCCCTGGGTCCTTTGATTACATAAGTATCAAGCCGCTCACCATTATTAATGTTTAAAACCTGCACTTTTTCGTTTTCGATCAGGTTTGCTGCATCCATCAAATCCTCATCAATCGATATACTTCCAACATAATTCAGGTCGGCACCGGTAACTGTTACCCTGTGGATTTTTGACTTAACAATTTCGATCAACATAACGGGGCAAAAGTATTAAAAAAATCTGATATTGTCTATCAATCTGACTTCTCCTGCAAAAACGGCAATGCATCCAACGGGCTTTTCACTATCCTCCCATGAGGAAAGGGGCTGCAGATTTCCAAAGTCAACAACCTCAAAGTATTCAACCCGTAAGTTACTATCAGAATTCACTTCATTAATTACCCATTGAGTAAGATCATTTAATTGCATGTTTGTTCTTCTTAATGCTTCAAACAAAGTTTTTGAAATATGGGAAGCACTTTTTCTGTGCCCAAAGCTAAGAAGTTTGTTTCTGGAACTCATTGCAAGACCATCTGCTTCGCGTATGATGGGGCATGGAATGATTTCAACAGGCTGATTGAGCTGTTTTACAAGGGCCTTAATAATGGCAAGTTGCTGAAAATCCTTTTCTCCAAAATAAGCTTTATCCGGCTTAACAATTTCAAAAAGTCGGCTTACAACCTGGGCTACACCATTAAAATGCCCGGGCCTGTATTTCCCTTCCATCACTTTATCCAGGTATCCAAAATCAAATACTCTTTTGTCGGGTTCCGGGTAGATTTCTTCAGCCCTTGGAACAAATACCAAATCACACCCTGCTTCAGTCAGCAACTTTAAGTCTTCTTCCAGGGTTCTTGGATATCGTAAGAGATCCTCAGGGTTGTTAAACTGGTTTGGATTAACAAAAATGCTACACACGGTTTTCTCATTATCAGCAAGGGATTCGTCTATGAGAGAAATATGTCCTTTGTGCAGAGCTCCCATAGTAGGCACGAAACCAATGGATTTTCCTGTCTTGCGGTGGTCAAACAAGCTTCTTTGTAAACCGGTAATCGTTTCAAATATTTCCATAAATACGGATTGGTATTTACCCAACTGATAATTTCAGAGACAATGAATGTAAGAACCCGGAATTTAAAAATAATGATTATTTACTATCTTTGTAGCTTAATTCTACAAATTTAGGTGCCTTAATGGAAAAGACAAAGGTCTTGTATATTTCTCAGGAAATTACTCCTTATCTGCCAGAAAGCGAAATGTCTTTAAAAAGCCGTTACCTTCCCCAGGGTATTCAGGAGAGGGGAATGGAAATTAGGACTTTTATGCCCCGGTTTGGATGTATCAATGAAAGAAGAAACCAGCTTCATGAAGTTATCAGGCTTTCGGGAATGAATCTCATTATTGATGATACTGACCACCCCCTGATAATAAAGGTTGCTTCCATTCAATGCGCACGCATGCAGGTTTATTTTATCGATAATGAAGATTATTTTCAGAGGAAGAATTCCCTTGCTGATGAAGAAGGGAATTTTTTTAAGGACAATGATGAAAGAGCCATCTTTTTTGCAAGAGGTGTACTTGAAACTGTAAAAAAATTGAGATGGAAGCCCGATATTGTCCATTGCCACGGCTGGTTTTCTTCCCTGATTCCTCTTTACCTGAAGAAAGCATACAATGAAGATCCCTTATTTGCTGATGCAAGAATTATTTACTCCATTTATCACGATGATTTTTCCGAAATTTTCGGGAAATCCTTTAGGAAGAAGATACTGGTGGAGGGAATTAGCGAAAAGGATCTGACCCTTCTTAATACTCCGGATTATCTCAATATCAGTAAGTTGGCGATAAACAATTCTGACGGAATTATTATCGGCAGTCTTGGCGTTAATCCTGAATTGTTGAATTATTTGAAAAAAAACAAGAAACCATACCTCGATTATCAGGAAGACAACGTTTATATTGACGAATATTCCGACTTTTACGACAAAATTCTTAATGATAAAATTGCATGATCTCAGATAAACTCTCACGCAGGAAGCAAACCCAATCCTTTTTTAAACGCCGATTTCTTATACTTCTTTCCGGGATACTTTTCAGTCTCATATTCATTTTTGGATGTCACGATGAACCGGGTTTTATAGGTTTGGAAATCCTACCTGATAATGATAAACCAAGGGTAAACTTTTCAAGATCTACAATCCTGAAAGGGTTTACTTACAGTATAGATTCGCTTCAGTCAAGCAATTATTCCCTGCAGTTACTTGGAGAGGTTAATGATCCGGTTTTTGGTCATTCACAGCCTAGTTTTTTTTCCAGAATGATAATGTCCAGTTACGGTTACAATTTTGGCAGTAATCCAACATTGGATTCGGTATTTCTTTATATGCACTTAGGAGGTATATATGGTAACAAGTCCTCCTCTCTTGAAATAAATATTTTTGAACTTATTGACACTATTTACTTTGATTCTGCCTATTATGACAATTTTAACCCATCTGGTTTTTATAATCCGGCAAATCCTGTTGCAACTTTTATATACACTCCAGGTGAGAATGATACCATTTTAAAAATTCCGATAACAAATTCCCAATTTAATAACCGGCTTTTTGAAATAGATTCAGCCTCAAAGGCCAATGACAGAAATTTTCAAAAGTATTTTTTAGGCTTATATGTTACAGCTCAGAGCCTGGTTGACCCGGGAATGATATTAACTATAAACCTAAGTTCTTTTAATTCCAGAATAGTTCTTCACTATCACAATGATAAAGATCCTACTTTGGCATTTAATTATTTTTTTGGAAGTTTTGTACCCAAGATAAATTTATTCAGGCATGATTATTCATCCACAGTTTTTTATCCAAAACTCAATCAGGCCGCCATTCAGGACTCTGTAATTTATCTGCAGTCTATGGGTGGGCTATCTGCAAGAATTCAATCTGAAAATTTGAAAAACTGGAGAGATTCTCTTCCGGTAGCAATTAACCGGGCCAGGTTAATTTTACCTGTTGAGGAATTAGACCTCACCGCTGGTGTCTTTAGCCGACCTGTTAAATTGGTATTGTTACGAAAGGATGTTGATGGAAAATACCAGGTAATTTCTGATAATGATATTGGATTGAATTATTTTGGAGGTGGTTATAATGCGGAGTTAAAAGCATATACTTTTAATATTACCAGAGAAATACAGAAAATTGCCAATGGCACTTCGGATGAATTAAATTTGTATTTACTTGTAAACGACCAAATTACTACTCCCAACAGGGTAGTGCTTACCTCTGGAAGTCATTCACGGCCAATTAGACTTGAGATTACTTACCAAAGGTTTTAATTTTATGTGTGGCATAGTTGGCTATATTGGAAGGAAAAACGCTTACCCTATTCTGATTAATGGTTTAAAACGGTTAGAATATCGTGGCTATGATTCAGCCGGGATTGCCCTTCTGAATGGGGAGACATTTGTTTTCAAGAAAAAAGGGAAAGTTTCCGATCTTGAGAATCATGTAAAAGGTAAGAATCTCGAAGGGACAGTGGGTATGGGGCACACCAGGTGGGCAACCCACGGAGAACCCAGCGATGTTAACTCCCATCCGCATCTTTCGCAGAACGGTCATTTTGCACTTATTCACAATGGTATAATTGAGAATTATGCACGACTCAAGAAAAGGCTGGAAGATCGGGGGTATGAGTTCCAAAGCGAAACCGATACCGAAGTACTCGTAAATCTTATTGAATATATTTACCTGAAGGGAAATGTTTCAGCAGAGGTAGCTGTTCGACTTGCACTTACCAAGGTTGTAGGGGCATATGGCCTCGTAATTATGTGCAGGGATGAGCCGGAGCAATTAATTGCTGCCAGAAACAGCAGTCCTTTAGTTGTTGGAATAGGAGATGGAGAATATTTTCTCGCTTCTGATGCCACACCCATTGTAGAATACACAAAGAGTGTAATTTATCTGAATGATGATGATGTAGCCATAATTAAAAGGAATGAACTGATTCTCAAGACAGTCAGAAATGATTCTAATTTAAAACCTAAGATTCAAAGGCTTAATTTTGAGATTGGAGAAATTGAAAAAAATGGCTACAGGCACTTCATGCTAAAGGAAATTTTTGAACAACCCAGATCCATTCAGGATACTTTCAGGGGAAGGGTTGCCAGGGATTTAACAGAAGTTCACCTGGGGGGATTGTTCCAGGTTATTCCAAATCTGGCAGATGCACGCCGGATTATTATCATTGGTTGTGGCACCTCGTGGCATGCAGGGCTCGTGGGTGAATATCTTATTGAAGAGTTGGCACGCATTCCTGTTGAGGTGGAGTACGCCTCAGAGTTTCGTTACCGCAACCCTGTGATTTTTAAAGATGATATTGTTGTTGCCGTTAGCCAGAGCGGGGAGACTGCTGACACTCTTGCAGCCATAAAAATGGCAAAGGAAGCCGGCGCAATGGTTCTTGGTATATGCAATGTTGTTGGCTCCAGTATTCCAAGGGAAACACATGCCGGGGTATATACACACGCAGGGCCTGAAATCGGTGTTGCATCCACCAAGGCATTTACAGCGCAGGTAACGGTTTTAACCATGATGGCACTTTTAATTGGGCGTAAAAGAAATGTGTTAAGTAAATCAGAATACCACAGGCTGATTAAGGAGCTTGCAGATGCTCCTGCCAAAATTGAATCCATTCTCGGCGCCAATGAAACGATTCAAACAATTGCTGAAATGTACAAGGACGCCACCAATTTCCTTTACCTTGGCAGGGGATATTGTTTCCCGGTTGCACTGGAAGGCGCCTTAAAACTGAAAGAAATTTCCTACATACATGCCGAAGGATATCCCGCTGCGGAAATGAAACATGGACCTATTGCACTCATAGATGAACACATGCCTGTTGTTGTGATTGCAACAAAGGATAAATCCTATGAAAAGATCGTTAGCAACATACAGGAAATTAAAGCGCGAAAGGGGATTGTAATAGCTGTTGTTACTGAAGGGGATGCAACTATCAGGGAGATGGCTGATCATGTGATCGAGGTTCCCGGGAGCGATGCCATACTTTCTGCCTTGTTAACAGTTATTCCGCTTCAACTGTTGTCATATTACATTGCTGTACTCAGGGGTTGCAACGTGGACCAGCCGCGTAACCTGGCCAAATCGGTCACGGTGGAATAATTTCCTACCTTTTATTGTACTGAACATCGTAATATTTCAGGTATTCACCTGAAACAACATTTTTTAACCAAGCCTGGTTTGCCAGGTACCAGTCAACAGTTTCAGTAAGCCCTGACTTAAAATCAACAGAAGGTTTCCAGTTGAGTTTGCTGATTATTTTAGAAGGATCAATGGCATAGCGCAAATCGTGGCCAGCCCTGTCTTTTACAAATCTTATCAGTTTTTGGGAGGTTCCTGTAGCTCTGCTCAGTTTTTCGTCCAAAATTTCACACAGCAAACGGATCAAATCAATATTTTTCCATTCATTCTGCCCGCCAATATTATATGTATCCCCTATTTTGCCCTCATGAAAAACCAGATCCATGGCTCTCACATGATCAAGTACAAATAACCAGTCTCTTATGTTTTCTCCCTTCCCGTAAACAGGTACCGGTTTATTATTGAGTATATTATAGATGGCCAGTGGTATTAATTTTTCAGGAAACTGGTGGGGACCATAGTTGTTTGAACAGTTTGTAATGACAACAGGCAACTTGTAGGTGTGGAAATAAGCCCTGACAAGATGATCGGAGCCTGCCTTTGAGGCTGAATAGGGACTCCGCGGATCATAGGGTGTTTCTTCAGTAAAATACCCTGAAGGGCCCAATGAACCATATACTTCATCAGTGGATATATGATAAAAAACTTTTCCTGTGAAATTTTCAGCCCAGAATTCCCTGGCTATATTCAGCAGGTTTATGGTTCCAAGAATATTTGCCTGGATAAATTCCATTGGCCCCATAATAGACCTGTCCACATGTGATTCTGCGGCAAGATGTATGATGCTGTCGATCTGATGTTCTTTAAAAACCCTTTGGAGAAGACCAGTGTCATTTATATCACCACGGATGAAAGTATGATTCTTATAATTACTCAGGTCTGCCAGATTCTCCAGATTTCCTGCATAGGTAAGCTTGTCGTAGGTAATAACATGATAATTGGGATATTTTGTTACAAAGTGCCTCACTGCATGGGATCCAATGAAACCTGCTCCTCCTGTAATAAGAATATTTTTTTTCATTGAGCTGCTTGTTATTTGTTCCGACTTCTGAGCTTTTTCTCCCAGTTCCAGGCTGAAATCAGGGTTTTGTCAAGGCTGGTTTCTGCTTTCCACCCAAGTTCCTGGTTTGCGAGGGTTGGATCAGCCCATACTTTTTCTACATCACCCGGTCGACGGTTTGTAACCGAATGGTTTATTTTTATGCCTGCTATATTCTCAAAATTACGAATCATTTCAAAAACGGAGACACCTTTTCCCGTACCAAGGTTAAATACCTCGTAATTTGTCCTGGATTTAGCTGAATACATCCTTTCAATTGCAGATACATGTGAACGGGCAAGGTCATTTACATCCAGGTAATCCCTTATGCAGCTTCCGTCAGGGGTATTGTAATCATTACCGAATACCTTGAGCTCCTGCCTGATTCCGGCGGCAGTCTGAGTAATAATTGGCAGCAGGTTGTCGGGGATACCTGCAGGAAGCTCTCCGATCAAAGCAGAAGGATGTGCCCCGATTGGATTAAAGTACCTGAGGGAGATACAACGGAAACCTTCAATTGTATTTGCCGCATCCTTCAAAATCTCCTCCGAAATTTGTTTTGTATTCCCATAAGGTGAAAGAGCCGGCTTAACAGGTGATTTCTCAGTCACGGGCAGTTCATCGGGTTCACCATATACAGTGCAGGAGGAAGAAAAAACAAAGTGGTGAATTCCGTATTTTTTCATTCCATCAATCAGGTTCATGAGAGAGACCAGGTTGTTATGATAGTACTTCAATGGATTTATAACCGACTCACTCACTGCTTTAAATGCGGCAAAATGAATGACGGCAATTAAATCCCTGTTTTTTGAAAGCAACTCATCGGTTTTTTCCGGATTGCACAAATCCATGACCGTTAAGTGAGGCTTCCGGCCGGTTATACTTTCAATTCCATCAAGAATTTCAATGCGGGAAGTAGAAAGGTTATCTGCAATCAACACGTTATAATTGCGGGATAAAAGCTCAACAACTGTATGTGAGCCAATATAGCCCATACCACCTGTGACAAGAACCTTTTTCCCCATTATATAATTTCTTTCAATAATTGTTGTTCACAAACTCCAGTAAGAGAAATATTCATTTCTGAAAGAGGGGGATTTGTGATACATTCCCTTTATGTCGGCAAGTACTCCGTTTTCGGAAATCATACTTTTGAAATAGTCTGCATTAAGATTCAGGTAGTTACGGTGATTTACGGCAACTATCACTGCATCATACTTCCCGGATGGTTTTTTTGCAAGAGAGAATCCATATTCCTCAGATACTTCTTCGCTTTTAGCAAAGGAGTCAATTACATCAATATGATGAATTCCAAAGGTTTTTAATTCCTTATAAACATCCACCACCTTGGAGTTTCTGATATCACTGACATTTTCCTTGAAGGTAATGCCCATAATAAGAACACGTGACTCTTTGAGTATTTTATCACAGGCAGTAAGTTTCTTTACAATTTGTTTTGCCACATATGCCCCCATGGAATCGTTGATAAACCTTCCCGAGTTGATGATTTTGGTATGATATCCGAATTCCCCGGCTTTATAGGAGAGGTAATACGGGTCCACACCTATACAATGTCCGCCAACCAATCCCGGGAAGAACCGCAGGAAATTCCATTTGGTGGAAGCTGCTTCTAGAACATCGTAAGTGTTTATTCCCATACGGTTGAAAATAATGGAAAGCTCATTCATGAAAGCGATATTGATATCACGCTGGGTGTTTTCAATAATCTTGGCTGCCTCGGCAACCTTTATGGAACTGGCTTTATGAACGCCTGCATCTATGATTAACTCATAAACTCCTGCAATGTTTTTCAGGGCTTCCTCATCGCAGCCCGAAACTACTTTTACGATTTTCGTGAGAGTATGTTCTTTGTCGCCAGGATTAATTCTCTCAGGCGAGAAACCCACTTTAAAATCCCTCACGTATTTTAATCCTGATTCTTTTTCCAGAATGGGCACACAATCTTCTTCGGTGCAGCCAGGGTATACTGTAGATTCGTATACAACATAATCCCCCTTCTTCAGAATTTTTCCTACTGTTTTTGTTGCACTTAAAAGCGGTTTTAAATCAGGCAAGTTGTGTTGGTCAATGGGTGTAGGCACAGCAATGATATGGAAATCAGCTTTCGACAAATCCTTTGGATTGGCTGTAAAAAGTATGTCACAACCTTCAAAAGCACTTTCTTCCAGTTCGTTGCTGGGATCAATCTTTTTTTTCATCAGTGCTATACGGTTTTCTTTAATATCAAAACCAATAACAGGCAGTTTTCTGGCAAATTCAAGTGCGATTGGTAATCCGACATAGCCCAGGCCAATCACCGATATTTTCTTTTTCTTGCTGATAATTTCCTCGAACATGGGAGTGAAAAATGTAAATTATTTTATGATGGAATTAAGGTAAGGGTGGTAATCCCCCTTCAGGCCAACAGGAATAGAATTCCTTATGGTATATACTGTTTCAATGGATCTTCTGGTTTCCTCCAGCCTGAACCCCTCGCCGTTGAGTATTTTCTGGTAGGTAATTGTGTGCAGGTCGGTAAAACCTTCACTGAATTCAAATTCAGCACCATCCATAAGAATAGATCTATAGGTTCTTTTACCGTTTTGTTTCAGTTTTAAGGGAATATCATCATAGTCGATACTCATAAACCACCTGATGCGGGCCTGGTCGAGTCCCAAAAAGCCGCCAGCCTTTTTTTCATCGATATAATGAACTATGTTTTCCCTTACATTTCCGAATATCCAGGTGAGCATATCAAAAAAATGCACGCCAATGTTGGTGGCAATACCTCCGGATTTCTGCTTATCGCCCTTCCAGCTGATATGATACCAGTTGCCCCTGCTTGTTATATAAGTCAGGTCAATGTCGTATATTTTGCCGGGAGGCCCTTTTTTGATTTTTTCCCTTAATTCAACAATTGAAGGATGTAACCTCAGTTGCAGGATATTGAAGATGTTTTTACCTGTTTCTTTCTCAATTTCTTCAAGCGCATCAATATTCCATGGATTCAGCACAACAGGTTTTTCACAAATTGCATCGGCGCCGTGCCGAAGGGCAAACCTGATGTGTGAATCGTGCAGATAATTGGGAGAACAGATGCTCACATAATCCATTTTTATATTCTGTCTTTTCAGCTTATCAATGTGCCGGTCGAACCTTTCAAATTCAACAAAAAAGTGTGAATCAGGGAAAAAACTGTCGAGACGACCAACACTGTCAAATCTGTCCAGGGAGGCGAGCAGGTTATTCCCTGTTTCCTTAATAGCCTGCAGGTGGCGGAGGGCAACAAATCCCGAAACTCCAATGAGCGAGAAATTTTTTGATGTTTGCGTCATGCTATTCTAGGATAATTTTCTGACAAGGCCATTGGACAACTTATATTTCTCCCTGCTCTCAGGGCACTCTGCAATTCCTGTGTCATTGAAATTCAGTTTGTGTCCATATTCACTCATCCAGCCAACCTGCCTGGCGGGATTCCCAACCACAAGGGCATAAGGTTTCACTTCTCTGGTAACAACCGCTCCTGCACCAATAAAGGAAAATGCCCCTATCGGGTTGCCACATACAATGGTTGCATTTGCTCCAATGGTTGCACCCTTTCCTACAAGTGTCTTTAAATATTTATCTTTTCTCACAACAGCACTCCTGGGATTGACCACATTGGTAAACACCATGGATGGACCAAGAAATACGTCGTCCTCACAGATCACGCCGGTATAGACCGAAACATTGTTCTGTATTTTAACATTTTTTCCCAGGACAACATCGGGGGAGATAACAACATTCTGCCCGAGATTGCAGTTTTCTCCTATAATACACCCGGTCATTATGTGACTGAAATGCCAGATTTTCGTTCCTTCTCCTATTATGCAGTTTTCATCAATCACTGCTGTTTCGTGTGCAAAATACCCCGGGTCTTTAGTCATAACAAATTTGATTTAACTGTTCTGATTTACAAAATCAATAACTGCATTAGCAATGTAATCCAGGTCGTTTTCAGTGAGTTCCGTATGCACTGGCAGGGAGATTACATTATCCGACAAATACTCGGCAACCGGAAAAGCTCCTTTTTTGTAACCCAAATCAGAGTATGCCTTTAACATATGCATGGGCACAGGATAATACACCATGGTTGGAATATTTTTGTTTGCCAGAAACTCAGCCATTGCCGGCCGGTTAATGCCATTCAGCTTGAGAGTATACTGGTGGAAAATGTGGGTAGAATAGGCTCTTCTGGCAGGAATGGTCAATTGCTGAATACCTTTAAAGGCATTGTCATAAAAATTGGCAACTTTCTCCCTTGCAGTATTATACTGGTCAAGGTATTTGAGTTTAACATTCAATATCGCTGCCTGAATACTATCCAGCCTTGAATTGATACCAACTGTTTCATGGTAATATTTGACTCTACTACCATGGTTGGCTATACAGCGGATTTTTTCTGCAAACTCCTGGTTGTTTGTAAAAACTGCACCACCATCGCCATAACACCCCAGGTTTTTGGACGGGAAAAACGAAGTGCAGCCAATGTGCCCCACCGCTCCGGCTCTTTTTGCGAGGCCGTTTGAAAAACTATAGCTCGTACCCAAAGCCTGCGCAACATCTTCAATAACATATAAATTATGCCTTGCAGCTATATCCATAATAATTTCCATGTTGGCACACTGGCCAAATAAGTGCACTGGGATAATGGCTTTTGTTTTTTGGGTAATGGCCTTTTCAATCTGATTGATATCTATATTGAAGGTTTCAGTTTTGGCATCCACCAATACCGGTTTCAGTCCAAGGATGGAGATTGCTTCAACTGTTGCAACAAAAGTAAATGCAGTTGTTATGACTTCGTCCCCCGGCTTGAGATCGAGGGCCATCAGGGCAAGCTGCAGTGCATCTGTTCCGTTGGCACAGGTAATTACATGTGAAACACCCAGATAGCCCTCCAGGTTTTTCTGAAAATCCTTAACATCGGGACCGTTAATAAAGGCTGAGGAATCAATTACCGACTGGATCGCAGCATCAATTTCAGGCTTGATTTTTTGGTATTGACCGGAGAGGTCTACCATCTGAAGTTTTTTCATGCTTAATGGGAATAAGTGCAAATATAATAAAACCGAAAATTATAGCATTTTATAATCAACATGGGAAAAGGGAACCAAAAAATATTGGACCGGCTTAAAAACTTTTTCTGTTTTTCGGAAGGTTGGACAAATTCTTTTTTTAAAGATTGTGATTTTTATATTGCGGAATTGGCAAATTTCATGTAGGTTTGTTTTGAAAATTGAAAAAAAGTGGAAACTGTAAAAATTATCAGGGAGCTTTTGTATGAACATGATTGCGTGATTATTCCCGGTTTTGGGGCTTTAATTGGGAATTATATCCCTGCGCATTTTGACAGGGTAAAAAATGAATTTCAGCCACCTTCCAAGCAAATTGGGTTTAACCACAGGCTGAATCACAATGACGGGTTGCTTGCCGGGACCATTTCCAGAACGAAGCAAATCGGGTATGTTGATGCCAAAAGAGTTTTGGATGAATTTGCCAACGGTTTGAATAAAAAAATTCAGAAAAGGACTGTTGTAGAGCTGGAAGGAATTGGCCGTTTTGTTCCTGACAAATCCGGCAGGATTTCCTTTGAACAGGACCCGGCTGCTAATTTTTTCCCTGATTCTTTTGGGCTGGCAGCATTTCATGTTCAGCCCAGGGATACCGCCGGTATTTCACGTAAGAAGGTCAAAAGGTTTAAGGATAAAGCGATTCAATACAAAGAAGTGAGTAAACGAAAATATGCCCTCGTTGCCTATATAGGTGTGCCGGTTTTAGCGGCAGCCATTGCTCTTTCCGTTTTTTATGCCGATTCATTGAGAAGTTTCAGTGTGGAGATCTCTTCCCTGAACCCCTTTTCAGCCAGGGTTGAATCCAAACCTGCCGCTGATCCTGTAATTCCTGCTGAAAACCTGGATGAGAAGTCAGTTGAAATTGCTGCCAGCATGAAGGAAATGACATCCAAAAAATCTGCTTTATATTATGAGGAAGCAAAACCTGCCGTGAGTGAACCAGTTGTGATTCCCGAAATTTCCATTGTACATTATCTTGTTGCCGGCAGTTTTAAAAATTACGACAATGCCGTAAACCTGAAACGGGATTTGGAGGAACAGGGATATTCTGCAGAAATCCTTGATTTTGGCAATGATTTTTACAGGGTAGCTATGGCCTCCTTCCGTGATCGTGAGAAAGCGATTGGAGAACTCTACAAGCTGCGTTCTGTTAGGGAGTTTGAATCGGTCTGGCTACTAAGCAAATAATAAAAAAAGGGCTGCTGAATGGCAGCCCTTTTTTTGCTATTATCTTTTATTTAACAGTACTTCCATTAGCAGACTTTTCAAGGGGAGAAACAAAAACCAGTTTGCCATCCGGGTTTTCAGCCATAAGTATCATGCCCTTCGATTCAATGCCCCTTATTTCCCTGGGCTCCAGGTTAATCAGGATGCTTACCTGTTTGCCAATTATTGCAGTGGGTTCAAAGTATTCCGCAATGCCTGATACAACGGTTCTGACATCCACTCCTGTATCAATTTTAAGCTTCATCAGCTTTTTTGTTTTGGCTATCTTTTCAGCCTCCAGGATGGTTCCTACACGTATATCCATTTTGGTAAATTCCTCGTAGCTGATGTTGTCTTTTTGTGGTTCAGAGGATTGATTTTGTAACTGGTTCAACATTTTCGTATTTAATAATTTCTGAATTTGCTTTTCAACCTGCTCGTCTTCAATTTTGTCAAACAATAATGATGCCTTATTTAGCTGATGGCCTGAAGTAATCAAATTCCCGTTTCCGGTTTTACTCCAGTCGATATCCGTCATATTTAAAAAGTCACGAAGCTTTTGTGAAGCAAACGGAAGGAAAGGATCTGATAAAACAGCAAGTTCAGCAGAGATCTGAACAGCAATATTCAAAATGGTTTTTACCCTTTCGGGGTTTGTCTTGAATGTGTTCCATGGTTCTGTATCGGCCAGGTATTTATTGCCAAGCCGGGCAATATTCATGAAATCTTTCAGTGCTTCCCTGAATTTGAATAGTTCCAGGTTATTCTCCAAAGAGGATTTTAGCAGTGGAAGCTGTGCCAGGGTTTCCCTGTCATAGTCTTCCAGTTTCTCTTTTTCAGGTACTTTCCCCTCATAATACTTATGTGTGAGAACAAAGGTGCGGTTGACAAAATTACCAAATATTGCCACGAGTTCGTTGTTGTTCCTTGCCTGGAAGTCTTTCCAGGTAAAGTCATTATCTTTTGTTTCAGGTGCATTGGCACATAATACATACCTGAGAACATCCTGCTTGTCTTTAAACTCTTCAAGGTATTCATGCAACCATACCGCCCAATTGCGAGAGGTGGAAATTTTATCCCCCTCCAGATTAAGAAATTCGTTGGCAGGTACATTTTCGGGAAGAATATAACTTCCTTCAGCCAAAAGCATGGCAGGGAAAATGATACAGTGGAAAACGATATTGTCTTTTCCAATAAAATGAATCATCCTGGTTTGCTTGTTTTTCCAGTATTTTTCCCATTCGGGAGTAAGCTCCCTTGTTGCAGATATATAGCCAATTGGAGCATCAAACCATACATAAAGAACCTTTCCGGCAGCATTTTCTACCGGTAGCGGAACTCCCCAGTCAAGGTCACGGCTAACTGCCCGGGGTTGCAGGCCATGGTCCAGCCAGGATTTACATTGTCCGTAAACATTTGATTTCCAATGCTTGTTTTCCTCCAGTATCCATTTTTTTAAAATTGGTTCATACTTGTCAAGTGGAAGAAACCAGTGTTTGGTTTCCTTCATCACAGGCTGACTGCCGCTGATGGTGGAGCGGGGATTAATCAGATCGGTCGGGTTGAGTGATGTACCACATTTTTCGCACTGATCGCCATAGGCGTTTTCATTGCTGCAGCGAGGACAAATTCCCATTATATACCTGTCAGCCAAAAATTGTTTTGCTTCTGTATCGTAATACTGTTCAGAAATCTTCTCAATAAACTCTCCATTATCATAAAGTTTCCTGAAAAACCCCGATGCGGTTTCGTAATGAATTTTATTGGAAGTCCTGGAGTAAATATCGAAGGTTATACCAAAATCTTCGAAGACCTTTTTGTTTATCTCGTGGTATTTGTCAACCACCTGCTGCGGGGTAATTCCCTCCTGCCTGGCTTTTATGGTTATAGGAACCCCATGTTCATCGGAACCGCATATATGAATCACATCCATACCCTTTAATCTCTGGAAGCGTGTATAAATATCTGAAGGAACATAAACTCCGGCAAGGTGTCCGATATGTATTGGCCCATTGGCATAGGGCAGGGCAGATGTTACCAGAATGCGCTTGTAATCTTTCATTTGAGGTATTGAATGTTAGACTGTTATGGTTGATATTCAAAAAATTAATTTAATTCATTTTGTACCCTTAAGTAATTGTCTGAAATAAATTAATTTAGCAAATATAAGGATTTGAATCTTTGGATGTTTCAGGATTTTTATTCTTACTGGTTTTTAACTTACAGTTTCAGACAATGGTTATTCCACCTTATCTTAATCCAGGCGATTGCGTTGGAATCATTTCCCCTTCGAGGAAAATCAGTGTACAGGAACTGGAAATGAGTATCAAGATTATTCAGTCTTGGGGCTTTAAGGTTATTACCGGCAGAAATGTATTTGCCTCCTCTAACCAGTTTGCAGGGAGCGATGATCAAAGAATGGAGGATTTTCAGAAAATGCTGGATAATACGGAGATAAAGGCGGTAATCTGTTCCAGGGGAGGTTACGGATCAGTCAGGATGATTGACAGCCTGGATTTTTCAAAATTTATTGCCTCGCCTAAATGGATCGCAGGTTTTAGCGATATTACCGTGTTTCACAGTCACATTAATAAGAATCTTGGAATTGCTACACTGCATTGCGAAATGCCACTGAACTTTGCAAAAAAGGAAACTCACCCTGATTCAATTGAAACAATTCGAAAAGCATTGACCGGGGAGGAAATTGTCTATAAAAGCGAATTAAAAGGCTTTTTCAATGAAGGAAATGTGACAGGAATAATTACAGGTGGCAACCTTTCGGTTCTCTATAGCTTATTGGGTTCTGTATCGGATATCAATACAGATGGCAGGATTCTGTTCATTGAGGATCTGGATGAATATCTTTACCACATTGACAGGATGATGGTGGCCATGAAGAGGGCTGGTAAGCTGTACAGGATTAAGGGGCTGATTGTGGGAGGGCTGACCGGCATGAAAGACAACCAGGAACCTTTTGGGAAAACAGCCGAAGAAATTGTAATGGAACATGTGGCTGATTTGGTAATTCCCAAAATTTTTAATTTTCCGTCAGGTCATCTCACACGAAATTTGTCATTAAAGTTTGGTGCAGAAACGAATTTGTGTGTTGAAAGAGGAAGATACACACTTAAACAGTTGACATGAATTCAACAGAAAGGGGTTTGTTGATTTTAAAACTACTGCGTGAAAAGCTTAAAGCCTGAAGGAATGGTAAACAGTTTCGGGTCAATGATTTTTCGTTCGATTTCAATCATCTCAATGTGCGTGCGTTTTTCGCGCAGCAGGTTTCTTTCTTCGGTCAACACAGGCATAAATCCCTCTGCTCCGGGAATTTGCATAAAATAGTAGTTTATTTTGTCAACACCATTGACGATTTCAATCAATCTGCGAAAGAAATAAAATTCATCATTTGCTACCCAGTATGTAATTTCAGTATTTTCTTTTTGATTTCTAACACGCCATTGGGTACAAACTACACCACGAATTCTTTTCTTGTTGGAAGTTCTTATAACTTCTATTTCCGGGTTTTGTGCATACAAATTAGGCGTAACATGAATTGTTGTAAAGAGTTTTCTTTTGGGATGAAGGGCAACCATTGCCCCGTTTTGTGTATCGACGATATACACCCGGGACAATTCCCTTGTTTTTGTCATTTCCTCGATGCGGATATAATAATCCTTTACATGATAGGCAAAATAGGTGGTGTCATAATGTGTCATTTTCACGAAAGTCATGGTCCCCTCAAACCTTGCAGCAGGTTTTTCAGGCACCACGGTAAAGGAGAATAATGAAATGAAAAGGTGAAGCAGCATTCGTCTTTTTCTTTGACAACCCTATTTTAAAAATGGATGTGTAAAAGTATATTTAATACAAAAGGTATTTATATTTTTATAGATGATTTAACTCATTATTGCCGGTATGGATAATCACCTGGACTTTGGCACAAGAGGAGAGGAACTGGCAGCCAATCACCTGGAAGAAAAGGGGTATAAAATACTTGAACGAAACTGGCGGTTTGGTCACAGGGAAATTGACATAATTGCACGATATAAAGACTTATTGGTTGTTGCCGAGGTGAAAACCCGCTCAGGAACAATGTGGCAGCAGCCTTTTCAGGCAGTGACCAGGCAAAAGCAAAGGCATCTTGTGGAAGCCACCGATTCATATATCAAAAAAAACAACCTGCACCTCGAGGTGCGGTTTGATGTTATTTCGGTTGTAATGGACCGTAAAACAACAGAAATTGAGCATATCGAAAACGCATTTTATCCTCTTCTGCGATGAATATTGAGGAATTCAGGGAATATTGCCTTTCAAAACCTCATGTAACAGAGGGGTTTCCGTTTGATGAAACCACACTGGTCTTCAAAGTGGCAGGTAAAATGTTTGCACTAACTGATGTTGAATCTCCTTTTCGTATTAACCTGAAATGCGACCCGGAGACGGCTGTTGGGCTCAGGGAGACCTATCCATGTGTTTTGCCTGGTTATCATATGAACAAGAATCACTGGAACACAGTTGAAGTGAACGGGTCAATACCCGACAGGCTCATTTATGAATGGACGGATCACTCATATCATTTAATTGTAAGCAGCCTCCCGAAATCAATTCGTAATAAACTTAATTTATAACAACTGAAGCATAACGGAATGAAAAGAATATTCTATTATTTTTTGCAGGGGCTGATACTTATCGCCCCGTTTGGCATTACTATTTACATTGTTGTATTAATAATTCAGTTTATCAACAGGATGATGGAAGGGCTTTTTGGCGATTTATTCCCTTTTAATATTCCTGGACTTGGCTTTGTATTGGTGTTTTTTGCAATTGCTTTTATGGGTTTTCTCGCCAGAACAGTTGTTGCCAGGCCTGTGGAAAAAATGTGGAACCGATTGCTTGAGAAGGCTCCCTTGTTAAAACTGGTTTATTCCTCGCTGAAAGACCTGATGAATGCCTTTGTTGGTAAGGAGAAGAAGTTCAACAGGCCAGTGAGGGTGAAGGTGAACCTTGTATCGGATATGGAGAAACTGGGTTTTCTTACTCAGGAAGACCTGGTATATTTGGGGATAGAAGGGAAAAAAGTGGCAGTCTATTTTCCCCATTCCTATAACTTCTCGGGAGAAATGTTTATTGTTCCTGCCGAACATGTTACTCCGCTGGATGCTCCACCTTCCGAAGTGATGAAGTTCATTGTTTCAGGCGGAGCAGCAGGATTTCCAGATAAGTAAATTTTCACTATTGTCCGATAAAAAAACATACCTGGTTTAAGCCCTCAAGCCGCACGGGTTCTTACTTTTTTTCTACAGCAAAAAAAGTAAGCAAAAAATGCCGCCATTAAGATAAGTATCGCGATGAGAAAAATTGAGATCGTGAGTTTCATGGCAATGTTCTTGCATAGTAACAAACTCAACGGAAATTGGTTCAATTTTGACTGGGGAGTTGAATTTATTCCACCATCAGGTTACACCCCCTGATGTCACTGTTTTCAATGCGGCCATTGATTTCAAAACCCCCATCAGGTAAAATTCTTCCCAGGTCGGAGGTTTGTATGAATGAACAGGAATAGATATTGGCCAAATCAGTTATATTGACACCTCCTGTTATACCGGCAGGTATCAGCGAAAAAGGGTCATAAATATCCCTTATACTTATTTTCATCCATGGCGGAGAAAAATATTTTCCTTCACCTTGTGAGTAAGCCTGTGAAAGAAGTTCTGTCATACCGTATTCGGAGTGAATTTTCTTTACCCCAAATGCATTTTGGAGCTTTATATGTAATTCTTCCCGTGTAAGTTCCTTTCTTCGCCCCTTCATTCCCCCGGTTTCCATTATCATTATGTGGGAAAGACTCATTGGAAATTTTTCTGCCAGGTCCAATAAGGCAAAACTGACGCCCAGCAAAATGGTTTTCTGCTTTTTCTTTTCAAGTGAGATAATCAGCTCTGACAGTTCCAGCAGATTGTGGAGATAAAACCCGCTGTGATTGTGCCGGGACAATTCAATCAATTTTTTTGTCATGTAAATCAGTGAAGAGTCCTCGCGTTCCATATACGACGGGAGTAAGGCCAGGATACAATAGTCTTCAGGTTCTCCGTAAAACTGTCGGAAGGCTTGCAGGAAACTTCTTTCATAAATGGCTACATACTTTACAAAGTGCCTGCTGGTTTCCATGTCTGTGGTACCACTGCTGGTGAAAACAACTTCAGGTTCCTCACCAAAGGATTTTACAAGGTGGGTTTTAAAAAACTCTGCAGGCAGGTGTGGAATATCAGAAACCTTTCTGACAGAGACTGGATTAATTCCTAGTGCGGAAAGGTATTCTTTGTAAACAAGGTTATTCTCAGCCTGAAAAGCAAATACCTTCAGGGCGAAAGTTTCAAAATCAGCAGGGTTTGTTATTTTGAATATGTTTTCAATCAATAAATGAGGCAAAGCTTGCATGTTGTCAGGTTCCTGTTATGGTTTCCTCACATAGTCAATATTAAGCAGATGCTCCAATGCAAGGTTTGTAAATTCCGTAACATCAAGGTTGTAATCTCCGGCCAGCTTTTCAAGTTGTTTAAATGTATCGGGCTTTAACTCAACAGAAAATGCAGGGGGGCTTGCCCTCTTTTCCGCTTTTTTGCGAGGGGGGGCCTTTTCTTTGGTTTCACCAGCTATGAACTTGCTCTGGGAAAGCAGTGCCTGCCGGAAATCCGTTATGTTTTTTTTATCTTTTGCCATACTTGTTAATGATTTCTTTTGCCAAATCAAGGTAGTCCATTGCGCCCCGGCCGTCGGGCAGGTACTCAAATACGGTTTTACCAAAGGCTGAACATTCCATGAGAGAAATATCCTGACGGATGGTGGATTTCAAGATTTTATTCTTCAGTATCTGGTTGGATGTGATATTGGAAATAACAGCCTGGCTGAACCTTGTTTTTTGCGACTGGCGCACAAATACAATTCCTGCCAGGTCCAGGCCGGGATTCAATCTTTTCTTTACTTTTTCGGCGATCTGCAGAATTTTGTCCAATCCTATAAATGCAAAATTTTCGGCCTGCATGGGCACAATGTAAAAATCGGCTGCAACCAGTGAATTAACAGAGAGGGTTCCCATGCTGGGAGAACAATCAATTATGATGTAATCATATTTGTTCCGCACCTTATCCAGTGACTCTTTCAGTAAAGTCTCCCTGCCGGGCTCATTGTCAATTTTGTTGATAAAATCAGGGAGATTTTCCGAGGACGAAATCAGTGATAGTCCGTTGCTGTGAATAATGGTTTCTTCAGGAGTGGATTGCCCCAGCAGAAGCGTGCCAATGTGATTCTTACGGCCATCCATCCCAAGGGAACTGGTGAGGTTACACTGGGTATCCAAATCCACCAGCATTACCCGTTTTTGCAGCGTTGCCAATGCGGCCCCCAGGTTAAGCACTGTGGTGGTTTTTCCCGTGCCTCCCTTGTGGTTTATTACTGAAAAAATCAAAGCCATAGAAGGTTTTGTAGATTATGCCGGAGGCTAAATTAATAAAAAAAACCAAGTCATTGCTAATACCGGGAATATTAAACAGGCTCAAAACAAACAGCCCTTACAAGCAGTTTTGTCACCGAACCGTTATGATAATCTCCCCTTGTATCAAATATCCATTCCCATTCTTCAGAGTTTTTCGTTGGAGGGAATTCGATAATGATATTCTGTTTCTCAATGAATTCTTCATTATTGTCATGGTAGGTTTCTGAAACATCGGTAATAAGGCAGGAGGGGTAACGGCTCACCATATTCATATGGGTTTGCTGAATTCTTTTTCTGAACCGAAGAATCAAATCCCCGGCGATTGTCATGTGGTCTTCAATAAAATCGGCAGGAAAGGCATCAAGTTGTGATAACAGGTTATGTGAAATAACAAAATCAACATCCTTACCCGGGGTAAACTGGCAAGAGGGAATCTGTTCAATCATCCCGGGTTTGTTTTTCCTGTACATTTCCCAGGTTTCCTGCAAGGCATTTCCGGTAATATCGCTGAAATGAAACTCAATTTTTTTATTGCAGGCCTGTTTATGGTAAATCTGTGCAGGGTGAATTACATCATACAGAAGTACTTTTTTAAACCTTTCAAGTAAAAAATCCATTGGGAGGTATAATTGCCAGCCACTGCCCAGTACTGCAATTTTATCGCCTCTTCTGTCACCAATGGATTCAATGATGAATCTCCGGGAGTTTTCAAGATGTGATTCCCAGTTACTTTTTTCGGAAAGGTACCGGTGAATGTATCCTTCCTGGTCGGCCGGGAAGCCCATTTTTTTCAGCATCCGCCTGTATGGATCAAAAAGTTGTAACATCATTTGTGATTTTGATCAAGCGGGAAAAATCAATGTCTCAGTTTTCCAGTTCCTGCAGCAATTTTTTGTGCTCTTCCACCATTATTGTTCTCACTTTTTGAGTTAGTTCATCCGCGGTCAGATTTGCAAATTCTTCATAGGGGATTGGAGCCAGAACCCGCAATCTCATTTTTCTGTTTAGCCGAAGTACAAAACCTTTTTTTGGTGCGGCGGCACCAGTTCCATGCAGGATTATGGGCAATAGGGGTTTTTTGGTTCGGAGAGCCAGGTGAAAGGCACCTTCCTTGAAATTTCTGAATTCATTGGTGAGCGACCGGGTTCCTTCGGGGAAAATCATGACAGAATTTCCCCGGGTAAGATTTTTTTCAGAATCCCGCATCATTTTCATGAAACTTTTCGTACTGCTGCGGTCCAGCCTAATATAGCGGTTCAGACTCATATTCCATCCAACAACCGGCAGCCTGAAATTCTCCACTTTTGATACCCATTTGAAATGAACAAAAAGCGAATACAATGCCAGAATATCCAATACGGATTGATGATTTGATACCATAACATACGGTACGTTTTTACGGATTTTTTCCCTGCCCTCAATGGTAAGCTTCCAGAGCGGATTGAGTGTAATATAAATGCTGGCCCAGAAACAGGAGTACTGGTGAAGTATTTTCATTTTTTTGTCAAAGGGGAAAGTAAACAACCAGATGAGGACCGCCGGAATAAACATTACGGTGCAGGAAACGGCAGCAAAAATCCAGTAAAACAATGAGAATATAGTAAGCATAGGGTATAATCAATTAATACCCAAATTTATGAAAAAAGCAGCAAACCGTTTGGTTTGTCATCCGGTGGATGAGGTAAAAGGGGATTTTAACCTGATTATGCCTGATTCTGCAGATCTTTTCTGAATTCTGTAATAATGAATTTAAGTAACCTGGCATTGCCTTTTAAATAATAACTGGCTGCATACCGGTGTAGTAAATCCGTGAAAGACTCTGACCATTTTAGCAGGTGAGACTCCAGAAAATCCCTGATATCTCTGAGTATATTTAGATAAATATCAGACTGATTTTGCCCTGCGGCATCCCGGGCTTTTTTCAGCAGCCAGGCTATGAATAACAACTGGTAACCAATATGATCATCGGGAATAATATTCAGTTTATCAATCCTTAATCCATACCTTGTATAAAAATTCCTTACTTCAATGGTTTGCTTTTCAAACAACAGGTGCTCTTTGCTCAGATAAACTGACTCATATGGAGGCACAAGCATTTTATCGGTTCCATAAAAGAGCCTGAGATATTCATCCCTCAGTGCATAAACCTGTGGTTCTTCCCACTGCAGGGCAAAATTCTGCAGCAATTTTAATCCGTTCTGCAAATCAGGGTTATCTGCCTTGAAAGGAAACGCAAAGTACAATTGGTTCTCCACTATTTGCTGAATGAATTTCTCATCGGGTTCATTCAGAAATACTTCCGAGAGGTAGCCAAAAAGCACCTGGTAGTTTTCCAGTAATTTGTTCAATGAGGAATTTTGCATTTACAAATTTCAAATACCAAAACTCACATAACCTGCATAAAAAAAATATCGTCCAGTGATTTCTGAAATTACCAGAAGACCTGCCAGAAAGTAAAACAAATTACCCTGAAAAAGATTTTCGGGGGGTCTTTTTCCCATGAACCAGATAACCAAAAGAATAGCTGCCAGAAGAAGGGAAACGGCACGCACCATATTTAATATTAGCAATATCCACGAACCTGTATAAGAAATCGCAGAGGTTATGAATAAAAGGTTAATTAACTTGATAAACAGAAGAATGGGAAGAATTATCAAGAACCAGGTCGCTGCTTCTTTGGGTGCTTTTGTTTTACCAATCCCTGCGACAAGAACAAGACCCAGCAAAAAGGAAGTTGTAAAAAATTCGAGCAGGGTGGAGGGAGAATTCCATGGAGGAACAGTTGGCAACATGTAAATCTTCGCCATCGAGAAAACAAAAGCCAAACCGGTAAGGATCGTAATCAGGGAAATTACCCGGCCGGAAAACTTCCCAGGGAATCCCCTCCATTCCAAAATAGTCACCAGTACCATTAATCCTGTGAACAGCGAAGCAAACAAAATTTCCCTGCTTAGCCAGGAGCCCTTGAGGTTACTGAGAGAATATACTGCATGCCAGGGATTTCCCAGGTGAAGAAAGGAAACCAGCAATGCCAGTGCTGCAATTCCTGAAAAGACCAGGTAAGGACTGAGGCTGTTTTCGCATTTTAACAACAGGTTTGATGAACTGAAAATCCGCGGCAGTTCCCAGAAAAGGAATGCACCGACTGTTGTTTGAGCCAGGAGAGTGAAAAGCAACAAGGACCATTCGCTGTTTGCCATTTTATACCTCCTCTTTATTAACGATATGGGCATTTCTATACCCACTGGGTTTTGATACGGGATGTGGCCTGATTACAATCGCCGGTTTTGTATAGGATTTCAGGGGCAGCGGGTAAATTTCTCCCTTATTTCCGTGTTTTTCCTCCAGTTCTTCAAGTATTCCAAATTCAAGCACTCTCATCGGGCAGGCCGAAACACATGCCGGTGGTTTGCCTTCTTTCAGGTAGTCAATGCAGAAGGTGCATTTGGTCATTACCCCGGTTTCCCTGTTGAATTGGAGGGCTCCATAGGGGCAGGTCCATTCGCAATAATGGCAGCCCATGCATCTTTTCGGGTCAATCAACACAATACCGTTTTCATCCTTTGATATGGCAAGGTTGGGGCAGGAGTTCATACAAATGGGCTCCTCACAGTGATTGCATGCAATGGACAGGTTATAGGCGAAAACCTCTGATACCCAGCTTGCTCCTTTGGGTACCCAATCCCCGCCGGCCACTTCGTACACCCTCCTCCATTTTACATCCGCGGGCAAATCATGCTTGTCCTTGCACGCCACCTGGCAGGCTTTACATCCTGAACAGGCAGAGGAATCAAAGTAAAATGCAAGCTGATTTTCCATGATTATACTTTTTCAATTTCCACCATCATGGTGTGCTGGGTATTCCCAAATGCCAGCGGCGACCATTTATGTGAGGTAAGTACATTAATGTTCCCTCTTGTGTCCACTCCGTTTTTGTCCGGTGTAAACCATCCACCCTGGGGAATATTAACCACACCGGGTATGATTTTGGGTGTAAGCCTGCAAGGGATCTCCATGGCACCACGGTCATTATAGATTCTCACTTTGTCCCCGCTTTTTATTCCTCTTTCACCAGCATCTATCGGGTTTATGAACACCCTTTGCGGAAATGCTTCTTCCAGCCAGTCGATACCATCATGCGTGGAATGCACCCTTGGCATGTAATGATGGCCTATTGCCTGAAGGGGAAACCTTTTGCTTTCTTCGCCAAATGGACTTTCCCATTCCTGAATGTATTTAGGTACAGATGGAATTTCCTCAGGCCGGTTCATATCATGCAATCTTTTTGAGAAGATTTCAATTTTCCCTGAAGGTGTATTGAGTGGAAATTTTTCCGGGTCTTTCCTGAAATCCCTGAAGGCAACTTTTGGCTCGGTTACCGGAAGTGAATAAACCCCTGCATTGGAATTCTCCAGTTCGTTCAGTGAAGGAATATCAGGAAACCTGGTCTGTCGGTATCTTTCAACAGCCCATTCAATCCAGTCCCTCTCGGAACGGTTCAGGGTGTATTGCTCCTGTAAACCCAACTTTTCTGCCAGTTCACTGCAAATCCGGTAATCGCTTTTGGTTTCAAAAGGAGGCTCCACGATTTTGGGCATCAAAATTACCTCGTCACCGTACTTCCAGCCATCCTCCAATCCCCAGGTTTCAAATTGTGTGCAAACCGGTAATACCAGGTCAGCATATTTTCCCGAGGGAGTTAGAAACTGGTCCTGTACTGCAATAAATTCCACCAGGTTTTCGTCGGCCAGTATTTTTGCTGAGCGGTTCACATCGGCATGCTGATTGATGAGGATGTTGGAGGCAACACTCCAGATAAGTTTAATATTATTATCCAGTTTTTCTGCTCCGCGCACCCCATCCTTTGCAGTCATTTCCTTTCCGTGCAGGATGACTTCTGTCCACAGGAAAACAGGAATCTTCGCAGTGATGGGGTTTCTGCCCGTGGGGAACACATTCCAGAATGGCCCTCCATCATCCGCCTGCAGGGCAATACCGCCTGCCCATCCTCCGGGAATTCCCACATTCCCGGTAATTGCAGCCAGCACACAACCGCCTATAACGGGCTGTTCGCCATAGGCCCGGCGCTGCATACCATATCCCTGGTAAAGCATGGCTGGTTTAATGCTGCCATAATCAATTGCTATTCTTTCAATTGTCTTTGCAGGAATACCTGTAATGGGTTCTGCCCATGCCGGAGTTTTGGGTATTCCATCGTGAGTGCCAAAAATATAATCGTAATAACTTTCTTCGTTTTCGAGGCCCTGCGGCATTTGCGATTTATCAAAACCAAGGCAGCAGCGACGGATAAAATCCTTGTCGTGCAGGTCCCTGCTGATGATTACATGAGCCATGGCGCTCATAAGTGCCACATCTGTACCTGGGCGGATGGGTACCCACTCATCGGCAAGGGATACAGCACTCATCGACATGCGGGGATCGATGCAGATCACTTTCGCGCCGTTTTCGCGCGCTTTTTTAATGAAAAATTCACTGTTGGTTCCGTCCCGCATCTCAGCAGGATTCCAGCCCCACATAATGATATATTTTGAGTTCACCCAGTCCTGCCGCTGGTTGCCGGTAACAGCAGTTCCATATACATAGGGTGTAGCCTGACTGATGCATGCCCATGAGTAGGAGTTGTAGTAGCCGAGTGAGCCTCCAAATAAATTCAGCAGCCTGTCAGCTGTTTGCCTGCCGTTGATTTGATTGTAGCTGCCTGTTCCATAGGGCAGATATATGGCACTATTTCCATATTTCTCCTTTACCCTCTTTAATTCTGAGGCCAGCATGTCCAGTGCCTCGTCCCACGATATTCTGGTAAATTTTCCTTCACCGCGTTTCCCTGTCCGTTTCATGGGGTACTTCAGCCTGTCGGTGTGGTACTGGCGCCTGCGGTAGGCTCTTCCCCTGATGCAGGCCCTCAACTGGGGATCAGAAATGTCATCAGTTGGCCTGTCATCGGTTTCAATGCGGGTGATCACACCATCCTTCACAAACGCTTTCAGCAGGCAGCGGCCGCCACAATTGTGTGCCGGACAGCCCACCCGCATCATCTTCTCCCTGTTTTCCTCCAGGGTAGCCGTTTCATCCAGGCCAAGTTCATGCATACAACTTATCAAGCCACCCGAAGCAAGAATCCCTCCGCCAAGTACAGCACTCCATTTAAGAAAATTACGACGGTCGAGTTTATTGTACATTTTCCAGCAAAAAAGATTTACTAATGTAAAAAACCTGATTTAAAAACCTCATGAAATTGATCATATTCTAAGTATAAATAGTTTGAAAACTCTTGCATGATACTTTCATATTTCTTAATTTTATAACTGATATAAATTTTTCCTGCAGATATTTTCTAAGGAAAAAAGTAAGGTAAAAAGAGATTAAAGTATTAATAGTCAAATAATAAACTAATTAGGTGCATATGATTAGAATCCGCTATGTTTTTTATATTGTATTGCTAATCTTTGCTTTAAGATCATGTACCGGATGTTGCGAAGATCCACCCGAGGTACCGTTTGATTTCACAAGTATTGAAACGCTGGTCCCCGAAAATGCCTTTGCCGAAGAAATACATTTAAAAATCACTCTTTCGGATACCACAGATCACTTTTTAGGTTCTGCATTATTTGTTCCTGATTTTGGCTTTACGAATGCCTACGGACTTAGTTGCAATGATTTATTTTTTGTACCTAATCAAAAGGTAAAAGGTATTATGATAGAAACCTTGTATGATATTTCACCATTATTGCCTGCTGGCACTGATGTTTCTGATAATTTCTATGCCCGCGATTTTCTGTATTACAGCCTGGATGAATTAATAAGCAAATTGTCCCAAATTGAAGTTTATTTTTCTCCGGAATCTGTTTTTTCAGTTTTTCTGAAGGAGAAGGTTGAAAACAGCATGGCCAGGTTCAGGATTGAAATTGAATTTACTGATGGCAGGTCAATGACAGACACAACTGCTATTATTCATATCATAAATAAGTGAACTTATGCGGAGATTTTTGATTCTGGCCTTTTTGATTTTTCTTTTTCAGCCGAACCTTTCTTCTCAGAACAGGTTTATTGAGAGTTACCAGGCAGGTTTGTATTTTGGTTTCCGTGACCTGAGAATAGAAAGTTTTACTAACAACTCCAACCTCGATTTTATTAATTACATGAATTTTCTGGATTATGATCCCGGCGGTTACCCATATATTGGAATATCTGCCGACTTTAAAATGAGAAATAATTTTGCTGTTAATTTAAAAATATTTTCCACCGATGATATTTTCCCGACCTCATTGAATTTATCAGTTCAACATTATTTTAATGATTATTTTGGTTTTAGTTTTGGTTTATATACTTATCCACTTTTTACTGGTAATCTTGAAGATTATCATAAGAGTGTAGATATCGGCTATACTCTTGATTTAAATCAGGGAGATTACAGACAAAGAAATATTTATGATTTTGGATGGATTGCCGGACCTGTTTTAAAGTACGAAAAAGGACGTTTTTTAACCAACCTGAAATTCAATCTTGGAATATCCGGTTTTCTACCTTTTAGAGAAGAATTTAGACAGGAAAAAACAAACTCGAATTTTCGCCGCATCATTAAGTATGAAACCAGTTTTAAAAAGGAGTTTTTCCTGTTCCCGGAGTTTTATGCCGCTGTGGGAATCCTAAAATTGAAAAATTTTATGATTGGCTTACAATTCCAGTCAAATCTTATGATATCAAAACGAAGCCTTGATTACACAAGAACAATCTATAATTGGTCATTTGATAACAGGGAGGTTGAAAAAGTTTCCAGCCCCAAACATAGATTCAATATGGTAGATATGGATTTTGGAATATTTCTGAAAGTACTTCCGGGGCAATGACCTATTTTTCCACAATGTAAAGAGTGGAGATGCCACCCATTTTCGGCTCAGAAAGAATGGTTTTGAAACCTGCACCTATTATAACTTCGCTTAGTTCTTTGCTGTTGTAATAATGCATTGCTGAGTGTGCCAGATACTTATAAGCTCCCCAGTGGCCTGAAATGAGTCCTCCTAAGGGTACAGTAATAAACATAAGATAAAAGTGAAAAAGAAACCGGAGAACAATGTTGTGCGGCTGACTGGTTTCAATAATGACAAATTGTCCGCCGGGTTTAAGTACCCTTAAAATCTCAGCGAGGAATTTGTCCTTGTCGGGGTTATGGAAAGTGAGGTTCCTGAACGCAAACGCAATCCCTATCGAATCAAAATGATTTTCGGGGAAAGGCATATTTGCTGCATCCCCGTGAATAAATTCAATACCGGATATATTTCTTTTGGAAGCCTTTTCCTTTGCTTCACTCAGCATGGGTTTGCTGTAATCAAGTGCGGTTATTTTTGTATTTGAAGCGGCATTTTTTTTCAGTCTCAGGGCAAGGTCACCGGTTCCTGTGCAAAGATCAAGTACTCTTTCCGGATGGTTTGCCAGGCAGGCTTTTGCAACCTGTCGTCTCCAAAGTTCATCGAGCCTGAAAGTGAACAACCGATTTAAAAAATCGTAAGAAGGAGGCACCTGGGTGAACATTTTATGCAGAGGTCTCGTAGAATCCTTTTTTAGGTTCATTTGTCCAATATTAAGTTCACAAAATTAGCATTTAGATGACAGGAATGAAATTTTTTCCTGAAATGAAACTACAGGTCTTTTGTCATATTAAATTTGGCCGGTTAACCATAATGCAAAGATTGGTAAATACAAGTGTAGGGAAAATCCGCAGGTATATCGTCCTTGCAATACATTTGAGCCTTTTGCAGGGACCGTTGGTTGCGCAGGAGGGCTATCCCTTCATGTTGAATATCTCCCTCGGGGAGGTAACCGATCCCCAGGTAATTTCCATTGGGCAGGACATCCAGCGAAACATGCTTTTTGTAACCAGGCAGGGGATTATTCTTTATGATGGCCAGGCGATGGAAATGATTCAATTGCCCGCCTTCCCATTTACTGTAAAAACCTTTCCGGGAGATTCTTTGGTTTATGTTGGATGTAACCAGCAATTTGGATACATGCAGCTAAATAGCGTTGGTAGTTATGAGTATCAAAGGATTTCTGACAGCAACTACCAACCGGGCGATGTTATTCGAATTACAAGCAACAGCCAGCATGTATTTTTTGGTGGTGATTATTCCCTGGCAAAGGTTTCTCTGGAAAAAAAGGAAACTGAAAAAAGATGGAGTTTTTACTCTGATACCCTGCTTACCGGGTTGATCAACCTCAATGAAAAAGTTTTTGTCCAATTCAACGGCTCTGGAATTGCCGAATTGCTTGGTGACAGATTTTTACAGGTCAAAGGTTCAGAAGAATTTCTTACAGGTGAGATTATGTTTGGCCTGGTCTATGATAAAAGCAGGATTCTGATAGGCACCAGTAATCAAGAACTGGTTTTATTCGATGGAAAGAAATTCACGGCATTTTCTACCGGCTATGAGAGATATCTGCGGGAGAGCCTTATAATTGGGGCTGTGCTTTCAGGCGAGGATAAAATTGTGTTTTCTACCTTAATAGGTGGAATGGTTGTGGTGGATAAGGCCAGCGGCAAGGGAATCCAGATCCTGAATACCAGCACCGGTTTGCCTGATGATGAAATTTATGCCATAGGGTCTGATATGCATGGAGGTGTTTGGGTTTCTCATGAAAACGGCCTGACACGAACCGATTTTAATTTTCCTGCGAAAATTTATAATGCTTATTCTGGTATTCAGGGGCAATTACTGTCAGTTGCCTACCATAATGGCAAACTTTATGCTGCCGGAAATGAAGGAGTTTTTATGCTGAAGGAGAAGAGAAGGTATACCGAGCGTGAGGTAATGGTCAGGGTTACTCCTCCTGCAGGGAGTCCAACCACCCAACAGGCTGATGAACAGGTAACTCCCGCTGAACCTCTTACACGAAGGGAACAACGCAGACTTGAAAGAGAACAGAGAAGAAGCCGACCGGATTCTGATACCACGCAGCGGGAACGCAGCGGATTTTTATCGAGACTTATGAATGTGTTCAGATCAGATGAATTCACCGATACTTCTGCAGAACCCGAGGAGCAGGAACAAAGAACCGAATTTATACGCCGGAGGATTTCCACATTGCATTCGGTGAGTTATGAGTTTGAGCAAATAAATGAAATAAATGAAAAATGCAAGCAATTGCTTTTAACCAAATCTGGGTTGATAGCGGTAAGCAATACTGCAGCCTACATAATCGAGAACGAGCGGGCAACCCTTATAAAGAGGGACAACTTTATCAGGCTGGCCGCTGTTTCACTGAATCCTGAGGGTTTTTTCCTTGTTGGAGGGAGAGGGATCTACCAGATGGTGAAAACAGGAAACAGGTGGTTGGAACATGAAGTTTTACCAGGTTATGAGCAGAACATTTATTCCCTGGTTGAAACTTCTCCCGGAAGTATCTGGCTGGGTTCTGATAATCTTATTCAGCGGGTGCAGGTGAACAGAAATAACCCGCCCCGTGTCACTTTTATACCAGTTGAACGAAATTATTTTGAAAGAGTACAACTGAAATCTGTAAATGATACATTATTTGTTTTTCTTTCTTCAGGAGTCTATTATTTGGGCGATAATAATCTTTTACCCTATATTTCAGAGGAAACGGGAATAATCCCTTCCAGAAGAATCATTTCAGGATTCAGGGAATTGTTCTGGCTGAAAACGGAGGATGCCTGGATTTCGGTGGTTGGAGAGCCCTACAACACTGTTTTTAATGAGTATCTTGGAGTTTTTAAGAACCTGCAGCATCTTTTTTACGATGATTACGGGGACTTGTGGGTTCTGGATGAGGGTAACCTCATTTACAGGATAGTTTCTCCGGGTTATGCGATTGAAAAACAAGAATTTAATGTATATATAAGAAGAATATCGAATCAGCAGGGGATGCGTTTTCCGATTGACGGGCTGGTACTCAATTACGATAACAATTCTCTTGAAATCCATGTTTCCTCTCCTGGTTTTCTCAGGGAGAGTTCCATGCAATACCAGTTTATTCTGGATGGCCACATGAGGAACTGGAGCAAATGGTCGGGCAGCCAGGTGATAGAGTTTCCTCTGTTGCCTCCGGGAAAATATGTGTTGCGGGTGAGAGCCAGGAATGTACTCGGACAGATAAGTAATGAACATTCAGTGGGTTTCGAAATTAAACCGCCCTTTACTCAAACACCCTGGTTTTATGGCACTATTGCCGCATTTGTCATTCTGGCATTTCTGGTAATTATTAAGGTGAGGGAGATAAAATTACAGCGGGATAAACGGGAGCTGGAATATAAAGTACGAAAAAGAACCAGTGAAATTGAAAAGCAGAAAAATGAAATTCAAAGCCAGGCAATCAGGATTCAGGCCCAACACGATCAGATTTTCCTGCAAAACAAGGAAATAACGGATAGCATTTTTTATGCAAGAAGAATTCAATCGGCTGTGATGCCGGCAAGGTCGGAGTTCAGCAAGATTTTCCCGGAAAATTTTCTTCTTTTTCAGCCAAGGGATATTGTGAGTGGAGACTTTTACTGGTTCAAACAGGTGGGTAAAAAAGCAGTGGTTGTTGCTGCCGATTGCACCGGTCATGGGGTTCCTGGAGCTTTTATGAGCATGCTTGGAATAACTTTGCTGAATGACCTTACGATATTACTGGACTGGGAGATGGCATCGCCCATCCTGGATGAATTGCGGAGCAAGGTGAAGGATACTCTTTCACAGAAAGGAATAGCAGGAGAAGCGGCGGATGGAATGGATATATCCCTCTGTCTGTTTGATTTTGAAAAAAAGACTGTGGATTACGCGGGTGCCTTTAGTCCTGTGTATATATTCAGAAACGGCAGTCTGTTGGAATACAAGGGAGACAGAATGCCTATAGGTATTCATTTCCGGGAGCAAAAAATGTTTACCAACCACAAAATTGATCTGCAACAGGGTGATATATTTTATATGTTCTCCGACGGATATTACAGTCAGCTGGGTGGGAAGGACGGCAAACGCTTTCTGAGCAGAAATTTCAAGAACATTTTACAGGAGATTCAAACAAGACCGATGAAAGATCAGGCTTCCCTGCTGGAAAAGAAGCTTGATGATTGGATGGGTGCCCACATGCAGGTGGATGATATCCTGGTGATGGGGTTCAGGTACAGGTAATATTATTGTTCTTAGGTTAGTGGCGATTACCTTGGGTGATCAGGTATAAGGGAGCCATTCAACAAAATCAACGGCAGTTTGCGGCTGCCATGGTCTTTTTCTTTTCATTCCTCAGCCTCGCTAGCGGGCTTCAGTATGAAAATAAAAATCCCCTCTCGCTTCGCTCGCAAAGAGGGGATTTTGTTGAGGTCGGTGTCGATTACCTTCGGTGATCCGGTATGGGGGAGCTCACCAACTCAAACCTTCTGCCTGCTTCGCAGGCTTTGGAGGTTTTTGTTCTCCCTCCTCCGCTCAACAAGCTGGCTTCGGTTGGAAAACAAATGCCTCCACCGCTTTGCGGTGTAGGTTTTCGTTGAGGTCGGTGGCGGATTCGAACCGCCGTACCCGGTTTTGCAGACCGATGCCTAGCCACTCGGCCAACCGACCAATTTCAGGGCTATTTTAAGAACTTTTGCAAGTTAAAAATAAATTATTTTCTCATTGCTCACCGATAACAGCCTCCCGACCCGATATTGGCCGTGCAAAGTTATAAAAATAATGCAAGTATTAAAAATCAGGCCCTGTTCTCGGTAAAAATTGCCAGGCATGAGGGACACAGGCAATCATTGTAAGTCTCTCTCAGAATCTCAAGATTTTCGGGTGGAACAACATACCCGAAGCACCAGCAATTCTCGTTGTGCAGGCACTCAAACCTGGATCCGCATTTTGGACAGGTTTTCATTTTTGGTTTGTCTTCCATAATTATCGGCTTAATGTGACACTGACTTTTTCAATATTTCCACCCATGGGAGGGCTCATTTTGGAAACTTTGACAGTAGCCTTCAAAATCTCAGGAAATTTTACATAAAGGGCATCGAGAATCCTTTCGGCAACATGCTCGAGCAAATGCGAAGTTTGGCTCATTTGTTGCTTTACCAGAAGATAGGCTTCCTGGTAATTGAGAGTATCACTGATTCTATCAGATTTTGCCGGAAGCTCCAGGTTTGTTTCAATACACAGATTAACAAGGAATCTTGTGCCGATTGCTCTTTCCTCGGGATAACATCCGTGGTGGGCATAAAATTCCATTCCTTCTATCTCAATTAAACCCATGTGCAAAACTTTTGTGCTCAAATTTAATCAATTGAAGGTATTTTGAGGTGAACAATTTTTTGAATGATTTGTGAATTCTTTCCTCACATTTTCACAATTCATTTTACTTTTGTAATTCAATTTTGAAAACAGAACCTGCCTGATGGAAGAGAACAAAAACGCCCGGAATTCTGGGAAAAATGAGGAAACAAAGCCTTCACTGAATTTTATTGAACAAATTATTGAGGAGGATTTACGACAGAATAAAAACCAGTCAAGGGTACATACCCGGTTCCCTCCCGAACCCAACGGATACCTGCACATTGGACATGCAAAATCCATTTGTCTGAATTTTGGACTTGGAATAAAGTACAATGGACTCACCAACTTGCGATTTGACGATACCAACCCGCTTACCGAAGATGTGGAATATGTGGATTCCATTAAGGAAGATGTGCGCTGGCTTGGATTTGACTGGGAAGAAAGGGAATATTACGCTTCAGATTACTTTGAGCAATTGTATGAGTTTGCGGTTAAACTCATTAAAAAGGGGAAGGCCTATGTATGCGATATGAGCGCTGAAGAAATAAGTGCCAACAGGGGAACCCCGACTCGTCCGGGCAAAGAGAGTCCCTTCAGGGGCAGATCGATTGAGGAGAATCTTGACCTTTTTGCCGGTATGAGGAAAGGCGAATTCAGCGATGGGGAGAAGGTTCTTCGAGCCAGAATTGACATGAGTTCACCCAACATGCATATGCGGGACCCTGTATTGTACCGCATTATACATGCTCATCACCATCGCACGGGAAACGACTGGTGCATTTACCCAACCTATGATTTTGCACACGGACAGTCGGATTCCATCGAAAAAATTACACACTCTATTTGCACCCTGGAGTTTGAGGTGCACAGGCCACTTTATGAATGGTTTATAAAGGAACTTGAGATTTTTCCCAGCAGGCAGATTGAATTTGCCAGGCTGAACCTGAGTTACACGGTGATGAGCAAGCGTAAACTGCTGGAACTTGTTAAAAAGAACCTTGTAAATGGATGGGATGATCCTCGCATGCCGACTATTTGTGGCCTTCGCCGCAGAGGGTATACTCCTGAATCCATCAGGACCTTTGCTGAAAGAATCGGAGTTGCCAAAAGGGACAATGTGATCGATGTTGCATTCCTTGAGCACTGCATCCGGGAGGATCTGAATCACAGGGCCTCCAGGGTAATGGCCGTTCTGAACCCGGTAAAACTTGTGATTACGAATTACCCGGAGGGTAAAACCGAGGAAATGGAGGCGGTAAATAACCCCGAGGATGAATCTGCGGGAAAAAGATTTGTTTCTTTCTCCAGGGAGATATATATCGAGCGGGAGGACTTTATGGAGGATCCGCCAAAGAAATATTTTCGACTGTCACCCGGAAACGAGGTGCGCCTGAAATATGCCTACATCATCAAATGCGAGGACGTTGTAAAGGATGCCTCGGGAAACATTACAGAAATCAGATGCACCTATGATGCTCTAACAAGAAGTGGATCTCCCGAAAGTAACCGTAAAGTCAAGGGTACTATCCACTGGGTGTCGGTGCAGCATGCCTGTGAAGCAGAGGTGAGATTGTTTGACAGGCTGTTTATGAAAGAAAATCCTGAAGATACAGCAGATGGTGAAGATTTTAAGATGAACCTGAATCCTGACTCCCTGAAGGTTATTACCGGGTATACAGAACCTGCAGCATCCAGTCCCGCTGTTCTGGAAAAATTTCAGTTTGAACGGCTGGGGTATTTTTGTGCCGATTATGATACAAAGCCCGGTAAACCGGTATTTAACCGAACTGTTACCCTAAAGGACAGTTGGGTGAAGGTGGATAAGAACAGCGATTAAGTTGCAGGCTTGATATTTTAAATTTTGACTGGCAGAATACTAACTCTATAGTTGTCATTCCTTCGTCACGAATCGGGAGCAGGAATCCTTAAGCCCTTATTAAGAGATTCCTAATACCACATTAAATCAAGGTGTTCAGAATAATTTACTATTAAATTGAACATACTCCTCAGATCTTTGATTAGTAGAGTTATATATTGTTTCATCCTTACCAAATATTTATATTGTTAATTAACAATATATTACCTTCTAGCTTTTAACAGTCATTATCGAGCGGATGGAACACCCATATTTTGTTCATTGGTGTTTGTGCTAGCTGCCTTACAAGGGTGTTTCATTAATTTTTTTTATGCTGGTAAAAAGTTCCGCGGTTAAAACTATTCCTGAGTTTATCAAATCAAGGTTTTCTCAAAAGTATAACGGCTGGGATAACTTACTTCCCGGAAAAACAAAAACAGTTTTTACAACCGGGGTATTAACATCCAAATGGTATCCAGTATAGTATGCGATTATCTTTCCTGCCTCAATGATGACTCCGCAGTTTTATGGCAACGAAAAGGATAGAGCATGGGGATGTGGACGGTTCTGTACTGAAACTGCCCTGAACGGGATTTATAAATTGCATGTAAAAAAGAGTTCTCCCTGAAAAATTCTTGATCGTGCCGGACGAATTGTGCAGGCATATTATGAACCATCAGAAATAAAAATTATCAGTAAAACATTTAAATCCGTCTTAATGCATGGTACAAAATTTTCCAAACCTCATAAAGTGAAAGAATACCGGTTTGCAGGTTAGATGGAAAAGGCACTGTAAATTTCGGGCTGTAAAAATGTCTCAATTGAATTAACCCGGTCTATAAGAAAGGGCGACTTCCTTACTGATTATATGATTACCCTCAAATAATCATTCAACAGGTTGTTAGGCCGGGGAGCATCACTAAGGGGTTATTGATGTTTCCCAGCGATTTTTTGAATAGCCTGCCTGATCCTGTATATAGTTTTTTCTTTTCCAATTAGTTCAGCAATATGAAAAAGGCCGGGACCTTTGCTCTCTCCAACCAGGCAAAGCCGCAACAGGTTCATGATTTGACCCATGTTCATTTGCTGTTCCTGAATAAATACTTTTGCTTTTTCCTCAAGGCTTAAGGCTGTAAAATCCTCAGCTCTTTCAAAAAAGACTGTAAATTTTTCCAGCATATCCGGAGTGTCTGCGTTCCATCGTTTTTTAATCACATCCTGGTCGTACTTCTCCGGTTGCGTGAAGAAGAAAGAAGTTTGTTCCCATAATTCACTCACAAAATTCACCCTGTCTTTTACAAGGGAAACAATTTTTTCAAGTTTTTCAACAGAAGAATTAATGCCCTTTACTTCGAGGATTTGAAGGTAATCTTTCGCGATTTCATTGTCGCTTTTTTGCTGCAGGTAGTAATGGTTGAACCATTTTGCTTTTTCAGGGTCAAAGCGTGAACCTGATTTTCCAACCCTTTCAAGAGAGAAAGCATCGATAAGTTCTGGCATGGAAAATACTTCCTGCTCGGTACCGGGATTCCAACCCAATAAAGCAAGGATGTTCACAAAGGCTTCAGGGTAATATCCTGCCTCCCTGTAACCTGTGGAAATCTCTCCTGAAAATGGATCCTTCCATTTCAAGGGGAACACAGGAAAGCCCAACTTATCCCCGTCCCGTTTGCTCAATTTTCCCTGTCCGCTTGGTTTAAGAAGCAGGGGAAGATGCGCAAACTGCGGCATTACATCCATCCATCCGAAGCTCCGGTAAAGAAGAACATGCAGGGGCAGGGACGGCAACCATTCTTCTCCCCTTATTACGTGCGAGATCTGCATCAGATAATCGTCTACCACATTGGCAAGGTGGTAGGTTGGCATGCCTTCGGATTTGAAAAGAACCTTATCGTCAAGGGTGGATGTATTTACAGTAATAATGCCACGAATGATATCATGGAAATTTAGTTCTTCATTTTCAGGCATTTTAAACCGGACTACATGCGGCACGCCTTCATCAATAAGCGATTTGGTTTCTTCCGGGGTTCTGGTCAGGGAATTGTTTAGTGTATTACGGGAATGTGTGTCATACTGAAAGACCTCCCCCTTCAACTCCTTTTCCTTGCGCAACATTTCCAGTTCTTCGGGGGTGTCAAATGCATAGTAGGCATTACCGGAACGAATAAGCTTTTCGGCATATTCCCGGTAAATGTCTTTTCTTTCGGACTGGCGGTAGGGCTGATGTGGCCCACCTTCAGACACGCCTTCATCTATATCTATACCGCACCATTTGAGAGATTCAATTATATAATCTTCGGCACCGGGTACATACCTTCCCTGGTCGGTATCTTCAATTCGCAGTATAAAAACACCATTGTACCTGCGTGCAAACAGGTAATTAAACAAAGCAGTTCTCACACCTCCCATATGTAAAGGGCCGGTAGGACTAGGAGCAAAACGTACTCTGACCTGATTAGTCATTTTAAGTTTAAATTAAATGAGACCTTTTTTGTGCTTTTCACCAATCACTTTTAACATATCCTGCGTCATAGAGTCAAGATCATATTCCGGTTGCCAGCCCCATTCTTCGCGTGCAGCGCTGTCATCAATGGAATCAGGCCACGAATCAGCAATTTTTTGCCTGAAGTCGGGTTTATAGGTAATTGAAAACTCAGGGATATATTTTCTGATTGCTGCCGCCAGTTCTCCGGCACAAAAACTCATGGAACCTACATTGAAATCAGCATGGTGTTTTAATTTTGAAAAATCGGCCTGCATGAGGTCTATGGTTGCCTTAAGACAGTCGGGCATGTACATCATCGGTAGCCTTGTATTTTCGGCTAAAAAACACTCGTATGATTTATGTTTCACTGCCTCGTAGAAGATTTCCACTGCATAATCGGTAGTTCCTCCTCCCGGTAATGTGTCGTTACTGATAATCCCGGGGTAACGGAGTCCCCTGATATCCATGCCATATTTGGCAACATAATAGTCAGCCAGCAATTCTCCTGTAACCTTGGTGATACCATACATGGTAGTAGGCTTGAGGATAGTTTCCTGAGGGGTATTCTCCCTTGGTGTTGTTGGTCCAAATACAGCAATGGAACTTGGAACCATGACCTGGAATAATTTCTTTTCCCGTGCAATTTCAAAAATATTCAGCAGGCCTGCAATATTTACATCCCATGCTTTCATGGGATTTTTCTCCCCTACAGCCGAAAGAATTGCAGCCAGATGAACTATTGTATTAATGCCATATTTGTCTAAAATCTCAGCAGTTTTTTTCGTATCTGTTACATTCAACTGCTCAAAGGGGCCTCCATTTGCCAGGTTTTCCTTTACATCGGGACAAATATCAGAAGCAACCACATTACTCCCCCCATAGATTTTTCTCAGGGCAATTGTGAGTTCGGAGCCTATTTGTCCGCAGGAGCCGGTTACCAGGATTTTTTTAATCATAACTGAAAGATTTGAAAGTGAGAATTGAAATTTTATGCCGCAAAATTAATGGTTTCTTTTGTCCGACAATTTTTTGCATTCAAAACTAAGGGTTTAAAATGAAACAGAACCTGCAAAATCTCAGTTTTCGGGAAATAGGTTCAAGTATGCCATTTATCACCTATTGGATTGAAGCGAATTGATTAATTTTGTGCGATAAAAAAGAAAAATATATGTACGGAAAAATTAAGGAGGATCTTCAGAGTCAGATTGAGAATATAAAAAGCGAGGGATTATACAAGACAGAGAGAATCATTACCACACCACAGGGAGTCGAGATCGAGACCAACGGCAGGAAAGTATTGAACTTTTGCGCCAACAATTACCTTGGCCTTTCTTCTGATCCAAGAGTGATGGCAGCGGCCAATTATACTTTTTTCAAATATGGCTATGGGATGTCATCGGTTCGTTTTATTTGCGGAACTCAAAAGGTACACAAGGATCTCGAAAATAAACTGAGTGAGTTTCTGGGTATGGATGACACCATACTTTTTTCTTCGGCCTTTGATGCCAACGGGGGTGTTTTTGAACCTTTACTAAGTGAGCAGGATGCTATTATATCTGATGAATTAAACCACGCTTCTATCATTGACGGAGTGCGGCTATGCAAAGCAAAGCGTTTCCGCTACAAAAACAATGATATGGAAGACCTTGAAGATGTACTGGAAGATGCGCGCGAAGCCAGGTATAAACTCATTGTGACCGATGGGGTATTTTCCATGGATGGAATCATAGCCCGGGTAGATAAGATTTGTGATTTGGCAGAGAAGTACGATGCCCTGGTGATGGTAGATGATTCACATGCAACAGGTTTTGTGGGGAAAACCGGAAGAGGCACTCATGAATATTGCAATGTTATGGACAGGGTGGATATCATTTCCACTACCTTTGGTAAGGCACTAGGTGGTGCATCAGGTGGTTGTATTTCAGGCAGAAAGGAAATCATTGAACTTCTCAGGCAAAGGGCCAGGCCCTATTTGTTTTCCAATTCTCTGGCACCTTCGATAGCAGGGGCAACATTGGAGGTTTTAAACCTGCTTTCTGAAACAACTGAACTCAGGGATAAGCTGTATAAAAATACCCAACTTTTCAGAAAGGGCATGACCGAGGCGGGCTTCCGAATCATTCCCGGGGTGCATTCCATTGTTCCCGTGCTCTTTGGACATTTGCCAAATGATGCAAAACTATCACAGGATTTTGCCAATGCATTGCTGGAGGAAGGTATCTATGTGATAGGTTTCTATTTTCCTGTTGTGCCACGGGGCAAATCCAGGATAAGAGTGCAGATTAGTGCTGCACACAGCGTGGATCAAATAAATTTTGCCATTGAAAAATTTACCAAGGTTGGTAAAAAACTGAAAGCAATTTGATTTTAGGAACGGGTACAGATATTATTGAAGTCGACAGGCTGAGAAAAACCATGGAATCAGATTCCGGGTTTAAAAGGACTGTATTTACAGGTTCAGAAATAGAATATTGCCAGTCCAAAGCCGATCCCTACCCGTTTTATGCTGCAAGGTTTTGTGCAAAGGAAGCATTTCTAAAAGCCCTTGGGAAAGGAGTTTTTGAGGGAATAAAACTCACCGAAATAGAAGTCGATCACGATGCAGCCGGGAGACCAGTAATCAGGCTGAATCATGCTGCAAAAGATATTGCCAGAGATTTGGAGGTCTCAAAAATTCATGTATCTTTAGCTCATCTGAAAGAAATTGCTACTGCTGTTGTTATCATTGAGAAGGAGGGAAGGACTCAGCGAAATAGCTGATTTGAATTAGGGCAGAATAAAGGCAACCTCAGATACCCACAATGGTCTGTATTCATGGGTTTCACTATATAAAGTTCTGCTATGTCGCACATTGGTTCTTACGAAGAGAGGGTAAAGAATTTTAACTGGGGTATCGCCGAAAAAGAACTCGATTACCAGCCGGGAAATGTAATTAATATTGGATGGTACTGTTCCGACAGGATTTGCCAGATGGGTAAGGCTGATAAAACAGCCCTCATATGGGAAGGCCTGGGAGGTGTGGAAAAGAGGTACACCTACAATGAAGTTCGCCTGAATTCAAACACTATCGGTCATTTTTTAAGGTCTCTCGGGATACAACCTGAAGACAGGGTTTGCCTGTTCATGGACAAAATCCCTGAACTTTACCTTGGATTTTTAGGCGTACTGAAAATTGGCGCTGTTGCACAGCCACTGTTTTCTGCTTTTGGAGATGAATCCCTTTTTATCCGCCTGGAGAATGCTCAAACCCGGGCAATCATTACCCAGAAAAAACACGCTCCCAAGGTCAGAAAGATTGTTGACAAAATGCCCTTCCTGGAATTTATTATTATTGTGGATCACGATCCTGCAAAACCTCTTGGGCCTGGAGAAATATTATTTGATCTGGAGGCTGCTGAAAAAATAGACAGGTTTGATATACACCCAACAACAGCCGAATCCCCTTCGGTTTTGCATTATACTTCCGGTACTACCGGGCAGCCCAAAGGAGTTAAGCATGTGCATTATTCCCTGGTTTCGCAGTATTTAACCTCAAAATGGGTGCTTGACCTGCAGGAGGAGGACATTTACTGGTGTACAGCCGACCCGGGATGGGTTACCGGCACATCCTACGGCATTATTGGCGCTTTCAGCAATGGTGTTACGCAATGTGTACTTGATTCAGGTTTTTCGGCTGACGCATGGTACAGGTTTATTGAAAAGCACAGAATCACCATGTGGTATTCCGCCCCAACGGCCATTCGCTCACTCATGAAGGCAGGTGATGAGGTAGTGAAAAAATACAACCTGTCCAGCCTCAGGCATTTGGCATCTGTTGGAGAACCACTGAATTCCGAGGCTGTTATCTGGTCAGAAAAAGTATTCGGGAAACCATTTCTGGATACTTACTGGCAAACCGAAACAGGTTCCATAGTCATTACCAACTGCCCCGGAATGAAAATTAAGCCCGGGTCCATGGGGAAACCCTTCCCCGGAATTACCGCAACGGTAGTGGATCCTAATACTTATGAACCCCTGAAAGAAACGGGGAAAGTGGGTTTGATAGCCATAAAACCCGGATGGCCGGCAATGATGCGCACCTACTGGGGAAATGATGAAGCCTTTAAGAACAAATTCAGAAACGGATGGTATCTGCCCGGTGACCGTTCCAGCATCGACGGTGAGGGCTATTTCTGGTTCGTTGGTCGTGACGATGATGTTATCAATACCGGAGGGCATCTTGTAAGTCCGTTTGAAGTGGAGTCAGCTTTGCTAGAACATCCTGCCGTAGCAGAATCGGCTGTAGTTGCCAAACCTGATTTTGTGAACATGGAAGTGGTAAAGGCCTTTGTTACACTTAAACCCGGAAACACCGGCAGTAAGGAACTCGATCTTGATATTATGAATTTTGTAAGGAAGAAACTTTCGCCGCTGGCAATGCCTCAGGAGATAGAGTTTGTGGAATCACTCCCAAAGACAAGAAGCGGTAAAATCATGAGACGCATTCTCAAGGCAAAGGAATGGGGTGAAGAGATAGGAGATACTTCCACACTTGAAGATGATTAACACGATTTCCGGTTTGCCGGAGATCAGATAGTAATACCCAAATTCAACAATAAAAAACGAACCAATCAAAAGGAGATTTGAACTATGGAAGACATGAAAGAAATTGTAAGAGAATATGTAGTAAAAGAATATGTGGAGGATGATACTGAAATCGGTTATGATACACCTTTGATTTCCGGTGGAATCGTTGATTCTTTTTCAATGGTATCCCTGAAGCGGTTTTTAGAAAACAAGTACAATATTTCCATCCCCGATGACAAGGCCACGCCCGAAGCATTTGACAGTGTGAACAAGATCGTTGACCTTGTCAATGAATTTGTAAAATAGGAGGCATTATGGCTTATTCAGGAAAAACAAGGGCAATGTATACCGAGATGCTGGATGGTATACGCGAAGCCGGACTTTTCAAGCAGGAGCGGTTCATACATTCCTCGCAGGCAGCAGATATTGAGGTGGAATTTCCTGCAGGTTCCCCACTCAAAAAGGTGATTAACATATGTGCAAACAATTATCTGGGGATGTCCAGTCATCCCGAGGTTATAAAAGCAGCCCATGCAGGATTGGATTCCCATGGTTACGGGATGTCATCGGTAAGGTTTATTTGCGGTACACAGGACATTCACAAGAAACTGGAAGAAATGGTCACGGAATTCCTTGGCACTGAGGATACCGTTCTGTTCCCGTCATGTATGGACGCAAATGCAGGTGTGTTTGAAGCTATTCTTACCAAGGATGACGTAATGATATCCGACAGGCTGGTACATGCCTCCATCATTGACGGTATCAGGCTAAGCAGTGCCATGCACGACACTTTCAAGCATTCTGACATGGAGCACCTGGAGTGCAAATTGCAGCTGCATAATGATCGAAGATTGAAGGTTGTGATTACTGATGGTGTTTTTTCCATGGATGGCGATACTGCTAAACTCGACGAGATGGTGAAACTTTGTGAGAAATACGATGCTTTGTTGGTTGTAGACGACTCCCATGCCAGTGGCTTTATTGGTAAAACAGGCAGGGGTACCCATGAAAAATACGGAGTCATGGGTAAAATGGATATCATTACCACCACTTTTGGAAAAGGACTGGGAGGTGCCTCAGGAGGTTGTGTGTCGGGAAGAAAAGAGCTGGTAGAATTATGCCGGCAGCGTGCAAGGCCATACCTTTTCTCTAACACAATAGCTCCCCCCATTGTTTCCGGAGTTATCAAAGTACTTGAAATATTGTCGGCTTCTACTGATCGCAGGGATAAACTTGAAAGAAATACCGATTTCTGGAGAGCAGGATTATGCGATGCCGGTTTTATTGTTAAGGATGGAGATACACCCATTGTGCCGGTAATGCTCTTCAACGCGAAACTTTCACAGGATTTTTCCCGTGACCTGTTCCAGGAAGGAATTTATGCTATCGGATTTTTCTTTCCTGTAGTGCCACAAAGCCAGGCCAGGATAAGAACCCAAATTTCTGCCGGGCACGAGATGCATCACCTTGAAAAGGCCCTGGAGGCTTTTAAAAAGGTTGGAAAGAAGTATGATATACTCGGGAAAAGCAAACAGGAAATCATCGATATGTACGGAATGTAAATTAATATTCCGAACTGTTAACTTGTTAAGCGTAGTGACACAACTACGCTTTTTCATTTAAAATTAAAGATTTAGTTGCGGGGATGATACGATTTACAAAGGAAAAAATTGTCAAACGGGGCTGTCTAAAAAGCATGGATTTATGATTCTGAGTCCCGAAAATTCGGGACTGAGATTCTAAATTATTGAAAATGAGATGCTTCTCCCGTGGTTGCGGGGTCAGCATGACACAACATTCCAAAATAATACGTTTAAGGCAGCCTCTTTTATTAACTACATTTTGAGTTCCCGCAGCTCTGGCAGGTGAGGCATCCCTCCTGGTAAACCAGGGTGGCAGATCCACAATTAGGGCAGGTGGCTCCCTTTTTTGCCTTTGTGCCATCGGGGATATAGCGCTTGAGAGCTCTTTCCACTCCATTCCTCCAGTTGTTGATGGAAGGTGTGTCGAGTCGCAGAGAGGATACCAGGTTTACGACATCTGGTATTGGCATACCATGTCGAAGAACGCCGGAAATGAGTTTGGCATAGTTCCAGAATTCCTGGTCAAACATTCTGGAAAGGGCTTCGAAAGTGGTTCTGTAACCATGCTTGTCTATATACTGGAAATCATACCGTTTTGTGCCATCTTCCAATGAGTTCTTGATCACAAAACCCTTGGAAATGGCTTTGGGTATCACCAGTACATCTTCGTCTTCTTTCCCTGTGAAGATTTCATACGGCTTCCCATCAAGAAGTCCCACAAAAGCAACCCATTGTTCATCATTGTTCATGAATCTTACCACATCGGCTTCCAGAACTTTTGGCCGTTTTTTCACTTCCCTTTGTTCTTCCTGCTCTTCCTTTTTATTGGATATTAATACTCCCGAACGGGAACCATCCCTGTAAACCGTTACTCCCTTGCAACCACTTTCCCAAGCGGTAATGTATAGTTTCCCGACAAGTTCTTCATCCACATTGGCAGGAAGGTTAATGGTAACGCTAATGGAATGATCTACCCACTTCTGAATTTCTCCCTGCATGCGCACTTTGCTTACCCAGTCAACATCATTGGATGTGGCCTTATAATACGGCGATTTCTTTACCAGTTCATCTACCTCTTCGTCTGAGAATGATTGTACCTTTTCAATATCATAACCATTTACCTCCATCCAGGTGATAAATTTATGATGGAATACATTGTATTCTTCCCATGCATCACCTACCTCGTCAATGAAGGAAACTCTCACGTTGGTATCATTCGGGTTGACTTTTCGCCGTCTTTTATAAACAGGCAGGAATACCGGTTCAATCCCCGATGTGGTCTGGGTCATGAGGCTTGTAGTTCCGGTAGGGGCTATGGTCAGCAGGGCAATATTCCTGCGCCCGTACCGCACCATTTCCCTGTAGAGTTGCTCATCTTCGTTTTTCAGTCGTTGAATAAAGGGATTGTCTTTCTCTCTTTGTGCATCATAAATTGTGAAGGGGCCTCTTTCGCGGGCCATGTGTACCGAAGAACGGTAAGCTTCCAGTGCAACCGTTTTATGAATCTCTATGGAAAAATCAATTGCATTGTCTGTTCCGTAGGTGAGTCCCAAAGCAGCCAGCATGTCACCCTCAGCCGTAATACCAATACCGGTTCGCCTGCCTTCTTCAGCCTTTATACGAATGTTCTGCCAGAGTTTTCTTTCTACCCTTTTTACCTCCTCATCTTCAGGGTCTTTGTTAATCTTCTCAAGAATGGCATCTATTTTTTCGAGTTCCAGGTCAATGATATCATCCATTAACCTTTGTGCAAAACCCACATGCTGTTTAAACAGGTCAAAATTAAATTTTGCCTGTGGAGTAAATGGATTTACTACATAACTGTAGAGGTTGATAGCCAGCAGTCGACAGCTGTCATAAGGACAAAGAGGTATCTCTCCGCAAGGATTGGTAGAGACTGTTTTGTATCCCAAATCGGCATAGCAGTCGGGAACTGATTCGCGGGCAATGGTGTCCCAGAATAATATGCCGGGTTCGGCTGATTTCCAGGCATTGTGAACAATTTTTTTCCAGAGCTCCGCTGCGTTGATTTCCTTAATATAGGTTGGACTGTCAGATTCTATGGGATATTGCTGAACATAGGTTTTGTTTTCTACCACTGCAGTCATGAACTCATCATGAATTTTAACCGACACATTTGCACCGGTTACCTTCCCTGGAGTCAGTTTGGCGTCTATGAATTTTTCCGCATCGGGATGTTTGCAGGAAATTGTCAGCATCAAAGCACCGCGTCGGCCATCCTGGGCTACTTCCCTGGTGGAGTTGGAATACCTTTCCATAAAGGGAACCACCCCGGTAGAGGTAAGGGCACTATTCAATACCGGGCTTCCGCCGGGCCGTATGTGTGAAAGGTCATGGCCAACACCGCCCCTTCGTTTCATGAGTTGCACCTGTTCCTGGTCAATTTTCATAATTCCGCCGTACGAATCAGCAACGGAATCGTTGCCTATCACAAAACAGTTTGAAAGAGAAGCTATCTGAAAATTATTACCTATGCCGGTCATAGGGCCGCCTTGCGGAATGATATATTTGAAGTCACGCAGTAACTCATATACTTCATCTTCGCTCATGGGATTCGGGTAATTCATTTCAATGCGGGCAATCTCTTTTGCCAGTCTTCTGTGCATATCGTCGGGGGTCACCTCAAAAAGATTTCCCTGGGAGTCTTTCATTGCGTATTTTGTGACCCATACTCTTGCCGCAAGTTCATCGCCTTTAAAATAATTCAGAGACTGACTGAAAGCTTCCTCGTAAGAAAATGTCACCGGGGTTGGCAACACCTGCTTTTTCCTTTCCTCTGTTTTAACCTGAACTGTCTTTTTCTGAGTAGCCATCTCGTCTGATTGCATGATGAAAATATTTAAACCGTTAATTCACTGAACAATATAATCTGGGATTTGCATCCGGGGCTGGTTATCAAAAATAAAAATTGGGGGCACCTTTATCAAAATACACCAAATTGAGTTTTCAACAAAATGGATTGTAGTTATTAACTATTTTATGAAATGGCAACCTGAAGAAATTGTTAATGGAGTTTTAGCATAAGGTTTCGCAAAAGCAATTTATTACATAAAGTGCTTTATTTTCAGGACAAGTGATAACATAGTTTGGATAAAACAGCCGATAAATCTCTGATATGGTTTGAAAATACCTCTTCGGTGATATATAAATCTCTACGAATAAGAAAATTCATCCATTTGATCAGGTTCATTCTCATTATTAGGCAAAAAAAAAAGGCTTCCGGGGAAGCCTTTTTTTATAAGAACCAGGTTTAGTTGAAGATATATCTTACACCAAACTGTATTCTGTAAACATCACCAATGTCGGCTGTCTTGGAAAATGTTTCAGAAATGAGACTAGTGCCAATATTCTGTAATCTGTAAATAGGTTTTCCGGTTCCATCGTAGGGGCCTGTAAAACCATCAGTTGTGCCCCTAAGTACAAGAGGTGTAGTTGTATTGAAGCGTTGGCTGAGTCCCCACTCCTTGTTCAGCATATTGCCAATATTCAGTATATCAAAACGAAGTTGCAGTGTATTTTTCTGACCTCCAACCAATACGGAAATATCCTGGGAAATGGAAAAATCTACCCTGTGTACCAGGGGCATAAATACGGCACCTCGCTCGGCATATTCACCGCGTCTTGTTCTCAGGTATTTATCCTGCTGTATATATGCAGCCCAAGCAGCTTGCTGTTCAGCAGCGGTAAAACTTGCTACAATATTGGTTCCAGTGGGATTATAAGGTAGTATACGACCATCATTTCTGATACTATAAGGGAAGAAGTTCATTTCAGATGCATCCTTTGGCACATAAATGAGGTCATTGCTTGTTCCCCCATCCCTGTTCAGGTCGCCGGAATAAATATAGGAGGCGTTTCCAATGGTTCTGCCCTCATAGAACAGGGAATAGGTAGTTCCTCCTTTTGTCTTGTAGGTGATTGCCCCAAACGCCCTGTGGCCTGCAGCATTTGCCGAGTAGGCAAGACCCGGGTTATTTGGGTCTCCTGCGTGCTGATTGTTGTTCCAGGAACCGAAAGCAATTGATCCGGGATCAATGGTGTTTTTGGCAATGCCGTAGTTGTAACCAACCTTGGCAAAGAAACCTTTGGTGAATGGTTTCTCAAGAGAAGCGGAGATATTGTAGGCATATCCCACATTCTGGTTCTTGAGAACAATGGCATTGTCAATGTTGGAATTAATCCTGTTAGCCGGACTAGCTGAATAGAGCGGGCGATTATCCGGACCCGGCAGGGTTGCGGTGGTTTCCATCAGGTTGGCATTGATATAGTATATCATGTTTATATCCCTGCTGTAGATAAACTCCGCGGTTCCTACCAACCCCCAGGGAAGTTTTTGATCAACCGCAATATTGGTTCTCCATATTTGCGGGAACTTGAAATTGGGGTCGGAAAATGCCAATTCATATGAGGCAGCCGGGGCACCGGTAACTGTTGTTGGTTTATAGTGATTTATATCGGGATTAAACGGACGGGCTGTTGTATTATCAAGTCTTTCAAATCCGGTAAGGATTCCGTTGGCACCAATCTGGTTGGAAATCCAAACATATGCCGGGCGACCAGTGAAAATGCCAGTTCCACCACGCACCTGGGTGGAGCGGTCACCTGTTGCATCCCAGTTGAATCCAAGCCGGGGTGACCAGAGGATTTTTGGATCAGGCAGTTTATCGGTTGAGTATTTTACGAACTTACCATTTTCGTCTATAAAATCCATTGCATCCACATCGGTGTTTTTATATCCTGTATCTCCAAAGAAAGGAACATCCAGGCGTAAACCGGCAGTTACTCTGAAACGGGAATTTACCTGCCACTCATCCTGCCCATACACTCCTGCGTAAAAAACTTTCAATGGCTGAACTGGTTTATCCTGGCCGGGAATGTTGGACCAGCGCACCTGAAACCTTCTAAGGGTAACGGGAGATACAGTTCTGGTTGGGTTGGCAAGATAACCATTTGCGTCAGTATAAAAATCAGCAAGAGAGTTATAGACATAAATACTCTGAGAGCCGGGGAAAAAAACATTCTCTGATTCATATATTTCTGCACTTGCCCCGAATGTCAGCGTATGATTTGACAGGAAAATATTGAAATTATTCTGAAATTGATAAGAACTGTAACGCAACTCATTGTTTGGTGTAAATGGCTCAAAACCAAAAGTTGTGTACACACTTCCACCCGAAAGTATATCTACCATTGGGAACATGGTACCCTTGTATCCGCGGCTTTCATCATGGTAGGTATAACCAAAAATCAAACTGTTTGACATGTTGTCACCAATTCTTGAGTTGAGTTCACCAACTATGGAACGAATATTCTCCTTTATTTTATAGTTGGAATTCTGGAAATTCAATCCGGTCAGGTTGCTTCTTCTTGAACCAAAACCAAGAGAGGATGAATTTGAGAGCAATATATCCGCATCAGAATCCAGGTGATTGTATCGAATACTGAACTTGTTCCTGTCGTTGATGTTGTAATCCAGTTTGATAATGAACCTGGTGGCAGGGGTACTATGATCGTATCCCTGGTATGGGCCGGTTTCGTAATTGAAATTGGTTTTCAAATAAGTGCTCAGGGCATCAAGGTCAGAAGCAAGCACCCTGGTGATATTTCCGCCAACTGTTTGCCCTCCTGCATTTGCAAGAAAGGTTGTACCGGGCTGAACAAGGTCTTCCTGCTCAAAGGAGGCAAAAAAGAACAATTTGTTTTTGATAATGGGGCCACCCAAACTTATTCCTACCTGGTCGAATTTAAACGCACCCGGGCTAAAGGTTATATCCCCTGCCTGGCGGCCTACTGCTGTTTCACTTCTGAAATTATAATATGCCGATCCCTGAAACTGGTTAGTCCCGCTTCGGGTAACAGTGTTTACACCTGCTCCAACGAAATTTCCCTGGCGCACATCAAAAGGTGCAATGTTCACAGTAATTTGCTCAATGGCATCCATGGAAATGGGGGCAACACCGGTTCTGTCTCCGGGCTGACCTGCAAGACCAAAAGCATTATTAAAGTACGAACCGTCCACAGTGATATTATTCAACCTGTTGTCCTGGCCTGCAAATGAATTTCCACTGGCCTGCGGGGTCAGCCTTGTAAAATCACCAATTCTCCTGTTAATGGTCGGCAGGGAAGAAATAGCATCCCTGGTAATACTGGTTGAAGCCCCCGTTCTGTTAGAACTGAAAACGGCGTCCCTGACTCCCATCACCATTACTTCCTCCAGCAATTGCGCTGCATCACGTAAGGTATAAGTCAGATCGGATGTACCACCAAGATTTACAAAAATTCCCTGTTGAGCCACCGACTCATAACCAACAAAGGATACGGTCACAGTATAGGGTCCTCCAACCCTCATACCAACAATATTAAAACGGCCATCAACCATAGTTGAAGTTCCGTAACGTGTGCCTGAGGGTTCATGTACAGCCAAAACAGTGGCACCGGGCAGTCCCACTCCTGTTTCGTCGGTTACAATACCGGCAATATTACCGGTGGTAACACCCTGCGCAAATGAGGCAATTGCAAATCCTGCAAAGGCAATCATTAAAGCAAATCTTTTGATTACTTTCATAATTTTAAATTAAAGGTTAATAATAGTTAGGGTTTATCAAGTTAATAATTTGCTGCAAAAATATCATCAAAGTAACTGAAAACAAATTCACCCTCTTTAATTTTATGTTAAATCTTGGCATCAGGGCTTACAAACTGCTGATATTCAGTCTAATTGTTTAAAAGCACATGGATTACCAAAATAGTGAAGAACGGGAAAGGTGCGGGAAAAACAGTAGATTAAGATATCAGCAATTTATCAACAGTTTTTGTGCTATCCTAACGAACAGCAAGTGAGTGTTTTAATGGCTGTCGCCTATAGTTTTCAACAATTTGTTGTTAATAGGCAGTCTTGGGTGCAGCAATCTGAATTTGGATTCAAAACCTCAATTTTTACTTATCAAAATGATTTCCTGTAATAAAGAAATTCAAACACTATTGTCCGATAAAAAATCTTACCTGGTTTAAGTGCTAAAACCGCACGGGCTCTTACTTTTTTTCTACAGCAAAAAAAAAGTAAGCAAAAAATGCCGCCGCTGCAGATAATTTCCTAAAAATCAAATTAATTGACTAAAATCCGGGAACTCGCTACGCTCAAACAGCCCTGATTTCTTAACCTCAATTAATCTGATTTTCTTAACGGAAATTTTTGATATCATTATAATTTCTAATGGAATCAAAGAACTATCGTTTCTCTGAGGCGGAAAGCGACCCCCCGGTAAACAGAAAAATACTGATTTCCTACAAACACATTCACGTAAATACAAAAAATTTAATCGGACACTAATGAATTTCAAAATATTCCCGTTCTTTAATTATTCTGTTCAGGAAGGCTTTTATAATTTTAAAAGAAATCAATCCGGTTGAAAAAATTCATCCTAATATTAATTTTTATATGTGTCAACTGGCATGCATTTTCTCAGATGCCTTCCAACCTAAGAATGAAGCAGGTTCAACCGGTTTTATCTCAGATGATTCTCGATTCACTTGGTATTATTCCCGGCTCTGTTACAATATATTTTAACAGAGATTTTTTACTGCCTGACTCCTTGTATACGGTAAACCCAGCTGAGGGCAGGATTGAATTTCATCCTTCGGTATTGGAACTTGAAAGTGAACTCACTATATTATACCGGGTATATTCCTTTTCTTTCTCCACGGAATATTTTTTAAGAGACACAAGCGAAATATTTCTAAGCGGCATGCAGGGTGCTTTATCCGGTGAGAAAGGAAGTATGGATCATTTCAGGATGCTGGATGATGGCCGGTTAATAAGCAGTGGAAGCATTTCCCGGGGCATCACCATCGGGAACCGGCAGGATGTGATCTTCAATTCTCAGCTGAACCTTCAGCTTAGCGGTAAACTTACCGAACATTTGAATATTGAAGCTATAGTAAGTGATAATAATATTCCCCTTCAACCCGAGGGGTATTCTCAGAAAATTCAGGAATTTGACAAAGTGTACATCAGTGTTTTCGGTGATAATTTAAAGCTTACGGCAGGAGATTTTGATTTAACTGAGCGGGGGGATTATTACCTGCGAATGAACAGGAAGGCCCAGGGGATAATTTTTTCAGGGCGATTCCAGAGTGAAGGAAATAAAGCATCTGTAATTGAAACTTCCGTAAGCGGTTCCGTTGCAAGAGGAAGATTTACAACGAATAACATTACTGCTATTGAAGGCAATCAGGGCCCTTACAGTCTCCGCGGCGATAACAATGAATTATTTATTATTGTGCTGGCCGGCAGTGAAAGGGTTTATGTTGATGGCAGGCTGCTTACAAGGGGCCTGGAGCACGATTATGTAATTGATTATAATCTTGCCGAAGTTGTATTTACTGCCAACCAGCCCATTAACCGGAACAAGCGCATTGTTGTTGAATTTGAATATTCTGAAAGGAACTACCCGAGGTTCATGACCTATACCAGGAACCGGTTTACAAAAGGGAATACCTCGGTTAATTTTGGTTTTTACAATGAGCAGGATACGAAAAATCAGCCCCTACAACAATTACTTACAGCGCAGCAACGCAGCTTCCTGGCCTCTGTCGGTGACAGCCTTCACCTGGCATACCTGCCTAAAATTGATAGTGTGGAATTTTCCAACAGCTTTGTGCTTTACCGAAAAACAGATTCTCTTGTAAGCAGTAACCTTTACAGTAATGTTTATGTTTTTTCCAATGATCCCGGTAATGCACACTACCGTTTGAGCTTTACATTTCTTGGTGAGAACAGGGGAAATTACGTTTCCGATGTAAGTTCCGCCAATGGAAGGGTTTATAAATGGGTAGCTCCCGAAAATGGCATACCACAGGGAACTCATGAACCGGTTGTTTTTATGGTAACTCCAAAAAAACAACAGCTTCTAACTGTCGGGTTTGAGTCTAACCGCGGCAAATCCACAAATATACTGTTTGATGCTGCCATAAGTCAGAATGATATAAACACTTTTTCCAGCCTGAACAGGGAGGACGATACCGGGATTGCTCTCCGGTTTTCGGCCGGAAACACTTTCTTTTCTTCTGATACCTCAGGCTTTCAATTAAAAGCAAGGATTGGATATGAGTTAACGGGTGCTAATTTCAAAACTCCGGAGAGATTCAGACCTGTTGAGTTTGAAAGAGACTGGAATGTCGGGTTGGCTGAACTCTCGGGTAACCAGCACCAGGTTTTTTGGGAGGCGCGATTTCAATTTTTCGGGAAGGGTCATGCTTCCTACAATTTTGATTTTTTTCAATCCGGAGGTTTTGAGGGATTCAGAAACTCAATTGTTTCATCCAGCCGGATTGCAGGATTTAAAACCAACCTGTTTGCCAGCTATCTCTCCACAAATGATAAGCCCGGAAGGACAACGGAATTTTTTCGTCATCAACTGGATATTTCAAGGAAAACAGGCCCCCTGGTGGCCGGAATCTTTTCAGAATCTGAAAATAATGCATGGAGAGCAAATTCAGATGATTCCCTGCTTGTAACCAGCTTTAAAAACAGGGATATTGGTTTTTATTTTACAAATCCGGCTGAACAGGAAAATTCCTGGAAAATTGTGGGACGGCAACGCAGGGATTACATACCGGGAGCAAGTGGGTTTGAATTTTTTTCCATTGCAAATGAAATCTCCGGGTCACTTGGTCTGACAAAAAACCCGTCACAGGTTTTCAGGGCGAGAATCAATTACAGGTCAGTTGACTACAAACAGGCGACAGATAGATCGGAAAAGGAAAACTCTTATTCGGGCAGAATCGAGTACAGTGGTCGATATTTTGGCGGAGCTGTTTTGGTAAACACATATCTGGAAACAATTACCGGCCGGGAACAGGCAAAGGAATTTTTTTACCTGGAAGTTCCTGCAGGGCAGGGAGTATACAAGTGGGTTGATTATAACGGGAATGGGATAAAAGAACTGGACGAATTTGAGATTGCCGGATTTCCTGATGAGGCGGATCATATCAGGGTGTTTTTACCTTCCAATTTGTGGGTAAAAACCCGGATTAACCAGCTGGGACAAACAATTCAGCTTCAGCCGGCACCGGCCTGGCGCAATGCTGGTGCCTGGAAGAGTCTTTTTGCCAGGTTTTCCAACCAGGCCTCTTTCAGAACCATGCAAAAGACAGAGAACGGGAAAGCTTCTGATCTTTTAAAAATATTACGGGTAAGTATGGGTGATGAGAGCCTTGTTAACCTCAATGCCAATCTGAGAAATACTTTCTCCTTCAACAGGAGCAGCCAGAAATTTGGTGCCGATTATATATTCCTCAGGAATTGGTCAAAGGTGCTGCTTGTAAACGGTGCCGACCAGCGTGAAATCGGGCAGCATACTATACGACTGCGATGGAGTCCCTTGGCCTCAGTCATTTTATATCCTGTTCTGGAAAAGATACAGAAATTGAACCTGTCGGAATTTTTTCCTGCCAGGAATTATCACGTTGAAAACCTTGCTGCTGAAATGTCCCTGCAGTATCAATACGAAGCGAAGTGGCAGTTGAAATTCACCTGCGGGGTATCGGAAAAAAACAACATCCTGTCAGTTGAGGAAGCCCTGCTCCAGGAGGCAAAGCTGGAGGGGCTATACAATTTACCGGGAAGTTTTCAGCTGAATACCCAGTTGCGATACCTTATAGCGGAATACAATTCGCCCATGAATACCTCCATTGCATATGAGATGCTGGAGGGATTGTTTCCCGGCAGGAATCTTGTATGGAATGTATACCTTCAGAAGTCCCTGCCCAATAATTTCGAGGTATCCCTGAACTATAGCGGAAGAGCATCAGGGGGCCGTGATGTAATTCATACAGGCGGGGTGCAGGCCAGGGCCTATTTTTAATTTCTGAGGGGATCAAAATGCAGCCATGAGCAGGTCAATATCCTTTGAAGGGATTCCAAAATGTTTTCCCACAGCAGGGTTGGTAAGCAGGCCATTGTAAATGTAAACCCCTTTCCTTATACCAATATCTTCCATTAGCAGGTTACGCAGGCTGCCAGCCTCACTCATCATGATTAACAGGGGTGAAAACACATTGCTCAGAGCAATGGATGCAGTTCTTGATACCCTGGATGGAATATTGGGCACACAATAATGTATTACACCATGCTTGATAAATACAGGATTTTTATGGTTCCGGGGCTCCGAAGTTTCTATGCAACCTCCCTGGTCAATACTCACGTCAATAATGACCGATCCGGGTTTCATCTGCATGACCATTTGCTCAGTAATATAGTAGGGTTCCATTTTCTGATTGTGGTGAATGGCTCCAATCAGAACATCGGCACTTTTGAGTGCCTTTACAATTACCTGCGGATGAAAAATGGAAGTATAAAGCTTTTGCCCCAGGCTGTTCTGAAGTCTTCTGAGCCGGTCCACTGAATTGTCAAAAACCTTTACAAAAGCGCCAAGACCAATGGCTGCTCTTGCAGCAGATTCGGCCACCGTGCCGGCTCCCAGTATGACCACTTCGGTGGGGGTAATGCCGGGAATTCCGCCAAGCATTACGCCTTTTCCGTCGTTCTGGTTGGACAGGTATTCTGCAGCAATAAGAATGGATGTGCTGCCGGCAATCTCACTCATGGATCGAACTACCGGGTAATAATTTTCCTTGTTTCGGAGGTGTTCAAAGGCAATGGCAGTCATCTTCTTTGCCATCAGGTTTCTTATATAATTTTCTGACTGGTTGGGCAGATGCAATGCCGAGATGACTATCTGATTTCCTTTAAGCTGTTCAATTTCACTCAGGGTGGGAGGGGATATTTTCAGAATGATATCGCTTTTATTAAAAATTTCGGCATGTTCATCCACGATAAAACCACCACACTCACTGTAATCAGTGTCCTTATAGTTTGCACCTTTCCCGGCAAGTGTCTCTATTAGCAACTGATGTCCTTTGTTAACCAATAGCTCAACGGCCTCGGGAGTCAATCCAACCCTCGATTCGCTTTCAGAGAGTTCCCGGGGAATTCCAATAACCAGTTGCCTCGACTGCTTTTTTCTCTCCAGGGTTTCTTCCTGCGGCATTAAGCTGCCTTTACCAAATGGAAAGGCAGATGATGGATTTTTTTCAGTAGCCATGGCATTATATGTTTTTTGGCTCAAAGGAAGACAAGTTAGTCAATTTGGTGGAATCTTCAAATTTTATTTTTTGTTCGAGAAAGCGGTGCGCCCGATTGAAATCTCCCTTTCTCCTCCCGGAAGTTCCTGTATATAAATGCGCAAAACATTATCCGTAAGCAATTCCTCCACCTTTTCAGGCCATTCGATAAAACAAATATTCCCGGAATAAAAGAAATCTTCATATCCAATATCGAAGGCTTCCCAGATGGAATTTATCCTGTAGAAATCAAAATGGTAAATGACTCCTCCCCTGGTGGTGAAATATTCATTCACCAGGGCAAAGGTTGGGCTGTTGACAATATCGGGTACTCCCATCTGGCGACATATTTCCTTTATCATGGTTGTTTTGCCAGCACCCAGGTTGCCGTATACACCTATAATAGTATGATCTTTTAAATGGGATATGATCTCCGCTGCTGCAAGTGGTAATTCGGAAAGAGAATGTACAATGATTTTTTGCATCCGGGATTCAGTTAAACATTTTTTGGAACAAGAAATGCCAGCGGAACAAGCATTTCTTCCAGTGATACTCCTCCATGCTGCAATGTGTTTCTGTAATAATTTACAAAATGGTTATAATTATTGGGATAGGCAAAGAAGTCATCCCTGGTGGCAAAAATATATGTGGAACTCACATTGGATTTGGGTAAAAAGGCTTTATCGGGGTCTTTGATTTCAAATACTTCTTTTGGATTGTAATCCATGTTTTTTCCCTGTTTGTATCGCAGGTTGGTTGTAATATTTCTGTCTCCAATCACTTTAACCGGGTTTTGTACTCTCACTGATCCGTGATCTGCAGTAATAACAACCGTCAGGTTTCTGTCAGCAAGCTGCCTGAGCAAATCACGCAGGTACGAATGTCTGAACCAGGCCAAAGTTAGTGTACGGTAGGCCGCTTCATCATCTGAAAGCTCTTTAACAACTTCCATTTCCGTTCGGGCATGAGATAACAAATCCACAAAGTTGTATATCAGAACCGTGAGTTGCTGATTGATCAGTGATGAAATACTATCGGTAAGCTTTTTACCGCTTTTTATTGTTGTAATTTTTTCGAAGTAATAAGGCATTTTTGTTCCCAGCCGCTTTAAATGGATTTGCAGAAGTTCATCTTCATGAAGATTTTTTCCTCCTTCCTCTTCTTCACCAATCCAAAGGTGGGGGTAAAGTTTTTCTATTTCACCTGGCAACATGCCTGAAAAAACGGCATTTCGTGCAAACTGTGTGGCCGTTGGCAATATGCTGCAATAAAGTTCCTCTCTTTCCAAATTGTAATAGGGTAGTATTTCCGGTAAAATCATCTTCCACTGGTCAAACCTTAAATTATCGATAAGAATAAAAACAACTTTTTTACCGGCAGCCAGCAGTGGCCTTATCCTGTCTTTAATCAGAACATGTGACATAAGAGGCTTTTCATCCCCTCTTATGTTAAGCCAGTTCAAATAATTGGCTTTTACAAATTTGGAAAATTCACTGTTTGCTTCTGTTTTTTGAAGTTGAAATACTTCTTTCAGGCCTTCATCATCAATTTGCTCCACTTCCAGATCCCAAAATGTGATCTTTCTGTATATTTCAGTCCAGGCTTCAAATGTTTTTGCCTGGTTGATTTCAATTCCGATTTTTCCAAATTCTGACTGGTAATCGGATGTAATTTTTTTAGATACAAGTCGCTCCTGGTCTGTAATTTTCTTAATTGCCAGAAGTATCTGATTTGGATTTAGAGGCTTTATCAGGTAGTTGGCAATCTTTGAAGCAATTGCCTCTTCCATGATTTCTTCTTCCTCACTTTTTGTAATCATAATCACGGGAAGGGAGAAAGATATCTTTTTAATCTGTGAAAGGGTCTCCAGTCCACTTAACCCGGGCATATTCTGGTCAAGCAAAACCAAATCGTAATAATCTTCCTTTATGAGTTGAAGTGCATCGTGGCCGTTGGTAGATGTTTTCACCTGGTACCCTTTGCCCTCGAGAAAAATAATATGAGGTCTTAGTAAATCAATTTCGTCGTCAACCCAAAGAAGTGAAATCTTTTTCACGCTAATAGTTTTTGAGGATGTAAAAATAATGAGTAGGGGCTAATTCCTGAAATGGCCAGGGGAATAAATGTTCATCAACCAACAGGGTTAATTCTTAAGTATTTGCGATTCAAAGAATCTCAAATATTTTTCAAAAGATTTGTCCTTTTGCATTACTGTTAGATTGTTTTCTGATATAAAGAACAAGCGGAATGTACCTTCAGGAATATCCTTTCTGATTTCCGGGTTGGTAATAGCCGCCACGTAATAATCCGATGCCCTTTTGAGGTCGGAGAATTCAACAATCTTCAGCAATTTTTCTTCAGCCGTAAAATCCTCAGTGGTTATCTGCAGATTTAGTCTGTTGAAATAATCAATATTAAAATTGATCAAATTGAAAACCAACTGATTGATTACAGCCTGATCATTTATCACTGCAAAAACAACAAAATGTTTTCCTGTTCTGGTTTCGGAATACATTTCCCTGGCTTTTTCTGCCATAAGCTGTTGTGCTATATAAGGCCTATCCAAGTCAAGCATGGTGAGCAATTCTTTTGAACTTTCCTGCACTGCTGTGCCCGGAAACTTTTCAATGATTTCGCTCAGCTGCAGTCTGAATTTCGTTGCATCGCCCAGTTGATTAATTGAAATAGCTCTTATCAGCATGAATTGAGGTATCTGTGTGGCTTGCGGAAATGATTGAATTGCATAATCGGCATTTCTCAACACTTCAGCAAAGCGGTTATTCTGGTAAAGGGCAAATGTCTCCTGGTACAGGCGTTCAATACTATCTTCCTGTTCCTGCAGTTCCCTGAAATAATTAGGATTAGAAAGGATGCCGGCAAATTGGGTATTGGGGTATCTTTGCACAACCTGGTTTTTATAGTATTCCGCCCTGGAAAAATTGCCTGTCAACAGGTTTAATTCATGCAGGTCATACAGTGCTTCAGCCATCCTTTCGTGATAAGGGTACCTTCTGTTCAGTTCCTCATAGGACCAAACAGCTTCCTTCGGGTCAGTTATATCATTTTTGAATATTTTACCCATGTTGAAGAGAGCCTCCTCTATTCTTTTGTGGGATTTTTCGAGCTGTTCGGGAGTAAGAGGAATATTGCGTATGTAATATTCGCGTGAGGTTGGACTTCCAGCATCTTCTGCAGTTGCAGCATCTTCCTTAGTGGAAGCAACCCCCAAATCGATGGTCTGATCCTGCATCATTATTAGTCTGTTGCTTCTTCTCCAATTATCCTCAAGGCGTCGCTTTCCCCACAGGGCTTCAAATTCATTGATTCCAAAATTCACGGTTGCCTGGTTGTAGAAATACCAAAGGCTTGTTTCCTGCCTGCCTGCCTGCATCTGGCTCACAGGGGCAGTTCGCATATACTTTTCCTGTTGTTCCCTTCTTTGTAACATTTCTGCATTCCGGGCTTCATCTTCTGCCTGCCTGATCTGTGCAATGATTTTGTCGATTACCTGGTTTCTCTCATTTTCATTCATCGTGGCAAGAACCTGAACACTGTCTTCCAGTTTAAAGACCCTTATGTTCCCGGCGAGGTTTCCCAGGTTTTTTGATTTGTAAATGATACTCTCATAACCCGGATAGTCTGGCCTGATTAGGGCAGCTGCCTTTTCAAAATGCTCCGAAGCCTTCACATAATCGGGTTTTTTGAGAGCTATTTCAGCAAGGGTGAGGCTGGTGACCACTTTCTGGGGAGAATTGGGGTTGCCCGTTTCCGATGACCTCTGGAAATAATCCATAGCCTTCATTTCCTCTCCGGATCTAAGGGCAATATTACCAAGGGCAAAATATATCTGGTCCTCAAATTCCCTGTTCTTTTCATCCCTTAGCATTTTGTTAAGACTGGCCTCTGTTCTCTCGTCACCTGAAATGCCCGATCCTCCCATAAGAGCCATATTGATTTGTGCATTAAATACCATTTCGTAAGGGGGGCTCATTTTTAATACCCTGCCAAAGTATTCTGCTGCCTTTGACTCATTGCCCGATTGGCCGTACAACTGGGCAATAAGGTAAGTAAATCTCGCGTTGGCACTTTTGTCTTTTGTATTGTCAAGTGATGTGAGAAGGTAGGGTAATGCGGCGGCGTTTTCGTTCTGCTTTAGATAATAATTAGCGAGCGTGGCATTCAATTCTCCTTTCAAACTTTCCGGGAAGCCCTTTTCACTTGTCATTTTATCGAGGATTAATTTGGCGTCCCTGTATCTTCCGGTCTCCAGGAAAGCCCGGGCAAGCCAAATTTGAGTGGGCCATATGACAGGATTCTCGGGGTATTCATTCAGCATGAACTGAAATGTTTTGATGGCTGAAGGGAAATCGTGTTTGTAAAAATGCGCTTTACCCATCAGGAGGTAACTTTCAATTACCCACTTGTTGTATTCCCTGCGGTTGAAAAAATCTGTTTCTTTCTGAGACAGTTGCCTTTTGGGCCTATCGGGTTTGGCTGTGATAGATTTGGTGGTAATTATTTTGGAAGCCTTGGCTATCGCCCTGTCCATATCGGCAGAGATTGTTTTCGCCAGCCCGGGATTTGGATGGATAAAAACCGGCAGTAACCTGGTATAATCATATTCAAACTCCCTGTTTATTCTTTCTGTTCCTCTATTGAAGCTTTCTTTCCCGTTAAAATAGGTGTTATATCTTGAGGTTAGCTGATGGTACGACCTGGATAAAAGAGTATTCTTCCTGGTGGAGCATCCTGAAATTCCAGCCAGGAGAATGAGCAAAATTATGAGGTTAAGTGATTGTCTCAAGTACCAGGATTTTTTATAATAACTGTTATTTGGCCAACATATTTTATTACAAAGAAAATACTACAGGTGGAGATTTAAAAATGGAAATTAAAATATCGTGAAATAAAAAGAACTGTCAAAAAGCTGTTTTTTATCTGTAAATAATATTTTGATTAAGGCCGGATGCCTGCCTGCCGGCTGGCAGGGAACTCCATGTTTGCTATTTTCATTGGAGTTTGTGTTTATTCGCAAAAGTGTTCGTTTCCAAAATAAAAAAAAAGCCCTGGATTGCAGGGCTAAAAAACAGGGTGTAAAAGACAGTCTTCTACACAGCAACCACTTCGGTAATTTCGGGAATATTTCTTCTGACGGCCTGCTCAACACCTGCTTTCAGGGTTTGAATGCTAAAGGGACAATGACCACAGGCCCCCAGGAGTTTTACTTTTAAAATTAAATCATCGGTGAGTTCAACAACCGAGATATCGCCACCATCAGCCTGCAAATATGGCCTTACCATTTCCAGTGTTTCATTGACTCGGGTCAGCAGTTCTTCTTTTTTCATCTGTACAAAATATTTATGTTATTAATTACTAATATGTTACTAACTAACTTTAAATTAGCGTTCTTAAGCGGATGGAACACCCATAGTTTGTTCATCCGTTTTTGTGCTTGGGTACTGTCATGGGTGTTTCATAGTATTTGCTAATTAAGGTATTATATGTTGATTTCGACTTTTTTTGTAGGGTCAATGGTTTTGTTTCTGAATTCGACCTGTTGGAGGAAATTGTCTGCCAGGTCAGAAAAAGTTTTTTCAAGAGGGGAACCATTCATTGCAACTGGTACACCACTGTCTCCTCCTTCACAAATGCTCTGTACAATTGGTATTTCACCAAGCAAGGGTACATTCATATTTTTTGCCAGGTTCTTGCATCCATCTCTGCCAAAGATATAGTACTTGTTTTCGGGAAGTTCGGCAGGTGTAAACCAGGCCATATTTTCCACAACACCAAGCACAGGTACATTAATAGCCTTTCCCCTGAACATATTAATTCCTTTAGTGGTGTCAACAAGTGCAATTTGTTGCGGGGTGCTAACAATTACTGCACCCGTAACCGGAGTTTCCTGTACCAGCGTTAGGTGAATATCGCTTGTGCCCGGAGGGAGATCGAATAAAAGGAAATCCAGCTCGCCCCAGTCTCCGTCGTGAATAAGCTGCCTGAGCGCATTTGTGGCCATTGGTCCGCGCCATACTAAAGCATCTTCAGGATTCACAAATAACCCTATGGAAAGAAACTTAATACCATATTTTTCAACTGGCCGGATCCAAGTTTTTCCGTTCTCTTCTCTAACTGTTGGTTTTTCCTGCTCACAATGCAGCATTTTGGGTATGGAAGGACCGAAAATATCGGCATCAATCAAACCAATCCTTAGCTTTTTCTGGGCAAGGGCAACGGCAAGATTCACCGTAATCGTTGATTTGCCAACCCCGCCTTTACCAGAAGCCACAGCAACGATGTTTTTTACTCCGGGTAAAACCTGTACGGATTCTTTTTTTTCAGGAATCAATGATTCAGTCTGAATTTCAACCTTCAATTCCCGGCTGAGAGAAGATTTTAATGCCTGGACACAGGCTCTCTGGATAGATCGGGCAAACGGATCCTTTTGCCTGGGAAACCCTAGATGAAGAACCACCTTAAGCCCCTGTACCTGAACATTACGAACAATTCCCAGTTCAACTATATCCTTGCCTGTGCCGGGATGCTTGAGCTGCTTCAGTGCACGAATAACCTGTGCCTGTGAAAAAGACATAAGTTTATTTGATTTAAATCCAGATTACAAAGATAATATTTTCCGGTACTCATTTTCTCAATTCTTTTGATGGGTCCCAGAAAATACTGGTAAAATTCTGCACACAATCCTCCCTGACTGTAACTCCTTCATTCTCGAGTAGTTGTTGCATTAACCCGGGAGTTCCAAAATGGTGTTTGCCTGTCAGCAGGCCGTTTCGGTTTACCACCCTTTGTGCCGGGATGAACTCACCTGACTTATGTGAATTGTTCATTGCCCATCCTACCACTCTTGCTGATTTTCCTGTGCCCAGAAATTTTGCGATTGCACCGTAACTGGTTACCCTGCCAGGAGGAATTTGCCTGACAACCGCATATACCTTATTGAAAAAGCTATCATGCATAAGATGGGACATCTATGATTTCTTTTTCGGTTAACCGGAAGCGGATGTATGTAATTGGTTTCCCCTGCGCCAGAAACTGCCTTTCGTAGAAAGTATTAATCGACAGGAATTCCTCTTTCAATGGTTTACCGTAGAGATCTGCTGTGTGCATTAATACCTCACAAGCATTGTATTGCAGGGTTTCAAGTGTGTAATCAAACAATTCCCTGCTGTCAGTTTTAAGATGGATAACCCCTTTGGGTTGGAGGAAGTTCCGGTAGCGATTAAGGAACAGGGGGGATGTTAATCGTTTCCTGGCTTTTTTTGGATGCGGATCGGGAAATGTAATCCAAATCTCACTTACCTCATTTCTGGCAAAGAATGACTCAGAAAGGTCAATTCGGGTTCTCAAAAAGCCTGCATTGGAAATCCTTTCCTCAGCAACCTGCTTAGCTCCTTTCCAAATGCGGGCTCCTTTTATATCAATGCCTATGAAATTGCGGCCTGGAAAATGTCTTGCCAGCCCTGTTGTATATTCACCTTTTCCGCAGCCCAGTTCAAGCACAATGGGATTGGAATTATTAAAAAAAACTTCGCCCCATTTTCCCTTCAGGGAAAAATTTTTCTGAAATACCTGGTGAAAATCAGGCTGTATTACGCGGGGATGAGACTTTAACTCATTAAAACGGCTGAGTTTCTTCTTGGCCAAAATGCAGGAGGTTTGTCATTCAATTTTTTCAATTCTTAATCCAACATCCGAAATACCAGGCAATTTTTCGAGGCGCATAGCCTGTTCCAGATGAAAATTATAAATTCCACCAACAGGGAATCTTACATTGGTTTTGTACCTGAACCTGTTGGACCAGACATTCCCGAATCCTTTTCCCAGCCATTTGCCGGAGGGCCCGGCAAGAAAGCACTGAACGGTATCCCTGTTATGCAATCCGTCAGGGGAGGTAATGGTGACAAAAAGAAATAGATTGCTCAGCGGATAGTCATTCTGGTTCCTGATATTGATATAAATATTGTGAGGTTGAAGTGTATCGGTTATTTCAACCGGGAACTCCAGGATTTGCTCCCTGCTCCAGGTTGCAGATGGAATTCTCTTATTTTTCTCAAAAACAAAACTACTGTCGCAGCCCCCAAGAATAACCGAAAACAACACTGCAAGTAAAGGAATTTGATTAGACAGTTTTGTAAAAATAACCCTCATAAGTTATGTAAGATTATAATCCCTGTTTGTGTCAGATTTTTTCTTTTTTTTCTTCTTCTTCTTCTTCTTCCTGGATTCAGATTCAAAACGGGTAAGGCTCTCATTTTCCAGTGGTGTATAAACCGGGTCGGATGAAACCACATTCCCTGCAGAAACAACAAGCTTTTCGGGTTTTTTCCCCTTTTTATTCAATTCAATAACCTCCTTTGCTCTTTCAATTGAAAGAGGTACCATGTTAAACTCATCCTGTGATTCAAAGGAATACCAGATAATTTTCTTGAAAACATCTGCTTTCTGGTAAAAGGCTTTTCCCTCCAAAGTTTCCAGTGCGATCGACATGTCAGGGAAATCGCTTTTTGCATCGGCGTAAACATTCACCTCATAGTTGATGCAGCATTTCAGTTTGCTGCATTGACCTGCAAGCTTTTGAGGATTCAGACTTATTTCCTGGATTCTTGCAGCATTGGTGGTTACCGATTTGAAATTTGTGAGCCACGAATTGCAGCATAATTCGCGCCCGCAGGACCCAATTCCCCCAATTCTACCTGCCTCCTGCCTGGCACCAATCTGGCGCATTTCAATACGTATTTTGAACTCTTCAGCCAGAAACTTAATCAATTGTCTGAAATCCACCCTCTCTTCGGCAATATAATAGAAGATAGCCCTGGTTTTATCACCCTGGTATTCCACATCACCGATTTTCATGTTAAGATGGAAAGACTCTGCAATTTCCCTTGCCTTGAGCATGGTGGGGACCTCCAGTTCTATGGCCTCCATCCATTTCTCTATATCGGCGGGTTTGGTTTTACGGTAAATGATCTTGAAATCATTTCCGTTAGGATCAACATTGTATTTCCTCATTTGCTCGTAAACCAAAGGTCCCCGAAGCGATACAACTCCTATGTCGTGTCCCGGACTTGCTTCCACGGCAACTATATCACCCTGCTCAAGCGGAAGTTTGTTCTCATTGATATAGAATGCTTTCCTGGTGTTTTTAAAACGAACCTCAACAAACTCCCTCTCCGGAAAAGGTTCGTTGATGCCCGGCATCCAGTTGAATACATTCAAACTGGCGCAGGAGCATAATCTTGTTGACTGGCCCTTTTCAGGGTCGATGGTAGAGGGGCAACCCCGGCAAATCATTCTGATTGGATTGAAATAATTACTTCAATGCAAATTTAATTAAAATTAGGGTTTCAGCAATTTGACAATTCTCAGTCCCATGTGGAAAAATACAATTTTTGCATTGGCATTGTATTCAACATGATGAAATGCCTGGCTGAACTCAGTTGCAAGCTGGCGGATGTTTCCGGTGTGCACGAATTTTGAAAATTTTTTTGACCACTCCTTTTCTTCCTCATTCAATTGTACCAGCCCATCCTGCCCGATATTCATCATGTAATTGCTGCGAATAACATTCAGAGCGAAGGCGAGAAAGTGCTTTTGTTTTTCCCTCCCTATACCGGCAATCATTTCAACCCAGTCGTTTAATTTTGGAATATCTGTGGCATAGCATATTCTCATCAGGTCAACAAAGGACTTGAAATTATCCCCGCTGTTGTTATTTTTATTTAAAGCCTCCAGGGCAAGCAGGAAATTTCCCCTAGCATAATCTGCTATGGCTTCAATTTCCTTTTGATTGGTAAGGCCGAATCTCGTGGCAAGAGCTTCTTTAAGGTCTTTATCAGACAGTTTGGGGATTTTTATCAACTGTGTTCTCGAAAGAATGGTAGGCAATATTTGAGATGTGTCCTGGCTCACGAGCAGAAAAATGGTTTTATCAGGAGGCTCTTCCAATAGCTTGAGCAGTTTGTTGGCCGCAGGGGTATTCATCTTCTCCGGCATCCAAATGATTATGATTTTGTAATCTGCCTCAAAGGGCTTAAGAGAAAGCTTTCGTAGAATTTCTTTGCTTTCGTGAATAGTGATAATACCCTGTTTGTTTTCAATGCCAATCTTTTCATACCATTCGGCAAGATTCAAATAAGGATTTTGGAGAACGGCTTCTCTCCAGCTCTGAATAAAATCGTCACTTACCGGCTCTTTATCAACCTTTTTAGTAGTAGCAACAGGGTAAACAAAATGGAGGTCGGGATGAGCAAGCTTCTGTATTTTAGTACAGGAAGGACATTCATTACAGGAATCCTTTTCTGACTTTTTCAAACACTGAATATATCTGGCAAAGGCAATCGCAAGCGAAAGACTGCCTGTACCCTCTGAGGATAACATCATATAGGCATGACTTATTCTTCCCCCGGCAACGGCTTTAAGTAAGTTATTTTTTATTTCTTCCTGTCCGATAATTTCTCGAAAAAGCATAATTTTACAATTCCTTTAATGCGTGGTCAAAGTTAACCAAATAAAGATTTTTTCCCTTTTCTTATTTTAAATTACTCCCAAAATGAAACACCCGTGCTTAGAAAAAGACAAACACAATGATAATAAAATCAACAACATGGGTGTTCCCTGTCTGCCGTCAGGCAGGCATCTGCTCGATAATGAATGTTAAAAGCCAGAAGGTAATGTATTGGTAATTAATAATATAAATATTTTGTACGGATGAAACACCCATGTTTAGAAAAACACAAACACAATGATAACAAAATCAGCAACATGGGTGTTCCATCATTCCTTTTAAAAATAATTTTGTTATGATGAAAACAATTGACAGTTTCAATTTTCAGGGCAAGAAAGCTATTATCAGAGTAGATTTTAATGTTCCTCTGAATGATAAATTCGAAATTACCGACGATAACAGGATAACTGCATCGCTTCCAACAATTCGGAAAATTCTTGCCGATGGTGGCAGTGTAATCCTTATGTCACATCTTGGCAGGCCCAAGGGTGGGTATGAACAAAAATTTTCATTAAAACACCTTGTTAAGCACCTGTCCGGGCTTCTGAAAAAGGATGTTTTTTTTGCTGAGGACTGCATTGGGGAGCCGGCCATTAAAAAAGCTGCGGCTTTAAAAAGCGGAGAGGTTCTGCTGCTTGAAAACCTCAGGTTTTACAAGGAGGAAGAAAAAGGTAATAAGGATTTTGCCGGGAAACTGGCCTCACTGGCCGATGTTTATGTGAATGACGCTTTTGGAACCGCACACAGGGCGCACGCATCCACAACAATAGTAGCTGAATTTTTCAGTGATGAAAACAAAATGTTCGGATACCTGATAGCGGGTGAACTTGGAAGTATGGACAAAGTTCTTTATGCAACTGCAAAGCCGTTTACTGCAATTATGGGTGGGGCAAAGGTTTCTGATAAAATACTCATCATTGAAAACCTCTTGAATAAAGTGGACAACCTCATTATTGGCGGAGGGATGACCTATACTTTTATCAAAGCCAAGGGAGGGAAAATCGGCTCTTCCCTTGTTGAGGAAGATAAACTGGAATTGGCACTCGAAATAATTAAAAAGGCTGAAAGTAAGAATGTGAAACTTTACCTGCCGGTTGACCATATTGTTGCTGATAAATTTTCCAATGATGCTGCTGCAAAACAAGCCGGAATCAATGAAACCGAGGATGGATGGATGGGGCTGGATATTGGTGAAAAAACAATCAGGTTATTTTCGGAGGTAATTAAAAATTCAAAAACCATTTTGTGGAACGGCCCGATGGGTGTTTTTGAAATGTCCAGTTTTGAAAAAGGTACCAAAAGTATTGCGGTTGCAATAGCGGATGCTACCTCTGCGGGGGCATTCAGCCTTGTAGGCGGGGGTGACTCGGTTGCGGCAGTGACACAAATGGGACTTTCTCAAAAAGTCAGCTATGTGTCCACAGGAGGAGGTGCCATGCTTGAATATATGGAGGGAAAGGAACTACCGGGTATAAAAGCGATTAGAGGGTAAAAGAAAAGCCCCGCCAAAACGGCGGGGCTTTTACATAACCAATAACCAAAAACCTAATAACTATTAACCTTCTAAACCCATTCAAAATAAAAATAGAAAACAACTATTTCCTTTACCTGAATACTCGTTTTGCTGCCGGACTCACTTGTAAGTCCTGAGTTGGAAACGTAATGAAGCTGAATTTTTTCCATTTTTATTCTTCCTTGTTAATCACACAAATTCATTGTCAATTGTAAATCAATAAACGTGCATTTGTGGAAACAAAATTATGACTCATAGGAATTTTTAACAATAATTAGGGATTGATGTATGTGCCTGTTGTCTGGTGATTTAGGTCACCGTTGGTGACCAAATAAAAAACCCGGATGGAAGTATCACCAGGGTTTTAAAAAAAAGAAGATTTCAGCTAATCTTCAACTATCAATTCCTTAATTCTTTCGATCTGTTTTTGCTTGTTTACCTCCCTGAGGTTTCTCGCTGTTTGTGTAAAGTATTGATGTCCTGAAATAAATTTGATTTGAAGCTTGTTCCATTCATTGAATGAACCAATTTTGTTCTGGTGTTTCAGCTCTTCGTAAAGGGTATTGGACACAGGAATAAAATCAACCCGGCCAAGATAATCCAGATCAGAATCACACATGATTTTTTCAAGAAGATTCTTCGGTTTAGGTGGCATTTTTGTTGCCATTATCAGTTCGCAAACAGTTTCAACTTGCCGGGATGTGTAGTTGTATTTGGGAAGCATTTCCCTGGCAAGGTTTGCTCCTTTTTCCTCATGCTCATCGAAACCAATGGTATGACCGGCATCATGAAACAAAGCAGCTGTTTTGAGCAACAGAATCTCCTCATCACTTACCCCTTCAGCCCATCCAATGAGTTCAACCTCGGTTACAACATCAATGGTATGTTTTACATTATGATAATGCAGGTATTCAGGTAATTCCTTTTCTAAAATATCGAGTATAATTTCCTGTATGTCAACAAATTGGATAAGACCAAACTTGGTATTAAACAAAGCATTGGGAGCCAGCCCCAGGTTATCGGTAGATAATTCAGGCTTGATACCCTTTACATAAAACATTCCAAGGTCACCGATGTATTTAACCGGCAGTTTACCTGCATATTCACATGCAAAGAACTCCTTAACAAGTTCATAGGTGTTTACAGAAATGTTAATCTCTCCATGCTTACAGACGGAAACCATCCTGCTTGCAATGTTTACAGTATCGCCTTTGATGTCGTATGATACCTTTTTTTTTCCGATTGCAGTAGCAGTAACAGGTCCGGTATGAATTCCGATACGCATATCCCAGATTCTGTGCTTCTCCGATTTCCTTTTAAGATCTTCGAGGTGTTGAATCATTTCGAGAGCGGCTAGGACTACTTCAATGGGGTTGGTGCTGTTTTTTTTGGGAACACCTCCTGCGCACATATAGGAATCACCAATGGTTTTTATTTTTTCCATCTTGTATTTCTGAACAATGCTGCCAAAATGAAAATATACATTGTCCAGTTCGTCCATCATTTCCTGGGAGTTCATGTTCCCCGAAATCTTGTCAAATCCCTGAATATCGGCGAACAGAACAGTCGCCATTTTGAACTTCAGGATCTCGGGTTCCTTAGCCTGGGCTTCTTCAGAGATTTGTTCAGGCTTCAGTCGGGAAATGATGGACCCATACTTGTCCAGTTTTTTGGAAAGCTTCTCATTTTTATCGCTAAGGTCTTTCAACTGCTCCGAAAGAAGCTTGTTCTGCCTGACCAGCGTGGATATTCTCTTGATGAATTCTTTTTCTTGCGAGTGATCCATGAAATGCAAGTTTTTCGTAAAAGTATATTTTTTTTATTCTTCAGAAAAAGAATTTCAAAAAGGATTATATTCAGCTTATAAGCAAAACCCTTTATACCATTCACAACAAAGTTGTAAAACGGAATATTCCGGATTCTGTTTAAACCCGCTGTTCTTTTTTTTAATTCTTACCCTGAAACAACCTGTAAGATGATTTTCTCATGATGTACTTGTTAATTGGCTGTTGAAAAAGAAATTCAATCCAAGAGCAGTATTTAAATATATTTGCAGAAATTTTGCGGATTATGACAGCTACGTATTCTGAAGATACAATAAGAACGCTTGACTGGAAGGAGCATATACGGAAGCGTCCGGGTATGTATATTGGAAAGCTTGGTGACGGGTCATCGATGGATGATGGAATTTATATTCTCATAAAGGAAGTACTCGACAATTCGGTGGATGAGTTCATGATGGGTTTTGGAAAGGCAATTGATGTCACCATAAATGAAAAACTTGTATCAATCAGGGATTACGGAAGGGGCATACCATTGGGGAAGCTTGAGGATGTGGCATCCAAAATGAATACTGGCGCAAAGTATGATTCCAAAGTTTTTAAGAAATCAGTCGGGCTGAATGGTGTTGGGATTAAGGCCGTGAATGCACTTTCTTCTCATTTTAAAATACAATCTTTCAGAGAAAACCAGGTAAAGACCATTGAGTTTTCAAAGGGGGAAATTATTATACAGGAACCGGTGCAGCCCAGTAATCTTCCGGGGGGCACCCTTGTAAACTTTACTCCGGATGATGAGGTGTTCGGTAAATTCCGGTTTATTTCGGAGTATATCGAACGATTGTTCAGAAATTATGTATACCTGAATTCAGGCCTGGTCATAAATTTCAATGGACAAAAGTTTTACTCAAAAAACGGCCTGCTCGATTTGCTGGAGGAAAACATGAGTTCTCCCGGACTTTACCCGATAATTCACCTAAAGGGAGAGGATATCGAGATTGCTCTTACCCACGGAAGTCAATACGGAGAGGAATATTACAGTTTTGTGAACGGGCAATTTACCTCGCAGGGAGGTACACACCTTCTTGCATACAAGGAGGCGCTTGTAAGAACTATCAGGGATTTTTATAAAAAGGAATTTGATCCATCCGACATCAGGGCATCGATTGTTTCAGCGATTAGCATAAAAGTAGAGGAGCCGGTTTTTGAATCACAAACCAAGACAAAACTTGGTTCAAAGGATATGGGGCCCCAGGGGCCGGGGGTCAGGAATTTCATTGCTGATTTCCTTCGAAAAAGACTGGATGATTTCCTGCACAAAAATCCGGAAACAGCTGATATCCTTCTCTCGAAAATCATTGAATCAGAAAAGGAGAGAAAAGCGATTTCCAGTATACAGAAAATTGCAAGGGAGCGTGCAAAAAAGGTGAGCCTGCACAATAGAAAATTACGTGACTGCAGAATTCATTATAACTCAAACGAGGAAAAACGCCTCGAAACAACCATCTTTATTACCGAAGGAGATTCTGCGAGCGGTTCCATTACCAAATCGAGGGATGTGAATACCCAGGCTGTCTTTAGTCTGAAGGGGAAGCCCCTGAATACCTATGGTCTCACGAAGCGGATTGTTTATGAAAATGAGGAATTCAACATGCTTCAGGCGGCGTTGAATATCGAGGATGGTTTGGAGAATCTGCGTTACAATAATGTAGTAATAGCTACCGATGCTGATGTGGATGGGATGCATATACGTTTGCTGCTGATTACATTCTTTTTGCAGTTTTTTCCCGACCTTGTTAAAAACGGGCACCTTTATATACTGCAAACCCCCTTGTTCAGGGTGAGAAACAAAAAGCAAACAATTTATTGCTACAGCGAGCAGGAAAGGGTGGCAGCTATTTCAAAACTAGGCCCAAATCCAGAGATTACAAGATTTAAAGGTCTGGGAGAAATATCACCCGATGAATTCAAGCATTTTATTGGCAGGGATATAAAGCTGGAACCTGTAACCCTGAAAAAAGAAGATATGGTGAAGGATTTGCTGCAGTTTTATATGGGTAAGAATACACCTGACAGGCAGGATTTTATCATTGAAAACCTCAAGATTGAGGAGGATGTTGCAGAAAGTGTATAGAAAAGTAAAAGATTTTTGAGAGAATGAATGAGGTAGAGAATAACAACGAACTGGTTTTTGGAAATAATGGACACGAAAAACCTTCGGAGGAAAATGAGATTAATCCGCAGGAAGAGCTTCATTCTGTTACGCATTTGGGGGGTATGTACCGCGACTGGTTTCTGGATTATGCATCCTATGTAATTCTTGAGCGTGCAGTACCTCATATTGACGATGGATTAAAACCTGTTCAGAGAAGAATTCTCCATGCCATGAAACGGCTGGATGATGGCCGTTTCAATAAAGTGGCCAATATCATTGGTTACACCATGCAATACCATCCGCACGGTGATGCATCCATCGGAGATGCACTTGTGCAACTCGGTCAGAAGGATTTACTCGTTGAGACCCAGGGGAACTGGGGAAATATACTCACCGGTGACAGTGCTGCTGCCCCGAGGTATATTGAGGCAAGGCTTTCTAAGTTTGCACTGGATGTCGTATTCAATCCCAAAACCACACAATGGAAACTTTCCTATGATGGCCGCAATAAAGAACCCCTCACATTACCGGTAAAATTCCCCCTGCTTCTGGCACAAGGTGTGGAAGGTATTGCAGTTGGACTTGCCTCAAAGATATTGCCGCATAATTTCAACGAACTGATAGATGCCTCCATAGCATATCTTCAAGGGAAAGATTTTAACCTTTATCCTGATTTTCCGACCGGGGGGCTGGGTGATTTTTCAAAATACAATGATGGGCTTCGCGGTGGCTTAATCAAAGTAAGAGCCAAAATTGTAAAACTGGACAAAAAAACTCTCTGTATTACAGAACTTCCTTACGGAAAAACAACTACCACGCTCATTGATTCCATTGTCAAGGCCAATGAGAAAGGGAAAATCAAAATCAGGAAAATTGATGACAATACTGCCGAGAATGTGGAAATTCTGGTGCACCTTGCACCAGGGATTTCTCCTGATAAAACCATTGATGCATTATATGCCTTCACTGACTGTGAAGTGCCCATCTCTCCCAATTCCTGTGTGATTTCTGAAGACAGGCCGAATTTTTTTTCTGTTTCTGAAATGCTGAGACTAAGCACCGACAGAACGGTTCATCTGCTAAAAACAGAGCTTGAAATACGGCTGAACGAACTCAACGAGGAATGGCATCTCACAAGCCTGGAAAAAATATTTATTGAGAACAGGATTTATCTTTCCATCGAGGAATGTGAAAGCTGGGAATCAGTCATTGAAACCATTGACAAGGAACTGGAGCCATTTAAGAAGCTGTTTTTCAGGGAGATTACAAGAGAAGATATTATTGCACTGACTGAAATTAAGATCAAGCGGATTTCTAAATATGATTCCCGAAAGGCAGATGATCACATTAAGCAGATTGAAGCAGATATTGAAGAGGTAAAAAACCACCTGAACAATATTGTGCCTTTTGCCATTAACTATTTCAAGCAAATAAAAAAGAAGTATGGTTCGGGTTGTGAGAGAAAAACCGAAATCCGCTATTTTGACAATATTGAGGCCACCAAGGTAATTGTTGCCAATGAGAAACTATATGTTAACCGGGCTGAAGGATTTGTGGGAACAGGTTTGCGAAAAGACGAATATGTGAGTGAATGCTCCGGTATTGACGATATTATTATAATAAGAAGGGATGGGACTTATCTCATTACCAAGGTGGATGAAAAATCCTTTGTAGGTAAGGACATTATTCATGTTGCAGTTTTTCGAAAGAATGATGAACGAACCATATACAATATTATATACCGTGATGGCCTGAACGGTGCAATTATGATGAAACGGTGCTCTATATCGGGTTTAACACGTGACAAGGAATATAACCTGACGAGGGTCGCAAAAGATTCAAAAATTCTCTACCTGAGTGTAAATCCAAATGGAGAGGCAGAGGTTGTGAAAGTATTTCTGAAACCCCGCCCAAGGCTGAAGAGCCTCACTTTTGACCTGGATTTCAGCGAACTAACAATTAAGGGAAGAGGTTCCATTGGAAATATCCTTACACGGTATGGCGTACACAAAATTGTACTCTCCGAAAAAGGGGAGTCAACCCTTGGAGGCAAACCAATATGGTTTGACAAGGATGTGAACAGACTGAATGAGGACAGGAGGGGTGAATTCCTGGGAGAATTCACAGGTTCTGACAAAATACTGGTGGTTACGAAAAGCGGGTTATACAGGCTTACCAACACCGATGTAACGAATCACTTTGAGGACGATGTGCTGTTTGTTGAGAAGTACAATGCAAAGAAGGTTTTTTCCGCTGTTTATTTCGATGCTGAATTGAAGCTATATTACCTGAAACGCTTTGCTTTGGAGCCGACTGAGAAGTTGATATCATTTATTGGAGAGCACCCTGAATCAAAACTGGTATGCCTCATGGATGATAAACTGCCCCGTTTACAGCTTGAATTTGGCGGAAAACATGCAAAGCGCGATCCGGAAATCATTCTGGTGGCAGATTTTATCGCAGTGAAAGGTAGCAGGGCAAAAGGGAAGCGCCTTTCTAATTATGAGATAAAAAAGATAGAAGCCCTTGAACCCCTTCCTCCGGCTGAAAAACCTAAAGAACAGGAAGAAATTAACGGTGAGCCCGAGGAAGAGCAAACCGATTTTTTACTGGAACTGGATGATAACAATGCTTCCCAGATGAAGCTGGATATTTAAAACCGGTTATTTGTGAAACTTTTTCTTGTAGGATTCATGGGTTCGGGGAAATCATTAATTGGATATTCCCTTGCACAAAAACTGCACCTTCCTTTTATCGATTTAGATAAAGAAATTGAGAAGAGCACAGGTTGCACCATTTCTGACTTTTTCAGGATACACGGTGAAGCAGAATTCCGTAAGGAAGAGAACAGGCTACTAAGGGAGCAGGGGAGTCATCAGGGAGGTTTTGTTATGGCAACGGGTGGGGGTACGCCCTGTTTTCATGACAATATGCAATGGATGAATGAAACCGGAACAACCCTGTACCTGCGGGTCCCCTTAAATACGCTCGTTAATAGGCTTAAAGCAGATAAGCAGAACCGTCCGCTTCTTGCCTCCTTGCCGGATGAAAAGCTTTCAGAATGTATAAATTCGCTTTTCAGGGAAAGAGAATGCTTCTACGAGATGTCCAGCATACTGATGAATGCGGGAAGTATAAGCTCTGACATCCTTGTGGGAAAAATTGCAGCCAGATTAATTCCGTAAAAATATACCCATACATTTCATGTAAAAGTCCATTTTCTAACCTATTAAATCTTTTGCTTTTTTATCTCTGATTTACTTATGGCTGTATTACTTGCAATGCAAATGTTTCATGTTGGAAAACGAAGGATATATTCAAAGGGGAAAGATTGCAATTCAGGTGATGCAAATCAACATTTGGATTGCTTATCCTCTCCTTCCTTTTAAAATCGGTTGTTTCATAATTTCCCACTTTTACATTTTAGACGGAACACGTAATACTTGGTGTAACCTTTTAAAGCGTTTACCGTAAACCGGGTTGTGTTTGTCAAATATTTTTAAACAAAATACTTTTTAAATTTTTTGTAAAATGAGAAGGATGAAATTTTTGTTTGTGGGAATTTTTATTTTTTCACTGGGTGTTTTAAAGGCGCAGGAAACAAAATTTGTGGCTCTTTACCTGTATAACTTCACAAAGTATATTGACTGGCCTGAAGAGCACAAAAAGGGAGATTTCGTTATAGGTGTTGTAGGGAATAACCAGGTTTACTCAGAATTGGTTCAGATTGCAGAAGGTAAGTTGGTTGGAAACCAGACCATAGTTGTTAAGAACTTCAGAAGTATTGAGGAGGTTACCGGTTGTCATATACTTTACCTCTCTGAAAATCAATCAAGAAGGGTTGATCAGGCTTTGAGCCGTATCAAGGGCCAGTCGGCGCCGCTCGTTGTGACACAGCAGGAGGGCGCAACCCTGCTTGGTGCTGCAATTAATTTTGTCATCAGGAATGAAACCATGAAATTTGAATTAAAAAAGGACAATGCTACAAAGTTTGGTCTAAAGTTGCATTCGCGCCTCGATAACCTGGCAATTATAATATAGAAAGTTGTTTTATTAGCTGGTTGAGTTAAGGAGCTTCCGATGTTTCAATATGGTTTAATTTTCAAAACTTGAATAAAATGAAAAGGCTTAAGATTTTTTTAATTGGGGTTTTGGTTCTTTTTAGCTTTTCTGCCAGGGCCCAGGAAACAAAGTTTATTGCTCTTTACCTGTATAATTTTACCAAGTATGTTGACTGGCCCCAGGAACATAAGCAGGGTGAATTTGTAATAGGTGTAGTTGGCTCTAGCCAGGTTCACAATGAGTTGATGCAACTGGCACAAGGAAAGCCTGTTGGTACACAAACAATTACAGTAAGGAGTTTCAAAAATGTTGACGAAGTGAGTGGATGTCATATTTTGTTTTTATCTGAGGCCTATTCCAGAAGGGTAAATCAGGCGGTTGTTAGGATGGAAAAATCAGCACCACTAATAGTGACTCAATTGGAAGGGGCAACCCTGCATGGGTCAGCAATCAACTTTGTTATCAGAGATGAAACAATGAAGTTTGAACTGAAAAAATCCAATGCAACCAGGTTTGGATTGAGGGTACACTCCCGTCTGGATAACCTTGCGATTGTAATTGATTAATTATATGTATATTCGGGTTGGATCAATATATCCAACCTGTTTTTTTTATATCTTCGGGAGGAAAAATTGGTAACGGCGAATGGCAGATTTCCCAATTATACCATTATTTTGCCAGATTTTTTTATTTGCAAACACTAATCACTAAATAAACAAGTTGCAATGAAATTGCGTTTTACAATTGCCAACAGGCTTGCCCTGGGTTTCGGGATTCTTACGCTGGCCCTTTTGGTCAACTCAGTTGTTACATACAACATACTCACCAGAAGTATTCAAAAGAATAACGATATTCAGAATATTTATAATCCATCAGCTAATTACCTGAACCAGCTAACGGAAATGCTCACCCTTTCCAAAATGCTGGTTAAGAACTGGGTTTATATTGACACCCAGTCAGACACGCCTGACAAGCTCAAGTTAAAGGCTTTGCATGATGTTGATTTTCCGGCACTTCACCAACAAGTTCTTACCATATCAGGAAACTGGTCCACAGAGGAGCAGGAAACCTACCGGATGGTTTACGAAAAGATTGTAGGGAGCCTGTTCCCAATGCACAAGGACATTATGTCCCAACTGGCCGATTTTGATAGTTATGATGACCCTATGGTACTCTTCATGGTTACTCCCATGGTGGAGCCGGGGGGTGATATAGAGAATGAGACCATTGATATACTGAAGGAACTGAATTCATTGTTAGAAAGACAGCAGGCCATGGTACAGCAGGCCATGGTTGACATGGATGAGAGTTTTTTCTGGTTTCAGGAGTACATCATTATCATTGGATTGGTACTCGTTTTTGTTACCATCATTATTGCTGTTATCATTATCCGCTCGCTTGTGAGACCGGTTAATAAAATCAGAGGCGTACTATCAGATATGTCAAAAGGAATTCTGCCCGACCACACGATTGAAGTTAGAAGTGATGAAATCGGGGAGATGTCAGTTGCACTTAATTCGCTTATTGAGGGCTTAAAGGCAACCTCTTTGTTTTCACAGGAAATTGGCAAGGGGAACTTCAATGCTGCCTTTGAGCCTCTTAGTGATGAGGATATTCTGGGTCATTCACTTATTAATATGCGAAACAACTTGAAAAAAGCTACCGAAGAGGAAGAAAAGCGCAAAAAGGAGGATGCACAAAGAACCTGGACAGCGCAGGGACTTGCCAAATTCGGGGATTTGCTCAGGCAAAACAATGATAATATGGAGGAACTTTCCTACTCAATCATAAGCAATCTTGTGAAATATCTTGACGCCAACCAGGGTGGATTATTCATTGTTAATGATGAGGATCAGAAGGATGTATTTGTTGAGCTTACTGCCTGCTACGCTTACGACAGGCGCAAGTTTATGGAAAAAAGAATCGAAATTGGAGAAGGACTTGTCGGAAGATGCATTCAGGAGGGAGAAACCATTTACATGACCGATGTTCCAAAAGACTATATCAATATTACATCGGGCTTGGGAAGCGAAAATCCAAGCTGCCTGATTATTGTCCCTCTGAAACTGAACGATCAGATTTATGGGGTCATAGAGATTGCTTCATTCAAAGTCTTTGAACCCTACCAGGTAGAGTTCATAGAGAAGGTTGGCGAGAGCATCGCTTCTACAATCTCTTCGGTAAAAATCAATATTAGAACCACCGCATTGCTTGAGCAAACACGCCAGCAGGCCGAAGAGATGGCTGCTCAGGAAGAAGAGATGAGACAAAATATTGAGGAGTTACAGGCAACGCAGGAAGAATCGACCCGACGCGAAATGGAGCTTCAAAAAGCATTGGAGGAGCTAAAATCTTCACGAAAATAAAGCCAGGAACATGAATTCGCAGCAATCCCTGCCGGAATGGATCCGGCGGGGATTGTCATTTTGTCGCTTGCTGGTTGGAAAAACTGACTTTCTGTCGCAGGTATGGTTATTTTTCCATCTGGTATAAAACTTGACATGGTATAGCTAAAACCTATGTCTAACTTAATTAAAGGAGGATAAAGCTATGTTACCAGTATTTCGTAAAGGAGCCGAAAGACCCAGCCTGGCCGATGAGTTTTTTGGCCGCGACTTATTGTCGAGTTTCTTCGACTTTGAAACAGGCATTAGTGTTCCTGCAGTAAATATTGTGGAAGGAAAAGATGAGTACAGGATTGAGGTAGCTGCTCCCGGCCTCAGCAAGAAAGACTTCCAGCTTGATTTACAGAACAACGTTCTGGTAATTTCTTCTGAAAAGAAAATGGAAGAAGAAAAGAGGGAAGAAAAATATATGAGAAGGGAATTCAGTTACAGTTCATTCAGGAGAACCTTCAGCCTTCCCCAAGGCGCTGATGTGGAAAAAATCAATGCCAGTCATAAAGACGGTGTACTTGCAATTACCATACCTAAGAGGGAAGAGTCAAAGGAAAAGCCTGCAAGGAACATTAAGATCAATTAATGGCCATGTTACAAACTAAAAAGGAGCCTGCGGGCTCCTTTTTATTGTTTACATGGGGTCAACATCAGCAATGATTTGAATGTTTCTGTAATTCTCCTTTGCCAGCAGATTATGGATGGTATTCCTTATAAGCTCCTTTGATTTGGATATGTTAAGCGGTTTCTCCAGTTTCAGGAGGATTCTCTTCAAATACTGATTTTGCATTTTGGGTATTGGGGGTGTCTGTGGCCCCAGTACCCTTGTGTTAAATATGGCAGTTAAGTTTTTCGCCAGCTCCAGGGAAGCTGTCTCCAGAAGCAATTGGTTTTTATGTTTCAGAGTGATTTCAATCAACCTGAAAAATGGAGGGTAGTTGTATTTTTTTCTTTCTGATACCTGCAATGAAAACAAACCTTTGTAATCATTCTTAACAACCATTTTAATAACAGGATGCTCAGGGTTACCGGTCTGTATGATAACATTGCCCTTTTTGTTCTTTCTGCCGGTCCGGCCACTCACTTGTGCCATCAGTTGATAACTTCTTTCATGTGCCCTGAAATCAGGGAAATTTAACAGGTTGTCTGCATTTAAAATGCCCACAAGCCCAACATTGTCAAAATCCAGGCCTTTTGAAATCATCTGTGTACCTACAAGAATATTTGCCCTGCCACTTTCCACCTCATAAAGGATTTTTTCATAAGCTTTTCTCGACCGGGTAGAATCCAGGTCCATTCTTACAGCCCTGAGATGAGGGAAGAAGATTTTTAACTCGTCCTCAATTTTTTCAGTTCCGAACCCCCGGGTGGATAAATCTGGGTTTTCACAGGCCTTGCAGAGGGTAAAAATCCCCGTGGAAAACCCGCAGTAATGACAGGTGAGCTGGTTCCCTGATTTATGGTAGGTGAGGCTCACATCGCAGTTCCTGCAATAAGGAATCCAGCCGCAGGAATCACACTCAAGGTAGGGCGCAAATCCTCTTCTGTTTTGAAAGAGAATCACCTGCTCCCCGTTTTCGGTGGTTGTTTTTATTGCCTCCAGCAAAGAGGGAGTAAAAAGCGATTTCATCTGCCTTTTTTTCCTGGCCTCCTGCATGTTTGCAACAGATATCCCTGGCATTTCAATGTTTCCAAATCGATCGTTCAGTTCAACAAGTCCATATTTTCCTGTTCTGGCGTTATGATAGGATTCAACTGAGGGAGTAGCCGTACCCAGCAGGCATTTAGCCTGCATTTTGGAGGCCAGGTAGATGCCGGCATCCCTGGCATGATAACGTGGAGCCGGATCCTGCTGCTTGTAGGTGTTTTCATGCTCTTCATCGATTATAACGAGCCCCAGCTGGCTGAAGGGAAGAAAAATGGCCGACCGCACTCCGAGAATTACCCTGTAGGAATCTTCGTTGTTTCTCAACAGGTTATTCCAGATTTCCACTCTTTCCGAATCGGGGAAGCGCGAATGATAAATGCCCACATTCTTTCCAAAAACATGGCGGAGTCTGTTGATAATCTGTGTAGTAATGGCAATTTCGGGTAGCAGGTACAACACCTGCCTGTTCTTTTTCAGCTGTTCTCCAATGAGCCTGATGTATATTTCTGTTTTTCCGCTGCCGGTTACTCCATGCAATAAAATAACATTTTTTGTCTTGAAGTTTTCCTTAATTTCTTCAAAAGCGGTTTTCTGTTTATTGTTAAGCCCCTTCGCCGAACCTATCTCCACCGGGCTTAAGTCCAAACGGTTGCCCACAATCTCCTCCACCTGGAATACCCTGGATTTGACCAGTGCATTTATGGCATGTGCTGAAAACTCTTTTGTTTCCTTAAGCTTTTTCATTGCAACAAGACCTCTGGATTCAGGCAATTTTATTTTCCCGGCAAGCTGCAAATAACGCATAAACAATTCCAGCCGCTTTTTTGATTTTCCGAGTGAAATGAATTTACCCTCCAGTGTTTCCTGGGAATCAATAGACTCATGCAGGGTGATATATTTTTCAATTTTAGGCTTGTAGGTTTCTCGAAGGCTTTCTTCAGCGAGTATAAACTGTTTCCTAATGAGGCTGTTTACAACCGGAAGAATATTTTTTTCTTTCGTTAGCGACTCAACCTGGCTGATTGTCGTTACTTTTTTATCCCTGATAACCTGGAAAATGATTTCTTCTTTAGGAGTTAAAGAGGATGTGTCTGCCTTTAATCCGGTGTTTTCAAAAACCCTGGTTTCACTTTCCAGCCTCAATCCTGCCGGTAATGCAGCTTTATATACATCCCCCGGTGTACACATGTAATAGGAGGCCATCCAGTCCCAGAATTCCAGTAAATGTTTTGGTATAACCGGGGCATTGTCAACAACCGACAGGATTTCTTTTGTCTCGTATTCTAAAGGTTTTTCGTTATGAACTTCCTTTACAATGGCAGAATATATTTTTCTTTTTCCAAACTGTACTATTACCCTCTTACCGGGATTTACATCGGTGATTAAATCCTCCGGGATGCTGTAAGTGAAAAGCTTGTGCAGCGGGACGGGCAAAATTACATTGGCAAAACCGGGTTTTTCAGTCATGTAAAAAAAGATGTTCCTATAAAATTACACTAAAGCGTATAAATTTCTTTTAACCCGGAGAACTTTTCATAAAAAGCCGGGTGAACGGGTATCATAATTTTCTCAGGTTTACGGCAATCTTTTTAAGAAGCCACAAGGGTGTGGAGGTTGCTCCGGTCAATCCTATCTTTTTTACACCCTTCAGCCAGATGGGATTTATTTCAGTTTCCACTTCCACCATAAAACTGTTCTTGTTGATTTTAAGGCATTCCTCAAACAGGAAGCGGCCATTGGAACTTTTTCTGCCACCCACAAAAATTACGATATCATTCTCCCCTGCCATTTTGTGAAGTGCGGGAACCCTGTTGCTTACCTGCTTGCAAATTGTATTGTGGACAAGGAGAGGAGTATTGGCCTCAGGAAAAAATTCCTGCATTCTCTCCTGTATCATCCCTGCAACTTTTTGAAAGTCAAAAATATTTGCAGTTGTTTGTGAAAAAAGCTCAAGCGGTTTTGAGAAATCAAGAAGGGATAAATCCTCCGGTCCGGAAATCAGTCTGGCTTTCCCACCCGAATGGCCTATGAGACCGATTATTTCAGGATGCCCCTTTTTGCCGAAGACCGCTACCTGGCCACCGGATGTTTCAGCCCTGCTAACAGCCCTTTTGATCTTTTTCTGCAACTGAATCACAATCGGACAGGTAGCGTCAATAACATTGATATTCAGATCTATTGCTTTTTGATAGGATTCCGGAGGCTCGCCATGTGCCCTGAAAAGAATTTTACTATCGCGCAGATAATTAAGAGCGGCTTCGTCGATGGACTTTAAACCGGTTTTGGAAAGGCGCTGCATTTCGGCTGGGTTATGTACAATTTCTCCCAGGCAGGCAATTGATCCGGATTTCTTCATCTCCGTTTCTGCCAGTTCAATGGCTTTTTTTACTCCAAAGCAAAAGCCTGCCGTTGAATCAATATTTACCTCCATAAAATGATTACAAGCTTTTATAAAAACCTTTCTCCGCAAGCAGTTGAATAAACCAGTTGAGTTGTTCACCCGGTGTCATGTAGCTGTTGTCAAGTAACATGGCATCATTTGCTTTTCTTAAGGGGCTCTCCTTTCTTGTTTCATCAATCCGGTCTCTTTCCGCAATGTTTTCAAAAATCTGGTTGAATTCTACCTCTACACCCTTTTCCACCAGTTCATCAAACCTTCTTTGTGCCCTGATGCGCGGGTCGGCAGTCATAAAAATTTTTATGTGGGCATTAGGAAAAACCACCGTTCCAATATCCCGTCCATCCATCACAATTCGACCTTTATCGCCAATTTTTCTCTGAAGCGCAACCATTTTCTCCCGCACGAGACGATAGGTACTTAATAAACTAACATTTCCAGCAACTTCTGGGTTTTCACGAATATCCTTTTCCACATTTTTATTATTCAGGTAAGTCTGGTAGGCTTTTCTTTCTTTTACAAACCTGAAATCAATGGAAATACTGTCAATAAAATCCTTCAGTTCGTTTTCCCTTACCTTTTCATTCAGTATAATTTTTTGCTCTAGGGCAGCCAGTGTTGCTGCGCGGTACATTGCCCCGCTGTCAATATACAGGTAATTCAGTTCCCTTGCCACGGATTTGGCAAAGGTACTTTTCCCGCAGGAGGAATAACCGTCAATGGCAACAATGATGTCTTTTGTAAGTGATATCATAAGATGGAATAAACTTTCGCAAACCTAATGGAATTTGATAAGAAAAACCAAGCCTGAAAAAGGAAAATAGATTTATTATCAGAAGTTTTGAAAGGAGGACAGATCGGTGCTGATTGAAAAATGGCTGGAAGCCCCGGCAACATGGTAGGTTGCGCGGCCAAAAGACACATTGAATCTTTTAATTTTCAGGCCGAATCCCCATGAAAATCCTACAGTTGAAACCCTCTCTTCAATTTTCAATTCCTGCCGGCGGAGGTAGTTGTAGCCCAGGTTGACAAAGAAATTTTGTGAGGGGACAAATTCGGCAGCAACAATCACATGGCTCAGGAATTCAGCGCCCAGTTTTCCGATGGTGGATTTATTCCGGGTTTCCTGCATGCTTATTCCCAACAGTGAGGCTCTTTGTGCGTAAAGATTATAGTTCTCCAGGTGGTGCAGCATAAACGAAAACCTGAAAGGAGCGTATTCCAGTTTCTTTGTAACACCGGCCATGATTTCAAAGGGGATAGGCTCACGAACGCCACCCTTATAGTAGGGGGTTACCTGTACTCCCAGGTTCCTGATTACAGCTGATACAGAAAGTTGTCTTTCCCTGTTGTAATAGTTGGCTCCCAGATCAAATGCAATACCATAGGAACTGTAACTTTCCAGAAAGGAAAAAATCTGTTTGAAAGTTGCACCTGCAGTAAGAGCAGAATCAATGGTGTAAGCCCAGCTCAGGTTGAGGGAATATTCTGATGCACGAAAATTCCCTGTGAACTGGCCACCTGGATCAGTGCCGGTAAAACGGCCATAATTCACATAATGCAAACCTCCTGCAATAGGTCCTAATTTATCATGATGAAAGGCATAGGAAACAAACCCGTAATTGATTCCTGCAAAATAGTTCACATAATTCAGAACCAGGTGCTGGTCCATCTTGGAATTCAGTAGGGCGGGATTATGGTAAATGAAGTTCAAATCATTATCCTGTATGGTAATATTTTTTCCACCCAGAGAGGCTACCCTGGCAGAATTTGTCAGATTAAGAAAACCATAGGTTCTGCTTCCTCCAACCTGGAGAAGGGCACTCTCTGCAAATAGTACCAGAAGAATTATGGTGAGGGTGATGCGCATGTAAACAAAAAGTAAATATAAAACTAATACGCCATGTATTAATTGTGAAACGGTTCAGAATAAAATCTGTCTTCTAATTGCCTGGAAAGAATATGTGTAATCAAAAATTCTTCATTAATTTGGTTTTGTGTTTTGAAATTTTATTCAAAACAACACCCTGCTTTGCTGGAGCTTCTCAAATATTGCGTACACCACCGGACATACCATTGTATTTTTAATGCTCAGGTCCAGGATAAGAATAAACCTGTCTCTGTCGGTGTGAGGGTATTCCCTGCATGCTTTTGGTCTTTCCGCATAAACGGCACAAAGATTTGCCTTCCCGAGGAAGGGGCAGGGAAGGTTGCGGAAAACAAAATCCCCTTCCTCATCCATTTCAAGGTAGGTCTGTACAAAATCGCCCGCTTTTATTCCCAGGTATTTTGAGATGCGATTAATGTCCTTTTGTGTGATGATGGGAGAAATTGTTTTGCAGCAGTTTGCACAATCCAGGCAGTTAAATTCTGTAAACGCTTTATCATGAAGGCTATGCACAACCTCATCCAGCCGGGCAGGTTTTCTTTTCCTCAGCTTTAATGCAAATTTTTGATTTTCGGCTTTTTTTGCTGAAGCCAATTTATGAAGGTTCTCCGGAACAGGAATGTGCAGCCTTTTCATTTGCATTGAGTGACCGGGAGAAGAAAGAAATTTTATGTGATATTAATTCATTTTTACCATTTCGCGAAAAATAACTAGTACACTTGTATGAATCTCTGAAAGATTTTAGTCCGCAGGGGAGATCTCTTAAATTGTGACAAAACCAGTCCTGCAAAAAATACCAGGATACCAATTATTTTCCTGATGGTGATCTCATTGCCAAGTATATACCATGCAATGATAGCCATGAAAACAATAATGGCATAACTGAAGATGTTGGCTTTGGCCATTACCAGGTGTTTAATTCCATAAGTAAAGAATACGAAACCAAAAGAGGATGCAAAAATTGCCAGGTTGAGCAACTGTATCATCACCCCGGCAGGGAGCCCGGTTTGAAAGAATCCCCTGAAGTCAATAATGAAGAACAGGGGCATGAACATGATTGCATCAATCAGGTTCTCATAAGCCACGATGGAAACTACACTGAAGTTACTTGTGAGCATACGGATTAAAAACGAATGGCAAACAGCCGAAAAAACTGCAACCATCATAAGGCCAATTCCCAGGAGTTAGGCGGCCAGTTCAAATCCGGGATTGAAAATAACCAGGCCCACGCCCAAAATTTCCGTGATAACGCCGGTAAGGCTGGTGATTGAAAATTTCTCACTTAAAAAATAAATGACAACCAGCCCGCTGAATACCTATATAAGGGACACGATAACAGCTTCGATGGTGCCGGAAACCAACTTAATGACAAAGCTTTCTCCATTGAAATAGAGAAAAGGTTCAATGAAGGCAAGCAATAAAAAATACCGGTAATCTTTTCTCTTTGCTTTTCCCATTTTTCCTGTAATAAACAGGATTACAAAGAGGAAAATGGAAGAGATAACCAATCGAAGAAAACAACAGTAACGGGTTCGTAATAGATGTTAACCTGTTTGTACCATATAAATGTAAAAGCCCATAAAACCATTGCAAACACCATTGCTACATAGACCCTGGGCAGGCTGCTTTTCATTCCTTTTTACCTGGTGCTGCGAAATTAACAGGGTTTTATGATTTATCTTAGGAATTCAGGTATTCATGAAAGGGGTTTTCAAACTATGGATTTTCAACCAGCTGATACACAGATTAATTTGGATAAATGAGTCTTTTATTTTATCTTTGCAGGGTGAAAAAAGGTCTGTTGAAAGTTAAATCACTATAAGTTACCCGCAATCCGACATAATTTCAGGGCATACAGTATGTTCTGAAAACAAAGGCCTATACTTTTGTACTTACAAAGCTGGCCAGGTCCCACGGAGCGAATGATTTCTCTCACTGACCCGTATTTCAAGGTTTTAGACAATTTAAGAGTTTTTACAAAACATTTCAAAAACAGATTCGTTATCAGTTTTGAAATAAATTTTTAGAAGGAAGGTTTTGATATGAGACAGTTAAAGATTACAAAGTCCATTACCAACAGGGACAGCAACTCCATTGAAAAATACCTGCAGGAGATCAGTCGTGAGGAGTTGATAACACCCGAACGCGAGGTGGAGTTGGCGCAAAGAATCAGGAAGGGCGATGCCCAGGCGCTGGATGCACTGGTAAGGGCAAACCTGAGATTTGTGGTTTCAGTGGCAAAACAATACCAGTTCCAGGGGTTAAGTTTACCCGATTTGATAAATGAAGGAAACCTGGGTTTGATCAAGGCTGCACAAAAGTTTGATGAAACCAAGGGATTTAAATTTATTTCCTATGCCGTTTGGTGGATACGGCAGTCCATTTTACAGGCCATTTCAGAACAGGCAAGGGTGGTTCGCCTGCCGCTAAACCAGGTTGGCTCACTGGGTAAAATACACAAGGTGAGTGCAAGGTTCGAGCAGGAAAACGAACGCGATCCCTCAGCCGAAGAACTGGCCGCAGTTTTGGAGATACCGGTGGACAAAGTTGCCGGAACATTGCGTGTGTCAGGTCGTTCAATGTCCATTGATGCACCATTCAGTGATGGTGAAGATAACAGCCTTTTGGATGTGCTGGAGAACAAGGACTCGGTGATTGCCGATTCACACCTGATGAGGGAATCTCTCTCCAACGAAATAAAAAGAACCCTGAGCGTTTTAACGGATAAGGAGAGAAGCGTGCTGGAGTGTTATTTTGGCATTGGATGCCCCGAAATGTCCCTTGAAGCCATTGGCGAGGAACTTGGCCTTACCAAGGAGAGAACTAGGCAAATCAAGGAAAAGGCCCTCAAGCGCCTCAGACATAAATCTAAAAGCAAACTGCTGAAAAAATATTTAGGTTAGTAATTAAGCCACCCTGCGGGGTGGTTTTTTTATGATATATATAAAAAAACCTGCATGACTACCTGAAAGTTATTAACAGGTTAAAATGCAAAATATCAAGAATATACGTGTATTTACAGATGTTATTTTTCCTGATCTACTTGTCACCTTTTTGCATTTTCCCACACTTTATATACGAGGGACATTCCTCGCATAACCTTTAAACTTAAAAAAGTATGAGAAAAACCCCCCCCCATCTGGTTTTTAAAACCAGTCAGTCTTAAACGCTCACTTGTTTTTCTGTTGTTTTGCTTTTTCATTTCAAATTCCTGCCAGAAGGAAGATTTGTTCCTGCTGCCTGAGCATGGAGATGAAGCATTTTTTGATTATGACAAGCAGGATAACCGCATGAAAAACTATGCGATTAATTTTTTGATAAAATTGAATGATTCGGTACGGTTTGTGCCTGAGTTCCGTAAAGAGTTTGGAATGCCTTTATGGGACAATGAATTGTTTTTTGACTATGAAAAATCCAAAGTATTGATTTTCCCCCTGAAAAAGGAGGAAAACAGGGAATTGAGCGCATTGCTTTACTTTGTGTTTGGCAGGGATGAATTCAGTTTTAATACTCTATCAAGGGGAGAAACTTATGAAAAGTTTGGCGATACAAAACCCTTGTTTTACTGGGTAGAGTACAATGTTTATGGCCAGGCGGTCAGCAGGGATGTAAAAGTAGAGCTTCCGGTGCGCAATGAGATGCTGAAAAACTGGATAGAAATAACAAATTGCTGGTATTATTATTATTCTACGGATTTCGGGCAAACATGGACTTATAGTTATTCATATTGCACAGTGGATTACCATTGGACCGGAGGCTCGGGGAGTTACGGAGGAGGAGTTCCTTTTGATGTAGAACTGGCCGACTGGGGAGAATTTGGCGGAGGTAGTGGAGGAAGCACAAATCCACCTGTTCAGGATCAGGTAATAGAGCCAAGTGATACCCTCCCTATTATCGCAAAAAGCTTAGTGAATTTTTCATTTTCCGACATTGAAAAACTTAATAGTGTTTTACAGGAATTTCTTCAGGATTGCTATAATAGGCAGATTTTGAATTATTTTATTACCAATGGCATAAAGTTTGATTTTGTTATAAATAATAGTCTGGGTGGCTGGGCAAGTTATAATCACACAGATAAAAGGATTTCATTCCAGAATAGGAACCGAATCGATTTACGTAATATTAGGGAAGAGATGTTTCAAGCATATCAACATTTTAATCTTGGATTCTCCAATACTCAGAGACTGTCAAATTTTGAATTTGAAGCAAAACTTTACGGCTCAATTTTTGATTATCTTCAAACCCTTTGTTGTCCTTTGTTTAGTGATAATTGTGAACCTTTCAATAATGAAATTCAAAATTGGATTGAAGATTTAATATTAAGAAATGTCAATTGGACCAGCCAGGATGATGAAAAATACAGTTACTTTTTGCAGTTATGGCATGAAAATCGCCCTGTTAGTTACGCGTCCTATTCTTTGAATTATGGTTTAATGACCCCTGATCGCTTGCTGAATCTGGTGAATCCCACACATGGAGTATGCCCGCTTATTCATTTTGATTATTAATTTGTATCTAAACAAAACTATGTAGTCATGAAATCTTTTAAACCAGCTATTAGGCACTTGGCAATGGCAGTCGGGTGACAGTGTTATTATCACTAAACTTACTAAAACAGTTTTTAATTTAAAACAATATTCAAATCACTAGGAAGGCGATGGGCCCGATGCAACTTTGGATGTGCTAATCGGTTGGCATGAATATCGCATTGGTACAGAAGTTATGCAAAGTTCTTTGGGCAGTGAAAACAGTTTGTATGATTACAATAACAAAAATCAGACAATCGTTATGGGACTTGTTTTTGCGATAGATGATGATGAAGCCCACTATGAGTTGCTGAGTATCATGCTTTTTCATGATTTAAGTGAAAATGTTTTTCTGTAAGCCGGTAGTTTTGAGTGGACTGAAAATAACCAGGCAATATTAAGCCATGTTTTTGACAGGGAAGGGAAGTTTTCCCTGCCAAAGGAGATGGCCATAATTAAAATCGAGTGATGTAAACTATTTTAAAAACCCACCCTGCGGGGTGGTTTTTTTATCCTTTTATCACGGCCAAGGGCTCCATTTCCAGCGCGATTTCCACCAAGTCGCTTTGATTTTGCATCACGGTTTCTATGTTTTTATAGGCACCTGCCGCTTCATCCAGGTCGCGGGGCTTTTTAATGCTGTGCAATATACCTTTGTCTTTCAGTTTTTTTACCTCCTCGTTGAAATCAAGAGTGCGCTGTGCCTGCCGTCTGCCCAGCACCCTGCCTGCTCCGTGTGAGCAACTCATGAAACTTTCGGGGTTGCCTTTTCCAATTACCAGGTAACTTTTTGTACCCTGTGAGCCCGGGATAATCCCTCTTTCCCCTGAAAGGGCACTGGTTGCTCCCTTGCGGTGAACAATCACTTCCCTGCCAAAATGGAATTCCCTGTTGGCATAGTTATGCGCAATGTTGATAAAATGGCTGAATTCCGGTTTTTTGAAATGTTCTTCAAATACCAGCTGCACCAAACTCATCATCATTTTACGGTTTGCAAAGGCAAAGTCCATGCAGTAGTTCATTTCATTGAGGTAATTTATTCCCTCTTCAGCATCCAGCGGTAAAAAAGAGAGCTGTTTTACATTTTTCAGGTTTTTGAATTTTTTTTCATTTAGTTTTACTGCCTCGCGGTAGTAATGGTCGGCCACCTGTTTACCAAGGTTGCGGCTGCCAGAGTGTATCATGATCCATATCCTGCCATCACTGCCCTTCTGAATTTCAATGAAATGATTCCCTCCGCCCAGTGTGCCAAGCTGGTAAGTGGCATTTTTATACTCACGTTCAATCACGGGCATGGAATGTTTCACCTCAGGCATTTTCGACAGGTCTACCGGCTGGTTGTGGTGTTTGAAACCAACTGGAATAATTGATTTGATATCACTTACAATATTTTTAAGCTGTTCCCTGTCAATCTGTGTGAGGCTGGTTTGCAGGGCGCACATGCCGCAGCCTATGTCCACGCCCACAGCATTGGGGATAATCACATCATTGGTTGCCAGCACACCGCCAATTGGCATGCCAAATCCCTCGTGGCAGTCGGGCATAATGGCCACATGGCTGAAAGCAAATGGCATATTGGCTATATCTTTAGCCTGTTGCAGCGCACCCGGCTCAATATCGCTCAGCCACAGCTTGATGGGTACCTTTTCAGAGTTTATAATTTTCTTCATGCCATTCCGGTTCTCACCAAAAATGTAAGATAGTGATTAATTTGCCCAATAAAAAAACCCCGCCACAGGGCGGGGCAGGGTGGAAGACCGGATTCGAACCGGCGGCCTTCAGAGCCACAATCTGACGCTCTAACCAACTGAGCTACAACCACCATTTTGAGTGGTGCAAAAATAGGAAATAATTTTCTAATTTCCGGGAAGGAATAAAAAATTGTTGGATGTTATACCTGTTTCAGGCACGATTTATGATGAAGCAGTTTAAGTTTTTTCTTTCTATCTTTATCCGGTTTTAGCTGACAACTAAGGGATTTATTTTGGTTCTGAGCAAATACATCAACAACACCAACAGCCTGCAGACATTCAACCTGCTGCGTTTTACCACTTTCCTAATCATCAGCATCATTTTTACCAAAAGCAAACTGAGTGTTGCCGACATCGGGTATTACGAGATGTCGATATTTATTGCCAGCCTTGTGAGTTTTTTCTGGGTAACAGGTGTGATACAGTCGCTTCTTCCCTTGTATAATAACAATACAACTTTCAGGGTGAAGGAAATCAACCGCAGGTCAAAGTCTCCCGAAATCTTTAATGCCTTCCTGCTTTTGACCGGCTTCAGCATACTCGCCTATATCTTCTGTCGTATTTTTCAAAATGCGTTTCATGTATTTGACGGAGTGGAGGATATTCAGTTCATAAACCTGGTTTTTTTCTACCTGTTGATAAGCAGTCCAAGCAACCTGATTGAGTACATCTACCTTTTGAGAAACAAACCGGGTAAAATTATGAGCTACGGGTTCATCAGTTTCGGACTACAACTGATTATTGTAACAGTTCCGGTTATGATGGGATATGGCATTGAATGGGCAATTTACGGCCTGATTGCCATTTCGGTATTTCGATTGTTCTGGCTTGCTTCCCTGCTGAGGAAATATGCACGTTTTAAAATTTCCACGCCATTTCTTAAGGAGCACCTTCACCTGGGAACACCCCTCATCCTTAGTTCACTTCTGAGTGGCTCGGCACAATATATTGACGGACTGATTGTTTCCATGCACTTTGATGCACGGGTGTTTGCCCTGTTCCGGTATGGTGCGAAGGAATTTCCTCTTGCACTGATGCTTGCAAACGGGTTGAGCAACTCCATGCTTTCGGAGTTTTCTTCAAAGCAGAAACTGGCAGATTCATTGCAGGTGTTAAAGAACAAATCGCGAAGGCTCATGCACATTCTCTTTCCAGCCACTATTGTTCTTTTGTTTTTTGCCAAGCCTTTATATATTCATATGTTCAATCCGGCTTTTTCAAGGAGTGCCGATGTGTTTATTGTATACCTTTTGCTCATTATGAGCCGGATTGTATTTCCCCAGACCATCCTGATCGGACTGAAAAAGACGCGAATCATACTCTATGCTGCTGCTGCCGAGCTTTTTCTGAATATTGGCCTGAGTCTTTTGCTTATACCCAGGTACAACATTGTGGGTGTGGCATTGGCAACAGTCATTGTATTCCTTCTGGAAAAAATCGCCCTCGTGATTTACAATTATTTCAAACTCAAAATCAAGCCGCAGGAGTATATCCCCCTCGGGTATTATTTCTTTTATTCCACAATTCTCATGGTGCTGTTTTTGTTGCTCGACCGCAGGATTATCAAAATTCATTAGGAATAAAAACCTCCTGCACATGAGAAAAGTCTGATGGTTTTTTGGAAATCAGCCTTATATTTGACTTTTCAGAGATATAACTGTTTAAGGAATTACATATATCATCCCATATTATAAATCAGGCGAAATGAAAGAATCACTAGAAAATTATTTCTCTCTTTTCAGGGAGAATATTGTTGGAATTGATGCTTCTTTTGAAACTTACTACGGAAATAAAAAGGTGATTTATGCCGACTGGATTGCGAGCGGTAGATTGTATGGGCCTATTGAGAAAAAGTTTTACAATGAATTTGGTCCCTTTATAGGGAATACACACACCGAAACCAGTGAAACGGGTACCAGGATGACTTATGCATACCAGCTTGCACATCAAAGAATAAAGGAGCATGTAAATGCCGGACCAAATGATGTGATTATTACCGCCGGAAACGGGATGACTTCTGTAATAAACAAACTTCAGCGGATTTTGGGTATGAAAGGGTGCGGAACCCTGGCAAAAAAGCCCTGCCTGAAGGAAGCTGAGCGGCCGGTGGTTTTTATTACTCACATGGAGCACCATTCCAACCAAACCTCGTGGTACGAAACTGTCTGCGATGTGGTTGTTCTGGAACCCAATCGCGAACTACTGGTAGACCTGGATATACTGCGTGCTCAGCTGGAGAAATATAAAGACAGGCAATTCAAGGTTGGATCATTTACAGCCTGTTCCAATGTAACAGGTGTTTTTACTCCCTACCATCAGATGGCCAAAATAATGCATGAATATGGAGGGGTATGCTTTGTTGACTTTGCTGCCTGTGCTCCCTATACCGATATAAATATGCATCCCGCCGATCCTATGGAAAAACTGGATGCAATCTTCTTTTCACCGCACAAATTCCTTGGAGGACCCGGGTCTTCTGGTGTTCTGGTTTTTGACAAAGAACTTTATAACAATAGTGCTCCCGACGATCCCGGGGGAGGAACAGTTGACTGGACCAATCCATGGGGCAATTACAAATATGTAGATGATATTGAATCGCGCGAGGACGGAGGAACACCGGGATTTCTGCAGGCAATCAAAACAGCCCTTGCCATTGAACTTAAAAACAGGATGGGTACAGGCAACATCATGAAACGGGAGGAAGAATTATTGAAAATTGCATTTCCCGGACTCAGGGCTATACCCGGAATCAAAATCCTGGCTGACAATGTGGAGCACAGGCTGGGAGTGATTTCATTTTACCACCCCGAAATTCATTATAACCTTTTTGTGAAATTGTTAAACGACCGGTTTGGCATACAAATGCGTGGTGGCTGTGCCTGTGCCGGTACTTACGGCCATTTCCTGCTGGAGGTAAGTTACGAACAATCAAAGGAAATTACCGATTTGATAAATTCCGGCGATCTCTCGCTAAAACCCGGATGGGTGCGGTGGTCACTGCATCCAACTATGAAGGATGAAGATGTTCATATTATTCTGAATGCCATAAGGCAGATTGTTGAGAAAATTGATGTGTGGAAGGAGGATTATGTTTATCACTCCCGGAAGAATGAATTTTCTCACAAAATCTACACCGAAAAAGCCAGGGAAGAAGTGGAAAACTGGTTCCGTTTGTAAGCATTATTGGGAAAAGAAATCTAATTTTCGGAAATTTGATTTTGATCTCTCAGAGAAGCATTAACCTGGATATTCTAAACACACAATAAACTGACAAAACCATGAAAATCATTGAGGTAACAGACTCCAAAACAGGCCAGGAGTTTCTGGATGTGGCCCGCAGGATTTACAAGAACGATCCCGTTTGGGTATGTCCGCTGGATATGGATATCAGGGGGATTTTTGACCCGGCAAAAAACCTGTTTTTTAAAAAGGGGGAGGCCACAAGGTGGATTTTGAAAAACGATTCCGGTGAACTTATTGGACGGATTGCTGCTTTTATCGACAAGGAGAAGGCCTTTACATGGGACCAGCCGACAGGGGGTTTGGGTTTTTTTGAATGTATCAACGACAGGGAAGCTGCATTTGTTCTTTTTGATACTGCAAAGAACTGGCTGCAGGCGAAAGGCATGGCGGCCATGGATGGCCCGGTAAATTTTGGCGAGAACGAAAGATACTGGGGTTTGCTGGTGGATGGATTTACACACCCGGGATTTGGCATGCCTTACAACCCGGGTTATTACCAGAAGTTTTTTGAGGACTACGGATTCAGGATATTCTACAAACAATTTAGTTATCACCTGGATATTACAAAACCTTTTCCTGTAAGGTTCTGGAAAATTGCAGAATGGGTATCCCAAAAACCAGGGTACAGCTTCAGGCATTTCCGCTGGAGCGAGCAGGAAAAATTCATTGCCGACATGGTGCAGATATACAACGATGCATGGTCGGCCACACGCGATGTTTTTACTCCCATGGATCCACAGGGCTTAAGGAACACTCTCAAAGATGCCAAACTGATTCTTGATGAAAGATTTATCTGGTTTGCCTACAACGACGGACAACCGGTAGCTTTCTTTATTATGTTTCCCGATGCCAACCAGATTCTTAAACCCTTAAAAGGAAAACTAAGTATAATTAACATTCTGCGTTTCCTCTGGATGAAAAAGACAGGCAAAATGAATCGTCTCAGGGCACTTGTGGCAGGTGTTGCACCCAAACACCAGAATGCAGGGATAGAGTCGGCAATTTTCTGGCACCTGGATAAAGTGATGGACTATAAGCAATACAAGGAGATTGAATTATCCTGGGTGGGAGATTTTAACCCAAAAATGCTTTCACTTTACGAGGCAGTTGGAGGAAAACTTGCCAAAACACACATTACCTACAGGTGTCTTTTTGATCCAAAGGCAAGGTTCAGGACTTATGCAGAATTTTTTCACCAGAACAGGTAAGGGTTCCTAAAATATTCCTGACTTATTTTTGGAATTTGAAATACAATAATTACCTTTGCAGTCCTTAATTAAGGAACTGATTTGTAAGAAATAAAAGATTAACTGAAATGAAAAAAGGTATTCATCCTGAAAATTACCGCCTTGTAGTTTTCAAAGATATGTCCAACGATAATTATTTTATTACCCGTTCCACAGCGCCTACCAAAGAAACAATTGAGATTGACGGCAAGGAATATCCCCTGTTCAAACTGGAGATTTCCAATACTTCTCACCCCTTTTATACCGGGAAAATGAAGCTGGTAGATACTGCCGGTCGCGTAGACAAGTACATGAACCGTTACAAGAAGCATGTAAACAAGAAGTAATACTTGTGATTCAGTATACAGGAAGCTCCGTGAAACGGGGCTTTTTTTTTCTCCCTGATGCAAAAAATTGTATGTTTCAGCCGATTGTTTAATTTTGATTGGATTATATTAAGGATAAATAAAGAATCAATCTCCATGAATATTGTGCTTTTTGACGACCGGCATTACGAAAACCTTTTACCACTGGCATTTACAAGACCAGTAGCTGAAATCAGGGTAGGCATACTTACCATTACCAAAAAGTGGGAAAAATGGTTCGGGCAAAAATGTTCGTGGCTGACCAGGGGCAACTTGCAAGCAAAATTTCCTGCAAATCAAACAGATGATAATCTTTTTATAAACGGTGGGCTTTTGCCTGACAGGGAGCTGGTAGAAATAATCGGAAACCTGGAATTGAATGAGATACTTTTAAAAGATGGGCACATCCTGGCGGCCCGGCTTGGTATGCTTAAGATGGAATCCCTAATGGCTGGCCTTCAGGAGAATATTAAAACCCTGGAGTTTGAGGGTTTTATAAGTAGAATTATTTATCCCTGGGATATTTTTACCCTGAACGGGATGGAATTGGAAAAGGATTTTCAATTACTGACCCAAGGCAGAAAATCGGCTCCTCTCTGCAGCACTGTGGGAGTAACGGGAAAGGAAAAGGTCTTTCTCGAGGAAGGTGCAAAAATTGAATTTGCCACTCTGAATGCCACAAGTGGGCCGGTTTATATTGGTAAAAATGCCGAAATCATGGAGGGTTCGCACATCAGAGGGCCTTTTGCCCTGCTGGAAGATTCACAAGTGAAGATGGGTGCAAAGATATACGGACCAACCACTATTGGCCCGCGGTGTAAAATTGGTGGTGAATTGAACAATGTGGTTGTTTTTGGGTTTTCCAATAAGTCGCACGATGGCTTCATTGGAAATTCTGTGATTGGTGAATGGTGCAACATTGGTGCTGACACGAACAGTTCCAACCTGAAAAACAACTACGCCGATGTAAAGGTATGGAGTTACCCGCATGGAAAATTTATTTCCACCGGCCTGCAGTTTTGTGGTCTGATTATGGGCGATCATTCAAAATGCGGAATTAATACCATGTTTAATACAGGCACGGTTGTTGGTGTGAACTGCAATATTTTTGGTGACGGTTTTCCGCGCACATTTATTCCTGACTTCTCATGGGGAGGGCCTCAGGGTTTTACGGTTTTTGAAACCGAAAAGGCCTTCGAAGTGGCAGGTAAAGTAATGGAGAGGAGAGGCATTCAACTTACTGAGGATGATAAGAATATTCTGAGGGAAATCTTTCAACTTACTGACAGCTTCAGGAAATTCTGAAGAGGATAGGAAATGTAAGAGAGAAATGCTAAAAACCGGCCTTGTTGACTGTGGCATGACTATTGACTATAGGAACATCGCACTGTTTTTTCACAGTGTACTGACATTATTACCTGTTTTTGAATATGAGTGAAAGAAAAAATATAGCTGATTTGATGGGCGAAGTATTTTACCTGGACCAGTCTGAGGAAAACAGAGATTTTATTTCCATGATTTCCGACGAGGATGAAGCGGTTTTGAAAAGCACTGTGGTACCTGAGTCTTTGGCTATTTTACCCTTGCGCAATACAGTTTTGTTTCCGGGTGTGATTATTCCGATTACTGTGGGAAGAGATAAGTCCATCAGGTTAGTCAGGGAATCCTACAAAGGTTCAAAAATCATTGGTGCGGTTGCACAAAGAGATCCCGGGGTGGAACACCCCCAAATGAAGGACCTGTATGAGATTGGCACCATTGCACAAATTATCAAAATCCTTGAGATGCCCGATGGTACAACTTCAGTAATCATTCAGGGAAAAAAACGGTTCCAGACGAAGGAACTGTTATCCGAAGAGCCTTACCTGAGAGTTGCGGCCGTACCACTTGAAGAGGAACTGCCAAAGACCGGTGACACAACATACGAAGCGCTGGTTGGTTCACTCAAGGATGTTTCTTTGCGCATTATCAGGCTTTCGTCCAATATACCGCCGGAGGCCTCCTTTGCCGTGAAGAATATTGAAAGTTCCACATTCCTGATCAATTTTATCTGTTCCAATTCTGATGCTGACCTCAAGGATAAGCAGAAGCTGCTTGAAATAAGTAAACTGAAAAAACGAGCCACTGTATTACTCGAGTTCCTCACCCGCGAACTTCAGATGCTTGAACTGAAAGTGGATATTCAGTCCAAGGTGAAAACAGAACTGGACCAGCAGCAACGGGAGTTTCTTTTGCATCAGCAGATGAAGACCATTCAGAATGAACTGGGCGGCAATCCACTTGATAAGGAAGTGGAAGACCTGAAGAAGAAAGCCGCTAAAAAGAAATGGTCAAAGGAAGTGAAAAAGGTATTTGATCAGGAACTGGCAAAGTTTCAGCGCATGAATCCTGCTTCAGCCGAATATTCTGTGCAGCTCAATTATATTCACCTGATGATAGACCTGCCCTGGAATGAGTTTACGAAAGATGATTTTGACCTGAAACGCGCTGAGAAAATTCTGGGCAAGGATCATTTTGGTATGGAGGATGTGAAAAACAGGATACTGGAGCATCTGGCTGTTCTCAAGCTGAAGGGGGATTTGAAGTCTCCCATACTCTGTCTTTACGGCCCCCCGGGGGTAGGAAAAACTTCTCTTGGGAAGTCCATAGCAACCGCCCTTACGAGAAAATATGTCAGAATGTCACTGGGTGGCTTGCATGATGAATCAGAAATTCGTGGCCACCGCAGAACCTATATCGGCGCCATGCCCGGTCGGATAATACAGAATCTGAAGAAGGTGAAATCATCCAACCCGGTTTTCGTGCTGGATGAGATTGATAAAGTGGGCAGGGATATTCACGGTGACCCGGCATCTGCCCTTCTTGAGGTACTCGACCCTGAGCAGAACAACAGCTTCCACGATAATTACCTCGACATCGACTACGATTTATCGAAGGTGATGTTTATTGCAACTGCTAACACGCTGAACACAATACATCCTGCACTGCGCGACAGGATGGAAACCATTCATGTAAGCGGTTATATTGTGGAGGAGAAAATTGAAATTGCCAGGCGACACCTTGTGCCGAAGCAAATGGAGAACCATGGATTAAATAAAAGCCAGGCTTTGTTCTCACCGGCAATACTTGAATACATGATTGAATCCTATACGCGCGAAAGTGGCGTTAGGGAGTTGGACAAGAAAATTGCGCGTGTTGCACGCCATATTGCCCGCAAGGTGGCCTTCGGAGAAGCATTTAACCCCAGGCTTACCAAAAAAGAAATCAGGGATATACTCGGACCAGAAGAATTCAGCAAGGATCTTTACCAGGGGAACGAGTTTGCCGGAGTTGTAACAGGCCTTGCCTGGACTGCAGCAGGGGGTGAGATTTTGTTTGTGGAAACCAGTTTAAGCAGGGGGGAAGGTAAACTTACCATTACCGGTAACCTGGGTGATGTGATGAAGGAATCGGCTTTGCTGGCGCTGGAATACCTGAAGTCGCATTCATCAGCCCTGGATTTAAATCCTGAAGTATTTTCAAAGTGGAATGTGCATCTGCATGTACCTGAAGGAGCAATCCCCAAGGATGGCCCTTCTGCTGGGATTACCATGGTCACTTCCATGGCTTCGGCATTTACACAGCGAAAGGTGAAAAAAGGGATTGCCATGACAGGCGAAATTACACTGCGGGGCAAGGTTCTGCCGGTTGGAGGAATAAAGGAAAAAATCGTTGCTGCCAGGCGGGCTAACCTGAAAGAAATCATCCTGTCCGAAGAAAACAGAAAAAATGTGGAAGAAATCAATGAAGCTTATCTGAAGGGGCTCAAATTTCATTATGTGAAAACTATACTGGAGGTTTTGCAACTGAGCCTTACGGAAGAGAAAGTAAGAAATCCGTTGGAAATCCAGGCATAGCCTTTGGAAAAATTCATCGTCCGGCCTGATGATTTTGCAGCCACAAAATTTACAATATTTCGCCGCAGGTTTCACTGACACTAAGGGTAATGATTGCAAAAAGCATGAGATGGACGTTCCTGTGCAACAGGTCTTGAAAATTCAAAGGAAATCATTCCAAGTGGAATGGCAATGATGCTGTAACTCAGCATCATGATTGCCGTTGCAACAAACTTTCCCAGGCTGGTTGCGGGAACTATATCCCCATATCCTACTGTTGTGAGGGTAATTATTCCTCGGTAAATACTTGTGGGAATATAGTCAAATCCGTTTGCACCTCCTTCAATCAAAAACACGATTGAGCCCAGCATGGTAACAATGATAAGGCACATAAACACCAGAATCTTCCTTAAACTTCGCTGAAGTGCAAGCATCATCATTTTTACTTCGTAAATGTATTTCACCATTTCAGAATACGGTAAATTCTTAACAGTCTTATTGTCCTGATCGTTAACAGGATGCCAGTACCGGGTATCATGAATGTTATAGAATGGGGGAGAACTGCCAGAAAGTCCATAATACCAAAGAAACTGAAAATATATTTCCATGGTTTAGGGCAACACCAGATTCGGATATTCCAGGAGGAACAAGGCGGTTATAATTACTTCGACGGAGAATAAAAGATTGCAGTATTTTGCTATGATTGAAGGCACGCTTTCAGGCATGACAAGCCCTACACTGAAAAGTATCAAAATAAGAAGGGCTTCATCAAAGATCTTTCCCCGGAATGTATCTGCTTAAAAAATAATCAGATAAATCTTCTCTTTTTAATAAAGTGGCTTTTTTTTTGAGTATTCATGCCTTTGAATTTTAATCACATTTAGAAAATGCTTTAAATATTTAAGCTGAATTTTGAAAAAATGTCGCACATGAATTGTTTTCCAAAGTATATGATTACTTTGATAAGTGCTGGTTTTTTTATACTTTGGCATGACTTTTCAGGTTCATATTCTTCGTAAAACTAATAATGTATGAAAATGGATGCCGGATTTTTTTGGGGTTTATTCCTTGTAGTTGTTGGAATCACCCTGTTGTTAAGGTATGTTTTGAACATTGATTTCCCTTTGTTTAAGATTCTGGTCGGATTGTTTTTTATCCTGCTGGGACTCAAAATCGTTTTTGGTAAGTCCTTGTTTAACATTCACAGCACCAAAGAAAACGAGGTGATATTCAGTGAGCAGGTCATACAACTTACTTCTTTTGAGAAAAGAGAATACAATGTGGTTTTTGGGAAGTCTGAAATTGACATGACAGATGTTACAGTTGATAAACTGCCGGCCAGGCTGAAGGTAAGTACCGTTTTTGGTTCAACGGTAATTTATATTCCGGAGGATTTACCTGTTGAAATATACACCGATGCGGTTTTCAGCAATGCAAAACTGCCGGGGGGAAATTCATCCGTTTTTGGAAGGACCTCCTATAAGTCACCGGGGCTGGAAGTCGGCTCTCCCAGCCTTGAATTGAAACTTGATGTGGTGTTTGGTTCGGTAACCGTGATGAAACACCCATGATAGTAACCAAATACAAACACGGATGAACAAACTATGGGTGTTGCATCCGTTTGTTAAAGAGCATTAAACGATAAGGTGTAACATGTTTGTAATTAATAATATAATTTTTTTATACGGATGAAACACCCATGTTTAGAAAACACAAACACAATGATAACAAAATCAGCAACATGGGTGTTCCATCATTCCTTGTAAAAATAATTTTGTTATGATGAAAAAATAAGCTACGGAAACAGGCCTTCTTTTTTCTGTTTTTCAATCTTTTGTTCCAAGTTCGTTAAATTAATTCCCATGGTATGGAAAAAATTGCTGTATTTCCCGGGTCATTTGATCCCATAACAGTTGGGCACGAATCTGTTGTCCGCAGGGCTCTGTCTTTGTTTGACCGGATTATCATTGCTATTGGGCGGAACACTGAGAAGAAAAGCTATTTTACTCTGGAACAGAGGATAGAGTGGATAAAAAAGGTTTTTGCCGATGAGCCCAGGGTTAGCGTCGAGTCATACAGTGGTTTGACGGTGGATTTTTGCCGGAAATCAAATGCCAGGTACATTCTAAGAGGACTGAGAACTGCTGCTGACTTTGAGTTTGAGCGTGCCATTGCCCAGGTAAATAAGGCCATGTTGTACGAATTAGAGTCAGTATTTTTGCTTACACTCCCCGAGCATACTCCAATAAATTCCACAATTGTGAGGGAGATTTTAAAACATGGCGGGGATGTGAGCCGTTTTGTACCCAAAGTACTGGAATTGCCCAAATAATCCTGAATCATTTATGAAAAGGTATCTATTTCTGGCTTTTTTATGGCCGGTATTGTTCTATTCGCATGATCTTCTGTCGCAATCGGTGGTTTTAAAGGGATTTGCCCCCGAATATGCAGGAGTTGAAATAGTATTTAATCGTTTTACTGATTATATAAGCTATACTGAATTTGAAGCCGGAAGAACAACCGTTGGCAAAGAGGGCCATTTTGAGATTTCTATTGATGTTACTGAAATAACCTATGTATACTCTGTAATTGGAGTTTACAGGGCTTATATTTTTATACAGCCGGGCAAAACACATGAAATAATTCTGCCTGAAAGAAGAGACAAAACTACAGTGGAGAAAATAAATCCCTTCTTTGAAGAATTTTTTGTTCACCTGGCAGTGAATAATGAAGATGATACCGGGTTAAACAGGCAGATTGCCAGGTTTGATTTCGAGTATGAAGATTTATTTTCACAGGTTCTGCAAGGCACTGCTGATATATCGGTTAGCGGAACACTTGATTCCCTGATTAACGATCTGGAAGCGGGATTCGGAAAAGAGGCAGGAAATGATTTTTTTAATGCATACCGTACTTACCGTTACGGATTCCTCAGGCATATTGCCATGCAGCAGCGTTCCAGGAGAATATCTGACAGCCTTTTTCTCAATAAACCGGTTTTGTACAACAACCCTGCCTACATGGAACTTTTTAACCAGATATACAGCAAGTACTTTCTGTTTTTTGGCAGAACCAGGGAAGGCCGGCAGATTTATGACGACATTGGAAAATACCAGAGTCTTTCCAGGCTGAAAAAGACCCTCTCCTCAGATGATGTGCTCAAAGATGAGACCTTGCTGGAGTTTGTTATATTAAAAGGATTGCACGACGGGTTTTATTCGACTGATTTTTCTCGTAAAAGCCTGGCGGGTATCCTTGACTCTTTAAGTATTCATACCAAAAATCCAAGACATAAAGAAATCGCGGACCTGATTCGTACCAAGGTAACCAGGCTGATGGTGGGTTTTGAGCCTCCTGCTTTCAGCCTGAAGAATAAGGACGGAAACTCACGGAGCTTAAAAGACTTTCAGGGCAGGTATGTTTACCTGAATTTTTGCACGCCTGCAAGTTACAGTTGCCTGAGTGAATTCGAAAGCCTGAAAATGATTGCTAACAAACACCGGAACTATCTCGAAGTGGTCACAATTTTGCTGGATGACAGCCTGGAATCCATGCAGGAGTTTCTTAAAATCAGGCCGTATAATTGGACCTTCCTGTATTACGGTGATCAGCCGCGAATAGCCAAAGATTATGATGTGCGCACTTTCCCAACCTATTATCTGATTGACAGGCAGGGGAAATTGATTTTATCTCCGGCACCAAGTCCTTCCGAGAATTTGGAAAATGCCCTGTTTCGAATCATGCGGGCCAACCGGGAGTTGTAGTCAGGCCTGCGGCGGCAAACACATCCAGTAAGGAAGCCCATGTGTTGCTGTAGACTGTTTCCAGTTTGCCGGGTTTCATCCATACAGCCTCAGTAATTCCTTCTTTCGTTTGCGGAACAGGGATTTCTGCCCCTTCATAGAGGAATTCAAACCATTCGATTTTTTTGAGAAAATTTGTATCTTTCTCGTTATAAGTATGGTATGTGTTGGTGAGTTTGCGTAACAATTTCTGTCCATTTATGCCACATTCTTCGGTAATTTCCCTCAACGCCGCAGCCCCGGGCTTTTCTCCGCGGTTCATTTTGCCCTTGGGCAAATCCCATTTGCCAAAACGATAAATCAATAAAACTTCTCCCTCTTTATTCCTGACTAATCCACCAGCTGCTTCAATTGTTTTGAATAATCCCGAAAGGTCCCCCAGAATTTTATCCGGGTTTTCCCCTACAATTATTAATGATTTTTCTTTCTCCAAAGCAGAGAATTCATGAATTTCCCTGGTGAGCAAATCCTTGCCGGTATAACGGACCAATCTGCCTGTTTTTAACAGTTCAGATTGGTTTGTTTCTTCTGTCAGAATTATGAGTCTGTCGTTAAAAAAAACTTTATACATTTGCGCCATGATTAAAACCGAAAAGGAAATTGCTGCTCATCTTCTGCAAATTAAAGCAATAAAACTGGATACTTCAAACACTTTTACCTGGGCAAGTGGATGGAAATCTCCCATTTATTGTGATAACCGCAAGGTTCTTTCTTTTCCTGCCCTCAGGGCGCTGATTGTTGATTCCTTTGTCGACCTTGCAGGTAAGCATTATACCGAAACCGAAGTGATTGCCGGTGTAGCCACCGGGGCGATTGCTTTTGGTGCACTGGTTGCCGAAAAGATGAGGCTGCCCTTTGTTTATGTGCGTACAGCGCCCAAAGGACATGGTCTTGGAAACCAGGTGGAAGGGGAATTGAGAAAGGGACAAAAAACGCTGGTCATAGAAGATTTGGTTTCTACTGGACAGAGCAGCCTGAATGCAGTGGAAACCCTTCGAAATGCCGGTGCCAAAGTAACAGGGATGCTGGCTGTTTTTACCTATGGATTTGAAGTTGCCGAAAGGAATTTTCAAAACGCAGGTTGCAGACTAATAACCCTCAGCAATTATTTTTCACTGATTGAAATGGCAGCTGATACTGGTTACATAAGAGAAGATGAACTGAAAACACTCAGGGAATGGAGGGACAATCCTTCCGCCTGGAAACAGCAGGGGAGTCTATGATTAAAGCAGAAAGTTCAGTAAAGGAATTAAACGGGGAGATAAAAGAGGTGTTTACCTTTCTTTCTGACCTCAGGAACCTTGATCCTCATATACCCCGTGACAAAGTCAGGAATTTTCAGGCCGGTGAGAACTCCTGCACCTTCCAGTTGGATATGATAGGAGATGCCTCTATTCAGATTACAGATAAAGAACCATTCAAAACCATCAAATTTTCGGGAAACGAAAACAAATCATTTCCCTTTACAATGTGGGTACAATTAAGAGAATCATCTGCTGGAAAAACCTACATGAAACTTACACTTCATGCCGAGGTGAACACGATGATGAAAATGATTGTGGAACCAATCCTGAAGAATGGTGTGGAACTAATTGCAGAGAGGATTACGGGTTTCTTTAACTCTCAGAAGGAATAGATTTTCCCGCATAACTTACCTCGTTAAAATCAAACATCAGCACTTCTTCGGGTCCGGTTTCAATCAGAAGTCTTCCTATCTTGTCAATACCGGTTATCATGCCCCTGAACTTCCTGCCTTTCGTAATGAATTCATGCGGCTCGTTTATCCTGTAGAGGTACGCAAGGTACTCCCTGTCAATTGCCTGGTGCTCCCCTTTTTTAAGTTGTCCGTAGCGTGCATTAATAAAGCCTGACAAAAGATCCATGGCTTCTTCCAGATTAACCTCATAACCTGTGATGTGTAACAGCGAAACGGGGTTGGGCGCATCGCTGATAAATTCCTTCTGATTGATATTCAGTCCTATTCCGGCAATACAATATTCAATGCGGTTGTTGAGAATACTGTTTTCGATGAGAATCCCTGCTATTTTTTTGTCATTTACATAAATATCATTGGGCCATTTAACCCGCACTCCCTGCGTGTAAAGCCCCAGAAAATCTCTTAATGCAAGGCTGATCGCTTTCGAAATAACAAACTGTGAGGAAATTTCAAGAAAAGTTGGCTGGAAAATGATACTGAAGGTGAGATTTTTTCCCTTCGCACTTTCCCAAGAATTTGTGCCGTGTCCCTTTCCTTTTGTCTGCTCAAGCGCCCATAGAATGGTTCCTTCCTTCAGCTTCCTTTCCTGTATTAGCTGTAGTGCAGTTTCGTTCGTCGATTCAAGAGAATCAAACCTGAGAATTTCATTCTGAAGCATAGTTTAAAATTTTTGCAAAGATAAGGGTAAAAATGACTCACTTTTTAAACAAATTGATCGTTATTATGGTTTTAATAGCGATGACTCTTAAATTATGGAGAATCGGTAAAAACCAAAAAAACATTAACTTTGCGGATAAATTTGGTGCATGCGGAAAAAATCAGCGAAAGAAGAAAGCACATTACTGAATAACATATTTGAAGGTATTTTAAAAATTAAGGGAAAGAGAATCACAAGCATCCATCTCGGGAAATTAGAGAACGCCATCTGCGATTATTTTGTAATCTGTTCAGGCGATTCCAATACACAGGTGAGCAGCATCGCCTACTCGGTGATTGAGGTGGTTAGAGAAAATACAGGCGTTAAGCCTTACCACAGTGAAGGTTACGAAAATGCACATTGGATATTGATTGATTATGGCTCTGTGGTGGTGCATGTATTCCAAAACACATACAGGGATTTTTATAAACTCGAGGACCTGTGGGCTGATGGTGATATTACTTTGGTTACAAAAGATTAGAAAGAATTAATGAAAAGAAAATGAGCGAAAACAATCAAAATAGAGGGTTTGGCGCCAGGCCTGATGGCTCCGGCAACAGCGAGAAAAACAGACCAAAATTCAATTTTTACTGGATTTACGGGATCATTGCCATTGGGATCATTGCCATGCAGTTTTTAAACCTGGGGAACAAGCCCCAAAAAACTCTTCCAAGAGATTTTTTTGCAATGGTTCAGCGTGGTGATGTTGAAAATGTTGAAATCGTTAATGATAAGTTTGCTAGGATTTATATTCGGAAAGAACTTCTTGAAACTCCTGCATATAATCATCTCTTTGAAAAGCGTTTCGGAGCACCATCACCGGCTGGACCACACTATATCCTGAATACAGGTCCAGTTGATCGTTTTGTTCAAGATATTAGAGATGCTCAAAAAGTGGATGGGAAAAGTGATGAAATAAGTATTGAGTATTTGTCTGAAAGAGATATACTTGGAGATGTATTAAGTTGGGTTCTGCCTATTATGATTCTGGTGGCAGTGTGGCTTTTCATATTCCGCCGGATGAGCTCGGCTGCCGGAGGTGGAGCAGGAAATATTTTCAATGTTGGCAAATCCAAGGCCAAGATGTTCGACCGTGAGTCGAATGTAAAAACCGATTTCAAGGATGTTGCAGGCCTGGAGGAGGCAAAATTGGAGGTAAAGGAGATCGTGGATTTTCTTAAGAATCCTCAGAAATACACACAACTTGGCGGAAAAATTCCCAAAGGTGTACTGCTGGTAGGCCCCCCGGGTACGGGTAAAACATTGCTGGCAAAAGCCGTTGCCGGTGAAGCCAATGTGCCGTTTTTCTCCATCTCAGGATCTGATTTCGTGGAAATGTTCGTGGGGGTCGGTGCTTCAAGGGTGCGCGACCTGTTCAAACAGGCCAAGGAGAAGGCTCCCTGTATTGTATTCATTGATGAGATTGACGCAGTGGGCAGGGCAAGGGGCAAAAACCCGGGTTTCAGTGCCAACGATGAAAGGGAAAATACCCTTAACCAGTTGCTCACCGAGATGGATGGCTTTGAAGCCAACCTTGGGGTAATTGTTCTGGCTGCCACCAACCGTGCCGATGTGCTGGACCGAGCACTTTTGCGTGCGGGAAGGTTTGACAGGCAAATCTATGTAGAACTGCCTGATTTGAATGAGAGGAGAGAGATTTTCGGGGTACATCTGAGGCCTATCAAGCTGGAGGATAACCTGGACCTGGAATTTTTGGCCAAACAGACTCCCGGTTTTTCGGGTGCCGATATTGCCAATGTATGTAATGAAGCAGCACTGATTGCAGCCCGTAAGGACAAGAAAAAGGTGGAGAAGCAGGATTTTCTTGATGCCATTGATCGAATAGTGGGCGGACTGGAGCGGAAGAACAAAATCGTTTCGCTCAACGAGAAAAGAACCATCGCCTATCATGAAGCAGGCCATGCCACCGTTAGCTGGTTGCTTGAGCATGCCAATCCGCTTGTAAAAGTCACAATCATTCCCAGGGGGAAGGCCCTTGGTGCTGCCTGGTATTTACCCGAAGAAAGACAAATAACAACCACTGAGCAGTTGCTGGATGAAATGGCTGTTGCCTTGGGTGGCAGAGCCTCGGAGGAAGTTAATTTTGGCAAGGTTTCAACCGGTGCACTCAACGATCTGGAGCGTGTGACCAAACAGGCCTATGCCATGGTGGCGTATTTTGGCATGAGCCCGAAACTGGGGAACAGGAGTTTTTACGATTCCTCAGGGCAAACCGAATATTCCTTTACAAAACCCTACAGTGAAAAAACAGCCGAGTTGATTGACCAGGAAGTAAACGAGCTGGTTTCTTCGGCTTATGAGAGGGCGAAGGATATATTAAGGAAAAACCAGTATGGGCTCAATCAGCTTGCAGATTTGTTACTTGAAAAAGAAGTGATTTTCAGTGAGGATCTGGAAAAAATATTTGGCGAACGCAAAGTGGCCAAAAAAGATTCCGGTGGTTCAGAATTTATGACTGGAATTAAAAAAATCAATGTAGATAAACCGGCAACCAGGAGAAATAAAAAGGCTGATAATTCTGAAAACTGAAAAAATGGAAAAAGACTGGGTGGTTGTTTTTGAAACCGATCAGCCCTACCGTGCTGATATCATTTTACAGATGCTGCAGGGCGAGGGTATTGAAGCTGTGCTGATGAATAAAAAGGACAGTTCATACGTTGTGCTTGGAGAGGCCGAAGTTCTGGTAAGTAGCGGGTCTTCGGCCAGGGCATTGGAGCTGATTAAAAATTTGGAGTTTTGAAAGATCTTTATAAAAGAACCCTCACCGGGGCTATCCTTGTGATATTGCTCTATGCAGCCCTGTTTGCCGGGCCGGTTACTTTTTTTATTTTCTTTTCCATTTTAAACCTGTTAGGACTTTGGGAGTTTTACGGCATGATTAAAAATCCCGGGTGCATTCCCCAGAAGTGGGCCGGAATAACCGCAGGAGTTCTTTCGCTTACCATACTTTACTTCGTAACCTCGGGATTGTTGCCAATGGAATTTGTTTCCCTTTTGGTTCCAATTGCTTTTATGCTTCTGCTTATTGAACTATACAGGAAAACCGACCAGCCGGTAGTAAATGTGGGACTGTCACTTTTTGCGTTGCTTTACATTACCGTTCCGGTTGGTGTTTTGGGTTTTATGGCCTATGCTCCTGGTGAAAACGGATTGGTTTCCTACAGTCCCTGGATCGTAGGTACATACTTTCTGTTGATTATGGTAAACGATACTGCCGGGTACCTGGTAGGTGTACCCTTTGGCAAAAACAGGCTTTTTGAAAGGATTTCACCAAAGAAATCATGGGAGGGAGCCATAGGAGGCCTGGTTTTTACGCTACTCGCATCCTGGCTGATTTCCATGCACCTGACAGAACTTTCAACATCTGAATGGTTGGTTGTTGGATTCCTTGTGGTATTATTCGGTACTTTTGGCGACCTGGTTGAATCCATGTTCAAGAGAAGCCTTAACCTCAAAGACTCAGGAAGTATTTTCCCCGGACATGGCGGAATCCTTGATCGATATGATGCTGTTTTCATCTCAGCACCTTTTGTGGTTGCGTATCTTAAACTATTTGTCTGGAACTCATGATTTCATTTATACATAAAGAAGGGAAGGGAATACTGACAGGATTGTTCCTTGTTCTCATTCTTGTTAACCTTTTGGTTTATTTCTCCATTGGAAGGGCCAGCAACCTGTTTCTTTTTATTGCTGCTTTATCTGTTATCTTTTATCTTTTCAACCTTTGGTTTTTCAGGCAGCCCAATAGGCCTGTTACTCCTGACAATAATCTGATTCTTGCCCCTGCCGACGGGAAAATCATTGCCATTGAAGAAGTTTTTGAGCCGGAGTATTTTAAGGAAAAGAGACTCCAGGTATCTATTTTCATGTCACCTTTGAATGTTCATGTGAACCGTTACCCGGTGAGCGGAAATGTAAAATACTTCAAATATCACAAGGGAAAATATCTTCTGGCCTGGCACCCGAAATCCTCTGAACTCAATGAAAGAACCACACTGGTGATCGAAAACCATCATGGCGAGATTCTTTTACGCCAGATTGCCGGGGTTCTTGCCCGCAGAATTGTTTATTACCCCAGTGAAGGGGATGCCGTAATCCAGGGCCAGGACCTGGGATTTATTAAATTCGGCTCCCGTGTAGATTTATTCCTGCCTGTTAATTCCGTTGAACTGAAAATTTCTTTGAACCAGAAAGTCACTGGTAATCAGACTATAATAGCGATAAATAAGAATTAAAGATGCCTAGGTGTAAGTTTTAACATTTCATTAACAAACTTTTATATTTCTCCTGCGTATATTTGTTCTAAATAAACTAAAAATTCAAGTCATGAAAAAAGCATTTATGTTAATAGCCCTTGTGGCATTTATTGGAGTGAGCATTGCCCCTGCATTAGCAATGGTAAACGATGTGGTAATCGTTGAGGTTGAAAAGGAAAACCCTAAGAAAGCCACAAAAGAAGTGAAGAAATCAGAGTGCAAAACTGCTGAGAAGGCTGCATGCGAAACCAAAAAGAAATCTGAAGCTAAATCAGGTTGTGCTGCTGCCTGCGAATCAAAAGGCAAAACTGCAGCTGAAAAAGAAGCAGCTTGTGAAACTTCAACAAAAACTGCTGCTAAAAAGCAAGAAGAGAAGAAATAATCATTTCTTTCAGGAAATTAAACCTGTCTCAATTTTTGAGACGGGTTTTTTATTTCTTAATCTCTGGGTACTGCTTTAATAGCTTATTCGCTAAGAAGTTGGCTAAGTGGTTATTATTAAGCTATCTCAAAAGCATTGACAGCCTTCAATTTCAAATTGGCTAGGCTTTTTTAGAGTTTTATTCCCGGCAGCTTCAGATGGCGGAAAATCAATCCGGCCATTTTACTCCCCGGGCTTAAGCCCCATGATTACAAAATGCGGCTAAAGCCTGTACTTTTTGTCAATTCCTTTTACCGTTGGCTGAAGCCAACGGAAATTTCAGATTAGATAAGCTTTTTAAGGACTTAATTCTCATTTTGTTATTACGCCCACTCTATATTTTACGGGAATAATCGGGACTGCAGCCCGATGGTTTTCGGAAGCCGGAATCTTTTTACCTAACTGTAAATTCTTTACAGTGAATCTTCCGTTTCCTTTTCGTTGATAAATCGGTTTTTCCTTTCTCCCGCCGGGGTAAAATATTATATTTGTCCTCTGATACAAATTAAACAAGAACAAGCATGAAAGCACCTGATAACAGAGTACTTGACATTACCCCCGATGTAAAATGGATTGGCATCCTTGATTATGATATCGTTACTTTCGATATTGTAATGGAAACCGAGTACGGAACTACCTACAACTCCTATTTTATAAATGCCGAAAAGAAAACCATCATTGAAACCTCCAAGGAAAAATTCTGGGACACTTACCTGGCAAAGATTCAACAGGTAACCAGTCCTGCTGAGATTGAGTATATAGTACTTAACCATACAGAGCCCGATCACAGCGGTAATCTGGGCAACCTGCTGAAACTTGCACCCAATGCAATTGTGGTTGGTTCGGGGAACGCAATCAGGTACCTTGAGGATATTGTTGGCTTTGAATTCAAATTCCTGAAGGTGAAGGACGGAGATACCCTTGATTTGGGAAATAAAACACTCAGGTTCATCTCGGCTCCCAACCTGCACTGGCCCGACAGTATGTACACATGGCTGGAGGAAGACAAGGTGCTGTTTACCTGCGATTCCTTCGGGGCGCATTTTGCACATCCCGAAATGTTTGACGACCTGGTGGTGAATTACGACGATGCTTTTAAATACTACTTTGATGTGATTCTGAAACCCTATGCAAAGTTCATGCTCAAGGCCATTGAAAAAATCCGTCCGCTGGATATCAGGGTGATTGGAACCGGCCATGGCCCTATTTTGCGCTCCACCTGGAAAAAATATGTGGACCTGTCGGAAAAATACTCACGGGAATATCTGGCTGAAGCGGAAAGCGAAAGAAACCGTGTGCTTATCACCTACGTGTCGGCCTACGGTTACACCGGAGAAATGGCCGGCTATATTGCCGAGGGAATTCGTGAGGCAGCCATGGATGTGGAAGTAGACATAGCCGATATTGAAAAAATGAGCCTGGGTGATATGGAATCCAGGCTGGTGTGGGCCAACTCCATTCTGGTAGGCTCTCCCACCATTAACCAGAATACCCTATTACCTGTTTATAAACTCTTTGCCGTGATGAATCCCATACGCGACAAGGGCAAACTCGCTGCATCTTTTGGATCCTACGGCTGGAGTGGTGAGGCAGTAAAGCTCATTGAAGATCACCTGAAAAACCTGAAATTGAAAGTGATGGAAGGTGGTTTCGCTTCGAAATTTTACCCCCATGAGAACAAAGCCGGGGACCTGAGGGAGTTTGGCCGCAGGTTCGCCGGGGAGTTGCTCAAAAGCGTCAATTAGTGTCCTGCTCCTGCGGACAGGTTGTCTGCACGAGATTCTCAATTTAAAAGGCGCAGACAATATGTATGCATCAGCTATGCCAGCTCCGTTTTAACGGTATTTGAATAATTGAAATCAGATAAAGAATAGTGCCACACCGCCTATTGCTATAAATGCACCCAGTACTTCACGGAAGGTAATTTTCTCCTTGAAAAAAATGATAGCCGGTGCTATGATCAGCACAGGCACAATGGCCATAATGGTAGATGCGATTCCTGTTGAGGTATGTTTCACGGCCATGAGTGAGAAAGTAACACCCAGGAAAGGCCCGAAAAACGCACCAATGGTCAGGCGGCGCATGGCAACACGGTTTTTAAAGGCTTCTTTCAGCCTGACCCACCTGCCAAGTACGGTAAAAATGAATGCAAAACCAATTACCCCGGTAATCACCCTGATTTGAGTGGCAGCCACGGTATCATAATCGGCCATCCCGTATTTGCTCAAAACCAATCCGCCTGCCTGTCCGGCTGCACCACCAAAAGCAAGCAGCAGGCCTTTCAACGGGTAGGAGAATTTTATTTTCCTTTTCTTCTTTTTTAAGAGGGCCTTGTCCAGGAAATCTTGTAGATCATGCATTTTGCGTTCAAGAATTACAATGGCTATTCCAGTTAGGGTGAGAATCATACCCAGGATATTCTGCCCTGTCATGGTTTCCCCCATTACCATCCATCCAATCAGGGCGGCCATGGGCGGTGCAAGAGACATGATGAGCATGGAGATACGCGCACTCAGCACAACGTAAGACTTGAACAGAAACAGGTCACCCAGCACAAAACCAATCAGTCCGGATACCGAAAGCCAAATCCAGTTATGGGTAGAGGCTCCAAGTGGTAAAAAAGTACCCCTTGCATAAAGCGACCATGCTCCCAGGAAAATGAAGGCCATGCACAACCTGATGAGGTTGACCGACAGGGAGCCGATTTTTTTACTGGCCGATTCAAAGGCAAGGGCCGTAACCGTCCAGAATACAGCCGTAAGCAGTGCGGCAAATTCGCCCAGGTGGGATTGTAACATAAGTGTTATTATGATGTGCAAAAGTAGTGATTTGAAGGACTCAAAAATGTTACTCCTTTCAATCATCATAAAAACAATTGTATCTTAACAAATTTTAACAAGATTCGTATTTTTCTGTTGTGATACAAAATTGTTCTGTATTTTCAGGTATTTTCTGTTAAATGGTTAATTTTGGTTCATTAACCCTGTCGAAATGAAAGAAGGAATAGGCAAATACATACTGATTGGTTTAGGTATTGCCGCACTGGTTTTAATTTTCTGGTATTTCTGGTTGATAATCGCTTACATTCTAATTGCAGTGGTGTTGTCACTTGTAGGGAAGCCCCTTGTGGACCTGCTGAATAAGGTCAGGTATAGGAAGTTTTATTTACCGGTTTGGTTCAATGCGCTGGTTACTGTGATAGTGTTATGGGGATTGTTTTTTCTTTTCTTCCGGTTATTTGTGCCCGTTGTTGCCAGCCAGGCCAGTAGCCTTGCAAAGATAGATGTAGAGGCAGTTGTAAGTAACATTGAAGAGCCCATGCAGCAGTTGGATCAAATTCTTCAAAGCCTGAACCTGGACGAATTCCGCGATAAATCTTTGCCTGACTTTGCGAAGGAAAAGCTGGGTGAAATCCTCAATTTCAATGTAATCTCAGGCTTTTTTGGAGGACTTGCCACACTTTTGGGTAACGTATTCATTGCAGTTTTTTCAATCACCTTTATTACTTTCTTTTTTCTGAAGGACAACGATTTGTTTGTGGAAGGGGTTATCGTTCTGGTTCCTTCAAAGCATGAGAAGGCCACCCGGAAGGTAATTTCATCCATTAAATACCTTTTGACCAGGTATTTTGCAGGTATACTCCTGCAGATAACCTGCATTATTATCCTTATTACAATTGGGCTGTGGATTGTGGGTGTCGGATTTCAGACTGCCCTGGTAATTGGCCTGCTGGTTGGGGTTTTCAACGTGATTCCTTATGTTGGACCACTGATTGGGATGATTCTTGGGCTTTCTATTGGCATTGTCACCCACCTGGAGATGAACTTCTATACCGAGATGTTGCCTATGCTGGGATTCATGTTGCTGGTTTTCATCCTTGTGCAGGTGATAGACAATATTTTGTTTCAGCCATTGATTTATGCCAGCAGTGTGTTGGCCCATCCGCTTGAGATTTTCCTTGTTTTGCTCATTGCAGGAAGTGTTGCAGGGATACTGGGAATGTTTCTTGCCATACCGGCTTATACGGTTATTCGTGTGATTGCCAAGGAGTTTTTCAATAACTTTAAGCTGGTAAAACGATTAACTGAAAATATTTAATAAATTGCAGTTTGAATTTTAATCCCTATCGCCGAATGAGAACCACCCTGCATATTTTTCTTTTTACCTTAGCCATATTGTGGTGTCGTTTTTCCATTGCACAGGATGCTACTTTTACTTTCCAGGTAAGCAGCCTGCAAACCTACACAGTCACTTTTACTGCCACTGGTCATGTTATGGCCGATACCCTTTCATTTACATTCAACTGGGATTTTGGTGATGGCAATACTGGCAACTACCCCTTTGTTCAGCACAGGTATTCCGCTGCAGGTACATATACGGTGACACTTAGCGTGCAGGATAACAATTCAATGGTAACTGACTCCTATTCACTTGCGGTTACCATCACAGATGAATTTGATGTACCCAATGTTTTTACACCTGACGATGACGGAATCAACGACCAGTTCATTATTCAGTCAAACGGTTTTACTCCTCTTACCGTAAACATTTTTAACAGGGCCGGCAGCGTTGTGTTTAAGAAAACTGCCCCCACTGTTGCCTGGGACGGCAGAACTCCCTCTGGTGACAGGGCAAGGCCAGGTGTTTACTATTATGTGATTACTTCCGAGGATGCATTCTATAACAAAACAGGATTTGTACATCTGTTTTATGGAAAGGGTAGCAGGTAAATCAGCAATCCACAACATATAAAAAGCCCTCTTCTTGGAGGGCTTTTTCTTTTGGTAATTAAAATTATACCAATTCTAAAGGCTCTAGACTATGAAATTAATTTAACATTATTTTGATGATGTTTTGGTGGAACTGGAAATAACTCGTTTTTTGAGTTATTCCCGTTTCAACAAAAGCACTAGTTCTTTGAAGATCTGTTCTTCCGACTTCTTCCATCGCCACTCGCATTCCTTGAGGTGCAAGTCAAAGTGAACTTTTGCACCGTTGAACCTGGGCAATCGTCTCTTGGTGAAACTCCAAAAGGATTCAATGCCATTGATATGAACCCCTTTGCCGTTAGAGAAATGCTTGGACTTATTGACCCTGAAGTGCTTGTTGTAGCCTACGTCAACCAGCCCATCATAGCCCCTCCAGCCATCGGAGTATACAACGGCATCCACGCTTACCCGCTTGAGAATAACCTGCTGGAGCGATTTACGGCTACTATCGGGAATAAGCTCGGTGTAAACCGCTCCGCTGCGCTCAAATACACCGAAAACAGGACGCTTTCATGTACCTCGGCCTATCTTGTGGATGCCACTTTACCCCTGATGCGCTTGGACCAGAAATAGGCTTCGTCAAACTCTACCTCTTTAGTAAGCAGCATCGACTGTAGGGTCTCAATTCTCGAACGATAAATGGTTGCGCGAAACAATTTGTAGAGTCGATTTATAGTGTTGCGATTAAGACCTAACAGGTACGCAGTCTTAGTGGCATCTAAATCGGCACAATAATGTCGAAGAACTTTTTTAATTTTGTAATCGCTGATTTTACTATATTTTACAAGGCTCATAGGGCAAAGTTATAAACTTTTCCTAGTCTTAAGCCTATTAAAATCACTTTGTGAAACAAATTTGAAAAACCTATCCAGTTCTCGCTGTATAGAACTTTTGAACATGATGATGAGTAGGATTAGATTTTTTAAAGTTAATTTCCGCTCCTTTGAGAATACCCCTTTTCCGCCGTCTTCAGAACGGCTCGCAAACTCTTCATTACCAAGTTCATAGCTTATATGTTCGTTAAGATTTTCTCTATAATTAGTTCTTTGGTGAATTTTTGGGTTACCCCCTCTATACCCCTACAAGATAAGCACATTAACAATGAACAACAAACATTTCAAAGAACTTTTTCTAACAAAATGTCAATAAAATCAAGCCTTTTGATAAATTTGCTTAACTAAACGGCATTGAATAAAGAATGCATAAGGCAGGTTTTTTGAGAAATTTAAAATTGATCAAAATTAAGTAGCGAAATACTTTTTTTATTCTGCAACAAAATATTAAATTTCACTGATTCAGAGCATTATAATTTTTCCCTGATTATGGCAATGGAAAAAAAGTAAAGATTGGTGTAGTTATTTATGATATTGGTCAAATAATTGGAACTTTTATACTATATTGTTCGTTTTATTATTGTGAATCTTTATGATGCAAAATAACTTTGCATTGTAATGCTATCTTATGCTTTAAAACAAATTCACAACCCGATACTATGAAAAGAATAGGATTATTAGTTACAATTCTGGCAGTTTTCGCCCTTGTTTGGACAAGCTGCGAAAAGGATCCGGGGTCTTCCCCGAAAAAGGAAAGGATGATCATTGAAAATAATCTTTCCAGCCTGAGCAAGAGGGTAAGTATACCTGCTGATGATTATGTATTGCCCTTTTACCCAGTTCCACCCGACACCAGGCTGAAGAGTCTGAAATACACGGATGTTTCCAGTAATTATGTGATAAAACTACGTGCCGAAGTTGCATCTCCAGTTTTTGAAGGCAAGCGGATGCAGGCAAGCCACATAAGGATTATAGGAAATTATGCCTTCGTGGCCTACAACAGGCAGGGACCCGAATTTCTGGGTGGATTTGACATTTTTGATGTATCAGATATTTCCAATCCTGTGTTGATATCCAATGCAATTTTTCCTTACAAGGATATCAGTTCTTTCGACTATGAGAGCCTGGGAGCCGGTTTGAACAATTTCATCTATACCGCCGGTGCCGAAAATATGGATTACAACTCGGATTTATCTACACCAGCCATTGTTGAACGGTTCATTCTGAATAGCGCAAACCAGTTTCAGCATGTGAATGAACCCCGGCAGACAACTGACGTAATGAGTTATGTCGCTACCGATATTAAAAAGTTTCATAACCGTATTTATGTCACCAGTGGCTCAAACGGAGGGTTAACTACCCTGAATCCCGGTATGCAGATCATGAAAACCACAATGATTTCCGATGCACGATCTATTGATGCTGACAACGAAAGACTCGTTGTGCTGAAAGGAACCGACGGGGAAATATTTGTTTATGACAGGAACGGTAATCAAACCAGTCACATTGTGACAGGTGGTGCCGGCATTCCTGAGTCCAAGTCCATGGTCAGGCTTATGGGTAAATATGCCTTTGCCGCCCTTGGTGAATTGGGTATGAAAATGTATGATCTCACTACCGGCCTTGAGGTGGACTACCTGCCCAGACCAATTGAATATCTTACAGCAGATACTCCTGAAAACTATGTTTCAAACGGTGTATCGGTTAACGACAGGATTATTCTTGTTGCAAATGGTGGGGCAGGTGTTTATGTAGCGCAACTGACTGAAGACGATCAGATAGCCCTCATGGGGTCAGTGAAATTTGAATCAGGATCTTCTGCCAACTTTATTGAAGCAAGAGATAATAAAGTATTTGTTGCTACCGGTTTAGGCGGTTTGAAAATTCTTGAAATTGTACCTTACGATCCGGGTAATGGAGACTATCCTGTTGACCCGATTGATCCGGAACCTACAATTCCATGCCCAACTCTTTATGACAAGATTGTATCCATGCTGCCTGAAAGATTCAATATTGAAAAGGGGCCTCATGCCGATCTGCTTCACCCCAATATGATTGGCAGCCTTCTGCTTACTGAAAAGGCGCCTGTGTTTATTACATGGGTGCACGATGGCGCAGGCTGGAACAATACATTTGGATACTATTACTACGATGCAGATAACCCTCCGGCTTCGGTAAATGATTTACAACTTCACGTTGTATTGCCTTATACCAAAAAACACGATGGTTCTAACCTGAAAAGAGGTGACAGGTTCAGGCTGGGAGGCCCTACCGTGGAATTCAACGCCAATACAAGAATAGGCTTCTTCCTGGTTTCAAAGGGATGGGATCCCGGAACGCAACAAATGGTTGGAGGGCTATATACCAACTTTACCGAAAGAAGGTTTAACCACAAAATGTGGCAGCAACATACCATGTTCCTGGAGGAAACCTGTAATGATATTGTGGTCACTTTTGAAGATATACGCTTTGGAGATGGCGGCGACAAGGATTTCAATGATTTTATTTTTGTTGTATCCAATGGCGACGATCAGTGGGGTAATCAAACCAATTATGCTATTTCAAGAACAGGATTACCTGTGAAATAATTCTGAAACACAGCGAAATTAAGGCTGCCCTGTTGGCAGCCTTTTTTTGTTTTTTGCAAGGAGAAAGGTAATTTTGAAGGTTATTAAATGAGAGGGATGGTGGACAGGAAGCAATCATGGATTCTGGATTTCACAAATGGTGATTTTTTAATTATCGCCGGCCCATGTAGTGCTGAAAGCCGCCAACAGGTAATTGAAACCGCAGATGAATTAAAAATATCAGGACAGGTATCCGTATTCAGGGCGGGCCTCTGGAAACCGCGTACGCGACCCGGATCTTTTGAAGGTGTTGGAGTGACTGGCTTTGACTGGCTCAGGGATGTGAAGGAAAAAACCGGCTTGCATATTGCCGTGGAGGCTGCCAGCCCGGTACATGTGGAGGAATGTTTAAAAAATGAAGTGGATATTATCTGGATTGGTGCTAGAACCACTTCCAACCCATTCTCAGTGCAGGAACTTGCAAAAAGTCTTTCAGGAACAGATATACCCGTACTGGTAAAAAATCCACTACACCCTGATTTAAGCCTGTGGATTGGAGCAATAGAGAGATTTGAAAATGCCGGACTGAAAAGAATAGGAGCGGTTCACAGGGGATTTTTTCCATACAGCCACGGAAACCTAAGGAATTTACCCCGCTGGGATCTGCTGATTGAAATCAAGCGGCTGCTACCTGAATTACCGGTGATTTCTGATCCCAGCCACATTGCCGGAAATACTCGACACATACACGCAGTGGCCCAAAAAGCCATTGACCTGGAAGTGCAGGGTTTGATGGTTGAGGTTCATGCCCACCCAACCGATGCCTTGAGTGATTCCAAACAGCAATTTTCACCTGTCGAATTCAGGAAATTTTTGGCTGGTTTGCATTTCAGGCGAACAATTTCGGAAGAACAGGAATTTTTGGATCAACTACAGGAATACCGCAGCAAAATTGATATGCTTGATCACCAGATACTTGAATTCCTGCAGGAAAGGATGAAAATCAACAGGGATATCGGCGAATTAAAATGCCGTAGCCAGATTACCATCCTTCAGATGAAACGCTGGGAGGAAATTCTTCAAACCCGAACAGAGTGGGCTTCGAAGTTAGGTTTTTCTGAAGAATTTACTCTTAAATTACTTCAGGTTGTCCACGAGGAAGCCATCAGGGTGCAATCTGAAATTATGAACCGGTGCAGAGAGGATTAGTATTTAATCCAGGGGCTTCAGAATAAAGTCAAAGCCCTCCATTATAGGGTTTGTGAGTATTTTATTGCAGGCATCTGTTATTCTCTCCATGGCAATCTCCTCTGAGGGAGCCTCAATCTCCAGGGTGATATGCTTGCCTACCCGCACATTTTCAACATTACGAAAACCAATTTTGTGCATACTCATGGTTACAGCTTTACCCTGGGGGTCTAATAGGGCTTTCAATGGCATTACATTTATTTCTGCAAGGAATTTCATGTTAAATATGTTAGTTAAGTTTAAATATCAGACTGTTGAGAACGGACAGAAATACATAGAGGAGTAATAGCAGGGGGAGGGCTGCAATCTTCAGGAAAATGATCAAAACGATTGTAAGCGCAAGAAAAATATACCTGAGCTTATTCTCTGCAACAGACAGGTTGCTGAATTTCAGAGAAAACATTTTAATGTTGGAAACCATCAGGTAGCAAAGAAGCAAAATAAGTCCCATTAAAATGGGTGTTGAAAGAATATAATTGCTGATGAGACTGATTTCTGTAGTCAGAAGTATGTAAGTGAGTGAGGCGATTAAAATACCACTCGCCGGAGTTGGCAATCCCAGAAAAGTATCCACCTGCCTGATGTCCACATTGAACTTTGCCAGCCGGATGGCCGAGAAAACCACAAGCAGGAAGGGCGATAGGATAATTGCCAGTTGCCAGAACCCGGCAGTTTCGAAACTGAAAGTAGCATCCCGGTAAATAATGGACATTTTAAGCAAATGGTGCATCATTATTGCCGGCGCTACTCCAAAGCTTACAACATCAGCAAGGGAGTCAAGTTCTTTTCCAACATTGGAATAAGCTTTTAATACCCGCGCTGCAAGTCCGTCGGCAAAGTCAAATATGGCAGCCGCAAACACAAAAAATGCAGCTATTTTCAAATCGTCAAAAGACCATACAATTGCCATACAACCTGCAAGCAGGTTTAGTATGGTAATGAAGTTGGGAATACTGTTGACAATTTTTTTAGCAAATGACAAGGCAGGGGTCATTAAAATTAGCACTGACAATATTTCATGTAAAAATAAGTTAAAAATGGTAGTTTTACTCAATTCAGTGCCATTTGTTGAGCCATTACCCTTATTTTTGTTTCCTGTTAGAGCCATTAAGAAGAATTCATGCTGAGAGTGGTTATTAAATATTTATTCTCCTGTTTCTTGCTAATACACGTAGGACAAGGAATTAATGCCCAATCGGCAAAATACTCCAACGAGTTTCTTACAATTGGTGTTGGTGCACGCGGATTGGGTATGGGAAATGCTTTTGTGGCCTCTGTGGATGATGTTACTTCGGGATACTGGAACCCCGCCGCGCTGACCTCTCTGAACCAGGATATTCAACTAGGGTTAATGCATGCCGGTTTTTTCGCAGGCTTGTCTAAATTTGATTACCTGGGGGCAGCCACAGGACTAGGGGAAAATCATTACCTGGCTTTTTCAATTATAAGGGTAGGTGTGGATGACATTCCGAACACTACCCAGTTGATTGATAGTGAAGGCAATTTTGATTACGAGAGGATTAGCCGGTTTTCAGTAGCCGATTATGGTTTTTTATTCTCCTATGCAAGGGGAACCGGAATCGCGGGTCTAAATATTGGGGGAAATGCAAAAATTATCTACCGAAGGGTTGGAGAATTTGCCAGTGCCTGGGGATTTGGGCTGGATGTCTCCGCACTTTATCTCAGGGATAATTGGCGTTTTGGGTTTGTAATACGCGATGTAACATCCACTTTCAATGTATGGAATTTTAATAATGAATTGCTGGAAATTACCATTGGTGATTCCGTATTTAACCAGGCTCCGGATAATTACCTTGAACTGACACTGCCAAGTCTCACTGCGGGAGTTGCCCGGCGTTTTCAAATCAATGAAAAATTTTCATTGCAGGGGGAACTGGATCTGATAGTTACCTTTGACGGGGAAAGGGCAACTCCTTTTCGTACAGCATTTGCCAGTGTTGAACCGGCCATTGGCCTGGAATGGGGTTACATGGGAATGGTTTTTCTGCGTATGGGTGCCGGCAGGTTACAGGAGGTACCTGTGTTTGATAACAAAAAAAACCTGACCTTTCAACCAGCAATGGGGCTGGGGGTAAGACTGAACAGGCTGTTTGTGGATTATTCCATTACAAGTTTCGGGCAGCAGGGGGTTTCCATGTATTCCAATATTTTCTCCATAAGGTATGATTTTCGTGGCAGGAGAAAAGAATGATATTTTGTTTCATTTTCTGAATAAAGGATTCAATAAAATATGAGGATTGCAATCGATTTTGACGGTACCATTGTGGAAAATAATTTTCCCGGAATTGGGAAAGAGATGCTTTTCGCTTTTGAAACCATGAGGGAAATGCAGAAACAGGGGAATCAGCTAATTTTATGGACCTACAGGTCAGGCGTGTATCTCGACGAGGCTGTAGAATTCTGCAAAAGCAGGGGAGTTGAGTTTTATGCCGTGAACAAAAATTATCCCGGGGAGGAATTTGATCCCTCTGTGAGCAGGAAAATTGATGCCGATATTTACATTGATGATAAAAACTTTGGTGGATTTCCCGGCTGGTCTAAAATTTGGGAAGAACTTAACCGGGCAGGAACCGATCCTGTAGTTTTACAATTAAGATCGGTCATGAAAAGAAAAGGTTTTTCCTCAAGACTTGGTAACCTGTTTCGGAAAAAGTAAATTAATTTACGGATGAAACACCCATGATAGTACCCAAGCACAAACACGGATGAACAAACTATGGGTGTTCCCTGTCTGCCGTCAAGCAGGCATCATTCCTTTTAAAAATATTTTTTTTGTTATGATGAAATTAGTTGAATGCAGAAAATTGATTTTTTATTTTGCCATTGGCTTTATTTTCCTCACTGGTTGCGGAAATTCCTCACAAACTGATGCAAAGCACAAGCATGAGGGCACTGTTTCTGAAGTTATTCCTTCTCCAAATGACAGCAGAATAATTGCACCATTGAGGGACAGCGAATTTGTAACAGGTGACAAACTGGAATTAGTAATTGAATCGCAGCGCTCCACTGAAGAAATTGATTCGGTCGTGTTTTTTGCAGACGGTAAGAAGTTGCAGATTCTTAAGGAAGGACTTAGCTATACATGGGATTCTAACAATTCAAGGGTTGGAAAGATATCGCTTAGGGCACAGGTATTTTATTCTGACGGTACTGCAGACAACCTTCAAACAGTCATAATCCTCAAATCGGATATTGTTCCCCAATTATATACTTACCGCGTGATTAATTCTTTTCCTCATGATGTGAATGCATTTACACAGGGACTTGTTTATTCCAACGGATATTTATACGAGTCTACCGGCCAGTATGGCGAGTCCTCCCTGCGTAAGGTAAAACTGGAAACAGCGGAGGTGTTGCGAAATATTTCACTTGACAGGGAGCTGTTTGGAGAAGGATTGTGCATTTTTGAAGGCAGACTTTACCAGATAACCTGGAAAAACAGGGTGGGTTTTGTGTATGACAAAGAGACCCTGAGGCTGATTAATAAGATTTACTATCAGACGGAAGGCTGGGGGTTGACCACAGATGGGAATAAACTGCTCATGAGTGATGGGTCTCACTATCTTTATTTTCTTGATCCTCTCTATTTTACAGAAATTAGCCGTATTGAGATTTACGACCATAATGGTCCTGTGGCTAACCTGAATGAACTGGAAATGATTAACGGATTGGTTTATGCAAATATCTTTGGAACAGACGATATTGCGATCTTCAGCCCTGAAACGGGAAAGGTTCATGGCTACATTGACCTTTCGGGAATATTGTCCCCACAGTTCCGCCACAGGCAACTGGATGTTCTTAATGGAATAGCATGGGACGAAGAAAACAACCGACTTTTTGTTACCGGCAAATACTGGCCAAGACTGTTTGAGATAGAAATCAGACCTAAATAGAATCCTGTGTTCCTACAATCATTCTAAGCGCACGTGGAATAATACTGAATTCCAATGGAGTAGTGCCAAGTAATTCTCCGTCGGTTTCAAGGTGTATGGGTGGCCTGGAATTTACCAGCACCTTTTCTCCTGAGAATGTGGATACTTTTGGATGCGTGCCTATTTTCCCGTTATAAAGTTTGGGAAGACTCCAGATAACATTGCTGCGGCTGATTTTCCTGATTACTGTTACATCGAATAATCCATCATTGGGTACTGCATCAGGTAACCGCATCATACCGCCACCATTGTATTTGCATATCCCCACACTCATACTGAAAACATCCTGCTCCACCTTTTTCCCGTCAATTTCAATGCTGAGATGGGTTGGTTTGTAACTAATCAGGCTTGAAACGAGACTCTTCAGATAGGCATAGGTGCCACCGGAGCCTTTGTCTTTCATGGCATTGGACTGTTCCACTACAGCAGCATCAAAGCCTATACCTGCAATGTTGATAAAATACCTGTTTTTTTCTCCTCTTTTGTTCTGGTAAGAAACCATCCCCCCGTCCTGCAGGAATTTTTTTTCCCTTAATATAACCTCAATCGCTTTTTTGTAGTCGTGGGGTATTTCAAACATGCGTCCCCAGTCATTTCCGGTTCCAACCGTAATCATACCGATACTTATTTCTTCCGAGGGCACAATCTGCTGCGACAAAACACCATTAACCACCTCATTGAGAGTACCATCTCCTCCAACCACGATCAATTTTTTGTACCCCTTTAAAATGGCCGATTGCGTAATTTCCACCGCATGCATACGGTATTCAGTTAACTGAAAATCAAACCTCAGTGGGGATTCCTCTAATAATTCAAGAATATGTGGCCAGTCCTTTTCACATTTTCTGCTTCCTGCAATCGGATTAACAATAACGAACCACTCTTTTAGTTCCATCGCTTATGGGTTAAAGGGCAACAAATATTAATGATTAAATTTGCCGTGTGAATAATTTGCAAATATGGGAAAATTTTAGGAATCGGTATTTTTTTACTGAAAATTCCCGTTTGTTGATAAACATTCAAAATTGTTAATAACGTGTTAACAAAGCAGGGATGATTGTTTAAAAGAACAAGAATTGCCATGCAGAAGGAATACGGTTTTCGTTTTATTTTTGGAGTTTTGAAATACAAGTTAAATCACTAAAACTAATTGAACTCACATGGCAAAAGTAATTGCACTAGCGAATCAGAAGGGTGGAGTAGGGAAAACGACTACCGCAATTAACCTGGCAGCAAGTCTGGCGGTACTGGAGAAGAAAATACTGCTTATTGACGCAGATCCGCAGGCCAATGCCACTTCGGGGATGGGCTTTGATTTAAGAAACATCAAGACCAGTATTTATGAATGCCTCATTGATGATGTGGATCCCAACGGGATTATTCTGAATACCGAAATCGATGGCCTGGACCTGATACCATCTCATATTGATCTGGTTGGAGCTGAGATTGAGATGACCAATATGCCCAACAGGGAGAAGATAATGAAAAAAGTAATTGAGCAGATACATGACAAGTACGACTTTATACTGATTGACTGTTCTCCTTCCCTGGGTCTGATAACCCTGAATTCTCTCACTGCTGCCAATTCGGTTCTCATCCCGGTACAATGCGAATATTTTGCATTGGAAGGACTCGGGAAACTGTTGAATACTATTAAAATTGTGCAAAACAGGCTGAACCCCGACCTGGAAATTGAAGGATTCCTTCTCACCATGTATGATTCCAGGCTGAGGTTATCCAACCAGGTGGTGGAGGAGGTGAAGAAGCATTTTCAGCAGATGGTTTTTGACACCATTATTCAAAGGAATATTAAACTGAGCGAGGCTCCAAGCTTCGGAAAACCGGTGATTATGTATGATGCCAACTCGGCTGGGTCTCTTAACCACCTGAACCTCGCACGTGAACTGTTGCAAAAAAATAACCAGACCAAGATCAGCAACACTGAAAAGGTTTTAGGATAATAGTTTAATTACGTAATTAATACTCGATGAACGCAAGAAAAAACGCCCTTGGACGTGGATTGGGAGCGCTGATTGAAGACAATGAACCGCGTACCTTCAGGGGAGATGATTCCCTTTTTGAAATTGAAATTGACAGGATTGAGACCAACCCCTTTCAGCCAAGGAAGAACTTTGAGGAGGATTCACTCCAGGAACTCGCCAACTCCATAAAAGAACTTGGAATTATTCAGCCAATTACAGTCAGAAAGATCGATAACGGCTCTTATCAGCTAATTACCGGTGAGAGAAGACTGCGTGCTGCCAGAATGGCCGGCCTGACTTCTATTCCTGCATTTGTGCGTACAGCTGATGACCAGGGAATGCTGGAAATGGCACTTGTGGAAAACATTCAACGCGAAGACCTTGATTCCATTGAAATAGCAATCAGTTACCAGCGACTTATTGAAGAATGCAATCTTACCCAGGAAAACCTGAGTGACAGGGTTGGGAAAAAACGATCCACCATATCCAATTACCTGAGATTGCTTAAGCTACCGGCAGAAATCCAGTTGGGTCTTCGTCAAAAGAAAGTCAGTATGGGTCATGCGCGAACCCTCATCAACATAGAAGATGGAGGTGCTCAATTAGCCATATTTCACCAAATCGTAAAAGACGATTTATCCGTGCGACAAGTGGAGGAGCTGGTTAGAAAACTAAACCAGCCCGATGAAGAGCAAAAAGCAAAAACTGCCTCAAAACCTATGACAGATGAGGAGTACAATACACTTCGCGATCACCTGAGAAAATATTTTGGGGCAAAGGTGGAATTTATGCGCAACCCCGCCGGAAAAGGAAAGATTGTGATCCCGTTCAGTTCAAACGATGATTTGGACAGAATTATAGGGGTACTCGACAAACTAAACTCCTGATTTTACCGTTTTGCTCCTGATGAGAAAGGGTAAAACACACGATGAATATAGAAGCCGGATGATCCGTCCGGCTTTTGCCATTTGTCTGCTGTTTTCTTCCCTTGTTTATGGCCTTGCACAGGAAACCAGTGTTGTGATTCAGCCCGATTCGCCCATCAGGAAAAAGGTGATTCCGCATAAAGCAAGTATGTACTCTGCTGTACTACCAGGGCTTGGGCAGGCCTATAACGGTAAGTACTGGAAGATACCAATTATTTATGGGGGTTTTACCGGACTGGGAGCTATGGTGGTTTTTTATGACAAAGGTTATGTGAGGTACCGCACTGCTTTTCATTACAGGACAGACGGAAACCCTGTTACAATTGATGAATTTGCCGATGATCCCCGCTACACGCCTGAAATTCTCACCTCATTCAAGGACTTTTACAGACGACAGCGTGACCAGTCCATCATTTTCATGTTCGCCTTTTATGCCCTCAACATTATCGACGCCACAGTAGATGCTCACTTTCTTAATTTTAATGTAAGCGAAGACCTGTCTTTTCGCCTGGAACCAGCCGGAGAACCATTTCTGGCGGAATCTTTTTACCAAAACCAGAATACCATAGGACTTCGCTGGAGCATTAAATTCTAGGATTCGGTATACTTTCCAATTGTAATTGAAGTTTATTTATCAATATTGAAATTCTTTTGTAAAAATTTCATGATTTGTTTTTTATATTTCGGAAAATTTTAAAAAAATGAAAGCCATTGGTTTACTTATAATTACCCTGTTTATTTCCTTTGTAACATTAAGTGCTTCAAATTATAGTCCTGAAAAAGACACCATTGTGATTCTCAGGTCAGAACCGGTGGATTTTAATTTTGAAAGCAACCTGGATAGCCTGCTTAACCTCTGGTATGTAAGACAATCGATAGATGCAAATACCGCCCGCAGGCCGGCCGAACCGGTGGAGAGTTACCCTGATTTCTCTGACTCAGTATATCTCGACCGTCTCAGTCGTATTCCTACAGTATTTGACCTGTCGTACAACCGCATTGTAAAAAACTACATTGATGTTTATACCAAGCGTAAACGCAACCAGATGGAGATAATGCTGGGACTCACGGATTATTATTTTCCTATTTTTGAAGAGATTCTTGACATGTATAACATGCCCACAGAACTGAAATATCTTGCGGTTGTTGAATCGGCCCTTAACCCGCGCGCAGTTTCCAGGGCAGGGGCAACCGGTATCTGGCAGTTTATGTATGGTACAGCCCGTATGTATGGACTCACTATGAATTCCTTTGTTGATGAAAGGCGCGACCCGGTGCGTGCCACACATGCCGCAGCCATGTACCTCAAGGATCTCTATAATATTTATAATGACTGGACCCTGGCAATTGCAGCCTATAACTGCGGGCCGGGAAATGTTAACAAAGCCATCAGACGGGCAGGAGGTAAAAGAAATTACTGGGACATTTATTACTTTCTTCCCCGAGAAACAAGGGGATATGTGCCTGCCTACATTGCTGCTACCTATGCCATGCACTTTTATAATGAGCATAATTTGTCCCCACGTACAATCAACATGCCTTTGTTCACTGATACCATTAGGGTGAACAGACAATTACACCTTTCTCAGGTAGCCGGGGTGCTGGGAGTAGATTTGCAATTGCTCAGGGATATCAATCCGCAGTATCGCAGGGATATTATTCCCGGTAACAGCCAGAATTTTGCCCTGGCCCTCCCAATGGAGTTTGTTGGTCCGTTTATTGATCTGGAAGACTCCATTTATGCCTACAGGTCAAATGAATTCTTTAACCCGGAGATGATGACCATCGCCCCTTCCAGGGCTACTTTTACCGCCGACACCCCCGCAGGACACATCAGACTTACCTATACAGTGAAATCGGGCGATAACCTCGGTCATATTGCCGAATGGTACCGTGTAAGAATAGCCGATTTACGATATTGGAACAATATTACCGGAAACCTGATAAGGGTAAATCAGAGGCTGGTAGTTTACGTACCTTCCGGAAGAGCTGATGTTTTCAGGGAGGTGAACAATATGAGTTTCTCAGAAAAACAGGAATTCGTGCGAAGGGGATATACACTTTCAATAAATCGCACATCCTCATCAGGTGCGCAGACAGCCACTGAAGCATATACCGGAGACTATATTTATTACCGCGTGCGGCAGGGAGATACCCTTTGGGAAATTTCGAGAAAGTTCCCAGGTGTGTCGCAAGACGATATTTTACGACTGAATAACCTATCCAACGCGAACAGGATATATCCGGGACAGCAACTGAAGATTATGCCGAAGGAGGGATAAACCCTTTCCTGTGCTGTCAGGGTAGGTAATACCTTTATCTCAGATGAAACGAACATGTTTGTGAATAAACACAAACATTAATGAAAATAGCAAACATGGAGTTCCCTGCCCGCCGGCAGGCAGGCATCCGGCCTTAATCAAAAAATTAATTACGGATGAAAGACAGGTATACTTCCCCTTTTCGATTGTTTCTTTATTTGCTCAGTATTCTTGTCATTCTGTTCATTGCTGCTTATTTCCTGCCGCCAGTTCTCGATCCTGGGTTCAACTTTACATTAAGGATACCTCAATACAGTCAGCTAATGAATGACCTTCGCAGAGAAGGTCTTCAATCATCTCAACCGGTATTATTGGCTAAGATCGAAAAGGATTTTTCTCATTTCCAGCCTCTGCATCCTGAACAGGTAGAAGAGTTCTTCCCTGGAAGACCGGACACCCTTAAGTTTGAAATTCCTGTGATACCTTATACTGATGCTGGCAAGCTCAGGGCAAGTGTTTTCAGGATTCAGTATGGCAGTGGCTTTTTGCAGAACTTACATCATTTTTTCTCAAAACTGTCGGGGTTACAGAATAACAGAATGGTTTTGCGTGTGCTTCACTACGGAGATTCTCAGATTGAAGGTGACAGGATAACAGCTGAACTGAGGAACCAGATGCAGAACAAATTCGGAGGCATGGGACCGGGACTGATTTCCATTGTACCCCCAATGCGGCAACATACCAGTTACAGGTTAAATTATTCGGGAAACTGGAACCGGTATTCCTTTCAGCCTAGTGAATTGTTACACAATCGATGGGGTCTTTTGTTTTCAGTTGCAAGGTATACCATGCCGGGGGAGTTGGATGAAAGTGAGCCTGAAGCAAGTTTTTCCATACAGGCGCGTGCAGCCGGATATGCTTCCACCAGGAGATTTCGAAGGGCAGTAATTTTCTTTGGGTACCACGAGTCTCCTCTCTATGTGGAACTCAGCATAAACAACAAGGTGCTGGAAGCGGATATTTTTCCTCCGGAAAATAATCTTAAGGTGATGCAGTATGCATGGAGGGATCCGGTGGCAGGTTTTACCGTGAAAATGAAAGGCAGGCATAGCCCTGATATATATGCCATTGCACTCGATGATAGCTGGGGTGTGGCAGTAGATAATATTCCGCTTAGGGGTAGTAGTGGTCTGGAATTCACTCAAAGTGATACTGCCTTTCTGCGAAAAATGTTTGGTGAATGCAACACAGGTCTGATTCTGCTGCAGTTTGGGGTAAATGTAGTACCGCACATTGTGAGTGATTACACATACTATGAAGTCTCACTTCGCAGGCAATTACAACTGTTAAAGAAAATCAACCCCGGAGTACCAGTCATTGTGCTGGGCGTTTCCGATATGTCTATGATGGCCGATGGAGTGTACCGCAGTTATCCGAATATTGAACTGATCCGTGATGCACAGAAAAATGCAGCTTTTGCTGCCGGTTGCGGATTCTGGGATACATACGAGGCCATGGGTGGTGAGAATTCCATGGCAGCATGGGCATTCGCCGATCCACCACTTGCCCAAAAGGATTTTACGCATTTCAGTTACCAGGGCAGCAGGCTCATAGGACAAATGTTCTGGAATGCCCTTATAAGCGAATATGAGAATTTTGAAAACCTGAAAAAGCAGGATACACCATAAATCAGTCATGGAATTTTTACCCAAAATACTAACCTATTCTGAACAATCTCCTATGTTGTTTACCAGGTTGATTTTCTGGTTGTTCTTTTTTTTCATCCTGCTGGGTTATTTTATTGTTTACCGTGGCAGAGTTTTAAGATGCACTTACCTATTTCTGGTAAGTTTGTACTTCTATTACCTTTCGGGAGGGTACTTTTTCTTCCTGCTTGTTTTTTCAACCATTACAGATTTCTTCCTAGGACAGGCAATTTATGGCGTATACAAAAGGTTCTGGCAAAAAACCTTTGTCTCCTTAAGCGTTATTATCAACCTGTCTTTACTTTCTTATTTCAAATACTCATATTTTATTGCTGACAGCATTAATTGCCTTACCGGATGGGAGTTCCATGTATTCGATTTTCTTGCTCACTGGAGCAACCAGTTAACAGGATCTGATTTCAGTGTAAACAGGATAATACTTCCTGTGGGTATTTCTTTTTATACCTTCCAGACAATCAGTTATACAGTGGATGTATACCGGAATAAGATAAAACCGGTGACAAATATTATTGATTTTGGCTTTTATGTGTCTTTCTTTCCACAGCTTGTTGCAGGTCCCATTGTTCGTGCCGCTGAATTTGTGCCGCAGATTTACCAGAAATACAAGCTACTCTGGAGAGAAGCCTGGCATGCCGTGTTTCTAATTCTTAACGGACTGGTGAAAAAGATGGTAATATCCGATTACATCTCGGTAAATTTTGTTGACAGGGTATTTGAAAATCCACTTGCTTATACCGGTTTCGAAAACCTGATGGCTGTGTATGGATATTCTATACAGATTTACTGCGATTTCTCAGGCTATACCGACATAGCCATAGGTGTTGCATTATTGCTTGGATTCCGATTGCCCATTAATTTCAATTCACCGTACAAGGCAACCAGCATTACCGACTTCTGGCGGCGCTGGCATATATCCCTTTCATCCTGGTTGCGCGATTACCTGTATATACCCCTTGGCGGAAACCGCAAGGGTGTGTCACGAACTTATTTGCACCTTTTTATCACCATGCTGCTGGGCGGACTATGGCACGGTGCCAGCCTACGATATGTTATCTGGGGAGGAATTCACGGCCTTGGCCTTGCCATACACAAGGGATGGAATGCCCTATGGAAAAACAGCTCCTGGATAGGTGGCAGGTATTATCCACGAAGGTTAATCAAAATCCTCTCCCTTTTTTTCACTTTTCACTTTGTTACCCTTGCCTGGATATTTTTCAGGGCGCCCGATTTTGAGCATGCCGGGCACATGTTTGGTCAGATATTCAATTATTTTGGGTTTCAGCAGGTAGTTGCCATGTTAAAGGCTTACATCGGAATTTTTACCCTCATGCTGGCAGGATTTGTCATTCACTGGCTGCCAGATCGCATGAAGGAACTTTATCGGGGAGTATTTATCAGGATGAATGTAGTGATTAAACTACTTGTTATTTTATTATTGCTGTTGTTCATTTACCAGTTTCAAACAGCAGAAATTCAACCCTTCATTTATTTTCAGTTTTAAATTCAAATTTAATAACTTTAGTTCGTTTAAGTACATAAGATTGATTTAAACCGGGTGCCTGAATGGCAGGCAATTTGTGATAAAGATTGCATTAGATTCAGCATATCAAATAAATATATAATCCATGAAATACATAACCAGTTTTATTTTGTCCTGCTTTTTGCTTTCTGTCTCAACGGGGAGGGCAGAGGGAACCTTTTCTTCTGCAGATGAACCTGTGGCTCTTTTAATCATAGACATTCAGGAGTTTTACTTTGAAACCGGCCGTGGCCCGCTGGAAGGAGCACAGGAAGCCAGCCTTGTAGCCAAAAGGACATTGGAGAATTTTCGCAGCAGGGCCCTGCCCGTGATCCATGTGATGCATCACACCGGGGGTGACATTCACGAAAATGTTGAACCTGTTGATGGTGAGAAGGTGATAGTGAAACGCTTTGTCAATTCTTTCCGTGAGACCGATTTATTGGAATACCTGCAGCAGAAAGGCATTAAAAAACTGGTAATCATGGGTATGATGACCCATATGTGCCTGGAAGCAGCCACCAGGGCTGCTGCCGATTATGGTTTTTCATGTACCGTGATTCACGATGCGTGTGCTACAAGAGATGTGCGTTTTGGAGGGGAAATTATAAAAGCCAGAGATGTTCACCTGGCCACCCTGAGTGCACTCACAGCCTACGCCAGGGTAATCAGCGCTGAGGAGTTTTTGAAGGAATTCTGATTGATTTTGGTTATGAGCTGAAGGGCCAGCTAATTTTATTAACTATAAATAACTCTCCGAAGAAATCTTTCCTCTGGTGAAAGGAGCGATGGCTCTTTCATAGATACCCTGCACATAGGCAATGGCCATACCGTAGTTTGTCACTGGGACACCGGCTTCAATGGCGGGTCGCAGGCGGTTGTATATCTGCTTGCGTGTAATTACACATCCTCCGCACTGCACCAGCAGGGCATAATCCTTCATATTACACGGGAGCCGGTCCAGTCCTGTCACAACCTCAAAATTAAGTTTCTTTCCTGTGAAATTTGAGATCCACCTGGGGATTTTGATCCTACCAATATCGTCACAGGAAACATGGTGTGTGCAGGATTCCAGTATCAAAACTTTGTCGCCGTCCTTCAATTCCGAAATTTTTGGTGTTCCCTTCAAATAGCTATCAAAATCCCCCTTGAATCGTGCCAGGATGATGCTGAAACTGGTAAGGGGGATGTCCCTTGGAATCGAAGCATCGGCCTTTGTAAAAATCTGGCTGTCGGTTATGGCCAGTTTGGGCTTGATTTTGGTTTTTCGCAAAAAGGCATCCACTTCCTTTTCCTTCAGAACAATGGCCACGCAGTCATTGTCCAAGATGTCGCGAATGGCTTGCACCTGCGGCAGTATGAGCCTTCCTGCCGGAGCCTGTACATCAATGGGGGTTATCAGCAGAACAATATCTCCATACGAAAGCAGGTCACCAATCAGCGAGGGGGTTTTATAGGAAGCTTCCGGAATGGTTTTCTGAATCAGTTGTAATAGGTCCTCCAGGTTCTGTGGATATTTTGCAGAAAAAGTAAGCAGGTCTTTGCCGGTTTCTCTTTTTATCATTCTGGCGGTTTCTGGATTGGGCGGCAGCAGATCACTCTTATTGTGAAGAATGATAAACGGTGTATCGGTCTCGTGGAATTTCTTTACCAGGTCGCGTTCAAAATCATCAAAACGGTTGGCAGCAATAACAAGTATTGCCAGGTCCGACTGGTTAATAGCATCCAGGGATTTTCGAATCCGTTTCTCTCCAAGAACACCATGGTCATCAATACCAGCTGTGTCTATGAGGATAACCGGGCCAAAGCCGGTAATCTCAAGGGATTTTTTCACAGGATCGGTGGTGGTTCCGGGAATTTCAGAGACAATGGCTATTTCCTGCCCTGCAAGCACATTGATGAGTGAACTTTTGCCATTGTTCCTGCGTCCAAAAATACCTATATGCGGTTTGCTGTCTTTTCCCCTGCTCATAAGATGTATATTGAATTGTAAATTTAATGTTTTTTTAACGCTGGAATCTATCCTATATGACGAATTCATTGGGGGAAACAGCTTTTTTTGTTATATGATTATCCGTAATTGTACCTAAATTTTCCATACCAAGTATCTTCAACTAGAAGTCTATCAAACAGGTTCACTCTAAAATATCGTCTATTTGTTTTAGAGCAAAATTCGTCCAAGTAGTTTTGTAGGTATTCGTTCTTTGTTTGATGGTTTATACCAGGCAGAGCCAACTTCGCATTACTTATCATCGTATGAACCCACGGCAGAGCCCTGGATGCCTCTTTCGGTGGAACAATCTTTTTTATGTGCTTTGCGCTCACCTCTTTAATCCGGCTTAACCCTCGCCAGCCATAGCTCTTAATGGTGACAACGGGGGTTGCGTACGCCGAGAGGGTATAGTTTATGGTGGTGGCTTAGGAGTTGGGAATGGCAACCATTCTGACCTACCGAAAGGCGGATGGCTTTTTGTGTTTCTTCGGTCGCCCTCTCCTGGGGTCAACTTTGGCCATAACCAGCACCGTGCTTTGCTCCTGGCTCCCACGGCCACGCCTGGTGGGTTCATCAGAGGAATCGTCGCTGTGCGTTTTGAAGATTGCATCATCCAGCTCCACTACGCCTTCCATATCGTACTGGTCATCCCTTATCCCCATGATGGCTCTGATTTTATGCATCCTCGCCCATATGAGCTCATAACGGTTATAGCCCAGTTGGGCGTTGCACATCTTTGGCTGAAATACCCTTCTTGGTCATAGACATTAGGTAGATTGTGTATAGCCAGTAATGAAAAGGCAGTTTTGAGGACTCCATTACTGTTCCGCTCCGCAACGTAGTTCGGTAGCCACACTTCTTGCAGTCGTGTGACCTGTGAGCCTTATCCAATAGTGCGAAGTATGACCGCATCGTGCGCAAAAAATGCCTTTTTTCTCTTTTACTTTCCTGAAATGAAGTATGCAGCTTTCTTCATCAGGATACTCTTTGACAAAATCTATAAATTTCATTTTCAATAATTTGTATACAAATAAAATAATTATGGAACATTAGTGGATAATCATATTATTTGAAATAGGAAAAAACCACAATCACGGAAAGAAGAATTTTCCTGAAAAACAGCTTATCAGCAGGTATTTTACTGGTTATTCCCCTGTAGAATTCATCATGCGAGAAAGAAGAAGAAACCGGAAGTCCCGGCGGCAGTATTCCTCCGGGTGGAAACCTGATGATTGACCCGGGACAGCCTACCTTTCCGGCTTTAAACAATGCAGATGGGTTTGTTTTAACCAGTGGTATAATTATCGCCAATACAACTTCGGGTTATGTGACTTTGTCAGGCACTTGTACACACCAGGGAATTACAGTTTCATACCTGAGTTTCAATAATACTTTTACCTGCCCATTTCACGGATCAGTATTCTCCGCTGCAGGTTCTGTCCTCAATGGCCCGGCATCTTCACCCTTAAGAAGAAAAACTGTTGCAAAAGAGGAAAATATTCTTACAATTTCTAACAATGAAGACCAGAATATTTATGCCCGTTGAGGTTTTTTCATTTTTTGTTCAGGTTCACTGCCGATAGCCTGTTCTGAAGTTTTATTTAAGGCAAATAAATACTACATTCGTTCCCTGAAAGATTCGAAATCCCATGCCTTTTAAACTCTCCATTGTCATTCCTGCCTTCAATGAAGAAAAAACCATTCTTTCCCTGCTGAGTAAAGTGGCCGGAGTTCAACTGGACGAAATTGAAAAGGAGATAATTGTGGTGAACGACTGTTCCGGGGATAATACATCTGCACTGGTGGAGAAATTCGCCAAAAATAACCCGGTGAATTTACAGCTGTTTCACCAGCCACGCAACATGGGGAAAGGGGCAGCCCTGCACAGGGGAATAAAGGAGGCCACAGGCGATTTTATTGTCATCCAGGATGCCGATTTGGAATATGATCCCAGTGAATATCATGTGCTTCTGAAGCCCATATTGGAAGGTTTTGCCGATGTGGTATATGGTTCCAGGTTTATGGGCTCAAAACCCCACAGAGTTTTGTTTTTCTGGCATACCATTGGAAACAGGTTTCTTACCTGGCTTTCTAACCTGTTTACCAACCTGAATCTAACCGATATGGAGACCTGCTACAAATTATTCAGGGCTGACATTATTAAGAATATTTACCTGAAGGAAAAACGTTTTGGATTTGAACCGGAAGTGACTGCTAAAATATCCAGGATAAAGGAAATACGCATTTATGAGGTGTGCATTTCCTATTACGGGAGAACCTATGCTGAAGGCAAGAAGATTAACTGGAAAGACGGATTCAGAGCCATCTATTGCATTCTGAAATACAATCTTTTTTGCAGAAGATACCTCATTAATTAGAAAAATGTACAGAACGCTTGAAAGAAACATGCTGGTTTTGCTCCTTTTGCTTCTGGCAGGTTTGTTTGGTTATTTTGCCATTACCTGGGAGGGATTTTACGGCGGGGCCGATAATATTGCTCATTACCGGATATCCCGTTATAGTTTCAATTACCCGTACCTTTTTCTTGATCACTGGGGCAAGCCCCTTTTTACATTTCTGAGTTCTCCCTTTGCACAGTTTGGATTCACCGGTATACGTTTTTTTAATATTACTGCGGGTTTGCTTGCCGCTTTGTTTACCTGGCTAACAGCAAAAAAACTGGAACTGAAAAATTCCCTGATGGCGGTATTCTTTATCCTGTTTTCCCCAATATACTTTGTGCTTATACCTACTGGTCTTACCGAGATTTTGTTTTCCTTTGTGCTTATTTTTTCCATATACCTCTTTTTCAATCGCAGTTATTTCTGGTCTGCCATAATAGTCTCTTTTTTGCCCTTTACACGCACCGAGGGTGTTTTTATTTTGCCCCTTTTTTTTCTTTCCTTCTTTTATGTGCGAAAATTTCTTCCCATCCTTTTTCTTTTTACAGGGTCATTGATTTACAGTGTGGCAGGATTTTTCCATTATGGTGATTTTTTATGGCTCATTCATCAGAATCCCTATACCGGGGCAAAAGACATTTACGGCAGCGGGGATTTGTTGCACTTTATCAGATCGAGCAACCAAACAACCGGGTTACCTATAGCCTTACTTATGATCCCTGGGATGGTTTTCCTTGGAATTGAATCCATGGGCCAGAAAATTCCAAACGATCGCAAAAGGAACCAACTCTTTTTATTATTGATAGGTGGTGCATTCATTATTTACCTGGCAGCTCATTCCTATGCATGGTGGAGAGGGTTGGGGGGCTCACTGGGGCTTGTGAGGGTCATCGCAGGTGTGATACCCCTGGCAGCATTGCTTGGGTTAAAAGGCTATAATTCATTTACAACCGTATTAAGGTTTCCTTTGATTCTTAAGTCCATTGTATCACTGGGACTACTGGCATTGATTGTATTTTATCCCCTGAAAAAATACCGTGATTATCCATTGGGGGATGACGAAAAAACAGTCAAAGAGGCTGCAACATGGTTAAAAGGAACCGATTATTATTACGGAAAGATATATTATTACCACTTGTTTTTTATTCATTTCCTTGAACGCGATCCCTTTGACCGTGAAATAGCTTTTGAAAAATTACCCGATGTTGAATACCCTTCCCGCGAAATTCCTGTTGGAAGTGTGGTGCAGTGGGATTCCCAATTTGGACCCAATGAGGGACGCATGCCTCTGGACAGACTCATGAACGATCCGGGACTGGAACTCCTGAACGTTTTTGAACCCAAAGCACCTTTTAAAACATTGAAAGGGGATGATTTTAAGGTGTACCTTTTTCATAGAATTGAGAATCAGGAGCACAAAGTAGCTGTGGACGATTAGTATTTTCAGGTTCCGATAAAGGAAATTTTTGGAATGATTTATTTTAATTACTGAAAAGCTGTGATTGCTCTACCCCCCCTAGTTATAGTGATATTCCTTTTCTCCCCTCAACGCCTTCTCGTAGTCAGGGGCTTTGATTAATACCCTGAACTTTTCGCTGGGTTTTCTTCTTCCAAAGGAATCCAGGTAGGCTTCCTTGGTCATGGAATCCCAGTGAATGGCTCCGTAATAGTACTGATAAGACTGAAACACGTTAAGCAGGACAAACAATGATAAGAGTACCAGAGAAGCAATCCGTGGAAAGATTTTCAGGTTGAGCATTAGCCTGATTAAAAGGGCAAGAGGCACTGCAAGAATAGCATAGGAATCAATAAATGCCCTTAAACCGAAACTTCCACCGTACCACCAGCACCACCACGATAATACTACATATACATTTACTATTGTGAATATAAAAAGTGGCATAAAGAAGTCCTTCAAATACCTCAGGTGCAAAAAAATGGCGCTCACCGCCAGTAACATCAGCGGGGTGTAAATAAACCATCCTTTACGAAAACTAAAAAGCCCGTTGATTATTTGTGGATTATTGAAGAAAAAACCCTGTTCTCCGTAGGAATAGTAAAACCATTCATTGGTTATATGTTTCCAGTACATGAGTTGTGGCACCCAAACAAAAAAAGCGATTACACTCATAAAAATCAGGTGCCTGTGGGCATCCAGAAAGGTAAGAACCTTGTTCTTCATGCTTTTCCAGTTGGTTATTCCAAAAAGAAGGAAGAAAATCACAATTACAATATTTGAGGGACGAATGAGGGTAATCAGGCCGATGATGATGCCAAGGTAAAACGATTTTTTAAGGGTGATTTTCCTGTGCCAGCTAAGGGTGAAAAACAAAAATGCCGAAAAAAGAAAAAAACTGAAGGAATGCGACATAGCCCCCTCAAAAGCGGAATAATAATAAAGATTGGTTCCTCCTGCTATCAGGAGTAGTGAAACGGAGGTAACAATGGGTGTAAAATATTTCAGCAGCGTGTTTCGTAAAAAAAGCAGGCCCAGAAAGATATAAAAAACACTACTGAATATTAATGCCAGTTGGTAGGGGATAGTAAATCCATCTGCTGCAAAATCTTTTGTAAAAAGGGCGTAATAATGCGCCAGTATGAAAAACGGGGAGTAAAGAATGGACATACCCATGGTCATTTTCAGCACCAGGGCGTTATTGGGAGCACGGTGCGGCCAGAATTTTTTCGAAAAACGGGCCGGATACTTTTCCGTAAATTTCAGGGAGATGTCGTTATGAATAACGACTGCAGGGAGATAGGAATAGTACTCCAGTACATCCCAATTAATGACTTTGCCTTCCTGTTTCCAAACCTTGATATTAAAGATCGTGAAAATAAGCCCGGCAAGAATTAAGAAAATAACGGCGTTGGGAAGCAAAACATTTCTGTTTGGCATGGTTTTATTTTTTAAATGAGATCAATCCTTTAAATCATTCACGGAAAATCCCAGTTTTAGCAAATTATGAGGCTCCAGTAAATCAGCCAGTTTTTTCTCATCAATAAGTTTTAAAGACTTGTTGGCTTCAAAAATCGAAATATTTTTTTCCTTCATGGCTTTCGCCAGGGAGGATGCCTTATTGTAACCAATAAAAGGCACAAGGGCAGTTGTAACAGCCGGGCTGCTGAAAAGTCTTTCGGCGGAGGCTTTTGTACAAACATGCAGACCGCTGAAAAAACCTTTTTTCAGGCTATGGTTGGCACTTATGAGCAGCCTGATACTTTCAAGCAATGCATGCCCAATTAAGGGTATGTAGGCATTGAGATCAAGGCAGCCCTGTGCGCTTAGCGAGGTTATTAATTGGTCATTGCTGTATACTTTATGAGCAATACTCACCACATATTCGGGGATCACTGGGTTGACCTTGGCCGGCATAATTGAGCTGCCAACCTGCCGCTGTGGAATGGATATTTCATTGCTTCCTGAAAGGTCTGAAGCAAGCAGCCTGAGGTCCGAAACCATTTTCTCCAGGTTAACGGCATGGGCTTTGAGCGTGGCATGAACCTCTACAAAGGAGTCCAGGTTGCTGGTGGCATCGTGCAGGTTTTCACTTCGGGTAATCGGAAGTCCGCTTAATTTTTGTAATTCAGGCACAACCTCCATGATGAAAAATCTGGGCAGGGTAATGCCCGTCCCAACAGCACTACCTCCCATATTGACCACCTTAATTCGTTCAAAGCACTTCGATACCCTCCACCAGTCGCGCGACAAAGCTTCATTGTAGGCGCTGAAAAGCATAGACCATGAAGAGGGAACTGCCTGCTGCATTTGTGTGTAGGCGATTCTTAAATCATGCCTGTGGTTTTTTTCCAGTTCCTCAAGTCGAAAACGCATATGGTTGATTTGTTCTTCCAGTTCAACAAAGAGTCGAATGGCAGCAATCTTCAGTGAGGTTGGAATAACATCGTTGGTGGACTGATATATATTGGCATGTTCTATGGGATCAACCAACTCATAATCACCGGGTTTATTGCCAAGTTTCTTAAGGGCAACATTGGTGATAATTTCATTCACATTCATATTGATGCTGGTTCCTGCACCACCCTGCACACCGGGAACGATAAAATTTTCAAAGTATTTCCCCTCTGAAACTTCAACGGCAGTAGATACCAGTGCTTCCAATACCTCATCATTTAGGAAGGAAATTGGCAATACCTCTTTTTTGTATTTGGAAAGCACAGATTCCTTAAAGAGCCGGTAGGTTCTGTAACAGGCCAGTTTGGTCAGGCCAACAGCCATATACCATTCTATAGGAAAAGGAAATTGTGCAGGAAAATTCTCCAAAGCACGTGAAGAATGAATGCCATAAAGGGCATCAGAAGGGATTTGTTTTTCACCGAGAAAATCCTTTTCAGTTCTCATGGATTTGATTTTTCACCTGGAGATTGGCTGTGAATAGGCTACAACATCATTCCTGGTAATTTCCTTGTCACACAGAATAATCAACCGTTCAATCACATTCCTGAACTCCCGTATATTTCCGGTCCAGTTGATTTTTTTCAGTTCCTCGATGGCATCCTCTGTTATGGTTCTCAGGGGCATACCGTATTCCTGGCAAATCTGGCCGATAAAGTGCTCCGCCAGCAGTGGAATATCCTCCAGTCTCTCGTTAAGGGTTGGCACATGCACCAGGATTACACTCAGCCTGTGGTACAGGTCTTCCCTGAACCGGTTGGCTTCAATCTCCTTCTTCATGTCCTTATTGGTTGCTGCAATCACCCTCACATCTACTTTAATATCCTTGTCGCTTCCCACCCGGTTTATTTTGTTTTCCTGCAGGGCTCTTAACACTTTGGCCTGTGCCGAAAGGCTCATATCACCAATTTCATCAAGAAAGATAGTTCCTTTATCGGCCTGTTCAAATTTCCCTTTCCGGTCCTTTATGGCCGAAGTAAAGGAACCTTTTTCGTGCCCGAACAACTCACTTTCAATCAATTCCGAAGGAATGGCGGCACAATTCACTTCCACAAATGGAAAGGGACTACGGTTGCTCTTTTCGTGCAACCATCTGGCAACCAGCTCCTTGCCGGTCCCGTTGGAGCCTGTTATCAATACCCTTGCATCTGTTGGGGCAACCCGTTCAATCATCTCCTTTACCTTTATTATGGAAGGGGAGTTACCAACCATATCCCATGTTTTGGAAACTTTTTTCTTAAGGACTTTGGTTTCAGTAATCAGGTTTGACTTATCCAGGGCATTCCTCATTGTAATGAGCAGCCTGTTTAGGTCGAGAGGTTTTTCAATAAAATCAAAGGCTCCCTTCTTTATTGCTTCTACTGCAGTATCAATATTTCCGTGTCCGGAAATCATAACTACCGGAACATCATTGCTTATCTCAAAAATGTGCTCAATTACCTCAATACCATCCATTTTTGGCATTTTGATATCGCACAGAACTATATCGTATTTATTGGCTTTAAACAGTTCGATTCCCTCCTCACCGTCCGAAGCTAAATCTACGCTGTGGTTTTCGTATACAAGAACCTCCCTGAGGGTATTGCGGATACTTTTCTCGTCGTCAATTACTAGTATATGTGACATTTAGGGTTAGATTATATTTCAGGCAAAAGAAAGCTGGTTTTTAATAATGCGGTCAAGAGCGCCTTCTTTGAGTGAATAACTGCATTGAACCATTTGTTTGAGCCTGGTTTTCTGCAGTAAAAAATTTACAAAGACGGAGGCAATTACGATCATTTCCACACGCACAGGCTCCATTCCCTTCATATTGATTCTTTCTTCGCGAGTTGCCTTGAGGAGTCTGTGATGTAAACTGTAGAAATCTTTCAGATGAATGTCAAAACAGGGGGGATTCATTTTGTCGTAGGTTCCCGTTCCATTTTCTGAGTTTATAAGCGCTCTGAAAGTGTCAAAAGAACCGGAAGCGCCTATGAGTCTAACGGGTTTGTGTTCAAGTACAGCCATAAAGAAGGAGGAAAGATTTTCTTCCACATAATCTTCAATGGCTTGAATTTCATTGCTTTTGATGGGATCGGAGGGATTGAATCTTTCAAAAAGCCTGGCTATTCCCATGGGAAAACTTTCCTTCCAGAAGATGGTATTTCTATTGGCTATGATCAGTTCATTGCTACCTCCGCCTATATCAAGAATAAGCGAATTACTGGTTCCCAGGTCACCGGCCTGTCTTACGCCATAGTATATTAATTCGGCTTCACGGTCGCCTGAAATCAACTCAACGGGGATACCAAATTTTTCGTTCACTTCTTCAATGAACTGAAGGCCGTTTTCTGCCGATCGTATCGCCGAAGTAGCAAATGCGAAAACATATTCGGCCTTGTACTCATTCAACAGATTGCTGAGCCGTGCCATTGCTGCCAATCCTCTTTCATAAGCAGCCGGGGCGATTACCCTTTTGTTTATTCCTCCCTCTCCCAGTTTTACGGCTTCCTTGCCGGAGCAGACTATGGTATAACTTTCACCCTCACCGGCTTCAGCAATCAGCATGTTGAAAGTATTTGTACCCATATCAATTACGGCAAGTCGCATAATCACAATTGTTTATACTTTGTATTACAAATATGGTGCAAATCAGGATGAATTGAGCAAAAATCAGAAATTAATTTTGGATTTTTTTCTGCTCATAGTTTTGCCTTTGAATTAACATTTCTCCCTAATTGAGATAAAAAAGGGAAGCAATTGCCTCCCTTATTGTTTTAATTGCTGTATCTCAGCCACTTCCATAACTCCTTGTAGGTCACTTTCTTTCCATACATAAGAATTCCGGTACGGTAAATTTTCCCGGCCAGCCAGGTGGTAAAAATGAAAGTTGCTATGAGAATACTTATGGAGAGAGCTAACTCCCAGTATGGCACTCCAAAGGGAATTCTTACCATCATAATCACGGGAGAGGTGAGGGGTATCATGGAAAACCAAAATGCCAGATGCCCTTCGGGGTTTTGAATGGCATTCATCATTACGATGATTGCCAGTATAAGCGGTATGGTAATGGGAAACATGAACTGCTGGGTATCAGCCTCATTATCCACCGCCGAACCTATGGCTGCAAACAGGGAGGAATAAAGCAGGTACCCTCCCAGGAAAAAGAAAAGGAAGGAGCCCAGCAATACAAAGAAATTTATGTCGGTTACAGAGCGGAGCATGGATTGCATGCGGTTGTATTCCTCTTCGCTTGGCTGCATTTGTTGCAGGGTGCTGCTGGTTTGCATTACGCTTTCCACTGTGACCTTGTCTGATGCAGGTGTTTTCAGGTTGGGGAAAAACACCTGTGTGCCAATGGTAATGAGAATGAATGTAAACACTATCCAAAGCAGGAACTGGGTGAGGCCAACCATGCCAATACCTACAATTTTACCCATGAGCAACTGGAAAGGTTTTACCGATGATACGATGATTTCAACCACCCTGCTGGATTTCTCCTCAATCACACCACGCATCACCAGGCTGCCGAACATGAATATAAACATGTAGATAAGGAATCCGCTCACATAACCCACAATCATGGCCACCTCAGAGTAACTTTCCTTTTCGGTATCTCCCTTCCACACTATTGTGCGTATATTGATACGGGTTTTTATGGCCGTGAGGATATCGTCCAGGTTGTTTATCTCGTAGGTTTTCAGTTTCTGCCTTTCAATTTCCTTTTCAAGGGCATTGGCAATATGCATGCGTATGTTCAGGCTTACCTGCTTTGTGCTTAGCAGTTGTACTGCGCTTGGCGTACTGGCCACAATATGTGCAATATACAATACTGCATAATACCCTGTTTGGTCAAAATTTTCACGCAGGTCTTCCACTTTGGTGTTCTCCAGGTATACAAATTTCAGGTATTCGGTTTCGGGAATGGTATTGATAAAGATTTTCGAACTGTCAATTACCGCTATGGTCCTGACCTCGTTATCTTCCATGCTGGCGAACCATGCCGGTAAAATAAAAAGGGCGGCAAAAAGAATAGGGCCCAATATGGTCATGATAAGAAAAGACTTCTTCCTGACCCTTGTCAAATATTCCCTGGATATGATGAGTGCAGTTTTGTTCATGGCTTGATTTTCTTTGGGTTAGGATTTTTTTCTTGTACTTTGTACCGCTTCAATGAAAATGTCATTCATGCTGGGCAGGACTTCCGAAAAGGAAATGATGTGATAATCATTGATGAGGTTCTTTAACAGTTCGTTTCCGGTATCTTTTTCCTTCATCTTGATTCGTGCGGTGAATCTTTCGGCTTCCCTGGTCATTGATTCTATGGCAAAACGACCGTTAAATCCTGCCTGGAATTTGTCGGCATTTCCCTGCAGACTGATCTCGAAAATGCCGGCCTTGTAGCTTTCCCTTATTTCCCTGACATTTCCGTTGAGAATACTTTCTGAGTTATTGATAAGTGTGATGTGATCGCATAATTCCTCCACCGACTCCATATTGTGCGTTGAAAATATTACGGTAGAACCCTCATCACGGAGCTTGAGAATTTCTTTTTTAAGCAGGGTGGCATTGATAGGGTCAAAACCACTGAAAGGTTCATCAAATATCAAAAAAGGTGGTTTGTGGATAACAGTAATTATAAATTGTACTTTTTGCTGCATTCCCTTGGAAAGTTCTTCCACTTTTTTATTCCACCAGGCCTGGATCTCAAATTTTTCAAACCACATTTTAAGGCTTTTCATGGCATCGCTGCGTGAAAGGCCTTTCAATTGTGCGAAATACAAGGCCTGTTCGCCCACTTTCATTTTTTTGTACAGACCACGCTCTTCGGGCAGGTACCCGATTTTATGGCTGTCTTCTCCAACCAGTTTCCGGTTCATGAAATAGAGTTCTCCCTCATCGGGGGCGGTAATCTGGTTGATGATGCGGATAAGGGTTGTCTTTCCCGCACCGTTGGGGCCAAGAAGCCCGTAAATACTTTTTTCGGGCACTTCCATGCTTACCTTGTTGAGAGCCCTGTGATTGGCAAACTGCTTGACAATATCCACTGTTTTGAAAAGAGACATATTGCTTAGGTTTATTTAATTCTCAAATCCTCAAAATTAAGTAATCGCATATTGTGATTCACGACATTTGTTGTTTTAAAAGTGAAATTATTACGATAACCTGATGTTTTTGATGAATATTTCATATTTAGAATGTTGAAATTATATTATTAAGAGCGTAACTTGGGCACCATGAAAGTCAAATATTATTTGTTTGGCCTTATTCTGATTTCGCCGATTAACGGCTGCGAAAAAAAGGAACTGGTTCCTCCTTCTGATAAGGTGGAGTTTGAAGCGCCTCAATTAGTGACCATTACCGGGTACAATGATCACATCATGGAGCCTTTCCTTTCGCGAGACGGAACGATTTTGTTTTTTAATAACAGCAACCATCCCTCTGCTCTTACTAATATTCATTATGCGCTAAGAGTTTCTGATCTAAGTTTTATTTACCAGGGTGAGTTACCTGGAGTAAATTCGGATGATTTGGACGGGGTGCCTGCCATGGATGAAAACGGGAATTTTTATTTTGTTTCCACACGAAGTTATTTTACTACTCTTTCCTCAATTTATTCAGGAAAATTTGAAAACAATGAAGTGAAGGAAATTAAATTGGTTGAGGGCATTTCAAAAAACCTGTTTGGCTGGCTGAATTTTGATGTGGAAATAAGCAGGGATGGTAGCTTTTTGTACTTTGTGGATGGCAGGTTTGACGAAAACGGAGGCCCTTATGAATCCAACCTGGGGATTGCCGAAAAAGCGGGAAATATTTTTGTGAGAAAAGCCAATCAGGGAGAGTTAAAATATATCAATACCAAATCATTGGAGTATGCCGCATGTATTTCGTCTGATATGCTGGAGTTATACTTTACAAGGGTGGATGCACCCATTTCTATCAACTCAATTCCAAGAATCTTCTATGCCAACAGGGTGTCGGTAAACAAACCATTCAGGAAACCTTACGAAATAAATGAAATGGAAGGTTTCGTAGAGGCAGCCACTGTTTCACCCGATAATCGGATAATTTATTATCATAAACTGGAGGGAGATCTTTATGTTCTGTACATGGTGAAAAAAAAGTAACCCTACGAAATGCTCATTACTTTTCTAAGTAAATACCCTGGTTTAAATATACACCGGAGTCTTTACTCAAAATAACTTTTCATCCTGTCGAAAAATGTTCTATCACTAGGGTCGGGGTTGGGAGTGAAATTTTTAGAGGCTTTCAGTTTTTCCACCAGGTTTTTTTCCTCTTTTGAAAGATTTTTAGGTACCCACACATTCACGTTCAGAAGAAGGTCACCTCTTCCGTATCCGTTTACATCGGGCAGACCCTTTCCGCGCAACCGGAGGATTTTCCCGGGTTGCATACCCGCATCAATCTTGATTTTTGCTTTTCCTTCAACGGTAGGGATTTCGGCAGTAGTGCCAATGGCTGCTTCAGGGAAACTCAGGTAGAGGTTATAAATAAGGTCATTCCCGTCGCGAATTAAATCCGGATGCCTTTCTTCCTCAATCAGTACGAGCAGATCTCCGTTTACACCTCCACGCCTTGGCGCATTTCCCTGTCCGGCTACCGTAAGCTGCATTCCCCCACCAACCCCCGCAGGTATATTGATTGAAATCACCTCGTCCTTTTTTACAATACCTTCTCCATAACAGCTTGAACATTTGCTTGTAATTGTTTTTCCATCACCGCCACAGGATGGGCAGGTTGTGGTAGTTTGCATCTGACCCAAAAAAGTATTGGAAACACGGGTAACCTGCCCGGTTCCCCGACAGGTACTGCATTCGGAGTAGGCGCCTCCTGCCTCTGCACCGTTGCCATTGCAGGGTTTGCAGGCAACATATTTGTTCACCTTTATTTTCTTTTCCACACCATTGGCCACATCCTTCAGGTTCAGTTTTACCTTTACCCGTAAATTCGAGCCTTTATTCACCCTTCTACCTCGTGAGCGGCCGCCTGAGAATCCTCCAAAACCTCCGAAACCGCCAAAACTGCCGCCAAAAATATCCCCGAAATGCTCAAAAATATCCTCGATGGTCATACCGCCACCACTGAAGCCACCCGCTCCTCCTTCCACGCCGGCATGACCGTATTGGTCGTAACGGGCACGTTTCTTCTCGTCACTCAAAACTTCATAGGCAGCGGCTGCTTCCTTAAATTTCTCTTCGGCTGTATGATCCCCTGGATTCTTGTCGGGGTGATACTGCAGGGCCTTTTTCCGGTACGCTGCCTTTATTTCAGCCTGGGTAGCATTTTTGGAAACATCCAGTACCTCGTAATAATCTCTTTTTGCCATTCTTGGGGAATGTTATTCAGTAATTAATTGCCTACAACAACTTTTGGGAACCTGATTACCTTTTCATTCAGGAAATATCCCTTGGAAATCACATCTAATACTTTTCCTTTCATTGCCTCATTCTGGACTGACATTTGAGTAACTGCCTCATGCAAATCGGTATTGAATTCCTGGTTGAGTGATTCAATTTCCTTCACGCCATTTTGGGTAAGGAAGTCACGAAATTTATTATATATTAAATCAATTCCCTGCTTCATAGCCTCCATGTCTTTGGAGGTATTTAAAAGCTGCAGGGCTCTTTCAAAGTCGTCCACCACCGGAAGTATGGATTTAAAAAACTCCTCTCCGGCCAGTTTGCTGAATTCCATTTTTTCTCGTAATGTACGCTTCCTGTAATTATCAAATTCGGCTGCAAGCCGAAGGAATTTATCCTCTGACTCCTTAAGCTTTGCCTGTAATTCCAGTAGTTCTGTTTTTATTTTTATTAACTCCCTTTCGGCTTTGTTTCCCTTTTGTAATGATTTGGACTCTTTGTTTACTGCTTTCCCTGGGATGTTCTTTTTCACCATATTCTAATTAATAATGGAAATGATTACGATTTTCTTCAATGCGGTTTTTCTATCTGCAAAATGTTTGCCAATTTGTAAAACACGACATTTTGGCATCGCAAAGTAAATGAAAACTGAAAAAATTGCAAACTTGCCCGGGGGGAGATCGTTTAACGGGATACATTCTTTGAATTTTAGATTTTTTATCAGGCTTTTATTTTCAGGAAGATTCTATTTTTGCCAGGTTAAAAATGTGAATTATGCAGGTAATAGCTGAACACATTACCAATGCACATATTTTAAATGAGTTTCTTCTGTCATTTATCATGGTAATTTCAATGGTACTGGTTTCCAGATCTTTTTAGCAGGCACAAGATATTCCCCGATTTTGATAATTGTGATTTTTGGATTGATTTTGGGTTTCATGCTTGTAAACAGTGGCCTTGCAACACCCGGACTACCTGAATTCCCGGTTGTTGATCTGGGCAGTAAGGTGTCTGTAACTGCCTTAATTGCATCTTTCTTTGTTGGTGGTCAGGAAATACGAAAAATTCTTGCCGTAAAAAAATTGATAAGACAGATATAGTAATTCCATCGGAAGAAGTGCTGTTGCTGGGTAAAAAATTTACCCAGTTCACCTTATTATCAGGGCATTTTTTATCCTGATAGGCATTGAATCCCTACGCAGGGCAGTACCTGGCATTCAGGGAAATGAATACATCGCCGGGTTTTATCCACGGCTGTGATACATTGGGCTGGTTGGATCAGTAATTCTTATAGATATAAGGCAAAATTACCAATAAATCAATGTATGTTCAAAAAGGTATTATTGAAACAGCTATTATTTTGGGAATTTTGCTTGCATCATTCTTTATTGCAAAACTGGTGAGACCGGTTATTGCATTACCGGAAATATTTTTCGCCATGATACTTTCCGTGTTGATGGGAATGATTTTCATTAACTGGAAATTTGGGCCTACTATTCGTTCACTTTTGTTTGCTGGGATACCCGTGGTTCTTGCTGCCAACATTATGGTGGGAGGTTCAAGAATCGCCGAGACATTCCAGTTAACAGGTGTTACTCCGGTTTTAACCTTTGGCTTTTTAGGACAATTATTTTGGATGTTCGGCGGTCTTACTATCTCAATTCTCATTGGAAAGGCGAATCACATCCGCAATCTTGCTCCCGGAATGGCAGGCTCTCTGTCGCATGCGGGTCTTACCGGAGCATGTAATGCCGGTGATTTGGGAACGGAGGCAGCCGTGCGCGCATCCATCATGATCAATATCCCTTTTTTTGGACATATTTTTGTTTTTTCCATTCAAGCTGCCAGTGTCACAGCAGGAGGATTAAAAGTTGGCTGGTCGTTGGCAGTACTTTTTACAGGACTGGTAATAACATGGTTTGCGCTTAAAACACTGAAAAGTGCTGCAGGCAGGGAAACTGCAGAAATCCGGGGGCTGATGTTGTTTTCGCTTGGCTGGCAGCTTACTGCAATATTTGGTGGCCTGGTTATGCTTACCATTGCAGGTATGAATCTTGCAGATACCGTTATGGCCAATTCTTCGGCGATATCACATTTTGGATTATTTGCAGCCATTCAGGGAGGTATGTTTGGTGAGCAGGCCGCCGGACTGATCGCCTTTATTTTTGCCATGCCATTCCTTGTGCATCCCTTTGTATTTGGAACCTTTGGAAAAGCTGCAGAAAATCAAGGTGTTATGCCTGCAAGAATTGTTTATATCCTTGCAATCACAGGGTTTTTGGGCGTTTTGTACGCTATGATTTGGAAAAAAAATTATTTCAGAAGACTTTGCAGGGCATTCTGCAGGGCCTCACCTTTTATATTGCGTGCGATAATAACCCCTTCGCCATCAATTAACCAGTTCGCAGGAATGGCTCTAACCTGGTAGAGTGCTGCTCCGACCGAGTTCCACCCCTTTAAATCGCTTACATGATAGGGCCAAACAAGTCCATCGTTCTCAATGGCGGCAAGCCATTGTTCTCTTGATTTGTCAAGTGAAAGACCATAAACAGTAAATCCACTGCCGTTAACGAATTCTTGATCATTGAATTTTTTGTAGGCTTTTACAATGTTAGGATTCTCGCGGCGGCAAGGAGGACACCATCCGGCCCAGAAATCAATAAGAACAAGTTTTCCCCTGAGGGAGGAGAGGCTGATGATTTCCCCATCAGGACTTTCGAAACTCAGTTCGGGAGCTGTGTCACCGATATCAACACCATATTGACCAGTGGAAGTCACATCTTCAGGAAGGATGGTTTGCTTTGAGTCAAAAATTCTTGTAAAAAAGAAATATACGAGAAGAAGGCCCAGAACAGCCAGAATTACAATTTTAAGTTTTTGCATATTCAGATAGTTAGAATAATGCAAAAATAATGAAAAAAACTTCTGTCAGGATACTCTTTTAATCTTTGCTCCTAAGGCATTAAGTCTTTCTTCAATTTTCTGGTATCCCCGGTCAATCTGCTCCACATTGTGAATGTAACTGGTGCCTTGTGCCGACATGGCTGCAATGAGGAGTGCAACACCTGCACGGATATCAGGTGAAGTCATTATGGTTGGGCGCAATTTGTACTGCTTGTTGATACCAATCACCGTAGCCCTGTGGGGGTCGCACAATATGATTTGTGCGCCCATATCAATGAGTTTGTCAACAAAGAAAAGGCGGCTTTCGAACATTTTCTGATGAATAAGTACACTGCCTTTTGCCTGTGTTGCAACCACAAGAAATACACTAAGCAGGTCAGGAGTAAGTCCAGGCCATATGGCGTCGGCTATTGTCATTATGGAGCCGTCAAGAAATGTCTCAATTTCATAAGTTTTTTGTGCAGGAACATAAATATCGTCATTCCTGCGTTCCAGTTCAATTCCCAGTCGTTTAAACGAGTCGGGGATAATACCAAGGTTATCATAGGAAACATCCTTGATAATCAGTTCCGATTCGGTCATGGCGGCCATACCAATGAAACTGCCTATTTCAATCATATCAGGAAGGATCCTATGAGTGGTGCCGCCCAGGTAATCCACCCCTTCAATTATAAGCAGGTTGGAACCGATTCCTGAAATATTAGCACCCATACGGTTAAGCATTTTACATAGCTGCTGCAAATAGGGTTCGCAGGCAGCATTATAAATGGTGGTTTGACCCTTTGCCATAACAGCTGCCATCACAATATTGGCAGTTCCGGTAACCGAAGCCTCATCAAGAAGCATGTAGCAGCCTTTCAGGTTTTTTCCTTCAAGATGAAAGAAATCTTCATTTTGGTTATAAATGAATTCTGCTCCAAGCTTTTGGAACCCAACAATATGAGTATCCAGTCTTCTGCGGCCGATTTTATCGCCACCTGGTTTGGGCAGATAGGCTTTTCCAAACCTTGCGAGCAAAGGACCAATAATCATTACTGAACCTCTCAGGCTGGATGCCTGTTTTTTAAAATCATCGGTTTGAAGGTATTCTACATTGATGTTTCTGGCCCTGAAAGAATATTCCCCCTCCTTCATTTTTTTTACTTCCACACCCATGGACTTAAGAAGTTCAATCAGTTTCACAACATCGAGGATCTCAGGAATGTTTGTAATAATTATTTCATCAGGGGTTAGGAGGGTAGCACTGATAATTTGCAGGGCTTCATTTTTTGCTCCCTGAGGGATTATTTCCCCTTTCAGGGAATATCCTCCCTTCACTTCGAAAGTAGCCATAGTAAAAGGTGTATTGTCTTATTTTTTTCTTTGTTTATTCTTTTTCTTTGGGGAAACCAATATATCCTTCGGTTCAAATAATTTTGTATCTTTTGGCAATTCCAGAACTCCTCCCGATAAATCTTTCAGATCATTTAAAATATTTTCATCACTTACCACATTTCTGTTCCAGGTAAGGTAGGATCGTTTCATGTGATTGGCAATCATCAGGGAAAATGCACTTTTCTTTTCCGCATCTTCCAGTTTAATCGCCTCTTTAATCATTAGTTCAATAATTTTTCCGTAATGTTTATAACGGATAGGGTATTCGATATATGGGATTAACTTTGGTTTTTCCAGGAAATGTGATGCTTCCGGAATCTCATAGGGATAGTCTATATCCAGCTTGAAATCTGAAATCAGTGCCAGGTGGTCCCACAGCTTATGCTTAAAATCATTGATATCCCTCAGGTGAGGGTTCAGGTTTCCCATTATATTAATAATGGTTCTGGCTGCTTTGTTTCTTTCTTCCCTGTCTTCAATTGTGCAGATGTGGTCTACCATTTTGTGGATGTTTCTTCCATATTCAGGCAAAACCAGTTTATTACGGTCGGTATTGTAGTCCATTTCAGTAAATATCAGTTTTTTGCAAAGCTATAATAATAAGTTGTTTCTGCCAACTTGCGTTAACTTTATTCGGAAAATCAGGCATTAAGGATTTTTAACCTGGCGTATTTGAGCAGGAGCTGCTTTTGACCTGTGGCATGAAAAAAAACAGTGGCTTTTAATTCAGTTGGAGATCCCTCTACCTGCAAAACTTTTCCTTTTCCGAATTTTTCATGATATACCATCATGCCGGGTTGAATACCTGAAGGGGCGCCTGATGTGTCAGTAAATTTTAGCCCCTGTTCTGAAGACTTAAGTTTGAGGAGTTTTCTAGGCTTTCCATGAGCGGCCGGCTGTGAGTCATTGTCAAATTTCATTGAGGCAGATGAGGTACCTGGTTTGATTCTTCTGCCGGATTCGGTGAAGGGATTTTCATAGAATTCCAGGAATTCCGGGTCTACCTCATCGATGAACCTGCTTGGATTTGAAAAGACAGGTGTTCCCCACCTCATACGGGTTTTGGCAAAACTCAGGCTGGCGCGTTTTTTTGCTCTTGTTATGGCCACGTAAAACAACCTGCGTTCTTCCTCCAGGTTGTGTTGTGTTAATGTGGAATACCTTCCGGGAAAAAGCTCTTCCTCAACCCCGGCAATGAAAACATAATTAAATTCAAGTCCTTTGGCCGAATGAATAGTCATTATTTTCACGGTGTTTTTATCCTCTTCCTTTTCGCTGTCAGCATCTGTCAGCAGGGCGATATTTTGCAGGAATGCTGAGAGGCTTGCCTGTTCCCCCTCCTCGGTAGCCTGGTCAACAAACACCATTACACCGTTCAGTAGCTCCTGTATATTTTCAAATTTCTGGATATTCTCAGGTGAACCGGGGTCATAAAGGTCTTTCAGAATGCCTGAGCGGGTAGCTACCCGAAGGGCAAGTTCATGCGCATTCAGCTCTGGCTCCATCTCCTGGAACTCCCGGATAAGATTTGCAAATCCTGCAATTCTTTCTGCCGTTCCCCGATTGAATTCGAGAGCAGTTGTATAAGCCGTAATGTTCGAGATTATATCCCATGGCTGCAGTTGCTTATGTAAAGCAAATGCAGCAATTTTATTGGTCGTTGTTTTTCCTATTCCCCTTGCCGGGTAATTGATAATTCTTAAACATGCTTCGCTGTCTCTGGGATTAACAATCAATTTCAAATAGGCGAGCAGGTCTTTTATCTCCTTTCGCTGGTAGAATGAAACACCGCCATATACCCTGTATGGGATATTTTGTTTGCGCAGGGAATCTTCAAATATTCTGGATTGTGCATTGGTGCGGTACAGGATGGCAAAATCATTATACTGATCCATACCCTTATTATGAATTTCATTGATCTCTGCTGCAATGACAAGGCCCTCCTCCAGATCTGAACCATTTGCAAAAATCTTGATTTTTTCTCCCTGAACATTATCAGACCAGATTGTCTTGGGAATCTGTTGCTTGTTCTTCCTGATAAGACTGTTCGCCGCATCGACAATGTTTTTTGTAGACCGGTAATTTTGTTCCAGTTTGAATAATTTGTAATCCGGGTAATCGTTTTTAAAATTCAGAATATTTTCAATCCTTGCTCCGCGAAATGAATAAATACTCTGGGCATCATCACCAACCACACAAACATTTTTATGATCCTCGGCCAGTCTTTTTACTATGAGGTATTGCGAATAATTCGTGTCCTGGTATTCGTCCACAAGAATAAACCCGAAGAGTTTTTTGTATTTTTTAAGTATGTCAGGATGATCCCTGAATAAAATATTCATATTCAGCAGCAGATCATCAAAATCCATGGCATCAGATTCCCGGCATTTTTTCTGGTATCGTTTGTATATTTCCGACATCAGGGGCTTTCTGGACAATTTGTCTGCCTGGGTGATAGATGGATTTGAAGCATAAGCTTCGGCAGTTACCAGGTTATTTTTTGCATTCGAAATTCTGGCAAGTATATCTGATGGTTTGTATGTATCATCACTCAGGTTTAACTCCCTGATGATGGTTTTAATAATGCCTTTTGAGTCGTCGGTATCATAAATGGTATAGTTTTGGGTATAACCGATGCTGTAGGCCTCAGTGCGCAGTATTCTTGAGAAAATTGAGTGAAATGTGCCCATCCACAGGTGCCTGGCCGTTTTATATCCGACGAGATCCATAATTCTCTTTTTCATTTCACCGGCAGCCTTGTTTGTGAATGTGAGCGCAAGTATGCTTTGTGCAGGTATGTCCTTTGCAAGCAACCAGGCAATACGGTATGTAAGCACACGGGTTTTCCCCGAGCCGGCTCCGGCTATAATCAGTGAGGGTCCGTAAATTTCCCGGGCAGCTTCCTGCTGTACAGGGTTTAAATCTTTCAGAAAATCAGCCACAACCGCAAGGGGATTAAATTAATCATTATAAGGGACTGTAAATTTATATGCATATCCTTTACTAAACAAACCCTGGTAAAAGAAGTTATAAACATGAGGATTTACTTCGGCCGATTGTTTTTATATTTTCGTAACATTGTACGAGGAAAGTAAAAAGTACCGTTAATATTCAGTCACGATTATTACAATTAGCATTCATGCCACGCTTTTTTAACTCCTTTTCCAGTTCAACGGTGGGATTCATATACAAAGGAGTGATTTTTATATTTCTTCTGATGTTGATTTCCGCTACTTTGCGCGGGCAGATTTCTTCTGTTTCTTCTTCGGCAACCAAAGTGGCCAATTACCCGGTTTTTACCGGGACTGATTCCATTTTTATTTTTTGTGGAGGAACCGGCAGCCTCACTGCTTTCATTAAGGGGAATTCCGGTCCATTTAGCTTTGAATGGAGAAAATATAATTCCGCAACAAATATTTTTGAACCCTATGCAACGGGAAGTGGTCCCACTCATACCATAACCAATCTTTCAAGCGGAGGATATCAGGTGCAGATAACAAACGGCGGAGGTGTAAATGAAACATTCCGGGCCTGGGTGTTTTTAAACTCACCTATTGTTTCTGCAAGCATTGTGAATATACTATGCGGACAGGTTGCATTTTCGGGCCAGGCAGAAGCGTTAAATTTTACTTATTATGACTTTGCCACTCTCCAGCCGGTTCAACTTCCAAACAACAGGACATTTCAATGGCGTTCTAATACCGGGGCCGTAATTCCAAATCCAACCACCAACCTTGAGCCAATCACTTACCTGCCTCCAACTGTAGACACATGGTACATACTAACAGTTACCGATTCCTATGGTTGCCAGGCAAAAGATTCGGCTTTTTATGCAACAATTGAAACCAAAGCCGATTTTGAGTTTGAGCCCAATGACGGGCCTTCTCCTCTAACAGTGAGTTTTACCAGCAAATCAACAAATGCGGTACAGTTTAACTGGTATTTTGATTACATTACTACCGGTGCAGATGGTATCCCTGAGAGTTTACTTCAAAACCCGGATCATGTTTTCGAGATACCCGGAGTTTATGTTGCAGCTCTTCGTACATTCAGCCCCCAGGGTTGCAGTGATTTATTTGTCGCCATAGACCCGATAAATGTTTCCCCCTCACTTCTTGAGGTGCCCAATGTGTTTACACCCAACGACGATGGATATAATGATTTGTTTATTGTTCAGCACAGTTCATTGAAAAACTTTCACGGAATTATTCTGAACCGTGCCGGTCAAAAAGTATTTGAGTGGAGGGATCCGGATATTGGCTGGGATGGAAAGCTACAGGGAGGGAATGATGCCACTGCCGGAGCCTATTATTATATTATTAAGGCAATTGGCTGGGATGGTAAAAAATACGATTTGAAGGGTACCATGTACCTGTTCAGGGGAAGATAAAAAAAGGCTCCTGGATGGAGCCTCTTAAAAATGCTATTCTTCGTCTTCTGCTTCGTATTCCTTTAGGAGTTTTTCCTGAACATCTCCCGGAACAGCCTCATATTTTGCCAGTTTCATGGTATAGGTGGCACGGCCATTTGTCAAAGAGCTCAAGGCAGTGGAATACTTTGCCATTTCAGCCAGGGGTACTCTGGCTTTTAATTTTTCAAATCCCTTCTCGCTGCTCATACCTTCAATCATGGCTCTTCTTCCCTGCAGGTCGCTCATCACATCGCCCATTCTGTCGCTGGGGACAAGAACCTCCACATCGTAAATAGGCTCAAGAATTCTTGGGCCGGCATTTTTAAACGCGTTTTTAAAGGCATTACGACCGGCAAGCCTGAAGGAGATTTCATTGGAGTCAACCGGGTGCATCTTCCCATCGTAAACGGCTACACGGATATCACGCGCATAGGATCCTGTGAGGGGGCCCTCTTCCATTTTCTCCATAATACCTTTCAGGATAGCAGGCAGGAACCTGGTATCAATTGACCCACCCACAATGCAGTTGTAGAATACCAATTTACCACCCCAGGTGAGATCAATTTCTTCCTTACCTCTCACCGAGATATTGATTTCCTTCCCATCCACCTTGTATTTTACTGGATCGGGTAAACCTTCGGTATAAGGTTCAATGACCATATGAACTTCACCAAACTGACCAGCGCCTCCGGATTGTTTTTTGTGGCGGTAACTTGCACCAGACAGTTTTGTAATGGTTTCCCTGTAGGGAATTTTTGGTGTAAGGAATTCGGTTTCTATTTTATAAATGTTGTCAAGGTGCCATTTCATAATGTTCAGATGGTATTCACCCTGGCCCGAAACAATGATTTGCTTCAGTTCTTTGGAGTATTCTATCAGCAATGTGGGATCTTCCTCGTGCATTCTGTTGAGTGCTTCTCCCAGTTTTTCGTCGTCTCCCTCGCTTTTTGCCTTGATGGCAGTACGGTATCTTGGTTCAGGATACTTTATTGCAGGGAATTTAATAGACTGGCCTGAAACAGCAAGCGTATGATTGGTACCGGTATTTTTCAGTTTCACGGTAGCACCAATATCTCCGGCCGTCATTTTAGGTACCTTTACACGGTTTTTACCGGCAACAGCCAAAAGTTGTGCCAGTCTCTCCTTTGATCCTGAGTTGGCATTTACAAGATCAATTCCTTCAGTAAGCTCCCCTGACATCACCTTGAAATAGGAAACCTCTCCAATGTGTTGTTCAATGGATGTTTTAAATACAAATATGGATGCAGGAGATTTCGGATTGCATTCAATGGATTTTCCATCAACATCTTTTGGTGCGGGCCTATCGTTGGGGCTGGGGCAATTGTTGCCAATAAACTCGAGCAAACGTCCCACGCCCATATTTTTCTTTGCCGAAACGCAAAGGACTGGGAATAGACTGCGTGTAGCAATTCCAATTCTGATTCCGTTGCGCATTTCATCTTCTGTTAATTCTCCCTTGTCAAAGAAAATTTCCATGAGTTTCTCATCATTCTCTGCAGCTGATTCCATCAATCCGGCTCTTAATTCTTCAGCATGGCCTTTTTGATCGGCAGGAATATCCATAATCTCAGGTTTTCCACCTTCAGCCGGATATTTATACAGTTTCATTTTGAGTACATCAATTATGGAATTAAAACCGGAGCCGGGGTTCACAGGATACTGAACCACAGCTACTTTATTGCCGAAGGCCTGTTTGAGTGTTTCAATTACTTTTTCAAAATTGGCCTTATCATGATCGAGGTGATTTACAGCAAACATCATCGGTTTATGAGTTGATTCGATATATCTGCCCTGAATCTCGGTACCAATTTCAACCCCGTGCTGTCCGTTTAAAACCATTAATGCAGTGTCTGTCGGATTCAGACCTGTAAAAATATTTCCATTGAAGTCGTCAAGGCCGGGTGCATCAATGAAATTAATCTTTTTGTCATTTGATTCTACGTAAAGAACTGTGGCGAAAACCGAGTTCTCATTTTCATGTTCTATTTCATTGTAGTCGGAAACCGTGTTTTTGTTTTCCACACTTCCTCTTCTTTCAATAATACCTCCCTCAAAAAGCATGGCTTCCGACAGAGTCGTTTTTCCCGCCCCGGCACTCCCTGTCAGTAGTAGATTTTTAATTTGTTCTGTCTGATAAGTTTTCATTGTTGCAAGTAGTTAAAATTATCATTTGATTTGTTGATTCCCTGTATTATAATTGTTTAGCTCCCCGAAAAGGAGCTTCAAAAGTAATAATTTTTGTTACAATTGGAAAACGCATTGTTAAAATATAAACAATGCCTTAAAACATATGTAGTTCTTTATTAACCTTTGTCATTTGAATTCATTCTGTAGGTGAATTTGATTTATCTGTCCTTAAAACTCCAGAATTTGCGATCAGGGGAGCTGCCAATATACCTTCCATTAGAATTTATAGTCGATTTTTATTTTAATAATCGTGCATCAGAAAAATTTTTTGATTTTCAGCCAAAAAAACCTTTCAATCTTCGTTGAAATTAAAATTAATTCCTACCTTTGCAGCCCTTTCTGTTCGGAATAACATTTTTTAGGGGTTCAGGAATAACTTCCACGAAGGATTGTGTTGCCCGAAATGCATGCACAAAATGGAATTTTTTTGTTGTATTTGAAAAAAAAAGTATACCTTTGCGCACCCGTTTAGAAAGTAAAATTATTATAAACTGATAGTGTTAATATGCCAACAATTCAGCAATTAGTAAGAAAAGGAAGAGTAAAACTTGTTGATAAAAGTAAGGCTCCTGCATTGGATTCATGCCCTCAGAGAAGAGGTGTTTGTGTGCGTGTTTATACCACCACGCCTAAGAAACCGAATTCTGCCATGAGAAAAGTAGCCAGAGTTCGTCTTACCAATACCAAGGAAGTCAATGCCTACATACCAGGTGAAGGTCACAACCTGCAGGAGCACTCCATTGTGCTAATCAGGGGTGGAAGGGTAAAAGATCTTCCAGGTGTTCGTTACCACCTGATTCGGGGAGCACTTGATGCCTCCGGAGTTGAAGGCAGGACACAAAGGCGCTCCAAATACGGCACAAAGAGACCGAAAGTTAAGAAATAATTTCGCACGCAGAAATATTGAAAGATAATGAGAAAGACTAAACCAAAAAAGAGAATCATTCTTCCCGACCCAAAATTTGGCGACGTTGAAGTAACAAGGTTTGTGAATAACCTCATGCTGAAAGGAAAGAAGAGTACTGCTTACGGTATTTTCTATGAAGCATTGGACCAGGTAGGTGCTAAAACCAAGGACAGTGGTAAAACTCCACTGGAGGTCTGGAAAAAAGCTCTCGAGAACATTACTCCGATGGTGGAAGTAAAAAGCCGCAGGGTAGGTGGTGCCACATTCCAGGTACCACAGGAAGTAAGGCCGGAAAGAAAAGTATCTCTGAGTATGAAGAATATAATATTTTTTGCCAGGAAAAGAGGCGGAAAATCAATGGCTGATAAACTTGCCGGAGAGATTCTTTCAGCTTTCAATGAAGAAGGTGGAGCTTTCAGAAAGAAGGAAGAAATGCATCGTATGGCAGAAGCGAACAAAGCTTTTGCTCATTTCAGGTTTTGATTAATATATAATATTATACAGCGCTAAGGAAAAAAGGCTGAATGGGAAGAGATTTAAAATATACACGCAACATTGGTATCATGGCCCATATTGATGCCGGTAAAACAACTACCACAGAGCGTATTTTGTTTTACACCGGTATTAATCACCGTATGGGTGAGGTACACGATGGTGCTGCTACCATGGACTGGATGGTTCAGGAGCAGGAGAGGGGTATAACCATTACTTCAGCCGCAACAACTACATTCTGGAAGCTGGATAAAAACGAATACAAGATCAACATCATTGACACTCCCGGACACGTCGATTTTACCGTAGAGGTAGAAAGATCACTCAGGGTACTAGATGGTGCAGTTGCGCTCTTCTGTGCAGTTGGCGGGGTGGAACCCCAGTCGGAAACTGTGTGGAGACAGGCAAATAAATACAAAGTCCCAAGAATTGCCTTTGTCAACAAAATGGACCGTTCCGGAGCTGATTTCTACAGTGTTGTCAGCCAGATAAAGGAAAAACTTGGTGCCAGGCCGGTTCCGATTCAAATTCCTATTGGCAGGCAGGAGACTTTCAGGGGGGTAGTAGACCTTCTGGAAATGAAAGCTATTATCTGGCAGGAGGATGAAAAATTCGGTTCTAAATTTACCCACGAAGAAATTCCTGCTGATATGATGGAGGATGTGTTGGAGTGGAAAGGCAAATTGATTGAATCACTGGCCGATGTGGATGATCATATCCTGGAGCAATACCTTGAAAACCCTGATTCCATTTCTTTGGAACAACTGAATGCGGCAGTTCGCAAGGCAACTATCAGCATGGTGATTGTTCCTGTTATATGTGGTGCTTCTTTCAAAAACAAGGGAGTTCAGCGCCTGCTTGATTGTATTGTTCGTTACCTTCCCAGCCCTGTTGATTTAGAGTCTATTAAAGGTATTAACCCACGAAGCAGCGAAGAAATTGAAAGGCATCCTGATGTGAAGGAGCCGCTTTGCGGACTTGTTTTCAAGATTGCTACCGATCCATTTGTCGGACGACTTGTTTATGTAAGAGTTTATTCCGGAGTGCTTGAGTCGGGTTCCTATGTTTACAACCCCCGCACCGGCAAAAAGGAGCGGATTGCCCGTTTATACCAAATGCACGCAAACAAGCAAAATCCCAAAGAGGCAATTGAAGCCGGGGATATTTGCGGCGCAGTTGGATTTAAGGATTTGAGAACCGGAGATACCATCTGTGATGAAAAGAAGCCTATTGTACTTGAATCAATGACATTCCCTGAGCCGGTGATAGGTGTTGCAGTTGAACCAAAAACTCAGAAAGACCTTGACAAACTGGGTCTGGCTTTGAATAAACTTGCCGAAGAGGACCCGACTTTCAAGGTGAAATACGATGAAGACTCAGGGCAGACCATTATTAATGGTATGGGTGAATTGCACCTGGAAATTATTGTTGACAGATTGAGACGCGAGTTTAATGTGGAATGCAACCAGGGAGCCCCACAGGTAACTTATAAGGAGGCAATAACTGCCAGTGTTGAACACAGGGAAGTGTTTAAAAAACAAACCGGCGGACGTGGTAAGTTTGCCGATATTGTAGTCAGAATCTCACCTGCCGACAAGGGTGAAACAGGTTTGCAGTTTATCAATGAAGTAAAGGGGGGGAATATTCCAAAAGAATATATTCCTGCCGTTGAGAAAGGATTCAATATCGCCATGTCAAATGGGGTATTGGCGGGTTTCCCGGTTGAAAGCATGAAAGTAGAATTGCTGGATGGCTCCTATCATCCCGTGGATTCCGATACACTTTCATTTGAAATTGCTGCCCGTCAGGCTTTCAGACATGCCCTGGTAAAAGCCAAACCAATTCTTTTAGAGCCAATAATGAGTGTTGAAGTTGTAACACCCGAAGAATATATGGGGGAAGTTATCTCTGACTTTAACAAAAGGAGGGGACAGATTGAAGGAATGGAATCAAAAGCAGGAGCCCGTGTGATTAAAGCCAAAGTGCCTCTTTCTGAGCAGTTTGGTTATGTAACAGTTTTAAGGACACTTACTTCAGGAAGAGCAACTTCCACAATGGAGTTTTCACATTTTGAACCGGTATCAGACAATATAGCAAAGGTAATATTGGATAATGTTAAAGGGTTAAAGGACGCACTGAATTAGTATAATACTCAAATAATCATGAGCCAGAAAATAAGAATTAAACTAAAGTCGTACGACCACAATCTGGTTGACAAATCAACCGAGAAGATTGTGAAGACCGTAAAATCGACTGGAGCAATTGTGAGTGGCCCCATTCCCCTGCCTACTCATAAGAAGATATTTACTGTACTTAGGGCAACTTTTGTAAACAAGAAATCAAGGGAGCAGTTTCAGCTGGCTTCGCATAAAAGGCTACTGGATATTTACAGCTCGACTCCAAAAACAATTGACGCCCTGATGAAACTGGAATTACCAAGTGGTGTTGAGGTAGAAATTAAAGTGTAATTACTCGAATCGGAAAATATGAAAAGTTCTGGATTAATAGGAAAGAAAATTGGTATGACCTCCATCTTTGATGCTGATGGAAAGAATATTCCTTGTACTGTCATCCAGGCAGGTCCGTGTATTGTAACTCAGGTGAAAACTAAGGAAACCGATGGTTACAATGCCGTGCAGCTTGCTTTTGATGATATGAGGGAAAAAAGTGTCAACAAGCCACTGGCAGGTCATTTCAGGAAGGCAAAAACCACCCCTAAACGGAAAGTTGTTGAATTTCGCGGATTTAAGCAGGAATTTAAACAGGGCGATGTGCTAACGGTTGAACTGTTTAACAATGATACATGGCTCGATGTTGTTGGGATTTCCAAAGGAAAAGGATTCCAGGGTGTTGTAAAACGCCATAACTTCAGCGGTATTGGTCAGCAAACACACGGCCAGCATGACCGGCAGAGAGCTCCCGGTTCACTTGGTGGTTCCTCCTGGCCTTCCCGCGTAATGAAGGGAATGAGAATGGCAGGAAGAACCGGTGGTGAAAAGGTGATGATGATTAGTTTGAGGGTTATTAAAATTATCCCTGAACAAAATATTTTAATTGTTAAAGGATCAGTACCCGGGCCCAAAGGGTCTTACTTAATGATTGAGCAATAATGGAATTAGCAGTATTAAATATAAAAGGCGAGGATACCGGCAAGAAAGTTGCCCTGAATGAATCGGTATTCAAGATTGAACCAAATGATCACGCTATTTACCTTGATGTTAAACAGTATCTGGCCAACAAACGCCAGGGTACTCATAAATCAAAGGAAAAATCAGAAGTTTCGGGTTCAACAAGAAAAATCAAGAGGCAAAAAGGGACCGGTACAGCAAGAGCCGGAAGTATCAAAAACCCTCTGTTCAGGGGTGGTGGACGGATATTTGGTCCTGAGCCGCGTGACTACAGCTTCAAACTGAACAAAAAAGTGAAGCAGCTTGCACGTAAATCGGCCCTGTCTTATAAAGCACAGGAAAACAATATCGTGGTTCTTGAAGATTTCACATTTGAGCAGCCCAAAACAAAAGATTATGTAAATCTTATAAGCAATCTGAAGGTGGATAATAAAAAGTCCCTTTTGGTCCTGGCTGATTCAAACAAGAATCTTTACCTCTCTTCAAGGAATATAAAAAAAACAAAGGTTATCAATGTGTCAGAACTGACAACCTACGACATTTTAAACTCATCTGTTGTTTTGTTTGTTGAGAGTTCCATTGATGTTCTGGATAAAATGTTTAGCAACTAGTAAACAATTACGATCATGGATATTTTACACAAACCCATTATTACAGAAAAGATGACGAATCTGGGTGAAAAACTCAATCGTTATGGCTTTATGGTGGATAAAAGGGCGAATAAGATTCAGATTAAGAAAGCCATTGAAGAAATGTACGGAGTAACTGTTGACTCAGTGAATACCCTGCGTTATGGTGGCAAAAACAAATCACGGTACACAAAAACCGGGTTAATAGCAGGTAAAACCAATGCCTTTAAAAAAGCAGTTGTTTCACTTGCTGATGGAGAAAAGATTGATTTTTATAGCAATATTTAAAAGAGATGGCTGTACGAAAATTAAATCCTGTTACACCAGGACAAAGGTTTAAGATTAAGGCTACTTTCGAGGAAATAACTGCCTCGAAGCCCGAGAAATCATTGGTTGCACCCCGCAAAAAGTCCGGTGGCCGTAATAATACCGGAAAAATGACCATGAGATACATGGGCGGCGGACATAAAAAGCAATACAGAATTATTGATTTCAAAAGAGATAAGGATGGAGTGCCTGCCGTTGTGAAAACCATTGAGTACGATCCAAACCGTACTGCAAGAATTGCGCTGGTTACCTACAATGATGGGGAGAAAAGGTATATTATTGCTCCAAATGGATTAAAAGTCGGTCAGACAATTATTTCCGGTACAGGTGTAGCACCTGAGGTAGGTAATGCTTTATTCCTTTCCGATATTCCACTTGGAACGGTAGTTCATAATATTGAACTCAGGCCTGGTCAGGGTGGCTCATTTGCCAGAAGTGCCGGTTCCTATGCACAACTGGCCTCACGCGAGGGGAAATATGCCATACTAAAGATGCCTTCCGGTGAAAGCCGCATGGTGCTCGTTACCTGCAAGGCGACCGTTGGCTCTGTTTCAAACTCCGACCATGCGCTGGAACGCTCAGGTAAGGCTGGACGTAAGAGATGGCTTGGCGTTCGTCCACGCACCCGCGGTGTGGCAATGAACCCTGTGGATCACCCAATGGGTGGTGGTGAAGGAAGGGCTTCCGGTGGTCATCCAAGATCAAGAAAAGGCATTCCTGCAAAAGGATACAAGACCAGGAAGAAAAAGAATCCGTCCAATAAGTATATTGTTGAAAGAAGGAAAAATAATAAATAGAATACTATGAGTCGTTCACTTAAAAAAGGCCCGTTCATTGACTACAAACTCGAGAAACGAGTTACAGAGATGAGTCAGAGCAACAAAAAGACCGTCATTAAAACATGGTCAAGGCGCTCCATGATTTCGCCTGAATTTGTAGGACAAACCATTGCAGTTCACAACGGAAACAAATTCATTCCTGTTTACATAACTGAAAACATGGTAGGACATAAACTTGGCGAGTTTGCACCCACAAGGATTTTCAGGGGCCATGGTGGTAAAAAGAACAAATAAGAAATAACGATATAATCCGGTAGAAAAAATGGGATCAAGAAAACAAACCACAGCGCTCAGGCGGAAAGAGGAGAAAAAAAGCAAATACTACGCTATTATGCGCGATTGCCCTACTTCTCCCCGCAAGATGAGACTTGTTGCCGATATGGTGAGAGGTACCGAGGTAAAAAGAGCACTTGATCTGCTCAAGTTCAGCTCTAAGGAGGCTTCCAAAAGGGTTGAAAAACTCGTTCTTTCAGCAATTGCCAACTGGCAAAACAAGAACGAAGGCAAACGCCTTGAAGATGCAAACCTGGTGGTAAAAGAAATTTATGTCAATCAGGGAAGAACCTTAAAGAGAGTTCAGCCTGCACCGCAGGGAAGAGCACACAGGGTTAGAAAAAGATCTAATCATGTGACCGTGGTTCTGGACAGTTTAAACACTAACGCTTAATACAAACAGTTTTAGATGGGACAAAAAGTAAATCCAATAAGCAATCGTCTTGGTATAATCAAGGGATGGGACTCCAACTGGTATGGTGGTAAAAACTATTCAGGAAAGATTGTGGAGGATCACAAAATCCGTGAATACCTCCATGCACGTCTTGCCAAAGCCAGCATCTCAAAAATTATTATTGAGAGAACCCTCAAAATGATTACAGTAACTGTAAATACTGCACGTCCTGGAATTATTATCGGTAAAGGAGGACAGGAAGTTGATAAGCTAAAGGAAGAATTGAAGAATATCACCCAGAAGGAAGTGCAGATTAACATTTTTGAGGTAAAGCGCCCCGAACTGGATGCAACCATTGTTGCCAACAATATTGCCAGGCAGCTTGAGGGAAGGATATCCTACCGCAGAGCTATCAAAATGGCGATTGCTTCCACTATGAGATTGGGTGCCGAAGGCATCAAGGTGCAGATATCCGGTCGTTTGGGCGGTGCTGAAATGGCCAGAGCTGAAATTTACAAGGAGGGAAGAATTCCTTTGCATACCCTGCGCGCTGATATTGACTATGCATTGGGAGAGGCTTTAACCAAGGTAGGATTGATTGGTATTAAGGTGTGGATTTGCAACGGAGAGATTTATGGCAAACGCGATCTTTCACCAAATGTGGGTGCTGTGAGTGCCACTCCAAAGGCAAGACCGGCATTCAAGAAAAGAAGAAAATAATTGATCACTTTTAATGTGTTTGTAATATGTTACAACCAAAGAAAACAAAATTCAGGAGAGCACAAAAAGGTAAAATGAAGGGGAACGCCCAAAGAGGGAATCAGCTTGCTTTTGGCTCTTTCGGAATTAAGGCACTGGAGTCCTCCTGGATTACAGGACGCCAGATTGAGGCAGCCCGTCAGGCAGTGACTCGTTATATGAAAAGGGAAGGACAGATTTGGATCAGGATTTTCCCCGATAAGCCTATTACCAAAAAACCTGCCGAAGTACGTATGGGTAAAGGAAAAGGTGCTCCGGAAGGTTTTGTTGCTCCGGTTACTCCCGGCAGAATGCTGATTGAAGCGGATGGTGTTTCTTTTGAAATTGCAAAGGAAGCCCTCAGGCTGGCCGCTCAAAAGCTTCCTATTGCAACAAAGTTTGTGGTAAGAAATGATTATGTTGAAACTACAATTTAATGACAATGAAAACTTCAGAAATAAAAGAATTGTCAATCAAGGAGATTGAAGAAAGAATTGAAACTGACAGCATGCATTTGCGCAAGTTGTTAATCAATCATGCAGTGTCTCCTTTGGATAATCCTTACCAGATAAAAGCCACCCGCAGGAATATAGCAAGGCTGAAAACCATCCTGCGCCAGAGACAATTAAACGAGAATTCCCAAAGTTAATTTTTGCTATGGAAAAGCGAAACCTAAGAAAAGAGCGTATTGGAGTTGTGGTAAGCGACAAAATGGACAAATCCATTGTTGTTGAGGTAAGCCGCAAGGTGAAGCACCCAAAATACGGGAAGTTTGTGAAAAAAACTTCAAAGTTCATGGCCCATGATGAAGAAAACACCTGCAATATTGGTGATACTGTAAAAATCATGGAAACCAGGCCATTGAGCAAAGACAAAAACTGGAGATTAGTTGAAATAATTGAAAGAGCCAAGTAACCATGATACAACAGGAAAGCAGATTAATCGTAGCCGATAACAGCGGAGCAAAGGAAGTACTTTGTGTTCGCGTATTGGGTGGATCCGGCAGACGTTATGCCAGTGTTGGCGACAAAATTGTTGTCACAGTTAAAAGTGCCCTGCCATCCGGTGAAGTAAAAAAAGGAACTGTTTCAAAGGCAGTAGTAGTGAGAACCAAAAAGGAAATCCGTCGTGCCGATGGCTCCTATATCCGTTTTGACGACAATGCTGTTGTACTCCTTAACAATGCCGGGGAAATAAGAGGTACCCGCATATTCGGACCGGTTGCAAGAGAATTGCGTGACAAGTATATGAAAATTGTGTCTTTGGCACCCGAAGTAATCTAACACATTAAAATATTTGATTGATGGGAAGTAAATATCATATTAAGAAGGGGGACATGGTTCATGTTGTTGCCGGTGAATCAAAAGGGCAGCAGGGGAAAGTACTTGAGGTACAAGCCAAACATGATCGTGCCATTGTGGAAGGTGTAAATATGGTTGCACGCCACACAAAACCCAATGCAAAAAACCCCCAGGGAGGAATCGTCAAAAAGGAAGCTCCCATCCATATTTCCAACCTCATGCTGGTAGACCCTTCATCGGGGAAACCTACCAGGGTGGGCAGGAGATTAAATGAGAAAGATAAATTAGTTCGATATTCAAAAAAATCAGGGGAGGAAATAAAGTAATGACCTACGTGCCTTCACTTAAGAAAAAGTATACCGAAGAAGTTGTACCTGCTTTAAAAAAGGAATTCAACTATAAGTCGGTCATGCAGGTGCCCAGGATAACCAAGATTGTTATCAACCAGGGCGTTGGTCAGGCGGTTGCCGACAAGAAAATGGTGGAAATTGCCCAGACTGAGCTCTCAGCTATTGCAGGACAAAAGGCTGTGCAAACAGTTTCAAGAAAGGACATTTCCAACTTCAAACTCAGGAAAAATATGCCCATTGGTGTTCGGGTTACCCTTCGCAGCAACAAGATGTATGAATTCCTTGAGAGGCTTGTTGCCGCTGCATTGCCCAGGATCAGAGACTTTAAGGGTGTCAACTCAAAAATGGATGGTAAAGGAAACTACACCCTTGGTATAACCGAACAGATTATATTCCCTGAGATTGATATTGACAAGATAAGCAAAATTCTCGGGCTGGAGATTACATTTGTAACTACCGCCAAAAGCGATGAAGAAGGATTTGCCCTGCTGAGAGAATTTGGTATTCCATTTAAAAACATTAAAAAGAACTGATATGGCTAAGGAATCAATGAAAGCCCGTGAAGTAAAGCGGAAAAAGCTGGTTGAGAAGTATGCAGAGAAGCGAGCCAAACTGAAAGCAGAAGGTGACTATGTTGGCCTGAGTCTTTTGCCCCGCAATTCCAATCCTAACCGTCTGCACAACCGTTGCAAACTTACCGGGCGTCCAAAAGGATACATCAGGTTGTTCGGTATCAGCAGGATTACCTTCAGGGAAATGGCCTCCAAAGGGTTAATCCCAGGAGTGAAAAAAGCGAGTTGGTAAAATATAAAATATAAAAGAAAATGATTACTGATCCTATTTCAGATTATTTAACCCGCATAAGAAATGCCGTGATGGCAAAGCATCGTATTGTCGAGATTCCGGCATCCAAAATTAAAAAGGATATTACAAAGATTCTTTTTGATAAGGGTTACATTTTGAACTATAAATTTGAGGAAACCGGCCCACAGGGAACCATTAAGATTGCTTTGAAGTACCATCCTGAAACCAGGCAGCCTGCAATTAAGTCATTACAGCGTAAAAGTCGCCCCGGACTGAGGAACTATGCCGGCGTAACGACTATGCCCAGGGTATTGAATGGGTTGGGAGTTGCTATTGTGTCAACTTCGCAGGGCGTGATGACCGACAAGGAAGCTCGTGCCAGGAAAATCGGTGGTGAAGTTTTGTGTTACGTTTATTAAACAGGAGGAATAAAAAATGTCACGTATTGGAAAACAGCCAATAGAACTGCCTGAAAAGGTTACCGTGGATGTGTCAGGAAACAGGGTTACCGTAAAGGGTCCGCTTGGCGAACTGTCCAGGGAGATACATCCGGATATAGTTGCAAAAGTTGAAGGAACCCAATTGATTCTTGAAAGGCCTTCTGAGGAAAAGGAACACAAAGCCATGCATGGACTTTACAGGTCAATTGTGAACAATATGATCGTTGGTGTTTCCCGGGGATTCAAAATTGAGCAGGAATTGGTTGGCGTTGGATACCGGGCTGAAGCAAAGGGTCAAATCCTTGAAATGAGCCTTGGATATTCTCACGACTTTATTTTTGAGTTACCAAAAGAAGTAAAAGTTGAGACCAAAACAGAGCGTCGTAGCAATCCTATTATTACTCTCACCAGTATTGACAAGCAATTGCTTGGCCAGGTAGCGGCAAAAATCCGCTCCCTAAGGAAGCCTGAACCATACAAAGGGAAAGGTATCAAGTTTGTTGGTGAACAGCTGAGGAAGAAGGCTGGTAAATCTGCAAGTGTATAATCAGTTAAAAGATATTGAATTATGGCTTTAACTAAGCGAGAAAGACGAATCAGAATCAAAAAAAGGATCCGGAAAACAATCACCGGAACCTCTGAAAAGCCGCGCATGTCAGTATTCAGAAGCAACAAGCAAATGTATGTTCAACTCATTGACGATTTGAAAGGGCATACCTTGGTTTCTGTTTCTTCAAAGGAAAAAGAGGTTGCTGATAAACAAGGCATTAATAAAACAGAGCAGGCCAAGCTTGTGGGTAAACTTATTGCTGAAAAATCCCTTAGCAAGGGTATTTCTCAGGTAGTGTTTGACCGTAACGGTTATTTATATCATGGTAGAGTAAAGGCATTAGCCGAAGCCGCCCGGGAAGGTGGTCTTAAATTCTAAGAAATTATGTCAACAAATATCAGAAGAGTAAAAACCAGCGATCTGGAATTAAAAGACAGAGTAGTAAGCATCCAGCGTGTTACCAAGGTAACCAAGGGTGGCAGGACCTTTAGTTTCTCAGCCATTGTTGTGGTTGGAAATGAAGATGGCATTGTAGGATATGGACTGGGTAAGGCCGGTGAAGTTACAACCGCAATTTCCAAGGGAATTGAGGATGCCAAAAAGAATCTTATCAAGGTGCCAATTTACAAGGGAACCATTCCTCATGAACAAATCGCCAAGTATGGTGGAGCAAGGGTATTCCTGAAACCAGCCACACATGGAACCGGTGTAGTTGCCGGTGGTGCTATGCGCGCTGTTCTTGAAAGTGTTGGAGTAACCGATGTTCTTGCTAAATCAAAAGGATCGTCAAACCCTCACAACCTTGTGAAGGCTACCTTCAGGGCCCTGACTGAACTGAGAGATGCACAGACCATTTCTGAACTCAGGGGGGTGCCAATGGAAAAAGTATTTAACGGATAGTAAAATCTTTCAGCTATGGCTAAAATTAAGTATAAGCAGATAAAAAGCGGAATTAAAACCCCAGAGCGCCAGAAAAGGACACTGGAAGCCCTGGGGCTTGGTAAAATGCACAGGGTTGTTGAAGTGGAATCAACTCCGCAGATTTTAGGAATGATTAATAAGGTGAAGCACCTTGTTGAAATAATTAAGTGATTTAAACACATTTCAAAAAACGGCAGAAATGGATTTAACGAATTTGAAACCCGCAAAAGGGGCGGTTAAAAAAGAAAAGCGAGTTGGCAGGGGTGAAGGATCAACAAGAGGAGGCACTTCCACGAGGGGACATAAGGGTGCAAAATCCCGTTCCGGATATTCTGAAAAAAGAGGATTTGAAGGAGGCCAAATGCCTTTGCAACGTCGTCTTCCAAAATTTGGTTTTAAAAACATCAACAAGAAGGAATATAAGGCGATTAACCTGGAAACATTGCAATCGCTGGCCGACACGCAAGGTGTTAAACAAGTTGATTTTCAGCTTTTGATTGACTCCGGGCTTGCTTCCAACAACCAACTCATTAAGGTTCTTGGAAAAGGTAAATTATCCAGCAAATTGGAAGTGAAGGCCCATGCTTTTTCAAAATCTGCAGTTGAAGCTATTGTGGCTGCAGGAGGGGTGGCCAGTGTTATTGAATAAGCTATTTGATTTAGCATAAGTAAATGATTTAACAAACCTGTTTTCAATGAAAGCATTTTTCGAGACAATAAGGAACATTTTCAAAATAGAGGATTTAAGACAAAGGATTTTCTATACCTTGGGTATTCTCCTGATTTACCGTTTAGGTTCATTTGTTTCCCTACCCGGTATTGATCCATCGCAACTTGCTAATTTAAAACAGCAAACTGCTGATGGCATCCTTGGTCTGCTCGATATGTTTTCGGGCGGTGCGTTTTCCCAGGCATCCATATTTGCCCTCGGAATTATGCCCTATATCTCTGCTTCCATTATCGTTCAGTTACTTGGAATTGCTATTCCGTATTTCCAGAAACTGCAGAGGGAAGGTGAAAGCGGAAGAAGGAAAATCAACCAGATTACCCGCTACCTTACAGTACTTATTTTAATCTTCCAGGCACCGGCCTATCTTACGAACCTCCAGGTTCAATTGCCCCCTGAAGCATTTGTAACTGGCGGAACCTATTTCTGGATTTCATCAGTTATAATACTTACTGCCGGCACTATGTTTGTTATGTGGCTTGGCGAAAAAATTACGGACAAAGGGCTTGGTAACGGTATTTCCTTGATCATCATGGTGGGGATTATCGCCCGCCTTCCATTCTCGCTTTTCGCAGAGTTTGGCGCCAGGCTCGAACAACAACAGGGTGGCGGATTGATCATGTTTATTATCGAAATTGTGATTTTGTTCTTTGTTTTTATGGGTACCATTTTACTTGTCCAGGGCACAAGAAAAATTCCCGTTCAATATGCAAAGAGAATTGTTGGTAACAAACAGTATGGCGGAGTGAGACAGTACATACCACTAAAGGTTAATGCTGCCGGGGTTATGCCAATTATTTTTGCTCAGGCATTAATGTTTATCCCTATTACACTGGCTGGTTTTGCACAATCTGAAAGACTGATTGGGATAGCAGGTGCTTTTTCAAATTTTACCGGATTCTGGTATAATTTCACTTTTGCCCTGCTCATTATATTGTTTACTTATTTTTATACGGCTGTTACAATCAATCCTACGCAAATGGCTGAGGATATGAAAAGAAACGGCGGATTTATTCCGGGTGTTAAACCAGGAAAGAAAACAGTGGAATTTCTCGATACAATTATGTCGAGAATTACATTGCCAGGATCCATATTCCTTGCCATTGTGGCCATCCTGCCAGCTTTTGCTATGATTGCAGGTATGAACAGCCAATGGGCACAGTTTTATGGGGGTACATCACTTTTGATTCTAGTAGGAGTTATACTCGATACCCTGCAACAAATTGAAAGTCATTTATTGATGCGTCATTATGACGGATTAATGAAATCCGGTAGGATTAAAGGAAGAGCCGGTGGCTCTATGTAATAAAGATACGTTCTTTGATGTTGGTTTACAGAACTGAAGAGGAGATTGAACTGCTAAGAGAAAGCAATCTGATTGTGTCAAAAGTACTAGGTGAGATTGCAGGGCATATCAGATCCGGCATCAGTACTGCCGAACTGGATAAAATTGCAGAGGAGTTTATCCGTGATCACAGGGGAATACCCGCTTTCAAGGGGTACAACGGATATCCTGCCACGCTTTGTACCTCGGTAAACAGCGAAGTGGTTCACGGGATACCCTCCAACTACAGATTAAAGGAGGGGGATGTTTTATCGGTGGATTGCGGTGTAATAAAGGATGGGTTTTATGGTGACAGTGCCTATACTTTTGAAATCGGTGAGGTGGAACCCAAAGTAAGGCAGTTACTGAAGGTTACGAAAGAGTCCCTTTTTCTGGGAATAGAAAAGGCAGTAGAAGGAAACAGATTAGGGGATATTGGGGCAGCAGTTCAAAGCCATACTGAAAAATTTGGATATTCTGTTGTCAGGGAGATGGTAGGTCACGGATTGGGGAAGAAATTGCATGAAGAACCTGAGGTACCCAATTATGGTCGTCGAGGTACAGGCATCCTGCTGAAAAGTGGATTGGTTATCTGTATTGAACCCATGATAAATCTTGGCAAAAGAAATATCACTCAGGATAAGGACGGCTGGACAATCAGAACGAGCGACGGGAAACCTTCTGCACATTTTGAACTAGCAATCGTTGTTCGGAAAGGAAAGGCTGAAACCCTTTCCACGTTTGATTATGTTGAGAAAATATTGAATTAATAAATAAGATTTATGGCGAAGCAACCGCCCATAGAAATTGACGGAACAATAATTGAAGCCTTGTCAAATGCCATGTTCAAGGTTGAACTGGAAAACGGGCATGTAATCATTGCCCATATCTCTGGCAAAATGAGAATGCATTATATAAAGATATTGCCCGGCGATAAAGTGAAGGTTGAAATGTCGCCCTATGACTTAACCAAGGGTAGGATTTGCTACAGGTACAAGTAACCATTTTAATTGTAAAATATCATGAAGGTAAGAGCATCGGTTAAAAAAAGGACTCCAGGCTGCAAGATCGTTCGCAGAAAAGGAAGGTTGTATGTAATTAACAAGAAAAATCCCAAGTTCAAGCAGAGACAAGGGTAAGAATTTGTAATTTTGAATTTTTAAATAATAAATAGAATATGGCAAGAATCGTTGGTGTCGATTTACCAAAAAACAAAAGGGGAGAAATAGGCCTCACATATATTTATGGTATTGGCCGTAGTACAGCTGCGAAAATTCTGAATGAAGCCGGTATTGACGTAAATATTAAAGTTAGTGACTGGACTGATGAGCAATTGGGCAAAATCAGGCAGATTATCAATGAAAGAATGAAAGTGGAGGGGGAACTTCGCTCCATGACCCAACTTAATATTAAACGACTGATGGATATTGGCTGTTATCGTGGAATCAGGCACCGTATTGGTTTGCCTGTAAGGGGGCAGAGTACAAAAAATAATGCCCGTACCCGTAAAGGAAGAAAGAAAACTGTTGCAAACAAGAAAATGGCAACTAAATAATAAGATTTAAAAATATGGCAAAAAAGACAGGAAGTACTAAGAAAAGGGTTGTCAAGGTGGATTCTACCGGACATGCACACATTCAGGCATCATTCAATAATATCATTATCTCCATTACCAACAACAGTGGCCAGGTAATTTCATGGTCAACTGCCGGTAAGAACGGATTCAGAGGATCGAAGAAAAACACTCCCTATGCAGCGCAGGTTGCTGCAGCCGACTGTGCAAAAACCGCCTACGATCTTGGACTCAGGAAGGTGAAAGTATTTGTTAAAGGACCCGGTGCCGGCAGGGAATCTGCCATAAGAACCATCCATGCAGCCGGCATTGAAGTAACTGAAATTGTAGATGTTACTCCTCTGCCACATAATGGTTGCAGACCACCCAAAAGAAGAAGAGTTTAATCAAGTTTAAGATATTATTCTAATTAAGTAGAAAGAAATGGCAAGATACAGAGGACCAAGAACCAAGATTGCAAGAAAATTCGGCGAACCCATTTACGGTGCAGATAAGGCTTTTGAGAAAAAGAATTATCCTCCGGGCCAGCATGGTCTGAACAAGAAAAGAAAAAAATCATCGGAATACGGTGTTCAGTTGCTTGAAAAACAAAAGGCAAAATACACATATGGTGTTCTTGAAAGACAATTTGCAAACCTTTTTGATAAAGCTGCCCGTTCAAGGGGTATTACCGGTGAATTGCTTTTGCAGTTTCTGGAATCACGCCTGGACAATGTTGTATTCCGCATGGGAATCGCCCCAACCCGGGCCGCTGCTCGTCAATTGGTTTCGCACCGCCATATTGCAGTAAACGGGAAGGTTGTAAACATTCCTTCTTTCCAGGTGAAGGCAGGGGATTATGTTGGCGTAAGGGAAAAATCAAAATCACTGGAGGTGATTACTGAATCACTTGCCGGAAGCAGGAAAAGCCCTTACTCATGGCTGGAATGGGATAGTGAAAAAATGGCCGGAAGATTTCTTAATATGCCCGAGCGCTCTGAAATCCCTGAGAATATCAAAGAACAGTTAATTGTTGAATTATACTCAAAATAAAATTGTAATGGCAATACTTGCGTTCCAGAAACCCGAAAAAGTTATCATGCTCGAATCCACCGAAACAAGCGGAAAATTCGAGTTCAGGCCTTTAGAACCAGGTTACGGAATAACGATCGGAAATTCATTGCGGAGAATTTTGCTCTCTTCTCTGGAAGGATATGCAATCACCACCATCAAAATCAATGGTGTTGATCATGAATTCTCTACAATTCCCGGTGTTATTGAAGACCTTACTGAAATCGTCCTTAATTTGAAACAGGTCAGGTTCAAAAAGAAAGTCGAGGATGCTGAGTTTGAAAAAATAACAGTATCCATTTCAGGAAAAGAACAATTTACTGCTGCCGATATTGCAAAATTTACAAGTGGTTTCGCGGTGCTTAATCCCAACCTGGTTATTTGCCGTATGGAACCATCAGTAAAACTGCAGATGGAAATGACCATCAATAAAGGTCGCGGATATGTTCCGGCAGAAGAAAATAAACCATTGGAACAACAGTTTGGATTGATAGCAATCGATTCAATTTTCACACCCATCAAGAATGTAAAATACCAGGTGGAGAATTTCAGGGTTGAGCAAAAAACCGACTATGAGAAGCTTCTTGTTGAAATTATTACCGATGGTTCAATTCACCCAAAAGAAGCGTTGAAAGAAGCTGCAAAAATCCTGATTTATCACTTCATGCTTTTCTCCGATGAGAAAATCACATTGGAGAGGGATGAGAAGTATGCCAACGAAGAGTTCGATGAGGAAGTATTGCACATGCGACAATTACTCAAGACCAAACTGGTGGATATGGATTTATCAGTGAGAGCCCTCAACTGTCTCAAAGCAGCTGAGGTAGATACACTGGGAGACCTGGTGAAGTTTAATAAGAATGATTTGCTCAAATTCAGAAATTTCGGCAAGAAATCACTTACCGAACTGGACGAACTTCTGGAGGGTCTGAATCTGAACTTTGGAATGGATACCTCAAAATACAAATTAGACAAAGAATAGATTAGCGATGAGACATAGAAAGAAAATCAATCATTTAGGGCGTACAAGTTCTCACAGGAAATCCATGCTGGCAAACATGGCCTCATCCCTGATAATGCATAAGAGAATTTCAACCACAACTGCAAAAGCAAAGGCTTTGAGAATTTATGTTGAACCTCTTCTCACCAAATCAAAAGATGATACCACGCACTCACGCAGGATAGTTTTCAGTTATTTGAAGAACAAAGAAGCCGTGAGTGAGTTGTTCAGGGAAGTTGCTCAGAAAATTGCCGGCCGTCCCGGGGGATATACAAGAATTCTTAAAACGGGAAGTCGTTTAGGGGACAATGCCGATATGTGTATTATCGAGCTGGTGGATTATAATGAAAACATGCTCGCAGCAGTTTCCGATTCAAAAGCTACTGCAAAACGTTCCCGCCGTGGTAAAAAGAAATCAACTGCGTCGATTGCTGAAGCTGCCGCTACTGCGCCAATGACAGAAAAGGCATCAGAAAAAGCTGTAAAAGTAACTGAACCTGTTGCTGAGGTTGAAACAGTTGAGGATACCACTGTAGTTCAGAAAGAAGCCGCTGAAATTAAAGAAGTTGTGAAAGAGGACGATTCTGAGCTTGCTGATGAGAAAGTTGATGCCGGGGAAGAGGATGTTAAAACCGAAGAAAAAAAGCCCGCAGCAAGAAAAAAAGCATCCAAAAAAGAGGATGCGAAAGAAGATGAAAACGAGAAAGATACGGAATAATTAAACATGCAATTTCAGGAAAAAGGGTAAGGGAAATTCTTCTTTATCCTTTTTTTTTGCAAATTTTACATCACAAACTAAATTAAATCATATGGGACAAATTGTTAATATTCATGCACGTGAAATACTTGATTCGCGTGGTAATCCAACTATTGAGGTTGAAGTTGTAACCGATGCCGGTGCAGCAGGTAGGGCTGCTGTTCCATCCGGCGCCTCTACAGGAGCTCATGAGGCCGTTGAATTGCGTGACGGGGACAAATCGAGGTATCTGGGAAAAGGGGTATTGAATGCTGTAAATAATGTCAATACTATTTTGAATGATGAACTTACCGGCATGTGTGTTCAGGATCAGGTGGAGATCGATAATGCCATGATAGCCCTGGATGGCACTGAAAACAAGGGGAATTTGGGTGCAAACGCAATTCTTGGCGTATCCCTGGCAGTTGCCCGTGCTGCTGCACAGGAAAATTCACTTGAATTGTACCGTTATATTGGTGGGGTAAATGCCAATTTATTACCCATTCCAATGATGAATATCCTGAATGGAGGCAGCCATGCTGATAATAAAATTGATATTCAGGAATTCATGATTATGCCCGTTGGCGCTGAAACATTTAGCCAGGCACTGAGAATGGGAACAGAAGTGTTTCATAACCTGAAGACTGTTTTAAAATCCAAAGGACACTCAACAAACGTGGGAGACGAGGGTGGTTTTGCTCCAAATCTCTCCTCCAATACCGAAGCAATTGAAGTAGTTCTTACCGCAATTGAGAAAGCAGGGTATAAACCCGGCAACGACATTTATATTGCCCTTGATGCAGCTGCATCAGAATTTTACAGCAAGGAAAAGAAAAAGTATCATTTTGAATCCACCAATGAGGATTTTACTTCCTCTGAATTAGTATCCTTCTGGAAAGATTGGGTGAATAAATACCCCATTATATCGATAGAAGACGGACTGGATGAAGATGACTGGCAGGGCTGGATGGAACTGACCAAAGCTGTTGGAAATAAGGTGCAGCTGGTTGGCGACGATTTGTATGTGACAAACGTAAAGAGGCTGAAACGAGGCATAGAGGAAAAATGCAGCAATTCCATCCTTATTAAGGTAAACCAAATTGGTACCCTCACTGAGACGATCAATAGTGTTCTCATGGCCACCCAAAACTCCTTTACATCCATTATCAGTCACAGGTCAGGTGAAACTGAAGACTCATTTATTGCAGACCTCGCGGTAGCACTAAATGCTGGTCAGATTAAAACGGGCTCTGCATCAAGAAGTGACCGGATAGCCAAGTATAACCAACTTTTGCGTATTGAAGAAGGGTTAGGCAATTCAGCAAGGTATTTGGGGAGAGATTTTAAATTTCTGAAACAGAGATAATTATTTATAAGTTATTTTTACAGAATAGGAGTAATAGTTTTACTCCCATTTTTTATATGTAAAAATCTAAATATGTTAGGATATTTTAGTTTTCATTTGTAAATTTAGGGTCGTTTCCTTTCTTAGTAACTTTTTAAAATTTCATTATAATGGATCCTATTAAGAAGAAGTTTGAAGAAAAGATTTTACCAATTGGTGCACAAATCAAACAGCTCGCCGCTGAACATGGAGATAAGGTGATTGGACAAGTAACTATTGGAAGTGTTTTGAGCGGAATGAAGGGCGTTGTAAGTTTACTAACAGAAACATCCAAGCTGGACCCGGAAGAAGGCATTAGATTCAGAGGGTATTCCATCCCCGAACTAAGGGAGAAACTCCCAAAACTTAACCCCGAAGGGGAGCCTTTGCCCGAAGGTCTTTTCTACCTTATGCTGCTGGATGAACTGCCCACGCTCAACGATGCAAAATTATTGAGTAAAAACTGGGCCATGCGTTCTGAAGTTCCTGCCCATGTATTCAAAGTGATTGATGCATTACCTTTGGATGCCAGGCCTATGTTGCAGTTTACAGCCGCTATCCTCGCCCTTGCCACAGAATCGAAATTTTTGAAAGCTTACGCTGAGGGAATAAACAAAAAGGATTTATGGGATCCAACCTATGAAGATACTATGGACCTGATTGCCAGGCTACCGAGAATCGCTGCATACATCTATCGCAGGATGTATCATAACAACAAGCATATTGAACCCGATCTTTCTATTGACTGGGCCGGTAATTTCGCTCACATGATGGGATTCAGCAGTGAGGAAGTAAAGCGAATGATGAGATTATACCTGTTTTTACATGCCGACCATGAAGGAGGAAATGTGTCAGCGCATGCAACCCACCTTGTTGGGACTGCTTTCAGTAATCCGTATTATTCATTCGCTGCAGGTATGACCGGGCTGGCGGGCCCTCTGCATGGTTTTGCAAATCAGGAAGTACTTCGCTGGGTAATCAATATGATAAAAGAAATTGGTGCGGTCTGCGAGGAAAGGGAGAAAATTCAGGAGTATGTTATTAAAATGGTGGAAGAAGGTAAGGTCATTCCGGGTTACGGTCATGCCGTTTTGCGTAAAACAGACCCCAGATTTACTGCCCTGCATGAATTTGGTCAAAAATATCTGCCCGATAATCCATTGTTTATTACCATTACATGTTTGTATGAAGTTGTTCCCAATGTACTCGGGACGATTGGGAAGATTAAAAATCCCTGGCCCAATGTAGATGCTGGTTCGGGAGTAATTCTTTATCATTATGGCATTAAGGAAATTGATTTTTATACCGTTTTGTTTGGTGTATCAAGAGCTCTTGGTGTTCTTTCCCAGTTGATTCTTGACAGGGCGTTTGGATTACCACTTGAAAGACCTAAATCGCAAAACCTGCAATGGTTTATTGAACAAACCAAAAAGTAATCTTTGTTGTTTGATTTTTCGCGAACTGCCATTAAGGACCATTAGGCCAGATGGCAGTTTTTTTATGGGATGGATTTGAAACGCTTTTAAATCCAATTTCGTATGAAAAAATTACCGCTGTTTGACAAGAAATGTTAAATTAGCGAATTATTATGCTTTCCCGTTGTAGGATAATATCAGTACTGATTACTTTTTGTATCTGGTTTATTGTTTACGGTTTTGTTAAAGCCCAGACAACTGATTGGAGAGTTACTCCTTATTCCATACCACAGGGTCTTTCCCAGAGTGCAGTGAACTGCATCCTGCAGGATTCCAGGGGCTTCATATGGATAGGAACCCAGGATGGGCTGAATATGTTCGATGGCTATAAGTTTACAATCTACAGGCATCAGCCATCCGATGCGAATACCATATCCAATGGTTACATCAAGGCAATCGTTGAGGATGAGGAGGGCAATATCTGGGCAGGAACCAGGGATGGCCTAAACATGCTTAATATCTCAACAGGAAGATTTACCAGTTATTTCAACGATCCTTTTAATATTTATTCTTTGTCGGATAATTCGATTTTTAATCTTTATTTTGATAAAGAAGGAATTCTTTGGATCAAGACCATGGAAAGTCTTGACAGGTTTGATAAAAAAACAGGCAGGTTCCAGCGTTTTCCACATTATTCAGATGTCTTTAGTAACATTCTTACTACCGATAAATATTTTTCAATATTTGAGGATTCTCAGGGGAGATTGTGGGTTGGGTCAAAGGACGGGTTAATGTTTTTTGACCGAAAAATTGAGCAATTCAAGCGCTTTGAGCACGATCCTGACAATTCTGGCACAATTAGCAACAACAAGGTAAAAACCATTGCAGAAGACAAGGAAGGCCAATTATGGATAGGTACTGAAAATGGACTTAACCGTTTGGATGTTGAAAAGGAAAGATTCCAAAGATTTTTTGTGTCACCGCGGCGAGAATCCCGCTCCAATCATGTGAATGAAATTTACTTTGACGCCGATGAGACCTTATGGCTGGCAACAGAAAATGGATTATTTCTCTTTTCAACCAAAACAGGTTTATTCAGACCTTTTCAGCTAACACAGACTGATCGTCCTTTTTTCAATATAGAAGTATTATCAGTTTTGGAAGACAGGTCGGGAATATTCTGGATAGGAACATTATCAGGCCTCTATAAGGCTGACTCAAAAGGCAAGTTCAAGACTTTCAGGCTTTCTAATTTTTTTGAAGATATGCCAGCCTCAATTGATGTGGTTGCTTCCATTGAAATTACTGATGACGATGATTTGTGGATTGGTACCTGGGGGGCCGGAATATTCAGGATTAGCCGCAATCATGGAGGAATTCAGGAATTTTCAACCAGAATGGCTGCCCGAAACAGGGGTATTTCCAATGACTTTGTACATGCTATTTTGCAGGACAGAGATGGAAGAATTTTAATTGGTACAAGAAATGGGGTTGATTACTTTGACGAAAAATCCAACACATTTATCTCTTTCTGTAACCTTGTTAATCCCGGAGCCTGTGATATCTTTCGCGGGAACCGTGTAAATGAAATTATCCAGGATTCCAATGGAGCTTATTGGTTTGCAACAAACAATGGACTTCATAGATTCAGTGGCCGTAACGTAGAGAGCTTTTATGCAAACCCCGGGAATGATAATTCAATTCCGTCTGATCTGGTAAGGTCAATAATTGAAGGCGGAGATGGCTTTTATTATATAGGAACAGATGATGGCCTGGTTAAATTTGATTATGAAAACGGAATATTTACCCGCTACCTGCGCAAACAAAGAGACGTCGAGACATTTTCCATAAGTAACAATGAAATTACCCGCCTGCATGAGGATAATTCAGGAAACTTATGGGTTGGTACCATTTCAGGCCTGAACCTTTTTTATAAGAACACAGAAACCTTTATAGTGTTTTCTGAAAAGGACGGACTGCCTAATAACCTGATCTATGCAATCGAACAGGATGCATTGGGGAGAATATGGGTAAGTACAAATAGGGGATTGGCAAGCATTAATCCCTCATCATGGGAAATCACACGCTATGATATGGCTGATGGATTGCAGAATTATGAGTTTAATATCGGGGCCTCGGCAAAAAGTGAAGCCGGGGAGCTTATCTTTGGTGGAATTTCCGGGTTAAATTCGTTCTATCCCGAATTTATAAGGGTCAACAATCATATTCCAAATATTGTAATTACATCAGTTACAAAGAACACATTACAGGGTCCAAAAATTTTGAAAGGGAAAGATATTGAGATGATCAAAATGGAGCCTGGAGAGGATGCATTTACCATTGAATTTTCCGCATTGGATTTTACCCGGCCGGAGAAAAATAATTTTGCCTATAAAATGGAAGGACTGAACAACAATTGGGTCTTTATTGGAAACCGCCCGTTTGCTTCGTTTACAAAACTGCCTCCAGGTGAATATGTTTTCAGGGTGATTGGTTCAAATAATGATCTTATTTGGAATGAGGAGGGTACTTCCATCAGGGTAGTAATTCTTACCCCTTTTTACAAGTCGGGGGTAGCTATTGTAATGTATTTCCTTTTTTTCCTGGTTGCGATTTATGCAGTTTTTCACAACAGAACCAGAAGCCTGAGGAAGTCAAACCAGATTCTGAGGGAGAAAGAGCTTGCTGCCATTGAAATTGCGCGTCAGAAAGAGGAATTAACCCTAAAAAACAAAAATATTACAGACAGTATCAATTACGCAAAGCGTATTCAAATGGCCTTGCTGCCATCTGAAAAACTATTTGCAAAGATATTTCCTGACTCATTTATTTTCTACAATCCCAAGGATATTGTAAGTGGTGATTTTTACTGGGTAGCAGAGAAAAACAAAAAAGTGTTCTTCGCTGTAGTTGACTGTACTGGTCATGGTGTTCCCGGAGCCTTCATGTCAATCATCGGATTGGAGTTACTCCGCAATATTGTTAATGTGCAGGGAATTGAAAAACCCTCTGATATTTTGAATAAATTGAATACTGATTTTGGAAACATATTTTCGTTCGGTCTGGAACACGAAATGACACTCAGAGACGGAATGGATATTGGATTTTGCGTTATCCACAAGGATAAACCCTTACTTGAGTTTGCCGGGGCTTTTTCCTCCATGTACCTTATCCGAAATAATTCAATAAATGAGATAAAGGGTGACCGCCTTTCTGTGGGCCTGGTTCGTGAAGAGGAAGGGAATGGTGTTTTTCAGAACCAGGAAATGGACATCAGTAAGAATGATATTATATACTTATTTTCCGACGGTTTTGCTGATCAATTCGGAGGGGCTGATGGAAGGAAATTCAAGTACCGTCGCTTCAGACATTTACTGTTGAATATACACTCATTGCCAATGAACGATCAAAAGCAGCAAATTCATGAAAGCATGAAATCCTGGAAAGGAAATTATGAACAAGTGGATGATATGCTGATTATAGGTGTAAGACCGGGTTCGTTAAAATAAAATTATTTTTTGGCAAGCAAACCTTCCATTTTCTCAATCAGTAATTCAACCTGGAATGGTTTTGCGATGTAATCATCCATTCCTGCCGAGAGGCATAAATCCTTGTCCCCGTGCAAAGCATTTGCCGTTATGGCGATAATGGGTGTATGAGTGCCTGTGCTTGACTCAATTTCCCTGATTTTTTTGGTTGAGAGAATACCATCCATAACAGGCATTTGAACATCCATTAATATGATATCATATTTTGAAGTCCCGAATTTGTCCAGAGCTTCTTTTCCGTTTCCGGCAACATCAACATTTTTCACAAGCTTTTTCAAACTAAGCATTACAATCTTCTGATTAATCATATTATCCTCAACCAGAAGAACATTGGAATCTTTTATCTGAATGGAGGGTTTAATAGTTTTCTTTTCAGAATCAATAATGATTACTTCCTCATCCTGCTTTTTAACTTTAGACAATTCTGTTTCGAGAGGGGATTTATGTAAGACTAAGGAGAAGGAAACGATAAAGGACTTGTCGGGAGTTGTTTTAAGAAATAATTTACTGTTATTCTGCTCAATCAGGTTCTTTGCTATTGTAAGTTCGATCAAATTAATGTATTCTGATATATTAGAGACGGCCAACTCCCTTGGTGCATTGAACTTGTAAGTGTTTTCTGAAAGAGGGATATTGACAGGTTTGTTGGTAAGGAGATCAAATGATATTTCAATATTATCTGAAACAGTTTTTTTCCCTCTTACTACCATTTTTATTGCAATTGGCCCCGATGGTTTTCTTTTAATAATGGTCTCAATCAGGTTCAGAAATATTTGTTTTAGGATTACGGGGTCTCCAATCAGTTCGCCGGGAATGGATGAGTCATAATCCAGATTTATATTAACAGATGAACCTTTTTCACCGGTAAATAATTTCAGGGTATTGCTAATTGTAGTGAAAAGATTGAAGTTGACATTTACAACAGGCTTCGCCTTAGTTTCAAAACTTGATACAGCGGATATGTTATCAACCACATTTGTGAGGTTGGAGGCTGAGGCCAAAATGGTTTCAAAAAGATCTTTCTGCTCAGGGGTCAGATTTTCTCTTGAGACCATTTCTCCAATTAACATGATATTATTGAGAGGAGTTCTGATTTGATGAGAAAGCCTGGAAATAAATTCTTCCTTGCTCTTGTTTTCATTTTTTTCCTCAATCAGGCTGCGTTCAAGATTTCTCAGGTTGATCAATTTATAATACTCCCATGTATAAGCGATTAGGTAAGTAACCAAATAACTGCTCAGAAATCTTAACTTAAGGGACAAATTGTAGCTGGCATGAGGCATTAACTCATCCGGAAGAAAAATAATTAAAGCAGTCAGGAATATAAAAATTCCTGCAATCAGGGAGCCTCTCTTTAGGCCCAGAGTAATAATGCTTGCTAATGGAATAATATTGAACCAGAAAATAACGCTGCCTCCACCGGAACCAACAATGAGCTGAAACAAAAGATAAAATGAAATAACTCCTACAAGTATATGTGCGGAAGAGGAGTAATGGTGAGTTCTGGATACATAATGAAAGTTTAAAATCACAATCGCCGCAAGAAGCAGGTTTAAAGCAGCAATCAGGTTGTTTCCCTCAAAAAAGTTTATAATGGAAAAAAGAATCAGCACGACAAGGGCTATGAGGCCAAAGGTGTTAATAATCAGGATCTTGTTTAATATGGACTCCTCAAGCTTATCCTGCAGGCCAAAAGAAAGATACTCCTTAATTTTATTAGCAATTGTCATAATGAATATAAATGCGGCAAGATAAAGAAACCACTTCACTAAATTAACATAAAAAGATCAATTAATACAACATTTCTTTCATCTATTCAACCAATGTATATTTTTGTTATTTGAACTGCACAAATTCATACTTATATGCATTGGTAAATGAATTTATTTCAGGTATTAATTTAAAAACATAAATTTGTCGAATTCAATTAATGAAATCAGGATTGCTTCAAACTTAAATGAAAAAGTTATGAAATCTTCAGCAAAAAGGGTGATTCATTGCACCATGCGCTACCCGGGTTTGGTAAACAAACTGCCAAAGTCTTTTTTTGTCGTAGCATTTCTATTAACATGCCATGTTGCAACAGGGCAGAATTATGTACCAAAACCCGCTGATATCAAGCATTTTTTCGGTACAAAGACACTGGTAGTTCTTGAATCTAACCCCCTTCTGCAATACAATACCAAAATTACCGAGGCTGTAAAAAGTAATTGGAATATTACCCCTTATGAATTCATTTCATTCAAGGAATTTGAAGAAAAACGCAAAGATCCCGCCTACTCTTTTTTGCTCACAACGGTGGTAACTTTTGAAAAAGATAAGACCAAAGCACAGTATATCTTTCTTCAGCTTCTGGCAGGCGGCAATTACCGGCATATCAAAGACTTGCCCGATTTGGTTTCCATTCCCCTGAGCTACCGTAATACCGAGGAGGAAAACCACATATACAAGCTGGGTGTCATTGTCCGGTTTGTTCAGAATCACATGCTTTTATTACAATCCAATCCTTCGGTTGCCTCAGGTAATGTTCTTGCATATTATAACAGAAACATGGGAGATATTAAAACAAAAACATTATATGTAGTTCAGGATGAACTTGCTCCCGAAGTAAATACCATTGATAAAATTAAGAGATTGTATCCCCATCCGGTAAAAATTGTTACCCGAGAAGAAGTTGAAGAAGCCATAATCCGCAATGATCCAAACATAGTATTTATGCACAAAGTTGGCCCCGAAGGAACGCGGTTAAAGGCACGCTGCTACAAAATTGTTATGGGAGCCGACGATGCACAGTTTTATTATTTTGATTATCACATGGTTACAGACAAGGCTCCTGACGGCATTTTAGCAAACGATTTCAGAAAAATGGCCAGGTAATAATACTGGCAGAGTAGTTGAATGATAAACATATACTTTCTATGACTGACGATAAGAAGATAATTTTTTCCATGGTGGGGGTAGGAAAAACCTTTCCGCCCCACAAGAGGGTATTGAATAATATTTACCTGTCGTTTTTCTACGGTGCTAAAATCGGTATTATTGGTCTGAACGGGTCAGGGAAGTCCACCCTTTTAAAAATTATTGCCGGAATGGAGAAGTCTTTTGACGGCCAGGTTGTTTTTTCCCCGGGGTATTCAATCGGACTGCTCGAACAGGAACCTCAGCTTGATGATTCCAAGACAGTAAAGCAAATTGTGATGGAGGGTGCCAGTGAAGTTGTTGACCTTTTAACCCGGTATGAAGAGATAAACATGAAGTTTACCGAACCCATGAGCGATGATGAGATGAACAGGCTGATAGAAAAACAGGGAGAATTAACCGATAAGATTGATCAAATGGGTGGATGGGAACTGGATAATAAACTGGAAAGAGCGATGGATGCCCTGAGATGCCCTGAAGGGGATGTGCCGGTAAAAAATCTCTCAGGAGGAGAGAGACGCCGTGTGGCCCTCTGTCGTTTGCTGCTTCAGGAACCGGATGTTTTGCTTTTGGATGAGCCAACCAACCACCTTGATGCTGAATCTGTGCAGTGGCTGGAACAGCACCTTCAGCAATACAAAGGAACTGTGATTGCCATAACCCACGACAGATACTTTCTTGATAATGTTGCCGGGTGGATTCTTGAACTGGACAGGGGAGAGGGAATTCCCTGGAAGGGGAATTATTCTTCGTGGCTTGATCAAAAATCAAAGCGCTTAAGCCAGGAAGAAAAAACTGCCAGCAAAAGACAAAAAACCCTTGAGAGGGAACTTGAATGGGTAAGGATGGCACCCAAAGCCAGACATGCAAAATCAAAAGCCAGATTATCTGCTTATGAGAAACTTCTTAATGAGGATGTGAAGCAAAAGGAAGAAAAACTCGAGATCTTTATACCAAACGGGCCGAGACTGGGTTCTATGGTGATTGAGGCAAAAGCAGTAAGCAAGTCTTTTAGTGAAAAGGTGCTTTTTGAAAACCTTGAATTTTCTCTCCCCCCCGCAGGAATCGTTGGTGTAATAGGACCCAACGGGGCAGGAAAAACAACTCTTTTCAGAATGATAATGGGTGTAGAGCCCCCCGCAGGTGGAACATTTAAGGTAGGGGAAACTGTCCGTATCGGTTATGTCGATCAGACGCACACTGCAATCGACCCAAACAAAACTGTATACCAGGTTATTTCCGGAGGAAACGAAACCATTATGCTTGGCGGTCGGGAAATGAATGCGCGTGCTTATGTGGCCCGTTTCAATTTCACTGGAGCCGATCAGGAGAAAAAATGTGCTGTTTTATCCGGCGGGGAGAGAAACAGGCTGCATTTAGCCCTCACTTTGAAAGAACAGGCAAATGTGCTGCTGCTGGATGAACCTACCAACGATATTGATATTAACACCCTGAGGGCACTGGAGGAAGGTTTGGAAAATTTTGCCGGTTGCGCCGTCATTATTTCCCATGATCGCTGGTTCCTTGACAGGGTGGCAACACATATTCTGGCATTTGAGGGAAATTCCAGTGTTTATTATTTTGAGGGGAGTTTTTCGGAATATGAAGAAAACAGGAAAAAAAGACTTGGAGATACCGGGCCAACCAGAATCCGGTATAAAAAATTAACTTCGGGCTGAAATCTTTAACTTTCATTAATGGCTTTAAAACCAGTCATACCAAAAGGCACCCGTGACTTCTCTCCTGTTGAAATGGCCGGAAGAAACTATATTTTTGAAACCATAAGGCAGGTTTTTAAACTTTATGGGTATACCCCCATTGAAACTCCTGCCATGGAAAACCTTTCCACACTTCTGGGAAAATATGGCGAAGAAGGTGACAGGCTGATATTTAAGATTCTCAATTCCGGTGATTTTTTGGCAAATGCTGACAGGAATAATTTCAATGATTCATCCAGGTTATCTATTGATATTTGCGAAAAGGGATTACGGTACGATTTGACCGTGCCTTTTGCAAGATATGTGGTACAAAATCAGCATGAAATTGTTTTCCCTTTTAAAAGATACCAGATTCAGCCGGTTTGGAGAGCTGATAAACCACAAAAAGGTCGCTACAGGGAGTTTTACCAGTGCGATGTAGATGTTATTGGAAGTGACTCCCTTTTAAACGAAGTGGAACTTATACAGGTTATCGACGAGGTTTTCAGTTTGCTCGGGATGAAAACAGTTACAAAAGTGAACAACAGGAAGATTCTTTCTGGTATGGCCGAATTAATTGACAGGAGCGACAAGATTACTGATATAACCATAGCTATTGATAAGCTTGAAAAAATTGGGTTTTTAAAAGTTACTGAAGAGCTAAAATCCAAAGGTCTGGGCGATAAGGAGATTGAAAAACTAAAACCAATACTGAACCTGTCCGGAACAAACAAGGAAAAATTATCTTCACTTCGGGAGGTATTTAAAGATTCGGAGATTGGGCTGAAGGGTGTCGCCGAAATGGAAGAGATATTCGGATACCTGGATGAGCTTGGATTAAATAGTCAGACTGAACTTGATCTTACCCTTGCACGCGGTTTGAATTATTACACGGGTGTGATAATTGAGGTAAAAGCACTGGATTTCTCAATAGGAAGCGTTTGCGGTGGAGGCCGTTACGATGATCTTACGGGAGTTTTCGGTTTGAAGGGAGTCTCGGGTGTTGGTATTTCGTTCGGAGCAGACCGCATTTTTGATGTTCTCCATTCCTTAACCCTCTTCCCCGAAGAGATTCTTACACCATCGGAAATATTATTTGTAAATTTTGGGAAGAAGGAGGCAATTTATTCTTTACGAATTATGAACGGGTTAAAGAAAAACGGTATTGCTTGTGAAATTTACCCAGACCCGGTAAAAATGAAAAAACAACTTGCATATGCTTCTCAAAAAAAAATAAAATGGGTTGCCATTGCAGGGGAGGAAGAAGTATTAAATGAGGCCGTAACTCTCAAAAACATGCTTACAGGCACTCAGGAAACAATTAAGAAAGATAAGTTGGTCGAAAAAATGAATCCTGGAAACTGAAATAATCACATGAGAGAGAAACATCTGATTTCTGCAAAGGAACTCACAATTGAATGTGTAGAAAACATACTTGGAAAAAGCCTTGAGTTGGTTCTTTCTGATGAAGCCAGGAAAAAAATTATTGCCTGCAGAAAATATCTGGACGAAAAGGTTTCAGCCACAACCGGGCCTGTTTATGGAATTAATACTGGTTTTGGTTCCCTGTGTGATCAATCTGTTTCTCATGACGATTTGTCAAAACTTCAGATAAATCTTGTTATGTCGCATGCCTGCGGAATGGGCGAAGAGCTGGGTGATGAGATAGTGAGGCTCATGCTGTTACTCAAAATACAATCCCTTTCCTATGGTCATTCAGGGGTTCAACTGGAAACTGTACAAAGGCTGATTGATTTTTATAATAAAGGAGTTTATCCGGTTATTTACAGGTTTGGCTCCCTTGGTGCTTCAGGTGATTTGGCACCTTTAGCTCATTTAAGCCTCCCGCTATTGGGACTTGGTGAAGTAAATTATGAGGGGGCACGATACCAGTCTCAGGAAATATTGAAAAGATTTAACTGGAAACCCATTCATCTGGAATCAAAGGAAGGTCTGGCATTATTGAATGGTACCCAGTTCATGTCGGCAATAGCTGTTTATTGTCTGGTTGAGGTGAAAAGACTGCTTGCCATGGCAGACACTATTTCAGCTTTGTCACTGGATGCCTTTTACGGGAAACTTGAACCATTTTTTCATATGGTTCATAAGGTGAGACCTCATCCCGGTCAGTTGAAAACTGCAGAGAATTTCAGGTATTTGCTGCAAAACAGTGAAATAATTAACCTTCCCAAAATACATGTGCAGGATCCTTATTCATTCCGCTGTATTCCACAAGTTCATGGAGCCACCAGAGATGCAGTCGGTTATTTTACCGATGTGGTTCTCAGGGAAGTCAACTCAGTGACTGACAATCCCACCATTTTTGTCGAGGAAGATCAGATAATTTCTGCTGGGAATTTCCACGGTCAGCCACTGGCAATTGCATTTGATTTCTTAAGTATCGCCATATCCGAGCTTGCCAGTATTTCCGAAAGAAGAACCTATCAGCTCATTTCAGGACGAAGAGGCTTGCCCTCTTTCCTTGTGGCAAACCCGGGTTTGAATTCTGGATTGATGATTCCACAGTATACTGCGGCTTCCATTGTAAGCAGGAACAAACAACTTTGTATGCCTTCTTCGGTTGATTCCATTGATTCGTCACAGGGACAGGAAGACCATGTAAGTATGGGGGCAAATGCGGCCATGAAGGCAATTGAAATTGTTCACAATACCATGAGGGTACTTTCAATTGAACTGTTTTGTGCCTCGCAGGCCCTGGAATTCCGCAGACCCAAAAGAACATCCCCGGTTCTGGAAGATTTCGTTTCGGCTTTTAGAAAGGAAGTCCGGTTTGTTGACAATGACAAGGTAATGTATAAGGAATTGCAGCAGGCTGAGGAATTTGTTAAACGGGTGCCGCTTTCTTCACAAATCGGTTGATTGTTATAAAAACAAGACCGGGAATTTTTCGTGAGAAAAATTCCCGGCCCACTTTTGCGGACGAACCGCTCCAGTGTCAAGTTACTGTTATTACGGCTGGCTTTGGTATTCCCGGCTTCTTGCGAAGCCTCGTTTTCGGCCCGGTTGAACTTCCAAACAACTTGCTTAAGGCTGCTCTTCCGTTGAACCCTGTTTCCGCAGGCGAACCGTCTGTTTCCGTTTTCTTGCGAATCCTTCTTCATTCGGCTCAGGCTTGGTCCGGTAACTTTTTACGGTTACTTTCTCAAACTTTTCCTTTCGGGAACAAACCCTTTATCCCTCACTTGATAAACAAATATACAAAAAACAGAAGGGTGAAGTCAAGCTTTTTACCCTTTTTCATTTCACTTTTAATAAACAAAAGTTATGAACAAAAGTGAAAAAAAACAGGAGTGTAAAATTCAGATTATAAGTGTAGTAACAATAGGTTCTTTTTGGAACGAACCTGCATGGAAAATATTTTTTCTATTAACCTTTTTTGGAATCTATTTTGTGGAAATACATTTGAAGGATTCAATGATTATTTCTTCATCGTAAATTCATCCGATTTAACTAATATTGTAATGATTCAGCGGGACTAAACAAATCATACAGGGTGGTTGTTTTAATATTGAATTTATTACGAATTTTTCAGAAAATTGGCATAAGATTTGGGCTGTTTTTTGAGTTATTCTATAAAACATGAGGGAAGGATAAAAAACATTGACTATGGAATTGATGAAGAAATTTGCTTTTAAAGCCTTTTGGAAAATTTCAGTTTTTCTGATGATTTTCTTTTTATCTGCTGAATTTGTTGCAGGTCAGGGTTTTGGGCGAAACAAGCCCAGTTATAAATCCATGGATTTCAATGTATACAGGACACCTCATTTTGAAATCTACCACTATTTTGATAATGACAGCCTGGTGCAACATTTTGCTGAGATGGCTGAGAAATGGTATTTCAGACATTTGCAGGTATTCAATGATACTTTTAAAACCCGCAATCCTGTTATCATCTATGAAAATCATCCTGATTTTCAGCAGACCACAGCAATTAGTGGTCTCATCTCCATTGGTACCGGGGGAGTCACTGAATCATTAAAGAACAGGGTTGTTTTTCCTGTTCTTGAAACAAATAAGCAGACCAATCACGTATATGGACATGAACTTGTGCATGCATTCCAGTTTAACATTCTGCTGCGGGGGGATACATTGGGAACCATGTCAATTCGAAATCTGCCCCTTTGGTTTGTTGAGGGAATGGCGGAATATTTAAGTATTGGCAGCTTTGATCCCAATACAGCCATGTGGATGCGTGATGCCCTCGCAAATGATGATTTCCCAACCCTCAAAGATTTAACAACCAGCTACAAATATTTTCCATATCGCTGGGGTCATGCTTTCTGGGCATTTGTGTGCCGCACCTGGGGCGATGACATTATGGCTCCGCTTTTTATAGAAACAGCAAGGTTCGGATATGAAAGAGCCATCGAAATTGTCCTGGGAATGAAGCCCGAGGTTCTGTCCAATTTATGGAAGAGTTCCTATGCAGTCCATTACAAGGACTTTATGGACGATACACTTAAAAGGAAAGAGGTGGGGAATAAACTTCTGTTTGAAGGAAATGCCGGCGAAACCAACGTGTCTCCCTCATTAAGTCCCGATGGCAGATATGTTGCATTTTTTTCAGAAAAGAATGTGTTTACACTAGACCTGTTTATTGCTGATGCTGAGACAGGAAGAATCATCAGGAACCTGACAAGCTCAAACCGCAGTGATGATATTGACGGGTACAATTTCCTTGAGTCCATGGGAACCTGGTCTCCCGATAGCAGGCAATTCGCCTATGTTGCTGTTAAAAAAGGTAAAAGTGTTCTGTTAATAACCGATATGAACAGGCCTCGCAGGAAACCCAGGGAAATTTTCATTCCGGGGGTACCTTTTATTAATAATCCTTCCTGGTCACCCGATGGAAGTAAAATTGTGATGACAGGACTGGTTGGTGGAATCAACAATCTTTATGTGTATGACCTGAACACCAGGAGAGTGACCCAGTTAACCAATGACGGTTTCTCATACATACATCCTACCTGGTCGCCCGATATGAAATACATTGCTTTTGCGACTGACAGGAAACATCCTGGCGATAACACCACGAGTCCGAATTACAGTTTAAACCTCGGCTATTTTGAATTGGATAACCCATCAAATATTACAATTTTACCGGTTTTTCAGGGTGCCGACAATCTGAACCCACAGTACTCTCAGGATGGAAAATCTGTCTATTTTGTTTCCAACAGGGATGGCTTCAGAAACCTTTACAGTTATGATAAGGAGGATGAAAAGGTTTACAGGTTGACAGATTTCCTTACCGGAATTAGCGGGATTACTGAACTGGCACCAGCAGTTAGTGTTGCAAGGGATGCAGATAAAATTACCTATACCTATTACTTTAATGGGAATCATACCATTTATTCGGCGAGCAGCTCTGATTTCAATCCGGTTGAGGTTGCTGTGGATGATATTGATTTTACCGCTGCCACATTGCCTCCTTTCCAGAGAATTTCCACCAATATTGTTGACAGGCAGATGGCTGATTATTCTTATAATCCGGTTTTTCCTGTTGATTCATTCACCATTGAGCCATACAGGCCAAGGTTTAAGCTGGATTATATTGGCAATACGGGTGTTGGAATTGCTGTAAACACATACTATGGAACAGGTATGGCCGGCGGGGTGAATGCCCTGTTCTCCGACATTCTGGGGAATAATACATTGTACACAGCACTTGCCATAAACGGTGAAATATATGATTTTGGCGGAATGTTCGCCTATTTTAATCAAAAAAGGAAAATCAAGTGGGGTGTGTCTTTATCACATATTCCTTACAGGCAGTTCTATTTTGGTTTTGAGCCAAATGTAGAGCGTAACGGAGTTTTATATGATGTTCAGACCCTGTATAATTTCAGAATCTTTGAAGACCAATTAAGCCTTTTTGCATACTATCCTTTTTCCATGACCAGAAGACTCGAATTCGGGGGCTCACTTGGTTTCTATTACTTCAGGGTAGATGCTTTTAATGACTATTTTTTTGCCGGCACCTTCATTTATGCAGGACAAATACGGGAAAAAAATATCAAGGATTTAAGACCACCTTCTTTTAATCTGCAAAGGCTAAACCTGGCATATGTTGGGGATAATTCCTTTTTCGGCCTGGCATCTCCAATGAGAGGTCACAGATACAGATTCCAGGTGGATAAATATTTTGGTTCGATTGACCGGGTGGGTTTGCAGACTGATGGCAGAAAATATTTCTTTATGAAGCCCTTTAGTTTTGCAATTCGCGGATTACACCTGGGCCGATATGGGAAAAATCCCACAGATATGTTCTCTTACCCGCTTTATCTTGGCTATCCGGGATTTATCAGAGGGTATAATACCAACGCATTTTATGACAGGCAATCATTGCTTGATCCATCCTTTACCTTTAACGAGTTAATTGGCACCAAACTATTTCTTTCCAGTGTTGAATTAAGACTGCCCTTTACAGGGCCGGAGAAACTCGCTGTAATTAAATCGGGTATATTATTTACCGAGTTGGCACTTTTTCTGGATGCAGGAATTGCTTTCAATGATTTTGATGAAATCAGTCTGAAAATGAGAACTGCCGCAACTGACAAACGCCTGCCGGTTTTAAGCACGGGAGTATCGCTCAGGGTAAATGTATTTGGTTATATGGTTGTAGAGCCCTATTATGCCATTCCTTTTAACCGGAGCGGGACTACCGGCGGGGTATTTGGCCTGAATTTCATACCGGGATGGTAATAAAAAAGGATGCTCAGGGCATCCTTTACTATTATTGGTGCAACCCAATCTGCAACCCAATTTGCAGTTTAGGAAGTTCGGGAAGGTTGAACCCATCCTTGAACAAGCCCGAAAGACGATATTCGCCGAAAAAAACATAACGGTTAATACCAATTCTTCCCCTTACACCGTAATTGAAGGGTTGAGTGTACTTTAACCTTCTGTTGGTAACAATTCTTCTGCCGTAAAGTAATCCAAGATCGTCATCAAAATCATTTACCGTGACATGCTTGTTTCTATAGGCCCAGTTGCCATAGCCCCCCATGTCAATGAAGGTACCCATATAATTGCCCCTCTTGCCAAAATTGATCCTGTAATAAAGTTCCAGGCCAAGGTTGTTAAGAACAAGCATCTCCTTATCGTTTATTACACTGTTTGGCAGGAGTTTTTCTGTGTTCTGTTTCAGGTTAAAGGTGTATTTCATCCACGAAAGGTCATAGCCAATAGCAAGGGTATTATTGAGTTTTCTTTTGTAGCGCAGCCCAATCTGCGAGGTATAGGTAGTTCCATAATTGATTGCTGCTCCCGTTTTTCCCTGCAAAATTTGCATGCCTGCTCCAAAATAGAAATGACTGAAATTTTTCTCATTCGGGCCATAGGTTTGGTAAAAATCATCAGGATCTACCTGGTTTTCAAACAAAACTTTTTGAGCTGCCAGATTTAACCCGCTCAAAATGACAGTAATTAATAGTGTAGTTAGGATTCTTTTCATGGATTCATGATTGGTTCGTATTAATCAACCTGCTCTTCGTGTAAAGGTAGGTTTTTAGAGTCAGAAAAAGAAAAGGTATTTGTAACTCCCTGGTAATGCACCCTTATTATATCATCGAAAGAAAATTTATCAATGGAAATGAATGACATCTTCTCTGTATCCTCCTCAATATCCATCACCCCGTATACCCAAAGAATTCCTTCACGCTCAATATGGTAATAAAGATAATTTGCTGATGGCAGGGTATCATTTTCCGAATCCCGCCGACTGAATTTCAGGGTAAGGTATTTCCCGTCAAAACCAAAGCTAACAGTCTCCTCTTTGCAATCTATGGCATATTTTTTTATGGAAGGAATACCGTAACCATGTGCATAATCATAGTAGGGAAAAAGGTTTCCTGATTGCTGAATGAGGGCAAACAACTCCCTGCTGTTCAGTTCCGGGTTGGCTTGCCACAAGCAGGCGGCAAAACCTGTTACCAGGGGAGCGGAAAAGGAGGTGCCAAATGTACGCTTGAAACCTTTTTTACCTGCAGCAAAAACTTCGCCCAAAGCCGCTACATTCGGTTTCATTCTCATGGAGGCATTCGGACCAAAGGAACTGAAATTAATCCTCAGGTGATTTTTTGGATCAATACCACCTATAGAAAGTACTTCTTCTGCATCGGCAGGTGCACCCGCAAATTTCCAGTTTGAATTGCCGTCATTCCCCATGGAGTTTATCACCAGAATCCCTTTGGAGGCAGCAATGCGTGCTGCTTTCGTAATAAAAGTGCTTTTCCCGTCCATCTGGTACGGAAAGTACCTGTGATAAGTATAACCAAGGGAGCTGTTGATGATATCCGCACCATTTTTATCAGCCCATTCCATGGCTGCCATCCAGTTGATTTCCTCAAAGAATGGCTCCCGGCTTACTTCGGTGCGTGCCAGCAGGAACTCTGCTCCTGTAGCAAGGCCGATTGGAATGCTGTCGTACATGCCGGCAATGCATGACAAAACCGAAGTGCCATGAGTATTAAATGAGTATACATTTTCTTTATTTCTCACAAAATCATAGGTTGCCAGAATCTGATTATTGTCCCGCAAATGGGTAAATGCAGGGTGGGTATCGGCCCCCCTGAAGCCGGCATCCAGTACTGCAATCCGTATTCCTTTGCCGTTTATGCCATTTTCATGGAATATGTCCTTATCCATGATGCTGGTTTGCATCATAAGTAAATCCATCTTCGGGATTGAAGACCCCATCTGAAGCCGATTTGTTCTTTTTACCTTATATCTGCCAACTGGTTCAATCCTTTTTACAAACGGCAGTTGCGAAATAATGGCGAGTTGATTTGTGCCTGCTTTAACAGCAACAGCGTTTAACCAGCGACTTTCAAAAAGGATTTCAGTGGTTATTTTTTCGACTGACTTAAGGAATTCAGGGTTAACAGGAAAATCAGTTTCACAGGAAAGAGGAATTCTCATCGAAATTCTTTTCTCAATAGTTCTTGCATTAAAATAGCCATAAGGATCAAAATCCTGCTGCCCTTTTTCGGTAAAGTAAATCCAATACCTGTTTCCTGAAAAAGCATGCAACGACAATAAAAAGGCTGCGGCAAGAAAAATATTTCTCTTCATATTAGAAATTGCTGAATTTGCTGTTTAAAGATTAAAACCTTCATTACCTGATAACTTCATTCAGAATTTGTCCGGTGGCTATTTGTGGTGGAGATATACCCAGCAGAGTTGCAAGGGTTGGAGCAATAGCTGTAATATCGACAAAACGGTTCACAGGTGAGCGGTTCATTTTCCAGCCATACCATATCAAAGGGACATGATTCTCTGTTACGGGCAGTGAATTGGCTGAATTGATATTATTGACCCGTTCATTCCATCCCGGTTGAAGAACGATGATGATATCCCCTGACCTTTTCTGCAGGTAACCGTTTTGCAATTTTTGGTTCAGTCCGCTGCTGAAGTGGTTATTCTGAAAAACATGCGCCGGAATTGCAACTGAAATTCCGTTAAACTGGAGCATAAAACGGGCAATTTTATCCTGGATTTCAATAAGATTAAGTTTGGAGTCTTCAATTAACTGGTGGTTGAGGTAAATTTGCCTGGAGTGATATGCTTTCACCCAATCGCCATTTCCAAGAGTAGCATTTAAATAACTTCTAAGAAGAATCATTGCCTGCATCTGGTTGAAGGTGCCAGCCGGCATACCTGCATTTTCAAGATAGGCTGCATTGTGATTGGCGCCTTTGTCGGAGGTGAGAATAACCAGCACATTTTCTTTACCATAATTTTCGTCAATAAAGCTCAGAAAATGAGCAATGTCTCTATCGAGTTGAATGTAGGCATCCTGCATTTCCATTGAAAGAATGCCAAATCTGTGCCCAATATTGGCTGTGGTCGCAAAACTAACGAACAGAAAATCAGGAACTTCGTTCTGTCCCAGTTTTTCGCTTACCAGAAGGGAGAGGGTAAAATCTTTTGTAAAGGTATTACCAAACGGCGTAAGGGTGAGCAAATCAAAGCGGGCCGCCCTGCCCCTGATTTTTTTCAAATCGTAAGGGAAATTCCTGTTTTGTGAATCAAATGGTGTTTTGTAGGGATTGTTTTCGGACAGGCTTTCTGAGTATTGATCAAGGGGAAGAGAAAGTTCCCATTTTCTTCCCAGGTAAATTTCGGGGAATTTTTTTGCATTGAATTCCTTTACCCATTCAGGAAGTGTTTCCAAATAACGGGAACTGGTCATCATTGCACCGGTTTCATTATCAAACCACCAGGAAGCATTTGCCAGGTGCCCACCTCCGAATATTGAAGCTTTTTCATTGAGGGATACAGCAAAAACACGGGATTTTTTGTTATTGGACAGTCGCAGTTCATCAGTAACTGTTGAGCCAAAAAGATTTCCGGCTGAACGCATTCCCATTGCGGGTGTACCTCCAACTCCCTTAAACGCTTCATCATCAGTGCTCTCAATGATACGGTCTTTTAGCTGATGGTACCACTCATCGGCAATTATTCCGTGTGAGGATGGGTTACTGCCGGTCATAAGGGTGGCAATTCCACTTCCGGTATGATTAAGCATATACCCGTAGCTGGCATTTCTAAAATAGGTTCCTTCGTTTACCAGGCGCTTAAATCCATTAGACTCAAATTTTTCCCAGTAGCGCTGCAGGTAATCATTCCGCATTTGCTCAACAACCAGGATAATGACCAGTTTAGGTTTTTCGGGTGGAATGCGTTTGCTTTCCTGGGAAAATAATTCAAACTGGGCAGGAATACAAAAAACGCCAAAAAGCAGAAGAGCGAAAAAATACTTGTTCATGGATTAATTTGGGAAAAAAAATGAATTTAAACTCAATATTAACGGAAAAAACAGAATCTGATTTTTATTGCCTGATAAAAATTATCTTTCTTGTGTGATAGGCATCCCCAATCCTTATTCTTATCAGGTTCAGCCCCTGCGATAATTTTGTGGCATCAAGGGGAAGAATTACTTCACCTGCATTGTATTCACGGGGGGGGAATGCTGAGATTTTTTTCCCTGTAAGGTCATATATGTCCACTGTGATTATGGTTCTTTCGAGTATAAAAATTCTTATTTCACCTGTATTGACAACAGGGTTTGGCACAATAATGACAGTATCCCTCTCAGGCAACTCCAATTCAGGTTCAAGCTCAATATTCAGAGTGATTGCCTGCTTGTTAATCACCTGCACTGTATTTATGGTTTTGGTTTTATAACCGTAAGAAGAAACTCTTGCCGTATATACTCCCTGTGTAGCAGGTCTGAAATAAAAGCCTGTTTTTTTATCGGAATACACCCAGGATGAATCGGCATCGTGGTTGACCAGTTCGATCCTGGCCTGCAGGGGCAGGCCTGTTGATGCATCGGTTACTTTCCCCCTCATTCCGTAAAGAACCTGCTCCATGTAGTTTAACAGGGAACGGTAATTGTATTCCCAGAAATAATCAAGTGTGTCAGGGGGGGGGTTCTTTGGATTGCTCAATTCAACCGTAACCTCTCTTCCTCCGGCAAAATAGGTGATATAGTCCTGCTGGCCTCCGGATATTACATACCAGTCGCCCCCTGCAACGAACCCCTGGGGTCTTACACTTGTGAGATAACCCGGTGGGCTGAAAAACTGGGCTGTGTCGGCATATTCTTTGGAAATATTGCGAAACCAGGTATAGTCAGGGTGCTTTTTTACAGAAGATTTCCAGGAATCCCAGGGAAAATTGACCACTTCGGCACCCCCGTGAAAATTGGCCGACATGGTCACAACCATTGTATCGAGAAAGGCCATCATGGCAAGGGTTTCGGGTTGGTAGGGATCAGGGATTCTTTCAGGTTTTGGGAAAGGATCGGGATAATTTCTGTTTAAATCATAATTGTTGGCATTAAACCTTTTTGGGGAAGAAATGGTATTGCCATCACCTCCAAAGTAGGCCCCATCGGGGTTGAACAGCGGATTTATGTAAATTTCAATCTTATCCAGCAGTTGGGTTATCCTGCCGTTCGTTCCGTAACCGGAAAGCAGGTAGTCTATGAGCCTAAGCATGAGCACAAAACCAACTGTCTCATCCCCATGCATGCTGGAGGAGTACATGAATCTGGGTTTTTCGCCAGAAGGAATTGCCCCTGAAGTTATTTTCAGAAACCACAGATCCCTGTTCTGTACCGATTTACCAATGGAAAAGAGACTGCATAACTGTGGATAGCTGGTTTCAAATTCCTGCATCATAGACAAATACTGTGCATAGGTGGGATAGTAGTCCCAGTCTCCGGAGGCAGTATATTTTGGATGAAAGGCCTCACCCGGGGCAGGCATTACCCTGAAGGGTAATTTCATTTTCAGAAAATTATCAAAATTCTCCTTGTTTGCATAGGCATAAATACTGTCAAAAGAAATATTGTCAACAGACAAAATTCTTAGTATTTTTTGAAATTCAACCTGTTGTGGCATTGGAATTACTATATAAACTTCGCCTCTCCTGTTTAAATAATCAATGGCCTTTTGAGTATTGTCCTGGGCTGAAATAATAGCCGTAAAGCTGACAATAATTAAAAAGCTTATGATTTTTAAGTATTTCAACATTCCAGTTGTTAAACATTAAAGCGGATATTCAGAAGATCTCCATCCTGCACAGTATAATTCTTACCTTCAACAAATAGCTTTCCTTTATCCCTGCATGCAGCTTCGGAACCTAAGGTAATAAAATCATTATATTTCATCACTTCGGCCCTGATAAAACCTCTTTCCAGGTCACTATGGATCACTCCTGCAGCCTGGGGTGCAGTCATTCCTTTTTTAATAGTCCATGCCCTGATTTCTTTTGGGCCTACCGTGAAAAATGTTTGCAGGTTCAGCAGGTGATAGGCTGCACGGATTAACTTGTTTATACCGGGCTCATTGAGACCAACTGCCGAGAGAAATTCCTTCCTGTCTGCCGGATCTTCCAGTCGAGCGATTTCTGCTTCGGCTGCAGCCGCTATGACCAGCACTTCTGCATTTTTTCCTTCCAGTGACTTAATTGTTTTTTCAGAATATGGATTACCTGTTGCAGCAGAGGCCTCGTCTACATTGCAAACATAAATAACAGGTTTATCTGAAAGAAGAAACAAATCGGCCACCCATTTTTTTTCAGCCTCATTTACAGGAACAGTTCTTGCCGATTGAAAAGTTTCAAAATGGCTTTTGTAAACCTGTAATACCTCCAGGCCTTTTTTAGCATCTTTATCGCCAACTTTGGCTGCTTTTTCGAGTTTTTGTATTTTTTTTTCCACAGATTCCAGATCCTTAATCTGCAATTCCAGTTCTATGGTTTCCATGTCGCGAACCGGGTCAATTGTAATACCGCTGTGGGGAACTGTATCATTCTCAAAACATCTGAGAACATGAATGAGTGCATCGGTATTTCGCACCTCAGAGAGAAACCTGTTACCCGATCCATCACTACCTCCTTTTGTAAGTCCTGGTATATCAACCATCTCCATAGTGGTGTGAACAATCTTTTGTGTTGACTGGTATTTTTCCAGTTCATATAACCTGTAATCCGGTACGTTAATCACACCTATATTGGCTTTGATTCCTCCACCTGCCAATTGTGATTTTCCACCTGAAAAGCCACAATTAAAGAGAGTGGTTTTTCCTACATTAGTCAACCCAATAATACCGCACTTTAATGCCATTACTTCAAAAAAAATTGTAAAAACCAAAATAATGGCAGCAAATTTAATTGATAAATATGACTTCTGTTCATTACCAGATTGTCCGGTAAGTACAAATTCATTTTAAATTGGAAGATTGTTGGTTTTTTCCATAAGGTTCATTCCTTTTCTTCAACCCAAAAACCTTACTTTTACCCAAAAAAATTCATTTTTAACTATGAGTAAAGATCCAATTACTGAACGCGCAGCTGATAATATCCGCATTCTTTCAGCAGCCATGGTAGAAAAGGCAAAATCAGGCCACCCGGGCGGTGCTATGGGAGGGGCCGATTTTATTAACATTTTATATACTGAATTCCTGAATTTTGACCCTTCCGATCCTTCATGGTTCCTGAGGGACAGGTTTTTCCTGGATCCGGGCCATATGTCACCCATGATTTATTCGGTTCTCACTCTTTGTGGGTTATTTACCATGGATGAGATAAAAAATTTCAGGCAATGGGGAAGTCCAACCCCTGGTCATCCGGAGCTTGATCTGGCGCGTGGAGTCGAGAATACATCAGGCCCGCTTGGACAGGGTCATGCCATGGCTGTAGGCGCTGCCATTGCAGAAAGATTCCTGGTTTCACGATTTGGTGACTGGATGTCCCACAAAATCTACACTTTTATATCCGATGGAGGTATTCAGGAAGAAATTGCACAGGGGGCAGGAAGAATTGCAGGATTCCTTGGACTAAGCAACCTCATTATGTTTTTCGATTCCAACGACATCCAGTTATCTACTCCTACAAGTTATGTTACCATTGAAGATACCGCCAAAAAATATGAAGCATGGGGCTGGAAGGTGATTTCAATAAATGGTAATAATTCATCGCAAATCAGGGCAGCATTGGAAATGGCTGTGGAAGAAAAACATAAACCGGTTCTGATTATCGGGAAAACGATTATGGGTAAGGGAGCTGTGGATGATGCAGGCGTTAGTTTTGAGGGAAAGACTTCTACTCATGGCATGCCATTGAGTGAAGCCGGTGCCTCTTTTGAAAAGACAATCAGGAACCTTGGTGGCGACCCGAGCGATCCTTTCAGAATTTTTCAGGATGTTGAGAATTACTATGCAGACTGGATGAAAATTAAAATACGCTCAGCCCAGGAGAGGAAAAGGAAACAAATGGATTGGGAAAAGGAAAATCCTGATTCCGCTGCGAAGCTTAATTCCTTTCTGCTTGGTAATTTGCCGGACCTGGACTTCGAAAATGTTGAAATGAAACAAGGTATTGCCACCCGGACTGCTTCAGGGACCTTGTTATCCTATTTCTCGGGGCGGATTGAGAATATGATTGTTTCATCGGCTGATTTGGCAAACAGCGACAAAACAGATGGCTTTCTGAAAAATACCAGTCCGTTGAGAAAGGGAGATTTCTCGGGGGCCTTTCTGCATGCCGGCGTTTCGGAACTGACAATGGCTGCTTTAATGAACGGTTTGGCTTTGCACGGCGGTGTAATACCTGCCTGTGGTACTTTTTTTGTGTTTTCTGATTTTATGAAACCGGCAGTCAGGCTGGCAGCTCTTATGGAATTACCGGTTAAATATATCTGGACACACGATGCATTCAGGGTTGGAGAGGACGGCCCAACGCATCAGCCTGTAGAGCAGGAGGCGCAAATTCGTTTACTGGAACAGTTAAAAAACCACTCTGGCCGAAGGGCTATGCTGGTTTTGCGACCTGCTGATAGTGCGGAAACGAAAATAGCCTGGCAGATGGCTCTTGAAAACTCCCATACTCCCACTGCCCTGATATTATCAAGACAGAATATTAAGGATTTGCCAGCCAGGGAAGGCTCAGACAGGTTGAAGGATGCCCGGGAGTGTCGCAAGGGTGCATATGTGGTAAAAGATTATTCCGGTAAGCCAGATATTATCCTTATTGGGAATGGTTCGGAAGTATCTACCCTTTACGATGCATCTGAATTGCTTGAAACAGAGGCAAAAATTAAGACAAGAATCATATCTGTTATTTCAGAGGGATTATTCAGGGACCAGGAGGAGCTATATCAAAAGAATACAATTCCTGAGGGAATCCCCGTGTTTGGGTTAACAGCAGGCCTGCCTGTAACATTGGCAGGATTGGTGGGTGAAAAGGGACATGTCTTCGGCCTGGACCATTTTGGATATTCTGCACCCGCAAAAGTACTGGATGAGAAATTTGGATTTACTCCTGAAAATGTGAAGAGGGAAGTACTAAAATATCTCAGTGATTTTCATAAACGGAAATAATTTGAGTGGGAATGCTTTGTTTTAAGCAGAAGATAAGTTATGCTGAATAAATTGCTTTTTCCTACCTTGGTTAATGGATACGCAATTTGCGATAAGTAATTTAAAAAATGACAACTGAAAGAAAAGAACTTTTAGTGGATTCAAGCAGACAAAGAAGGGGTCTTGTTCTTTTATTGGCATTTATCACTATTGTTAGCGGATTTTTGATATTTTGGTTCTTCTTTCGTAATAAGCCTCCCAAACCGAAGCCTCTGCCTGAAGTTGTGGAGATCATATATGCCGAAGAAGTTGAAGAGCAGGATAGCCTCCCGGAAATGCCTCCTGCAAGGAGAGTTATTCGGATGAAACCAATGGATTCACCTACTGCAATTGAATCACACAACCCCAGGCTGGAAAGCGATTTTGCAGATTTGACGGAAGCACAATTTATGAAGGGCCGGCGAATTCTAAGTGGGGTGGATGTAAGATTGCGGCAGTTGGAATTAAGAAAACCATACATCAGGAATCATTTTCAAAACTTTCTTTTTACAAGGCAGAATAACTATAACCGGAATGAAAACGGAGGAATATCCAATTTATATATTACCCTGAACAATGTAAGCGAATTTTCAATTGAGCTTGCAGAAATTCAGGTTCAGTATATTGAGCCCGCGGATGGCATTGTAAAAGCCGAGACTCTTTTTTTTACAAATATTGAACCTGAAGGTCAACTTACATTAAAAGCCCCTGATAGTTCAAGGAGATCTATTGTGACACATTTTTTCTCCAGAATTGAATCCGTTTCCCTCAATTTTTGTTATTCCCCGGATAAATGGCAAAAAGATGCCTATGATCCATACAAGTGTAAAACATCGACAAAATAAATTAGCCTTGGATGAAAAGGACGATTGTTTTCTTTATAATACTTGCAGGTTTTGTTTATAACGGCTATTCCCAAAGAGCAGTAAAATGGGAAAAAACAAGAATTCTTTTCGTTTTTGATGCTTCAAAAAGCATGCTTGCTATATGGGAAGGGAATACCTCTAAATTTCTTACTGCAAAGAACATTTTTAACCATATTGTTGACAGCCTGTCGCAAATCGATAACCTGGAATTGGCATTGAGGGTCTTTGGACATCAGAGTCCTGTACCACCCCAGGACTGCAATGACACGCGCCTTGAAGTTCCGTTTGGGAAAAATAATGCAAACCTCATAAAACAAAAAATACACTCTATTCAGGCCAGGGGAACCACACCTATAGCAGCTTCCCTGCGAAAGAGTGCAGAGGATTTTCCTCCCTGTGATAATTGCAGAAATGTTATTGTGCTGATAACAGATGGTATTGAGGCTTGTGATGAGGATCCTTGTGAAGCAGCTAAAGAACTTCAGCGTAAAGGGATAGTGGTAAAACCATTTGTTATAGGTCTGAGGCTGGATGATAAAAGCAAAGAAGTTTTCAAATGCGTTGGGGATTTTTATGAGGCAGATAACACACCTCAGTTTACATCTGCCATGCAGGTGGTTGTTTCAAGAGCGATGAACACTACAACAGCACAAATCAACCTTCTCGATGTATGGGGTAATCCAAACGAAACAGATGTAGCTGTATCCATGTATAACCGTGAGTTTAGCAGGCCAGTTGTACAGTATATTCATACAATTAACGACCGTGGAGTGCCAGATACCATTTTCCTGGATGACCGGATAAGCTATCGCATGGTAGTTCATACAGTTCCGCCCGTTGAGGTAGACAACATAATAATTCTGCCTGGTACTCATAATATAATTGTGGCCGAGGCTGGCAGGGGGAAATTATACATCACACAACCTGCCGGGGTACAGTCACAGAGATTTGATTGTGTAATAAGGAAGGTGGGGGGACGGGAAACAATTGCCGTACAGAAGGTTGGGGAAGATAAAGCCTATCTGGTGGGGAAATACGAAATTGAAGTAATGTCCCTTCCCCGAATCAAAATCAGTCAGGTGGAGATCAGTCAAAATCATACCACTACAATAGAAATCCCAAGAGCCGGACTGGTAAGGTTTAATTCACGAAATGAGTTGCAGGCATCCATATTTCTTTTAAAAGAAAAAGATTCAGAATGGGTTTGCGATTTAAATCCTTCCCTTACGACACAGGTATTGACTCTTTTACCCGGTCATTACAGGGTAGTTTACCGGCCTAAATATGTGAGAAGGATTAATCTAACAACAGGAAGAACATTTGAAATCGTCTCAGGCAGAACAATTCAGATTGATTTATAAAATCAGGTTAAACCAATTGATTATTGCTTAGTCAAAGCATTTATTTTTTCAATTATCATTTCAGAGGATGAGTGAGTTTCCCGATTCAAACCTGGTTTCACTTTTCAGAAAAAGCGACAGCAGAAATTATGCTTTTAATCTGATTGTCAGGAAATACCAGGAAAGGGTTTACTGGCATATCAGGCGAATATTGGTTTCTCATGACGATACTGACGATGTGGTGCAGAATACCTTTATAAAGGTGTGGGAAGGCCTGGATAATTTCAGGGAAGAATCCAAACTGTATACATGGATTTACCGCATAGCTGCCAACGAGGCTCTCACATTTCTGAAACAAAAGAAAAGGTTGTTTTTTCTGCCCCTTAAGGAATCAGGAGCCAGTCTGGCCAAAACACTTCAGGATGACCCCTATTTTGACGGGGATGAAATTAAAATGAAGTTGCAGAAAGCTGTGCTGAAATTACCTGATATGCAAAGGATAGTCTTTCATATGAAGTATTTTGACGAAATGAAGTATGAGGATATTTCAGAGGTTCTGGATGTTTCTGTGGGAGCCCTGAAAGCCACATATCATCATGCCGTAAAAAAAATTGAGAGATATTTTGAGGGGCATTAAACCATTTTGTCATAAGTTTGTCAAACAAGCAGTTGCTATGGAAAACAAAGGAGAAATGTGCAGAAAAAAACTGGAGGAGTTGAAATCCGATTCCGGTTTCCGGATTCCCGAAGGATACTTTGATACGCTTTCTTCACGGATATCTGATAAAATTGCTTCCGGTGCAAAAACGCACAGTAAATATGCAGGGTTAATAGCCTTTCTGAGGCCAAACCTTGCACTTGTGGCTTTCTTTATCGGTGTTGCTGTGATTGGCTATTTTGCATTTCATTTTTTAAAGGAGAACCGTGGCCATGTTAGCTTACGTGAAGAGTCAGTTGCTGAGTACATCAGTTACTATTATGCCGGCATGAATGATTATGAATTCTTTGGTACTGCCGATGAGGAAGTGAATGAATTTATCTTCGGGGAACCGGAGTATAGTAATGATGCTGAAATAATTGAATACCTGATGCTTCAGGAAGTTGATGTTCATTTGATTATTAATGAATTATAATACAAACATTATGTATAGGAAAAACCTTGTTATTACAGTAGTTTTATTCTGTGTTGTGCAGTTGAGTTTTGCACAACGGGGCAGAGGGTACAACAGGATGGAGCAGATTCAGGCTGAAAGGATAGCATTTTTTACTGAAAGAATGGCTTTAACTCCCGGGGAGGCAAAAGTATTCTGGCCGGTATATAATGAATTGTCTGGCAAAAGGGAGAAAATTTTTATAGAGAGAAGAACACTGGCTGATAATTTCAGGAATAGCAGGGAGAGTTTAAGCGAAAAGGAGGTAGAATCCATGGCTGACAAATTTATTGATTTACAAAGTCAGGAATCCAGGCTTGCCGAAGAATATCATAAAAAATTCAAATCCATTCTTCCCGCTGGGAAAGTGATGATTCTGTATAATACCGAGAACGAATTCAGGAATTATCTGCTGCGCAGGTTAAGTGGCGGTGGAAGGGGGCAGGGGCCAATACAAAGAGAAGCGCCCGATCTTTAGCCAGCGCCTTATTTTTAATGGTCCTTTGAATGAAACTACCTGAAGGTGATTTCTTTGCTGGTTTTGGGTATCAGTACCAGATGATAGGGCTGGGTTAAAGCCATTGTAACATAGTCGTCAGGAGCAGGCGACGAAATTTTATAAATAATTTCAACCTTTTCAGGGGTTTCATAGATTTCAACAATCTCAACAGAGTACCCTCCGGTAGACCTTGTTCCTATTGAAATACCCACCAGGGTATAATTCATAAAATCTATTTCGGGTAAGCCCGGCAAAGGGTGATAAATCGAAAACATCTGATTCCACAACTCACCAAATGTCGAAGAGTCATTGATAACAATTTCCTTCCTGTTATCCAATCCTGAGTATTGACCTGTTTTTAGTTCAGTAAAATGAAGTTTTGTTATACCGGTGGATTTTTGTTTCATGGTTTTGCACGAAGTAAGAATCAAAAGGCAGATAAATAGAAATAAGGCAGCATTGTTTTTCATATGTGTTTGCATTAACAAGTCATACCTCTCTCATGTAATATTTTCATTGCGGCAGGTGTAAAAAAGTAAAAACGGAATATTGAAAGACGATTAAAGAGAATAAAAAAGGGAGGTTCTTGCCTCCCTTTTTCTATTTTATCTCGTAAATCTCACCGCTGTTAAGCAGGTCATCCACATTTTTGATTTTTGAATGTTCCTTGGCATAACTAATTTGTTCTTCTACCAAATCGTCATATGTGTGCGCCCTGGCGGCCCTGATTACACCAAGAGCAACAGGCATTTCCGGTGGTCTCATTTTGCCAAGCATCCGGTGCACTCCAGGGTTTATTTCGAACTGGTCGTGTACCAGAATATCCTTTTCCGTTATTCCATTTTCACCAATGGTAACCACCTCCAGTTTTGTATTATGCAGGCGGATACCTTTGTCCCTGTTTTTTCCAAAAATCATGGGTTCTCCATGCTTCAGGTGTAGCTGAACATTGTCTTTTACCTCTTTGGCCGTTACCGATGCGTGGGTTTTATCAGCAAAGATGATACAGTTCTGCAAAATCTCAACTACCGAGGTGCCGTCGTGCCTGGCAGCTTCAAACATTACCTCAGTCATCATTTTGATGTTATTATCAATCACCCTGGCGAAAAATGTTCCCTGAGCCCCCATAACCAGTCCTGCCGGGTTGAATGGATGCTCAATGGTTCCCTGAGGAGATGTTTTTGTAACTGAACCCATTGGTGTGGTGGGTGAGTACTGTCCCTTGGTAAGTCCATAGATTTGGTTGTTGAACAAAAGTATATTCACATCAATGTTTCTTCTTATAGTGTGAATAAAATGGTTGCCGCCAATGGCCATTGAGTCACCGTCGCCGGTGGAAATCCACACGCTTAAGCCCGGATTGGAAATCTTGACTCCAGATGCAATAGCAGCGGCTCTTCCATGAATGCCGTGTATACCATATGTGTTTACATAATACGGGAATCTTGACGAGCAGCCGATACCCGAAACAAACATAAAGTTTTCCTTTTTATACCCTATTTCAGGAAACACTTTTTCAACAGCAGCGAGAATGGCATGGGCACCACATCCGGGGCACCATTTCACCATTTGGTCACTGACAAAATCGTCTTTCGTCAGTTTAATTTCTGATGGTCTGATTGTGTTGCTTATCATGGGTTATTTCTCCTCCAAAATTTGATTGAATACCTGGGTAAGTTCTGTTACAAAGAACGGCAGACCCTGAATTTTATTGAATTGCAAGTATTTAAACTCGGGGTATGTGAGCCTGAGATACTTCACAAACTGTCCGGCATTTAACTCGCAAACAACAATTTTCCTGAACCGGCTGAAAATCTCCTTTGTATTTCGCGGCAGGGGCATAATATAGTGAAAATGAGCAAGGCTTACTTTCTTTCCCTCTTTTTGCACTGCCATAACTGCTGTCATAACAGAACCTCTTGTACCTCCCCAGCTTACAACGAGCAAATCCCCTGATTCATCGCCCATTATATCCTGCTCAGGTATAAAATCGGCCACTTTCTGAACCTTGACTTCCCTCAGCTGTGTCATTAGCTGGTGATTAAGCGGGTCGGTGGTTACATTGCCAACAATATTCTCTTTTTCCAGCCCGCCCACCCGGTGACGCAATCCTTCGGTGCCGGGGATGGCCCATTTTCGGGCAAGGGTAACCGGGTCTCTGCGATAAGGCTTAAAATCGGGATCATTCGGCCTGGCAATTGGCGGATGAATCTCCGGTAATTCCGAAACTTTTGGAATTTTAAACAGTTCTGATCCAAATCCAAGGTATCCGTCAGTCAGCAAAATAACAGGGGTCATATGCTCCATTGCAAGTTTCGCTGAATAATAGGCATAATAGAAGCAGTTGGCTGGTGATGAGGCGGCCATAACAATAGCAGGACATTCTCCATTTCGGCCATAAAGGGCTTGCATAAGGTCTGATTGTTCCGATTTAGTTGGCATACCGGTAGATGGACCAGCCCTTTGCACATTTACAATAACTATAGGCAATTCAGTTATTACAGCCAGTCCAATGGCCTCGCTTTTCAATGAAAGACCCGGCCCTGAAGTTGTTGTGATGGCCAATGAGCCGGTATAACTTGCACCAATTGCCGAACATATACCTGCAATCTCATCCTCGGCCTGGAAAACTTTTGCTCCAAGTGATTTGTGTTTTGCAAGCTCCATAAGGATTTCAGTAGCCGGGGTAATTGGGTATGATCCAAGAAACAGTGGCCTGCCAGAACGCTCAGAGGCAGCCAGAAATCCCCAGGCTGTGGCAACATTCCCGGTAATATTCCTGTATTTTCCTTTTTCCAGTTTCGCTGGTGGAACTACAAAAGTGGAATCAATGGCCTCAATGGTCTCGGCGAAATTGTAGCCTGCTCTTAAAGCAATCTTATTGGCTTTTGTGACTTCCTGATTGCCTTTAAACTTTTTCTCAAGGAATTTATCTGTAGTCTCAAGATCCTGGTTAAACAGGAAATTGACGATTCCAAGAGCCATCATGTTTTTACTCCTGTCGGCCGATCTTGTATCCAGCCCTGCGTCCTTGAAACTCTCCTTTGTAATGGTTGAAATGGGCGCCTTGATTAAATGGTATTTCTCCAGGCTGTTATCTTCCAGCGGATTTGTCTGGTACCCGGCTTTTTCAATGGCTTTATCATCAAAGGCATCTGAGTCAACAACTATGGTACCTCCTGGCTTAACCCATTTGAGATTTGACCTGAGTGAGGCCGGGTTCATAGCTACCAGCACATCGCATAGGTCTCCTGAACTGTGAATCTTTGTATGACCAATATGTACCTGAAAACCTGAAACTCCTGCAATTGTATTATGAGGTGCCCTGATTTCTGCAGGAAAGTCAGGAAAGGTAGCAAGGTCATTACCGGTAATTGCTGCTGATTCAGAGAACAAGGTTCCAGTAAGCTGCATTCCGTCGCCCGAGTCACCAACAAATTTGACAACCACGGCTTCTTTCTCAATCACCTGTGTTTTCTTGTTCATGTTAGGGAAAGTTTTTAAAATGGGTAACTTCTTGAAATGTTAAACGATACGAATAACTATTTAAAAGAATGGTTTCTTTACTTTAAAGAGTTGATTATTAAAATTTTCTGCAAAATTAATTCTTTATAAAATAAATGTTAAACTAAAACGAATAAATTTCAACAAACTATGACCAAATTCATGTTTCACTGAAAGACAATAAAAACTACTTTCCGTTAATTACAAGCACAGGAATAAATTGAAGAATACAGTATTTTTGTACTTTGAAAATGAATAATTATGGCTCTGATAATACCTGTAAGAGGTTTTACTCCATCATTGGGAAAAGATTGTTATCTGGCTGAAACCGCAACCATAATTGGCGATGTAATTATGGGAGAGGGTTGCAGCGTGTGGTTTAACGCCGTAGTACGGGGCGATGTCAATTCAATCCGTATTGGCAATAGGGTGAACATCCAGGATAATGCCGTTTTGCATTGTACTTATGAGAAAACTCAGATCCATATTGGCAATAATGTGTCAATTGGCCATAATGTGATTGTTCATGGTGCAAGGATTGGGAACAAAGTATTGTTGGGCATGGGTTCAATCATTATGGACGATGCGGTAATTGGAGAAAATTCCATTATTGCCGCTGGTGCTGTGGTGTTGGAAAACACTCATGTTGAACCCGGAAGCATTTACGCCGGTGTTCCGGCAAAAAGGGTGAAGGATGTTGACCAGGCTCAGTTCCGGCAGATGATAGAAAGAATCTCCGATAACTATCTTTTTTATGCGGGCTGGTACAGAGGAGAGGAGAAATAACTATTTCCAGATGTCTGAAAGAATAAGGTTGATTTTGTCCTCAAAGAATATCCTGGCAATTTTCTCAAAATAGTCGGTATGATCCGAAACATAAAACTGGTTTTCATTGCCCTTTTGCGGGTTAAGGAGTTTTTTTTCTGACAATACATTGTGTAAGTGCCCTGCAACAATCGATGCAGAGTCGATAACCTCAACCCCGAAATTGAAAAATTTCCTTATCTGGTTTTTTATAATCGGATAATGTGTGCAACCAAGTATCAGTGTTTCAATATTTTTCAACTCAGGCTTCGAAAGATAGGAACGAATTATTGCATTACTGATATCATCAAAAATGAATCCCTCTTCAATCATTGGAACAAACATGGGGGTTGCAAGTGATACTACCTGGCAGTCCGGGTCTTTCTCCCTGAGCCGCGCCTGGTAGGTTCCGCTATTGATGGTTCCTTTTGTCCCAATGACAGCCGTTTTGGTTCCGGGATAAAATTCGGCAATATGTTCCACCACAGGATCTATAACATTGATCACCAAAGCCTTGTCGCCAACATAATCTTTAATTTGTTCATAAGCAGCTGCTGAAGCAGTATTACAGGCAATGAGAATTACCTTGCTGTTTTTTTCAAGCAGAAAATCCGATATCTTTCTGGAGTAATAAACAATCGACTCACTTGATTTATCGCCGTAGGGCAGGTGAGCTGTATCTCCAAAATAAATAATCTGTTCATTTGGAAGAATTTGTCTTATAGCTGCAGCCACAGTAAGTCCTCCGACACCCGAATCGAACATTCCTATTGGCTGCGATGAATTCAATTTTTCTTATTCTAATGAAAGTGTAAAAATAATCAGACAATAATAAAAATTGCCCCGAAGGTTAAAAATATATACCAGCGGGGCAAATTAATTCTTCAAAGCGGGGTTATTTAATTCCCAGTTTGGTTTTTACAAGGGGTAGAATATTTTCACTGTCGTTGCTATGGTATAATACCACCCTGCTGCTCACATCAAACACATAAATCAGGTTTCTTTCGCGGGCCACCTCCTTAATTGCAATTTCAGCTTTTTGCAGAATTGGCTGAATTAATTGAGATTCTTTCTGCTGCAGATCTTCCTGGGCTCCTACCTGGAATTCCTGAATACGGTTCTGAAGTTCAGAAAGCTCCCTTTCTTTTGTTTGCTTAATGATGGGAGTAAAAGTATCCTGATTTTGAAGGTATTCCTGTACTTTTTTATTGTATTCTACCTGCATAACCTCCAGCTGGTTTTCCAGTGTCTTGGCATAGTCCTGAAGCTCTTTCTGGGCGGCTGCTCTTTCGGGCATTGCCATAAGAAGCTCAGAAGTATTGATATGCCCAAACTTCAGATTCTGCGCATGAACAGTGGTTCCAACAAGTAATGCGGCAAAAAGAATAAGAATTTTCATCACGTTTTTCATAGTTCAATTTATTAGTTGTATTTGCAAAATTAGGAATTATCTTTTATAGCCCAGCTTTTTCAGCACATCGTCGCTTATATCAAAGCGTGGGTTCGTATAAAACAGAGCAGACCCGGAAGCCACATCAAAAATAAAGGCATAGTTCTCTTCATTTGCGAGTTCGCTCACAGCTTTATAAACCTGGTCCTGTATGGGTTTGACCAATTCACTTCTTTTATTGAATAATGCGCCTTCGGTTCCAAAATACCTGCGCTGAAGAGCCTGAATATCCCTTTCTCTGTTAACGATTTCTTCTTCACGCTTCCTTTTCATTTCATCGCTTAAAAGGACTCTTTCATTCTGGTATCTTCTGTACATCTGCTCTACGATTTCATATTGCTTTTCGATTTCTTTCTGCCACTCGTCAGCAAGTTTATCCAGCTGTTCCTGTGCAGTATTAAAGGCTGGGATATTGGACAATATGTAGTCAGAGTCAATATAGGCATACCTTTGCGAAAAACCGGTAGTGGCTGTTGCAAGTAACAAAACGATTGTTAAAACATGCTTTTTCATAAGATTCAAATTAAATGTTTTCTAAAACTGTTGTCCAAGGACAAAATGGAACTGCCCTTTATTTGCACCGGGTCTTCCCGGAATTTCATCAAATCCATAACCCCAGTCAACACCAAGCAGGCCAAACATAGGCAGGAATGCCCGCAGCCCTACACCAGCTGATCTTTTAATTGAGAAGGGGTTAAACTCCCTGAAGTCTGCCCATGCATTACCGCCTTCCAGAAATAAAAGCCCGTATATGGTAGCGGATGGGTTTAGAGACAGGGGGTACCTTAATTCAAGGGTAAACTTATTGTAAATATTCCCTGCCTTACTGTTTTGGCGGATAGGTGTGATGGAACCATTTTCATAACCTCTCAAAGAGATTGTTTCTCTTCCATAGAGGTTATATCCCGACATGCCATCGCCACCCAAATCAAATCCTTCAAAAGGCGAGAATCCATAATCTCTGTTGTAATAACCAAGAATTCCAAATTGTGCTCCTGTTGTTAATACCAATTTATCGACAAGGTTGGTATGGGTCTGGCTCTTAAAAGTCCATTTATGGTATTCTATCCACTTATATTTTTCAACAGAAGGTAAAGTTGTATAATCCTTTCCGGTAAGGAGTGAATAGGGAGGAGTGAGTTGCAGGGTCAGGCTGAACTGTGAACCTCTCCTGGGATAGATCAGCTGGTCAACTGAACTTCTGGCCAGGCTTGTTTTAAAACTTAAGTTGTTGGAGTTCCCGTTTGAAAAAAGGAAAAATCCACCACCCCAGTCATTCAGGTAATAATTCTGAAAGCTGATTTCATTGTAAAGGGTAAAAAAGTCATCGGGCCACTTCAGTTCCTTTCCAAGTCCAAGGGAGGCTCCGGAAATTTTAATGGATGCCCAGTCTTTTTGTCTTCTCGTGAACCTGTCGGTTTGTATAGTATGAAAAACAGAGAAAGAGAGAGAATTTGGTTTATTTCCTCCGAACCATGGTTCTACAAAGGTCATATTATAACCCTGGTAGTAACTTCCGTTGGATTGTGCCCTTATACTCAGGGTTTGTCCGTCGCCTGAGGGTAGAGGCCTCCATGCATCTTTTTTAAAGAAGTTTCTTGTTGAAAAATTGCTGAATTTTACTCCAAGAGTACCGATAAGCATACCTGCACCCCATCCGCCTGAGATTTCCAACTGATCATTGGCTTTTTCTTCAACAATGAATTCAATGTCAACAGTTCCGTCGGCGGGATTGGGAATTGGTTTGACATCCAGTTTTTCAGGATCAAAATGTCCCAATACCGCAAGTTCCCGGGTACTTCTGACAATGTTAGTTTTGTTAAACAGCTCTCCCGGCCTTGTACGCAACTCCCTGCGGATAACATGTTCATTCGTTTTCGTGTTGCCGGTTATAATTACCTTGTTGATTGTGGCCTGCGGGCCTTCCTGGATTCTCATCTCCAGATCAATGGAATCGTTTTCAATTCTGAGCTCTACCGGATTAATGGAAAAGAAAAGGTAACCATCATCGAGGTATAATGAACTAACTGCATCATCGTCTATTCTTAAACGCTTGTTTAATTTTGTCTGGTCAAAAACATCACCTTTTTCAATTCCAAGAATTGCCGATAATAACTCATCGGGATATTTTGAATTTCCAACCCAGGCAATATTTCTGAAATAATATTTGTTTCCTTCGTGCAGGTGGATGTAAACATTAACCCCGTCTTCTGACTCAAGGTAAATGCTGTCGGCAAGTATCTTGGCATCGCGGAACCCCCTTTCGTTAAGGAAAGTGATAAGTTTATCCTTGTCGCCTTTGAATTCATTCTCGATAAATTTGGATGACCTGAAAAAGTTCCAGTTTTTCTTTTTGGTTTTTTTCAATATTCTTTGTAATCTGCGATCAGAGAATTGAGTATTACCCTCAAAAATGACGTCATTAATTCTTACCCTCTCATTTTTTTCAACATTAATAGTCAGGTTAACGCGGTTGGGAATGGAAGGCTCATCTTCAATGAGCATTTCAACGGAGGTGTTGAAAAATCCTTTGGGAACAAAATGTTTAATAATGATGTCTTCTGAAGTGTTCAGAACATTTTCAGTAATCAGGCTGCCACTTCTGAGTTTCAACTTGTCGCTAATTTCAGTGTTTTCCCCCTTCTTCAGTCCGTTGATAAACAATCTTGCAAGCCTGGGGGGCTCCTGAAGATAAATATCCAGGTAAATTTTGTTTCCTTCTATTTTTGTGGCACTGATTTTTACATCAGAAAAAAGTCCCTGATTCCAAAGTTTTTCCAGTGCTTTTGTGATATCGTCCCCTGGAACCGTTATAATCCTGCCGGGTTGCAGGTTTGAAATATTCAATACAACTATAGGATCAAGATAGTTCACACCTGATACCGAAACGTCGGCAATTTCATATTTTGCCGGCAGGGAATAATCAATTACAGGCAATTCAGTTCTTTCTGTCTGTGCGGAAAGATTTATCAGAAAAAGAATACCGACCAATATTGATATGTAAGACCTGTACATTTTGTTTTAAGTTAGAAGTTTAATCGCAGTTTTTTACCTGTTCACCGGTTTTTCCAAACCTTCTTTCTCTTTTTTGAAAATCAATTATGGCCTCATATAAATTTTCCTTGCGAAAATCGGGCCAAAGAATATCTGAGAAATATAATTCTGTATAAGCCAGTTGCCATAAAAGGAAATTGCTTAACCGGAACTCCCCGCCAGTTCTGATTAGTAACTCCGGATCAGGGATATGCTTTGTTGTAAGATAACCGGAAAAAGTTTCTTCGGTAATAGCCCCTGCCGGCAGTTTATTCTCTTTAATATCCAGAGCTAATCGTAAGGCAGCCTGCGTAATTTCCCACTTCGAGCTGTAAGAAAGGGCAATCACCAGGTTAAGCCCTGTATTCTTTTCGGTTCTCGTAATAGCATTTAATAATTTGTTCTGTACATTCGTAGGCAGATTAGCAATATCACCGATTACAATCAGTTTGACATTATTTTTTGCAAGAGAATCAAGCTCTGAGTCAATTGTGGAAACCATCAGGCTCATAAGAGCATTGATTTCCTGCTGTGGCCTGCACCAGTTTTCTTTACTGAATGCATATAATGAAAGAAACGGAATCCCCAGCTCACCACAAGCCTCAACGGTTTGTCTTACTGACTCAACGCCATTCTGATGACCAAATACTCTCTGGTTTCCCTGCTTCAATGCCCAGCGGCCATTCCCATCCATGATTATGGCCACATGCACCGGCAACCTTTGCAAATCAATTTTTCCTTTTACTGACGACATATTCAATAATCATCCTATTTCCAATATACCGGGCAATCGCCCTTTGGGTCGTGAAACTTATATGTAATTGTAACTCCGGTAATAAAAAACCAATCGTTGTTGTGAATAAATGACCTTTTATAATTTTGCCCCACATCCACCAGCTCGTCAAATGTATCTACAAAAGTTTTTCTCATACTCCATTCAATGGTAGTGCTAAACTTTTGCGACCATCCCACCTTGAATCCAACGCCTAAGGGTACAGCAGGATATCCGTTTAATTCTGCACCCTCCCCTGCAATAAAAGTATAGGCAAATCCGGCCGACATAAAAGGAGCGACTGCTTTTTCAAACCTTTTAACAACAAAAGGCAAAAAATTATATTCCGCCTGAAACCCAAGATCAATGAACACAGCTTCAAAACTATGAGCCCGGGATAACTGAAAGGCATTATTAAAATCGAGGTCATTGCCCTGCAGAAACCCAAATGTTAAACCCATACGCACACTATGGTGCTCATTTACAATGTGCCTGTAAAGTGCACCAAGCGCAGGCCTTGCAGAATAGAAATGCCTGCTGGGGTTTACATCGCCCAAATAATACGAAGCGCCGGCAAAAATACCAAATTCACCATTCTTTTGACTGAAAATGGTAAAAGAAATCAAAAAAAAATAAAATAACAGGAAACTCTTTTTCATCAAAACATTGTCATGTGCCGGGTAGCTCTATTGCATAGGCGAAAGAATTAACGGAAAGGAATACGATAAATTACATGAATGTGCGTTAAATAGTAAATATCATTTGATTTTGAGAATTTTGAAGTATATCCTTCCAGGTAATCTGAAAGGGCATATCTTCCTCCAATTTCCAAACCTATGTCAAAATGGTTGGATATACCCATTTTTACCCCGGCACCAACCGGGAATACCATGGTAAAAATGCCATGCTCTATTCCCCTGAGTTCCTGTACCAGTTGCAACCTCTCGTTAGGGCTGACAAAATAAAACACACCGCCTACTCCTCCAAACACATAAGCACTGAATGTGGCGTAATTTCTGACCAGACCTTTTCGGTTGAAAAGAGGACCTCCTATTGAGATATCCCTGACGATAAAATACTCTCCCAATGCCGAAGTCTCGGCAATTAGTGTAAAAAAGGAAAAAGCTCGATTTTCATTTCGTGAACCCTTATCGGAATCGCCCAACATGCTCACACTGATATTTCCTCTCACTGCAAAATTTTCAGGCAGGAAGTACCTGAAGCCGGCATGCAATGAAGGTCGGGTGCTTGTGAGACGTATATCTCTTAATCCCAGGAGATTATTTTCAGCTGCCGTGCCACCTATATCGCCATAAAAATTGGATGACCCTGCACCCAATATTATCTCATATGGTGATTTTCTCCAAAGCTGTGCCTTGATGTCGCATAATGAGACATTCATTAAGAGGAGTAAAATGAAAAACCAGCTTTTCTTCATGCGAATTTTTTTTGGGTTAACAAAGGTAAAGAATTTATAAAATATTAACTGTCAGCCTGATTTATTTATTATAAATTTTTAACTCTGGCTGGTACTATTTAAACAATTTTAATTACGTTTGTCCAATCCCCATAATAGCTTGTTCCTGAGTGTGCTGTAAAAATCCTGGTAGTTTAGCTTCACAAGCCTTACCCTCGTATCTGATTTTTTCAGAATGATCTCAGTAGAATTTGGGAGTTCAGTGGAGTGTGAATCCATGGATAACAGAAAATTTTTACCTCTTCCGTTAATGCTAAGCTTTATTTCGTGTATATCGGGGACAACAAGAGGCCTTACAGTCAGATTGTGAGGCGCAATGGGAGATATAATAAATGCTTCTGAAAGGGGCGAAAGGATTGGACCACCCACGCTGAGTGAATATGCAGTTGAACCGGTTGGAGTGGAAATAATTAACCCATCGGCCCAGTAAGTATTAACAAATTCATTGTTAAGAAACACATGGATCGTTATCATGGAGGAATCCTTTTTTTGAATGGTAATTTCATTCAATGCAGCATTGAACTTGCCAAATAGATTCTCCGGTTGAATAATCTCAATCAGCGAACGGTTATCAAAAGTAAACTCCCCGGTTTTTAATGCCTTCAATGTCATTGAAATTTCTTCCCCCGAAATATTTGCAAGAAAACCCAAACGGCCACTGTTAATCCCAATAATAGGGATTTCTCTTTTACCAACAATACTTGCAGTATCAAGAAGGGTACCGTCACCTCCAATGCTAATAAAAAAATCAATAACTGTTTCAGGGTTATCTTCCTGATTGAAAGTATTGTCAATTTTGGGAGTAAAGTTGAACTCCTTTTTTAAAAATGCTGCGAAAGGTTCAAATACCATTACCGAAATACCAAGGTAGTGCAGCTCATCAAAGACTTTTTTTGCAAAAGGGAAAAAGTCAGCTTCGAAATTTTTTCCGTAGATGGCTATATTCATAGTAATAGTTAAATACTCAGGTATCGCATAAACTGCTCATACCTTTCGTGGTATAAATTATCAATGGTATTATCGTGAAGGTAAGATGCCTTAATAGTATAATTATACCGGGTAAAAGTCTGCAAAACCGCAGACAGGTCGGTTCGGTTGATTTTTAGTGTGACCTCCATACTGGTTGAGTCAGACGATGAGGAAATATAAAGCCCAAGGATTTTGGCATCATTGCTTTCCACTATTTGTGCAATCTGGGAAAGTGAATAATCATTCTGGTTTATGTCAAGGACTATTATTCCCCCCGGATTCTTAACAGCAAGTAAATCAGCGAAATAATTTAAAAGGTCTGTTTGTGTAATAAGACCCAGATACTGCTTCTTATCATCCAGAACAGGCACTACGGTCAGATTAAGTTTTGATGCGAGGGCAATTACTTCGAAAATATGCTGGTTAAGATTTACATAGGGACTGAACAGGGAAAGATTGTGATTGCCAATTGGCTCATCACTCATGTTTAAATCGTAAATGTCGGAATCGGAAATGAGGCCCAGAAACTCGGTATTGTTGACAATTGGCAAGTGGGAAACCCTGAAGATTTCCATCCAGCTAAGCGCCCTGGCACCTGTATCAGAGGTTTTCAGGGAGGGAACAACATCCGAAATAAGATCTTTTGCCAGCATGTAAATCTTCTTTTAATAAAAATGATCCTACTTTTGCTGCAGATACAAACTGCCAGATTATGATGACCAGATTAAGCGTAAATATAAATAAAATTGCAACATTAAGGAACGCCAGAGGAGGAAATATACCCGATGTTTTAAAGGCTGCCATTGATGTTCAGAGATTTGGTGCTGATGGGGTTACAGTACATCCACGGCCCGATGAAAGACACATCCGTTATAGCGATGTTTTTGCTATAAAGCCTGTCATTACAACTGAATACAATATTGAAGGCTACCCGTCCGCGCAGTTTCTTGAGTTGGTAAAGGCGGTAATGCCTCACCAGGTGACTCTCGTACCTGATCCTCCCGATGCAATCACATCAAACCAGGGCTGGGATACAATAAAACATAAGTCCTTTTTAAGGGAGGTAATTTCAGAATTAAAGGCGAAAGGTATCCGCACATCCATTTTTATTGGTACTGAGCCGGAATTAATTGAAAATGCAGTGGATACTGGAACTGACAGGATAGAGTTGTATACCGAACCTTATGCTGCATTATATAATCAGTCCCCTGAAAAGGCTGTTAAACCATTTGTGCTGGCTGCAAAAAAAGCAAATGAACTTGGCCTGGGGCTTAATGCCGGACACGATTTGAACCTGCAAAACCTGGCTTGGTTTGCCTCAAATATACCCGGTTTATTGGAGGTTTCCATTGGTCATGCCTTGATTTCTGATGCTATCTATTTAGGCCTCGAGAATGTAATACAGATGTACAAGAGGGAGTTGATTGTAAAATGAAGTTGTTTTTCAGAAAATTCGGGCAAGGCCCTCCGGTCATAATATTGCACGGCCTTTATGGAATGTCTGATAACTGGGTCTCTATCGCAAGGGATTTGTCTGTAAGATTTGAGGTTTTTACCATAGATCAGCGGAACCACGGTAATTCACCGCATGACCCGGCTCATAACTACGATAGCATGGCTGCAGATTTGCTGGCATTTATTGACAGCCAAAAAATTGAGAAACCAATCCTCCTGGGCCATTCCATGGGCGGAAAAACGGCCATGAAATTCTCCAGCCTTCACCCTGAAAGGGTTTCACATTTGATTGTTGTTGATATTGCGCCCAAATCCTATAAGGAAATTGCAAAAAAAAGGAATGATGAGGTAAGCCATTATCAAATTCTGGGGGCAATGTGTACCACAGATCCCTCTGCTGCCAAAAGTCGTGAAGATATTGAAAAAGCTTTGGCTGAGAAGATTCCCGGTGAGAGAATCAGGCAGTTCCTGATGAAGAATCTTAGCCGGAACAGGAATGGAAGGTTTTCCTGGCAACTGAATCTTGAAGCCCTGTGGAATAACCTGGATACCATTATGGATGGGGTGAATTACGATGAATTATTGCCACATTCTCCAATTAGTGGTTTCCCGGTAATATTTGTCAGGGGAGCAAAATCTCCCTATATACAAGAGGATGATGAGGAAAAAATCAGGTGGATTTATCCCTATGCCGACATTCATTCAATTGAGAAGGCAGGGCACTGGGTACATGCCGAACAGACCGAAAAATTTATGAAAATCATCAGGGAATTCCTGTTAAGTTAGGCATCCAGCTTCTCAAGGTTTTCTTCGGGAATGAGATCGTCTCCCCTGTAGGAAAGCAACAACTGTGCTATAGCAAAAACATCCTTCTCGCAATAACGAATGATGCGGTCAAGGTTTTGCTCTTTATAGTAAACATCAGCCACCATGCTGCCATCAATGTCCTCTTTCGGGGTAGGGATATTAAACAGGTGGCTCAGAAGGTTGAGTGAAGTAAAATTCTTGTAGTCCCCAAATTTCCATAGTTCCATCGTGTCAAGAAAATTAACTTCCCATGGTTTTTTTCCTGCAACATCCAGAATTTTGGGCAGTGACAGCCTGTTTATCAATATCCTGCGTGAGAGATAAGGGAAATCAAATTCCTTTCCATTGTGGGCGCAAAGAAGGGCATTTGCTCTTTGACTGAATTTATTCAGCACCTGAATGAAATCCTGGAGAACGGTTTTTTCATCATCCCCCGCAAAGGACTTGTATTTAAAGTACTTTTTTCCCTTTTTGAGAATGATCATACCACAGGAAATACAAATGATTTTCCCAAACTCAGCATAAATGCCTGTTCTTTCGAAAACTTCAGAAGCAGTTTGTCCTTCTTTTCTCAGGAAAGCTGATTTTTTATCCCACGCTTTTTTGAAGGCATCCGGCATTTCTTCATAAACAGGCCATGCCGGAACGGTTTCAATATCCAGAAATAGTATATTATCGATTTTCAGTTCATTGAGCATGACAATTGTTTATTTGATTTTGTTGAGGTTTTGCAGGAGGATACTGCTAAGCACATTGATGCCAACCTCATTGTTTCCGCCCTGAGGAATGATGATATCGGCAAACCTTTTTGTAGGTTCAATAAACTGCAGGTGCATAGGCTTTACAGTCTTTTCATAACGCTCCAGCACCTTATCCACCGACCTGCCTCTTTCGAGTAAGTCGCGGCAAATAATTCTGGACAGCCTGTCATCGGCATCAGCATCAACAAACACCTTTACATTCATCAGGCTTCGCAACGGCGAGTTGGTAAGCACAAGAATACCCTCAACGATAATCACTTCTTTTGGCAGCACTTCAATGGTTTCCTTTAACCTGGTGCATGTGAGGTAAGAGTAAATGGGTTGCTGAACGGGAATCCTCTCTTTTAATTTCCTGATATGCTCCAGAAGAAGCTTAAATTCCAGGGAGCGGGGATGGTCAAAATTAACTTCCTGTCGTTGTTCAAGGGGGAGGTGGCTATTGTCGCGGTAATAAGAATCCTGGGAAATTACGGCTACTTCTCCTTTTGGAAGGCGGTCAATGATTTTGCGGACAACTGTGGTTTTGCCGGATCCACTTCCTCCTGCAATGCCTACTACAAGCATGTTTCTGGTTTTGAAAAATTAAAGTGTTTATATTTGTTCACGAATTAATTGGATTCGCTAAATTTTTTATAAAAGTAATGAATTCTCCTTAATTCCTGTTTCTATAAAATCTTTATCCCGATGAATCATTTGTACCCCTTAAAATTCAAGCCTTTTCTGAAAGAAAGAATATGGGGAGGTTACAAGCTGTCAGCTATTTTGAATAAAACAGGAGATTTGACCGGGAAGTACGGCGAAAGCTGGGAGATATCAGCCGTGGCGGGTAGTGTTTCAGTGGTGGCCAATGGATTCCTGAGTGGAAAAGATATAAATGAATTGGTTGGGGTTTACATGGCCGATTTGGTTGGTGAAAGTATTTTTGGAAGATTTGGGGGAGAATTTCCACTGCTTGTTAAATTGATTGATGCATCGGAATTGCTCAGCCTGCAGGTTCATCCTTGTGATGAACTTGCGTTTTTAAGGCATGAAACACCGGGTAAAACCGAAATGTGGTACATTCTGGATGCAGAAAAAAATGCCAGGTTTATAAATGGGTTTAACAGCGATATTGATAAAACCCAATTTCTTGAATTGCTTGCATCAGGAGAAATTGAATCAAAATTAAACTACATTGGGGTAAAACCCGGTGATGCCGTTTTTATGCCTGCAGGACGTGTTCATTGCATATGCGGAGGAATTCTTCTGGTTGAAATTCAGCAAAGTTCTGATTTAACCTACAGGATTTTTGACTGGAACAGGGTGGAAGGCAATGGAAATTCCCGCGATTTACATCTTGATTTGGCACTGGATGCAATTGATTACAAAAAAACTTCCGAAGGTGTAATTTCTGTTCAGGAAAATGAAGTAGTCACCCAATTAATCTCCTGCGAGCATTTTACAACAAATCTCATTCGATTGAATACCCCAACAGAAAGAGATTATAACCTGATTGATTCGTTTGTGATTTTTGTTTGTACCGAGGGTGAATTTGTGATCAGAGATTTGAGTGGTGAGACAAGGGTAAAAAAAGGGGAAACAGTTCTTATTCCAGCCGTCATTAAGAATCTGGTATTAACGCCCTCGCCTTCTTCAAAAATACTGGAGGTTTTTATTCAGCCAGATAGCAATAACTGATATCCATATGGAAAGTAAATTGAAGCCCGGAATAAGGCATATTTTGGAAAAAACAGTTGCCTACGATGATACAGCCGCAAAATACGGCTCAGGACTGGTAGAGGTATTTGCCACTCCGGCTATGATTGCATTCATGGAAAAAACATGCCTGGAGCTTGTTATGCCTTTTCTGGGCAGGGAGGAAAATACAGTTGGTACAGAGGTGAATGTAAAACATACAAAAGCGACTCCTGTTGGGATGAGGGTGAAGTGTGAGGCAATCCTGACCGGAATAGATGGAAGAAAGCTGTATTTCCAGGTACAGGCCTGGGACGAGGAAGGTGAAATAGGGAATGGGAATCATACCCGGTTTATCATTGATACAAACAAGTTCATGACGAAAGTAAAGAAGCAGGAATACTAATTAGGTTCATAATGAAAATCAAAACTGCAGAATTTGTTATAAGCAGTTCAAAAGTTGAACAATGCCCTGCTCCCGGAAAACCGGAGTTTGCTTTCATTGGGAGATCGAATGTGGGGAAATCGAGCCTTATCAACATGCTGGCCGGAAGGAAGTCCCTAGCAAAAATTTCGTCAACTCCGGGTAAAACCAAACTAATAAATCACTTCCTCATTAACAATGAATGGTACCTGGTGGATCTTCCCGGTTATGGATATGCCCGCACCTCAAAATCGGAGAGAATTGCTTTTAACCAACTGATAACGAGCTACATAATAAAAAGAGAGAATCTGGCCAGCCTCTTTCTGTTAATTGACAGCCGTCATAAACCACTTAAAAATGATTTACAGTTTATTCAATGGCTGGGGGTAAATCAGGTTCCGTTTGGAATTGTTTTTACAAAAACCGATAAGGTTTCTTCTTCTGTTATGGATAGTAATCTTTCGGCTTACAGAAAGGAATTAAAGAAGACATGGGATAGCCTGCCAGCTTTTTTTACGACTTCCGCGGTGAAAGGAATTGGGAAGGTTGAAATACTGGAATTCATTAGCAATACGGTTTTGTCTTTAAAACTTTGAGCTGTAAACCATTTGTAATAAGGGATATTTCCCTAACTTTGAACCTCAAAATCATCCTAAATGTTTAAAGGAAATGGCTGAGAAAACCCCTTTGAAATTTTTTACCGGCACATCGAGCCGGTACCTTGCTGAAAAAATTGCGAGCAGCTTTGGTACTGATTTGGGAAAATCTTCCCTCACTGTTTTCAGCGACGGGGAATTTCAGCCATCGTTCGAAGAATCAGTAAGGGGTAGCCTTGTATTTATCATTCAATCTACATTTCCTCCTTCCGATAATTTGTTTGAACTATTATTGATGATTGATGCTGCCAAAAGAGCTTCGGCTTATAAGGTGATTGCTGTAATCCCATATATGGGATATGCAAGGCAGGACAGAAAAGATAAACCAAGGGTTTCCATAGGTGCAAAACTTGTGGCCGATTTGCTATCCTCGGCAGGTGTTTCCAGGATCATGACGATGGATTTACATGCCGATCAGATACAGGGATTTTTTGATGTGCCCGTGGATCATCTTTATGCCTCTTCCATATTTGTTCCCTACATCAAAGATTTGAATCTCGAGAACCTTGTTGTTGCAGCACCAGATATGGGCGGTACCAAAAGGGCAAATGCCTATTCAAGATTTCTGAATTGCGACATGGTAATATGCTACAAACTGAGGAAAAAGGCCAACTATGTGGATGAGATTACCATTATTGGAGATGTGGCTGACAAGAATGTGGTTATTGTGGACGATATGATTGATACTGCGGGTACAATGAGCCTGGCTGCGGAACTTATGATTAACCAGGGTGCCAAAAGTGTGAGAGCAGTTGCTACACACCCCGTCTTATCGGGTTCGGCATACGAGAGAATTGAAAATTCCCACCTGGCAGAGCTTATTGTTACTGATACAATCCCCTTGAAGCAGCAAACCAATAAAATTAAAGTTCTTACCGTAGCTGACATTTTTGCCGATGTAATCAAGAAAGTTTATAATTATCAGTCGATAAGTTCCACTTTTATTGTTTAAAAGTTTTATATTTGCACGTTTTTTCGGAAACACAGATAATGGTGTAATGATGTTTCCCTCTTGTGGAAACCTAGTAGCACTGATTATTAACAGTTAAAAATCAATCAATGAAATCACTTGAGATTAAGTGTAACCTCAGAAAAAGTTTAGGTAAAAAAGACTCAAAGAAATTAAGATCACAGGAAAAAGTTCCCTGTGTATTATACGGTGGTGGAGAGAATGTGCACTTTTGGGCACTTGAGAAAGACTTTCGCGGCCTGGTTTATACCCCCAATGTATACCTGGTGGATTTAAACATTGATGGGAATGTTCATCATGCTATTTTGCAGGATATTCAGTTTCACCCGGTCAGTGACAGGATTCAGCACATAGATTTTATTCAGATTTCTCCTGACAAGAAGGTAGCCATGGATATTCCTGTTCAACTGAATGGTGTTCCAGTTGGTGTAAAAGAAGGGGGAAAGCTGATGATCGCTATGAGGAAGTTAAAGGTTAGAGCGTTTCCAAAAAATTTACCTGATATTCTGGAGATTGATGTAACGAATATTGGCCTGGGTAAAACTATCAAAATTGGGGATGTGGACTTCCCGAATATCGAAATGCTGGATCCCAAAAACTCTGTTATTGCATCAGTGAGGCTGACAAGGGCTGCACGCGGTGCTGCAAGTGAAGAAGAAGCTGCTGCTGAGGGTGCTGGTGAAGAAAAACCAGCAGAAGAGGCCGGCAAGGAAGAATAGTCAATATACTGAATGAATCAGCCCTCATCCCGTCCCAGTGTAATGGGATTAGGATGAGGGTTTTTTAATTTTCAGGAGATGATTCGATAAGAACCATTTTTCAATGAAATATCTGATTGCAGGACTGGGAAATATTGGGGCAGATTATGTCAATACCAGGCATAATATTGGCTTTTATGTATTGGATACCCTTGCGGCCGGGCAGGGAATTTCATGGGAGGATAAACGCTATGCTTTTAAGGCAGAATTCAGGTTTAAGGCAAGAAATTTCATTTTTATTAAGCCAACAACCTATATGAATCTAAGTGGCAGGGCGGTTAATTACTGGCTGCAAAAAGAAAGAATACCCATAGAAAATCTCATGGTAATAACCGATGACATTGCATTACCTTTTGGTACTATCAGAATCAGGGCTAAAGGTAGCGACGGTGGTCATAATGGTTTGTACAGCATTATTAATATTCTTGGGAACAATGAATTTTCACGGCTGAGGTTTGGAATAGGTGACGGGTTTCCCAAAGGCACACAGGTAAATTATGTTCTGGGAGAATGGTCTCCTGAGGAAAAAGAAAAATTACCTGAAAGGATTGAAAAGGTGATTGAAGCTGTAAAATGCTTTGGTACACTTGGGATTGAAAGGACAATGAATCTATACAACAACAAGTAAAAATGCCAGGGAATTGCCTTACACGTTCTTGCCTTTTTTAAAAGGATTTTATTAAAAAGCAATTGAATGAAGAAAAAAACACTGGCAATAATCGTTGTTTTTTCGGCTGTGGCACTTATCAGCCTGGTTATCATTCAGCTTTTCTGGATTCTGAACGCCCTTGATCTGGCGGAGAAACAATTCGACCACCGTGTGAACCTTGCTCTTTCCGAAACTATTTCTGAGATGGGACGAACCCTGCCCGGGGAGGACTGTTACCGGAAAAACCAAAGCAGGGAAGGTGAATGCCCGCTGTTTTATATTGTGGATCTCGAATTGCTTGATTCAGTGTTGTTAAAATATGTGAGTTATAATCAGCTCAATACCCCCTTTGATTACCGAATTGTAAAAACTGCAACAGACTCGGTTGTATACCAGAGTCGGAAAAATCTGTCTTCGGGTGATTTTAAACCATACAAAGCCTGTCTTTCCTGCCTTTTCCAGGAGGAGATTTTCCATATTGAGTTGCAGTTCCCGTTTAAGAAACGCTATCTTTTGTTAGAAATGGGGATTTGGCTACTGGCCTCCCTTCTCTTTCTTCTGGTTGTAATTGCAGGGTTTTCAATGATAGTTTATCATACACTGCGACAGAAGAAAATTGAACAAATGAAGGATGATTTTCTGAATAATATGACCCATGAATTTCAAACTCCCATTTCAACAATATCCTTGGCCTCTGAAGTGCTGATTAAATCAGCAGAGAAGACCTCAAATGAAAAATTACTGCAATACGCAAAAATCATTTACGATGAGAATTTCCGGTTACGGACTCATGTTGACAGGGTTCTGCAACTTGCATCCCTGGAGAGCGGGGAGTTGATAATTGAAAAAAACCAATTGGATTTGCACCAGGTTGTGAAGGATAGCATCAGGAGGCTTTGCCTGGACCATTGCGAAAAGGAAGTTGAAATACAGTATGAATTGAATGCTTCACCCCCGATGATTGTAGCAGATGTTTTGCATCTGACCAATATAGTTACAAACATTGTGGATAATGCCGTAAAATATTCAGGTGAAAAACCGGAAATCCGGGTTGCAACCACGAACGAAAATAATGGTATATTGTTATCATTCACCGATAATGGCACCGGAATACCTCCCGCACGAAAGAAATTAATATTTGAAAAATTCAGCCGTTTAACAAAGGGTAATAAACACGATGTAAAAGGATTTGGAATAGGACTTTTTTATGTTAAAACAATGGTGGAAGCTCATGGTGGCTGGATTGATGTTGACAGCACTCCCGGAAAGGGAAGTTGTTTTGAAATATTTTTGCCCTATCATGCAGGGGATAATGAAAAAATATGAGAAGGGAATACTCAGGTATATTGCTTGTTGAAGACGATAAAAACCTTGGCCTTGTTTTAAAGGATTTTCTTACCCTCTCCGGGTTTGAGGTTACTCTGGCAACAGATGGTCAGAAAGGTCTTGCAGCTTTCAACGAAGGTGTTTTTGACCTTTGTATTGTGGATATTATGTTGCCTTTCAGAGATGGGTTTGCCCTGGTACACGATATCAGGAAGAAAGATGAAAATATTCCGGTAATTTTTCTAACCGCCCGGAAAATGGACGAAGACCGCATAAGGGGATTCAGGCTGGGGGCAGATGACTATGTAACAAAACCATTTTCAACTGAGGAGCTATTGCTGAGGATTAAAGCAATTCTGAAGCGTACACAAAAAAATTTTACCGGCCAGGAGGAATGTAAATTTGAAATTGGCGGGTTTCATTTTGATTATGGGAACAGGCTATTATCCTTTCAGAGGGGAGAGTTTCAGCTCACGCAGCGTGAGGCTGAAGTGCTTCAGGTACTCTGTATTCACCGAAATAAACTGGTGAAACGAGAGACACTATTGAAAAAAATCTGGGGCACTGATGATTATTTTGCTGGCAGAAGCCTGGATGTGTATATCACAAAACTCAGAAAATACCTGAAGGAAGATGCCGGGGTAATGCTCATAAATATCCATGGTACCGGATATAAACTTGAAACACAGAGCAAAGAATAAATTCAATTGCGAACTATGGAATCAAGGGATGCAAGAATAGACAAGTACCTGTGGACGGTTCGTATTTACAAGACAAGGAGCCAGGCAGCCGAAGCCTGTAAAAAAGGGAAGGTGCTGATAGCGGAAATTCCTGTTAAACCCTCGCGCATTGTAAAACCGGGAGACATAATCATCGTAAGAAAACTTCCTGTTATTCATACTTACAGGGTAAAGGAACTTTTGGACAGGCGCGTATCGGCCAGGCTTGTTGCAGATTATCTGGAGGACCTCACACCTGAAGAAGAACTTGATAAATTGAAAAAGGACCATATAACCATTGTATTTCGCAGAGACAGGGGTGCCGGAAGACCTACCAAAAAAGAAAGGCGGAGGATAGATAAACTGAAGGATAAAATTTGAATTTTGATCTGTTATGCTGATTGCGCAGGAAAAAAGAAAAACCAATATAGCTGAATATATCCTTTACATGTGGCAATTGGAGGATGTGCTGAGGGCACTGAATTTTGATTCTGAAAAAATCCGGAAAACCCTGGTTGAAAAGTATAATGAATCACCTGAAATACTGGAGGAAATTCATGCCTGGTATATGAACCTTGTTTCTATTATGAAAAATGAGAAGGTGACTGAGAAAGGTCACATTCAGATTCTGAGCATTATCGTAAACGACTTAAACCGCTTTCACCTGGGTCTTCTTCAGCAACCACAGCAAACTGATTATATTCTCTCCTTTCAGAAGGCGTTTCCTCTTATTCAGGAATTAAAGGCAAAGCAGGGCGGAACAATTGAAAATATTCCCGAAATCTGCCTGAATGGTTTGTACGGACTTCTGCTGCTCAGGTTGCAGAAAAGAGAGGTTTCAGAATCTACTGAAAAATCGATGCAGGTAATTGCCGCGTTTATGGCAAAACTATCGGCAATGTACCTGCAAAATGAGAAGGGGGAACCCGACTAGAACTTATAGGAAAAACCAAGCCCAATCAACTGTTTAAACTGAATTTTAGGCCATTGTTTGTCCGCTGTTCCATCGCCTGTTGTATCCACATCAAATAATATGTCCTCGTCGTAAATGAGCTGGGTAAAGATATTGCCAGAAATATATTTATTGATTTTCAGAAGCAACTGGGTATCCCAGTTTACATCCCAGTTCTTTGGTTTGTTGAGGTAGTTGGAAAATAAATCCAGTTTTGTTTGCAGTGTTACATTTTCAAATATTTCACTTTTGAATACTGCCTTAAAGAACCCTCCGAACTCACTTTTACTGTTTTTGCCGTGTTCAACTCCAAAAGCTCCCTTGTCTGAAAGAAACCGGTCCATCACAAAGGTTGTTTTTCCAGTCACCGGTGATAAGAAATAGGTAAACTTATCATTTGGCTGGTAATCCATACCCAATGATATAACCAGGTAACCCGGTGAAAGAAAATTGGAGATAATCTCTGCGTGGGCAGGTTTTGCGTAACCCGGAGCAAACTGTGTCCGGAAACTTAAAAGACCGGTATAGAGCCATTTCTCAGAGGCTCTGCGCCCAAATTTCGATGTAAAGTCAATTTTATCATCACTCTTGATGGACCTTTGTCCCTCCTGGTCAAGGATTCCATAAGCAAGATCTAGGTTATTTTCCCAGCTCAGGTTTTCTTTTTTGTAATTCGCCTGTAAATTCAGAAATGAATTATATGAAATTGAATTGATTCCACCAGCCGACCAGTTTTTAAAAGAAACCTGGGAAACATTGAGCGATACCATACCTTTTAAATCCCACTTTTTTGCAATACTATCTGTTTCCTGTGCAAAGATTGAATACGAGAGAATCAATCCAAACAAAATCAAAATTAAATTTTTCATAGTGTTTGTTTAGTTAGTGAAAATTTTTAAAGTATAAAGCTTTTCTGGTTTGCATCATCAGGTAAAAAGCAACGTTCTCTTTTTCCAAACCATTTTATCCTTCTTTTGGCAATAAAATTGTAAAGACAGTCTCTTAAAAACCAAGGGACAATAAAAAAAATTGCCATAAGTGGCCATAATCCCGATAACCTGACAGCAATTTGCAGGGCAGCACCGGATGATTTATAAACTTTGTTTCTGTTAAACAATATCACTGAATCGGAATAACCTTCGGGGAGTTGAAAATGCCTGAAAACCTGCTTTGAAAACTCTGAACTTAACGGAGAAAACAGAAATTTTTTCTTTTTGTCCCGCTTCATGATGAACTGAACTGACCGTGAGCAAAGGTTACAAAAGCCATCATATAAAACAACGGGGTGCATAACTGATCCTATTTTAGGTGGTATAATTTCAAACAATTCAGCCTGAAAATCCCCTGAGTGCTTTTGCTCGTGTTCGATCAGCCACTTTTTTCTCCAGAGCTCCCCCCTGAAGCCGACCAGTCTTCCGGTTTTACCAATGGCCCTGTGGCATGGAATGATTATTGGCACAGGGTTTCCGGCACAAGCGGTACCAACCGCCCTCGATTTTAACAGGCTTCCTGACTTTATTGCCAGTTCGGAATAAGTGGTGGTTTGCCCGTAAGGGATTTGTCGCAGGCTTTCCCAAATCTCCTTCTGAAAATTTGTTGGTGTCAAATCCAGAGGTACAGAAAACTCTTTGCGTTCACCGCTGAAATATTCAGACAGTTGTTTTATACACTCTCTTATGTGCTGGTTTTCATGAAGTTTCCCCGGTGTGAAATCCCTGAACTTTATGGAAGAAATTCCATTTGGTGTTGCCCTTATCTCAAGAATGCCAATAAACGAGGGGTAGCAACCTGCAAAATCTTCAGAATCCATGGCTCATTGTTTTAGGTGAAATATAATGTTCAATAAAAATTTACTTTGCCTTCTTTTTGTAATCATTTAAACTTCTGAGAAACTCCTTTTTACCCAATTCAATCATTTCTTCGGCACGGTGATAGTCAAATGATCCACATGCATTTCTTGGAACTGATACAACAATATCTGGTTTGTATTGCTCCAAAAGGATGTCAGAAATCCGGATTTGCATCACCTCAATAATTTTATTTATGAAATTAAAATAGTTCAGTTTCTCTTCATGATTGTTCTGATTCTGAAAGAAATTCTGAATTTTTACTTTTAACTGATCCCAGTAGTTCCCATTTTGCGGAGGAATGTTTGGTACAGCTTTTTTCATTATTTTGCCCGGAGGTGAATTTAAGTCCACCACCATAAGTAGGTCTTCCTTTTGGCGCTTTACAAGGTTTACCGGAAGTGGATTCAGTACTCCCCCGTCAACAAGAAGTTTGCCATCTAATTCGTAGGGTGTGAGAATAGTTGGAATGGCAATAGATGCCCGGAGAGCTTCAAACAGGGGCCCGGCCGTAAATACAATTTCTTTATGATGCAGGATATCCGTTGCAACAGCAGCAAAGGGGATACTTAAATCTTCAATTAATTTGTCGTCAATAAAATGAGACATTTCCTGAAACACCCTGTCACCTTTAATTATTCCGTGCTGGGTGAATGTAAAATCCATCAGTTTAAACACATCAAATTTATCAAGTTCGCAAACCCACTTTTTGTATTCCTCCAGCTTTCCCTGGGCATAAATTCCCCCAATGAGAGCACCAATGGAGGAACCCGCAATTGAGGAAATCTCAAAGTTTTTTGACAGCAATTCCTCAATAACTCCAATGTGAGCCATTCCCCTTGCCCCTCCGCTCGATAATACAAGTGCAACCTTTTGCATGTACTACTTTTTTATATGACAACCAATGACCTCTCCAATTGTAACCTGGTGAAAGTCGTTATTTGGATAATTCTTTTTTATCAGGGTCTCATCAATAAATGAAGCGGCATTCAGGTGATCAACATATAGCTTTTTACACTCAATAAAAAGCCTGGCTTCTTCAAATGCAAAACAACCATTTTCAGTTTTGAAGGGCGTAAGACCGGTATTTGCAATTTTGTTAACATCTTTGCCGCTTTTAGTACCGCAAAAAGTGAGTTCGCTGCGGTATTTTTCACTGAAAAAAGAAAGACTGAAGACCTCAGATTGATTTATAAGCTGATAGGTATGCCTTTGTGGTCTTATAAAAATTATGGCCACAGGTTTGTTCCATAATATACCAAAACCACCCCAACTTGCCGTCATCATGTTAACCTCAGAATCATTTCCGGCTGAAATCAGCATCCAGTCATCGTCAAGTAAATGAAATATATTGTCTTTCAGTTTTTTAGGGTCAATTCTTAAAAAAATGTTTCTCATTGATGAGAAGGATAATTGTATTTACATATGAGTAAAAATAAAAACTTTCCGGGTGATTACTTGCATTGAACCTGAATAACTTACAAACAATTAACACACACTGCCTATTGGCTTTTCTGAAAAACGCAAGCTGTTTTCCAAATCTTTTTATATTTGTTGTTTTTGTTACACTATAAATAATAACAACCTTATGGAATTCTTACAGGTACTTGACGGAATAAGGCTGAACTTCAGCCCGGGCGGTTTGCTGTTCATGAATATTACCCTTGCATTCATTATGTTTGGCGTAGCTCTTGAAATTAAACCTGCCAGTTTTAAGGATGTTATTCTTAAGCCTAAATCTGCTTTGGTTGGCATTGCCTCACAGTTTTTTTTCCTGCCATTTCTTACTTTTTTACTGGTGCTTTTAATTAAACCCACGCCCAGTGTTGCACTGGGTATGATTTTGGTTGCTGCCTGTCCCGGTGGAAATATTTCCAATTTCATTACACACCTGGCAAAAGGAAATACGGAATTGTCTATCAGTTTAACAGCATTTGCCACCATTACGGCCATATTTTTTACACCTTTCAACTTTGCCTTTTGGGGAAAAATGTACATGGGGGCTTCAAAACTTGTTATGCCTTTTACAATTGATCCTTACATGATGTTTCAGACAGTATTCATTCTTCTTGGGATTCCTTTGATATTAGGGTTACTGTTTGCATGGAAATTTCCTGTTCTAACAAAAAAGATTGTAAAACCCCTTAAAATATTTTCTATTCTGGCATTCCTTGGTTTTATTGCGGCTGCCTTTTCCTCCAATTTTGATTTTTTCCTGAAATATATCCATCTGATTTTCCTGCTGGTTCTTGCACACAATGCTTTGGCAATTTTAACTGGTTTCAGCCTGGGGACTTTTTTCAGATTACCCCGCAGGGACAGACGTTCCATTTCCATTGAGACCGGAATTCAGAATTCAGGACTTGCTCTGGTATTGATTTTCAACCCCAAACTGTTTGATGGTCTGGGGGGAATGGCCTTTATTGCAGCCTGGTGGGGTATCTGGCACATACTTTCGGGCTTGTTCGTTGCATGGATATGGTCTCGTAAACCTATCTATGATCAAATTTCCGACCCGGTTAAAGCCTGAGTAAATGAAAATCAGGCCACTTAGGAAATTTTCCATCGGGTACCAGGTTTTACGGTACTATGTAAATTTCTGGTATAAGATTTTCTACCGGAAGTTACACATTACCGGATTAGAAAATATTCCTGCCAACGGGCCTTTGATTTTTACACCAAACCATCAAAATGCACTCATGGATGCCATGGCCATTGTTTGTACAATCAAACAACAGCCTGTCTTTCTGGCACGATCTGATATTTTCAGGAAGAAGTTGCAGGCTGTGGTCCTGCGATTTCTCAGGATTTTGCCTGTTTACCGCATGCGTGATGGTTACGGAACATTAAAAGAGAATGATGAGGTATTCGACCGCGTAATTGAGGTGCTCAGAAATGGTGGAGTCATTGGAATAATGCCCGAAGGCAGCCACGGTGATTTAAAGATGCTCAGACAACTGAAGAAAGGAGTATTGAGAATTGCCTTTCAGGCAGAAGAGAGTTCGGGATTTAAACTTGGACTGAAAATTGTTCCGGTTGGTATCGAATTTGATGATTACAAATCATTCCGTTCCAACCTGGTTATCAATTTTGGTAAACCTATTGATTTTAGCCATCTTTTTAATGAATACAAAGAGAATCAGCAGGTAACTATCAATAAGGCCAGGGATTACCTGTCGGGTCAAATGAGGCTATACATGATAGATGTGAGGAATGAAGAAAATCACCAGATGTTTCTTGATTTGTGGAACCTGGCTAATTGTAAACTCCAGGAACTTTTCAGTTCGGTGAAAGGGAAACTTTTTAGGCACTACAATGCTGGTAAAATCCTGAGTGAGACCATAAATGCACAACACATTTCAACCCCCGGATTTTTACAGAAACTGGAAGAGAAGCTATCCATTCTCAGGGGAAAATTAAAAGTTGCAGGATTCAGGATTCAGGATATTGCATGCAAACCGGTTAACAGGTTTTCACTTGTTGCGGGCATGTTTGGATTGGTTCTTCTTTCTCCAATTTGGGTGTTCGGGCTGATTAATAATTTTATCCCCTGGTGGCTGATCCGTTCCAGGGTAAAAAGAATTGAAGATAAACAATTCATCAGCTCCTTTAAGTTTGTGCTCCCCCTTGTAATTTTCCCGGTGTATTACCTTATTCTGTTTTTGATTTTCGGGCTGTTTGCCGGATTTGTACCTGCATTTTTTTACCTCTTAAGCCTGCCTGTTGGTGGGCTAATTGCCTGGGGATACCTGAAAGGGTGGAAAAGATTATTGAAAGCATATACCTATAACAGGGAATACAACAAGGGCAGCCTGAAGGAGATACTCCGGTTAAAAGAAGATATCCTTACTGAATTAGCGGGCCTTTTGCCTGCTTTAAAGTTCTGAAAAGCTACTTTCTAACAGTTTTTCCGCTTAAAATTGGGTTGAAGTACATGTCAAATGTGCCACCGGTTGTTATATGGCCGGCTGCACGATGGCTTTCTGTTTCAATAATGATTACAATTCCAAGGTCATCCACAGGCTCACCATATTCATTCACCCTTACAAGGCCTGTTGGGGTAATCCCAACACCTTCCTCATTAAACGGACGACTGTAAATGATCTCACCGGGTGGAATGATTTCGCCGAATTCGTCTAAAATTGTACCATCGCTTCTGAAGGCAAAAGGAACATTGTCTTTTTCGGTACCAAATACATCCTTGCCAAGGTTAAAGCTCTGGTCCAGAACAATCATCCTGTACATTCTAATATTGTTGAGCATGGTTTCCCGTGTGGGATAGAAAAGGTTTCCTTTAATGAAGAAGTTATTGATTTTTTCGTCATAGTAAAGGTATTCCCTGGCACCGCTGTAATGCCGCATAATTTTCTGTCTTTCCTCCATGATTTTCTTTCTCTTCTCCCTGTTTGTGAATTTGAGCACTTCATCATCAAATATTTCCTGAAAGTTGTAATTCAGGTTGAGCTGATTAAACAGGTCATTCTGAATGGTATAATTGGTGAGTTCCGCCCTTATTTCTGCAGGCATCACACCAAATAAATCAGCACCCACAACTGTATAATAGAAATATCCCAGCTCACCCATGCCAGCATTTTCATGCAAATAATCATTCATGCGGGTTTTATCCGGTGAGGCTGCATTGTAATTTCCGTAATCCATCTCTCTCCATCCCTGACTGCCGGGAAATTTTCTCTGGAAAGACCACACTGCATCCACAGTGTTGCCTACTTTGCCGTGGCAACCAATACATTGTGCAAGTTCCTCCGTTGTTTGGGGACGAAGGTTGCCAAACCTGTCTTCAATAAATGCAGAAAGAATCCATCCTGCACCATTATCAACCCAACCCTGACCTTCCCGCCCAATGATGAGTTCAAATTCTTCATCATTTTCCTCCTCTTCAAGTATGGCTATGTCAGCAAGGTTTACATCTTTCCATTTATACATATAGCGGATTTCCTTCACCCTTTTGGAACGGGTTCCGGGAAATAAATAATCCTTTCGATCAATTGCAGCTACCCTATTTTGGCTAATTCCCATCTCCCCGTCGGCATTCAGGTCAACATAGTGCAAAGGGTGTGCAAATTCAGTTCCAAGCGGGTAAAATCCCTTTTTGATTTTCTGCTTAGAGGCATCGCCCACATAATTCCTTCTTCCTGGTGATGGTTTTTGATATTTCTTTCAAGCAAATCAAGATTCTCTTTATAAACCTCAATGGAAAATTTTCCTTTTCTGGTCATAAATTTTTCGGGTAGTCTTATATAGATACCACTTACACTTCCTGTGAGTGGAGTAAAAATGGAATAAGGGAAAAAATTTATGGCACGCCAGCCTGTGTATTTATCGGCTTCATTTTTGACGAACCCTTCCCTGTTCACGTAGCCATGAGTATTGTCGCTGGTTGGGTTATCATCGCTAAAAGGAAACAGATGGTTTGGATTCAGTGCCGGGAAAAGTGCAAAAGCTGATTCGGGGTCTGAAGTATTTATCCAGGCTGTATTTCCATTGCTGCGCGCCCTGAGTCAGGCCGGAGTCCAGTTATCTTCCCTTACATGATTGTAATCCCCTGCTTCAGGCAGAGGTATCCCTTCGGATGTTAATCTTTCAATTATTTCATGGGGATAAATAATATTCCTCCAGAGAATCCTGTTGAGATTTGCCGAATGAAAGCTGTACAGGATTTGGTCTTCGGCTATAGGATAGGCATTTCCGTGATTTATGGACGCAAGGTAATCGGTATGACAGTATTTGCAGGCATTCTGTGTTCCATAGCCTGTTTTTTCAATCCAGCATTGGGGAGAAATTCCCGGATCCTCGTTCCAGGAAGGTTTATAATTTGCTCCTGTTAGTCTATGAAAATCTGGGGGAGCAATCCCCCTCAGAAAATCCTCTGAGGAAATTTCCTGTGGGCGAAGACCCTTCGCTGATAATTGCTGAAACGGATCTCCTGATTGTTCGCTTCTTCTGTTACACAGTGGGAATGATAAAAAGGCAGCAGGAAACCTGCCATTACTGGTAAGAATGGAGGCTTTTTCATGACAGGGAATGTATTGGTGTATTTCAAATATAGGAAAAACAGCCTTTCCTGTCAATGCAAGCGGTAATTTATAAAGAGTCTTATTCAAGTGCCCAAAAAGCACCGCCAAAAATTATTTGCCCGCAAGTTTTTCCACCTGCCTAAAAACCCGCATAAAATTACCTCCCCAGATTTTTTCTATTTCTTTTTTGCTGTAACCCCTCCGGATAAGTTCAAGGGTAATATTGCCAATTTCGGTTACATCAAAACAGTCAGTCAGCGCACCACCGCCGTCAAAATCTGTTCCAATTCCCACATGATGGATGCCTGCCACCTTTACAATGTGATCAATATGGTCAACCATTTGCGAGACGGTGGCAAGCTGCATAGGGTATTTTTCGTCAATGGCATACCATTCTTTTGTTGCATTGGTACTTTCTTCATCAGTCAGGTTCTCGAAATTCCTGTATTTAATCCTCAGTGCATTTTGTGCCGAGTCCCTGGCAGGATTTGGAACAATAGGAGCCACATAGGAGCTGAGCAGGCTAACCTGTATCACACCACCGTTTTCTGCCAGCGCCATAAGCATTTCATCGCTCAGGTTACGGGGGTTGTCGCAAATTGCCCTGGCGTTGGAGTGAGAAGCAATTACTGGTGCAGTACTTAAACGAATTACATCAAAGAAAGCTTCGTCCGAAATATGCGATACATCTATCATCATGCCCAGCCTGTTCATTTCTTTCACAACCACATGGCCAAACTTTGAAAGCCCGCCATGTTCATATCCCGCAGGGTCAGTGGAAGAGTCGCATATATCGTTGTTTCGTGTATGGGACAGAGTGATATACCTCGCGCCCAAATCGTAATATGCCTGTAGATAAGATAAATCGGTTCCAATCGGATATCCGTTTTCCAGGCCAATGTAAATGGCCCTTTTGCCTTCTTTTTTCAAACGGTAGGCGTCATCAGGGGTTAAGGCGATTTCTGCCATTTCAGAGTATTGCGCCACTGTATTCTTAACATTTTCAAAAATGGCCAGAGCCCTGTTTCTGGCGATCTCAAAAGCTTCTTCATTGCGGGGACCCTGCCCCAGGAATACAGCAAAAAAAGCTGCATCCAGACTGCCCTCTTTCATGCGGGGAAGATCAATCTTACCTCCACCCTGCCTGGCGTCGTTCCGCACCCCTATATCCCAGTTGGTTCTTCTCAGCCGCAACGGAGTGTCGGTGTGACTGTCAAGAGTTAAAACACTTTCGTGAATTTTTGCGGCTTTCCTTACCTGTCTTTCTTCCTTGTTTCTGCAGGAACTAAAGCCCGTTAAAAAGCTTAAAACCAGAATTATTATAGAGATTCTCATAGCAGAAAATAAAAATGAATTAGCCGGTGCTAAAAATAGGGATAAAAATGCTTCTGAAAAGTTAAAAAGTTATAATTCGATTGAGAAGGAGTAAAAACAATGTTACAAAACAACTGTTTATTTAGAACAAGGTTTTATGTAATTCTGTTTATCAAGTGATTTAAATACCTTAACTTTATTTAAATTTCACGTTATATGAGTTTAATCTTTGTTCCACGTATTCAGCAGGCTAACGGACAATTTAATGACGGTGCCATACTTGAGAAAAAGCCTATAGGCTTTCCGCAGGACGATGGTTTTCTCAGGCCTTATTCCTGCCTTTTTTATTGGGCGCATGCATGGTCCGATCAGGGCAGCACAATAGGGGAGCACCCTCACAAGGGTTTTGAAATTCTAACTTTTGTAGTAAAAGGCGAAATTGAGCATTACGATAATAAATACAAAAGCTGGAGGAGATTAACGGCCGGTGATATGCAAATCATCCGTGCCGGGAACGGTATAATCCATTCTGAAAAATTGTTGCCTGATTCTGCAATTTTTCAAATCTGGTTTGACCCAAACTTGCAAAAAAGCATGAATATACAGGCATCATACGACGATTATTCCAGTGAACGGTTTCCGATTCATATTGAAAAAGGAAAAAGTATAAAAATATACAGGGGAGAAAACTCACCTCTGGAAATGGGTACTGAAGCAGTTGAGATCAAGGAGATTTCACTCTCTGAGGATACGCATACCCTGAAATTGTCAGATAAATTTATTTTTTCAGCCTATGTTATGGAGGGCAGAATCACTGTGGAAGGACAGGAAATGAGGCAGGACGATTTCTTTATTATAAAAAATCAAAACGATTTTGATATTCAAGTGATGACCGACTGCCGGCTATTTGTTGTGGAAGTGCCATTAAAACCAGGCTATAAGACTTATGCGGAATTGCACAACCTGTGGTAGGTTTTTATTGTCATTCTGAGCGAAGCGAAGAATCTAAATCTCTAAAGTTGAGAGAGATACCTCACTTCGTACAGTATGACAGAGCTTCATAAAATTATTTCTCAGCAACCAAACGAATGGTCAATGCCATGTCGTCGTGGATGAAGTTATCCTTCAGGTTGTCAAAAATCTTGTTGGAACCGTAGTTTACACCCCAGTTGGTGCGGTCAATGAGGAAACGTACGCTCCTGGCTGAAGCAATATTTTCGGTCATTTCAACCTGTGCATCAAAACTGATTACCTTGGTAATACCTTTCATGGTGAGATTTCCGGTAATGGTGTGAGTGGGAACAACACCTGTTTCAGCCTGGGCAGCAGCATCTCCTTTGGCATCCACGGTAACGATTTCAAACCCGGCTGTCGGCCATTTTTCTACCTCGAAGAAATCGGCTGATTTGAGGTGCCCCAACAGCCTGCCATTCATTTCGGGATCTTGTATATCGAGAACGACTATGGAGGTAAGGTCAATGGTGAATTTACCACCAACAATCTGTCCTTCATATACCTTTAGAACGCCTTCGCTCAGTTTGGTTGTGCCGTTGTGTTGTCCTGTTGGCTTCGTGCCAATCCATTCCACCACACTTTCATCCAGGTTTACGCTGTAGGCTTCATAGTTTTCAAGTGCGGCAGCAGACAGAGCGTCAGCAGCTTGGGTTTTGTCACCGGCAGGAGTCTTACATGAAAAGGCAGCAAGGCCTGTTAGTGCAATGAAAGCAAATAATTTCAAATGTTTCATAATTTTTAGTTTTGGTTTGATTTAATAAGAATTAGTTTACAAAATTATAAAAATAATTAGAATAATTCTAATTAATGATGTAAAACAGTTAAAGAATGTTAAGGTTCAAAAAAGGCCTGAAAATTTTTTCAGGCCTTTTTGCAAAACTCATTCGTGACTTAAATTGCTTGCTGAATGGATTAGTTACTTCTTCAGTTTGTATTTCATTTTTAAAGCAAAACCAAAAATGAATGAAATATCATTTGAATTGTAGTTAAATAATACCTCAGGTTCGATGTTAATATGATTGGCAATAATAAAATCTTTACTCACCTTAGCATTAATCCCAACCAATATTGGATAAAAGTTTTTAAGATCAGAGTCATCAAATTGATCTGAAAAAGTATTTATACTCGTCAAAACATCCACATTTAAGCCGATTGCGAAATTCAATTGCTTTGAGAAAAACTTAAGATTAAATGGGATACTGCTGTAGCTTAAGTTTAAATATAGGTCGTCCAACACATACTTTTTCTGAAAATATCCGGTTTCAAAACCCACATTTTTCTGTCCTCGAGATTCATAACTAATTCCGGTGCCAGACATTGAATTAATGTCTGTAAGTAAATTCAGTGAGCCACTTATTCCAAGCCATGTTTGTGTTTGGGCAGTTATGTCGGCTATGCTTAGAATTTTCAAGACAAACAAAATGATGATTGTTGATTTTAATTTACTGTTCATTGGTTATTTTTTTGAGTATGTTTTATATGTTACCAATCAATTTCGCTTATCAGAATCCGAAATCCGTAATTTGGAAATACCAGCCAGGTTCCAGGTACAGGAAAGTCACTTCCTTTATCAGGATTATCAAAATAACTATGATATGATGTGCCGCATTGTTGGCCTTTATTATCAAATTTAACTTTGTAAGTAGCACCTCCTTTTATTGTAAAGCTAGTCTTCTCAAGATTCTTTTGATTATAACCCACCGAAATATTTAGTTCCAACTCTTGTGAAGGCTTGTTATATTCAATTGCAGTAAATGTAAGCATATCATACCAGAATCCTGGTTTCCAGTCCAGAACTTTAACATTCTTAAAAAACCATAAATTTGTTCTTAACCCAAAACGTAAATCAATCTGTTACTGAACTGTAAATGGATTTTTATTTCCATGATCCACATTTGTTACTTTAACAAAAAATTCTGGTTTCCCATATAACCAGCTTTCAATTCTCGGATCTGTAAAATGAATTGCTTTTATATACACTCCAGAATTCTCAGAGATGTCGCGATATGGAACCTGAACGAAGTCATATTTAGGATTCGACTCTCCCAAGGATGTACCATGATTTATTTTGTAGGTAACTTTTTTACCCAGAATAACATCCCTGTCAAAGAAATGATGTTGATTTGCATTAAAACTTCCAATCTGAACATAATTATTAGTAACTCCGGAAATATGTTTATAGAGTTTTGTTTCCTGAATAAACTGTGAATGGTCATTTTGCCATCTTAGTTCGATTTCATTTTTTGTATTTTGAATTGCTTCAAAAGAAATCACTGGTTTTGGAAAATTTGGAGCGGTTATGTTGATAATATTTGATGGTTGAGATGTTTCTCCCTGGTTATAGGCTATTACAAAGTAGGAATACGAACTGCTTGCAATGACTCTATTGTCATCATAACTACGGTTAAAAGCGCCCATTACTGTACTAATTTTTATAAAGGTTACATCGTTAACTCCTTTTCTGTAAATATAGTATCCTGTTGTACTTTGGCTTCCTGAAGTTACCGGCATTTGCCAGGTTAACCTAATCCCTGATTCGGTAGTAATACCGGTCAGGTTTGTTGGATTATCTGGCAATATAGGATCTTTGGTTTCATCTTCTCTGGGTAATCTCTCATTTTCGCTGATTACAACCACTGGTTCAGATGGTTCGTTAATTACATCAAGATAAACTATCCCTCCATTACTATCATAACCTGTAACTTCCGGTGTTAGGTTTACGTCAAATTCATATGGAACAAATGTTACGACCGGAATATAGTTTTCATCCCAGTCTTAAGCGAGAACTGGCACTGCTATCTGGAGATTTGGATACTTAATAGATAGCTCATCAATGTAGGAGATGGTTGATTTTAAACCAGTACTTGCAACATTTGCGCAAAGGGATTCTTCCAAAAGGTTTTTAATTAAAAACTTTTTATTAGTGGACTTTAAAGAAGCTGATTTCTCCTCCAATTCAATTTCTTTTATCTTTGATAGGAGGACATTGTAATCACCATCGAATTGAAGCAAGACTTCTTGTTTAATTACTTGTCTGAACTCCAGGTTTGATTTCATGGCATTACTTACAGCTAAAGCAAGGTTTTTGAAATCCTGGTTGTATTTATTTTGTTCAAATAATCCCAGATGGAGAGGTTTAGAGTCATCCTTTTTACATCATAATATAAGGAGTGTAAAAAAACTTAGCATTAAAAACACCCTTAAAAACTTTATGTTTCTTTTCATAGCAGTAGAGGTTAGTTAGTATTGAGTTTCATCATGCAAGTTATTTATATATGAGCTCAAAATTTGAGCTTCACTCAATTATCTAAATAAAAGAATCTGTTTTTCTTGCAATATTTAACTTCATAACCCTTTATCCTAAGATTTTCAATCATTCTTTTAACTGTACTGATAGAACAACTGTATTTGTCTGCTGCCTGAGAAAGACTATTCAATTGTTGGGTTTTTATCATCCATTGCAAATGCTCCAACTTCTCTGAATATTCATGATATTTCATAGTCAAAGAATCAGATAAATTAATATTGCAAAGTCAATATTATTGACTTCCTCTACTATAAAGTGCCCAAAATTCAAAAAAGGTGACAAGCAAAAAACGATTTTTCTGGGAAATTTTTTGTTTATAACTCTCTGAATCAATGAATATATCAGCTTTTTGGAAGGTGAAAAAAAGTTGAAAAAAAATGAAAGGCCTGAAAATTTTTTCAGGGCTTTTTGCAAAAAGGATTTCCAGATAACAATATTGGTTTATTCTTTTATCCCGTTAAACCCGGGAGCAGGGCGAGGGCCAAACATATTCCCTTCGGGAAAACTGAAACGCTCCAGTATGGTTTCATCGTTGATTTCCTTGGAGAGGGAAGTAATGGTTTCCATGGGAATATCAAAAAGGTCATTGATGATGAGTCCATCGAGCGCATTATTGAATTTGGGATCGGTATTGAAGCAAATGATTTTACCGTTCTGCTTGAGGTACTTTTTGAGCAGTACGGGCATATTGTAATTGCTGGGGTCCACATCTTTGATAAACTTGTCTAGTTTATTCAAATCCCTTGAATCGCCCAGGATAATTTCCGTATCAACTTTTGTTTCGGGTACCTCAAAACTATTGCGCGGACGAACATAACTTGCAAGCTCCTCGTTGTAATAATTTGTTTTGATAAAATCAATGATCACCCGTTTTGAAAAATTGGAAAAGCGGTTACTGATACTCACCGGCCCTATGAGGTAGCGGTATTCGGGGTTTTTAATGAGGAAATACAATATACCTTTCCACAGGAGAAACAGGGACATGGGTTTTCGCTGGTATTCCTTTACCACAAAGGAGCGGCCCAGTTCAATGGCCTGCTCCATAATGGGGTACATGGGTTTAGCGATTTTGAACAGGCTCTGGATATAAAAACCCTTAATGCCGTATTTTTCCATAATTTCCTTGCCTTTGCCGGCCCGGTATGCACCTACAATCTGGTTGGTGGCGGTATCCCAAACGAACAACTGTTGGTAGTATAGGTCAAATTCGTCAATATCCAGTTTGCGGTTGGTTCCTTCACCCACTTCGCGGAAGGTGATTTCACGCAAACGGCCAATCTCTGTAAGGATATTGGGCATGGCAAAGGAGGGAGCACAAAATACCTTAAAATTTCCAGCCTGAAAGAGTTCATGGTTTTGCAAAAGCAATTCTACTTCTGCCATAATTTTCTCTTTTGGCACAGGGTCAATAATGGGTTCTTCCTTTACTGATCTCCTGAGGCCGGGCAGGAAGAATTTTTTTACCTCAATGGGAGTTCCAAGGGCATAGGTTTTCGCTCTGAGAAAGCGTCCGTAGCGGGCAATGTCGGTAAATTCATTTTGTTCGGCCACGGTAATGGGATTTCCAATTCTGATCCTGATGATCCTGTTCTTCTTATTGAACAGTTCGGAAGGCAGTTTTACTGTTCTTAGCAGAGGGTGAATCAAACCAAGAATATGAAAAATTTTACTGTTGGTTCCCTGGAAATAAACCGGTACAACGGGCACCCCGGCCTTTTTGATAAATTTCAGCACGGAATTTTGCCATTGCCTGTCGGCAAAGTCTGTCCAGTCTTCGTTGTATGTGGATACTTCTCCGGCAGGAAATATTCCAAGAGGAGTGCCTTCTTTTAGTTTGCTGTAGGCATCTTTCAGGCCCGCCAGGCTCGACTTGACCCCTTTATGTGTTTCAAAGGGATTTACTGCAAGGATATAATCTTTGAGTGGTTCAATTTTTTGCAGGAGGAAATTGGCCAGGACTTTAAAATCGGGCCTGGCCATTGTGATAATTTTAAGCAATAAAACTCCATCGATTCCGCCGTAGGGGTGATTAGAGATGGTGATGAAAGGCCCATTGAGTGGAATGCGGCTCATTTCCTCATCGCTCACTTCAAACTTGAGATCCAGTTCATTAATGACTGCATCCATAAATTCCTGTGAGTCTTTCTGGTAATTTTTGGAATAGAACTTATTGATTTTATTAAGTTTCAGCAGCAGCATCAACAATTTGGCAACGCTTTCTCCTCCGAATCTGGAAAGCTTGGCGGCCTTCATAAAATCTTCTGTCTCAATTAATTTTTTTTCAGGTTGTTTCATTACAACTTGCAGTATTTTGGTTTTCGCCGGAAATCAACCGCCTCCTCAATTCGCATGTTGCACATATTAGCAATTAATTTCATAAATAGCAAGGAAAATAAGGTTTTTATGGGAACAGAAGGCTGATTAAGGCTGCAATGCCAAACAGGATAATTGACAATCCCGCAATTTTATTGATCCACCAGAGGCTTTTCAACCTGAATTTGTTCCTGAATGCATTTATAAGGCTGCTGAGAGAAAACCAATACAAGGCGGCGCCCAGGTTAATTCCCAGAACAATACAGAAAGCTACAAAATAGTTCATTTCTTCAGCAAGTATACCAAGTGAAGCAAACACCGCAATAAAAATAAACACCGCCAGGGGATTGGTTAAGGTGAGAAGAAATACCGATAGGAAATCTTCAAATATGCTGTTTTTATTCTTTCTCTGCCTGCGTATTTGTACTACAGGGTTTGTATAAAAAATTCTGAAACCAATTAATATAAGCAATACCCCGCCAATCATTTTGAACCAGGTCTGGTGTTCTTCCACGAAGTTTATAATAAAGGTGAGCCCCAGAACAGCTATAATTGCAAATACTGTATCGGCGAAAGCGGCACCCATGCCTGATGCAAAGCCGTTCAGCCTGCCGCGGTTGAGAGTCCTTTGAATACAAACCACGCCAACAGGCCCCAATGGTACCGAAGCCAGGATACCAATAACAATGCCTTTTGTGATAAAAAAAATGTCCATGGTCTGCCTGGCTGTTTATTCGTTTTTGGGCAATGGGTAAATCATAGAGTGAAATAAGAATGCAAATATACAAACTGGTACAATTCCTGAATCAGTTTTCAATTTTAATAATCTGTTCAAAAGGTATTTTTGACCACAAGTTTAGGTTCAAGCATTTCGTGCATGGTATATCTTACTCCCTCTCTTCCCAGGCCTGAATCCTTAATTCCTCCGTATGGCATATGGTCAGCCCTGAAGGTTGGCACATCGTTGATGATAAGGCCGCCCACTTCAATATGATGCACCGCGTAGTTGTATTCACCCAGGGAGTTTGTAAAAACTCCTGCCTGAAGTCCAAAATTTGAGTTATTGAGCATGTTTACTGCCTGCTCAAAACTTTTGAATGGTTCAATTGTGACTACCGGCCCGAAAATTTCACCTGAGCAGACCAGCATTTCGGGTTTGGTATTTGTAATCAGGGTAGGTTCGTAAAACAAGTCACTTCGATTGCCTCCGCATAGCAATTCTGCCCCCCCTTCAATAGCCTGATTAACCCAGCTTTCTACCCTTGCAGCATTTTCTGTATCTATCATAACCGAAATGTCGGTTTCAGGATCTTCGGGGTTACCAGGCCGCAATCCTTTGATTTTCTGAACAAATCTTGACGTAAACTCTCCGAAAATACTTTCCTGGACAAAGATTCTCTGCACATGAATGCACACCTGTCCCGAATAGGCATAACCTCCGGTAAGACATTTATCCAGTGCACGATTTAAATCGGCTGTATCGCTTACAATCACGCCCGCGTTTCCTCCCAGTTCCAGGGCTACCTTCTTTTTACCGGCAGATGCCTTCATCTTCCAACCCACATCGGGAGAGCCTGTGAATGAAATCATTTTAAACCGTTCGTCGGTTACCATCTGGTTGCCGCTTTCCCTGTCCATGGGCAATATGGAAACTGCTCCTTTTGGCAGTTCAGTCTGGTCAATGAGTTGAGCGAGTTTTAGCACAGAGAGAGGGGTGGATCTGGCAGGTTTAAGTATGATGCAATTGCCTGAGGCCAGAGCCGGTGCAATTTTATGAACGGCCAGGTTCATAGGGAAGTTAAAAGGTGAAATACCGGCAATTAATCCAATGGGGAAGTACTTCACAAAAGCCTCTTTCCCTTCTCCGGCCGGGGTCCAGTCAATGGAAAGGATTTCTCCCGGCAATCGTTTTGATTCTTCTGCGGCCACAAGAAAGGTTTGCGCAGCCCGGTCAATTTCATTCATGGCATATTTAAGTGGTTTTCCCGATTCCCTGCAAAGCAGCATGGCAAATTCCTGCCTGTCTTTTTTCAACCCTTCCGAAATGGTTTTCAAAATGGAAAACTTCCTGTGGGAGGGAATGTTTTTCATGGTGTCTTTTACCTCAAGAGCTTTTTCAATACTTTCTTCCAGTTCGGTTTTACCTGCCAGCCAGGTTGCTGCAAAGACTTTGCCTGTAAAGGGATTGGATACTTCCAGTTTTTGTTTGGTTGTTGCAAACCTGCCTGCGGAATAAATCCTGTATTCATCCATGATTTGAATCCTTTTGAAATGCTGTGGTAAAAGCAAATATAAACATTGCTGAACTATTTTTGTTAGTAAATCAATTTGCTGAATCCGGGCTCAATTATTTTCCTAATTTTGCGGTCACTCCCACATATATGCCTTTTATTGATTTAAATAAAAAAACCTGGCAGTGGTTGCTGCTTATTGCCCTTGCTTTTATCTGGGGTGCATCGTTTATTCTCATGAAAAGGGGGTTGCAATCATACAACAATGTGGAGGTGGCGGCACTGAGGATATTCATTTCTTTCCTGTTATTTCTTCCTTTAATCATCCTGAATATCAGGAAAATCTCACGCAAAAACATCTGGTCACTCTTCCTGGTAGGATTCATCGGGAACTTTATCCCTGCCTTTCTTTTTACAACGGCCCAAACACGAATCAGCAGTTCCCTGGCGGGTATTCTTAATTCTCTTACACCTATTTTCACGCTGATTGTTGGCTATTTTATTTATAAAAGCGAAGTGAAATTCTGGAACATTGTAGGCCTGGTTCTTGGATTCATTGGCGCAATCGGGTTGATTGACAATAATGGAACCGGAGGAAATGAACAGAATATCTGGTATGCCATTCTTCCGGTGATTGCAACACTATGTTACGGGTTCAATGTAAATGAAGTTAAATACAAACTGAAGGATCTGGATGGAGTGGCTATTGCTTCACTGGCATTCCTTTTTATCGGGCCGCTTGCTGGTGCATACCTGTTGTTCAGTGGTTTTTCGGTGGCACCCGAAATTCCTAACCACCTGGAGAGCCTTGGTTATATTACACTGCTGGCATTGTTTGGCTCAGTACTGGCAGTAATTGGTATCAATATCCTGCTGAAATACACTACTGCAATTTTTGCATCCTCTGTAACCTATATCATCCCGATTTTTGCAGTTTTCTGGGGAACCCTCGATGGGGAACCCTTTTACCTTTTCCAGGCTTTCTGGATTGGATTAATTTTATTTGGTGTTTACCTTGTTAAAAGCAGAAAATAAAAATTCTGTCCTGTACTACGCTTATTCATTCCTTACAGGTGTATTACTTGCCTTACCCTGGCATGGATTTCCGGGCTGGATATTGCTTATTGCCATTATACCCTTGCTGCTTGCTGAAAATCATTTCTCTCACAGGAATCTTTCTATTGGTGTTTTCCTTGCGGGATTTATTGCATTTTTTACCTGGAACCTGATTGCAACAGGATGGATGATTTGGGTCAATATGGCCGGAGGTTGGATGATTATTCTTATCAATTCTGTCTTATTTTCCCTCGTGTTCACTCTCTTCTCACATATAAGAAAAAAATTGGGAAAGGGTTCGGGTTATTTCTTGCTAATTTTGTTCTGGTTAAGTTATGAGTACTACCTCCTTCATGGAAAGCCGGGCTGGCCCTGGCTGGTTTTGGGTAATGGACTGGGTAGTGCGCATTCATTCATCCAATGGTACAGCTTTACAGGAATACTTGGAGGTTCCTTGTGGGTCCTGCTGATGAATGTGCTTCTTTTCAGGTTTATATCGCAACCCGCCCGTTTTACATCTCTTTCACAATTCATTTCCACTGTGTTGGTCTTTTCCATAGTATTACTTCTGCCTCCCCTTTTATCCATGAGAATGAAGTCTGCAGAAGTTCCCTCCACTCACAAAATTGACATCCTGATTGTGCAGACCAACCTGGATCCTTACACTCAAAAATTTATCAACGACCCGCTTGAACAGTTCAATCACCTCATGGAGAAAACGAAGGGATCATATACTGCCGGCACAGAACTCATTATATGGCCCGAAACCGTTTTGGACAGCCTGTGGCCGGGGAGAGCGGAGGATACCAGAATTCATGAAATTGAGAATTTTGTTGAAGACAGGGCAACAGGACTCCTGTTTGGAGCGCTATCCTTCAGGGAAGTGACCAATAGCGAGGAGTATCGTTTTGCCTTAAGAAAATCAGATGAAAGTTACTTTGTAGTTTCCAATTCTGCTTTTCTGTGGCAACAGCAAAAAGTTCAGGAATACCGGAAAAATATTCTTGTGCCGGGCGTGGAAACAGTTCCGGTGTTTTTCCACGAGGCTTTCAGGATTGGGTATTTTGCCTCGTTGGGGGGAGTTGGCGGAAGTCTCTATACAGATAATCTGAAAAACACAATCAAATTGAACGACAGCACTGCAATTATCCCGGTTATCTGTTTTGAGAGTGCTGTTGGGCATCATGCAGTTGGTTTCAGACCCTCAAAACCTTTTCTGATTGTAAACATTACCAACGATGGATGGTTCAGATTCAGGCATGCCTACAACCAGCATCTGATGATGGCAAAAATCCGGGCTATTGAGAACAGGGCAGAGGTGATAAGGGTGGCAAATACCGGTATCAGTGCACACATCAGTGTTAAGGGAGAGGTACTTGAAATGCTTCCTGCAGGTACAGAAGGAACCATGATTATACAGGCAAATCTCTCGGAGAGTCTTACCTGGTATGCGCGGAGTGGTGATTTTATTGGCAGGATTTCTGTGTTTTTCACCATTCTTGCATTGTTGTTGTACCTGGTTCAGTTTTTAAAGTTTCCTTATGCAAAATATGCAAGCCATTAAAACAAAGCAACTGCTTTTTCTGTTTATTAATATACCCGATGATGTAATATGAGGTTTGTATTTTTCAACATATTTCTTTGCCTTGGTTTGCTGGTCTCAGCGCAAAGCAGGTATACCATCAGCGGGTACATTAAGGACGACAGAGGGGAGGATATGATTGGAGCCACAGTATATGTTGAAGAACTGAAAACAGGCACCGCAGCCAATGTATATGGGTTTTATTCAATCACCCTGCCTGCCGGAAGATACAATGTGATGTATTCCTTTGTGGGTTTTCAGGATGTTGTTAAAGCAATTAACCTGGACAAGAATCTGAGGATGGATATTGTTCTGAATCCAGGACATTTGGAGATTGAAGCTGTGGAAATTACAGCCGAACGCAGGGACAGGAATGTGGAAAGGGTGGAGATGAGTACCGTTCGTTTACAGGCCAAAACAGTAAACCAGATCCCGGTTATTTTTGGAGAAACAGACTTAATTAAGGCTATACAACTATTGCCGGGGGTTCAATCATCGGGTGAGGGTTTTTCAGGCTTTCATGTGAGGGGAGGAGGAATTGACCAGAATCTTGTATTGCTGGATGAGGCTACGGTTTATAATGCTTCTCACCTTGGCGGATTATTTTCCGTGTTCAACAACGATGCTATTCGCGATATACAGTTATATAAGGGCGATCTGCCTGCACGCTTCGGAGGGCGATTGTCTTCCCTTCTGGATATCAGGATGAAAGAAGGCAACCAGCAAAAGTTTTCAGGTACAGGAGGTATAGGCACTGTTTCAAGCAGAATGACAGTGGAAGGCCCCATTCAAAAAAACCGGAGTTCCTTCCTGGTATCGGGGCGCAGGTCCTATGCCGATTTGTTTTTGCCCTTATCATCAAACGAGGATGTGAGAAACAACAAGCTCTATTTTTATGACCTCAATGCCAAGCTGAATTACAGGTTAAATGACAGGAACCGCTTTTTTATTTCAGCCTATGCAGGCAGGGATGTGTTTGGTTTTGGCGACCTGTTTGGAATGAACTGGGGTAATTTTACCACTACCCTCCGTTGGAACCATCTCTTTTCCGACAGGTTGTTTGCCAATTTTTCGGTTATTCGGAGCAATTATGACTACCGGCTCGAATCGGGACTGGATGTGCGAGGTTTCCTGTGGACATCGAAGATGAAAGACCACAGGCTTAAGGCAGACTTTACATATTTCATGAACCCCGATAACACACTCACTTTTGGCGCAGGGACAACATATCATTTTTTTGATCCCGGACTGGTGAAAGGAGTTGGAGAATCCACTGTGTTCAATGATTTAAAGGTTCCATCCACCCGTGCTCTGGAACATGTTGCATATATCGGTAATGAACAAAGGGTTACCGACAGGTTTTCGGTTAATTACGGGTTGAGGTTCACTCTTTTTCAAAACATTGGCAGGGGAAGGGTATATTCGTTTGATGAGAATTACAATGCTACTGGGTTTACAGATTACAGCAGTTTTGAGGTGTACAATAACTTTTTTGGATTTGAACCAAGACTTTCGATGCGCTACCTGATTAACGGGGAATCTTCGGTTAAGGCGGGCTATACGAGGACAAGACAAAACCTGCATCTTGCATCGGTTTCCACGGCTGGTTCGCCGCTCGACATCTGGATACCTTCCAGTCCAAATATTAAGCCCCAGATGGCCGATCAGTTTGCTTTAGGGTACTTCCGGAATTTCAGGCAAAATACCTTCGAGGCGTCTATAGAGGTGTATTACAAGCACCTATACAACCAGCTGGCATTCAAGGACCATGCGAATATCCTGCTGAATCCGGAACTGGAAGGGGAATTCAGGGTAGGAGAGGGATGGTCTTATGGGGCCGAGTTTTTCCTGCGGAAACAAACCGGGGAACTCACCGGATGGATCAGCTATACCCTTTCCAGTACCGAAATAGACATTCCCGAAATCAATGAGGGAATAAGATTCCCCGCGGATTATGACAGGAGGCACGACTTTTCGCTGGTTGCAAGTTACCAGGCATCTCCGAGAGTTTTAATTTCGGCTACATGGGTATATGGCACAGGTAAACCGGTTACATTCCCGGTTGGCAGGTTTGAATATGGCAATGTGGTAGTACCTGTCTATTCGGCACGCAACGCCTATCGTTTGGAGGACTATCATCGAATGGATCTGTCGGTTATCCTCTCCGGAAAGAAAAAGCTGCTTGGGCGTGCCTACGGAGAATGGAATTTTTCTTTGTATAACCTTTATAACAGAAAGAACACCTGGCTTATTAATTTCAGGCAGAATGTGGATAATCCGGATATTACCGAGGCTTATAAACTCTATTTGTTTCCAATTATACCAGCAGTAACTTATAATTTTAATTTTTAACATGCATTTTATTCAATTGGCATATTATGGTACCAGGCGACTGCTGTTTGCGGGTGTATCCGCAATCATTTTGTTTACATCCTGTACCGAACTGATTGATATCCGGTTGGATGAAGGGGATGTTGTGATTGTGATAGAAGGGGAGATAAGCAATGAGCCCGGCCGGCACCTTGTAAAAGTGACCCGCAGTGCAGGGTATTTTGCTAACCAGCCTGCTCCAAGGGTAAGCGGGGCAACCGTATCAATTAATGATGGGGCCAATGTATACCTGCTAACCGAGGAAGAACCCGGCTATTATTATACCGGGGCAGATGTATTTGGTGAGCCCGGTAAAACCTATCAGCTCTCCGTAATCATTGACGGTACAGAATACAATGCAAGCAGCCAGATGAAACCTGTGATGCCCATTGATTCTATTCAGTTTAGCCGCAGCGTGGAGCAGGATGGATACTGGGAGGTGCTGCTTTTTGCACAGGAGCCCGATACTCCCGGCGATTATTACATGTGGAGGTCTTACCGAAATGATACACTTCTTACCGATTCAATTTCCAAAATCATTTTTTTGGGTGATGATTTGATTAATGGGCGTTACCTGAACGGGCTCATTGTGCAGCAGGTGGAGGCTGAGCCGGGAGATGAAATTACCCTCGAAATGCTGGCCGTACCACAGGATTATTTTCAGTTCGTGCTAACACTCCTGATTGAATCCCGCTGGAGAGGAGGCCCCTTTGACGGACCGCCGGCAAATATTCGCGGCAATATATCCAATGGTGCGCTGGGTTTTTTTGTAGCCTATTCGCAGACAAGGGAGAAGCGAGTCCTACCTGAATAAAAAAGGAGACAAAAATTTCCTCCTTTCTATTGGTTAATTTCTGTTTTGAAATTCTTTTTTCCCCTCCTCCAGAAACTTCACAAATGCCTCCACATTCAAATCATACCCCCTGGGTTGATTGAGCAGGTTTTCCCCGTGGTCAACCAGTGCATAAAAAGGCTGGGTATTGGTATTGAATTTTGTGATTTGATAATCCAGGTTTTTTTGTCCAATTGTTCTTTTTTCTCTTCCGTCAAAAGTGGAAACAATCCATTCATTCTCCGGTAAACGGGTGCGGTCATCCACATAGAGGGCTATAATTACATAATCGTTGCGCAGTATTTCCAGTACGCGTGGGTCAGACCACACCCGGGCTTCCATCACCTTGCAGTTGCTGCAGGCATGGCCAACAAAGTCTAAAAATACCGGCTTGTTGAGTTTGCGGGCACAATCCAGCCCCTGTTCAAGGTCAAAATAGCCGGTTAAACCGTGCGGCAGCGATAAAAATTCAGCATATTTGGGTGTTTCGCAAAGCTGATTGTCGGGTGTGGCTAAAGCAGTTCCGGTACCGCCCGACTGTATTATTTTTTGTAAATCAAAACTGTGGGTAGATCTGGCCGGAAGCATGGACGAAAGCCCTTTTAGCGGAGCACCAAACATACCTGGAATCATATATACAACAAATGAAAACACTGCAATCGCAAGAAACAAACGGCCCACACCAATATAAGGCAGGTCGCTGTCATGTGAAAATCTGATTTTTCCGAGAAGGTATAAGCCCAGCATGGAAAAAATGACAATCCAGATGGCCAGATAGATGTCTCTGGTGAGTATTCCAAACTGGTACACCTGGTCAACCGTAAGCAGGAATTTCATGCTAAAAGCCAGCACGATAAAGCCTAAAACTACTTTTACAGAATTTAGCCATCCACCTGATTTTGGGAGCTTATTCAGCCACGATGGGAAAATTGCGAATAGTGTAAAAGGCAGTGCAAATGCCAGTGAAAAACCGAACATGCCCAGGATGGGTTTTAATGTAAGCCCCCCGGCCGCCTCCACAAGCAGTGCACCTATAATGGGACCCACGCATGAGAGGGAGACAATCACCAGGGTAAGTGCCATGAAAAATGATCCGATAAAACCACCCTTGTCGGCTTTCAGGTCTGTTTTATTAGCCAGGTTACCAGGCAGTACAATTTCAAACAGTCCAAAAAATGATGCAGCAAATGCAACAAACAGTATAAAAAATACCAGGTTGGGAATCCAGTGTGTACCTAACTGGTTTGCAAATCCTGCCCCCACACTTGTAAGTGAAACAAGGAAACCCAGCCCGGTATAAATGGCAATAATGGAAATTCCAAAAACCAATGCGTTAAGGATTGCATTCAGCCTGTTCCCCTGTTTTTGCATGAAGAAGGTAACTGTCATGGGTATCATGGGAAATACGCAGGGTGTTAGCAAACCTGCCAGCCCGGCTGCGAAGGCGATAAAGAAGAAAATCCAGAGTGATCGGGAACCGGTATCTTCAAAAGGTGTAACAGGAATTTCAGTTGAAACAGTTACCTGAGCCACTGCGGGGGCAACACCCCTGTTTATTTCAAAAGAGAATTCAAGTTCTTTGGGTGGCGTACAGCGGGAGTCGTCGCAACTCATAAATTCATGAGTACCTTTTATAAAAAAATTCTTATTGCTGAGAATCCTTACCCTTTGTTTGAATTCGGCTTTAACATCAAACATTTTAATGGTCATGTTAAAGCTTGGATCAAACTTTGCATAAGGTTTGGTCACCTCCACAATCTCTCCAACCAGTTCATAAAACTCCGATTCATCAAAAAAGAAACTGGTGGGAATAGGTCCGTTTGCCGGTACATCCACCGAGTACAAATGCCAGTGTTCTTCAATTGCTGCGTGAAAAAACAGATCATACTCATTTTCAGAAGATTTTTCCAGGGAGTAGGTCCATTTTACGGGGTCCAGCACCTGGGCATTCAGCTTGCCAATAAAAATTGAGAGTAAAAGAACGGTGAGTACTGATATTTTTCTCATGTCAATAGAAATTTCTTTTCGAAAGGAATTGCAAGTATAACAAAAGCATGAAATATGAGCAACCCTAAAGCTTGATATATCTAAATTTTTAGATAATTTAACAGATTAGCCAATTGTAAAAAAAAACCAAAACATTTTTAAGACAACCAGGGAGCAAAAGAACTATTCGTGAATCAGTTCTTCGTCAAGCGAATTAAAGAAATGATATTCCATGAAGGAATATGAGACAATTGGAATTACCTTCACGCTGCAGCCATAACGCATAGCCCATTTCCAGCGCAGAGAAGGTATTCCTTTTTTGATATAGGCAGCAATGTATGGATGCACCCTGAGGATTAAGCTTTTTATTTTCTTACTTTTTGCATAATATTCCAGCTGACTTTCAATAGTATCAACAAAAAGTACCGACGAAGAAATTTCGCCCGTACCAAGGCATGAAGGACATTTTTCAGCAGTGGTGATATTCATTTCAGGCCTCACACGCTGACGGGTAATCTGCATGAGTCCGAATTTACTGACCGGAAGAATATTATGCTTGGCCCTGTCCCTGTTCATGAATTCCTTCATCTTATCATACAGAAGTTGCCTGTTTTCATTGGATTGCATATCAATGAAATCAATTACAATGATGCCGCCCATATCCCTCAGCCTTAGCTGTCTTGCAATTTCTTCAGCTGCCACGAGGTTCACTGAAATGGCGTTGCCTTCCTGGTTGTCTTCACTTTTTGACCGGTTTCCACTGTTCACGTCAATTACATGAAGAGCTTCGGTATGTTCAACAATCAGGTAAGCACCGTTTCTGCAGGAAACAGTTTTTCCAAATAAACCTTTGATTTGCTTGGATATGCCGAAATGGTCAAAAATAGGAAGCTCTTCCTTATAGAGCTTAACAATTTTTTCTTTTTCAGGTGCTATGGTAACAAGATACTCCCTTATTTCGTGGTAAATAACCTCGTCATTTACATAAATGTTATTGAATGAGGCATTAAGCATATCACGCAGAATGGCCGATGTTCTATCGAGCTCCTGCAAAACCAGTCTTGCGCCTGAACCGGTTTTTATTTTCTCGAAACTGGCCTCCCATTTTGCCTGCAGTCCTCTCAGCTCTGCATCCAGCAGTGCTACTTTTTTCCCTTCGGCTACCGTTCGAACAATTACACCGTAGTTTTTTGGTTTGATACTCAAAAGCAACCTTTTCAGACGATTACGTTCTTCAGGCGAGGCAATTTTCTGCGACACGGATACCTTGTCGGAGAAAGGCATGAGTACCAGGTTCCTTCCTGCAATGGAAATCTCCGATGTTAATCTTGGACCCTTTGTGGAGATTGGTTCCTTTGCAATTTGCACGAGTATTTGTTGTCCTGAATTTAAAAGGGTGCCTATTCTTCCGTTTTTGTCAATGTCCTTCTCAATTTTCATTTTGTGCATGAAAACGGACTTTTTACTCTTCGACTGCAGAGCCTGAACGAAGTTATTCATGGTCTGGAACTGCGGTCCCAGGTCCAGGTAGTGCAGAAAGGCATCTTTGGAATAACCTACATCAACAAAGGCAGCATTCAACCCGGGCATAATTTTCTTCACCTTGCCCAGGTACATGTTTCCTACCGTAAATTCTACATTGCTTTTTTCCTTGTTTATTTCAACAAGTTGCTTGTTTTCAAGCAATGCAATTACAATTTCGGAGGAGGTTACATCTATGATAAGTTCTTTACTCACAACGCCCTAAATTCATGAAGTTCAGTAATTTACCTCACACCGGTTCGTCTTTTTAAGAATATGTTTCTGTAATAAGCCAAACTGGCAAAGCACCTGATCTTCCAATTTTAATTCAACAGACTAAAACAAGGGATTTAAAACAGATTAAACCTAAAGATAGGAGTCTTTAGGTTTAATGCATGAAGATGAATTGATTCAGCCTGAACAGCCAATCACTATTTCTTCTTTTTATGTCTGTTTTTTCTCAAACGCTTTTTGCGCTTGTGAGTCGCCATCTTATGTCTTTTTCTCTTTTTCCCGCTTGGCATAATAATTCCTTACTAGTTCGTTTTGTATTATTTCTTAATGTTCGACTTCACCTTGCTGATGAATGACTTGGAAGGTTTGAAAGCCGGAATAAAATGCTCAGGAATAATGATGGTAGTGTTCCTGGAAATATTACGGGCAGTTTTCTTTGCTCTTTTCTTTACAATAAAACTGCCAAATCCCCTCAGGTATACATTTTTTTCCCTGACGAGGGAATCTTTTACCGATTCCATAAATGCTTCAACTGATCTCTGAACAGTAATTTTTTCAATTCCGGTGTTCTTGGAAATTTCGTTTACGATATCTGCCTTTGTCATTTTTAAAAAGCTTTAGTTATCAATTATTTAGACTATCAATTTTTTCTTCGGACTGCAAATATAAAAGTTTTATGTTGATAAATGAAATACTTAATCATTAATTTTGTCAATTACCTGAAAAAAAATGATTTGAGTGAAGTTTGGCCCCGTTTTAATCGATTGGTACGAAAAAAACAAGCGTAATTTACCCTGGCGTTATACAAATGATCCATACCTTATCTGGGTTTCTGAGGTAATTTTACAGCAGACCCGTGTCGCCAATGGTATAGAATATTACAACCGATTTATCAAAAGATTCCCTGATATCACATCCCTTGCAGAAGCGGACCCGGAACAGGTACTTAAAGAATGGCAGGGTATGGGTTATTATTCCCGGGCAAGAAATCTGCATGAAACTGCCAGGAGGGTCGTGAGTGATCATTCAGTTAAATTTCCTGATAAGTATGAGGATTTGGTAAAATTGAAGGGAATTGGTGAGTATACCGCTGCGGCTGTTTTATCCTTTTCATTTCATAAACCCGTGCCTGTTGTTGACGGAAATGTTTACCGTATACTCAGCCGTGTTTTTGGAATAAATGATCCCATTGATACTGCCACAGGTAAGAAAAAATTCTATGATCTCGCTCGTTCATTGATTGACATGAAGGAGCCGGGAATTTACAACCAGGCGATTATGGAATTTGGTGCCATTCAATGTGTTCCGGGTAAGCCTGATTGCGGAATGTGCCCTTTCATAAAAGTTTGCGTGGCATTTAGCAATAATCTTGTGAATGATTTACCGGTAAAAGATAAAAAACAAATCACACGCGAGCGGTTTTTTAATTATTTTCATTTCACTTTGCCAGGTAACAAAACGATCGTGTATCAAAGAAAAGAAAAGGATATCTGGCATTCGCTCTATGAATTTCCCCTGGCAGAAGCTGAAAAACTTATTGAACTTAAAAGTGTTTTCAATAATGAAGTTCTTTCAGAATTATTAGGAGGCTTTGAGACCGCCTCATTAAAAACTTGTCAGGATTTTGTACATATCCTTACCCACCAAAAAATCCATGCAAGATTTTTTCTGATTGAAATTTCCGGCCTAAATTTCTTAAATTCGCCCTATAAGATCATCACGATGCCGGAAATTAAAAATGGATTACCTTTACACCGCCTTATATTAAAATATTTTGACAAAAACAGAATCAGGGATTGACTTGTATATTTATTTTATTTATATTTATCTACGAAAACCAATAAATTTATAAATTATGTCTGTTAACAAAGTAATTCTACTTGGGAACGTAGGTAAAGACCCTGATGTCAGACATCTGGAGGGTGGCGCGACTGTAGCATCCTTCCCGCTTGCTACAAGCGAAACTTACAAAAACAAAAGCGGTGAAAAAGTAACCACAACTGAATGGCATAATGTTGTTGTGTGGAGGGGCCTGGCAGATGTAGCCGAAAAGTATGTTAAGAAAGGCACTCAGTTGTATATTGATGGTAGAATCCGCACCCGTTCCTATAACGACAAGGACGGGAACAAGCGATACATTACCGAAATATATGCTGATACATTAAGGTTGCTTGGCAAGAAATCGGACGCAGGCGCAGCTGAGCCTCCGGTTATGGATGAAAAACCGGAAATTGATTCAATTGCACCCGAAGCAGGAGAGGTGGACGATTTGCCATTTTGATTAATTTAAATTAAAAATTGGAAGAAGTTTCGGATTTTAGTTCTATTGTTTCTGCAGGAATTCAAATGGCCCCGATAACCATTGGGATTCTTGCAGAAATTCTTTTTCTGGTAATACTTTTATTTTTCTCTGCACTCATCTCAGGCGCCGAGGTTGCATTTTTTACTTTATCACCTGTAAATATCCAATCACTCAATGCAAAGAAAGGTAAGACAGCAAATCTTGTTCTTAAACACAAGGAGAATCCTGAAAAACTGCTGGCCACCATTTTGATTGGTAATAATTTCGTAAATGTTGCCATCATTATTCTTTCCGCAATTATTATAAACCAGCTGTTTGATTTTACTCATTCGCCTGAAATTGGTTTTATAATTCAGGTAGTGATAATTACATTCCTTCTGCTACTGTTCGGTGAAATACTTCCCAAGGTATATGCCAGCCAATATCCGGTCAGGTTTGCAATGTTCATGGCCTATCCGGTTAAAGGATTATTAAAGGTTTTTTCTCCCGTCAGTTATTTTCTCGTGAAATCTTCCATATTTTTAAACCGAAAGGTTTCACAAAAAAAGGACGATATTTCGATGACAGATCTGTCTCATGCATTGGAAATTACATCTTCAGCTATTAACGAGGACAGAAAGATTTTGAAAGGTATTGTCAATTTTGGTAATATACATGTTACCGATATTATGAAACCCAGAATTGATTCGGTTGCCGTTGATATAGAAACTCCCCTGGGTAAGGTTATATCTGTTATTGTGGATTCAGGGTATTCCAGAATTCCTGTATACTCCAATACCTTTGACGATGTAAAAGGAATTCTGTATGTAAAGGACTTACTTCCGCATATTCATAAGGGTGACACTTTCAAATGGCAGACTCTTTTAAGAGTCCCTTATTTTGTGCCCGAAACAAAGCGCATAAATGATTTATTAAAGGAGTTTCAGCAAAACAAAATTCATATGTCTATTGTGGTGGACGAATATGGAGGAACAGCAGGAATTGTTACACTCGAAGATATACTGGAGGAAATAGTTGGAGAAATCATTGATGAATTTGATTATGAGAAAAGTTTATTTACCAGGATTGATGCTTGTACTTATTTGTTCGATGGTAAAACTCCTCTCATTGACTTTTACAAAGTAATGCAAGTGAGTGAAGATACCTTTGATGATGTGAAAGGAGATGCAGATACGCTGGCAGGTCTTATCCTGGAAATCAAAGGAGAAATTCCCGGGAAGAATGATGTGGTCAAATTCAGAAATTTCGATTTCATGATTGAATCGGCTGACAGGCGAAGGATAAAAAAAATCAAGGTTACTCTACACAAGGGCTGAATTCCTTTCTTATTATATATCCATGAAATCATTTTTTCTTATTTCAGTACTGGTATTTATACTATCTGCCTGCGGACAAAACTATACGCCCAAACCCACAGGGTATTTCAGGATAGATTTACCTGCTCATGAATATGAGAAGTATTCAGGCAACTGCCCCTTTGTCTTTGAATACCCTTCCTTTGCCTATTTGCTGCCCGACACCGGTTTTCAGACTGAACCATGCTGGTTTAATATTTATTTTCAGGGTTACAAGGCACAGGTTCATTTAAGCTATAAACCCGTGAAGGGAAATTTGAATGAGCTGGCCGAAGATGCAAGAAGGTTGGTATATAAACACACAATAAAGGCAGATGCAATCCATGAAAGATTGTTTTCATCCCCTAAAACTAAAGTGTATGGTATATTATACGAAATCAGGGGGAATGTTGCATCCAATTTACAGTTTTACCTTACTGACAGTTCTCGGCATTTTATCAGGGGAGCGTTGTATTTTAATGTAAAACCAAACAAGGACTCCCTGGCTCCTCTGATAGAACATTTTAAAACAGATATTACGCATTTGATTGAGACATTTGCGTGGAATGAAGTTTCGAATTAACTTTATCCTCTTTCTTTAACCGGTTTTTATTATGGGAATGATTTTAGAGAAAGTTGTGGATGACTGTCGAATAGGCATCTGGGAAATCAATGAGGATTTCTACTCCCTTATCGCCATGCTAAACCTCTCCAATGAGGAGGTGGAAACACTGAATAGTTTTAAAAGTTACGACCGTAAAGTAGAGTGGTTAAGTGTGAGGGCATTACTCAATAAAATGGTTGGCCCTTCGGTGAAGATATACTATAACGGGAACAGAAAACCTTACCTTACGGATGCTACTTACCATATCAGCATTTCACATTCACACAAGCTCACCAGCGTAATAATCAGCAGGAAAAATAGGGTGGGGATAGATCTTGAACATATGACACAGAAAATCTCCAAACTGGCAAACAAGTTTCTTACATTCGAGGAGGAATCATTTCTGACCGGGAGGGGACAGCGCTACAGAACCTATTTATACTGGTGTGCAAAGGAAGCCCTTTACAAGATATGTGACAAGCAGGGAATCAATTTCAGAAACCATATTCTTATTGAGCCTTTTGAACTTGATTGCGAGGGAATTATCAACGGGGCTGTGAAAAACGAAACGATTGACGAAAAATTCAGGCTGAACTATTTCAGGTACCGGGACTATTCTGTTGTATGGTGTTGCAAAGAATAAGCGATGATTTACGACCAGATAAAGGAAAACTGCAGCAAAACCAAGCAAACGGCAATTCTGGTGGATCCCGACCGGTTTGATCCCTGCCGCTTGGATGCATTAATCGAAATTACCGGCAAGGGATGGGTGGATTATTTTTTTGTGGGAGGCAGTCTTGTTTCGGTGCCTGTTGAGCCTGTTGTGAAAATATTGAGGGAGAGAGCAGGTATTCCGGTGATTCTGTTTCCGGGAAGTGTTTTGCAGGTAACTCCCCTTGCAGATGCAATATTGTTTATATCGCTTATTTCGGGCAGGAATCCCGATTACCTGATTGGAAACCATGTAACAATAGCCCCGTTTTTGAAAAGGAGCGGAATAGAGGTGATATCCACAGGGTATATTCTGGTTGAGAACGGTAAAACCACCTCAGTGGAATATATAAGTAACAGCAAACCAATACCGGCCGATAAGCCCGAAATTATTCTTGCAACGGCCCTTGCCGGTGAAATGCTGGGGCATAAGCTTATTTACCTTGAGGCAGGTAGCGGAGCTTTAAATCCGGCAAATGCAGAAACCATTCAGCTACTAAAGCAGAATTTGGCTGTACCCCTTATGGTTGGCGGGGGAATCAAATCTCAGGAAACTGCACTGGCCATATGCCAGGCCGGAGCTGACATTCTGGTATTGGGTTCGGTAATGGAAAACGATATGGAGGCCACCCTTGAGATTTGTAAAGCAATTAAAAGCCTTCAGGTATAAAAAAGAGGCCGGCGGCCTCTTTTTTAATGGTTATTTGCATTTTAAAACCTGCTGAATCTGGTAGGTTGCATTTTCCAGGTAGGCACCTGTTGCAGCTTCACGGAATGATTGACAGGCCTTATCAATATCGCCCTTTCCGGCATATGCATTACCTAATTCAAAGTAGTACTTTGCAGTTTCATTTCTGTCGGAACTGTTTAGTACTTCAATTCCTTTATTGCCAGCCTCTATGGCATCGTTCCATCTGTATTGTGCATTGGCAACTACCATAATCAGGAAGTAGGACTCGGCAAAGTTACTATCATACTTAAGGGAGGATTGCACCAGGTTTTTGGCCTCGTTATAGGCACGGCGATCTTTTGCCCTAATAGCCCTTACCAGGAAGTAATCACGCGCAGTGGATTCAGCAGTACTCACAGTCCTTTCGTCATTTGTCAGTAATCCGGTTTCAATGGCCATATCCATGGCCTCGGCAAATTCGGGTGTTCTTTCCTGCTTTCTGAAAACGAGTGCTTTGCCCAGGTAAGCCCGGGCATAATTCGGATTGATTGCCAGGGCTTTATCAAAAAGAGTTAACGCTCCTGCATCATCATTTGCCCTAAAAAGCTCATTGCCCCTTGTAAAGTATAACTGGTGAAGTACATTTTCCGATTTGGTCTTTACATCCTTGTCATTGTATTGTTCGGCAACCTTCAGTGTTTTCTCAATTCCTTCAATCGCCTCAGGAATTTTTTTCTCCCGGAATAGCTTTAAAGATACCTCATAATGCAATGGAGGTAAATTCAATTCGGCAAGTTCCCTGGTTTCATCACCCTCTTCTCCAAGCTGTTTGCTTATCTGAATGCATTCTTCAAAAGCCTTGATTGCAGCAGCCGGATCAGTACCCATAAGGTCTATGGCCCGGTTATAAGCTTCAATGGCATCATTCTTGGTTTGGCCTTGAACAGCAATTGACAATGCTATCAGAAAGCCCAGCAATACGAAAACTCTTTTCATTTTTTTTATTTTTGATTTATAGCTTTTGTTTGGGAGACAAATATATAAATATGTGATTAGTTTCAAAAAATTTTTTTTACCGCGATTATGTAATACAAACATCAGAACAAAAATTTTTCAGGTTTATTCTGAAAATACCCTGTCCATTTTTATATCGTTCTCATCTGCCGGAATTTTATCAAAGATTTGAAATCCAAAACAAACTCCGTATTTCTTTGCGGGGAGTGATTTCAGCAGCTTGTCGTAATAAGCTTTCCCCCTTCCAAGCCTGTTCATTTCTTTATCAAATGCTATGCCGGGAACAATCACTAGTTCAATTTTTTCAGGATATGCAAAATCTTCTCCCTGGGGCTCATAAATCTTATAGGATTGCCCTTTGGCAAGATTAGTGATCCCCTTATAAACCTTGAGCCTTAATTCATCCCTATCGACCGAAGGAAGGATAATTGTTTTGGAACCAGTCCATTGCTCGATAAAATCGTGTGTATGAACTTCATCCTCCAGTGACCAGTACGCCATAACCGTTTTAGCTGAAAGAAAAAGCGGATCTTTCTCCAACTTTGAAAAAACCTTCCGGGACAGATCCTTTTTTTTATCAATTGAGAGATTGCTTTTCAGGTCCCTGACCAATTTTCTTAATTGGTTTTTCTCATCCTTAAGAGAAGTCATATCGTCTTTTTAGGTTAAACGACAAAAATAATTGCCTAAAATGAATAATCCTGAAAAAAGACGAATTGACCAAATCGGGTAACGGGATCAGGCATGAAAAATCAGAACTGGTTTCTCAGCCATGAAAAGAATTCTTCGGGTCATACCCGGGTTTAGAATCCTGTAAAATATGTTTCTTTTGTGATGTGTCAGGGCAATTACATCAATCTTTTTCCTTGAAACCACCTTTTTAATACCATCCACCAGGTCTTTCTCCTGAATGAGTTCACATTCAATATCCAGATTGTGATACATTTCCTTCAGCTCGTCTCTAAGATCTTTCATTTTTGCTATAATAACTGCATTTCTGATATTTGGAGAAACATGCAGGCAGGTTATGGAGAACCTGAAGGGAGCGATAACCGCCATCAGCTTTTTCACTGATTCTGAATCGGTTTCATCGAATTGAGTTGTATACAATACGCGGATTTCATTTTCTGTGCCTGCAAAACTGCTTTTTTCGGGTATGACCAGTATAGGCACTTCTGTGTTTTCGGTAATGCTGCTTGTTACATTTCCTATTGGTTCGTTTGGGTTTTCACCCGCACCGCGGGTACCAATCACTATAACTCCCGGTTTATATCTTTCAGTTTCAGTCAGAATCTCCTCTGCAGGGGATCCTGCTACAAGCTTCCTGTTCACTTTCACATCCTTTTCGGTCAATCCCTTCGTCCTTACTTCCAAATCCTTCAGGAATTTTTTCATGTTCTTTTTTGCTGCCTGCGAAAGTTCCTGATACACTTCTGCCATATTCGTGTGGTAGGTGTAACCATCAGGGAAGTTCATGGTATCAATCATCGGGTTGAAAAAGGAGTGGAATAAACGTAACTCGGCATTCAGTTTGTCTGCAAGCAGAAGGGCGAAGGTAGCTGCTTTCAGTGAGTAGTCCGAAAAATCTACAGGTACAAGTATCCGTGTGATTTTTATGGAGGATTTTTTCCCCCTGAAAGGATCCTTTCCGTGCATTTTTTCTATTTTCCTTAAAATTTTCAATGCACCTGCCAGGTCATGTTCAAAAATCCTTATTTTAACACCAAATGAAATACCGGGTTGCACCAGGTTGACATTAGAAAGAAAGCATTCAATCCCTTCGTCCTCGAGTCTTGTTTTAATCAGGGTTGCACGGGCGTAAGTGGCTGTGGTAAGAACTACAATTTCTGGCTTCATGTCTTTTTATTTTTACATGACTGTTTCAATTGACAACTTCCATAAGATACGAAAAATCGAGGCCAATATCAAGTCTTTAGCCATTAAACTGGTTTTTGGCAGGCAGAAATTATTCCTTCTTTTCGGGAATTTCGGAAAAAAATACTGTAAATTTAGAAGCACTATCGGGGGCATAACTCCCGGCAGGGATGATTCTATAAACAGCTTATGAGCAAATTGCAGAATCCGGAACAAAACCTGCAGAAGCTTCTTTATGAACAAAAAGAACGCCTGAAGGAACTGGCATGCATTAACCAAACCACAAGTATACTGAAAGAGGGCAAACCGGTAGATGAAACCCTTCACCAGATTGCCATGATTTTACCAAATGCATGGCAATATCCTGAATTTGCTGTAGCAAGAATTCGATTTGACGGTATGGAATTCAAAACGCCTGGCTTCAAAGAAACTCAGTGGAGACAAAGCCAGTCATTTGATACCATAGACAACAGGAGAGGTTATATAGAGGTCTACTACACGCAGGAATTTGTCGGGGTAGATGAGGGTCCGTTTCTTGCTGAAGAGCGCCACCTGATTGATAACATTGCCAGTCTCATAGCGGGTTATATCAACAGTATCAAGGCAAAGACAATCCTCATAAAATCACGAAGCAGGGAGGAAAGAAAAAGCACCCGGCAAATTGATTTAACAGGCAAGCAGCTTACAAGCAGACAATTGCTTCACCGGTTTTTAAATAAGCACAACGCCGAGAGGGACTTATTTCACGACCTGATGCCTTTTAAGGTAAAAGAAATCCTTCTGGTTGCAACCCTCTATGATGCCTACAGCATTGAAAAAGAAGGACGGTTTTCCGATCATATGCTGGGACAATATCACCAATTAAACCTCACTTCGCTGCCCAGGGTAACAGGAGTTTCTACCGAGGAGGAGGCCTTCGAGGAGATCCAGTCCAAACACTACGACCTTATCATACTGATGATGGGTGTAGACAAAAAGACTCCCATCCTGCTCAGCCAGAAAATCAAGAAGGAATATCCCTTCATACCAATCTTTCTTTTGCTGAACAATAACAATGATATTTCCATTTTTGAAGCCGACAGGTCAAAAATGGCAACTATTGACAAGGTATATGTTTGGAACGGTGATTCCAAGGTGTTTTTTGCGATGGTTAAACTACTGGAAGACAAGGTAAATGTGGAGAATGACACCTCCATGGGCTTTACCAAGGTGATCCTTCTAGTGGAGGATTCACCGAAATATTATTCCCGCTACCTGCCCATGTTGTATTCCATTGTACTCGAACAAACCAAGCATCTCATTGAAGATGTGAATACTGATGAGTTGTATAAGGTACTTAAGCTGAGAGGACGCCCCAAGATTCTTCTTGCAAACTCATATGAAGAAGCCATAGAGATTTTCAATAAATTCCAGGAGTATATTCTCTGCGTTATTTCCGATGTAAGATTTCCGAAAGAGGGCGAACTCAACCCCGAGGCAGGAATCAGTTTGATCAGGTATGTAAGGGATAAAATCGATAATCTTCCTGCTGTTCTGCAATCATCCGAAGGAGAAAATGAGCGAATAGCCCATACATTAAAGGCAAGTTTTATTAATAAAAATTCTGAAACCCTTTTGCAGGACCTGAAAACCTTTATTACCTATTACCTGGGCTTCGGGCATTTTGTTTACAGGGATAATGAAGGCAGGCAGATCGCCATTGCCAAATCGATGCGGGAATTCGAGGCTTATCTGAAAACCATCCCCGAGGAGTCACTGGTTTATCATGCAGTTAAAAACCACTTTTCACTTTGGCTGATGGCAAGGGGCGAGATCAAAATCGCAAAAATCATCAGCCCACTGAAAGTGTCAGACTTCAAATCACCTGCCGAGATGCGAAACTTTCTCATCAATATTATCAAGGTGCACCGCAGTGAGCAGGATATGGGAAAGATTGTGGGTTTTGAGGAATCTGCCATCCTGGAAGAATCAAATATTGTGAGCCTTGCGCCTGGTGCCCTCGGCGGAAAGGGAAGAGGACTGGCTTTTATCAATACATTAATTTACAATTTTCAGTTTTCTGATTTGATTAAGGAAATTAACATAAGAACACCCAAAACTTCTATAATTGGTACAGATGAGTTTGACATCTTCATGGAGATAAACAAACTTCATGATTTTGTTTATAATGAAAGGGATTATGAGGTAATTAAAAAAAGATTCATGGAGGGGGACCTCTCCTACAATCTCGTAAAACGGCTCAAGATTTTCCTTAAACTTATTACAAGGCCAATAGCAATCAGGTCATCCAGCTTGTTTGAAGATTCATTAATGCAGCCATTTTCCGGCATCTTTGAAACTTATATGTTGCCAAATAATCACCCCGATTTTGATAAAAGATTACAGCAGGCCATGGATGCCATAAAACTGGTCTATGCATCCATATTTTCAGCCAATGCAAGAACATATTTTGAGGCAATTCACTACAAGATTGAGGAGGAAAAAATGGCTGTAATCATTCAGGAGGTGGTAGGAAACCAGTTCGGGGATTATTTTTATCCGCATATCAGTGGCACAGCCCAATCGCATAATTTTTACCCGGTTGCCCATATGAAACCCGATGAGGGATTTGCCGTGATTGCGCTGGGTCTTGGACAGTATGTTGTGGAAGGGGAGAAGGCCTTCCGGTTTTCTCCTGCCTACCCAAAGCTTGACATCATCTCTCCAAAGGACCTGTATAAGAATTCACAGGTACATTTTTATGCTGTCAATCTTGGAGGAACTGATTTAAATCTTCTGGAAGGAGAGGATGCAGGTCTTATTAAGCTTGATATTGATAAATCTGAAAGTCATGGAACTCTGAAGCATTGTGCATCTGTTTATGATTTTGAGAACGAAAGGATGGTGCCGGGAATAGATTCCCGGGGACCAAGGGTGGTAAACTTTGCCAATATCCTGAAATACGATTTTATACCACTTGCCAAATGCCTGAATCTTATACTTGATGTAGTTAAGGAAGCCTTGGGTTGCCCGGTGGAGATTGAATTTGCTGTTGATCTGAATAAAACCAGAAATAATCAGGCTTCCTTCTACCTGCTGCAGATTAAACCACTCGTTGGGAATGAATCGGATTACACCATTGAAGAAAATAATCTGGATAAAAACCAAATTTTGCTGTACACCCACAAAAGCATGGGCAACGGCCGTATTGACGAGATTACAGATATCATATATGCTGTTCCCGAAAGGTTTGACAACCTGAAGACAGTTGAAATGACCTATGAGATTGAAAAACTTAATGCACAGATGTTAAAGGAGAACAGAAAATATGTACTGATAGGCCCGGGCCGCTGGGGAACAAGAGACAGGTTTATAGGAATACCTGTGGCATGGCCCCAGATTTCAAATGCAAAAATCATTGTGGAAATGAGTCTGGATGATTTCCCTATGGATGCCTCCCTTGGCTCCCATTTCTTTCATAATGTTACCTCTATGAATGTGGGGTATTTTTCTGTGAACCATACATCACCGGGAGATTTTATCCTTTGGGAGATTATTTCAGGGCAAAAAAAGATTGCTGAAACAAAATATTTCAGACATATACGGTTTGAAAAACCTTTTTCTGTATTAATGGATGGGAAAAAAGGGATTGCGGTGATTCTGAAGGAAGAATCTGGTGCGGTAAAAAAAATGAATAATTAACCGATTATGGATTACAAGGAACTGCTGGATGCAAGGCGGTATGAGTTTCACGATACATCGTTTAACCTGCTCATGCAGAAAAGGATTTATAAGGTATTACTGGTTTGCAGTAATTACGATGCCTTTATGCTCGAGGAAGATGGCCGTATCGATGAACAGATTTTTAATGAATATGTTTCCTTAAACCTCAGGTATCCACCCATTTTTTTACAGGCCGACTCGGCAAAAAAAGCTTTTGAAATAATGGAAGCCGAGAACATTGATCTTGTGATTTCCATGCTGAGCATTGGGGATATAGATACGTTTGAACTGGCAAGTAACATTAAAACCAAATTTCCAAAAAAACCAATTGTAGTTTTGACTCCATTTTCCAGGGAAGTATCCCTGAAACTCGAAAATGAGGATCTGACCAGCATTGACTATGTTTTTTGCTGGCTGGGCAACGCGGATATACTCCTTGCCATTATTAAGCTCATTGAAGACAGGATGAATGCCGAGCATGATGTTGATCGTGTTGGTGTACAGGCAATACTTCTTGTTGAAGACTCCATTCGCTATATTTCCAGCTACCTGCCTAATATTTATAAAATTGTACTGAAACAGTCGCGTGAATTCATGCGTGAAGCGCATAACGAGCATCAGAAGATGCTCAGAATGAGGGGCAGGCCTAAGATTTTGCTTGCTACCAACTACGAAGAGGCTATTACCCTTTATGAGAAATACAAAAATAACCTCCTGGGTGTAATCTCAGATATCAGTTACAAGCGGGCGGGCAAAAAAGATCAGCAGGCTGGTATACGGCTATGCAGGCTGGTACGAACCGACGATGAGCATATGCCATTTTTACTCCAGTCCTCTGATATTGACAATGAGGCTGCTGCTGATGAATTGAATGCCGGTTTTATACACAAGTATTCGAAGACACTTTCCATAGAATTGAGGAACTACATTATAAGGCAATTTGCTTTTGGAGAATTTGTATTTCGTGATCCAAAGACCCTCAGGGAATTATGCCGTGCAGCCGACCTGCAGGCACTGCAGCAGGCTATCCTGCATATCCCCGATGATTCACTTCATTATCACGCCAGCCGGAATCATTTTTCAAAATGGCTGAATGCCAGGGCTTTATTTCCAATTGCACAGATGTTCAAATATCTCAGGCTGGAAGATTTTCCTTCCCTGGATGAAGTAAGGCGTTATCTGTTTCTTGCTATTTCAAGCTTCCGTTCAACCAAAGGAAGGGGGGTTATAGCTACTTTTGACAAAAACAGCTTTGATGAGTACCTCATTTTTTCAAGAATTGGTGAGGGGTCTATCGGAGGAAAAGCAAGGGGGCTTGCTTTCATTAATTCTATTCTTGCAAATAACAGGCTCTTCAATATGTTTGAGGATGTGCTGGTTACTATTCCCCGGACAGTTGTGCTTAGTACCGACATATTTGATGAGTTTATGGAGACCAATGATCTATATAAAATTGGTCTCTCCGCAATGAATGATGAGGAAATATTACATCATTTTGTTTCGGCCCAGTTGCCGGGTAGACTTCACCAGGATTTGTATGCATTTATTGGTGTGGTGAAAAATCCTGTTGCCATACGTTCATCCAGTAAGCTGGAAGATTCGCATTACCAGCCCTTTGCAGGAATTTATTCTACCTACATGATTCCAAGGGTGGAAGACAGTTCGCTAATGATCAAAATGCTTACCGATGCTATAAAGAGCGTATATGCCAGTGTTTATTTCAAGAGCAGTAAGGCTTACATGGCGGCAACAGCCAATGTGATTGATGAAGAAAAGATGGGTATTGTTCTGCAGGAAGTATGCGGTACCCGCTCTGGGGATAAATTCTTTCCAACTATATCGGGCGTGGCAAGGTCTATTAACTTTTACCCTATTGTTCCCGAAAAACCGGAAGATGGAATAGCAAACATAGCTTATGGATTGGGCAAGTTGATTGTGGACGGAGGGACTTCCCTGCGGTTTTCGCCCAAATACCCAAAAAAAATTCTGCAACTTTCCTCTCCTGATCAGGCATTAAGAGAAACACAAAAAATCTTTTATGCCGTAGACCTGTCAGCCAATAATTTCATTCCTACCACGGATGACAGCCTGAATCTTTTAAAATTAAATATTAAGGAAGCACATTCCGATCCGCCGTTCCGGCATGTCGGTTCGACTTTTGACTTTGAAAACAATATGGTAAGGGATGGTATCGATCACCCCGGAAAAAAGCTTGTAACATTTTCCAATATTCTGAATTACGAAACTTTTCCCCTTGCAAAAATCCTGCAAACCCTGCTTGAGGTTGGTCAAAGGGAAATGAAAAACCCTGTTGAAATTGAGTTTGCTGTAAACCTGGATACACCACCTGGTATCCCAAAAATATTTTATTTTCTGCAAATTCGTCCCATTGTTACCAGCGATCAGAGGATTGATGCACATGTGGAGAATATTGATCCACAGGAAACCTTAATTTTCTCCAATCATGCACTCGGGAATGGCCTTTTCCATAGCATTAATGACTTTATTTATGTAAGACCCGATGCTTTTAATCCGGCAGAAACTCTTCAGATTGCCGCAGAGATTGAGAAATTGAATGACAAAATGGTAAAGGAAAGCAGGAACTATGTACTCGTTGGACCCGGGCGTTGGGGTTCGAGCGATCCATGGCTTGGTATCCCAATTAAATGGGCACAGATTTCAAATTCCAGGGTGATTATTGAGTCGGGATTATCCAATTATAGGATTGATCCCAGCCAGGGGACACATTTTTTTCAAAATCTGACTTCTTTCAGGGTAGGATATCTGACAATTAATCCATACATAGATGATGGTAAATACGATTTGGATTTTCTCGACTCACAAAAGGCTGAGTTTGAAAATAAGTACCTTAGGCATGTAAGATTCAAATGCCCCCTGAAGATCGTTATTGACGGAAAAAGAAATATTGGTGCGATTTTTAAACCAGTGTAACTGAAAAGTGTTTTAAGTTTACAGAGTTTTTCATTAACAGTTTTAGAACTTCTGAGAAAAACTTTAAGAAGTTCTAATTCCTGCGTCCCAATAAATCGGGAGCAGGAATGTTTTGGTCCGCTTAACGATACATGTTTCTTGTTAAATGCCGTAAAAGCATAATTTGATAACTTATTTACACCTATAATTCTATAAATTTAGTAACACATGGTAACAGTCAGAACAATATACCAGGGTGACCTGAGAACGCAGGCAAAGCATGTTCAGTCAGGCAATGAACTCATTACCGATGCTCCCACCGATAACCAGGGTAAAGGAGAGGCGTTTTCCCCAACTGATTTACTTGCCACGGCATTGGGCAGTTGCATGCTAACCATCATTGGTATCGCCGCCAATACGCATGGGTTCAATATTGATGGCACTGAAGTGAAAATCACAAAGATTATGGCAAACAACCCCCGCCGGGTGGCTGAAGTTGTTGTTGAATTCTTTTTCCCCGCAAGCCATACCTATTCAGCAAAAGAAAAACTAATCATTGAAAAAGCTGCAATGGAATGCCCCGTTGCAAAAAGTGTGCATCCTGATTTGAAGCAGACTGTGACATTCAATTATTAAAGCGAAGTAATTGCAGATGTTATTGCTGAACTGTTTATTTTCTTCACCAATCCCTGTAATACTGAGCCAGGTCCGCTTTCAATGAATTCTGTGGCACCATCGTTGATCATATTGGTCACGGTTTGCGTCCACAAAACCGGTGCTGTTAACTGGAAAACCAGGTTTTTGCGAATTTCATCGGGGTTTGTAGAAGGGTTAGCCGTATAATTCTGATAAACAGGACAAATGGGTGTATCGAATTTCGCCTGATTGATGGCTTCTTCCAGTTCCAGCCTGGCTGGTTCCATGAGCGGAGAATGAAAAGCACCACCAACAGGAAGTTTTAAAGCACGTTTGGCCCCTTTTTCTTTTAAGGCTTCTATGGCTGCATCAATACCAGCATGCGAGCCGCTGATAACAAGCTGTCCCGGGCTGTTGTAATTGGCCGGAACAACTACATCATCAATTGATTTGCACACTTCCTCCACCACTGTATCTTCCAGTCCGAGAATGGCAGCCATGGTGGAGGGGCTCATTTCGCAGGCTTTTTGCATAGCCATGGCCCTTTTTGATACCAGTGCAAGTCCTTCCTCAAAAGTAAGTGCACCATTGGCAACGAGCGCTGAGAATTCTCCCAGAGAATGCCCGGCAACCATTTGGGGCTTAAATTTGTCACCTGAAATTTTTGCCAGTATCACTGAATGAAGGAATATTGCCGGCTGGGTGACACGGGTTTGCTTCAGATCTTCCTCTGTGCCAAAGAACATAAGGTCGGTTATTTTGAAACCAAGAATTTCATTGGCTTTTTCAAATAAATCTTTTGCATGTGCAGAGTTTTCATACAAATCTTTTCCCATTCCGGGGAACTGCGCCCCCTGACCGGGGAATACATATGCCTTCATACTAAAGTTTTAAAATTTGGGCAAAAATACAATTGTCGGTCGAAATTACAAATACACGAAAATCGTCTATGAAATCAATGAAGTTTGGTTCCAATGAGGTGGATAAATTCTTCGCGTGTCTGGTTCTGGGTCAGAAATATACCTGTGAATGCAGAGGTTGTTGTTACCGAGTTCTGTTTTTGTATTCCTCTCATTTGCATACACATATGACTGGCTTCAATCACAACTGCCACACCAAGCGGATTCAGGGATTTTTGAATACAATCCCTGATTTCAACGGTCAGCCTCTCCTGTACCTGCAGCCTTCGAGAATAGGCATCAACCACCCTCGCAATTTTGCTAAGCCCCGTGATGTAACCATTCGGAATATATGCCACATGAGCCTTTCCATAAAAAGGAATCATATGGTGCTCGCACATGGAATAAAGCTCAATGTCTTTGACAATTACCATTTGCTTGTATTCTTCTTTAAACCTGGCAGAATCAAGTATGTGCAGGGGGTCAAGGTCATAGCCATGCGTGAGAAACTGCATGGCTTTGGCTACACGAAGAGGAGTTATCAGCAATCCTTCCCTTTCAGGGTCTTCTCCAAGAAGTCTCAAAATCTCCTTATAATGAAAAGCCATCTTTTCAGTGGTTTCATGATGGTACTTTTCCACTTTTGCATATCCAAAATCATCGCGTGTATTGATACCGCTGTTTATTACCTCAATGGATTTCTTTTTATTCCCCATAATATTCAGTGTAGTTGTTTTCAGTTTCCACTATTTTTACACAATGCAAATCCGCACCCAATGGTTTTATATGCGGTTCTAAAACAGTCCAGACAGACATGGCAAGATTTTCTGATGAGGCAACCTTGTCCTTCATAAAATCCACCTCCAGGTTCATGTTTTTGTGATCAAGTTTTTTTATGACATGTTCTTTCAGGAGCCTGCTGAGATCTTTCAGATTTATCAGAAGACCGGTTTCAGGATTTGGTTTTCCTTTCACAGTAACGAACAAGGTATAATTATGCCCATGCCAGTTTGGATTCGAACAGGCCCCGAAAACCCTTTCGTTTTCCTCAACTGTCCACTCTTTGCGAAACATCCTGTGACCTGCATTGAAATTTTCTCTGCGTGTAATATAAATCATGGTTTTGCAAAAAAGATATGAATCAAAGTTAAGAAATAAGCGTAAAAAGCCTCATGAAATACAAAACGAAAAACCTGGAGGGAGAAGTATTCCTAATCTTTGCTGGAATACATTTCGTTTAACTCTTTAACAATCTGAGCAAGTTCCTCCTGGTTAAACCCTTTTTCCAATGCAGATTCAGTAAGGCTTCCCCATACAGGTTCTCCACAGGCAATACATTTTATTCCCATGTTCATCAGGTAGCTGACTGAGTAAGGCAGGATTCTCACCAGTTCAATGATTCTGATTTCACTGGTAATTTTCATCCGCACAAAATATTTATATTGTTAATTACCAATACATTACCTTCTAGCTTTTAACATTCATTATCGAGCGGATGCCTGCCTGACGGCAGACAGGGAACACCCATATTTTGTTCATTGGTGTTTGTGCTAGCTGTCTTACATGGGTGTTTCATTTTTCTTAACAATTGGCTGGAAAATAGCCCTGTTTGCGAGAAAACCAAGCAGGCCGCCCCGGGCAATCATAAACAACATCATGGCAAGCCAGAGTGCATGATTTCCCATAACAGGTTCCAGAAAATAAAAGGTGGGGAGGAAAATGAGAAATGTTGATGCAAGCATGGCGTTGCGCATTGCTACTGAGGCTGTCACTCCAATATAGATACCATCCCAGATAAATGCCGGGAAAGTAATGACGGGAACCAGCAGAACCCAGTAAAAATAAGGTTGTGCTGCAGTAAGCACTTCGATGTTACTGGTAAACATGTTGAGTATAAGATCTCCGCCTGTGAAATAAATGATAAAAAATAATGCGCCAAGGGCCATACCCCAGCGAAAGAGATAGCTTACAGATTTTTTGAGCAGGGTGAAATTGCCTGCACCGTAATATCTTCCGGATAAGGCTTCTGCAGCATAGGCAAAACCATCAACCGCATAGGAGAACAACATGAGAAACTGCAAAAGTATTGTGTTCACAGCCAGCAGTGTGTCGTTCATCTGGGCCGACTTGGTAGTGAAAAACGAAAAGGCAAGGATCAGGCAAACTGTTCGGATAAAAATATCCTTGTTGACATGAAAGAATTTAGTTAGTCCTTTCAGTTCAGTAATTTTTTTAAAATCAAAATAAGGGATGAACCTTTCGTAATATCTGAAAAAGAAGAAAAGACTCAGTGCAAGGCCAAAATATTGTGCAAGAACTGTGCCCAGCGCTGCTCCTGCCACATCCATATTTAACCCGTATATAAAAATATAGCTGAACAGGATATTCAGAAGATTGATTGTAATGGTTACAATCATCACAAACCGGGTATTCTGCATTCCTATATACCACCCCTTGAATGCATACATGATAAGATTTGCAGGGGCAGCCAGCACCCTTATCAGGAAGTAGGTCCTCGCATAGTGTTCTACCTCGGCACTGGGTTTCATAATCCAGAAACTTAAGTCTGCTATTGGTTTTTGCAGTAACATGATAATTAGCGAAGCAATGAATGCAGTGAATACAGCTCGGCCGAGGATGATAGTTATTCCCTGGAAGTTTCTTTCACCATAATTCTGTGCTGTAAAACCGCTGGTTCCAAGCCGCAGAAAGCCAAAGCCCCAGTAAAGGAAGTTAATAATAACCGTACCAATGGCAATTGCCCCTATGTAAACCTCCGAACCCAGATGCCCCAGTAATGCAATATCCACAATACCCAGCAGAGGCACTGTAATGTTGCTGATAATATTGGGAATGGCAAGGTTTAATATTTTCCGGTTCACCTTAGGTTTATAAACTTCGAAAATAATGACTGAAAACGGATCACCCTAATGAACATTTTTAAATTTTGCCTGTTAATTATTTGGAATAAATCTAAATAAAGGTTATTTTTGCATCAAATTCAATTGTTTAATAAAATACAGTATATTATGTCATTCAAATTACCAGATCTTCACTATTCCTACGATGCACTGGAGCCTCATTTTGATGCACGTACCATGGAGATTCATCACAGCAAGCATCATGCAGCCTACACAAATAATCTCAATGCTGCCGTGGACGGAACCGAAATGGCCGGGAAATCAATAGAAGAATTGCTGAAGAGTATTTCCAAATACCCGGTTGCCGTAAGAAATAATGGCGGAGGTTTTTACAATCACAATCTGTTTTGGGAGATTCTTTCCCCCAATGGTGGAGGAACTCCGGGAGGAGATCTTCGGATAGCCATCAACAGTAATTTTGGTTCATTTGACAGGTTCAGGGAGACTTTCAACGCTGCTGCTATGAGCCGTTTTGGTTCAGGCTGGGCCTGGCTGGTGGTAACCAATGGTAAAATGGTTGTTACATCCTCTCCAAATCAGGATAACCCCCTTATGGACCTTGCTGAAGTAAAAGGCAAGCCAATCCTGGGAATTGATGTTTGGGAGCATGCATATTATCTGAAATATCAAAACAGAAGGGCCGAATATGTGGATGCATTCTGGAATCTTATCAATTGGGAAGAAGTAAATAAACGCTTTTTGGGTTAGTATTTAGGTTAAAATGGGTGAAGAGGGGAAACCATCACGGTTTCCCCTCTTCTTTTGTTGCCTCTGCAAGTTTGATTTTTGCCAGGAATTTTATAACTTGTTGCCAATTATCAGAACAAACATGTTATGAATTTTCAACTGCCAGCACTTCCTTATGCCCTGAATGAACTTGAGCCGGCAATCAGTAAAAGAACCCTGGAATTTCATTACGGCAAGCATCATCAGACCTATGTAAACAATTTAAACAATCTGGTAGCAGGAACCGAATTTGAAGGTGCCACACTGGAGGATATTGTAAAAAAGTCTGAAGGAGCCATATTTAATAACGGTGCCCAGGTTTGGAATCATACTTTTTATTTTGAGTCCCTGTCCCCGCAGGGTGGAGGTAAACCAAAAGGAGGACTGGCTGAAGCCATAAACCGGGATTTCAATTCGTTTGGAGAGTTTAAAGAGAAATTCACAAAAGCGGCTGTTACCCTGTTTGGGTCGGGATGGGCCTGGCTTATAAAAAATAAAAACGGACAACTGGAGATTTTGCAGGAGAGCAATGCCGGGAATCCCCTTCGGAACGGCATGACCCCCATTCTCACATGTGATGTTTGGGAACATGCTTATTACCTGGACTATCAAAACAAACGACCAGATTATGTAAGATCTTTCTGGGATCTGATAGACTGGGAAATTGTTGCAAAGCGGTATTAATAAAAAAAGGGATGTTTACCATCCCTTTTTCATTGCCTCATTGTATCTTTCAGTTACATATGGCCAGTTAATCAAGTTCCAGAAGGCTGAAACATAGTCCCCCCGGCGATTCTGGTATTTCAGATAATAGGCGTGTTCCCAAACATCTACTCCCATTAGCGGATATCCTTTCTCAGAAACAACATCCATGAGGGGATTGTCCTGGTTTGGGGTAGCAGTAATTTTTAGTTTACCGTTCTGCACAATCAGCCAGGCCCAGCCGGAACCAAACTGACCCATAGCAGCCTTGTTAAACTCTTCCTTCATTTGTTGAAAAGACCCAAATGTTTTCCTGATTTTTTCGGCGAGTTCACCTGAAGGTTCTCCGCCACCCTTGGGGTTCATGATATTCCAGAAAAGTTCATGGTTGTAATGTCCGCCACCATTGTTGCGAACAGCCATTGAGTATTTTGATATGCTGCCCATGAGTGTTTCAAGGGGAAGATTTATGCTGGGAGTGCCTTCCAGTGCCCTGTTCAGGTTATTCACATAGGCTGCATGATGCCTTGAATGATGTATTTCCATTGTTCTGGCATCAATATAGGGTTCAAGCGCATCATATGCATATGGCAGTGAAGCCAGCACAAACCCAGAATTCTCTTTATTGCTGGTATTCACAGGGAAGTAGACAAAAAAGGATGTTCCTGTAATGAATAAAACTGTCATTAAGGCGGTAAGTGCAAATTGTCTTTTGTTCATATTTATTCAGTTTTAAAATACAAATTTAAAAATGAATTGCTTATTAAACAAATTTAGTCTAATTAAGAATAAGTTAAAAAAGTTTAACAAAAAAACCGGTAATGTGTTTACCGGTTTTAATGATTTTTAAGAAGAATTCTATTTGAAAGCCTTTTCTGGCATGCCATCACCACTCAGGCTGAGTCGTTTGAAATATTCAGGCACCTGTCTGCCTGTCAGGTGATCAACATACAACTTTGCAAGATATTGTCCCAGCATATAACCCTGGCCTCTTAATCCAAGGAACAGGCCGTGCTCGGTATCAATGATCATTCTTGGCTCAACATAATAGCCAGCCCAGACGGCCTGGAAACCAACCGAGGAAAGATCGGGCAGCCAGTTTACGAAAATTTCCGAAGTGATTTCAAGAAATTCCTTGCTGTTGATTTTCAGATTTTTGTCGGTCTCCATTGGGTCAACAGCGGGGGAGGCACAGCCAATAATCTGTCCGGTTTCGGCAAGTTGCTGTCCGTAAACAGCTACAAATCCTTTATAGTTGCGGCGGTCAATCATCATTGGAAGAGGCCCTCCCTTTACGCCCATCATTGGCAGCCTTCGCGTAATAAATGCCTGATGCTTTACCGGGTAAATACCGGTTTGAATCCCCAGTTTTTTGGTAAACTCATCTCCTTCGGGACCAAGAGCATTAATGAATACCCCGGTTTCATATTCCATGAATTTTCCCTCATGGTTTTTCACCAGTGCAATAAAAGTCTTTCCTTCTTTCCTTAAATCTTCCAGTCTGCAATCTTCCAGGATAGTTCCTCCCTTTTCAATGCCAATTCTCCGGATTAAATCAATTACCTTGCCGGGAGTTGCCTGCCAGCAGTCTTTGGTCACAAGGGCTGCACGGTAGGTGTTTAATTCTGTATTGATAAAAGGAGAAATTCTTTTGCTGAAATCCCCGGGTTCAATCATTTCGGCATTTGACCAGTTCATGGATGCTTCCAGTGCCTTTTGCATGGCATCGTCGTGCGCGAAAGTAACATAATGAATAGGCCTGAAATCAATGTTTTCAATTTTCTGCAAGCCCCTAAAGATTTCGAGGTTTCTTGTGGCAATGTCTGATAACTCAGGTACGCTGAAATTTGGCCGTCCGCCGGCAATGTTTCTCCACGAGGCACCCCTGCCATAATTTATCAGATATGGTTTTTTACCTGCCTCAGCAAGGTAGCGGAAAAGTGCACTTCCTGCAATTCCGCCTCCTGCAATAAGTGATTCCACTTTTACACGGGGATGTTTTTTGCCGTTAATGTTTGTGATAATTTCTTCGTGTATCTCTCTTGGGTAAAGCTCACCAATACCCACCTGGTTGGACATTGGCCCGCGTGGAGTAGCTTCTCCCACAATGGCTTTGTCGTATTGGCGCAGGGTAAGCTTTAGTCTTTTTATGCAGCGTTTTCCGCGGCAGGCACCCATTCCAAGACGGGTGGTATGCTTTACCTCGTCAACCGAGATAAATTTCCTGTCACCAATTACTTTGAGAATTTCATCAAGTTTTACATCATCACAGTGGCAAATGTATTTTTCCGAGTGAATTTCTTTTTCCAGGTTTTTCATTTTCACCGGCTCAGGATAGTTTTCCTTAACAATAAAACCTCTCACCGGCATCAGATCTTTACCATGAAGATTGTGGGATTTTACCCGTGCTATATGAGTTTTGTTCGGTTTTCTCAGGATTTTTTCAATCAGGCCTGTGCCAAGCTTTTTTCCATCATTATCCACCAGAAATACCTCCGAACCTTCACTTGCTTCGTATTCTATGGGAAGGAACAGCCAGTTCTTTTTGGGATGATAACCGAAGATAGCCAGACCCGGGCACTGGTAAACGCAGTCCATGCAACCGGTACACTTCTCAAAATCGATGGTTGGAACAGTGCTTGTGGAGGATTTATGAATGGCATCGTGCTTGCAGGCAAACTGGCAGGGGTTGCAGGCAAAACCATACAGGCAATCAATGAGAACAAATGGTTTTTCCTGCTGCCTTTTTTCGTCCGGTTCAAAAGGATGGTCTATGATCTTGTGAGGATGTTGCTGGGAATCGATGTATTCCTTGGAAATTTCAAGGTAATGATCATAATTGTAGTTTGTTCCCATTTCCTCAAGAACTTCAAATGCAGCCTGTTTTCCTCGGAGCACTGCACTAGTGCCTTCTCCAATCCTTATAGCATCGCCCACTCCATGGCAAAAGCGGCCGAAAACTTCTTTACCCTTTATTAAAAGGGCATCATCGGGAACCAATCCTGTGCAGATGTTAATAGCATCAATTCCATCAATGATTTTTTCGGTACCCGGAACAGCTTCGAAATTCCTGCATTCGGCAATAACTGCTCCGACAATTCCATCGTTGTATTCATTGGGTATGGCTTTCAGCAGTATATGTGATAAAATGACGGGAATGCCTAATCTTCTAACCCGGTTGGCCTGCACAGGGAAACCACCTTCCCTGGGTTGAGCCTCGATAATGGCTTTTACATTGGCTCCGGCCTGCATCAGCTGGTAGGAAGTGAGATAACCAATATTACCTGCACCTACCGTTAGAATGTTTTTACCAAGCAGGGTAAATTCCATGTTCATCATTTTCTGAACAACTGCAGCAGTGTAAACCCCCGGTAAATCGTCATTTTCAAAGGCAGGCATGAAAGGCACCGCGCCTGTCGCAATAATCAGGTGTTCGGCATCTATGTAATAAATTTCCTGTGTTTTCAGGTTTTTCACAGCCAGTCGTTTACCTTCCAGCAGGTCCCATACAGTTGAATCCAGGAATATTCCCGAATGGTCATCCCCTGCAAGGGTGTTGGCAATGTCAAAACCTCTCATTCCGCCAAATTTTTGTTCCTTTTCAAAGAAAAAAAACTGATGGGTTTGCATCAAAAACTGTCCACCCACTTTTTCGTTATTATCAATAACGATATTATCAACACGATGTTGATTCAAAACCTCTCGCGCCGCGAGTCCTGCAGGACCAGCGCCAATAATAGCCACCCGGGTCTTGTAAACCTTCAGTGGTGAATTTTTTATGTATGTGATCCTTTTCGGCTGGTAGCCTTTTGGAATTTCTTTTACTTCCCTTATGTTATCCACAGGGGTAATACAGATTCTGCTTATTTGCCCATCGACAAGCATTTCACACGCACCGCATTTGCCAATGCCGCATTCAAGGCTCCTGTTGCGGTTCTGCAGACTGTGGCTGTGCACCGGGTATCCTGCCTGGTGGAGGGCTGCAGCAATTGTGAAACCCTTTTCACCTGTTATTGTTTTACCTTCAAAAAGAAAGCTTACTTTTTGTTTTTCTTCAACAGTCAATATGGGGTGACTCTTTATTTTGTACATTTAGTGATATTTTAAGAAATCTTGTTCAAAGAGAAAACATGCCAAATAACAAATTGAGCAGGCTTTTTTCTATGACCTTTGTCACCAGACTACATGATTTTTACCATGATATGTATTTTACCATTTATTTTAAGAAAAAATTCGTATCTGAAATTTTTTTCATGCAACCATTTTTGCCGGCAAACAGTCAAGAATTGTGAAGGGTTATGATCATTGAAGAAGAACTGATAAAACTTTGTTTGAAGCGTGACCGGAAGGCACAGAAGATGCTTTATGACAAGTATTCTTCAATGATGATGGGAGTTTGCAGGAGATATGCCTCAGATAAAAGTACGGCTGAGGATATTCTTCAGGAAGGATTTACCAGGGTGTTTTTACATCTGAAGACATACAGTGGTAAGGGTTCTTTAACTGGCTGGATAAGAAAAATCATGATAAATACTGCAATTTCCTATTACCACAAGCATATTAAAGAATCGTGGCACGATGAGCTGGACCTTGCAAGAGGAGTGGGAGATGAGAATGAAAACATGGGTGAGATGGATTTTAGGTACGATGAATTACTGAATGTGATTGAAAAGTTGCCGCATGGTTTCAGAATGGTATTTAACCTCTATGCAATTGAAGGATACAAGCACAGGGAAATAGCTGAAATACTTGGGATTGATACAGGTACATCCAAATCGCAGTATTCCAGGGCGAGGAAAATTATTCAGGAAAAACTGGCTGAATTGAAAAAAACTAAGAAAATAAAATAAACAGAATGGCTGACGAGAGAAATTTTGAGAAGTTATTTAGAGAGAGGTTTGAAGGCTATGCTGAGAATCCTTCGGAGGAGGTATGGAAAGGAGTTCACAGGAAACTTCAGTTCCATGACTTTTTTAGTTTTAGTTTCAACACTTTCAATATTTATTATATAGCTGCCATTGTGGCTTCAATTGCAGGAGGCCTTATGCTTTTTTCGGGAAAGGACAATGCAGCTCCGGAAGTAAAATCCATTGAGTATGCAGATACTGTAAAAAAGAATGAGGCAGTTGACAGGAAAGACAATGTGACCGAAGGTTTACCCGAGCCCACCGAAGAGCAGGTAGTAATCCACACAAAAACTATTGCCAGGGAAGTTTCTGCTACAGAAATAAAATTGCAGGGGGAACTTCCGGCAAAGGAAGTTCTGGAAGATTCGGTGAAAACCGTCTATAAGGAACCAATTGTACATGAGAAGAAAGAGCAGGTTCTGGCAGTGACTCCTTTAATTGCATCTTTCAGGATGTCTCAAAGAGAAAGTTGTGCTCCCGCCCTGATTGAGTTTCAGAATTTATCTCAAAATGCAGTCAACTTTACCTGGGACTTCGGCGACGGGGTCATTTCTAACCAGATGAACCCTGTTTACCTGTTTGAAAAACCCGGAACTTATTTTGTAGAGCTGGTTGCAAATGATGTTTATGGTAACTCCGTTTCGGCTATCGATACCCTTATTATTAAAAGCAAACCAAGGGCGCAGTTTGAGTTCCTGGTAGAATCAAACGGGTTAGCCGGCGGGCAGGTTTACTTCTATAACTATTCCAGGAATGCCGACAGCTATCTGTGGCACTTTGGAGATGGAAATAAATCAGGACACATCAATCCGACACATGTTTATAAAAACAGGGATGATTTCAGGGTCAGTCTGGTGGCAATGAATAACGAAGGATGCTCCGATACGATGATCGTTGAGAACATTTTCCCCGGGAGTGATTATTATATACGGTTCCCGAGTGCTTTTTCACCCAATCCAAGCAGCCCGGGCGATGGAAGTTATTCTGTAAAGGATATTACAAACCAGGTGTTTTTCCCGGTTTGGAACGGGATTGCAGAGTACAGCCTGCAGGTTTTTAACCGGACAGGAGTGCTGTTGTTCGAGAGCAATGATATTCAGAAAGGCTGGAACGGGTATTACCGCAGCCAGTTGGTCAAGCCTGACGTATACATCTGGAAGGCCTCAGGGAAATTCCTGAATGGAAAATCCTTTATTATCACAGGAGATGTAACGGTTATTTTAAGAAGATGATTTGCAACCATTTGTTGTTTGCAGAGGTCTGATTATTTATAAACAATATGTTTTTACCAACATGCAGTTTTTGTTGACAGAACCATAACCAAAATACAACAGACCACGCTAAATTGCGCATTCCCTCATTTTTATGAAACCAGGAAAATCCAGCCATATGAAACCGGTAAACCACTTCAAAAGCATTTTTGCTGCTTCTACACTTTTCCTTCTGGCAGCTTTGATCAATCCGTTGTTTGCGCAACCCACACTTATTGCGACTGTGCCAGCCAGCAACCAGTACCCAATTACTTTTACCGACCTGGATCAACGGACTATAGTAATCCGTTTCTCTGAACAGGTAATTACTGCCGGAACCACAGCCGGCTGGACGATAACTATAGGTGGGGCGCCGGTTGCAATTACATATCTGTCAGGAGCCGGTACGAATAGTCTAAGGTTCCAGGTTCCTGCCGGTGCTATTACATATGCCAACAGAACCACAGTCCGGGTTTCGTATAACCAGGCAACCGGCGATGTTAAAAGTGATACATCCGGCCTTCCTCTTGCTTCTTTTGGACCTGTTGATGCTGTGAATAACTGGATTTTTACGGAGGATGATATAATTAACGGGTTATTTGGAGAAAAACCACCCGTAGATATCTGCGCACCTGTTGAAAATGTTGAGGTAGAGTATAATTTCTTCATGACCAGTAGGGCAAGGAACAGTATTCATTTTCCTGTTACAAGTAATCCTCGTGTGCGTGTATTATGGCAGGCCCCCAGTACAACTCCGCAAAGACTTGTTATTCCGGCCACGGAGGTTGGAGGAGCTGGAACCGGTGTATATCGTGCAATTGCTCAATCCAATCCTGACCAAAACTATCCTTCAAATACAATTAATTGTTCGTGGACAATTGCAATGACTCCTTATATTTGGAACTCCGGTACTCTTTGGCCAAATTTATTCGCTTTAAGCAAAACAATACAAATAGTCATTCCAAACTATAAACTGGATAATGGTACACCAGCACCAGGAACCGGACGATTAATTATTTTCCCTGAAGCCGGGAACCCTGCTACCCGCTTCTGTGTAGGCGAAGACATTGTTAATTTTATATTTGAAGACCAAACCTTGTTTGACTGTAGAATTGCAGTAGAGCCGAATCTTCCCAACCAGAGAAAGAGGTGGATGCAATTCGTTTATGGAACAAATGCCCAACCTCGTATCAGGAATGTTTCGGTGGGAGGTACTCCTGTCACCGATATTGCAGGAAATTTAATTGGCCCCGGACCGGGAGGTGTATTGGAGGGACCAATTGTTGAATATGATCCGGGATTAAGCCCAGCAGCCCCTGGTATGTTTTCCCTGCCAATTAATCACCCGGGAAGTTTTGTCACGGATGTTGCCGGACAGCGCTTTGAAGTTACCATGCGCTACTGGGGGCCATGTAATCCATATGATCCCTTCGATCCTTTGAGTAATGTGGTTACTTTAACCTCTTTCCTGGAGTTGATTGAATCTCCTACTGCACCAACAGCTGCTTCTCCGACTTTCTGCTTTGGAGCAACCTCCCCGCTGACTGCAACAAATCCTAATCCTGCTGCAAGTTTCAGATGGTACGGAGATGCAGCGCTTACGAATTTACTTTTTACCGGTACACCTTTTAATCATGGCCAAACCGCACCCGGCGTTTACAACTACTGGGTGACTTCCTTTTTCCCGGTTTCCGGTTGCGAGGGCCCTCCAACTGCTGTTACAATGACCATAAGGAACTCATTGGGGCAACCACCGGTCATTTCAGGGCCTAATCCTGTATGTAGAAATACTACAGGGCTAATTTTTTCAGTCCCGGTTAATCCTGCTGTTGAACCCTTTGGTGGTGCTACAGAGTATTTCTGGACCGTTCCCGCAGGATGGACCATCACTGTAGGTCAGTTGTCAAGGCAAATAACTGTTTCTATTGACGGTGCTGCGCCTACCGGTGTGCAGCAGGTAAGTCTTGTGAGACGATATACAACAGTACCGGTATGTACATCTCCTGCCCAAACTTTGAATGTAACGGTTCAGGCTGATATAGCAGGGAATTCAATTACTGCCAACCAGGATATCTGTACCGGGCAAACTGCCGCGCAAATTGGTGATGGAACGCTGAGCGGCGGATCCGGAACCTATGTGTACCAGTGGCAGCTAAGCACCAACGCAGGTGTTACCTGGAATGATATAGTTGGTGCAAATGCTTTAAACTATAACCCTGGTGTATTGAACAATCCTCCTTCCGGTGACTACCGCTACAGGAGAGTTGTTACCTCAGGAGCCTGTAACTCGAGTATCAGCAATGTTGTGCAAATCATTGTCCGCCCCGCAATAGGTAACAATAGCATTTCCCATCCGGGTCCAAACCCGATTTGTTCAGGAACAACTCCCGCAGTGTTTACCGGTTCTGTTCCAACAGGGGGTACAGGTACTTATGCTTATCTCTGGCAAACAAGCACAGATGGTGTTACATTTGGAATTGCACCAGGTACTAACAACACCCAGAATTATACCCCTCCCGGAGGTATTACCCAATCCACATGGTACAGAAGAAGAGTGCGATCAGGGCCATGTTCTGGAGGAACTTATGATAGTTTCAGCAATGTGATTCAGGTTGTTGTTGACCCAACCACAGTGCCCGGTAATGTAACTGGTGGAACCACCATATGCCAGGGTAGTACAAGCGGGTTATTAACACTTACAGGACACACAGGAAGTGTTGTTCGCTGGGAGTCTTCAGTTAACAGTGGTGTAACCTGGAATCCAATTGCGAATACGAATACGACATATACTTCCGGAGCGCTTGCCCAGACTACCTGGTTCAGGGCTGTTGTAAAAAGTGGTGTTTGTCCTGAAGCTCCCTCCACGAATACGGTTGTAACAGTTGACCCAACCACAGTTGGAGGCACAGTTACCGGAGGTTCCACACCCGTCTGCTTTGGGGTGAACACAGGCGTGATGACTCTTGGGGGACATACAGGTACAGTGCTCAGGTGGCAAAAGCGTTTGAATGCCGGGGCATGGGTGGATATTGCAAATACCAATACGACTTATTCTGAAATACCAACTGCATCAGGCACATGGGATTACAGGGCTGAAGTCAGGAGCGGTGTGTGTCCTCCGCAGTTTTCAGGATTCAGGACAATTGTTGTTCGCCCGCAGTTTAACCTTGCACAACTGGCTGATAACCAAAGTATATGTTCCGGTGCCTCTACAAATTTCAGGGTGAATATGACCGGTGGTGTTTCCCCTTATTCCATTACCTATTTTAATGGTACTGGAAATACAACCCTTAACAATTATGTAAGCGGTACCAATATCAATACAGGACCACTTTTTGCGAATACTACCTATACCATGGTTTCAGCAACGGATGCCAATGGCTGTCCGGCTGATAACCTTGGAACGCCTATAACAATAACAGTTGGTTCTTTGCCAACAACTGCTACCCTTACCGGAAGCGGTGATGCCTGTTCAGGGGCATCCAGCTTTATCCGTTCAGTGATTACTGGCGGTGCACCACCCTACATACTTACATATACAATTAATGGTGGTGCCAACCAGGTTGTAAACAATTATACAAGCGGGAGTAATATTAATCTTGGTGCTTTGGCTGTGAATACTTATAATTTTGTACTTGTATCAGTTCAGGATGTCTGTGGTAATTTTGTTCCCGGGGCAGGGTTACCCGGTGTTTATACCATTGTTATCAACCCGATTCCCGATGCCGGTGGTACGGTAAATAATACCCCCAATCTTTGTTATAATGGGTTTACCGACATTGTTTTACAATCCACTGTACCTAATACGAATTTTAGCTGGACTGTATCCCACACCCCTGCTGTGGCATGGGTTGCCGGAAGAGCTCCACTTCCAGGGACTATTCCAAATGGAAATGGTTTATCCATCGTTCAGCAACTTGCACATACAGGTGCTGAGCCTGTTACGGTGACCTATACAATTACCCCTACAGGGCCGGGTGCTACTGCTTGCCCGGGGCTCACCATTACAAGAAATGTGGTTGTGAATCCATTGCCAACACTTACAAGTTCATTAACACCCCCGGCAATATGCAGTAATACACCATTTAGTTATAACCCCACCAGTGCATCTGCTGTTACATTTAACTGGACAAGACCTGATGTGCCCGGTATCACACCGGCCGGGCCTACCAACGGTGTCAATAATCCAAATGAGACCCTGCGTAATCTTACATCTTCTGCGATTAACGTAACTTATGTTTATACATTAACCATAAATGGATGTACCAATGTACAGAACGTAGTGGTAAGTGTTCGTCCGGAACCAATTCTTGCGAATTTATCAACCACTGTCTGCAGTGATTCACCAACAGGGTTGAATTTATCTGTGGCCGCCGGAAGTGTTGCTGCAGCCACATACAATATCACGGCCATTAACCCCAATGGTCTGACGGCTTCGGCGGGTGCTCCTGCAGTTGGAAATGGTTTTGCAGCCAACGTGATAGCCGATGATGCATGGACCA
>JBBIHY010000002.1:0-322880 GCA_037446695.1 Bacteroidota bacterium
AAATTAATTTTGTATGTTTAACCCTCTATAAAATAGTCCGATAATTAGGGGTCCAAACCAATAGTAATAGAAGTAATTTGATATTCTTTGATTCTCTTAACTAGCCAAGTTTCTTTTTGACTTGAGTTATTCACATAAGGGTTTTCCATATTCTAAGATTTAACGCCTAACTGGTTGATTATTTTTGTCTTGTCTTAAAGCCTTGTTTATAACGGGCTCGGGATTGGTGCTTTGAAACCCGTCCCGATAAATCGGTATGCCGGAGCAAAAGAAAAGGTTGAACAGCAAACTAACCGGGTTTCATTGCTCCAATCCTCGTGATGTGTGCTGTACGGTTCGCATCGCTTGCGCCCAGGATAGAGCTGCCGGTCATCCGTAACCCGGTTATTCCCATGTTGTGTTTTCGTGCTTAGTAGTTTGTCTATAATTTTAAAAGTCTATTGTCAATTTTAATCCGTAATTAACAGTTTTAATATCCACTGTAGTACCAATATAAAAATCTGGTTGTAATTTAATTGTTAACTGTTTTTCTTGGTAAGCAAGGTTTTTAATCTTGGCAATCTTGACAACATCATATATACTCCATATATGAATTAATCCCGTTGCAATCATTCCTGAAAACATAATTGTCCGTGCTCCTTCGGGTGATTGTCCAGTCTCTGTATCAACACTCATTGACATAACTAATCCATAGGCAAATACACTGATGGTAGCTATTTCACTTCCCAAAACACAAGCACCTCTTATTGGTTCTCCTACATAGAAATATCCAGAAGAAGGAATTAAATAATTTAATATTCCAGCAAAAACGGGCGAATATCTCGGGTTTTTTATTGATAGTCGATAATTTTTAGTGGAAATATCATTTTTGAAGTCATTATATCTAATTTTTTGTCCATACGAATTTAGCGTAAACGAAAAAATAATACTTAAAATTATCGCTATTTTGTTTATAGTCATATTTTCAATCATTATGAATGTTGCAATGTTTTTGTTAGTCAGCATGAAACACAACGGATGCGTGTATGAAACATTTGGGAGAGCGGGCTGCGTTCTTATCCACCGTTGCAGAAAATTGATTCGTGGCGGAATGCTCGAATAATTACTTCACTCCAAATGTTTTATGACCGCATATTGGCACCAGTTTTTTCTTAAAATTTTATTCCAAACGTTAAAGTTAAAACATCTACTTTCAGTTCTAAATCATCTAAGTCCACTGTATCTCCATCATATTTCATTTCACCTTTTACATTATGTTTGCCAAGGCCATTATAGTGAAGTCCGATAATATATTTATCTTGTATCAAAAGACCACCTCCAAGCTTGTAAGCGATTTGAGTTGATAAATCAAAATTAAATTCTATTTCTTCATTATCAGCCTCCATTGTCATGCTTGTAACTTTAAAGAAATCAGCTCCAATTCCAAAATCGGCAAATAGAGTAACCTGTTCATTCGCTTTAAATGTATAATTTAATCCAGCAGTAATTGGGACATTAATGTACTTATAATATGTTATGTCAACATCTATTCCCATACCGTCAAACTCATCCTCGATGTCGTCTTTTACACTACTTTTTAACCCATTTAAATTAAAATCGGCACCTATAAAAAGGCCTATTCCTTTCTCATTTAGTTTATAAATATATTTACCTCCAAGATTTAAACCAACACCTGCTCCACCTGCATCATCATCACCAAAGTCATAAAGAGGAAAAGATGGTCCTGCATGAATGGAAAAACTACTTTGGGAGTATAAATTCCCGGATAAAAAAGATAGCAATTACTATCACTGTTAAAAAAATCAATATTTTTTTCATGTTATTTTAATTTGTTTTCGTCTACTCTTTAAAGGATTTTCGGCAACTCCTGTTATGAATTATTATCTTGCGGGTTCAGTTAAAATTGGTTCCAACGGGCTCGGGATTCCCAGAAGAATTCAGTAATCAGTTACATTAAAGATAGAACTACCGGTTATCCGTAACCCGGTTATTCCCGGGCCCGATGATATGCACCAGGCTACGGGAATACAAAAATCAGACTGATTTTTGTATACAAGTAAGTTTAAAAAGCCTTTCGTTGAGCTAGCTTATCACTATTTATTTAGGGTCTTCCTCCTTTTGAGCTTCCTCCACTTCTTTCAGGGCTTTCTGCATTTCCTTTTCCATTTCACTGGCTTGTTTTTCCATTTCTTTTGCAGCCTTTTCCCATTCCTTGCCTGCATCTTCCCACTCTTTTACGTATTCCTTACCCCACTTATCAAATTTGCTCACAGCTTTTCTTGTGGCAAATCCAATTAACAGGAAAAGAACAAGTAATCCGGCCAGCACATAGCCAATGATTCTGGCAGTAGCTTCTTTTCCGCCAAGTGTTTGAGTAACGGCATTGTATAACATCCACAGACCATAAAGATTTACCGCGAATACGACCAGGGCTCCCAATATGTAATGAATGGAAGCGGTAAATCCAAGGAAAGTGCCAATGGGCATAAGAACCATGAGAGAGGCAGAAACTCTCAGATTAGGCTCAAAGTCGGTTTTGCCGCTGCAAATCGCTGAAATTATCAGAACAATAACTGCACCGATAAAAACGCCTATCAATGCACCAATAAGAGAGCCGATAATAACCATGATGCCAACGGCACCACCTCCAAGGAAACCAAAAGCGCCGGATGCTCCAATATTCAACAGGCTCCATATAAAACCAATTACGCCTGAAATGGCCCCATAGATTACAGCCTTAATGATTGGTTCACCCAGTCCACCCTCGGTTCTCATGGAGGAAAAATAATCTTTCGGATTCCTGACAGAATCAATTGAATCTTTGATAAAGACATTAAAGTCAAAGCTTGCGTTGTCATAATTAAAAGATTTAGGTTTGATTTGATTAGTTAGCTAATGCAATTTATGGAATTTAAATTATTAATACCAGAAATATTATTAAAATCCTAACCACCTGATCGGTTGCCTTAGTAAATACTATAATTCCATTGAAGTTCTCCCCGGGTAGTTAATTGGTTAAAAAAATCTTCTTAACCATAACTTAACAAAAAAATCACAGGGTTTTAACAAAGGGGTAATATGGTGAAAGTAATTTTGAAGAAAAACCAAAACCATGAAAAAGACAATCATTTTTTCAGCCGTTATATTCTTCCTTTCATTTGCATTTTCAGTTTCTGCAGGTGAAAAGGAAAAGGAATCAGCTAGTGCCTCAGTGAAAATTACCGGAAAGATAGTAGACAATAAAACCGGTGAGGCACTAGCCGGTGTCATGATTAAGCTGGAGGATATGAAAATGACTTCCTATTCGGATTTGGATGGAAACTTTGAGATTAGTGGTTTGTCCCCCGGCACATATAATATATCCGCCTCGCTTATTTCTTATGAATCATTAAAAGTTGATGTGGATGCCTTGAAACCGCAGAACAAGGTGCAATTGTCGCTTGAAACTGTCTCCAGGAAAAAATAAAAGAAGCCATAAGAGGCTGTCTCAAAAGCATAGTTTCTTGTCATCCCGATGGCTATTGGGGTGAGCGATAGCGAAGAAACTAAATGATGAGATGCTTCCCCTGCAGTTGCCGGGTCAGCATGACAAAACATTCCGAAATGCCACTTTTGAGACAGGCTCTTTATTTTTTCTTCCCATGTGATTTTTCCATGATGATTTTTCCTTCTTCATCCCACATGAACCAGGTTCCTGTTTTATCCCCATGTTTGTAGGTCATGTCGTAGCGCAGAGTCCCGTTGTCATCCCAAATAAACCATTTGCCGTGCTTTTTACCTTTCAAGTAATTTGCTTCAGCTATTTTGGTTCCTTTTTCGTTCCATGTCACCCAGGTTCCGTGCATTTTACCAGCTTTAAAGGTTCTTATTTCATTTTTTACTGAGTTCTCAAAATAAAGGTTCGCCTGACCATCCTTTAATCCTTTTTTTATGGGTAATACCATTTTCAGGTTACCATTTGGCCAGTATTCGGTAAATACACCAGTGTAGGGTTTGTTGTTTTTATCGTGGTAGATCCCGTCTTCGCCTTCTGTAATTTGGGCAAAAACAGGAATTAGTCCTATGGCAAGGGCGACCAGGATGAGGCTAATTCTTTTCATGTTTCAAATCGTAAATATTTTTAAAAATATAATAAAATTTGGATTTTAATCATTTTTACTTGTTGTAATACCTTATTTTATCCGCTTTTAGAAATTGGAATGTTTCTTTTTCAGCGTTTAATCAACAACATCGTACCGCCATTCATTCTTTTGCTTATCGTATTTGAGCCGGTCATCGGGCCACTCTATGAAATCCTTCTTCCTAACATAATTGTCAACATTGCCAGTATTTATCATTTCTACAAAAATCTCCCTTCCTTTTGCAATGATTTGATCGTAGGGCATTACAGGGGTATTGAAGAGTTCTTCGAACTCATATAATTCCAGGTTTGTATTCATTCTGAATTTTCCTCCGACACCTCGCTGGTTGCCCCTGGCGTGTCTTGCCGGTCTTACCATAAAGAAATAATGTACTCCATTGGGTGAAATATAATACCTGTCGAAACTGAATTGTTTTGCATGATTTACATAATAGCTTCTGTGTTCTGGCAAATGCCTTGTTTGCCAATCGGCTGTGATGGGTTTCACACCTATTAGTGTTACCATATTGACCAGGAGGGTATCAATTGTTTCCTGTGAATGATACCTTGTGATACTATACTTCCCTTCAGAGCAGCAGGAAATTATTAAAAGCAATAACCCTGTTAAAACAATTAATTTCTTCATTATCAAAAAAAATTTTGTATTTACTAAAACAGAAAGAAGCCGTGCATAACCCGACTTCCTTCCTCATTATTTATTAACCTGTGCAAAGAGACTATTAAAAATATTGTACAATGTGGCAATTCCATTCTGCCCAGCCACTGGTCCAGTCGGTTGTTCCAAAGGCTCCAACAAAAGAAACCTGCTGGAAGAATGAATCAGCCTTGGGTGTATTGTCCCACTTTGCTGTGTTCAAAAGAACTGAACCCGCATTGGGCGTAAACCTGGGTGAACCAAGAAAGAAGGCAGAAGGGTCAATTCCCAGATCTTTCCAACTGTTATAATACCTGTTATTGTAGCCTTCAGTTTCAAATTTTGAGGTCATTGCGGCCAGGCCACCCGGGAAGTTAGCATGCACCTTTAAACGATTACCTCTCGGGGCGCTTGGATGTTGATTTCCATTGGCAGGAGAAGATGTAAAAATTGTTCCTGCCGAACCATAACCGTTACCACCCCAATGTTCAACACCTGCAAGGTAAACATTGCGAATTTGCAGGTGATCATCCAGGAAAGCCTGACCTGAACCGGCGGCTGCATCATCAATAAACAGACCATCAGGATAGCCTGTCATAACTGAATTATATATGCTAATTCTGCTATTTCTTCTAAGTTGAGCCGCATGCTGAAATTGAAGGCTTATTGGTGTTTCCCTGTCATTTTTAGGACCAAGAATAGAAATGTTTGCAAATACAGCCGAAGTAAGTGGTGTAGCAGCTGAGCCGGCACCGTTATTATCTGCTTCGAAACTATTTGAACCACTCTGGTCGGCACCCATTGGGGAACGAACACTCAAACCAAACTGAACTTTTCCGCTGTAGCCCAAATCTATATCCCAGTCATCATCAAGACCACGGAAAGCAATTAAATATTTATGATTTACAGTTCCTCCGAACCACTCGAATGCATCATCTAGACCATAGGAAGCCTGCACATATTCAATTACGGTTCCCCTGCCAACACTACCCATGGTTAGAGTGTTTACTTCTTCGTTGGGGTTGATGGGGACACCTGCATACTCTAATCTTACGTAACGAATTACTCCGGAATTATCATCAGGATCAGTGCCTCCATGAAATGCCCCATAACCACCTTCGAGTTCAGCAACACCACCTGTATTATTTGGTGCCTTACCGCATACAACCAATCCACCCCAGTCGCCTGGCTCCCTGAAACCAACAGGCCTTTCTGAAGTCATTACAATAGGGTTGTCAGCAGTGCCATTTGCATAGATTTTACCACCCATTTGAATAACCAGGGTTCCTTTTGATTCGCGGTCACCAAGGATTATCGTGCCGGGTTCAATGTTCAGAACTCCGTTGGGCTGTACGCGAACAAAACCGTTAAGACGGTAAACTTTATTATTGGTCCATGTAACTGTTGTGGTTATCTCCCCGGAGATTTCAACAATTTCCTTCGATGTAACCCTTACCTCAAATACACTTATACCACTTTGTTTCTCCTGCTGGTCAACAGCCTGAAATGTAAAGTTCACCAGCGTTCCGACAGTCAATGCTTCAACAGTGTATGTAAAGTCATATACCACCGATTTTTCCTTGTTGAAGTTTATAGTATTGAAGGGAACGCCATTTTTTAATATAATCAGTGATTTTGCACCACCGGGAGAGGTAATAGTAACTTTCGTGGTAACGTCATTTCCTGCAACATTAAAAGCGCTACCAGAGCTAAGGGAAATGCTTGGTGCATTAAAATCCTCCTCTTCCTTATCGCAGGAAGTAAAGCTAATTGCCAAAGCAAATATTGCAATGGGCAAAAAATTCAACGCAGGTTTGAACTTTTTAAAGAAATTCATTTTTTCCATTTTAAAATAATTTAGGTTATTAAACATGTAAAAAATTTTCTCTTTGACACTTCAAAAGTACCTGCCCAAGATTAAGCAGAAGTTAAGCAACCGTGATGTTTACTTTATGATTAGATTAAGAAAGTTTTAAGAAAAGAAAAAAGAAAAGAGGCTTTCTCAAAAGAGGTACGTTGGAATATTTTGTCATACTGACCCCGTAACAGCGAAGGAAGCATCTCAGCTTTAATTATTTAGGTTCTTCCCAGGCCATTGGCGGGGTCAGAATGACAAAACAATGCTTTAGAAACAGACTCTATAATACTGGCAGGGGTATTACCTATAATTTATAGGTAATACCAAGGGAAAAGATCGTGCCCGGGGTAAATTTTTCAATCATCTGATCCTTTCTTTTATCAAAAACTCCATCTTCATTTGCGTCCTGCAACAAAATAACTGCCGGCTTGAGAAGATCCCTCACTCCGGCTTTTATCTCAAAATGACGGCCAATTCCTTTTGTTACAGTAATATCCAATAAATGCCTGGGCATCTCGTAAGTATCGGGGATGTATGAAGTTCCAATAACCATTATCCGTTTTCCAATGATATTATGCAAAACATTTACCTGCAATTTTTTTTCCAAATCCCTGTAAAACAATCCGGTATTAAATACATAAGGAGATTGACCCATCATGGGTCTTTTTCTGATACCAACTCCTTTAATTTCACTTTTAATGAGTGCCCCATTAAACAACAAAATAATTTTATTCAGGAATCCTGAATCAAACATGCCATCGAAAGATTTGCGTATTTCAATCTCTGTACCCAGACTGTAGGCGTTCCCGTTTACAGGCCAGAAAGATTTTATTCCTCCGCTTCCCCCACCGTCTCTGAATTCAAACTCAATAGGTCCGTTAAAATTCTTATAAAATAATCCCAAAGTGATCATTTCTCCGGCAGATGGATAATGTTCCCACCTGATTTCGTAATTCGAAACATTGGCATTTGATAAACCTGTATTTCCAACAAGAGTTCTGTTATAATTAAAGTCGTAAAAGCCAAAAGGTGCAAGTTCCCTGAATTCGGGCCGGTTTAATGTTTTTCCATAAGCAATCCTGGTTAGCGTTCTTTCTGTAAAATTATAGGTCAGGTTGGCCGAGGGGAGAATGTCCAGCGAAATGTTATTTACCTTAACCGGGTCTCCTGTAAGAGTATTACTGGTTAATTGATAGACATTGTCTTCAATTCTTATCCCTCCTGACAGGGTAATTTTGCGGGAAAGCGGAATTTTTACCATCGCATATCCTGCAAACATTTTATTACTACCTGAATAAGAATCCGATGGGTTGGTTTGTTCGTCTATCCTAATACCGGTGGTAGAATTAATATTGTCAGGATGAAATAATGAGTCGATGGTTGCATAAATCAAATCCTGGTTAAATAATGTAGAGTTGGATCGGATATAACCCAGGTTTCTGCCCTTAAAAGTTCGTGCTTTGTTTTCGTAGTATAAACCTGCTTTTATTTCAGGAATGAAGTTGGGAGAATTTGGAAAGGTAAGTCTTTGAGTAAGGTCCACACGACCTGTTTTTGTATTCTCTTCCAGTTCGGAATAAAATCTGCCAAGAAAATAGGTGGCCGCAGCACCTGTTGGAATATAGAGGGTAAGTTCTTTGGTAGCTGTATCCATATCACTTCTGAATCTTCTGTAATCGGGTTCTTCCATGTAGGATTTTCCTAATCCGGCAGTCCAGTTTACAATTGTTTTTTTGTTAAAGAATTCATGCGAGCCATTGAGCTGACCAGAATAAATTCTGCGGTATTTTTGGTAAAAGGAATGGTTATTTGCGTAAAAATCAAAATCGTAATTCGGACCGGTTCTGAATATATAATCTGCCTGATTCAACTGGTTGAATAAATTTATCAATTCCAGTTTATGATTTGTTCCATAATTGATGGCCCAGTTATGCAAAAAGCCGGATCTTACTTTTCCTGAATTTTTTAAGTCATTAAACTGATACAAGGGAGAACTTCTGTCCTGGTCAAAATTATATGCATTGTAATCCAGTCTTTGAATATTGTCAATTGATTTGGAATTGTTATAGGTAACTGCGGTAACATTCCCGATTTCCAGCTTACCCAGCGTTAGCTTGTATGCTCCGAACAGGGCGAAACTATGGTTTAAACCGGCATTCACCTCATTGGGCACCCAGTTATTATTGAGCATTCGGCCTGCCTCCTGAATTTTTGCCTGATCTGTTCCTAAGGGTCTCAGGTTTGCTGGAAAGCCAGAAGGCAGTGAATTCACTTTATCATTAAATCCCAGCCGGCGAGATTTTCCGTGGCTTTGTTCATAGAAATTTTCAAAGGACGAACTTTCATCATATCCGGTTGAATAATTAATGCTGATAAAATTCTCATCGGTAATTGTTTTTGTAAAGATTTTTACAATACCACCAGCGAAATCTCCCTGCAATTCGGGTGAGGGACTTTTGTAAATCAGTATTCTGTCAATGAGGTTACTGGGAATAATATCAAATGAAAAGGATTTGATATCAGTTTCCATGGAAGGAGCAGGAATATAATGAAGAAATGTTGGGTTATACCTTTCAGCCAGTCCCCTGATCATAATAAATCTGTCGTCCACAATAGTCACGCCCGGAATTCTTTTAACTACTGCTGCCGCATCGGAATCCTGGGATCTGGATATTTGCTGTGCTGATATGCCTGAAACCACTACATTGCTTGCTTTTATTACACTTATGAGCGACATTTCGGTATGTGTAACCCGGCGTGCAACAATCTCCACCCCCTCAATTGTTGTTGAAACTTCTTGCAGTGAAACATTCAGGTAGGCAGTTCTGCCGCTTTCCACCCTGACTTTTTCAACAACTACTGTTTCATAAGAAATAAACGAAACTAAAACATTATGGGTTCCTGCCGGTAAATTGAGTTTAAACTCCCCGTTCAGGTCAGTGGAAGTTCCTGTTGTTGTACCCTGTATAATAACATTAGCGCCAATAATGGTTTCGCCTGTAATCTTATCGGAAATAATTCCCTGTAAAACTCCGGTTTGTGCATTCAAACTGAAGCTGAATGAAATTATCAGAAATGCAGGAATAAAAGAAAAGAAGTTTTTAGACATAACGTGCCAGCAGTTTTAATGGTCAAAGCTACCTGCTTTTTATTAGCTGAACGTTATAAAAACATTATACTTTTATTACCCCATTGTTAAGAAAATAATAGGGAACGAATATAATGGATATGAAGTTAACGACAGGATCTAACCCAATTGTCCGAGAGGGAGTGTTATATAAAAATTGGATCCTTTCCCCTTCCTGCTTTCGGCCCATATATCCCCGCCGTTTCTCTCGATAAATTCCCTGCATAATATCAGACCAATACCCGAGCCTGCCTCGTTTACTGTCCCTTTGGTTGAGTAGAAATTATGGGTATTAAAGATTGCTTCGGCCGTTTTTTTATCAAACCCCACCCCTGAATCGCTGAAAATAACCTGAACAAAATCCTTTTCCTCAGAAATTCGAATGTCCACCCTGCCTTCTTTAGGGGTAAACTTTATGGCATTAGAGATAAGGTTCCTGATTATCAGCATCACCATGTTCCTGTCGGCATAGACAAAATACTCCTTTTCGGCTGCAAAGTCCACATGGATTTGTTTCAGGTCAGCAATTCCCTTGTAAAGCAGAAGTGTCTTTTCAATAATCAGATTCAGATTGATTCTTTCCTTAACAAAAGAGAGTTCTCCATCCTGGTTGCGTGCCCAGAAAAGCAGGTTTTCCAGAAGATCACTTACCTGTTGCACAGAATTCAGAAATGAATTGAATATGTGAACCAGTTTTTCGTTCTTTTTGATCTCCTCTTCAGAGAGAAGCAAATCCAGCAATGGAATAAGGCTTCCAACAGGACTCCTGAGGTCGTGTCCTATGATCAGAAACATTTTGTCTTTTGTCTGGTTGGCCAGGCTAAGCTGCTCTTTCTGTTTTTCAAGCATCCTGTTCTGCTTTTTTCTTTGTTTACTGGTTTGCAAATAGTAAATCAGAATAGATGTTAATAAAATGATGATGATGAAAAGAGAAATGGAAATCAGTTTGGTTCTGGTCAACATCAACTCGTTAATTTTTATATCCTTGTTCAGAAGATCGATTTCTGCTTCCTTAATTTTCCTCATAAACTGATACTCAACATTGAATATTTTCTCTGATAATTTTTGGTTGAAAAGGGTGTCATTGTATGCAATGATACAGGACATCATGTTGGAGGCCTCCCTGTAATTTCCGTTTAAAAGGTTTACCCGGGACAGAATCCTGAACGAATCCCTTATAATCAACCTTGCGCCAATAGTCCTGGCAATTTTCAGGCTTTTCTCAGCATTCTGCCTTGCATTGTAAAGGTCTTTCTTATTCAGGTAAATCTCGGCAATTTTAATATAAAGATTGGCAACCAAATCTTTATCAGACTCATAATCTACCTCTTTAAGGGCGTGCTCGTAATTCTTTAAGGCTTCATCCAGGGCACTTGTTTCAAAATACACATCGCCAATATATTTGTATGATACAGCCTGTTGCTCCGGCTGATTCAGGTCTTTACGCAGTTTTAATGATAAAAATAGTTTTTCAAGGGCTTCCTCATACTCGCGCTTCAGTAACAGTGCCCGCCCGGTATTCAGATAAACATAGGCAAGCATTTGCTGATTGTTTATTGATTGGGCAATAACAATCGCCTTGTCTAAATTCTCAAGGGCGCCATTGTAGAATTCCTGGTATATCAATAAATTGGCAATGTTGATATATGCATATCCCTCCTGTTCTTTTATTTGATGTTGCTTTGCCAGTTCCAGCCCCTTGTAGAAAAAATCCAGTGCTTCAGAATAGTTGCCTAATATTCTGAAGGCAACTCCAATAAAACTGTAAGCCTCAGCAACTCTGAAAAAATTTTCTGTGGCGATTCCATTTTCCACCGATTGCAGTCCATACTCTATAGACAATTCGGGCCTGGAATTTCTCAACTCCCAGGCAAGTTTGTTCAGGATTTCCGGCTTTTCTGAAGGTGCGGCATTAATCAAAATGCTGTTTAATGAGTCAACCAGTGGCTGATTATAGCAAACATGTGAAGTAAGCAAGAAGAGAAGAAGAATGAAAACCGGCGATTTTTTCATGCAAAATTACCTGCGGTGGTCAGATTTGGCAAATATATACAACTCAAAATTCAGGAGCAAAGAGTAAGTGGATTAATTTTGTTATAAACCTGAAATTAAAGGGTTATCTCCCATAATAAACAATTGTTGAAATACTTAACCTAAAATTAACATACTCAAAAACAATTTTTTACTACCTTTCGGCTAATATTGCACTCAATATTTCATTGTAACTCTCATGGCTGGTTCTAAAAAGTACAGGATACTTATTGTTGATGATGAAACAGATATACTGGAATTCCTCAGTTACAACATAGAGAAGGAGGGTTACGAGGTTTATAAAACGAAAAATGGCCGTGATGCGATAAAAATTGCTTTGGAATTTAAACCCCATCTGATATTGCTGGATGTGATGATGCCTGAAATGGATGGTATTGAAACCTGCGAGGAACTACGGCGCTCACCTTTACATGAGTCTGCCATAATTGCATTTTTAACTGCGAGGGGGGAAGATTATTCACAGATTGCCGGATTCAATGCAGGGGCGGATGATTACATTAGTAAACCAATCAGGCCGAAAGTTCTTTTAAGCAGGATAAAAGCATTACTCAAACGGGCCAGAACCAGGGAGGAAGAGCCGGGTAAAAAAGAGGAAGGGGTTATTGAGATGCAGGGCATAATCATCGACAGGGAAAGATTTTTGGTCGTAAAGGATGGCAAGGAGCTGGATCTTCCAAGGAAAGAGTTTGAGCTTCTGACCCTGTTAATTTCCAAACCGGATAAAGTATTTACCAGAGAAGAAATTTTTAACCGGGTATGGGGCGCCAATGTCATTGTTGGTGATCGTACCATTGACGTGCATATCAGGAAGTTACGAGAAAAAATCGGGGATGATTTTATTAAAACCATCAAAGGGGTTGGATATAAGTTTCTGAGGCCTTAGTAGAATTCAGGCTTTTTTCGGAATTCCCCTTTCTCTAATTTTGATCGCTCTCTCGACCCAGCCATGTTTGTTGCGAAAAATCCCTGTGGGATTTTACCATATTCACAGTATAAAGTATCAGGTTCTTTGTTTCAGCCAGTAAATTCAAATACATAAGGGTATTTCTTGTTCCTACCAGCTCTTTCCTTACTCTTTTAATCTGGTTCTTTTTCATGCCCGCGATCAAGTCCAGAATCAACTGCTGTTGAACCAAAATGGCATTTAAGTCACTGAAATTTTGCTTTTTTGTTGCGTTCAGTATATAGCTGTAAAAGGAATTTAATTCTTCATTTAACTGTTTGATATCTTTCACCTGGTCAGGGATAAGCGGAGGATGTTGGTTGTCAAGGTGCTCATAAACAGGATCGGAAATGAACTTCAAACAGTGTGCTATTTCCCTCATGTAATCGAGAGTCTGAACATAAAAATGTCCTGTTTCCACCGAATTTCCTTCCAGCTTCTTCAGGGTAAGGTAAATATTTTTCTTCAGGTCCTTGGTGTAGTAATTCAATTTTTCAATTTCTGCCAGAACCTTTTTAAGCTCTTTACGGTTCTCATGGATCAAATGATGCATGGTCATAAAATAAAGCTTTGATACAGATAAAACAACCCTGTTAATCTGATCATTACATTTTTCCAAAATACTTTCTTCATCAAATTTTTCAGCGTCTTCTGTTTCAATCCCTTTGTGGGCCGAAATGAATTTCTTGTGATTTTTCTGAGTGCGGATTACAAAAAGCAGGGCAAGGAGTAAAGCACCGACAGTAGCGAAAGTACCACCCCAGTGAATAAACAATGCAATGAGGAAGGCCAGTGTAAATGCACTGAAAGCAGTAATAAACCATCCTCCAATTACTGTAATGACACCTGAAATGCGGTATACGGCAATTTCACGTCCCCAGGCACGATCAGCCATAGAGGTGCCCATAGCCACCATAAATGTAACATAAGTGGTGGAAAGGGGAAGTTTAATAGAGGTGGCTATGGCTATTAGAATACTGGCCACAAACATATTTACTGAAGCTCTCAGCAGGTCAAATGAGGATGCATCCTTTCGTTGCACATTCCCTGAATTATAGGTGCTGGTATCAAACTGGGTTTCGATAAACTGCAGGATTCTTACAGGAATAACTCTCTGAAGAAATTTGGAAGTTTCGATGGATTTACGAACAATTCCCCTTGACAGAAATGACGGGGAGAACCTTTCTTCACCTGCATCCTGCCTGGACAAGTCTATCTCTGTTTTGGTAACAGTACGTGCCTTCCTCGAAAAGAAAAGGGTAAGCACCATAACCACACCAGATGCCAGTAAGAAAAGTGTTGGTGTTTTCACAGGTTCAAGAAGGAACCCCATCCTGAAAGTATCAGGATGCAGGGAAGGATCAGACAGGAAAATCCTGATGGATTCATAGCCAGCCAGGGGTACACCAATAAAATTCACAAGGTCATTACCCGCAAATGCCATGGCCAGTGAAAAAGTGCCGGTGAGTACAATGATTTTGAGAATATTGATTCGGAAAGCAACCAGGAGAATTTGCAGAAAAATGGCCATGCCGGCAAATGCAAATAGTAGCAGTTGTAATGTGTTGTTTTCAAGCCAGTGAATTACCCCGGGTGTCATAAAGGAAGCACCTCTTGCACCCTTCACAAGCATAAAATAGATGATGGAAGTGACGGCCAGGCTTCCCCAGATTGCACCGAATTTACTTAAGTTTCTCTGGTAATTGAATGAAAATATCAGCCGGGTAACAAACTGAATAAGGGTTCCAAAAAAGAATGCTAGGGCTACAGAAAGCATTATGCCTGATATAATAGCCAGTGCACGACCTGAGTTGATATACTGCGAAAGGTCTGAAATAGTGCCGGTTGAATTGAAAATCTTCACAAGAGAAATGGCCACTGCTGCACCAAGTAATTCAAAAATGACGGAAACCGTGGTGGAGGTAGGAAGACCGTAGGAATTGAACGTATCCAGCAAAATAACATCGGCAATCATCACGGCAATGAAAATGATAATAATTTCACTGAAATAGAAATTCTGGGGATAAAATACACCTGACCGGGCAATCTCCATCATTCCACTGGAAAAAGTGGTTCCAGCCAAAATACCAAGTCCGGCAACGGTGAGAATTACCTTAAAAGGAGCAGCTTTTGACCCGACAGCGGAATTTAAAAAATTCACCGCATCATTGCCCACACCAACGACAAGATCGGAGATAGCCAGGAGGAAAAGAACAGCAATAAAGAATATATATATACTTTCCATGCCAATTCAGTGGGATTGTCAGCAAAGTTAGGAGTAAGATATGCCTTTAACAGGCTTGTAATATTAAATAATTGTTAACACAGTATTAATTATTTGTTGGATCATCAATAATTAAGCCGGCCAGGAAATGCCAGCGATACATGAGAGCAGACTTAACTATCTTATTTTTTAATGGTTACAGGATTAAGTATTTTTACCTTTTCGTCATCCAGGACAAAGTCGCGGTGGGCTTTCACCATATTGATGGTATAAAGTATCAGGTTTTTGCTTTCAGCAAGCAGGTTCAGGTACATGAGGGTATTGCGGGTACCAAGCAATTCAGCCTTTATTAATTTGATTTGTTTCTTTTTAAATATTGAAATCAAGTCGAGTATTTCATGCCGCTGATCAAGTAGTTTCTTCATATCCTTAAACCATCGTTTTGTACCATACACCGCCCTATAAAACATTACTATGGCGGGCCGCCCAGGATGGTATAAAAATTGACCATGTGCCACTGGATTTTCAGGTGGGGAGCATTGCAGATTCAAGATTCAATGAAAAGTTTAAGCCTCGTGCTACCCTGCATGATCATATTCATGAGTCAGCCAGAATTACCGGGGGATTGAAGGAAAAAATAGCCGAAAGCTGGTGTTTATCGGATGCCAATGAAGGCAATGAACTTGCCGTTGTAGAATTCATGCCCGAAAGGCCGGAAAAAGCAGAAAGAATTTTGTACTGAAGATTCAGTAGCTCAAGACCTTGTTTTCAATTCTGCCTTAAGCTTCCTGATTGTTTCGGTTAATTCATGGATATGTTCATTCTGACTGGCAAGTGATGCTTCAAGTTGTTTTTCTTTATCCAGGCTGAATGCTATAAGGGATATTTTCGAAAAATCACCCTCGGAATTTTTCATGGCAGAGAAGGCAACTCCCAGCCATTTGTCTTCATTTTTGCTGGTTATAAATTTCAACTGACCTTCAAAGGTGTTGCCTGAAGAAATGCTCTCCCAGATATTCTGGAAACTTTCCTTTTCTTCGTATGAAAGCAAACCGAACAGGCTTTTCTTAATTAAATCATCTGTATTGTAACCCAAAAGTTTAGAAAGAACGGAGTTGCAAAACAGGATTGTACCATCAATGCCAAACAATGCCCTGGGGTAAAAACTGTCTACGCAATGAAGTTGCTCGCGGAAATCTTCCAGGAAATGCCTGGGTTCTGTTGCATCCAGTGCCAGGAAGAGAATTCCTTTCAGTGCATTGTATTGATCAGTGACCGGTGTGAAAGTACCCAGCATCCAGAAGTCCTTCCCTGATTTGGAAATATGCTTTATTTCTCCTTCGAACTTTTCTCCAAGCCTCACAATTCTGGTCCACTGGTTATCAAACCATTCCTGGTCCACCGGGTTTATAAACATCTTAATGGATTTTCCTTCCACTTCACTTTGTGAATTATATCCCAGTTTCCTGAGAAAATTTTCATTTGCCGAAACGATAGTACCATTCAGATCATATTCTGCCTTCAGCAAGGTATTGTTCACTGAGTTGGAAAAACTGACGAAGCGTTCACTCTGCCTGGCTGCCTCCTCCTGTGTGGCCTGAAGCTCTTCCATGTTCTGCCTCATTTCCTCCTCCTGAGATGCCATGATTTCTGCCTGCTCTGTTGATTCCTTTAAGAGTTTTGCCGTTTTCAGGTTGATTTTAACACCGGAAATGGTTGCTGCCACACTTTCGGCTATTTTCTCAATGAACTCAATCTCATGCCCCGGATATTCATTGAATGAAGCGATTTCAATTACGCCGTGATTTTCTTCGTTGATTTTGAGAGGCACAAGTAGCAGGCATTTGGGGTTTGCCTTTCCCAAACCGGAGGTAATATTCAGATAACTATCCGGTATTTCGGTCAGGTAAATGGTTTGTTTTTCCAATGCACAGGTGCCAATTAATCCTTCCCCGAATTCAATTTTGTCCTCGGCAAATTTCCTCCTTTCATATGCGTAGCAGGCAGTCATTTCAAAATACTTGTTGTACTCTATATCATCATTGAGAATGAAGAGCGCACCCTGATTTGAATTAGTATATTTTACCAGGTGTGAGATAATATTGTAGGAAAGCTCCTGAAGATTGTCGTGATTGCTGCGCAGGATTTCTCCGAACATCGCCAATCCTTCAGACACCCATCTTCTCTGCGCATCTTCCTTTCTTCGGGCTGCTTCTTCTTTTTTATTTGAGGCAATACTTTCATTCAGAAGGCTGAGTGATTTGGCAAGGGGGTCATTCCTGTAATCCAGTTCAACAGTTTCATCCAGGAGATTGGTCAGCATGGATTGAACATATTTATTTACATTGTTCAACCTGTTGGATTCCCGGTCCCGTTCAGAATTAAGAGCATCCAGCTTTCTATTGTAAATGCCTGTAAGCCGATAAATAAGAAATCCGGCTAATAAGGGAGTTAAATAAATAATCCAGAAGGCAGGATTTTGAATTTGTCTGATAAAAGTACCTTTCAGTGTGTAGTCTGACTTTCCAAAATAAAAATCAACAAGCAGAATGACAAACAAAACCAAAATGCCCGATAAAATAACTGTTGAAGCGTAAAAAAGTGGTGAGTTATTACCCTTATACATACTTAAAGATTTACATAATGATATCTTTTAGAGAAGCTAAAACCAGTTTTTGTACGTATACGATAAATAAAGGTTTTACGAAAAAACAATTTACTGCCGAGAATACGTAAAACTTATGATAATTCAATGTAAGCCTTCGTACTTTTCCTGTTCTTGCAAGAAAGTGCTGGCAAAAGTAATAAACCCTTTTCAGGGTTTCTAAGGAAATGGTAAAATTTTAATTGCTTGTTAATTCAATGGCTTTTAAAAGAAAGGTATTGATTTCAAGAGGTTTCTTAAAATATGCCTCAGCCTTTAATTCAAGTATTTCCTTAATCTCCTGTTCATTGCTTATAGCGGAAGTAACAATAACGGGAATGGAAAGAATGGTTTCTTTCTGAAGCCTTTGTTTTAGAAATTCTCTTCCGTCCTTGCCCGGGAACATAATATCAAGGATAATCAGGTCTACACTGTTTATTTTAAGAATTCTGAATGCTTCATCCACCGAAAAAGCCCTGAGAACGGTAAAATTTTCCCTTTTCAAAATTGCGTCAATCAGAACCACGTTTGTGAGGGAATCATCAATGACCAAAACTGTTGGTTGCTCATTCATATGCAAGATTTTCTTTAACAAAGATATCTTAATCAGGCCTAAAGCTGTAAAAAAAATCCTGATTGACAATACCAGGCGATGATGATTTGTATCATCAGTAATTGGAATTACTTTTGGTGAATGGATTTTTTGTATATTTATAACATTCAAATGTAACACCAGGGTTTATGGGATTACAAACTGGCTCGGATTATTCCGGAAACGGTCTGAAGAAATTTCCCGGTTACAACCTGCTTAAAGATCATGAATCACAACTGATTCTGAATCAAAGCAATATTGTTCGTTACAGGAAAGGGGATGTTATTTTTAAACAGAATACCCGTACATCCCACATCATGTTTATTTTGTCAGGCCTGGTTAAGATTTACAAAGAGGCCCGCAACGACCGGTCAATTACACTCACCTTAGCCACCGAAGGAAACCTTATTGGTTTGCTCTCTGTTTTTGGAGGAGATATTCATGAATATTCTGCCTCTTCAGTGGAGGAAGCTGAAATAGTTTTTATCGATTATTTTGTTTTCCGGCAAATTATACATGAAAACGGCCAGTTTGCTGAAGTGATTATCAAAACTCTTAGCCGGGACGGACTGTTTATTTTTGAAAAACTCTTGAATCATTCTCATAAGCAATTACCCGGCAGAATTGCCGATGTTCTCCTGTTTTTTTCAGAAAAAATTTATCACAACCATGTGTTTTCCTTTCCGCTTGCAAGAAGGGAACTGGCTGAAATTGCCGGGACTACAAAGGAATCATTCATAAGAACCCTGACCGAATTCAGAAATGATAAAATTGTCAGTCTGGATGGGAAACGGGTGGAAATTCTGAGCATGGATATTGTAAAGACCCTCAGCCGTCTTGGATAAGTTGTGTAATATTCAGGCCATGGGTTTTTTCCCTTTGATAACACAATTATTTTGTATATCATTGAAACTGCAGTAATATTAAACACAAACCCTTACAATTGTTAGTACTTATGAGCAGAGAAAAGACAATTGAGATTCTGAAAACAGCCATACTATTGGAAAAAAGAGGAGAATCCTTTTACCGCAAAGTAGCTGCCGAAACTGAATTCCCTGAAGTGGCACACATATTCACTACTATGGCTGATGAGGAAGTGGTGCATGCCAGGCTGCTTTCTGAAAAATACAAAGAAGTCAATGCAAATAAACCTCTTACAAAACCTGATTTTCCGGAAGCAAAGAAAGATTCCATAGCCGATGCAATTTTATCGGAAGATGTAAAAGCCGGTATTGCTGCTGCCGGTTTTGAAGCTGCTGCCATATCGGCTGCAATCGATATGGAGAATAAAGCAATTGAGGTTTATTCTGAAAGAGTCAGAAGTGCAGATGACCCGAATGAAAAGATCCTGTTTCAGTGGCTTGCCGACTGGGAAAGGACCCACCACAAGGTGCTTTACGACCTGGATATTGATCTGAAGGAACGGGTCTGGAACGACAATCATTTCTGGCCTTTTTAACTTTTTCTCGATGAAACGCCCATGTTTGAACATAAACATAAACACCAATGAAAATATCAAACATGGTGTTCCCTGCCAGCTGGCTGGCAGGCATCAAACCTTTTAAAAATAATTTTGTTATGAGGAAAAATATACCAAGGCACCCGGCAACCATCTTGTTGCTGGTTCTTATCCTCATTTCAGCCTGTGCCGAAAATGAAAAACCAATCATTTCAGGGGTAATTGCCGAAAAAGGAATGGTCGTGTCTGCTCACCCGGTTGCCTCAGAAATTGGAAGGGATATTTTGAAAGAGGGTGGTAATGCTGTTGATGCTGCCATAGCGGTGGAATTTGCTCTTGCAGTATGCTATCCAAACGCAGGGAATATCGGTGGAGGAGGGTTTATGTTAATTCGCATGAACGATGGAAGCACTGCAGTTATTGATTACAGGGAAGCTGCTCCTGCGAAGGCTCACAGGGATATGTTTCTTGATGAAGATGGAAATGTGCTGGAGAATTTTTCACTTTCCACACACCTTGCTGCTGGCATTCCTGGAACAGTGGACGGGATGATGAAAGCATATGAGAAATATGGTAGCCTGCCTTTTAAGGAACTCATTGAGCCTGCCATAAAGATAGCCGAAAACGGATTTCCAATTACCCGAATGCAGGCTGAACAATTGAATAACCTGAAAGAGGAGTTTCTGAAATTGAATCGTATACCCCCTGCCTTTGTGCGTGAAGGGGAATGGAAGGAAGGGGATATTTTAATACAGAATGACCTTGCCGAGACCCTGAAACGCATAAGAGACAATGGGCGGGAAGGATTTTACAGCGGGATTACTGCAGAAAAGATAATCTCTGAAATGAACAGGGGAAACGGCCTGATCACTGCCGTTGACCTTGCCGGCTATACTGCCGTTTGGCGCGAACCTGTCAAAGGCGGTTATCGCGGATACGAGGTAATTTCCACAGGCCCTCCCTCCAGCGGAGGCATTGCCTTGTTGCAACTGCTGCAAAAAGTGGAATCACACGATATGAAAAGCTATGGATGGCAAACATTACCTGCCATTCACCTTATGACCGAGGCGGAGAGACGAGTCTATGCCGACAGGTCGGAGTACCTGGGTGATCCTGATTTTTATCCCGTACCCGTTTCCCGTTTGCTGTGCCGTGAATATAACGAAGGCCGAATGAAGGATTTTGATCCCGCACAGGCAAGTCCTTCCGTCAGAATTAATCCGGGAGATTTGAATGTTCGTGAGCGTGAAGAAACCACCCATTATTCCATTGTCGACCAGCACAGGAATGCCGTGGCTGCTACAACAACAATCAATAATTCATATGGATCAAGAATAGTGGTAGAGGGAGCAGGATTTCTTCTTAATAATGAAATGGATGATTTCAGTATCAAGCCTGGTACGCCTAATATGTATGGATTGGTGGGAGGTGAAGCAAATTCCATTGCTCCGCAAAAACGTATGCTGAGTTCCATGACGCCCACCATACTTGCAAAAGATGGTAATCTGTTCATGGTTGTGGGCTCCCCGGGAGGTTCGACAATTATCACCTCGGTATTTCAAACCATTCTGAATGTTGTGGATCATGGGATGGGAATGCAGGAAGCTGTCACCGCAGCCAGGTTTCACCACCAGTGGCTCCCTGATGAAATAGTTTTTGAAAAAGATGGAATTCAACCGGAAACAATTCGCCAACTGGAGGATATGGGGCATAAATTCAGGACCAGATCGCCCATAGGAAGAGTGGATGCCATCCTTGTTCTTCCTGATGGGAGGCTTGAAGGTGGAGCAGATCCAAGAGGTGACGATGCCGCAAAAGGTCACAACTGAATTCGGTTATGAAGAAACCAAATCACCTTGCAGGGGAATCAAGCCCTTATTTGTTACAGCATGCAAATAACCCGGTCGACTGGTATCCATGGAGCCAGGAAATACTTGCAAAGGCAAAGGCTGAGAATAAGCTCATTCTTGTCAGCATTGGTTACTCTGCCTGCCACTGGTGTCATGTGATGGAGCATGAATCTTTTGAAGACGAAGAGATTGCTGCCGTGATGAATGAGCATTTTATCTGTATAAAAGTGGACAGGGAAGAACGGCCCGATATAGACACAATTTATATGACTGCTGTTCAACTGGTAACCGGAAGCGGAGGTTGGCCCCTGAATTGTTTTACTTTGCCGGACGGAAAACCTTTTTACGGTGGAACCTACTTCAGAAAAGCAGACTGGTTACAAATTTTGAAAGCACTTTCTGAAGCCTGGATTAATGAACCGCAGAAAATTACGAAGTATGCTGAGGATTTAAGCCGGGGAATCACCAGTCAGGAGGAATTGAAACCGGATTCCCGGGAATCACCCTTCAGCATAGATGAGTTGTCTTCAATTGCCAACAGGCTTGTGGCCTATTATGACCTGGAAGAGGGGGGCACTAAAGGTTCACCGAAATTCCCTCTGCCACCGCATTATGAATTTATGTTGCACTACTGGTGGTCTAAGGATTTTCAGCCGGCTGCTGAAATAACCACTATTTCACTTGATAAGATGGGACAGGGAGGTATCTATGATCACCTGGGTGGTGGTTTTGCCAGGTATTCTGTCGATGCTTTCTGGCAGATACCGCATTTTGAGAAAATGCTTTACGATAATGCACAACTCATAAGTATTTACAGTAAAGCATGTCAGTTGACCGGCAGGGAAGTTTACAAGAAAATTGCGTGCCATACTGCGACTTTTGTATTGCGCGATTTGCGTTCTCCTGACGGAGCATTTTTTTCGGCCTATGATTCTGACAGTGAAGGGGAGGAGGGAAAATTCTATACCTGGCAGGAAGAAGAAATTGACAACCTGCTTGGAACTGATTCATCTTTATTTAAAAAGTTTTACCGCGTAACAAAAACAGGTAATTGGGAGAAAACCAACATCCTGTTCCACAGATATAGTGTGGAAGAATTTGCCGGGCTCGAAAACCTTGACGCCGGGAAAGTTTCCGAAGTCCTTGACAGATGCAGGAAAATATTATTTCAGGAAAGAGAAAAAAGAATTAAACCTCTGCTGGATGACAAGGTAATAACTGCCTGGAACGGTTTAATGATTAAAGCATTGTGTGATGTTGCGAGGGCAACCGGCAGATCTGAATTCGGAGATGCAGCTATGGCGGCTGCTGAATTTGCCCTGAATAATCTCCTGAAATCAGACAATTCCTTGTTCAGAACATTTAAAAACGGTACTGGAAAAATCAATGGTTTTCTTGATGATTATGCTTTTCTTATCGAAGCCTTTATTGCGGTTTATGAACTGTCCTTTATGGAGAAGTATATAGGAATTGCAAGGGGTCTTCTCGAGTATACACTGGTACATTTTTACAACAGTGATAAAGGTATGTTTTGGTATACATCAGATTTGGATGCAAGGCTTGTTGCAAGAACGACCGAAACAACTGATTCAGTGATTCCTTCCTCCAATTCGGTAATGGCATTCAATTTGTTTCGCCTGGGGCATTTTTTCGGTGAATCACAATACATCTACATGTCAGAAAAGATGGGGCATACCATGCAGGCAATGGTTGAAAGAAGTCCTATAAATTATATGAACTGGATGAAGTTTTACCTTACCCTTGCAGAGCCTTTTTATGAACTTGCTGTTACCGGTCCGGGCGCATATACCCATTCAATATTATTTCAAAGATTGTATCATCCATCATTAATCATGGCTGCCGCCGAAAAAGAAAGTAATCTCCCTTTTTTAAAAGGAAGAATTAATGCAACACAATGCCGTTTTTTTGTTTGCAGAAATCATATTTGTGAACACCCTGCTGAAGAACCAGGTATAGCATTGGCTATGCTTGGCAGGAATTCCCAAAACAACTGAACTGCCAGAGGAAAGGTTTAGTGGAATTATATTAATTTTGCAAGAAGGATAACACTTTATTCAAAATACTTATGAAAAAATACAGATTTGTTGCCACTTCAGTTATTCTGTCAGTGGTTCTTTTTGTTACGGCATGTAAAACAGTTCCTGTCAGCGGAAGAAAACAACTGAGTCTGCTTCCTGAATCCATGCTGGTTGAAATGGGACTTACAAGTTACGGAGAGTTTATCTCCCAGAGTAAACTGTCCACTAATCAGGCACAGACAGCCATGATTCGCAACGTAGGAGTGAGAATCACCACTGCAGTTGAACAATATTTGCGAGACAATAACCTGGCCGACAGAATCAAGTATTTTCAGTGGGAATATAACCTGGTGGAAGACGAAACGCCCAATGCCTGGGTAATGCCGGGAGGGAAGGTGGTTTTTTATACAGGAATATTGCCTTACACCCAAACCGAAGGAGGAGCAGCAGTTGTGATGGGGCATGAGATTGCACATGTGGTTGCCCGCCACGGGAATGAAAGAATGAGCCAGGCACTGCTGGTGCAAACCGGTGGATTGGCTCTTTCAGTAGCCCTTGACGAGAAACCGGAAGAAACCAAAAATATGTTTCTTATGGCATACGGAGTTGGCTCTACACTGGGAGTAATTCTTCCATATTCAAGAGCACATGAAAGGGAGGCCGACAGGCTTGGCATGATCTTTATGGCTATGGCCGGTTATCATCCCAACGAGGCAGTTGAATTCTGGAAAAGATTGGACCAGGCCAGTGGTGGTGCATCTGTGCCTGAGTTTTTCAGTACACATCCAACCTCTGCTTCACGCATCAGGGATCTTGAAAAATATATACCCGAAGCAATGAAATATTACAAACCAAGTTAGGAAATTGCCGGCAACCGATTTCGTCACATGTTAAAAAGATTGAAAGTTCCTCTTCTCATTCTGGCAGTATTCATCTTATTACCGGTTGTTTCTTGCATGATTTGGGTTGCAAAACCTGGTAAATCACTAAATATAATTGTTGTAAACAAGACCGTACCCGACAGGAAGAGAATTGAACACAGGGCATTGTTCAGGGTACTTGTGAATGAAAAATACCTCACACCGGCAAAAAAGGTTTACAATTACCGGAAGGATTATTTCGGCTTTTTTCCTGAATTTTTCAGAAAATCCAAAGGAAGAGAAATAAGGACCATCAGGCTTGGTGAAATAGATTCGATTGTGAATAATTCTGACCTTGCCTATTTTGTTGACACTTATGGTGTTCAGTATTCCGACTGGGGTATTGAGCGGCCTTCCGGTCTCCCCAACCTGATTTATGGCGGACTCAACCAGGCAGATTTTTTGTTTTTACTGGCCATGCGTGAATCAGGAAAACCAATCATAATGGAGTATAATTTGTTTGCTCCGCCTACTTCGGAATTAATAAAATATAAAGCACAGGAACTTCTTGGTATTTACTGGAGCGGTTGGAAAGGTAAACACTTTGGAAGCCTGAAGTCAGGAGGGGAGGGTGGAGATATTCCATCCTGGATGATTACCGATTGGGAATCTCAGAACGATGGGGAGTGGAACTTCAGTAAGCCGGGGATTATTCTTTTAAACACTGCCGGTAAATTGGTGGTGCTTGAAAAAGACACCCACCTGGATGTGGAGGTTCCCCTGATCGATGCTGTCAACAAGCATCATCCCTGGCTCGACCCTGAGGAATTATTTTATTTTACCGGCTGGTTTGATATCACCTTCACCCGGGAACCTAATGAAACACTCTCCTGGTTTGAAATTCACCCCAACAACCAGGGAAATTTACTATTAAGAAAAAACCACCTCCCCAGCAGGTTTCCGGCAGTTATTCGAAGTAAAAGCGGAAGTCCGTTCGTTTATTTTTGCGGCAATTTTTCCCGCTTGAATATTCCGGTAAACGGAGGCAAAAAATGGGGCGATGGAAATCCATCGAAATTATTCCCAGTTTCAGAAGAAATCAATGACAGACATTTCTTCTGGAATTATTATGCTCCTCTTTTAAAAAATCTCTTAATCGAATTTTCTCCCTGATAGGTTCTGTTTTCAAATTCGGTATTTTGACAAGTAACTTTATTCATGGGATAAAATTTAATAATTGCATGAGGAATCATTGTAAAATGCTTTTAAAAGCTTTATTTGAAGTATCTTAAACTTTCTATTTCATGAATTATTGAATATATTTAGCCAAAATTTCACGGTGTGAAACAGTTCAACGTGTTAATAGCTGAAGACTCTGAGCTGAACAGGTTATTCCTCGACAACCTGATGACCTCATTTGGTGTCAATTTTGAATTTGCATCTGATGGGAAAGAAGCCATTGATTTGTTGAAGAAAAAGGATTTCGATTTAATCCTTATGGATATTGAAATGCCGGTATTGGGAGGCATTGAGGCACTGCGAATTATCCGAAAGGAATTTTTACCCCCAAAATCAAACCTCCCGGTGGTTGCAATTACAGCTCATTCCGGCAGAACCTATTGCCTTGAGTTACTGAAAAATGGATTTGATCAGTACCTGATGAAACCCTACAAAAAAGATGAAATAAGGGAATTGATTGAGTTTTATTCAAAAGAAACGGCAAGGCAAAATATGGGAGGTAATTATAATAACCCGGACCGCTTACCTGAAAATGGCAGGTTTTATGACCTGGATTACCTGAAAGAAATTGCCGAAGATGACGAGGATTTTATGAATGAAATGATGAAAATCTTTATCAATGAGATACCCTCCAGCCTGGCAAATGCACAGAAAATGGCTCTGAATGCTGAGTGGAAGCAACTTGGTAAGTTGCTTCACAGGATCTCCCCTGCTTTTGCATTCTTTGGAATTCATGAAATTGAAAGTGAAATTCACAGGCTGGAAGAATACATACATTTCTCAAAGAACCTGGAGGAGGTACCAAAACTGCTGGAAATTGTGAGGGAATTAACTTCAGAAGCTGTTCGTCAACTAAAAAGTGATTTTAACTGTTAGGGCCCGGAGCAAATGAAAATCCTTGTATGCGATGATGATATGCTTACACTGAAAGCCGTTGAGTACAGACTAAAAAAGGATGGACACCAGGTTGTTACTGCTCTGGATGGTTCGCAGGGTGCCGAAATACTCCGCAACGGTAAGGATATTGATTTTCTTATTACTGACCAGCATATGCCTTATTTCTCGGGAATGGAACTGATAAACCTGGTAAGAAATGAGATGAATAAGGATATTCCGATCATCATGCTGACCCGGGTAGGTGTGGAGGAAATCAGAAAACAGGCCTTTGAGATGGGAGCTGATGAATACATCACCAAACCATTTAGTCCTGAAATGATTTCATTTAAGGTAAAACATGTTTTAATGAGAAGAGAGCATTCATGAAGTTTTTGAAGACATATAAATGGATCGCTCTCCTTTTACTTTTCACAGGCAATATATTGGTAACTGCCCAGGAAACTCCAATGCGGCAGAACAACGACGAATTGTTTCAAACAGCGCGTTCCGCTGCTCTTGGGGGGGAGAGGGAAAAAGCCAGGGAGATTTGCCAGGTCATTTTGTCCAATAATTCCAACTACCATGATGCAGCAGTCCTTTTTGGACGCACACTGGCATGGGATAGCGATTATGATTCAGCCCGGGTAGTTTTAAACGGTGTTTTGCAGAAGCGATTCGGGTACCGGGATGCAATTGATGCCCTGGCTGACATAGAAATGTGGTCGGGAAATTTTAGTGAAGCAATAAGGCTATGCAATATCGGGCTCTCTTTTAATGAAAACGACAAAGGGCTTTTACTTAAGAAGGCCAGGGCCCAGGCGAGGATGAGTGATAGCGATGCTGCCAGAATTACCCTGGAACAGTTGCTTGAAATTGATCCACAGAATGAGGAGGGCATTAAATTACTCAGGTCACTGGGTGTGGTTTCCTTTTTGCCCCTTAACAGAAGAAACTATTTTCTTGCTGATTATGGCGGCGATTACCACCGTACACCTTATAAAAGAAGGTTTCATTCGGCCGGTTTGGGTTATGGCAAAAGATTGAACTTTGGTCATTTGATTGGAAGAATCAACCTGGCACAGACCTGGGCAAATGATAATCCATACGAGGATAACCCATCTGTTCAGTTTGAGCTGGAGACTTATCCCAAACTTTCGGCATCCAACTATCTTTTTGTGAATTATGCCTACGGATTGGGAAAGTCTTTTCCCATACACCGGGGCGGTCTAGAAATATTCCAGAAACTTCCGCGAAAATTTGAAGGCTCCCTTGGAATGAGATACCTGTACTGGAACAGCAATTTTTTTTTCTACACAGGATCGGTAGGTAAGTATTACAGGAATTATTGGTTCTCCTTTCGTCCATACATTGTTCCAAAGGAAAATGGTATATCCAGGTCCTGTTTTCTCACAGCAAGAAGGTATTTCAAATCAGCTGATGATTTTATTGGAGTTACTATAGGCACGGGTATTTCTCCCGATGAACTATACAGTGACCCAGCTGAAAGGACAACGCTGAAAAGCAATAAAGTATCATTTATGCTTAGTAAAACATTTTTGCAGGATTTTATGTTCAGAGGCACATTCGGATATGATTTCGAGGAATATATACCGGGAATGAAAAGGGACAGGTTTTCTGTAAGTGCAAGCCTGCGTTTTTACCTATAAGCCCTATGACATGGAAACAGTTATTCAACGTAATCTCCCAGTGCTAAACATCTTTTTTACCATTCGTAAATTTCTTGCAATTGTTTTCACCTTCCTGCTGGTTTTAAATGCAAATACACAATCAAAAGCCAGCACGGAGATATTTGATGCAAAAAAGGTGCATGAGATTAGAATTTATTTTTTTCAACCCAATGCCTGGGATTCACTTATTTACTATAAAACAAGGGATGGTAATAATCAATACATGCAGGGAACTGTTTTTTTCAACGGAAAACCTTTTTACAGTTCTGGTCTTCGCTTAAAAGGACAATCTTCTTTTGATTATTCACACGAACTTAAAAAATCATTTAAAATAAAATTCAACCAGTACATTCCCGGACAGACCCTGCATGGAATCTCCACTATCAACCTGAATAACAATTTCAATGATCCAACCATGATAAGGGAGAAACTTCTTTTTGATATCATGAGAATGGAAAAACTGCCGGCACCCCGTACTGCGCACGCAGCAGTTTACCTGAATGATAAATACATAGGATTGTACACACTTGTTGAAGAAATAAACAGGCGATTCCTGGAAAATGAATTTGGGAATGCCCAGGGAAGTCTATATGAGGGAGAGCCTGTTGCTACTTTCGAGGACTTCGGTGATAATATGGATAAGTACAGGAGAAGCTATATAACAAAGCATAGCAATAATGCAATGGCTGATTTAATAGAGTTAATCAGGGCCATTAATAAATCCGGGTTATCCGATGCCAATTATGCTAAACAACTGGAAAAGCATCTGAATGTGGAGAATGTGCTGAAGATATGGGCGATTACAAATATCTTTTATAATTCTGATGCCTATAATACAGAATTTGTCCATAATTTTTTCCTTTATAAAAATGCTTCTGCCAACCGGTTCGAGTGGCTTCCTTTTGATGGCAACAATGCGTTTAACGCCTGGAACCCGAGGCATTCACTTAAGGCAGCAGAAACCCTCAGCCTCTATTATATTGCCGATGATGGCGTGAACAGACCACTGCAAAACAGATTATTTGAAAATTCGATTTACAGGGCGTTCTATACCAGCTATGCAAGAAATCTTCTTGAGAAAAAACTCCCGGAAGCAATATTAATGGCAAAGGTGGATGAACTGACTGTCAGGGTGCGCCGATACATTTATGACGACCCGTACAAGATGTTTAGCAACGAGGAATTTGAGAAAAGCATTTATGAGCATCTTGGGGATATTGATGACCCGGGTGGATATGTACCCGGACTTAAACCATTCATCAAGTCAAGAAGAAATTTTATCCTAAACGAAATCAGTCCTATGCCGGGTGAATAACTTGCGTTTACATATTTCTGTTTTCCTGCTGTTTGCCTGTTTTACTTCAGGGCATGCATTATCTGACAGCATTCCTCTATCTGATACAATTGCCATGGATACTTTACATACAGATATTAGTGAAAGTTTCCGTATGGCCGATTCACTTGCTCTTATTCTGATAAATGAGGGCAGACAGGAAAATTTTGATAATATGATTCGGCGGGCAAACTGGGCGTTCAGGCTAAACCAGTACGACAAGGCGGTTGAGTTTTATGAAAGAGCCTTGCAATTGAAACCGGATGAAGAATTTCCCCGGAATCAGATGAAACTAATTGCAAGGAAAACAAAAAAAACCTGGATGTATTACCTTCTGCCGCATGTGGAATTTAAGAAATCATCCACTCTTATACAGGCACTCCTGCTGGTAATTATTTATTCCACAATCTCCATGGTGATATTGCTGGTTGTCATATTGTTTCACAGGAACAAGCTACAGAATCTTGACAAGCTAAGACAGGAATTAAAGGAGAAATACCAGACAAAACTGATGGACTATCTTTTTGATGAAGGAAACTCCCGGGAAATCATTGACAAGATAAATGCTGTAGCAGCCGATTCATTCAAAAGAGTTATCCTGGCCGATGAGATGAAGGATCTGATGGTAAATCTCTCCGGCGATGCCGCAGATAAGATGAGGGATTTATATTACAAATTGAACCTGGATGTTGATTCTGAGATGAGGGTATTTTCATCAAAATGGCATATTAAGGTGAAGGGATTCAGGGAACTCGCTTTCATGAATATCAGGAGGGTGAACCATGAAATTATCCGCTGTCTTCAGAATCGCAACCCCATTGTGAGAATGGAGGCCCAACTGGCATTGGTAAGGTTAAATGACGAAGACAGGTTTTCATTTCTTGACCACATAAAAAGGCCATTTACCTTATGGGAACAAATTAATGTGCAGGAAATGATAATTGCACACAACCTGGAATTACCTGACTTTTCCCGGTGGCTGAACTCCCCCAACCGTACTGTTATCCTGTTTGCCCTGAGGATGATAAATGTTTTTGAACAAAGAAGAGTTTGGGAGAAAATCATTCCTCTTCTTGAATACCCTGATGAGGAGATTAGGGGTATGGCGATTTTTGTGCTCGGGCGGCTGAAGGTCAGGGAAGCCCTGCCTCAATTCAAACATATTTATAAAAATGAGACTTATGAAAACTGCCTGGCTATTTTGCAGGCAATGCGTAATATGCCCGATGAACTGGTTTTGAATTTTCTGAAACTTGTACTTGATAAGGAAGATGATGTTCAGTTGCAGATTGAGGCTACAAAAGCCATATATGAAATTGGAGAAGTTGGAGAACAGGCTCTTGAAAAACTCATGCAGTCGGATTATAAGAACTACCAGATTATTATCAAGCATGTGCTGGATAAAAGAATATGACGTATGGCAGAAGTATTTGATCTTATATTGCTTGTAATAAGGAACTTCATACTGGTTCTTACGATTTTTATCTTCACGGCCTATGTGGTTCTTGCTATATATTCTGCCGCTACCCTGAGAAATTACCTTAGGAAAAACAGTTATGTAAATTATAATTCACTTATCCTTTCACCACTCACACCATCTGTTTCGGTAATTGCCCCGGCCTATAATGAACACAAAACTATAGTGGAAAATGTGAGAGCCCTTTTATCTCTTTATTATAACAATTTTGAGGTGATTGTGGTGAATGACGGAAGCACTGATGATTCGCTTGCACTGATTATCCAAGCTTATGATCTGGAAAGGGTGAATTATTTCTTTGATTACAGAATTCCCTGTAAAAGAATTCGGGGTGTTTATAAATCCCGCAATAAGTCATTTAAGAATCTCACCGTAGTTGATAAGGTAAACGGAGGTAAATCAGATGCACTGAATGCAGGCATCAATGTGTCAAGGAACAAGCTGATAGTGAGCATTGATGTGGATTCCATCATGGAACCTGATGCTTTGCTGAAAATGGTGAAGCCCTTTATGGAAGAAACAAGTAAAAAGGTGATTGGAACAGGAGGAGTTGTGAGAATTGCCAATTCATGTGAGATATCCGGAGGGCAGATTCGAGAAATTCACCTTCCAAAAAGTTTCCTGGCCAGGGTGCAGGTTCTTGAATACACCAGGGCTTTCCTCATGGGGCGTATGGCATGGTCAAGACTGGATGGGCTATTACTTATCTCAGGAGCACTGGGTATGTTTGACCGTGAGGTGGTCATAAAATGCGGCGGTTACAGTACAGAAACCGTTGGTGAGGACATGGAACTTGTTGTCCGGATGCGAAGATATATGGCAGAACACAACCAGGAATATGTGGTAACATATATTCCCGATCCCTTGTGCTGGACTGAAGTGCCTGAGAACATCAGAGTTCTGGGAAGACAAAGAAACCGCTGGACAAGAGGCACAGCAGAGACCCTGATTGCTCATAAACGAATATTCTTCAGGCCAAAATACGGAAGGTTTGGAATGCTTGGCTATCCTTACTGGTTTTTCTTTGAATGGCTGGCCCCCGTGGTTGAGTTTCTCGGACTCACATGGTTTATCTTTTTTGTCATATTCAGTAACCCCAACTGGCCCTTTGTTTTATTACTCTTTTCATTTGTGTATACCTTTGCAGTGTCCCTCACTGTGTGGGCAGTTTTGTTCGAGGAGATGACTTTCCATAAATATGAAAGGAAGAGGGATGTGCTTAAACTTATCGGAACAGCATTCCTTGAGCCATTCATTTATCACCCGCTGACAGTTGCCTGGGCAGTGAAGGGCAATATTGACTTTCTGTTGGGCCGCAGAAACTGGGGTAAAATGGAACGCCAGGGTTTCAAACGCCCCGACAGAAGAAAATAATTGTTGACAACCTTTTCAGCCTGTTTTCAGTTAACGACTCTTTTTTATATATATTTGCTCACCTGAACGAACGAAATAACCGGTTTTACCGGTGGTCTTTTTTATGTATTAACCAGCAAGCCTTATCGATGAAATATATCAGCCGTCTTATTCTCTGGCTGTCAGGATGGAAATCTGAAGGGAATGTGCCTGCAATGAAAAAATTTGTTGTTGTGGTGGCTCCACACACCTCCAACTGGGATTACATCATTGGCCGGTTATTCTATTTTTCTATGGGAATTAAAGCGAAAATTATGATCAAGAAAGAACTTTTCTTTTTTCCCCTGGGTTTTGTACTTAAGGCCATTGGAGGTGTGCCGGTTGAGAGGCAGAGAAAAACTGACATTGTGGAACGAATGGCAGAAGAAATCCGTAAAAGTGAGAAGTTTATTCTCACAATTACTCCCGAAGGCACCCGGAAAAAAGTAACGGAGTGGAAAAGAGGCTTTCACCGTATTGCAAAGGCAGCCGGTGTACCGGTTTTACCAGGTTATTTTGATTATAAAAGAAAAGTGGTTGGGATTGGTGAGCCGTTTTTTCCCACAGATGACGAAGATGCCGATATGCGGAAAATCAAGCTTTTTTTCAAAGATATTACGCCAAAGTATCCTGAAAAGTTTTCAATTGGGAATATTGATTAGTCGTTAAACAATGGAACCCTTCTTAAAAGTTGCAGCCCTGCAGGCAAATCTGGTTTGGGAAGATGTGGATGCAAATCTGGCAGCCTTTGAGGAGAAAATATACAGCCTGGCCCAGGCTGACCTTGTTGTGCTGCCCGAAATGTTTACCACGGGTTTTTCCATGCAACCTGATAGACTTGCCGAAAAGCCTGATGGAAAAACAATTCACTGGATGCGTAAAATGGCCGCGGAGACAAACACGGCAATAACAGGCAGTATTATAACGGAGGAAAACGGACAGTACTTCAACAGGCTCATCTGGATGCGCCCTGACGGTGAATATTCAGGTTATGATAAAAAGCATTTGTTCAGTATTGCAGGGGAAAATAATATCTATACCCCAGGCAATCAAAAGCTTACGGTGGATTTGAAAGGATGGAGAATTTGCCCGTTCATTTGCTATGATCTCAGATTTCCCGTTTGGTGCCATAATAATTATGCACAGGGGTATTATGAATACGATGCTTTGATTTTTGTTGCCAACTGGCCGCAACAGCGAGTTTGGGCATGGGAAACCCTGCTTGCTGCCCGCGCGATGGAAAACCTGGCTTATGTTATTGGTGTAAACAGGGTAGGGGACGATGGCAACGGGGTACCGCATTCAGGTGCCTCGCAAATCATTGATCCAAAAGGAAAAGTGATTTGCCGTGCAGAGGATGAAAAGGAATTTACATGCGAGGCAAATCTTGATGCTGCCATGCTGAAAAATTTCAGAAGCCAGTTTGATGTTGGACCCGACTGGGATAAATTTTCCATTCATGTTTAGTCATTCAAAAAATATTTTCAATTTTTTATAACACCTTGTATTTGCCTATTAAAAGATTAATTCTTCTGTTATGTTTTTTGACTATAGTATCTTCCGCATTTTCGAAGGAGGCAGATGAGTCAAAAAAAATCAGAATCACCTTTAGTGGTTTTGTACGAAATGATATTTTTTACGACAGCAGGCAAACCACCGCTTCCCGGGAAGGATATTTTAACTTTTTTCCCAAGCCTGTTGAATATGATGTGGCAGGCAAAGATATCAATGATCAGTCCAGACTTACCATGCTGTCCATCTCAACAAGACTGAACGGTAATATTTCCGGTCCTGAGGTATTTGGAGCAAAATCCTCAGCACTGTTTGAAGCTGATTTTTTCGGACACAGTGAAACTGACATCAACGGGTTCAGGTTAAGGCATGCCATCACAAAACTTAACTGGAAAAAGGCAGAACTGATGATTGGTCAGTACTGGAATCCCATGTTTTTAACAGAGTGTTTGCCCGGAACGGTATCTTTTAACATGGGTGCACCTTTTCATCCTTTTGCCCGGAATCCCCAGGTGAGATTCACATATAAACCAGGCGGTTTTGAATTTATGCTGGCCGCACTTTCTCAGAGGGATTATGCAAGCAACGGGCCAAACGGACCAAGTGCCGAATACCTCAGGAACAGTGGAATACCCGAGCTGCAATTAAAGCTATACTATCAGAAAAATAATCCTGAAACCAACACTGAATTTCTGGCGGGGGCTGGTGCAGGGTATAAAATGATACAACCCTTGTTGTTTCAGGAATTCACCTCATCAGGGTTTCCCTTTATTACATACCATGGAAAAACTGTTGAGAAAATTTCAGGTAAATCATTTCATTTTTTCCTTAAAGCTTCTGGACAAAAACATTCTGTAAGAACACAATTTATTTATGGTGAAAATCTCCATGATGTTTTAATGCTGGGAGGTTATGCGGTGAAGAACTTGAGTTACCCATGGTTTACAACAAATGTACTATGGAAATACACTCCAATTAGGACAGCATCTGGATGGCTTTCCTACCATTTTAATCTTAACAAATTTGAACCCGGAGTTTTTGCTGGATACACCAAAAACCTTGGTTCAGCAGAGAAAGTTGAATTTATTATACCTGAAATTCATTTTTTCGGAAGGGGATTCAATATTGATTATGTTTACAGAATAGCGCCGCGCTTATTCTACAACAACGGAGCAGTTAAGTTTGGGGCAGAAGTCGAACATACTGCTGCAGCATATGGAAGCACCTGGGATAATAACCTGAAAGTGCTGAATTCAGAAGAAGTCAGCAATACAAGGGTATTGTTTACCGTGACTTATTTCTTTTAAGCCCTTACAGCTTCCAGTAAAGTCCTGATTTTTTCAAGTGGCATCTTTTCTGCAAGACCTGCTTCTTCAATCGCACTGTACATAGACTCCATAGGCAGGATACCGGAGATTTTTATCCAGGCAAAAATGGCGAAAAGGCAGGCAGTTCTTGCACCAATCTGTCTGAAATCAAACCTATGCACTTTGGCTTTTGTTTCAGGTGTTTCAAGGCTTTCGTCGATGAGCAACAGTCCCTTTTGCATGTTTTGAATGCGCTTTTTGCTGTGCCCGAGTCCATCTGAAGAAGTAATAATTGCTACATCAGGGGTTCCAATACCATGGAAATGGATTTCGTCACCTGATAGATTTATTTCAGCGGTCGAAAAGCCAACACCCACGGTAACAGGGTAACTGCCCTTTTGCGTGGCGTGGCAACCCGCTTTCATTGCAGCTTTAGCAAGTAGTGTGGCTGCAAGTTGCACCCCTTCACCTGCAGAACCACTTAAAACCATAGAAAGTGGCTCTGTGAGCATATTATTGAATCTGGTTTCGACGGGCTTAACAGCCTGCAGTAAATTATCCGTCTTTTTTCCCTGCTCTGCTCCGAATGGAGATCTTTTATTTTTCCACACACCAATTGCCTTCCCGCTGCTTTCAACTATTTCAGTTAGTTTTCTTTTCGGATTAAGTTTTACACCATAACTTGGACAGATTTCCAGGACCTCTACAAGTGAAAATCCCTTCACCTGAAAGGCTTCGGCCATACTATCCGAAATATCGCCGATTCCTGTTACCCTTGCTGCGTATGATGCTCCCGAGGTATGCGACAGGGCACATAAATCATACCCTGCAAAGGGATTGCCATCCGCTGATGTTGTTGTTACAAAACCGTGTGGGGTGAGCCCGCTGGTCTGACCACCCGTCATTCCATAGAGATAATTATTGTGCAGCACCACTGTCATATCCAGGTTAAGGCGGGCTGCTTCCAGAATGTGCTGCAGGCCAATGGTAGCCCCACCATCGCCAATAAATACAATTACTTTTTTGCCAGGATGTTGAATTCCAAAAGTAATTCCGGCACCCAGTGCAACCGAGCGCCCGTGCAGGCCGTGAACAGTATGTGTATTCAGGCATTTGTCAATGATTCCATGACAACCAATGTCAGTCACCATGATTACATCCAGTGGTTTGTACCCGAGTTTGTCAAGTGCCTTAACTGTATTTTTTGCAATTAAATCGTGCCCGCAGCCTTTGCAAAAGGGCAATTCGGTGGTTTTCAGCAATCCGGTTGTCATGATTCAATCTCCTTTAATATTTGTTCAGGGGTAATCATTTTGCCAATAGCACCAACCGGTACAACATGGGCCGGAATATTTTCCCCGAAAAGAAGGTTGCAAAACTGTGCATTGATATTTTCTTCGGCAACAACTACTTTTTTATACTTTTTTAAAATGCTGCTGTAAATAGCCGGGACTGGCAAAAGTGTTTTGGGAATGAGCAGTGAAACTGGCCTTCCCCTTTTCCTACTCAAAGCAATTGCCTCTGTTGCCGACTCAGCCGTTATGCCATAAGAAATAACCAGGGTTTCTCCTCCGGAAGCTTCATGGTAGCTGAATTCGGTGTATTCTTTCAGCAGCATCCTTGCTTTGTTTTCAAGCCTGATGGTATTGGCAAGGGCAGCTTCGGTACTGTGCTGAAGTATTCCCAAATTGTCGTGTGTTGAGGCGTTGATTCTTACCTGGTGTTTGTCGTTTGTTACCGGTAAAAATTCAGGAACAGGAAATTCCCCTGCCTTATAAGATTCATAAATCTGGTTGCTCTGGTAATATTCTCTTTTAACTGGCTGAATTTCATCCAGCTTACCCATATCAAAACTCTTCTGTGTCATTACTTCCTCCTTGGAGGTTAGCAAAACCACAGGAGTTCTCAATTTTACTGCAACTTCCACTGCTTTGGCTCCCAGCTTCCAGCAATCCTCAAAATCAGATGTACACAAAACCGGCAGTTGGTGGCCCCCTGATATCATTCCCCTCAAAAGTGTTAAATCCCCTTGTGCCCCGCAGGTGGCAGTACCGGTGGCAGGTCCAAGCCGCTGAACCAGGATAATTACCATGGGCAGTTCCATCATGAAAGCCATATTCACGCTTTCAATCATAAGAGCAAAGCCCGGGAAGGAAGTGGCAGTTACTGGAATACCTCCTGTTGTTGATAATCCTGCCATCCATTGCAGTGTAGTGATCTCATCAGGTGCCGGCATCATAAATGGCATTCTCTGGCTGCCATACGAGTATAAAAGATTGGCAGGGGTAATAGGGTATCCGATAAATGAGTCGGCACCAGCCCGTGCCAATGCCTCAATCATCAAACGGGAGCCGTCAATTAGTACCATATTGTTATTTGACTGGTTTTGCATGAATAATTCCTTTCTCAAGATAGGATTGTATTGTTGCCTGGTTAAATCCCAGGAATTTTTCCATTATTTCTTTTGTGTGTTCACCATAATGCGGGGGCCGGGAAAGCTGTCTTTCAGTTTCAAAATGACTGGCATTGAATGCAACTGTACGCAATCCCCTGATAAAGGATGATTCCGAAAGCGGTTGTTCCATAAGCATCTCCTTTGCTTCGGGCATTTCAAATACCTCCTTCATATTGAATACTCCCCCTGCTGGAATTTTTTTATCCTTCAGCATTTCAAGGATTTCCTCCCGTGAATAATTGCAAATGAGTTTCTGCAAAATATCCTTGATTGCAGCGCTGTTCTTTACCCGGTTGAAATTCGTTACATAATCATCGTCGTAAGCCAATTCCCGATTGCCCAATAGATTACATAATTCCTGGAATTGCCTGTCTGTGCCTACAGCCAGTACAATCTCTTTTTTGTCTGAAGTGGTAAAAATGGTACCGTAGGGCACGATATTGGGATGATCGGAACCAAGTCTTTTAGGAATGGTTCTTCCTACGAGCCAGTTTGCCGCCTGGTTTACCAGCGAAGCTATACCGGAATGAAACAGTGACACATCAAGGCATTCCCCCTTGCCGTTTTTTTCTCTTTGTAATATGGCCAGTAAAATGGCCTCTTTTAACTGGTGGGCAGCAAGAACATCCATCAGGGCTACCGGCATCTTGGTTGGTTTACCATCCGGTTCTCCATTTATGAAGGTAAATCCCGTCTCAGCCTGAATGATTGCATCGTAGCCGGCACGTGGATTATCCATGCCATAACCGGTAATGTGCGCATAAATGATTTTCTCGTTGTACCCGGCGAGTGTCTTGTAATCAACCTTCAGTTTTTCGGCATCTCCTGGCTTGTAACTTGACAAAATAATATCAGATTGCTTTGCCAGTGAGTATATAATATTAAGTCCTTCCTGCTGGCATAAATCCAGGGCTATGCTCATTTTACCCCAGTTTACACTGGAGAAATAGCCGGAAATATCATTGGCAGGATCTTCCGTTGTGAGCTTCCAGTGCCTGGTAACATCCCCGCAACTTTTTATATTCTCCACCTTAATGACTGTGGCACCCAGTTCGGCAAGAAACATGCCGATACTTGGACCTGCCAGAACATTGGCAAGTTCAAGTACTTTGTATTCGCTTAAAGGTTTCTTATGCATAGGGTTTGTCAGGTTTTTCTAAGTTGGCTTTTTTTCAGTTACCTCATTGTTTTTCTTCTTCAGGTAATTGTAAAAATTTCCTATAAAGATAAAAAGAATTGCCGCTGCCACCGCAACATATGTGTCTTCGATGTCAAGAAGTCCAGCCTTCTTGGCAATGATATTTAAGACTACTGCTATCGTTCCGCCCACGAATGCGAACCTTACTCCACTGGTTGAAATCCATCCTTTCTGATAAATTCCAAGCATGATAACTATTGCACCAATTGCCCTGATACCGTATGATATATAGGCCAGGTTCAAAATAGCTCCCGTAGAATATATTGCAAGTGGAATTGTGACCAGGTTCACAACGATTACCAACTGTCGGGCTGTGGATATAAGCTTTTTGTCCACTGCTGTTTTGTTGATGATTCCGTGGTAAATATCCTTGGTTGCAATTGTTACGACAGCAAAATTAACAGGCCCCACTGTGGATAAAATAGCTGCCAGAATGCCGGCCAGTGCAATCCCACCCAAGACAGGGTGAATAAACTCAGGGGTAACCATCAGGGTTGGAAGTACCATTTTGGGAATAATCGCATTGTGCGTTACATCCCACAAAGGGGATGCATTTGTAGTAATATCAAAATAATTACCTGTTTTGGCTACAAGTCCCAGCAATGCTACCATGATGCCAAAGGGTGCTATGATAATAGAAGACAGGATGGCAGCTTTTTTAGCAATATCGGCAGATCGGGCTGCAAAAATGGGCTGAATACTTGCCTGTCCTGCCATGCCACCCAATACACCTCCGAGAATTAAACTCCATGCATAACTGAGGCCTCCGCTGAACGGATTATATAGGTTTTGCGGAGAATCTCCGGCCACAAGTGTTTCTTTCAGTGCAGCCAGTCCGCCTATATCATTTACACCGATAATGGCAGCAGTGCCAATGCCAAAAAACATCACTATTACATGAATAATACCGGTAATAGCTAGGGCATGCATGCCACCTATGTAGGTGTAAATGGTTATTACAACGGATGAAATTACAACTGACCAGACCCAGGGTGTGCCAAACATAGCCGAAATCACGCTGGAGGCTGTCTGAAGTTGTACAAAAGCAAGTACAATATATGCGAATAGGAATGCAATGGCAGATATGGCACGGGCACGTCGTCCAAACAGCTTTTCGAGCATCTCGCTCACGGTGTGAACATCGTTCTTACGGTAATGCCTGGCAACGGTATAACCAATGATAATCATGCCAATGGCAGTGGAAATGTTGTATAGTATAGGCTGCATGGTACCTGTGAGGAAGGCTTTTTCGCTCACACCAATGGTACTCATGCCACCCAGCCATTCACTTGCAACAACAACTGCACAAGTAATAACACCAAGATTCCTTCCGGCTATTAGGAAGTCGGCTGCCGACCGGCTGGCTATTTTCTTGGTCAAAAGAGAAATCAGGGTGATGAGGGTAAAATAACCAAGAACTACAATAAGATAAACACTCATGTGGCAAAGTTTTTATATTGTGAACTATTCATGAAATGAACCACCCATTTTTAGAAAAACACAAACATAATGATAATAAAATCAACAATATAGGTGTTCCATAATACCTATTAAAACTAATTTTATAACGATGAAATGGAATGTTGAATGAGTGTTCATCAACTGCTGTCTGTTGCACCAATTTTATTGAGTCCCTGAATATTCCTGCAATTCGTATTTTTATAATACATACGGTTCAATCAATATATGAAAGTATTAAAAAAGCACACTGTTTTGAGGTGCTGCAAATCTAATACTTCAGGCAAGAATTCCAAATGAGATTCCTCAGTTATGAATAAAATACCGGCGTACGGTAAACGAGTAAATCAGGTTTGTATTTGTATGACAATTTTTCCTCTTACCCTGTGACTTTCTATTCTCTCATGTGCTTCCTTTATATGTTCCATGGGATAAGTGCTCTCAATGAATGGCTTTAATTTTTTCTGAAATACCAGGGAGGAGATTATTTCCAAATCTCCTCCGTCAGGTTTGGTCATAATGGCATAGGCTTTTTTTTCGGAAATAAAATTAAATGACTGCCTGAGCAGGATGCCCGGACCGGGCAGGGTGTTAATATAAATTCCTTTGTCTGCGAGTAATTTCCGGTACCTGGCCATAGATCCTGCAGCAACGGCGTCAAACACAATATCAAATTTCTGCTCCAGTGATTCTACAGGCATCTTTTCGTAATTAATTACTTCATCGGCTCCAAGAGATTTTACAAATTCGGTGTTTGAGCCACTGCAAACAGCCGTTACAACGCCCCCGTAAGCCTTGGCAATCTGCACACCAAAATGCCCGACACCACCGGATGCTCCAATGATTAAAACTCTGCTTCCTTTGCCAAGCCTACCCTTGTATATAAGCGACTGAAAAGCAGTAAGACCCGCAAGAGGAATAGCAGTTGCTTCAGCAAAACTTAGCCCTGAAGGGACAGGAGCAAGGGAGTTTTCAGGTATTGCTGCATATTCAGCATATCCTCCGCCCTTGAAGGATAACATTCCGTAAACCTTATCACCGGGTTTAAAACGGCTGTTTTCCGGCGCCTTTTCAACTGTTCCTGCGATGTCGCCTCCAAGAACTTTGGGGAACTTTGAACCTGTAAGAAATTTCAGGGACCCATTCCGTATTTTGTAATCGACCGGATTAACAGATGCAGCAAATACCTTTACAAGCACTTCAGTGTTTGTTATTGCGGGAACGGGAATACTTCCTTCATGCAAAACGGAAGGGGCACCATATTTACTGATAATAATTGCTTTCATATCAAATCAATTTAATATACAGATTAACAGTGAGAACAGCAAAAAGTTTAATCTGCCAAAGCGTCCAGCAACAATTCCACAGGGTGTAAAGCACATTTTCCTGTGCCGTCTTTAATCTGGTGCCGGCAGCTGGTGCCCGGGGCTGCGATTAAAGTGTTTTGGCCTGCATTTTTAACAGCCGGAAATAATACAAGTTCGCCTACCTTCATGGAAAGATCATAATGCTCTTTTTCGTAACCAAACGATCCGGCCATACCACAGCAGCCCGTTTTTATTTCTTCTATTTCATATCTTCCGGTAAAGTTCAGCATATCTTTCGTTGGCTGCACGGAGGCAATGGCCTTCTGCTGGCAATGTCCGTGCAGAATTACTTTCAGTTTATCCTTCTTAAATGCAGGAGAAGGGATTGCCCCTTTTTTTATTTCACCTGAAAGAAACTCCTCAATCATAAAGCTGTTTCCTGCAATTTTTTTCGCTTTTGCCTTATACTTTTCTGTTACCAAATCAGGATACTCATCCCGGAAAGACAATATGGCTGATGGCTCAATCCCCAGGAGGGGGCTTTTTTCTGAAATAATAGGATCCAGTATATCCAGGTTGGATTCGGCAGTTTTTCGTGCTTTGCGCAGAAACCCCTTTGAAATTGATGCCCGGCCGCTGTCACTTATACCTGGAATATTGACATGGTACCCGAGTTTTGTTAGCAATTGTATGGTTTTAATTCCAATATTGGTATCGTTGTAATTGGTAAATTCGTCGGCAAACAGGTGTACGACACCTGTTGGGCTGGAAGGATTTAAAAGTGTTAAATTCTTTTTTGCCCATTTCTTAAGGGTAACATTGTACAGCAATGGAATGCTTCTTTTTTGATCAAAACCTGCGAACTTCTTAATAAGTGAAGAAGTTACCCAGTTCCCGGCAAAGTAGTTAAAAACAGAGGGGAAAACAGATGCTATTTTGTTCAGTTTTCCTATATTGGCAATGAGGTGTGCCCGCAACGGTGCCCCGTTGGCTTCGTGATAATGCTGAAGAAATTCCGACTTCAGTTTTGCCATATCCACATTGGAAGGGCACTCTGACTTACATCCCTTGCATGAAAGACACAAATCCAGAATTTCATAGAGTTCAGGATGATCAAAAGGGTTCTTTTTACCGGAATTCTGTAAAAATTCCCTCAGCAGGTTAGCTCTTGCCCTGGTTGTGGTATTTTCGTCGCGGGTTGCCATAAAACTGGGGCACATGGTGCCGCCAATTATTTCCGATTTGCGGCAATCACCCGAGCCATTGCATTTTTCAGCAGCGCGGACAATGCCACCCTCTTTGGAGAAATCAAACCAGGTTTTAATTTCCCTGACTGGCTCACCGGGAACCACCCGCAAATGTTCCTTTATGGAAGGAGCGTTGATAATTTTACCCGGGTTGAAAATATAATGAGGGTCGAATGCTTCTTTTACACCTTGTAGAAGTCGATAATTATGCTCTCCGAGAACCAAAGGTATATAACTGCCTCTCAAACGGCCGTCGCCATGCTCACCACTCAGTGAGCCACGATATTTTTTAACCAGCAGTGCTACATCAGTGGCAATCTGGTGCGCAATTTCCGCTTCTGCCGGATCGCGAAGGTTGAGCACAGGCCTCAGGTGCAACTCACCTGAACCGATATGTGCATGGTACACACACTTTTTATTGTATTTTGTTAGGATCTCTTCAAATTCTTCCATGTAGGCCGGCAGAACTTCAGGGCTTACCGCGGTATCCTCAATCAGGGAAACGGGTTTTGCGTCACCGGGAAGATTCGATAAAACACCCAGCCCTGCTTTACGCAGATTCCAGACCCTTGGTATATCGGATCCAAATATCCGGGGGAAATGGTATCCCAGTCCTGCAGCCTTCAAATCTGCCTGCATGGCATCCATTTTACCGGTAATTTCCTCCTTTGTATTTGCTGCAAATTCAATAATCAGTACGGCAGCGGGCTCGCCATTCAAAAAGAATCTGTTTTTTTGCTGCTCAAGATTATCTTTTGTACAATCCAGTATAATATGATCCATCATCTCCACAGCACCCGGACTATATTTAAGAGCAACCAGGTTGGCTTGAAATGCTTCTTCACGCAGGGCAAAATGCGGACAGATTAGTCCTTTTACCGGCGGAGGCAAGGGGACAAGATTCAGTTTAACCGATGTAATAAAAGCAAGAGTTCCTTCTGAGCCTGCAATCAGCCTGGAGAGATTAAAGGGTGTATCCGTTTCTTTAAATGGTGAGGATTCCAGCAAGATGTCGATCGCATAGCCGGTGTTTCGTCTTTTGACTTCCCGGGCAGGAAAGTTACTTCTTATTTCCTCCTGGTTTTTCTTGTCGGAAAGTATCCCTTTCAGGTACCTATAAATTTCATTCTCCAGTTTATCACCCCTGCATTTCTCTGCAAATTCCTCCCTGCTGAGAGGTGCAAAGCATGCCTCTGTTCCGTCACTCAGGATTACATTTGCCGAAACGGTATGTTCCCTGGTACTGCCATAAATAATGGAATGCGCACCACAGGAGTTGTTTCCTACCATGCCGGCAATCATGCAGCGGTTTGAAGTAGAGGTTTCCGGTCCGAAATACAATCCGTGGGGCTGTAAAAATAAATTGAGTTCATCCAGAACAACACCCGGTTCAACCTCTACCCAGCATTCTTCCGTGTTCAGCCGGAGAATTTTATTAAGGTGCCTGGAGATATCCACCACAATTCCGTTCCCAACAACCTGACCCGCGAGTGATGTGCCGGCCGCGCGCGGAATAATCGGCATTTTATGCTCCCCGGCAAAACGGATGATTGAAATAATATCCTCTTTGTGATGCGGATAACAGACAGCAAGCGGCACCTCCCTGAAAATGGAGGCATCGGTGGCATAAATCAAACGGTGAACCATATCGGTATAAAGTTCACCCTCCAGGCAATTCTTTAATTCAGCTAGTTGGCTTTCGGAAGTGTTGGTGGCCATTTTCCCCTACTTGACTCCTGCAAGTATACAATCTTATTTTTAATTGTTTGCCAATTGACGGGGTAGCCCTTATAATTATTTTTTTTTGAAATCATTACTTTCAAAAATCTTGTCAGCAGATTTTGCAATAAATCCACTGTACAACTTACCGTCACTGTCAGGATAACGAATTGCAAATTCATAATAACACCCGGGAATTTCATAAATACCTTCGACAAAACGAAACGGAATGGTTTCTGACATGGTGCTGCTTTGCTGCAAAAGTTCCTGCGGTGTACCATTATTTCACCACCTGAGCTATTCATTCTGAAACCATTGTCTTTTATGAACTGGTTTACTTTCTCGATGGTGTTATATTTTTTCAGGGAATTGATGCTTACGGTAAAATGATTAGCTCTGAAACCATTCACATACAACCAGCCTGCATACTCGGATTCTTCCCTGAGCCTGTTGTAAACCTCCCAGGAGGGGATAGTCCAACTGGTTCCTGCAAAAAGCAATTCATCTGATTTCTGAAGTTGTTCCGGAATAGAGTCAATCCATTTTGTAACAGTTTCCCGCAGGAACTCACTGAAGTTCTCTGTAAGTAATTCACTTATAAATACCCTGGAGGCCGTTTTAATACTTTTATGCTCGAAATGACGGGCAAAAAGTTTCTTTTCTTCAAAATGATTTTCTCCCCGGGGCTCATAACCTGCCTTAACAAATGATTTGGCAAGAATATCAATTCCAATGTGCCTGTGGTTAAATGTGCGAAAAGCAATGTTGTCATTCAAAACACTTTCACCCTCCGCACAAATTAAATCGTGAACCTTTTTAACCGAAGGGTTTTAAGTTGTATAATCGTTCCAAAGTAAGTCCAAAATTAAATCCAGATTCATAGCAAGGGTTTATTAAAATAGTTGTGCAGAGATCACAGATTTTAAACACATATGCAAATAACTATAAATTTTAATATGATAAAGGTTTTACTTCCCGGGGTATGTTGAAAAACAAGGAGAAAGGCATGATTAATATCATACCAATTGAATAGAAAAAACAACAATTTTACATACCTTTGAAACACAAAAATAAATCACATTAAATTGTTGATATACAATGGATTTAATCAACAAGATCAAAGAAAAAGCAAAAAAAACAAGCAAAAGGATAGTTCTTCCGGAGGGCACTGAAGAAAGAACATTGAAGGCTGCAGATCAGATTATGGAAGAAAATCTGGCCTTTGTGATCTTGTTGGGCAATCGGGAAGAAATTTTCAGGATGGCAGGTGATCTTAAACTAAAACATATTGAAAAGGCAGTTATTGTTGATCCTGTTATTTCTCATGACAGGGACAGGTATGCCGACTTAATGGTTGAGATACGAAGGGAAAAGGGGCTTACAAGGGAGGAGGCACTGAAACAACTGGATAACCCGCTTGTATATGCTACCCTAATGATTAAGGCAGGTGATGCTGACGGAGAGGTTGCAGGTGCCATGAACGCAACCGGTGATGTGTTGAGGCCGGCATTTCAATATGTAAAAACCATGCCCGGCATCAGTGTAGTTTCAGGTGCATTTTTAATGATTTTAAAAAACAGGGAGTTTGGTGAAGACGGGCTGATGATTTTCGCCGATTGTGCCGTACATCCGAATCCAAATGAGAGGGAACTGGCAGAAATAGCCGTTGCAACAGGCAGAACTGCAAAAGCAATTGCAGGCATTGAACCACGGATTGCCATGCTGAGCTTTTCTACCAAAGGGAGTGCAAAACACGAAATGGTAGACAAGGTAGTTAACGCCACAAGAATTGCCAGGGAAATGGCTCCTGATATGAAAATTGACGGGGAATTGCAGGCCGATGCTGCAATTATTGAATCTATTGGAAAAAGCAAGGCTCCGGGCAGTGAAATTGCAGGGAAGGCAAATGTTCTTGTTTTCCCAACACTGGAAACAGGGAATATTGCCTATAAACTCGTGCAAAGACTGGCGCATGCCGAAGCCGTGGGCCCGGTATTGCAAGGTATGGCAGCTCCAATCAACGACCTTTCAAGAGGTTGTTCTGTAAGTGATATTGTTAACCTGGTTGCAATCACTGCTAACCAGGCTGCTGGAATATAAAACAATTTATTATAACGATTTAAAATGGCTGAATTAATTGTTGAACCCATTGAAAAATATGGGCTGAGTAAAAAAGATAAACCAAAAACCCTTTTTTCCAAAATCGGGCTTGTTGGCTGCGGATCAACAGGACAGGCAATTGCCCGCATAATCAGTTGCAGGGGTATGGAAGTAATATTCATTGAAATCTCTGAGCAGGCAATTAAGCATGCGATGGACGAGATGAGCCGGGAACTTGACCGGATGATTGAACGGTGGGGGATGACTCCCGGGGAAAAACGAAGTATACTTTCAAGGATCAAGGGTACGCTTAATTATGAGGATTTGAAGGATTGTGACATGGTAATTGAATCCATTCTTTCAAAATCCCGCGAAAATGCGATTGGTATCCGTAAGGAGGTTTTTAAAAAGATAGAAAAGTATGTACGCCCCGATGCCATTATTGCGACCAACTCTACAACGATTATTATCACTGAGCTTTCTTCCGAACTTAAGCACGGTGAGCGATGCGTGAGTCTGCATTTTTCTACCACCGCGCCTGATGCAAGAATCCTCGAAGTTGTAAGAGGCCTCAATACTTCTGATGAAGCCTATGAAAAGGTATTAAAATTCGGTAAACTGATGAGCAAGGTGGTAATCCCCGTGGAAGAATCACCGGGGCTTATCAGTGTTCGTCTCTTTGTTGTTCTTTTGAACGAAGCATGCCAGATTCTCATCGAAGGTGTGGCCAGGAAGGAAGATATAGACCTGGCAATGGCATCTGGATTTGGTTCCAAACTGGGGCCATTTCAAATGGCAGACAAGATAGGACTGGATAAGGTACTCCGATGGATGGAAAACCTTTACGGTGAATTTGGAGATACAAGATATAAAGCGCCCCCGGTTATCAAGAAAATGGTTCGTGCCAACCAGCTGGGCAGAAAAACAAAAAAAGGATTCTATGTGTATGATCAGAATAACAGAAGAATTCTGAATGATTGACCGGCATATTAATCTGATTAAACGGTTAACTAAAAAAAAAGCAAAATAAAAATGAAAGTATTGGTTCTTAACTGCGGGAGTTCTTCCATCAAATACCAGTTCTTTAACATGACCAACAAAGAACTTTTAGCCAAAGGAATCGTGGAGAAAATTGGACTGAAAGGTTCCTTTATGAAGTTTGAAAAATCCGGGGGAGAAAAAGTAATGCTTGAAGGGGAGATACTGGATCACCAGAATGGTATTGAATATATTCTCGGAGTTCTCATTAGTGATAATCATGGATGCGTTAAAAGCCTGGATGAGATCAATGCGGTTGGACACCGTGTGGCACATGGAGGAGAACAGTTCAGTGACAGCGCATTCATTGATGATAATGTATTTCATGAAATAGAAAAATGTATTGAACTGGCGCCATTGCACAATCCTGCCAACCTTGCTGGAATTATTGCCATGCAGGCACTCCTTCCCGGTGTTCCTCAGGTGGCGGTTTTTGATACATCATTCCACCAGACAATGCCCGATTACGCTTATATGTATGGCATTCCATATTCTCTTTATACCAAATATGGTATTCGTCGTTACGGATTTCACGGAACAAGCCACAGGTATGTTGCCAAAAAAGCCTGTGAATTTCTGAAGGTAAATATAGAAGACATGAAAATTATTTCATGCCACCTTGGTAACGGTGCTTCTGTTGCCGCCATCAAGAATGGTAAATCGGTTGATACATCCATGGGCTTTACACCTGTGGAGGGATTGATTATGGGAACCCGAACAGGAGATTTGGATCTTGGTGTACTCACATTCCTGATGGATAAAGAAGAAATTGGTCTCAACTCCGTGAACATTCTTATTAACAAACAGGCGGGTATGTTAGGCGTAACAGGTATCTCAAGCGATATGAGGGAAATAGAACTGGAAGCCGAAAAAGGTAACGTGAGAGCTATTTTGGGTTTGAAAATGTATGATTACCGGGTAACAAAGTACATTGGTGCTTATGCCGCTGCCATGGGTGGTGTCGATTTACTGATTTTTACAGGAGGCATTGGAGAGAATGCCGATATTACAAGACGAGGAGTGAGTGGTGATCTTGGTTTTCTGGGCCTGGAACTGGATGATAGAAAAAACACCGGCCTCCGATCAAAAATGGCAGTGATTTCAAAGGATGGCTCTAACGGCAAAATCATGGTGGTGCCAACCAATGAAGAACTTGTAATTGCTGAAGATACCGCAAGAATCGTTTCTTCCATGAAGTAAAATTTTGGCAAAAGAGAAACAGTTCATGAAACTAAAACCAGAAAATAAGGGCCAGAAGGAATTTTTTTTCACTCTGGCTTTCATTTTATATTATTCCGTTGACTCTTTATAACTTTAAATTTTAGACTTATACTATGGCTATTACCAAACTTGACCAAATGTTTGACAGGCTCAAAAGTACACAGAAGAAGCGTCTTATAGCTGCCTGGGCTGTTGATTCACATACTGTTTCAGCAGTGAGTGATGCTATTGACAGGGGGCTGATTGACGGAATCCTGGTGGGGGACAGGGCAATGATTGAAAAAGTGTGCGCCGAAGAGAAAATTGATATCGGTAAATTCACCATCGTACATAATACAACTGACTCTGGATCAGCTTCAAAATCGGTAGAAATAATTAATTCCGGTGGTGGAGAAATACTTATGAAGGGCAACCTAAGCACCGATAAATACATGAGGGCTATTCTGAATAAAGAATCAGGTCTTATGGACCAGGGAGCAGTATTAAGTCATGTGACCGTTGTGGAAAATCCGAACTATCATAAACTGCTTGTGGTAGGGGATGTGGCAATTATACCGCAGCCCGATATGAAACAGAAAGTGGCCATAACCAATTACCTCATTCACGCGGCTCACTCTCTTGGTATTGAAAAACCCAAAGTGGCCGTTCTTGCAGCAACAGAGCAGGCCCTGGCCGGAATGCCGGCATGCGTGGATGCAGCTTTACTATCAAAGATGGGTGAAAGAGGTCAAATAAAGGGTGCGGTTATTGATGGTCCGCTGGCACTGGATGTGGCAATAGATAAGGAATCAGCCGACATAAAGGGAGTAAGAGGTGAAGTAGCAGGTGATGCCGATTGTATTCTTTTCCCGAATATTGAATCGGGTAATGTGTTTTATAAAATGAATACCAAATTAAGCAATGGGGAGCAGGGAGCAGTCGTTGCTGGTGCGAGGGTTCCTGCAGTACTTTCTTCGCGCGGCGACAGTACAAAGACCAAATTGTATTCTATTGCACTGGCTGCATTGATGGCAAAATAAACAAGTGAAATTTTTTATCCGAATACATGCCCATACACTCACTTGAACAGCTGGTCAGTCATATCAAAGAACAAGGACTGAAGAAAAAGGTGGCCGTTGCCTGGGCACAGGACGAAAATACAATTGGAGCGATTGCAAAGGCAGTTGATGAGGGATTTGTGACTGCTCTGATGCTGGGCGATAAAGACAAAATTACAAAAAAGGCCGCCCAGGAGGGAATTAATCCTTCGGTGTTTGAAATTGTTCATGTACCTGATGAATGGAAAGCTTCACAGGAAGCTGTGAGGATGGTTAAGAATGATGAGGCCGACATATTAATGAAAGGCTTGGTAGGAACTGATAAATTTCTGAAAGCTGTTCTGGACAAAGAGAATGGCCTGCTGCCTCCAAAAGCTGTAATGACTTATGTTTGTGCCATTCAGGTGCCTGCCTGTCATAAACTTATACTTATCAGCGATCCGGCAGTGATACCCTTCCCCGATCTGAACCAAAAAATTGCAATGATTAATTATTCGGTCGAAATGGCCCGTAAATTTGGTATAGATAAACCTAAGGTTGCTCTTATCAGTGCTTCAGAAAAACTAAGCGAACATTTCCCGAGCCATAGTGAATATGCAATGATATGCGCAATGGCTGAGCGGGGGCAAATAAAAAATTGCATTGTTGACGGGCCTATTGATATATTCCTGGCCTGTGACAAAAAAAGTATTGAGATAAAAGGCGTTCCAACACCCGTTAACGGAGATGCCGATGTGCTTATTTTCCCATCCATTGAAGCAGCCAATGCCTTTTATAAAGGTCTTATGCTGTTTGCCGGGGGGGAATTGGCCGGGTATATACAGGGTACTGAAAAACCAGTTGTAATGATGTCCCGAAGCGAAAGTTCCCTCTCAAAATTCTATTGTTTAGCAATTGCCTGTTTAATGGCTTGAAAAAAATAAAATGGACCAACTCAGAATATTATCCATCAACCCGGGTTCTACTTCTACCAAAATAGCTGTTTATCTGGGTGATAAGCCTGTTTTCCTGAAAAACATCAAACACTCGGCTGATGAATTGAAAGACTTCCAAAAAATTACTGACCAGTATTCTTTCCGGAAGGAAATTATACTGAAGGAACTTGTAGATGCAGGAATAAATATTGAGAAACTGCATGCCGTGGTTGGACGGGGTGGATTGATAAAGCCTATTGAATCGGGGGTGTATGAGGTAAATGAGAGAATGAAGGAGGATTTAAGGAAGGGGATTTTAGGTGAACATGCAAGTAACCTTGGTGGCCTTATTGCCGACGATGTTGCCAAAAGTATCCCAAATTGCCGCGCTTTTATTGCCGACCCCGTTGTAGTTGATGAATTGCAGGATGTTGCGCGCATTTCGGGACACCCCAAATTTAACAGAATATCGATTTTTCATGCTCTCAATCAAAAGGCGATAGCTCGTACACATGCCGAGTCCATTGACAAAAAGTATGAAGAATTAAACCTCATAGTTGCACACCTGGGAGGTGGTATTTCGGTGGGTGCTCACCGCAAGGGCAGGGTAGTGGATGTAAATAATGCCCTTGACGGAGAAGGTCCGTTTTCTCCCGAAAGGAGCGGCACCCTGCCGGCCGGCTGTCTTGCAAGAGCATGTTTCAGTGGGGAATACACACTGGAGGATATAAAGAAAATGATAACCGGTAAAGGTGGATTTGTAGCTTATTTTGGTACAAACAATGCCTATGAAATTGAGCTTAGGGCAAAGGATGGAGATGCTCAGGCTATTCTTATCCAAAATGCCATGAGCTACCAGGTGGCCAAGGAAATTGGAGCAATGGCTGCAGTTCTTGAAGGGAAAGTGGATGCAATTCTCCTTACAGGTGGTATCGCCCATAACCCTGTGCTTGTGGAATATGTGAAAAATATGGTGGAATTTATTGCGCCGGTGGTTGTTTACCCGGGGGAGGACGAAATGAAAGCACTCTCCATGAATGGTTTAATGGCTCTTATGGGAAAAGTGGAGTTGAAAACTTACCAGTAACGTAAATTTTTGAGTTAACAGGTACTATAGCTAAGGTGTACTTACTGATACCGGCAGTATCTTACCATTAAAATACCTGTACCCGTTAACTGAAAAATCTGCAATCCATTTTGCCATTTCTTTTGCACTTAATGGTGCTTTATATCCGGGAAAGGCTTCTTTCAGCATCTCAGTCTGCACTGCTCCAAGTGCAAGGCAATTCACATAAATATTGCTGTCCTTTAATTCCTCAGCCAGACACTCAGTGAGACAGGCAATCGCAGCCTTGCCGGCACTATAATACGAAAGGCCCGGAAATTTAGCACTTCCCTGGAAACCTCCCATGCTGGATATATTGATAATATGGGAAAACGATTTCTTTCCCATAAAGGGAAGAAGTTTTTGAATAAGAAGGGCAGGTGAGAAAAAGTTCACCTCAAATACCTCATGTGCCTCATTCATATTGAATTCTGCAAATGGATAATTCACCAGCTTTCCTGCATTGTTAATCAGAATATCGATATGCTTGAATTCGCTCGTTACAGATTGAATCAGTTTTTCAGTTTTTTTTGCCAGAGAAGTCAGATCAAATGGCTGGATGATAAGCCTGCCGGGCAGGTTATTATATTCTTTTTCGTTCTGCAATTGCCTGAGCAGTAATTCATTACGCGAAATTGCGATTACATGGTTATCTTTTGTCCGGCAATACTCAAGAGCCAATTGATAACCGATACCCCTGCTGGCTCCTGTTATAATAATATTCATACAGGTATTTTTATGAGATAAAGTTAGTAAACATTTTTTCATGAAATGGGTTGAATATAACAATCACCTTCACTCTTGGTCAGGTGAGGAAGTAACAATGAAACACCCATGTTTAAAATAACACAAACAAAATGATAATAAAATCAACAACCAGGGTGTTCCCTGCCAGCCGGCTGGCAGGCATCATACCTTTTAAAACTAATTTTATAATATGAAAAATTAAATTTGCGTTTAACCTGCGAAAGTCCGTTTAAAAAATGTATTATTCAGATAAAACTAAAACTATATGAGCAATTTTTTGAAAATACTTGCCCTTGCTGTTTTTATTTCCATCACCTGGAAAATTGGTGCGCAGCACCGGCAAAGTGTCGAAGTGCCTTTAAAAAGAAGTTACTGGGGTTTTGCCCTTGGCCTGCAACTGGGCCCAATTGATCGCTATGAGATATCTCCCTTATTGGGCTATCGCATAAAGCAGGGTATCTGGACAGGGATAAGTGGCCGGTATATTTTCCATAACAACAAGAACCTGCATGTAAAACTGAAAAGCCATGTTTATGGTGGAGCGGTCTTCACTGATTTTGTTGTGGTTAAAAGTTTTGAAAAACTTAAACCCTTCAATTTCCCCGGTTCACTCTTTTTGCGTGGTGAATTGGAAATGCTCAACATGAACGTGGATGCCTTTGATCCAGGAAATCATCCGGGACAAACACGCTTCTGGAAGCCCGGGTATCTTGTTGGTGCAGGGCTAAGACAGATTTCAAAAACAGGCGCAGGTTTCTTTTTCACGGTACAATATAACCTGAATGATGCCAAAAGGCTGCCCTATGACAACCCGGTGGTGAAATTTGGGTTTGTATTTTAATCTTTTATTGGAAGAATCTTTTTGTTTTCAAAAATCACCTGAACAACTAACACAACAGGTTCAAGGGTATATTTCATAAATTTCATAATTCAATACTTCTTTTTTCGATTTTTTTAGGTTTCCTTTGCCAATTCAAATGAAGTAATACAAATTCCAGTTATATGATAATTGAAAATAATAAAGTTGTTTCTCTCACATATGAACTCAGGCTAAAAAATGCTTCAGGAGAGGTAGCCGAAAAGGTTGACATTTACAATCCATTCGTTTTTCTTTATGGTCATGGTAATATCATACCAGGATTTGAAAGCAATCTCTCAGGAAAGAAGGTAGGTGATTCATTCAGTTTTTGCCTAAGCCCAGAGGAAGCTTATGGAATGGTTTCGCAGGAAGCTATTGTAGATCTGCAAATTAGTATTTTCCAGGTAGATGGACAGACCGACCACGATATGCTGAAAATTGGAAACTCCATTCCTATGATGGATCAGGAGGGTAACCGTTTAACCGGTAAGGTTCTGAAGGTTGAAGCTGAAAATGTAACGATGGATTTTAACCATCCGCTGGCCGGGGAGACCCTGTATTTTAACGGAGAGGTAACCGATATCAGAGAAGCGACTGAAACGGAACTTCAGCATGGTCATGTACACAATCACGGCACCCATAATCATGCTTGCGATGATAGTGGATGTGAACCCCTTGCAGGTTGCGGTTGCGGTCATTAAAATTCCGGTAGCAAACAAATTGTTTGAAAGCGGTGCCATTTTATTACCGCTTTTTTTTGTGCACGCCACCTTGTCATTCCTGCGCAAGCAGGAATCTTTGGACCCTGATTAAGGAAAGAAAAACAATTTTCTTCACGACAAAAATGTCAGGCAGTTCAAATTGAAACAAACGAAAATATTGCCCTAAAGAAAGTTATCTGCTCTGTGGAATCTGTCTTCTTGTCATACCAGACCATAGATTCCTGCTTTCGCAGGAATGACATTATCAGAGGAGTTCTCAATGCACTTCTACCCACCCTTGAAATGCTGGCATGAATGATCAATCAGAGGCATCGCCGGTTTTTATCCATGTTTACCATCGGATTAACCTGTGCCAATTATTCATGGCCGTTTTAAACGGAAAACTTACAACGCAGATTGTTTCACACAAAAAGTGTTAATATAAAATAAAAGTTGTTTTGGCTTTAAGTCCTTACAATCGCCTCAAAGAACAGGCACGCGTCAAAGCCGCACGCTTGTGAATTCCATTTTTTTTTTGCACTGCCAAGGCCTTGTGTTCATCGTAGCGTCCTGGCAGCAACGGATTTATTTACAAAAGTATAGCGAAGACGTTTCGCTTAACAATACATTTATATTCACATTGACATTCTCCTCAAATATGTCTAACTTTGTTTTGAATAATTCTAAATAAAATTATGGCATACACACTTCCAATGGGAGAAAATGCACCGGATTTTACACTTCCGGCAACAGACGGAAAAACATACGGCTTAAAAGATTTTAAAGAAGCACCCGTACTGGTGGTTTTCTTTACCTGCAATCACTGTCCTTATGTGATTGGCAGCGATGAATCCACCCGGCAAACGGTACTGAAATTTCAGGACAAGGGTGTGAAATTTGTTGCCATTAATTCCAATAGTAAAAACACATACCCTGAGGATAGTTTTCCAAACATGGTGATAAGAATGGAGCAAAACAAATTCCCCTGGGTATATCTTTATGATGAAAGCCAGGAAATTGCTCTTGCTTACGGGGCTCTTAAAACACCACATTTTTATGTGTTTGACAAAGAACGTAAACTCATTTATACGGGAAGAGCACTGGATTTTCCGCGTGAAGCGGCCAAATCCACTGTTTTTGACCTGGAAAATGCCCTCAGTGATCAACTGGCAGGAAAACCAGTTCAAACACCGGTTACCAACCCCATTGGTTGCAACATTAAGTGGGAAGGCAAAGATCCAAAGTGGATGCCACCGGAAGCCTGCGATTTAGTTTAAAAGCAGAAAGTTTATAAAGTTATTAAAAGTTACAAAGAAAGATTGATCTAAAAATAATTACAGAGTTTTTATCGAACCTGAAATTATTTTGGAGATTTTTATTGTAAAAACTTAAATCATTTTGAATTCCCCGGGGGAAATTTTTCCCAGTTCTTTTGCAAGGTTAATCATGGAATGCAATTCGGTACGTTAGCTTTTTGCCATGAAACAAAAATGCCTGAATTCATTATTCGTTTTTCTTTCAAAACCCTTGGCAATATTATTCATTCCCGAAACTGATGCTCGCCGGATTTGATCCCTGAACCCAAAATCTTTGCTACTTTCGAAACTTTTATATACCAGCAAAGTAAGTTCTTTTGCCATGCTATAATATGCTCAAACCGATCAAATTTCATCCTTTTTAATTTTACAACTTAATAAACTTTATGAACTTTACAGACTTTACAAACTTTTCAAATTATATGGGTAGGAGATATTTGTAAGGAACAATCCCTTTCCCGGAACTGATTGTCCTGCGTTTGAGCGGTTTTTACTGTTGATTATTTCTTTGAACTCATCCATACTTGTTTTACCCCTGCCAACATCCACAAGAGTACCAACAATGGCCCTGACCATATTTCTCAAAAACCTGTCGGCTTCTATTGTAAAAACCAGTTTGTCACCTTTTTCCTCCCATATAGCCCTGCCTACTTTACAATTGTTGGTCTTTGCATTGGAGTGCAGTTTACTGAAACTGGTAAAATCATTTATTTCGGTCAGCATGGCTGCTGCCTTATTCATTAGCTGAATATCGGGCTTGTGCTTTACATACCAGGCAAAATTATTTTGAAAAGGATCCTTTGTCAAAGTGATGTGGTATTCATAGGTTCTGGAAATGGCATCAAACCGTGCATGGGCATTCTCGGGTACATGGGAAATACCTTTGACTGCAATATCCACAGGCAGAATTTTGTTAATTTGCTGCAGAAATTTTGGCTGAAGATGCAGGGTTTTATTTACTGAATCAAAATGTACAACGAAATAAGTAGCATGAACACCCGTATCAGTGCGTCCCGAACCGGTGGTATCAATTTTTTCTTTCAGCAAAATGGAAAGGGCATGATTGAGTTCCTCCTGCACCGAAGGGGCATTTTTCTGAATCTGCCAGCCGTGAAAACGGCTGCCGTTAAATACCAGTTCTATGAAATAACGAGCCAATTAATTTATTGTTTTTGCTGGTAAAAATAGAAATCATTCCTCTCAATGGAAAGGATTGCTGGCAAAATGTCTGCTTGAAAGTATGCGTGAGGTTTTACTATTCCTGACCAGTATTCTGTTACAGCAAATTTTATATGCTATAAATGATCAAATTGTTAATTCCGGAATATGAAGTGATTTTTTTCTTGCCTGCTCGTAAAAATTTACGAAATTTGGGCTTGCAAAAAATGAATGTTTTAACAATTTTTAACTTCGTAACTTCATAATATCAACTGTTTACGGGCGTTTTACCCCTCGAACTTAAATCTCGGGTAAAAAGCATTGACTAAATAGTAATCCATCCAACTAGTTATAGCTTATGAGTGAGAAAATCAACATGCAGCAACTCAATGAAAGAATTAAACAGGAAAGTGCTTTCGTTGACATGGTAAACATGGAAATGACTAAGGTGATTGTTGGCCAGAAACAAATGCTTGACAGTATGCTTATCGGTTTGATTTCAAATGGTCATATCCTGCTGGAAGGCGTTCCCGGTTTAGCGAAAACACTTGCGATTAAAACACTTGCAGATATCATAGATGCAAAGTTCACCCGTGTGCAATTTACACCCGATTTATTGCCGGCAGACCTCGTTGGTACAATGATTTACAGTCAGAAGAAAGAAGAGTTTGTTGTTAAGAAAGGGCCGATTTTTGCCAATTTTATTCTGGCTGATGAGATTAACAGGGCTCCCGCCAAGGTACAAAGCGCTTTGCTTGAGGCTATGCAGGAAAAGCAGGTTACCATTGGCCCCGAGTCCTACCGCCTGGAAGAACCTTTCCTTGTTATGGCAACTCAAAACCCGATTGAGCAGGAGGGAACCTACCCGCTGCCCGAGGCTCAGGTTGACAGGTTTATGCTTAAAGTGGTAATTTCCTATCCTAAAAAAGCGGAGGAATCCCTGATTATGCGTCAAAATCTCGCGCAGGATTTTCCTGCTGCAAGCAGAATTGTAAAACCTGATGATATTATCAGGGCAAGAGAAGTTGTTAAAGAAGTGTATATGGACGAAAAAATCGAAAAATATATTCTTGATATTGTCTTTTCCACACGCTTTCCTCAGGATTATAGTCTGGCAAAATTCCAGCCAATGATTCGGTATGGTGCTTCGCCCCGGGCAAGTATTAATCTGGCAATGGCTGCAAAGGCCTATGCTTTCATCCGCCGCCGCGGATTTGTCATCCCCGAAGATGTGAGAGCAATCTGCCATCCCGTTCTTCGTCACCGTATTGGACTTACTTATGAAGCAGAAGCTGAAAACCTGCAGACTGAGGATATTGTAACTGAAATCCTCAATACAGTAGAAGTACCCTAACCCAAAATATCAATGGCATAAAACCAGGTTATGAAAAAACTTCTGCTTTTTCTCATTTTAATATTTGTATTGTTTGGTGCAGAAGCACAGGATATTATTGGTAAAAACCGGCGCGAACTTGCTGAATACATGCGCGAAAATTACAGGGAGTACAGGATGCGAAACCCAATGAATGTTGACCAGCTCAACTTTTACAGGTTTGAGCATGTGGGAGGGGATAAGACCCTCATTGCCAATTTTAACAGGGAGGGTATTTGTGATATGTATCAACTGGTGATTGATGCAGTACTTCTGGATCAAACAATAGTTGAAATGAACAGGGATTGCAAAAGCGTGGAAAGAAAAATCTGGGAGTGTAAGGAAAACGGTCATAGTATTAGGGTAGTGCTGAGTGAGAGCGATTGGTTTTTTATTCTTACAAAAACAATCGTAACTGACCCCGATATATAATCTCAAAGACAGTGGAAACTTCTGAGCTTTTAAAAAAAGTAAGAAAAATTGAAATCAAATCCCGCGGACTCACGAGGGATATCTTCGCAGGGCAATACCACAGTGCCTTTAAGGGAAAAGGTATGGCTTTCAGCGAGGTGCGGGAATACCAGTATGGCGACGACATCCGCAGTATTGACTGGAATGTTACAGCCCGTTTCAATCATCCCTATGTCAAAATCTTTGAGGAAGAAAGAGAGCTTACCGTTATGCTTCTCATAGATACCAGCGGTTCCCGTGAGTTCGGTTCGGAAAGGCAGATGAAGAAGAACCTGATTACGGAGATATCTGCTGTTTTATCCTTCTCCGCCATTCAAAACAATGATAAAATTGGCCTGTTATTTTTCAGTGACCGGATTGAGAAATTTATTCCTCCGCAGAAGGGAAGAAAGCATATACTGCGAATTATTCGTGAACTGATTGAGTTTACCCCACAGAGCAGGTTGACCAACTTTTCCGAACCAATGAAATTCATCACCAATGCTTTAAAAAAGCGCTGTACAGTTTTCATTTTATCCGATTTCATGGTGTCTTCCGGCAGGGAAAGTGAACAGGTAATATCAATGCTCGAAGAAACACTGAACATTACAAATAAAAAACATGATCTGGTCGCCATTAGGATATACGATAAGAGGGAGTCAGAGCTGCCATCTGCAGGGCTAATAAATTTTACAGATGCTGAAACAGGTGAGATGTTATGGGTGGACACATCCAGTAAAATCCTCAGGAAAAATTACAAAGACTGGTGGCAAAATCAAAATGACATAATTTCGGAAATGCTTCTGAAATCAGGAATAGACAATGTGATGATTTCCACGGCTGAAGATTATGTGAAGCAATTGATAAAATTGTTCAAACGAAGGTAATGACGGCCATGCAGAGGTTACCAAACATAATGTTTTTTCTTTTGATTTTCCTGGTACCAGCACCAGGCAACTCCCAGGGTATTAATGCGCGTATATTTTTTGATCGCACGGAAATCCAGATAGGGGAGCAGGTTTTGTTTCATATACAGGTTTCCAAACCTTTGGCAGCGAAGGTGTTTTTGCCGTTACTCACCGATACGCTTGACCGGAAAATTGAAATCCTGCGATCTTTTCCCGTTGACTCAGTTGTAAGCGACAATCAGGTAACTATCACCGGATCCTATCTTGTGACTTGTTTTTATCCTGGGATTCACGATGTGGAACCGCTGCCGGTGGCAATTGAATTCATGGGACTTTCAGATACACTTTTTACAGGCTTTGCATCATTGTCAGTTTCAGCACCTGAAATTGATGAATCACGGGGAATTTACGATATAAAGCCTCCTATAACTGTGCCAGTGGGAATATGGGAAATTCTTCCCTGGTTTCTTTTCATCTTCTGGTTCCTGGCTGGGATATATGTGCTTTTTTGGTTCCTCAGATGGAAAAGGGTTAAGAAAGAACAGGACCAAATCAAAATTATTGAAACTGCCCACGAGCTTGCTTTGAAAGAACTTGCCAGACTGAAAGAAGATAAACTCTGGCAAAACCACAAGGTTAAGGAATATTATACCAGGCTGACGGGAATTCTGAGAAAATATCTTGAAAACCGATATGGAATAAAAGCATTGGAATCTACCAGTAATGAAATTATGACAGATTTGGGGGGAATTATGAGGCAGGAGGAAAAAAATCTCGAACTGATGAGAGAAATTTTGCAAACGGCCGATATGGTAAAGTTTGCGAAATTTAAGCCTGAAGAGGCAGTTAACAATCAATGTTTAGATTATGCCATAATGTTTGTTCTGGAGACCAGGTATGAAATACCGGTTTTGCCAGATAATGGAGAAGAGGCGGCTGATTTTAAAAAAGAAATGTAAGTGATGAAAGGAATAGAATTTGCTTATCCTCATTTTTTCCTGCTGCTGATTTTGCTTGCACCAATGATTGCATGGTATATTTTCAGGCAGAGAAAGGCAGTCCCTGCATTGCAGTTTTCCTATGCCGGGGTATTTAACCGGCTTCACAGGTCATTCCGGGTAAGACTCAGGCACTTGCCCTTTGTTTTCAGAATGATTGCATTTATTTCCCTCACGGTTGCTTTAGCCCGCCCCTTCCTCTCCAACCAGTGGCAGGAAGTCACAAGTGAGGGCATCGACATAATCATCGCACTGGACATTTCTACCAGTATGCTGGCCGAAGATTTTAAACCCAACCGAATGGAGGCTGCCAGGAGCATTGCAGCAGAATTCATTCGTGGCAGGTCGTCTGACAGGATCGGACTGGTAGTATTTGCCGGCGAAACATTTACCCAGTGTCCCCTTACAACAGACCACACTGTGCTTCAAAATCTTTTAATGGGAGTTAAAAATGGTATGGTAGAGGATGGTACAGCGATTGGAATAGGACTGGCAAATGCAGTAAACCGTTTACGTGCCGGAACATCCCAGAGCAGAATTATTATTCTTCTTACCGATGGTGTTAACAACAGGGGGTCTATTGCACCTCTCACGGCTGCAGAAATAGCCAGGGAATTCGGCATAAGGGTGTATACCATTGGAGTGGGTTCACTGGGAACTGCTCCTTACCCGGTTCAAACACCTTTTGGAACCCAATATCAACAGGTACCTGTTGATATCGACGAAGAGGTGCTTACTGAAATAGCGGGAATAACAGGAGGCAGCTACTTCAGGGCTACAAATGAACAGAAACTGAGAGAGATTTACGGTGAAATTGAACAGATGGAAAAATCACGGACAGAGGTTAAAGAATTTGTCCGGAAAAAAGAGCTTTTTCTTCCGTTTGTGCTTGCAGCCGGGCTGTTCATTTTTATGGAAATGTTACTGCAGACAGTTGTATTGAGGAAGTTACCGTAAAAATCAAACAAAATGTTCAGGTTTGCAAATAGTGAATTATTCTGGTTGTTCTGGTTGATTGCCATAGCACTTGGTCTCTATATTCTCGCCGGAATACTGAAAAGGATTGCCTTAAGAAAATTTGGCAATCCGGAATTGATGAATCAGCTTATGCCTGACACATCTTTTGTTAAGCCATTCATTAAGTTCTCCCTGCTGTTGCTTACTCTTGCCCTGGTTATTCTGGCGGCAGCCAGGCCGCAGTTGGGCACAAGGCTGGAAGAGATAAAAAGAGAAGGAGTGGAGATTATACTAGCTCTGGATGTGTCCAATAGCATGCTTGCCGAAGATATAAGGCCAAACAGGCTGGAGCAGGCAAAAATGTCCATACAGCGTATGACTGACAGGCTAGTGAATGATAAGATAGGATTGATTGTTTTTGCCCGAAAGGCTTTTGTACAGGTTCCCCTTACAACAGATTATACAGTTACAAAAATGCTTACTGCCACAGTTTCAACCGAGTCTGTTCCGGTGCAGGGAACTGCCATTGGGTCGGCTATTGATTTGGCAGTAAACTCTTTTAGTTCGACTGAAGAAAACAGCAAAATTCTGATCATCATTTCTGATGGAGAAAATCATGAGGATAATCCTGTTGAAGCAGCACGACTGGCCTCCTTAAGAGGCATCGTTATCCATACAATTGGAATAGGTGACCCCAGGGGATCACCCATTCCCATCAAGGGCAGGGGAGGTCAGCAGAATTTTCTTACTGACCAGGATGGTAATGTGGTAATGACCCGCCTGGATGAAACTACCCTGAGGCAAATTGCCTCAGTCACCGGTGGGATATATGTGAGGGCAACAGGATCAGAATTTGGACTCAATAATATACTCAATGAAATTTCGGGAATGGAAAAATCGGAATTTGAATCCCTGGTTTATACTGGATACGAAGATAAGTTTCAGTATTTTACCGGATTGGCATTATTTTTTATTTTCCTCACAGTTTTTATCACCGATAGGAAAAGCCTGTTTTTTGAAAAACTGAATTTTTTTTAATTCATGAACTATGCGCAAAGGAATAATGATTCTTGGTTTAAGTGTATCAATTATTTTGGTTTCATCCCATGTTCTTTTTGCTCAGGGGGGCAGAAAGCATATCAGGGAAGGAAACAGGCATTACAACCAGGAAAACTTCCAGAAAAGCGAACTGGAATATCGAAAGGCCCTTGAGCAGAATCGAAGTTCAGTGGAAGGGCTTTTTAACCTGGGAGCAGCCATGTACAGGCAGGAAAAGTTCGGAGAGGCTGCAAAGAATTTCTCAAAGGTACCTGAAAACCTGAAGGATCCCTTATCGATTTCATCCTTTTATCATAACCTGGGAAACTCCCTGTTACAGTCCCAGCAGGTGGAGGAAAGCATTGAGGCCTACAAGCATGCACTAAGGCACAATCCTGCCGATAATGAAACCAGGTACAATCTGGCCTATGCACATCAACTTTTAAATCAGCAGCAAAACCGGGACCAGAATCAACAGCAGAATCAGGACAAACAAAACAACCAGGATCAGGAAGATAATAAGGAGCAGAATGACAGGAAGGAAGATCAAAAGCAGGAAAATCAGCAAAATCCGGAACAACAACCAGAAAGAAGCGAGAGGATATCGAGGGAAGATGCTGAACGGCTGTTACAGGCCTTGGAAAATGAGGAAAGAAAGGTGCAGGATAAACTTAAAAGAGAACAGGCTGCTGACAAAAGTGTTAGAGTAATCAAAAACTGGTAATATGTATTCCAATCTTAAATATTATCTGTTTGCAGTCGCAATAGGCATGGTTTTTAACCTCAAGTCTCCGGCGGCGCAGGTAAACTTTCAGGCCTCGGCCCCGGCTCGTGTCAGTGCGGGGGAACAGTTTCGCTATACATTGTCTGTCAATGCCGCGGGGAGCAACCTGAAGTTGCCCGGGCTGGATGGTTTCCAGCTTGTTATGGGCCCAAGTACTTCATCCAGCACCAGTGTGCAGTATATCAATGGCCAGATGACCCGTACACAAAGTACTACCTACACCTATATTCTGGTTGCGGTGCGCGAGGGATCTTTTAACATTGAGCCGGCACAAATCACCGTTGAAGGGCAGGTTGTTTCATCTAATTCTCTTACCATTGAGGTTGTGGCCGGAGATCCACAACAGGCATCACCCCCGGTTCAACAAAGACAACTAACACCACAAACAACACTGCCTTCAACCGCTTCCGGTGCCGACCAGTTTATCAGGGCTATGGTAAATAAAACCAATGTTTACCTTGGTGAACCTGTTGTAGTTACATTTAAGTTTTACACCAAACTGGATGTTGCCAACCTGGAAAATCCAAAACCACCTGCCCTGAATGGCTTTTTTCAGCAGGAGATTGAAATACCTCCCTTGCGCTCCCTCGAAAGAGAAATAGTAAACGGAGAGATATACGGAACAGGCGTGTTGAAGAAAGTCATTCTGTTTCCGCAAAGATCAGGGGAGTTGATAATTGACCCTTATGAAATGGATGTTGTTGTTCGCGAGCGGGTTGCAGCAATAAGCAGGGGGTTCTTTGATGACTTTTTTGGCACGACTCAGCTCAACAGGATGAAAGCTGTAAGCCCGTCGGTAACGATCCGGGTGAAGCCCTTGCCTGAGCCACGTCCACATGGGTTTAATGGTGCGGTTGGTAGTTTCTCGCTCTGGGCATCAACAGATAAAACAAAGGTTAAGGTGAATGAACCAGTCAATTTTACGGTTCGTATTTCCGGCTCGGGAAACCTGAAACTCGTAGATCAACCAAAAGTGGATTTTCCTATAGGCTTCGAGGTATACGATCCCCGCATGAAGGATAATATAAGCAACAGCGATTCCGGTGCAAGCGGAACCAGGACTTTTGAGACCTTAATCATACCACGGCACCAGGGTTCTTACAGGATCCCGTCTATTGCTCTCGTTTATTTTGATCCCTCGTCAGGTCAGTACAGAACCTTACGCTCCGAAGAAATAATCCTGCAGTCAGATAAGGGAGATGAAACTGAAACTGGTCCATCCATTACCGGCTCTGTAAGAGAGGATGTGAGACTGATAGGTCAGGATATCAGGTTTATTAAAATGAATCGTCCTGCTTTTAAACCTTCGGGAAAACAATTCTTTGGCTCAACCGGTTTTATTCTGGCCTACCTGCTGCCGGTAGTTATTTTTGCCCTTATAATTATCATCCGGCGAAAACAAATACAATTCAATTCAGATATTCAGAGGGTGAGAAACAGGAAGGCCAGTCGTATTGCCAGCCGCCGGCTAAAAAAAGCCGCATCCCTTCTAAAACAGGGAAAAAAACAAGAATTTTATGAAGAAATTCTGCAATCTGCCTGGGGATACCTTGGGGACAAGTTTAACATTCCACTTGCAGAACTATCAAGGGCCGCAGTAAATGAAAAAGCTGAAACGCTGGAAAGCATACAGCAGGAAATTGAAGAAATTTTTACGGTCATTGATGTTTGTGAGGCTGCCAGGTACTCTCCCGGTTATCCTGGTTCTGAAACGGAAACCATCTATAACCGGACATCCCTTTTAATTCAGAAGATAGAAAAAAAAATACAGGAGAAATGAAAATGAGAATTAAAAGCACATTGCTTTTCCTTTTGATTGCGGCCTCCTTGTTGGCGAACAACAACCAGCTATTTGATTCGGCCAACACATATTATTCCGCTGGAGATTTTGAGAAAGCCATTGGATTATATGAAGAAATTCTGTCAAAAGGATTCAGTTCCCCGGAGTTGTATTATAACCTGGGAAATGCCTATTACCGTTCCAACAGCCTTTCAGGAGCCATATTGAATTTTGAAAGGGCATTAAGGATGTCGCCGGGCGATGGGGATATTCAATTTAACCTGGAAATCGCAAGGACATACCTGGTAGACAGGATTGAGGAAATTCCCCCGTTTTTTCTGAAAAAATGGATTCAGTCCATTTCATCTCTTTTAACTTCGGATGGATGGGCGTGGCTCTCTGTTTTATCCTTTTGTTTTATTCTGGCATTTTCAGCTCTTTTTATTTTCAGCCGTTCACTTTTTGTCAGAAAGATAGTTTTTGCTATCGCAGTAGTGCTATTATTCCTTTCCTCGGCAGGCTTTTATCTGTCCTGGGAACAAAAGCGCAGAATACAGTCACCCAACGAAGCAATTATTACCGCATCTATGGTTGTTATCAAGAGTTCACCCGATGAAAATGCAACGGACCTGTTTATTCTTCATGAAGGCACAAAAGTGTTTATCAGGGAGAGACTTGGTCAATGGATTGAAATTAGTCTTCTGGATGGTAAAAAAGGGTGGGTAAGAGAACAAGCTTTTGAAATAATCTGACTCTGTCTTGACTCATGAATCATATAGGGGAACAACTAAAAACAAACCCCCTTGAGCGATTCTCAAGGGGGGATGCCTAACCTGATAACTATTATTAACCTAAAACCTGTGAAAAATTTGTAAATTTGCTTTTGCAGATGTAAAAACTTTCATCATCTATCATTATATACGTTCAATCAGTCAAATAGTTACAAAAAACTTGACTTTTTGATTCTTCTTTCTTTTCTTTTGGGATGGTAAGGGTTTTGGTGTGGAGAAAATACATGTAACCACAAGGAATTTTTATGCTTGCAGGAATTATTTCCGATATTCATTCCGACTACAACAGCCTGAAGAAGGCTGCAGCTTTTCTCGAAAAAAGAAACTGCGATACCCTGGTTTGCCTCGGTGATATTGTTGGGTATAATGCAGAGTACACTGATTTTTTTAATCACGGACAGGCAAAAAATTGTATTGCCTTCGTGATTTCTGAGTGCGATGTTGTTGTTATGGGCAACCACGACCTTTATGCACTTCGTAAGCGGCCGTTGTTTGATGCAGGGTTTAAGTATCCGGAAAACTGGTATGAATTGGGTTTTCAACAAAGAAAAAAACTGGCCGGTAAAAGACTCTGGCTGTACGAGGACGAAAAGGATGACCTGGTAATCTCAAAACAATTACGCGAAAATTTTGAAATTATTCCTGAGTTTAAAACAAAATATATAGGAGAGAACCTTATTATGTTCTCGCATTACCTGTATCCCGATTTGTCAGGCTCTACCACATTCAAAGCCAAAGAATATGCAGATTTTTCAGAGCATTTTGCCTTCATGCAGAAATATGAATGCTCTATTGCTTTTTCTGGCCATACCCACCCCGAAGGAATTGAGATTATAAAGGAACAGCAATACCGGAAATTTTCATTCGGTGAATATTCCATTGGTTATGGCCAGGTGATTGTGAATGTGCCTTGCATCGCAAAAGGAAATTTAAAAAATGGGATTACTGTTTACCAGCCTTCACAAGGAGCATTGGAGGTTATTCCAATTGATTTAATTACCTGATTTCAAAATACTCGAACCCTTTGTAATCCCCTGGTTCTGCCAATATCTCATCCACTCTCGCATGCACCGGGCCATTTCTGCACCAGGAAATAAACTGTTGCATCTGCTCCTCATTCCCTTCTGCTTCAATGTAAACACTTCCATCGTATTGATTTTTCACAAAACCCCTGATGCCAAGTTTCCTCGCGATGTTTCTGGTTTCGAATCGGAAACCTACGCCCTGCACCCTGCCTGTAACTTTTACCCGGTAATGTAGTTTCATTGTTCAAAGAATTCAGATTGACACCCATTTTTATCAAAGTTAATAGCAAACTTTCTAAAAAGCATGAATCTGGCACATTCACAACGAACTGATGATGGTTTTATCCAGTTTTAGAAAGGTTAAAATTCCATAAAAATTATACTGTTTTATTATTTAAAACAATTCTTAATTACTTTTGTTTCTATCAAAAAAACGAAAGAACTATGAAGACTAAATTCATTATGACAACTTTATTTGTTTTGGCAATTGGATTCAGTTCCATGGCACAAAAAACACTCTATGACTTTAATGTGAAGACAATAGAAGGGAAAGCCTTTGATCTGAACAGCCTGAAAGGTAAAAAAGTACTTATTGTAAATGTCGCATCAAAATGTGGCCTTACACCCCAATATGAAGAACTTCAGAAACTTTATTATACCTATGGTGGCAAAAATTTTGAAATTCTTGGATTTCCTGCCAATAATTTCATGAACCAGGAGCCTGGTACAAACGAAGAAATTATGGAGTTTTGCGAATCCAGGTATGGTGTAACCTTTCAGATGATGGATAAAATATCGGTTAAAGGAAAGGATATTCACCCCCTTTACCAATGGCTAACCCAGAAGTCGGAGAACGGAGTTCTGGATGCTGAGGTGACCTGGAATTTCCAGAAATTTATGGTTGATGAAAATGGCAGGGTAGTTGATTTTGCTCCTCCACGTGAGAAACCATTCTCTGACAAAATTCTGGCCTGGATAAAGGGAAACTAATTTCAGCTTAAGAAATCTTACCAAACGTCGCAATACTATGCGACGTTTTTGTTTGAAGGCAGACTGTAATAAATTGTTAAGAAATGGAAACAGTACCTAATGAAATGCCATGATAGTAAAAATATTCCTACATTTAAATCAAATTTTGCAACCAGCAAAAGCTGTTTAACTTCAATCAATTCATTCATTATGATTCCCCGATTTATTATTTTGTTCGTTTCCGTCGTATTGGTTCATTCACTTAATGCACAGGATATTCAAAGCCCTAAGGAATATCTCGGACATGAAATTGGTGAGCGTTTTACCTATCACCACCAGGTTGTGGGGTATTTTGAGATGGTATCTGCTTTGTCCTCCAGGGTTAAACTGATTGAATACGGCAGGAGCTATGAGAATCGTCCCCTTATTGCAGCCATCCTCACTTCCCCTGTGAACCACGAGAATCTGGAAAGGATACGATTGAATAATCTTTTAAAAACAGGACTTTTAGAAGGAAAGGCAGATGGCACGCAGCTTCCAATTGTCTGGTTGAGTTATAATATACATGGAAACGAAGCCTCCGGAACTGAAACTGCACTTAAAGCCCTGTATTATCTTGTTTCTTCAGACTCCAAACAGGTTATGGACTGGCTGGATAAGATGGTTATAATTATTGATCCTTGTCTGAACCCTGACGGGAGGGAGAAATATGCTGTCTGGTTTGGCCAGGCAACAGGGCAAAATATCAATTTTCACAATGAATCATGGGAGTACCAGGAACCCTGGCCCGGCTCACGTGTCAACCATTATCTCTTTGATTTAAACCGTGACTGGGCTTGGCAGACTCAGGCAGAGACCAGGCAAAGACTCTGGTTCTATCAGCAATGGATGCCCCATGTACATATTGACTTCCATGAAATGGGCCATGATAATCCTTACTTCTTTGGTCCTGGTGCCAAACCCTATCATAAAGCGATGACTGATTGGCAGGCCGAATTCCAGAAAATACTGGGGGCAGGGTTGTCCGGCGTTTTTGATGAAAGGAAGGAACTTTACTTCACTGCTGAAACTTTTGATTTATTCAGTCCGGCATTTGGAGATACCTGGCCAACATTTAACGGAGCTTTAGGATTTACCTTTGAGCAAGGTGGGGGAAGTGCGGCAGGTATGGCTGTTATTACCAATACCGGTGATACACTTACTCTTAAAAACAGGGTAGCGAATCAGTATGCAAGTACCATGGGAACTTTATCAAAAGTTTATGAATTCCGGGAAAAAATCATTGTTGAATTCAACAGGTATTTTGCGGAGGGTATTCAAAGATTTCCCAATGATTATCAATCCTACCTTATTAAAGGTACTGCAAATCAAAATGATATAAAGGCCCTGCTTCAACTGCTGGATAATAACCAGATAAAATATTATCATCCTGCCCAGGCCGGAAGAAATATTTCGGGATATGATTACTTCACGCGGAATACTATCCAATACACCCTTTTAAAGAATGATATTGTTGTGCCTGTAAATCAGCCGCATTCGCATTTAGTAAAGGTGCTGTTTGAACCCGAAGCCAAATTCAACGATACAGTTTCCTATGACCTTACTGCATGGTCATTACCCTATGTGTACAACCTTCCTGCGCTGGCAGTAAAGAGTAAATTACCCGTTCATCTGAATTCCAAACCTGTAATAAAATTCAACCCAAATTCCTCGAACAGGATAACACCTTACGCCTACCTTGTTAAATGGGAAAGTTTTCAATCTGTTAAATTTCTATCGGGGGTTCTAAAAAACAAAATTACCGTGCGTTATGCACAATATAATTTTGAAACAGGAAAAGAGATTTTCCCAAAAGGTAGTCTTGTAATTAACCTGGCCGAAAATAAAAATATAAAGGGGCTTGATTCCATCATTATTTCACTGGCTAATTTGGCTGAAGTTACTGTTTATAATACTTCCTCGGGAAAAGTGGATAAGGGCAAGGATCTTGGCTCAGCATCATATAGGCTGATAAAGCCATTGAAGATTGCTTTAATCAAGGGCAGGGGAGTTTCGGGGAATTCAGCAGGGGAACTTTGGTATTATTTTGACAAGGAAATTAATTATCCTGTTGCATTGATTGATATTGAACAGTTTCCTCAAATGAATACAAGCTCGTATGATCTGGTTATATTGCCATCGGGGAATTACCCTCCTCCCATTGTGGAAGCTGTCAGCGCTTTTGTAAAAAACGGGGGACGTGTGATAGTTATGGAAAGGGGGCTGCAGGCCTTCGAAAAGATTAAGGAGTTACAGTTTGGAAAAGTTACCCTGGAATACCGTGAAAAAATGGAGAAGGAAAAGTTGGCTGAAAAGAAAGATCCCGATTCCTTATTAATACGTTTTGAGGACAGGCGAAAAATCGCTGTTGGGGGGATTAGTGCCTCCAGTATTTACAGGCTTTCCTTAGATAATAGCCATCCATTCTCTTTCGGCATAGGTTCTTCAGTTTTTCTCAGCAAAAGAAATTCTTCTGTTTATCCTTATCTGCCTGAAACTGCTTTCAATATCGGGTATTTCTTACCGGATGCGCATATAAGTGGTTTCGCAGGCTCCCGGTTGAAAAAACAATTATCTCATTCTCTGGCCATTGGCATGGAATTTTCGGGCAAAGGCAGCTACATTTACATTACCGATTCTCCTTTTTACAGATCGTTTTACCATGGTGGAAAACTTCTGTTTGGAAATATGGTTTTTCTGGAGTCTTCCATATCTTTGCAGCAAAGATATGAAGAATGAGTGAAGTTGTAAGTTTTTATGATTCAGGGCTTTTTACCTATTTTATTCTGCCCCTGCTGATATTCCTTGCTCGTATTGTGGATGTTTCCCTCGGGACTCTGAGGATTATTCTTCTGTCAAAAGGAAAAAAATATATCGCACCTATACTCGGGTTTTTTGAGGTATTAATCTGGATTGTGGCCATTAGTAAGATCATTCAAAACCTTGATAATTACCTGAATTATATTGCTTATGCAGCTGGATTTGCCACAGGCAATTACATCGGAATGATACTGGAGGAGAAACTTGCCATGGGGATTCTGGTTGTCAGAATTATTACTTCAAAGGAAACGCCAAAACTCATTAATAATTTGCACAACGAAGGTTTTGGTGTTACGGTAGTAGATGCAGACGGGAGCAAGGAAAAAGTTAATGTAATTTATACCGTGATTAAGCGGAATAATCTGAAGGAGGTGGTGGAAATCATTAAAAAACATAACCCAAAAGCCTTTTATTCCGTTGAAGATGTAAGATTTACAAATGAGGGAATATTCCCCTCGCGAAAAGAAATAATGGGTAAAAACCCAGGGGGGAGTGTCTTCAGAAGGTGGCGTAAAGGAAAATAGAATTGTCCACAAAACCAGGCAATAGTATCATTAATGAGAAGGATTAGGAAAAGTTACAGAACAATTTTAGCACTGGCACTGCTGGCACTCTTTTGTATACTAATTGTATTCCTTATGGGATTAAAACCCTCCCGGAATAAATCAGAATCCCTAAGTATGATTAACAAGCTGCTGGAAGAAGGAAAAGAAAATCTGGACCGGCATGCATATGACCAGGCACTTCTGCAATATGAGGAATCTCTGGAACTATCACAGAGAATGAAATATGAGAAGGAGATTGGTAAATCTCTTTATGGGTTAGGCACAGTTCACCGTTTGAAGGGAAGTAATCCCCTGGCAAAGGAATATTATACTAAAGCCGTGGAGGTTTACTCCGGATTAAATGACTCTGTTGGAATTGCCGAGACCATGAATGCCATGGCTCTGGTTCTTACAAATACAGGAGAATACACCGAGGCTTTAAATATGTTACTACAGTCACTGAAAACATTGAGAAGGAATAAAGCACAGGAGGAAGAATCAAGTGTACTGCTGAATATTGGAAGGCTATACACTGTAACAAATGATCTGGAAAATGCCCTGGAATATACCAGCCAGTCGCTTGATCTCAAAAGAAAACTGAATATCCCCGGAGGAATTGCAAATGCCCTTAACAATATGGGGGTGATATACCGGCGAAAGGGAGAACAGGACAAAGCACTGACCATGTTTGAGGAATCACTTTCTATTCAAAGAACACTGGGAGATAAAACCGGTGTGGCAAATTCTTTGAATAATATTGGAATTATTCTTCACACCACCGGGCATAATGAAAAAGCAATAAGGTATTTCAGGGAAGCATTATCAATCCGTGAAGAACTTGGTGATAAATCGGGTATTGCCATGGGACTTTATAACCTTGGTTACATGTATTCGGTTATTGAGAACCATTCCATGGCTTTCAGTTATTTTAAACGCAGCATTGACTATTCCTATGAGATAAAAGATAATAATTACAGACTCAGGGGGTATGAAGCATTGTCGGGGTTATTTGAAAAAACAGGAGATTACAAGAGTTCCCTGGCATATTTCCAGCAATTTAAACAACTGAACGACAGTTTGTTTAATGAAAAAAGCAAAAACCAGATGCTCGAGATCCAGGTCAGGTACGAAACGGCTGAGAAAGAGCAGGAACTGGCAAGAACAAGGCAGATATCCATCGCATTGGGTGCATTATTGATAACAGCATTGGCATTTTTTCTTGCAGTCTTTCTTTTATTAAGCAAAAGAAAAAAAATTAACCGGAAACTGGACCAGCAAAACAAGGAAATTATAAAACAGTCTAAAAAACTTGCTGAGGCAAAAGACCTGTTGTCCCAGAACCTGAAATTGAAGGAATTATTTTTTGCCGCGGCGAATCATGAACTAAGGGTGCCCTTAAATATTATAAAAGGTTTTTCAGAATTATTGGAAAACAGAATCGATGACCAGCAACTTCTCAGGTATATTGAGGGAATTAAGAATAACATCAAATCCTTGCAGAAGCTGGTTGATGACATTCTGGATTTTTCAATGATAGAGAGCGGCAATCTGCGGCTTGAAAAAGGACCTGTGAATTTGCTTCATGTTGCAAAAGATGTCTATGATATATACCATGAACAATTGAAAGGTAGGCCAGTACAACTTAAAGTATCAAAAAGCAGGAACCTGGATAAATGGCTTTTGTTGGATGAAGTCCGCATCAGGCAAATAATTTACAACCTTATGGAGAATGCCCTTAAATTTACTGGGCAAGGGGATATCCACCTCAATATAGAAATAAAGGAAAACCCCGGTTCTGGTTATTATGACCTGATTATTATCAGTGAAGATACAGGAGTCGGGATTCCGGAGGAATATAAGCACCTTGTGCTGCATACATCCTTTAAAACAAAACCTGTAATAGAATCACACAGTCTTGGATATGGCCTTGGGCTTCAGATAATTAACCGGCTGGTGAAGTGCATGAATGGAAAAATAAAGCTGGAAAGTTCGTCTGACAAGGGCACAAGATTCGAAATTGAAATACCCGGTGTGGAGTCCTGCGACTCTTCTGTTGTGCATAAGCCTGTTACTTTACCTGCTAATGATTTTGCAGCCCCGGGTGCGGATTTATTAATTGTGGACGATTCAGAGCTTAACCGCAGGTTACTGGCCATGATGCTGAAAGAAAATGGGTTTGAAACACGTGAAGCTGAAGATGGTGCCGATGCATTGAGAGCCATTTCTGTTCAAAAACCCGAATTAATACTTATGGACCTCTATATGCCAAACATTGACGGCTATAAGGCACTCAGAAAATTGAAAAGAAGTAAGTCCACCAGTTCCATCCCGGTAATAGCAGTAACTGCCTCGGCAAGTGATGAGGAAAGGGAGAATGTATATGCAGCAGGTTTTGATGCTTATATTACCAAACCTGTGGATAAGAAATTGCTCTTAACTGAAATCCATCAGTTGATTCGAAAGAATCTGTCTTTTAAGTCCTGACAAAGTGGGGCATTTCACCGGGTATTTCCATCGATAGTTCCACAAAACCTGAATAAACGCCCTTCTGATAAATTGGTGCCTGGTAAATGATTTTTTTTATTCCGTTCTTTTCGATTGTGTAAACATTGGACAGTTCCTTTTCGAGCATTTCTTTCAGTTTGGTCCGTGATGGCTCGGGATGACACTCCAGAAGATTAGTACCCAGCAGTTTCAGTCCGCCATAATCCCGGAAAATTTCAGCAGCCCTCTGATTCATGTAGAGTATGGTTCCTTTGGTGTCACAAATCGTCACCGCACCCGAAAACGATTCTATCCAGTCAGTAGAAATTCCCTTCATTTAATCAGTTTTTATGGATCAGGCTGACAATTTTTTCCAGGTATTCACCATCCACTTCGTCAAAATGGTCGAAATCACGACTGTCAATGTCAAGCACACCAATTATATCTCCGTTGCTGTTTTTCACAGGAACAACAATCTCGGAATTGGAGCGGCCATCACAGGCAATATGACCAGGAAATTTGTGCACATCGGGCACAATCATGATTTTTTTCTGATTAATGCCGGCCCAGCAAACACCCGTGTTATGTTTTAATTCCTGGCAGGCCACAGGTCCCTGGTAAGGACCAACCAAAAGTTTACCCTGCCTGATCAGGTAAAATCCTGTCCAGAGAAATCCATCCATTTTATGATGAAGCACAGCCGAAATAGTCGCCATGCGGGATGTAATATCATTGGTTTTTTTCAGCAGGTCTTCAAGTTGTAAAAATAACCTCTGGTATTTTTCCTTCTTTTTTGTAGTCAAATCTTTCATACTTCGCTTTTTTTCGTTTTGTTGTCCTTAAAACCCGTGAAAAACCCAAAGGGGTCTACAAAAGATTTCACAAGTTTCTTCTCTGGTTTCATGGTTGCAGGGACTACAGTCATTACAGGAATATCTGAACTGTTGATTATTTCAAAGGCAAATTTTCCTATGTAATGTTCCCGGAAGCCCGATTCCTGGTGTGTCATAATCATAATCAGGTCAGCTTCAATTTCCCCGGAATATTTCAACACCATTTCATAATCGGGAGTATCGGATTTTTTGTACAACATGATATTACAAGGTACACCATTATCCTGTATGGTTTTTTGTGCTTTTTTTAAACGTGCATAAATACGTGACTGCCTGAAACTGATGCCTCCGCTTAGTACCGAAACCAACCAGATTGTGGAATTATAGTGAAGTCCAAAAGAAATCGCATTAAACACTTTCTCCCTTGTAGTTTTGGTCAAATCGAGCGGTACAACAATGTTTTTATAACCAAGTTTGTGCTCCTTTCCCTTTATGGTGATAACCGGGCATTTACTTTCCTTAATAATATGGGTGGCATTCGAGCCAAGGTACTTCGTTATACCATCATCTGCATCGTTTTTACCCATAACAATAAAACGGGGTTTTATTTCATCGGCCAGGTTGCCAATTATATCATACACCTTTCCTTCTCCGATAAGATATGAAACCTTAAGCCCTGTTGCCGATACCGTATTATCGCAAACCTCTTTCAGACTTTTCTCCAGCTTATCCCTGACTTTGGATATTGTTGCATCCCTTCGGAATAACTGGGTTATCATGTCAACCGGTTCAATCACGTAAACCAGGATTATTTCAGCCTTTAGAAATTGTGCAATACTTTGCACCTGTTCAAGCGCAATGAATGACTGCTGATGAAAGTCAAAAGCAACCAGAATTTTGTTTTTCTTTCCCATGAACTGTTTGAAATGAAAACTGATCAGCAAATTTAATATTTTTCATCCGGAAATAATTTTTTGATTAAGGTCGGATGCCTGCCTGCCGGCTGGCAGGGAACACCCATGTTGTTGATTTTATTATCATTGTGTTTGTGTTTTACTAAAAATGGCTGGGTCCTTTCTTCTTTTTCTGGATCATCCGGAGGGCTTACAAATAATTCGAAAAACATTACTTTTGCGCCTTAATTGATTGAAATGAGTATTTTAAACGAGATAAAACGGCGCAGAACCTTTGCCATCATATCTCATCCCGATGCAGGCAAAACAACACTTACCGAGAAGCTTCTGCTTTTTGGAGGAGCCATTCATGTTGCCGGTGCTGTTAAGTCAAATAAAATAAAAAAGACAACCACTTCCGATTTTATGGAAATTGAAAAGCAGCGTGGTATTTCAGTGGCAACTTCTGTGATGGGTTTTGAATATAAAGGCTGTAAAATCAATATTCTGGATACGCCCGGTCACCAGGACTTTGCGGAAGATACCTACCGCACGCTTACAGCAGTTGATAGTGTAATAATAGTAATTGATGCAGCAAAAGGAGTGGAAACCCAGACTGAAAAACTCATGGAGGTTGCCCGCATGCGAAATACACCGGTAATTGTTTTCGTGAACAAACTGGACCGACCGGGAAAAGACCCCTTCGAACTCCTGGATGAACTCGAAAAAAAACTTAAAATTTCTGTGCGCCCGTTAAGCTGGCCAATCAGTATGGGACCAACTTTCAGGGGTGTATATAATATTTATGAAAGCAAACTTTTTCTGTTTGCTTCGGCCGATAAACAGACGAGGGGAGAGATAATTGAACTGGGCAAACCGGATGACCCTTTGTTGGAGAAATATATACACCCTCATACGGATGCTCTCAGGAGTGACCTGGAACTGGTCGAGGGAGTGTATGAACCTTTTAATAAGGTAGAGTATCTTGCAGGTAAACTCGCCCCCGTTTTTTTTGGTTCTGCGTTAAATAATTTTGGCGTAAAGGAACTACTTGATTGTTTTCTGAATATTGCACCTTCTCCCAAACCTTTAATGGCTGAGGAAAGAATTGTTGAACCCCACGAAAAGAACTTTTCCGGGTTTGTATTTAAAATCCACGCCAACCTGGATCCCAATCACCGTGACAGAATCGCTTTCGTGAAGGTATGTTCGGGCAGGTTTGAAAGAAACAAACCTTACCTGCAGGTGAGAAGCGGAAAAAACTTCAGGTTTTCCAATCCTACCTCATTTATGGCCGACAAAAAGGAGGTGATTGATGAAGCATTTCCGGGAGATATTGTAGGTATACATGATACGGGTAATTTTAAAATAGGGGATACCCTTACGGAAGGCGAAAAAATCAATTTCAGGGGAATTCCTAATTTCTCTCCTGAATTCTTTCGTTATGTAGAGAATGCCGATCCGCTAAAATTCAAGCAATTGGCAAAGGGGTTGGATCACCTGACAGACGAGGGTGTGGCACAGTTGTTTGTAAATAAATCCAATGGGAGAAGAATAATTGGCACTGTGGGACCTTTGCAGTTTGATGTGATTCAATTCAGGCTGGAGCACGAATATGGTGCGAAGTGCCGCTACGAACCTGTTCAGTTATATAAAGCCTGCTGGATACAGAGTACAAATAAGAAAGAACTGAGTGACTTTATGAACCGCAAATACCAGTTCATTGCTGAAGACAAGTATGGCAACCCGGTTTACCTCGCAGAATCGCCCCATGCCCTAAAAATGTCCCTTGAAAAGTTTACAAATATTCAATTCAGTTTCAGTTCCGAAACCAGGTAATTAAATTGTTTCCTCAGAATCCGTAATTTGCAAACTCTACCCTTACCTTCAGTTGTGAATTGGAAAGAGACAGTATTCTCCATCGGTACATTGCCTGCCCGGCCCGGTAGTCCACCTGGATAAAAAGAGTAGAATCTACACGGGTCCAGGTTCCTTTGTAATCATTGGTAGTTATTGGCGGTGTGCCGCAAAATCCGGCATAAATCCTCGCAATGAATCTGCCATCTCTTTTAAAGGTATAACCGTATTCGTTTTTTTTCAATTCATTGGACTTATCCAAAATGAGAATGCTTTCTTCATGATAGGTGGGATTGATCCAGTTGCCAGTCAGTGCATTGTCCATTTCGGTAAAAGCCACCTCCTTTCCGCAGGAAACAAAAACCAAAGACAGAATAAAAAAAAATCCAGCTCTCATTTTTATGCCGTTTGCATTAAAGATGAATAAACCTGAAAAGGGTTGCGTGCGAGAATGCAATTTCGGTTGGGTTTGAATAGCCAGGTACTTTTTCGTTGGCTAAAGCATTTAAAAATGAACCAAACCCCTAACAGCAGTTGAATTCCGTTGGGTATTGATCCCTTCAAAATGAAAACGGTTTGTTTCCGCCTGATGGTAATTCAACGAAATTTGCTCGCCGGGCATGGTTTCCTTCATGTAGTTAACCGATAATCTTTTCGGGTAGTTTTCCCGATGATATTCCACGGGGATGGTATCCATCATCCAGTCAATGTATCTTGTAGAGGTAACATGTTTGTTTAAATCTATATCATAATAACCTGCCTTCACGTTTATTCTGTTTCCTTTCTCCAGTCCATCCAGTTTTTCGGGTAGTTCTTCGAAGGCCTTTTTAGTATTCAGGCGAACCAACACCTCTTCATTGATTGCCTCCACTTTCCGGGGCCGTTTATTTTCCGCATCTATGGCCAGCCAACCGGATGTGGCCCTGCCTATTTGATTGCCTGACGTATCCCTGATGATAAAATCACGCAGATAGAGGAGTTTTTCCACATCCTTCGGCCAGGTTTCCACCTCCAGCAAATCATTCCATTTCAATATTTTGTCAATTTCAACTGTTATCCTACTCAATACCCAGAACAGTTGCTGTCCCTTCAATCCCTTGTAGCCAAAGCCGAGTTTATCGGCCGATTGTATGGCAGACTGGATAAGAAAGTTCATCAGGGCTCCCAGCCGCAAGCGGCCAAACATATCGGTGTCGGCTGAGGTAATTTTATAAAGGGTTTTGATTGACAAATCTTTTTCTGACAGGCTTTCCATAGGGGAGAGTTAATTATGTATAACATGCAAAGAAAATAAATTCTTAAAAACTGCTTTGAAAAAATTGTAGTTTTGAACCCTTAAGCCAAATCAGAAAATGGAATACATCGTTATAATCCTTGCAGCAGCGGGAGCGGCCATGCTTACTTTCTTTTCCGGTTTCGGACTGGGAACTATTTTATTGCCGGTATTTGCCCTGTTTTTTCCGGTAGATATTGCCATCGCTCTAACTGCTGTTGTACATTTACTGAATAACATTTTTAAAACCAGCCTTGTCTGGAAGGATATTGATTTCAGGATCGCGGCAATTTTTGCCCTACCTGCTGCCGTTTTTGCTGTATTTGGAGCTATCGTGCTGAATTTGTTAAGTGGAAATCAGTTGGCCGTTCAATACACTCTCTTTGGCAGGGAACTGGAAGTCACCCTTATTAAGCTTGTGATTGCCATCCTATTGGCAGTTTTTGCCATGTTTGAAATCGACGGCAGGTTCAATAAAATCCCCATTGGAAAGAAATATCTGCCTCTAGGCGGCAGTTTATCTGGTTTCTTCGGTGGCCTTTCGGGCCATCAGGGCGCATTGCGTTCCCTTTTCCTGCTTAGGGCCGGTTTGAGTAAGGAGGGATTTATTGCTACTGGAATTATTTCTGCTGTGCTCATAGATATTTCCAGGCTTACCGTATACGGCAGCTCATTTTTTTTAAGCCATTTCAGGGCTGTGGATGATAAGAATTCAGTACATATGCTGATGGCTGCCTGTCTTGCTGCCTTTGCAGGTTCACTGGCCGGACGTAAGTTACTCAAAAAAGTTACCATGCGCTCAATTCAGCTCATTGTTGGAGTCCTTATTCTGTTGTTTTCATTGCTTCTTGGAAGCGGAATCATTTAATTTTTTCTGACTAAAATGCAATTCATGAAAAGGTATCATTCCCCTTTATTTGTCGTCCTTCCTTTTGTATTTCTTTTTGCCTGTAATGCCGGAAAGCAGGTAATACAATTATCCAGCGAAGCTGATTATGACTACAGGCAGGAAGACTTTTATGCAGCATTTCAAAAATATGAAAAAGCCCTGGAAATAAATAAGGGCAATGAAAAATACGCTGACAGGCTTTTCAACGGGGCAGGACTTGCGGCCTTCGCCCTGAAGGACTACTCCAAATCCCTGGAATACCTTGAGAAAGTTCGCTTTACTCCTGTAGCAGGAGAGGAAACATATTATGCGCTTTCGGTAATGTACAGGGATATTGATAATCTTTCACGTGAGATTTCAGCTCTGAAGGCTTATGTAACCAATTTTCCGGTAGGTCAACATTTGGATAAAATGCAGGTTCGTTTATTTGAAACCCTAGTAGAAAGTGAAAACTATGAGGATGCTCTGGAATTATGGGAAGTTTTGGATAGCAAACAAAAGCAGGATGAGGTTTTACTGACTGCCTATCTTATTGCCAACAGGGAGACAAATAATGACGCAGTAAGCCTGCAGGTTGCCAATGAGTTATTGAAAATGAACAAAAACCACCTTGTTGCATTGGACTGGCTGGCAAAGTGGTATTTCTGGCTGGCCGAAAACAGATACCAGGAAGAAATGAAAGCCTATGAAAAAAACAAAACCCGGAGGCAGTATTCTCAGTTACTTGCTGCATTTGAAATACTTAACAGGGATTTCAAGACCTCGCTGAATTATTTTCTTAAGCTTGATGAACTCTCCCCGAATACTGAATATGCCCGCTACCTTGGCAATATTTACACACGCTTTGATGATAAACAAAAGGCTGATTACTACAATAGAAGGGTAGGGCAATAAAAAAGTGGATGATTATAATCATCTACTTTTTGCGGTAAAGGTTCTAAAATCCAATTCTTACACCAAAATTTACTCCATAACTTCCTAATGGAAATGAACTTTTTAATTCTTTAGAGGGTTCATCATCAGGTTGGGGATTTTGATAATTGTTGGAAAGTTTATCCACAAACACAATCTCTTTTTGTCTGATCGGCATTTCATCAAGAATATTCTCCCCGAATTCAATTGCTTTGACCAATTTTCCTTTTTCAGGTGAATAGCTCAAGTTACTGAAATTTACCTCCCCAAAAAATGACAATTTATCAGAAAATCCGTACAAAACCCCTATAGAACCGGAAAAACCGAATGCAAAACCACCGCTGTATTCCATTTCATACAAATTAATAAAATCATTATTTCCTGAACTCAGGCTCTTATCCGGCAATAAAATATCGTCATCATCAGCGTAACTTTCATTAATCTTTCCTGACCCTATTGTGAAACCAAACCTTGCATAAGGATTTAGTTTGATCATGTCTGCTATTATAACAAAGGAGGGTGCAATCCTTAACATGGAAGAGAAAATTTCATACTGTTTGTTAACAGGGTCCCAATAAGAATCCTTATTAAAAGCTGTAGAAGTATCACTTTTTAACTAGGAGAGACCTAGTTCAAAACCAAGATTTCCGTTGAACATATAACCCACTGAACCTCCGAAATTCAGGCCGGTACTCAGTGAACGATTAACCAGTTCCATGGTGTATCCACTTTGAGTAAAGGTGGCATTATAATAATCTTCACCCGGATTATAAGTACTGAGAGTAGCCCGTATTAAGTTTCACAAAAAAACCTTGTGCATTAAGGTAATTAGAAGCCATAATCATACTTATGCTAATGATTGCAGTAATGAAGAATCCTTTTTTCATTTGAATCATTTTAAGTGTTAATAATATGAACGTAAATGTTTTCAAGATATAAGGTTTGTTAATTAAATAATTACATATATTATTGACATTTTTTATTAAATTACCATTAGTGGCTGCAAAAATCTATTTAGTGATGACAAACACAGGATTTTAACAAAAAAGATTAAACCTGTTTTAAGTTCTTAAGTAACTTCCCCTTACAATTCCTCAACGCAGGCATAATTTCAGCAACAATCACAGTAAAATCAAAGTAACGGAAAAAATTAAGGCTGCCTCAAAAGTAGCATTTTGGAATGTTTTGTCATCCCGATGGTTATCGGGATGACAAAAAACTATGCTTTTGAGACAGCCTCTTTTTGCAGTTAAGGTTCTAAAATCCTATTCTTATACCAACATTTAATCCAAAGCTGCCAAAGGGTAGGTTTTGTTTTAACCTGCGATCAGGCTCATCCTGAGAAGGTTCATAATTTTCATCCAATTTATCGAGGAATAAAATTTCTTTTACGTAACGCGGCAGTTCATCCATGTAATCTTCTCCATTCCTTGTGGCTTTAATTGCCTTGCCTTTTTCAGGAGCATAACTCATACTAATCATGGATATTTCGCCATATAGTGAAATATTACCTGTGATGTTGTATAATGCACCAATACTGGCGGTAAGCCCAATAGAAGTTCCACCGGTCAGTTCATATGACCGTTCCTCGGTTGATTCTTGAATTCCATAGTAGTCATCATAAAAATAATCAGATACATCCTGGGTAATTTTCCCCTTGCCAATTACAGCACCAAACCGGGCATATGGATTGATTTTAATTAAATCGGCGACAAGGATAAAGGAAGGTGAAATACGCAACATTGAGGCACTTGTTGTCATCTTGGTATCATTGATATAATTATACCAGGACTTGAAATTCTCCAAGGAACGGGATTCGACTTTTCCGCCTACAAGATAGGAGAGGCCCAGTTCTACACCAAAATTTGCATTAAACATAAATCCAACATTACCTCCCAGGTTAATACCTTGTCCGAGAGAAAAATTTACCCGTTCAGTATAGGACTCCCCCAAATCACCTTCATACATAAAACTGAAATTGTTATATTCCTCCAGGTTCTGGGTTGATGAAGGCATTCCATACCCGGCATGGATCTTTACATACAATCCCTGTGAAATCAGCTGACCAATACAAAAAAAGGCAGCTAATAAAAAAGTTAAAATCAGTTTCTTCATGGTTAATTGGTTTAAAGGTATTCAGTTAATTCTTTGATAACGGGAACAAATCTAAGATTGTCTGCCTTCATTCACAATTAGTTAATCATTTTTTTTATGAATCTCAATCTTTTAATTATTAATCACTTAAATCCTTCCGTTAAAATGGATAATTAACAAAAAGCCGCTTCTTTAATCGGCTTTAAATCAAATCCGGCTATTTTCCAAGATATGGAATGCCCTCTTTAATCCATTTAGCCGGTTCCATCCCCTTTAAATGATAATCAAAATACTCCTTCATTCGAATGGTATAATCAATCTTGTTGGGGTATTTTTGCGGATGATGTGGTTCATCCCTGTACTGAAGAAAGATCACATCTTTTCCCAGGCGGCGCATGGCCAGGTACATCTCAATGGATTGTTCCCATGGAACTGCTTCATCTTTGTCGCCATGCATGAGCAGGAGCGGGGTTTTTATTTTGTCTGCGAAGAAAACAGGTGAGTTCTCAATGTACAAATCCAGGTTTTCGAACATGGATGGTCCTATCCGGCTTTGCCCCCGCTCATATTGAAACTGTCTGGCCAAACCGGTTCCCCATCGTATACCACTGTAAGCACTGGTCATGTTGCTCACAGGTGCACCGGCTATGGCCGCCTTAAAAATATCAGTCTGAGTAACAACAAAGGCTGTCTGATATCCGCTCCATGAGTGTCCGTGAAGCCCAATTGCATTCTTGTCAGCCACACCCATATCAATCAGTTTATGAACACCAGGCACAAGGGACTTAACGGCACTCATGCCGGGATACCCGACCTCAAAATGAATATCGGGAAGGAATATGCAATAACCGTTACTGGCATAAAAACCAAAACTGGGGCGGTGATTGATAACTGTCTGGTTAAAATCGTGCAGTCGTTGAGAGAATTTCTCATAGTAATAAACTAAAACCGGGTATTTTTTTGCAGGGTCATAATTTTCCGGTTTAATCAGCACACCTGCCAGGGGAACGCCATCCGTGTTATTATATTCCACCAGCTCCGACTTGCCCCAATAAAAAGCATCCAACTGGGACGACAGGTTTGTCAGTCTTATCCGGTTGCGGAACCTTGCATCTGCCGACCACAAATCAGGAAACTCATCGTAGGATTCTCTGGAATAAATATATGTTTTTTGATCTCCCGATACATGAACCCATTTGAGGTTTTTACCCTCATCCAGCACTTTTTTAACATCCGGTTTGCGAAAATTGGTTTTGTATAGTGCTCTTTCCCTGGTTTTTTCATTAAAACCTTCCAGCAAGACTTCATCTTTAATATTATAGGGTTTTGGGCTCAGTTTTTTTAATCTGAAAATGATTTGATTCTTCCTGCCATCACCTTTTGTTATATTTGTCATTGTGCCAAACTCCAGGTTCGCCAGCCATATATCATATTTGTCATAAAGTATGACCGATTTACCATCATCCAGCCAGTTCATCATCCTGTAGCTGGAAGGTTCTCCCGGGGTATCATGGTCTTCATCGTAAAACGGAACACCAAGGTTATGGGTAAGATAGCGGATGGACCCGGAGATCAGGTTTTGGGAATGCCAGTTACCATTTGCATAATAAATTGCATAATGTGCAGCAGGTGATACTGAGGCCATATCACCAAGTTCTTTTGCCACTAGCGTTTTTTTTCCTGAATTGACATTTATCCCGTAGAAGTCGCGATAACTTCCATCCCATGTAGCCTTCATTGCATAGGCTTCAGCATTAAACCCTGCTGTAAACAGAGACCCCCTGGAGGGCATGACCATTGGAACATCATCACCTGCGAGTAATTGTGTTTTGTTATCGACAGTATAAAGAACAGTAAGCATATTCTGTCTGCGAACCTGATTCCATGTCGCTTTCTCATTGGTTTTAATCCTTGGATCATTTACGTGCCAAATATCTACACCTGCATAACTACGGATTGAGTCAATCACACTTTCATAATTATTTTTCTCCGGTTCCACAGTAGAATAAACAGACTTTCTGAAACCGAAAAACAATCTGTTACCATCATAGGACCATGTTAGAGTATTGTCAAAAGGCAGGTAAAGTCCCCCGGGTGCATCATCCTGAGTAGCTAATAATTTTGGCAAATCCCTTCCCACATTCCAGCTGTATAGAGCAGCCGATTCAATGCTGGGCTTTTCCTCATCCTCTGCACGCATGAATGCCAGGATGGAAGATTCCTGATGCCATGAGAAAGCTGTAAATTTTTTTCCGGCAGTGGTGTCGCCAACCTGAATGGGGAACCCGCGAATATTGAGTTGCAAATTATATAAGCCGTTGTTTGCCTTCAGGGTATCGTTTACCACAAAAACCAGGTTGCGGGAAAGACTGTCAGCAGTCCAGTTATCAACAAATTCCAGTTTTTTTTCCGAGAGGTTATCCAGGCTGACTATTCTGAAAGGGGTCCCTGCTTTTTTTAATTTATCAGTTGCAGCTTTTGAAAGGGTTGTGTCATTTGTAAAATGGTGGTGAATAAAAAGAAATCTTGAGTCTTCACTGAATGCAGCCTGACGGACATCCGTGAACATATGTCTGTGACCATTGGATAAATCAATAAGCACAAGTTGATTATAAGGTCCCTCACCGGCTTTCCTCTTTTCGGTTTCGGCAAATGTTGGAACCACTGTAAAGACTGCCCACCTGGAATTAATTGAAAATAAAGGCCTTTCTCCTCTTTCAATTTTGTACTCCTTTGTTCCATCAGTTGATATTAATACCCCTAAGCCGTTGTTTCTTTCCGTTTTTACTTCATAGGCAAGCCATTTTCCATTTTCAGATAAAGAAGAATTACCCATGCTTTGGAAAAGCATGAGGTCTTCCAGGGTCATGGCCTTCCTTTCCTGACTGAAACAGGATGAAATAATCAAAACAAAAAGAAGAATGGATGCAATAATTGATTTCATATTCATTTCATTAACGAGATTAGAAAATATCAGCATGCTGTAAAAATAGAAATTTGTCCATTGAAACCATGCAGATTCGGGTTGTTGTGTTAATGTTTTCAAAAAAATTCAGTAACAGGAGCACAAACCTTTATTATATTTGGTAATTAAGGGCAATAAACTCCATTATCATGAATAAACTGGCAAATTATATTGAGAAGGGTATCAATTATGCCTTGATTGTTATGATGGCAGGCGTGCCTATCCCTGCCACAATTGAACCGGGCTATTACCTTATAAAAAGTATTATCTAATCGGATTACCTGATGATTGACCTGGATGCTATGATGGATCTGCCCGGCGTTTTCCTTCTTGTTCTCACAGGTATTGAATTACCGGATACTATCAATGTCTATCTTAAGCGGAATGTGGTGCATGTTGTAGTGGTGGTTCTGGTTGCCATCATTGCCATTGCCCTGAAAGTGGTGGTATGGAAGATCAAAATTCACCCCGGCGAAGTCATTTTGGGTATTGCAGGTCTGATAATAGCGCTTGCAATAGCCTGTTATCTGATTAATAAGGCCGGTTTGTTTATTTGTGATTTCAATACCCCACCGGTAAAGGAAGAAGTGGTGATGGAATACCATTAGGAGGAGAGGATTCTGAAAATGAGAATTCAAAACCCTGCCAATAGAAAGACAAGTATTCTTGCTTTTGCTGCTTTGGATCAAGGATGATGCATGTCATGAAATTTTATTGTTGCAGGATTTACTTTAGCAGCAGGTAAAATTCATTCAGGGCAGGTTTAATATATTTAAATGAATTCATGTATTGTGGTTAAAAGTATATTTTCTTACATTTGCTTCACTGAAAAAATCTACTGTGTTTACACACAATCTTCTGATTAATAGTTATATAACAAAAAAATCCTATGGAAAACAAATTGCAGGAGCTTACCAGCAAAATTTATGAAGAGGGCATAGCCAAGGCCAATGAGGAGGCAGAAAAAATAATATCTGAAGCCAAAAAGGAGGCAGAAGATCTTCGTAACAAGTCAAAAAAAGAAGCCGCCCGGATTATTGAGAAGGCAGAAAAAGATGCAACCGAGCTTCGTAAAAATGTGGAATCAGAAGTAAAACTTTCAGCAAGGCAGGCTCTTGCGACAATTAAGCAGCGGATTACTGAACTTATCACTATTCAGTCCACCGCTGAACCCGTAAAGGAAGCATTCAGGGACAAGGATTTCATTAAGAAAATTATCGAGACTACCATTAAAAACTGGAATCCCGGCAAGGAAGCCTATGATTTGCATTTGCTTCTCCCCAAAGAAGATGAAAAAGAACTGGGCAGCTATTTTTCCAAAAAGCAGAAAGAACTTTTAAAAGGAAGTCTGGAAATTGGTTTTGACGAGCGAATGTCGGCCGGTTTTAAAATAGGTCCTGTTGACGGCAGGTTTATCATCAGCTTTACCGATGAGGATTTTGATAATTTCTTCAAGAATTATTTACGCCCAAGAACGACAAAACTTCTTTACGGAAATGAATAATGTTTGAAAGGAATTATTATTACCTGGTAGCCGGGCTCCCCGATATTCTGCAGGATCAGAAAAAGATGCCATTTACGATTTCTGAATTCAGGGAGGAATTGGCGTACCATCTGCATAAAGAGGATTTTGAGCTGGTGAAACTGCTTTTCCTCCACTATGACAACACAAACCTCCTCAACTTATTGGAAAAAAACAAGAAAACGTTTATCGAGCTGGGAAATTTTTCGCAGGACCATTTGGAGGAGGAAATCAGGGAACCGGCCACTCTTCCGGAGTATATGCAGGAGTTTATTCATGCATTCAAAAATGAGACCCCGCTTTTTCAATCATGGTCATGGGAAAATCAACTTACCTGGTTGTATTATAAATTTCTTAATACTACCGGGAATGAATTCCTCAGAAACTGGTTCGAATTTGATTTGAATGTGAAAAATATCTTTTCGGCCTTCAACGTAAGAAAATATAAACTTGCCAGGGAGGGAGTTTTTATTGGTGATAACGATATTACCGAAGCACTCAAAAGAAGCACACTGAAGGATTTTGGCCTGAGTAATGACTTTCCCCTGATGGAAAAACTCATGGCATTTGATGAGGATCTGAATTCAATGGAGAAGGAACGTTCCCTTGATATGCTTCGCTGGGATTACCTGAATGAGTTAAATACCTTCCATTATTTCACCATTGAAGTATTACTGGCCTTTACCATTAAACTCTTTATGACGGAAAGGTGGCTGATGCTGGATCCTGAAACCGGGAAAAAAATGTTTAAGCAAATTATATCGGAACTCGAAACAAGTTATGAATTTCCAAAAGAATTTAGAATAAATGAAGTCAGAAAATAACAGTACTAAAGGGAAGGTTGCCGGAATCATTTCCAACCTTGTTATTGTTGATGCAGATGGTCCTGTTTCCCAGAATGAAATCTGCTATATCCACCATGGAGGTGTAAAGTTCATGGCGGAAGTCATTAAAGTAATCGGTAACAAGGCTTATATACAGGTATTTGAAAGTACCAGGGGGTTAAAAACAGGCACTTTTGTGGAATTCACCGGAGGAATGCTTGAGGTAACCCTCGCCCCGGGAATTCTATCCAGGAATTATGATGGTCTGCAACACAATCTCGACACCATGGAAGGTGTATTCCTCAAGAGGGGAGACTATACAACTCCTATTGATTATGAGAAAAAGTGGCAGTACAAATCACTGGCAAAACCTGGTGATGTGGTTCAGGCAGGCGACTGGCTGGGGGAAACCACCGAAAACCTCATGCCGCACCGAATCATGGTACCCTTTAAGTTTCAGGGTAAATATACTGTGAAATCTGTTGTTGAGGAGGGAGAATATAAAGTGACCGACACCATCGCTGTGCTGTTGGATGAAAGGAAAAATGAAATCAAGGTGAGCATGGTTCAGAAATGGCCTGTGAAAATTGCGGTAAAAGCATACAGGGAAAAACCCCGTCCCTTTAAGTTACTGGAAACCGGTATACGCACCATTGACACCCTGAATCCGATTTGTGAAGGTGGTACAGGTTTTATTCCCGGGCCTTTTGGCAGTGGTAAAACTGTATTGCAGCACGCGATTTCAAAACAGGCCGAAGCCGATATCGTAATAATCGCTGCCTGTGGCGAAAGAGCCAATGAGGTGGTGGAAATTTTTACCGAATTCCCCGAACTGGACGACCCCCGCACTGGCCGGAAGCTGATGGAGAGAACAACCATTATTGCAAATACTTCCAACATGCCGGTTGCTGCCAGGGAGGCTTCAGTTTACACCGCCATGACACTGGGTGAATATTTCAGAGCCATGGGATTGAAAATTCTCCTGTTGGCCGACTCAACCTCCCGCTGGGCGCAGGCTTTGAGAGAAATGTCAAACAGAATGGAAGAACTTCCAGGGCCTGATGCATTCCCCATGGATCTCCCGGCCATTATTTCCAATTTCTATTCCAGGGCTGGATTTGTTTACCTGAACAATGGCTATACGGGCTCCATCACATTTATCGGAACAGTATCACCTGCCGGAGGTAACCTCAAGGAGCCCGTAACCGAATCAACAAAAAAGGCTGCACGCTGCTTCTACGCCCTGTCACAGCAAAGAGCAGACAGCAAAAGGTATCCGGCCATTGACCCAATTGACAGTTACTCCAAATACATTGAATATCCTGAGTTGCAGGAATACCTCGGGAAACATGTTTCTGAGGATTGGGTGGAAAAGGTGTTGAAAATCAAGAACATTCTCATACGCGGAAAAGAAACATCTGAACAAATCAATATTTTGGGTGACGATGGGGTGCCCATCGATTACCACCAGATTTACTGGAAAGCAGAGGTGATAGATTTCGTTATTCTGCAGCAGGATGCCTTTGACAAGATTGACCGCAACTCATCCCTTGAGAGACAGAAATACATGCTGGATAAGGTGCTGGAAGTTTACAAAACCGAATTCAGCTTTGAGTCTTTTGAAGAGGTGAACCCTTACTTTAAAAAGCTTATCAATGAGTTGAAACAGATGAACTACTCTGAGTTCAATTCAGATAACTTCAAGCGACATGAAAAACAGTTTTATTCACTAATGGAAGAAAGGAAAGTAGCCTGATGGAAACAAAAGCTTTTCAGAAAATATACACCAAAATCACCCAGATTACCAAAGCAACCTGCTCGCTTCAGGCAGAAGGAGTCGGTTATGAAGAACTTGCTTCGGTGAACGGCCGCCTGGCACAGGTGGTAAAAATCATGGGTGACAATGTGACTCTCCAGGTGTTTAGTGGCACAGAAGGAATCCCTTCCAATGCAGAAGTTATTTTTTTTGGTCGCCCACCTGTTTTAAAAGTAGGGGAAGAACTGGCTGGAAGATTTTTTAATGCTTTTGGTGATCCAATTGACGGTGGACCTAAAGTGGAAGGAGAGGAGAGAGAAATCGGAGGTCCATCGGTGAACCCTGTACGAAGAAAACAACCCTCAGAGTTGATTGCAACCGGTATTGCAGGCATTGACCTGAACAATACCCTGGTGACCGGACAAAAAATTCCTTTCTTTGCCGACCCCGACCAGCCGTTTAACCAGGTAATGGCCATGGTGGCTCTTCGTGCAAAAGCCGATAAGATTATTCTCGGCGGAATGGGACTCACCAATGATGACTATCTTTTCTTTAAAAATGTTTTTGACAATGCCGGCGCTCTCGACCGCATCATCAGTTTTGTGAATACTACAGAAGACCCCCCTGTAGAGCGTTTGCTGGTTCCTGATATGGCACTTACCGCTGCAGAATATTTCGCTGTGGAAAAAAATGAAAAGGTTCTGGTACTGCTTACCGACATGACTCTTTATTCCGATGCTTTGAGTATCGTCTCAAACCGTATGGACCAGATTCCTTCAAAGGACAGTATGCCGGGCTCATTGTACAGCGACCTTGCCAAAATTTATGAAAAGGCTGTTCAGTTCCCCGAAGGAGGATCCATCACCATTATCGCAGTTACTACCTTGTCAGGCGGGGATATTACTCACGCAATTCCCGATAATACAGGTTATATTACCGAAGGACAGTTATTCCTGCGCCGCGATACCGATATTGGTAAGGTAATTGTTGACCCATTCAGAAGCCTCTCTCGTTTGAAGCAACTCGTGATTGGAAAGAAAACCCGAAATGACCATCCGCAGGTGATGAATGCAGCCATCCGTTTGTATGCCGATGCTGCCAACGCCAAAACCAAGCTGGAAAACGGGTTTGACCTCACTGATTACGATGACAGAGCCCTCAGGTTTGCTAAGGAATACTCCGACAGGTTGCTGGCTATTGATGTGAATATTGATGTGGATACTATGCTTGCCACCGGGTGGGAAATCTTCTCAAAGTATTTCAGGCCTGAGGAGGTTGGAATCAGGGAAGAATTCATAAAGAAATACTGGACAAACAATAACTAAAGTCCATGTAAAGAAACTTTTCTATGTCAATCAAATTTCAATACAACAAAACCTCACTGCAGGATCTGAACAAACAACTCCGTATCAGGGTGCGTGCACTCCCCACAATTAAAAACAAGGAGTCCGCACTCCGGCTGGAGGTGAAAAAAGCCAAAGACGAGGCAGCCGCCCTGGATAGAAATCTCATGGAGAAATTTGCAAAATATGAAGAAATGCAAAGGATGTGGGCTGAGTTCAATCCTGAACTGATTACGATAGGGGATGTGAAACTTTCTGTAAAAAAGATTGCAGGTGTAAAAACCCCTATCCTGGATAAGGTGGAGTTTGAGATCAGGGAATTTAGCCTTTTTAACCAGCCGGTATGGTTTCCCGATGGTATTGCTATATTGGAAGAACTTGCCATAGTTGCCATTGAAAGAGACTTTTTCTACAGAAAAATGAACCTGCTGGAGCATGCCCGGAAAAAAACCACGCAAAAGGTGAATCTTTACGAAAAGGTGCAGATCCCCGGCTATGAGCAGGCAATTCTGAAAATCAAACGATTCCTTGAAGACGAGGAAAACCTTTCCAAGTCTTCGCAGAAAATTGTTAAAACCCGTCAGCAGGAAAGCGAGGTAGCAGCATGATAATACCCATGACCAAATATTCTTTCCTGGTTTATCACAGGGAGTATGAAAACTTCCTTCAGGAATTAAGAGACCTGGGCGTGGTTCACCTGATTGAAAAACAGGCAGAAATTCCTGATGATATCCGTGAACAATACCAGTTAATTGACAGGGTGGACAGAACCATCCGATTCCTGAATAAAAGAGAGATCGGGAAGAAACAAGCCGACAGGAGTCTGGGCGGGAAAGAAGTATTTGAAAAGATTACCCACCTGCAGGGGGAACTGGAACACAGCCACCATTTTATGGTTACCCTTCAAAAGGAATACAATGAACTGCTGCCCTGGGGAGAATTCGATTCCGGTTTGCTGAAAAAATTATCGGATAATAACATCCAACTCAGGTTTTTTATTTCTGCCACAAGGAAATTTGACCCAGAATGGTTGGATACCTATCCCGTTCAGGTTGTGAACAATATGGGCGGAAATGTATATTTCGTTGTGGTTGAAAGGAATCATGAGGAAATAGAGATTGCTGCCGAGGAATTCCGTTTTCCAAAACACTCTTTGTCTGAATTGCGTCATCTGCTGGATGAAACCAAAAACAAAAATCAGGGCATAGAAAATCAGTTCAATGAATTTGCAGCGACCTCCATTCCTGCATTGTCCGATTACAAGAATACACTCATCCAGGCCACCGAATATGAGAAAGCAAAATATCACACGGCACGCGAGGCAGATGATAGGTTGATGGTTGTGGAAGGCTGGGTGCCTGGAAACAGGAAAGAGGTGCTGGATACATTCCTTGAAAAATCATCCATTGTTCATATAACCTCCGAGCCGGTTCCCGATGAAAAAGTGCCCATTATGCTTAAAAATAAGGGTTTTTCCAACAAGTTTGAGGCCCTGGGGGAATTGTATTCCCTGCCAAAATACAACGAGTTGGATCTCACTCCGTTTTTCGCACCCTTCTACACGATCTTCTTTGGATTCTGCCTTGGTGATGCCGGGTATGGGCTCCTTATAATACTAGCCTCAATATTTGCAAGAAAAAAAGTCAGTGCATCACTCAAGCCAATTCTATCCCTTATTTTCTATCTTGGGGTCTCAACAGTGGCATTCGGACTGATAGGAGGGACATTCTTTGGTGTAAACCTGTATGAATCCGGTTTGCCGGTTTACAGTTCCCTTCAGGCATACCTGCAGGCGAATAATACCGATATCAACCAGGTATTGTTCTATTTGTCTCTCGTTTTAGGAGGAGTGCAAATCATCTTTGGAATGATTCTCAAAGCTGTTAATGAAACCATACAGTTTGGATGGAAACTGGCACTTGGTACAATTGGGTGGATTATCCTCCTTATAGGACTGGTTGTTATTTTCTCTGTGAAGGAACTGGCAGGGGTTGAAATGGAAACAATGAACCCCGCTTTATATGCCCTTCTAGGATTTAGCGGACTATTCATACTTTTCCTGAATAATCTGAAACGGAATATCCTGGTAAATTTTGGCGTTGGACTCTGGAACTCATACAACATGGTTACAGGTGTGTTGGGCGATTTGCTCTCCTACATCCGATTGTTTGCCCTCGGAATTTCCAGCGCCATTCTGGGATTTGTATTCAACAGCCTCGCCCTGTCTGTCAGCGGCAGCATCATTGGAATTGTGTTTATGGTCATCATACTGGTCATTGGTCACGGTATCAACCTGTTCATGTCGGGACTCGGGTCATTTGTACATCCCATGCGTCTTACCTTTGTGGAATTTTATAAAAACGCCGGTTTTTCTGGTGGTGGTAAAAGGTATAACCCTTTTAGAAAACTAGTTTAACTTCTTTTAATTTAATATTTTAACTATGGAACCGATTATTTTAGCTTACATTGGAGTTGGATTGATGATAGGACTAGCCGGGATCGGCAGTGCATTTGGCGTATCAATGGGTGGTAATGCAGCTATTGGTGCATTAAAGAAAAACGAAGATGCATTTGGTAACTACCTGGTTTTAAGTGCACTACCTGGTACACAAGGTCTTTATGGCTTTATGGGATACTTCATCCTGGCAGGGAAACTGGTAGCAGGAATTACCTGGCTTCAGGCAGGAGCAATTTTTGGCGCAGGTCTTGCATTAGGTTTTGTTGCCCTGCTTTCTGCCATCAGGCAGGGACAGGTTTGTGCCAACGGGATTGCTGCAATTGGATCAGGATATAATGTATTTGGAAGCACACTGATTCTTGCTGTATTCCCTGAATTATACGCGATTATCGCATTTGCCGCTACCTTCCTTATTAGCGCAGCAATTTAATTCCAAACCACAAAATAGAAAAAACCCGCAGGCTCAAACCAATGGGTCTGTGGGTATTTTATTTTTAACTTAATGAAACGATTGAAGAATTAAGAGTTAAGCGTAGCATCCACGCTACGCTTTTTTTTAAAGTTAATCCTTGATCATCAGGGTCACCTGTGCCACCCTTAATCCCAGTTTTCTTCCTTTCTCGGCAAAATTGGGGCGGATTTCACCCTTTGCAGGAGATAGAAAAGGTTCTTCATGCACAATGGCCGATGCACCAAAGGGCTGTTTCCAGTCAGGGCCACCCACCACTACCATTCCAAAAATCAGCATGGACTGCAGTATGTTTATCTGGGCCAGTTCCTCGCCGGCCGAAATGCCTCCTGCAGTGACAAAGGCAGCACCCACTTTATTTTTAAGGGGCTCGCCCTCGAAGGGCCAGTTGCTCAAAAATTCCATCACCGGTGCAGCAATATTTGCATTGTAAACCGGGCTGCCCACAATAATCGCATCAGCCCAAAGAACATCATTTGCACCGGCCTTTCCAACCTCCAGCAATCTCACCAGTGTTTTCCCTTCCAGCATTGCCCCCTCGGCTACCGCTTTGGCCATGGCTTCGGTGTGACCTGTTTTGCTCCAGTATACCACCAGAATATTTACCTGGGAGAATAGACTTACAGAAGCGCTGATTAATAAAAGAACGATCAAAAATTTTTTCATTTGTTTTGGTTTTAAAGATGTATTTCTCAAAAGCAATTGCAATTGTCATCCTGACCTCGCCCCGGTTGCGGGGGAAGAATCAAAAAGATAATAACAAAGATGCTCCACTGTGTCTGCCTGTCGGCAGGCTAGTTCAGGATGATAAAACATTCCAATATATTACTTTTGTTTTAGTCTCCTTATGTTTGCTATTTCAATTTGTCAACCGCCAAATCCACTGCCTTCAACATGGCCTCCACCGACAGGTCAGTGCCAACCGCGTTTTTCATCCAGTGCTGCGGAGTAATATTACCTACAACCAGCATCCTGTATATCTCAGTGGCCAGGTTTTTACTGCCAATGTAATCCTCCATCTGGAATTCTATCAGATGACCCAAAGGATAAGCGGACAAATACAGCGGATAACTAATCATATGGGAGTAAATGGCAAGTATTGGTTCATCCTTCAAACCAAAAACAGGGGCATAGTATTTATTCCAAACCTTCCCTGCTATCTGAATGACCTTCTCTTTCAACTGGGCAGGGGTGGCCATGGGATTGGCATACAGCCATTTCCATACCTCCATATCCACCAGCGATACACCCATGATTTCATAACTGCCCCAGAACAGGTCAAGATTTTTCAGGTGTTGCTGGTTGGGATCCTCATCCTTCATTCCAAGCAGGGCAAGGTCCTTGGTCTGGAAAATGAATGCCACTGCTTCGGTGAAGGCAGTGTTGGGCACCCTGCGCAGCATGTAATAATCCACATCATACAGGGTGATGGTTTGCTCCACATTGTGGCCAAACTCATGAATGGCAATATTGTACCCCTTGTAATCCATGCCATCTTTTCCAATACGGGTGCGCAAATGTGCTTTATCGCCTTTCATAGAGGCTCCCCAGGCATGTCCAGCACCACGGGAGGCATCTACAGCAATGCGCGAGGAAATCTCACTGGCCTTGTCCCTGGCGAATCCCAATTGCACCAGTATGCTGGGCAAATCTTTTTCAAAAGCTTCTTTGGAAGGATATTTTTTATTCACACGCCGATCCAGCATATCGGGTGAAAAACTGCTGCGGGATTTGAACCCGTCGTACCAGATATCAAAAGGCTGAAGGTCCCTTCCCAGGCGGGCCTTAATTAACTCAGCCACCTTAGCAACCTGAGGAGAAGATACAAATGCAGTGAATAATTCCTCAATCTGCTGCTGCGAAATTTCCATCTCCTGGTCAAATTTCCGGCTGATATAGTCGGCATAATAGGGAGAATAAGGATCCAATTCCCTTTGTGAAAGGAATCCGTTCAGAAACTGAAGGTATCTTGAATCAGGTTCAGGCGTAAACTGGATTTCCTTTCCGTTTTCAAACACTATGTTATCATAGGGATTCCACTGGTAAGCCGCGTTACTAATCACCTTTTCCGGAATGGTTTGGTCAATGATCCGCTTCATTACCTGGTAAACCATTTGCTGTTTTTCCAGTCCGCCTGGCTGACCGTAATTTGCTTTGATTTCGTCTCGCAGTCCCCAGTGGGTAATCAGTCGCATGTTTTCCGGAAAATATGTTTTTCCATCCGCATCCACCAGGTTCCCCATCATGATGTTGTAATTGTCAATATAATTGCTTGCCGCACTGGACACTTCGGCCGATTTCAGCCTTAGGGCAGGAGGGATACGGGATATAAAGGCATCGCCCATGCGTGCGTAGGCCCAATCCAGCCTGTTCCAGTTTTTACCCAGCTCATTTTTCTCTTCCAGGGTATAAAAAGGGAAATTCAGCAGGGTGATAAACGCAAACTTGTTATTGAATAAATCCTCATATACATGGGAGGAAGGGTTATAAGAGCCAATGAGGATATCAATGGGGGTGAGGGGGCCCATTTCCAGTTGCACCGGCTCTTTCAGGGCACGGTTCATCCTGTGAAAATAGCCGAACATGATTTCGAAATTCCTGGAAAGTTTATCAAATAATACTTTTTGCTCCTCAGCGGAGGCAGCAAAATTATTCAGGCAGAATTGCCGGTATTTTTCCTCTGTGCCATCATTTTCGTTCCAGAAAAGTGCTACCTGTTTCACTCCCCTCTCTATGCGAAATGGATCACTCTCAGGGAATTTTTCCTTCAACTGCGTAATTACCTGTTCGATGGTGGTTTCCGGAATACTGCTCATGGTAATTTCCTTCTTTTCATTTGTAGTGCATGAGTAGCTGATAATCAGAATCGCTATCAACATGCTTTTTAATAGTTGTTTCATGTGGTAATTATGGGTGATTAAATTGAAAAATGAACGAGTTCGACAAATTTAGATTTTAGCAGGCTTATTTCCAAGAATTGAATCGGGTCCCACCACATATCTGAGGAATTATTCCGAATGGTTTTTTCAAATACTGTATTTAATTTAGCTTTGCCTTATTATCTTATTGCCTTATGAAACGAACATGTTTGGGAATAAACACATACACCAATGCAAATAGCAAACATGGAGTTCCCTGCCCGCCGGCAGGCAGGCATCAGCTCGATAATGAATGTTAAAAGCTAGAAGGTAATGTATTGGTAATTAATAATATAAATATTTTGTACGGATGGAACACCCATGTTTAGAAAAATACAAACACAATGATAACAATATCAGCAACATGGGTGTTCCATCATTCCTTGTAAAAATAATTTTGTTAGGATGAAAAACAAAAGAGGATTTGCCAGCGACAACAATTCGGGAGTACACCCCGATGTGTTAAAAGCCATAGAAAAAGTCAATCATGGACATACCATTGCATACGGGGATGATATTTACACCCAGGCTGCCACGGAGAAAGTTAAGAACCTGTTTGGCCGAGATGTGGAAGTTTTTTTCGTATTCACGGGTACGGCTGCCAATGTGCTTGGACTGGAAGCCTCAACCAACTCTTATCATTCCATCATTTGTGCAGAAACCTCTCACATTCAGCAGGATGAGTGCGGTGCCCCCGAAAAATTTGCCGGTGTCAAATTGCTTCCTGTGACAACGACTGATGGAAAACTCACTCCGGAATTGGTGTCGAAGCACCTGTATGGATTTGGTTTTGAGCACCATTCGCAACCAAAGGTCATATCCATCACCCAGGCAAGCGAGATGGGTACAGTGTATTCCACAAGTGAGATAGAGGCACTGGCTGAACTGGCTCATAAATACGACATGTACCTGCATGTTGACGGAGCCAGAATATTTAATGCAGCAGCATCATTGGGAATTTCCTTTAAAGAAATGTTAACTGATACCGGGGTGGATGTACTATCCCTTGGGGGCACAAAAAACGGAATGATGTATGGGGAGGCAGTGGTATTTTTCAGAAAGGAACTGGCACATAATTTCAAATTCATAAGGAAGCAGGGCATGCAGTTGGCCTCCAAAATGCGGTATATTGCTGCCCAATACGATGCCATGCTGAACGATGACCTCTGGCTTAAAAATGCCTCTCATGCAAACCGCATGGCACAAATACTGGCTAATGAGGTGGAAAAAATTCCATTTGTCAAAATCACCCAAAAAGTACAAATCAACGGGGTTTTTGCCATTGTACCCTCAGAAATTATTCCCGTGCTGCAAAAAGAGTACTTCTTTTATGAATGGGATGAACACACATCGGAAGTACGCTGGATGACATCATGGGATACAACAGAAGAGGATATTCAGGGCTTTGTGGGCCTGCTTAAAAAGAAACTGCAGTGAAACTGAAAACATTTTCCTGGTAGCCTGAAGATACTCGACAGAGGTAAATTTTTTCTTTAGCCTGCAACCATTATTGTCTTCTTCCGGTCTATTACGTGCAAACTGATTCTTCAATAAGGCTATGAAAACAACTGCAACCGCTTCGGAAATTAAAGTGGTTGTTTTTATCAGGACAGGCAAAAAGCCAATCTGGTGTTTTTCCATCCGGCATTTTCAGATGATAAATTCCTGACAGTTTTGAAACCTTTATCCACCGTAACAGTATAAATATTCATGTTATTTATTTTCAAATAATCAAAAAACTTAGATAATTATGAAACTTTCAAAATTCTTTTCTACAGTTGTAATTCTTCTTGCCCTGACTACAGTATTGCGCGCACAAATTGGCGGAATGGGTAAGTTGCTTCAGGTTGGTCTGGAGGATGCTGAAAAACTCACGGCAGCCTACATTGCTCCGTTTGCAAACGGGTTTGGCGCCACCATGAATTCTGGCTGGTACAACTCTGCAAAAACACACAAACTGCTTGGTTTTGACCTCACATTCACAACCAGTGTTGCTTTTATACCCGCAAACGCCAAATCATTTGACGTGGCAGGTCTTGGCTTAAGTTCATTTGCGGAAATTACAAGTCCCGGAAGTATTTCACCAACGGTTGCAGGAGCAAAAAATGCCGATCTGGTGGGACTGCGTTATACCAGGGAAGTACTTGGAGCCCCAACCACCCTTGTAGAGTTTGATTTACCAAAGGGAACGGGGCTTGGATTTATTCCTGCACCAATGCTAAGTCTTGGATTAGGCCTGATTAAGGATACTGATGTTAAGTTCAGGTATATCCCAACCATTGGTTTAAGGGATTATGGAGATTTGGGTTTGTGGGGTATTGGGATCAAGCACGGCCTTAAACAGTGGATCCCGGTTTTAAGAAAAATTCCTGTTTTCAATCTTTCACTGCAGGGGGGATATACACAGTTCAACCTTGGTTCAAACCTCGATTTTAAACCCAATCCCTCATGGGATGATCGGACTACAGGTATCAACTTTGATAAGCAGAGATTCGATCTTACCGTGAAAAGCTATACCGCCAATTTACTTGTGTCAGCAGATATCCCGGTTATTACCGTGTACGGTGGTTTGGGAATCAGTTCCACCACAACAAACCTTGCTTTCAAGGGATATTACCCCATTCCCGATCTGGATGATACAACCGGCGAGGTATTCATTTCCAACGAAACAATAGGAGGGAAGGACCCGCTGAATATTTCCATTAAAAACAAAAGTGGCAGCGCTGTGTTACCACGACTAAATGCCGGTTTTAAACTCAAACTGGCATTGATTACTATTCATGCCGATTATACCTATTCTGACTATTCCATCGTGACAGCCGGTCTTGGCATATCTTTCCGTTAAGAAAATTATGAACATGAGCAAACCCGGCCCTGGAGCCGGGTTTTTTAGTTTAATCCAAATAAAGCAAACCCTTACTTTACAGGAAATTAATTTGCAATTTTGCCAGAACAAACACGTTGAATAACTGTGTCTGAAATTATTCAAATACCAATTGAGCGGGATATTCTGAACAAATACCGTGGCTTGCTCAGGGTTTGCAGGGGAATACTGGGGAAAAACGACCTGAAACTTGTGCGAAAAGCCTTTGACCTTGCCTTGAAAACCCATCAGGGACAGAAGCGCGATACGGGGGAACCATACATTTTTCATACCATACAGGTTGCAAGGATTGTTGTGGAGGAAATGGGACTTGGCACCACTTCGGTCATTGCCTCCCTGATTCATGAAGCCATTACACAAAAAGCAGCTACAGAGGAACAAATTCTGAAAGACTTTGGTGCTCAGGTAACTAATATCGTGGGTGGATTGACGAAAATTACCAGTATATCAACCGCCAATCCGGAAAAACAGGCAGAGAATTTCAAAAAACTCATTCTTACGTTCTCCTCCGATATCCGTGTGATTATGATCAAGCTGGCAGACAGGCTTGAAAATATGAGGAACCTGGAATCAGCTTCAAAAGAAAAGCAATTCAGGCTGGCCACCGAAACCTTTTACCTTTATGCCCCTCTGGCACACCGCATGGGTTTTTATAACCTGAAATCGGAACTGGAGGACCTGTCGTTGAAATACACCGAACCGAAGTTTTACAACCAGATTCTGCATAAACTAAAGAACACGACCACGGTCCGTAACAAGTTCATCAGGGAATTTACCGATCCCATAAAGGAAAGACTCACTGGTGCAGGAGTGAAGTTTCAGATTAAAAGCCGCACCAAATCGGTTTACTCCATATGGAATAAAATGCGCAGGCAGAATGCTGCTTTTGAGGAAATTTATGATTTGTTTGCTATCCGCATCATTATTGATAGTAAGCCTAAAGACGAGAAAGCGGATTGCTGGAGGGTATATTCACTGGTCACGGATTTGTATCAGCCGAATACCGAACGCATGAGGGACTGGATTTCTGTTCCCAAGACAAACGGATACGAATCCCTCCACACGACTGTGATGGGACAAGAGGGTAAATTCGTGGAAGTCCAAATCCGCTCTGAACGCATGGACGAAATCGCTGAGAAAGGACTCGCTGCACACTGGAAGTACAAGGGAGAGAAAAGCGAAAAAGCAATTGATGAGTGGCTCTCCAAGGTCAGGGAGGTTCTTGATACAGCCGATACGAACTCCTCTGAATTCCTGGATAATTTCAGGTTGAACTTATATGACCAGGAGATTTTTGTGTTTACGCCCAAAGGGGATTTGAAAAGATTTCCGGCAGGAGCCACTGTGCTTGATTTTGCTTTTGATATCCACACAACAATCGGCACCCAGTGCACCGGGGCAAAGGTGAACAACAGGAATGTCACCATAAAGCATGTTCTGAAGAGCGGTGACCAGGTAAGCATTCTCACTTCAAAAAACCAGAAGCCCAAACTCGACTGGCTGAATCACGTGGTAACTTCCAAGGCAAGAACCAGGATTAAGCAATCCCTGAAGGAGGAAAAACTGAAAGACGCCGAGGCAGGAAAGGAGCTTTTGTTCAGGAGGTTGAAAAACTGGAAAATGGAGTTTAACGATATCAACCAGCAGAAGGTACTGAAGCATTTTAAGCTCAAAACTGCCACCGATCTTTACTATCTGTTGGGAACGGGAAAAATAGACCCTTCACAGATCAAGGATTTTACTGTCATGCAGGAGACTGCTGAACAGGCAGAATTAATTGCCGTTCCCGAAAAAAAGATCCCAGGGGAAGAAAAAACACGGAAAACGGAGGATGATATTCTGGTTGTGGATGATAAACTGGGTAATGTGAAATACAAATTTGCCCGCTGCTGCAACCCGGTGTACGGTGATTCCATCTTCGGCTTTGTTTCGGTGAAAGAAGGAATCAAAATCCACCGCACCAATTGTCCCAATGCGCCCCAGATTTTTTCCCGCTATGGCTACAGGGTTGTTAAGACAAGATGGTCGGGCTACAGGGAAGGCATTTCTTTCCAGGCGATTATCAAAATTTCGGGAAACGATGATGTTGGCATCATCAACAGGATTTCTGACCTCATATCCAAAGAACTCAAAATGAACATGCGTTCCATTAATGTGGATTCCAGGGACGGGATGTTCAGCGGATTCCTGAGGATTCAGGTGGATAATACTTCACAGATTGATTACCTGGTAAGCCGCCTCCTGAAAATTAAAGGTGTGTTAAAAGCTGTGAGGTTCGATAGTAACTAACCCCTGTTGAAATAAGTTTTATAAATAATTGTTAATTTTACAGACAGGAATAAACATTTAAAACCAAATCACATGACAAGCAGAATTCTTTTTTCATTGGTTTTAATTACCCTTATTACCCTGCCAGTTTTTTCCCAGGGTGGTGCACAAGGACTTATCTCACCGGATACTGAACTCCTGAAGGCGAACCCCGATATAAGGTTTGGATTACAGGCCGGCACCAGTTTTTCCTCATTCGGAAGCGGGTTTTCCATGTTTTCCAACCAGGTTTCACCTTACCTGCAATACCAGATAAACCCCAAACTCTCCCTGGAAATTGGGACAACATTTTCCAATTATAATACCGGTAACAATCCCGTTTTTTCCTTGTCGGGAACTCATTCCGGAACCTCCTTTACGGGGATCTCAGGCTATGCACTTGGCAGATACCAGGCTTCAGAAAGGCTCAGTTTTACAGGTAGTGTTTACCGTCATTCTTCTGTTATGCCTGCGCTAACCCTGAATCCGGGAGCATTTGAATTCCTCAACCAGGGAATGTCCATGGGCTTTGACTATAAAATAAGCGATCGTTTTTCATTTGGTGCGGGCATTCAGTTGAATTATACCTATGCACCCTGGGGAACCTACTCAACACATCAGAGGAACCCGTTTTTCAGGCAGGGTGGGTTCTAATTTACACTCTCCCGATTCATTATAAGAATTTCCTTTTAGCACTTCATTAATTGTAAGGGCTGCCTCAAGGGTATTATTTCAAAGTGTTTTGTCATACTGACTTCTCAACTACCAAGAAGCATCATATTTTTAATAATTCAGATGCTTCATCGCGCATTTTGCGGAACACAGAATGAAATAAATCCTTGCTTTTCAGACAGCCTCTTTTTTTCCTGGTTTAAGTCCTTCTTGTTTCTAAAATCTGATGCATCAGTTGTACAAATTAGTGTAAAAACAAAATTTCTAAACTCCTTGCATTTTAAATTCATGGATGGATAGGTAATTACTCATTTTTACTGATTTTGGTGCATAATTCCCCATATGTACGATATCATCGGCGATATTCACGCACACATTTTGCAGTTGAAGGAACTGCTTAAAAAACCGGGTTATTCAAAGGCCTGGAACTATTATAGCCACGCGGAGAGAAAAGCCATATTTGTCGGCGATTTGGTCAACCGGGATCCTGAAGCAAGAAAAACAGGCAGACTGGTCAGGCGGATGGTGGAGAATAATGCTGCATTATTTGTCCCAGGCAACCATGTTTACAGCCTGTTGACCTGCTTCACAAAAATTTCTCCCGGTGGGTTTCTCCTGCGGCATAACAGTCAGAACCGCACTGCTTTTGCTGCCACCCTAAGGGCCTACATAGGAAAAGAAGATGAATTGATGGATGATAGCCTCTGGTTAAGAAGTCAGCCTCTTTACCTGAACATGAAAAATCTCAGGGTATACATGCCTGCCGGGACAAAAAACTGATTAAGTTCTTAAAAAAAACCTACCCGAAGCAACTGGAAGATGATGAATTCCTTCGTAAATCGGTCATTCCGGGAAGTAAGGAGAATCATCTGATTGAAATTCTTCTTTCAGGAAGAAATTTCTATCCGGGAAAATCATTTTCCGCGTTTAATTCAACCGGAAAGCCTGTAAATGAAATACAGGTAAAGTGGTGAATGAACCCGGCCGCGAAAACCCTGAAAGAAATAACCTTCGGGGCATACAGATTTCAACGGAATAGGTTGATGAGCGAAGAAGAAATGAACCTGTTTTTCGGAGTACCCCCTGCACAAAAAACCGCTCTTCATGGGGCACTATTGTCTCAGGGGATATACAGGCATTTTGCAGGAAAACCTTTGCTGCTTGACTTTTGCTGTTATCGTTCAGGCCGGCTTGGCAGCCTATTGATGGAGCGGTGAAAGCAGGCTCTCAGTAAAAAATATGCTGGCACCCTGATACTTCAGCGACAGTATTCATCAAGCAATTCCTGTGCTTCCTCATAACCCAGTTCAAATGCTTTTCTTAAATCGGCACATGCACCCACCCTGTAAACAATTTTTATATGGGCAATTGCCCTGCCATACCAGGCCGGGGCAAAATTAGGATTTATTTCTATTGCCTTTGTATAGTCCTCAATGGCACCATAATAATCCTCTGTGTTAAATTTTGAACCAGCCCGGTTAATATATGCAGGAAAATAGTCGGGGGCAAATTCAATGGCGAGAGAAAAATCCTCAATAGCTCCTTCGTCATTTCCCATGCGGGCCTTCACAATTCCCCTGTTGTTATAGGCAAGGCTGTTTGCAGGATTTATTTCAACAGCCTCGTTATAGGCGTCAATTGCACCATGAAAATCGCCAGCCTGGTAGCGCGAGTTTCCCAGTTCCACCAGTGATTTCCCGTTCTGTGCAACCAGGCTTTGCGAGGAAAGGAGAAAGAGGAATATTATATAACGAAACTTCATTATTGACCAGGGTATTCAGTAAATACAAAAGTAATACAAAATCCCCCTGTACCGAACGAAAAGGGGAAGGTTCTTATTTCCCGGAAAAGGAATGCGACAGATCAGTTGGCCGGAGTAAGCTCTGTATCATTAGCCATATCAATAAAGGAAAGGTATATCAGTCGTGCCACATCCCTCATCACATCCGTAGTCAGCGCATCCATATTGTCATTGTGGCTGTGATAAAAGATTTCCTTTACCCGGCCGGGTGTGCCAATCCCAAGGGTGGGGAATCCTGCCCTTTGGAAGACAGCCCCGTCACTGCGGGGCCTCCCAACGGAAGGCCTGGAGAGGGAAGAGGAAAGTTCCCTGCTGATAAATTCGCTGTTGTTCTTTTCAAAATGCCTTAACATGAGAGGAAAAGATTGTCCTCCGTATATGCCTATTCCTGTGCCGTTTCCAACCATGTCCAGGTTGAAGAAAGCAATGGTTTTGTTTCTTGGAAAAACCGGATTTTCAACATAATGTGTACTGCCCCTCAGACCGTTTTCTTCCCCGCCAATAAACAAAAACATAATAGTTCTTTTTGGCCTGATTCCCGATTGGGCAATGGCCCTTGCTGCTGCCATAATATTGGCCACTCCCGAAGCATTATCCAGTGCGCTGGGAAATAAAAGGTGCCCCAGTTTACCCTGTCCGTCAAAATGACCTCCGATGATAATTACCTCATTCTTCAAAACAGGATCACTTCCCTCAATAATTCCTATTACATTACATGCCCCTGCATAGGGGTAATGTCTTGTTTTTGCCGATAGTTCAATTGTTTTCTTCAGTGAAAGAGATTGAGGTTTTAGTTCATCAATTATCTTTTTCCTTTGCTTCTCATGGGAGGTACCGGTTCCTTCAAACAGATCGCGAATAATCTGCGGGCCCGCATGTGCATAAACAAAACCTTCCAGGTAGGCAGTATTCGGGTTGGCAATCTGGTCGATATAAAGCAGTCCTTTTGCTCCTTTCTTTTTAGCAATGGCAAATTTGTTGATGTGATACGAATAAAAAACCCACCTGTCATAATCCGGATGGTGGGCTTGTACAGGTAACCCGGGTTCAAACACAAGAATTTTCCCTTTCGCATCCACACCGGCATAATCATCATAATTCAGTTCAGGTGCCGAAATACCGAAGCCGACATATACAGCATCTCCCTTGACCCTGCCTGAGGCTGAATTGGAACCCGAATAGAAATCCTCAGGGAATGAATAGGTTTTTTTTGTTTTACTGTCGGAGCGCATTGAAATACTCCCGGCTTCCAGCACATCGGTAAACGGACTTGAGAAGTGCTGAAAATACGAGCCATCATCACCAGCAGGTTGTATACCCCATTCTTTCAGGTAATCTGCTATCCAGTGTGCGGTTTTCCAGAAACCAGGAGAGCCGCTTACCCGTCCCTCAAAGGCATCGGATGTCATCACTTTACAGTAAGCTGTGATTTCTTCAATGGTAATGGATGGTAGGTGTTGTTGAAGGATTTCAGTTTCAGCCTGTTGTGCATAAACACCAAAGCAAAGCAGAAAACTTGCCAGCAGCAGGTTGAATGTCTTAATCATATCAATGGATTTATATACCCTGCAATGTTAGTGAAATGGGAAGGAAAATCAGGTGATTTAAGGAATTTTAACAATACAAAATAATTTCCAGCATTGTTTTTTGTAATTTGCATCATTGTTTTGGAAAGTATTTGTTTCATCCTTACGAATAATTTATGTTATTAATTACAAGCATGTTACACCTTATCGTTTAATACTCATTAACAAACAGATGCCAGCCTGACGGCAGAAATAGAACTCCCATAGTTTGTTCATCCGTGTTTGTGCCTGGGCACTATCATGGGTGTTTCATCGGATGACAATCCTTTAAAAACCATTTTTTTATGAAAACATCTTTTCATTTTCTGTTAACATTCGTTATGTTGTTTATGCAAAATGCAAATGCCCAGGTTCCCGAGAGTGATGTTTTTGAAACAACTGAAGGGAAACTAAAAATTTTCTTCGTGGGACATGGTTCCCTTTACCTTGAATTCAACAAAATTGTAATTCATATTGACCCTTACAGCCGGGTGGCCGATTACACAAAACTTCCCAAGGCTGACCTGGTACTAATTACACATGAACACCGCGATCACCTTGATATGAATGCACTGAATGCAATTCGTAAGGACAAAACACAGATTGTACTTACTGAAATTTGCTTCGCTCAAATAAATGAGGGGAACATACTCAGAAACGGGGAATCGAAAACCCTTATGGGAATTAAAGTGGAAGCAGTGCCTGCATACAACATTGTCAACCTGCGGGAAAACGGACAACCCTACCATCCAAAAGGAAATGGCAACGGATACATTGTTCATTTTGGTGAAACAAAAGTATACATTGCCGGGGATACAGAAAACATTCCGGAGATGGCCAGCCTGAAAAATATTGACATCGCCTTTTTACCTATGAATCTGCCCTTTACCATGACCCCCGAAATGGTGGCCGAAGCAGCACGGAGCTTTAAACCGGAGGTTCTTTATCCCTATCATTTCGGGAATACCGATACCGGTAAACTGGTGGAACTTCTGGGCGATACCCCGGAAATTGAGGTGAGGATCAGGAAATTTTAAAAAGCATTTTACCTTTTTACTGTAGCTAAATTCAATTAAATCAAACCATCATGAAAAAGACTTCATGGACAGTGTTCCAGGTGACCCTTATATTTTTCCTCCTGGGTTTCTCCCTGCAGGCACAATTAAAAGACCCTGCAGCTTATTTTGGTTTTACTCCGGGTGACGACAGGAAGTTAATTAACTACGAAGAACTCACAGATTATATGAAACTGCTGGATAGCAATTCCGGCAAGGTAGCAATGGAACAGATTGGTCAGTCGGAAATGGGAAAACCCATGTACCTGGTATTTATTTCCTCTGAAGAGAATATCAGGAATTTGTCCCGGTTGAAGGAGATCAACAGGGAACTGGCATTGAATTATCAACTTACCGGGGCCGAACAGGATAAACTGGTGGAAGAGGGGAAGGTTTTTTTCCTTTTCACACTGTCCATGCACTCCACCGAAGTGGGACCTTCGCAATCAGCTCCCCTTATAGCTTGGGAACTGATAACCTCCGGAGAACCCAGGATTAAAAAAATTATGGAGAACACGGTCTACATGATGGTGCCTTCACATAACCCCGACGGGATGAACATGATTGTGGAACATTACAGGAAAAACCTGGGCACAAAGTGGGAGGGAAGCAGTATGCCCGGTGTGTACCACAAATATGTAGGTCATAATATCAACAGGGATTTCATTACCCTTTCACAAAGTGAGAACAAGGCTATAGCCAGGATTTACAGCACCGAATGGTACCCCCAGGTGATGGTGGAAAGGCACCAGATGGGTTCCACCGGCCCCAGGTATTTCGTTTCCCCTCCCCACGATCCCATAGCTGAAAACATTCAGCCCGGTATCTGGAACTGGATGCGTATTTTTGGTTCCCGCTCCCTCACCGAAATGACCAATGAGGGGCTGACAGGCGTGTCGGTTAATTACCTTTTTGATAATTACTGGCCCGGAGCAACATCCACCAGTAACTGGAAAGGTGTGATAAGCATGCTTTCCGAGGCTGCAAGCGTGGACATTGCCTCACCTATTTATGTAGAGCCAAGCGAACTCGCGGTGATGGGAAAGGGTATGGCAGAATACGACATCAGCATCAATATGCCTGCACCCTGGCCGGGTGGTTGGTGGCATTTAAAAGATATTGTCGCCTATGAAGTCAGCAATACCTACTCCTATTTGAACACAGCTGCTATTCATCGTAAGGAAATTCTCAGGTTCAGGAATGAACTTACCAAAAAAGAGGTGGAAAGAGGTTTGAAAGAAGCACCTTACTATTATATTCTTCCCGCGGAACAGCACGACCAGAGTGAAATGGTGGCATTGGTGAACCTGCTCAATGAGCACGGAGTTCAATCCTTTCGCCTTACCAAAGAAGCCATTGTAAACAGCAGGTTATTCCGCCCGGGCGATATTGTTATACCCTTGGCACAACCATACAGGGCCTTTATCAAGGAAGTGATGGAAGCCCAGAATTTTCCGGTAAGGAATTATACAACAGGCGGGCCCATGATCCGGCCCTATGACATTACCACCTGGTCGCTTCCCCTGCACAGGGGTGTGGAAGCGGTTGAAATCAACCAGGCGGTTCTGATTCCCCCGGCCAGCCTTGAAAAAATCGATTTCCCCTTTGCCATTGGAGGAAACACCAAGAAACGCAGTAACAGTACCGCAGTCTTTTCTGCTTCTCACAATGAAAGTTTCCTAGCTGCCTTTAAGGCCCTGAAACTGGGCATGAATGTATTCAGAACGAAATCTGCCATAGAAACCGAAGGCAGGGTTTATCCCGCAGGAAGTTTTATGGTGGATTACAACAGGAATATGGACAACCTGCTGAAAGACCTGCTGGTACAGCCTGCCTTCCTGGAGGAAAGTACCGGGGTGGACAGGGAAAGTGTTAAGCTGCCGCGTATTGCAGTTGTGGAAACCTGGTTCCATGATATGGATGCAGGATGGACAAGATATCTTTTTGACACCTACCAGGTACCCTACAAAGTCCTTCGTCCGGCCGATTTCCAAACTGCCAGCCTGAGCAGGGATTTTGACCTGATTGTTTTCCCCGACCAGGGCAAATCGGTTCTCATGGCCGGCCGCAACGGTCAGCCCGGTAACTATGCACCGCCACGCTTCCCGGCAGAATTTGCAAAGGGAATGGAACAAAAGGGACTGAACAACCTCCTGCAGTTTGTCCAGAAGGGCGGAAAAGTAATTGCATGGGGCTCGTCCACCGAGTTATTTATTGGAAATCTTACCCTGGAGGATGAGAAAGGTGTGAAAGAAGAATTCCGCTTTCCTGTGAGGAATGTATCCGATGAACTTTCACGCAGGGGATTGGATATAACAGGATCTCTTATGCGCATTGACCTTGCCCAAAATCACCCTTTGACCATAGGTATGCCAAAACAGACAGGCATTTTCCACATGGGAAACCTGGTGTATGCAACTTCTTTCCCAAGTCTTGACATGGACCGCAGGGTTATTGGCAGTTTTGCACAGGACAATATTTTAATGAGCGGCTATTCCGTGAATGAAAACCTGCTGGCAGGAAGACCAGCCCTGGTATGGCTGAAAAAAGGACAGGGGCAAATCATCCTGTTTGCTTTTGCGCCGCAATTCAGGGGGTCCACGCCGGCTACATTTAAACTGCTGTTTAACGGAATACTTATGCAGTAACAATAGTGAGAATGCCCCGTATAAAACTTCACTTGCAGATTTTTATCGCTCTTGCCCTTGGCATCGCCTACGGACTGTTCCTCAGGGAGTATGTGGGATGGGTGAGCTGGATGGGGGAATTGTTCCTCAGGGGGCTGAGAATGATTATTATTCCCCTTGTATTCAGCTCCATTGTGACAGGAGTTACGAATATAGGCAATGCGCGTAATATTGGCCGCATGGGCTTTAAAACAGCTGTTTACTACCTCTCAACAAGCACAATTGCCATTCTCACCGGCTTCATACTGGTAAACATTTTCAAACCCGGTACAAGGGCAATGGTGGAATTCAGCCAGGCAGTGGAGCTGGATCCTGTGAAACTTTCCCTGAAAGATACCCTGCTCAGAATTATACCTGAAAATGTGTTTACTGCCTTTTCCGATAATTCCCAAATGATTGCTGTCATTTTCTTTGCATTGCTTTTTGGTTTTTTCATAACGCAAACAGGAGACAGGCAAAGAACCACCCTCAGCAGTTTTTTCGGGGCAGTGTTTGATGTGATGATGAAGTTTACCCTGTTTGTGATCCGTTTCACCCCTTTTGGCATATTCGGGCTCATGGCCGAAAAAATTGCCCAACAAAAGGATCTCTACGCTCTTATGGAAGGAATGGGCATGTATATGTTCGTTGTCATCCTGGGTATTTGTATTCATATCTTTATTACCCTGCCGCTGATTGTAAAGTATTTTGGTAGATCAAAACCTTATAAACACCTGGTAGCCTCACGAACGCCTCTTATCACGGCTTTCTCCACTTCCTCGTCCAATGCCACCCTTCCACTCACCATCGAATCGGTGGAAAACAATTCAGGCGTATCGAATAAAGTGAGCAGTTTTACCCTGCCTTTGGGGGCCACCATTAATATGGATGGTGCTGCCCTATACGAATGTGTGGCCGTGATTTTTATTGCCCAGGCCTATGGAATCGATCTTACAACCGGACAGCAACTTATTGTCATCCTCACTTCCCTGCTGGCCTCCATTGGATCGGCAGGGATTCCGATGGCCGGACTGGTCATGCTTACCGTAGTGATGACAGCTGTGGGTCTTCCGCTGGAAGGAGTAGGACTGGTCATTGCCGTGGACAGGATCATCGATATGTTCAGAACCACCGCCAATGTGTGGAGTGATATCTGCGGTGCGGTGGTCATTGCCAGGTCGGAAGGAGAGGAGCTGAGATTTTAGTTCGCCCTGTGACTCAGAGTGTTTTATGGAATATTCTGTAGCGCTTGTGAATCACACCGCCGATTCTCTCGTACTCGTTGCGCATAGTGGTGTTGCTCTCCAGTATCAGGTGACTGTCCATCACCTCCATGCCTGACTTTTGTGCAGCTGCCAGTAACCTGATTCCCAGTATGGAGTCAATTCCTTTTCCCCTGTAATCTTCCCTGATAGCACCCAGCAGCATGGTGAGCAGCCTGGTTTTTCTGCTTTCACGAAGAATATGCCACCAGCCAAACGGAAAGATTCTCCCCCTGGCTTTCCTGATACCTTCACTCAGTTCGGGCATGCTGATAAGAAAGGCAACTACCTCCTCGTTACTGTTTGTGATAACAAAAATAAACCTTGGATTCAGCACGGGCAGGTACCTGTCTGCAAACTCGTTCATTTCCTTTTCCGTAAGGGGAATAAACCCGTAAATATGCCTGTAGGTTTCATTGATCAGTTGGAAAATAGGAACAATCCATGGACGCAGAGCCTTCCTTGTTGTGAACTCATTTACCATCAGGCTGCCGTTTTTTACGGCCCGCTCATACATCTTCAGCAGGTATTCTGGCATGTCTTCGGGAATCTGAACCTTATAGGATACCAGGTCCAGTTCCTTTTCAAAACCCAGTTCCTCCAGGTAATCCTTCATCCAGGGAAAGTTGTAATTGGTGGCAATCAGCACCCTTTCTTCAAATCCCTCAATTAATACTCCCTGCGGATCTTTTTCAGAAAAAGCAAGCGGACCAATGAGCTTTTCCATTCCGTTTTCACGTGACCATTTTTCAAGGGCATACAGGAGTGCCTTAGCAATTTCTATATCTTCATAACATTCCAGGAAGGAGAACCTGGCATTCTTTTCCCCATGCAGTGCATTGTACTTGTGGTTGATGATGCCCATAATACGCCCCACCGGCTGACAGTTTTTCCATGCAAGCAGCAGCAGGGTGTCTGCAAAAGCAAAAGATTTGTTTTTCTTTGGATTGAAAAAAACTTTGTCGTCCATATACAGGGGATGCACCCAGTTCATATGGTTACGATGGATTTTTTCGGGAATGTAAATGAAGGTTTTCAGGTCAGCACGCGAAACTACAGGGGTAATTTGAATATCCATGCATCGATTTTATTCGGTGATTTTCTTTTGTTCCAGTATCCGGTTATGTAGATTATTAACTTCCATAAGTGCCTCAGAGCCATACCAGGGATGTAGTTCCATAATCAATCTGCCTGCCTGTATTGCAGGATCAGTCCCTGTCAGAGCCCGCGCTTCCTCCACAGTTTCTACGTCAAACAGGAATATCCCCCTGAGATCCCCGTCATCCAGAAAGGGATCGGCAAGTATCAGTTTTCCTTCCTGCGCAAGTCGGTTGATATTTGCCAGATGCGCTTTCTGTAAATCTGCGGCAGTAGAAGAGTCCTGGCCACGGTTGGGACCACGTTTCAGAAAAGCCATCACATATCGCTTCATTCCCAATTCATCTGCGCCATAGGTCAGACTTAAATCAACCACCTGGTCTGATTCCTCCTTCAGTTGGGGCTTGCAGGATATTAATAAAAACAACACGACTGAAGCAATGAAGAAATATTTTCTCATAGGATTTAGATAATTAATAATGATCAAGAGTTTGCTAAGGTCATAATTATTACTATCAAATACAATAGGGATGCAATAGGTTGACCAACAAAAACAGAAAGTGATTTACTTGCCGATATAAAAATTTGCCATTCGCATTTTCTAACGGGTAATTTGGGTTAAATGCAGATTTGCTTTCAGTTTGGGTAAAATTTTTGCTATGTTTACCATTAGTAATGAATAGAATAGCCTAATAAACATTTTCCTGATATAAAAACTAATCGCAGTTTTATGAAAAAAATATTGAAATCCTTAATTATAGTAGTTTCTTTCCAACTTAATTTTCAAAACTTATTGGGTCAAGTTATTCTCCCAAAACTCATTAGCGATGGAATGGTTTTACAACGCGAGGCCAATATTAAAATTTGGGGCTGGGCATCACCAAACGAAAAAGTTAGTCTTCAGTTCTTGAGCGAAAACTATACTACTACAGCTAGTTCAAGTGGTGAATGGTCCATAAGTCTGGGTACGTTGACCCCAGGTGGCCCTTACTCAATGGTAATTGAAGGGAACAATAGAATTATTATACTCAGTGATATTTTAGTGGGTGATGTTTGGCTCTGCTCTGGTCAATCGAATATGGAGCTACCTATGCGACGAGTTGCTTGGGTTTACCCGAATGAGATTGCTAATTCAAAAAATCCTCATATTCGCCACTTCAATGTGCCTACTAGCTATAATTTTAAAGAGAAACTCAATGATATTGAGAGTGGTTCATGGATTGAAGCTGACCCCGAAAATGTGCTCGACTTTTCTGCAGTAGCATACTTTTTTGCCAAAGAGGTATATGCAAAGACTGGAGTCCCTATTGGGTTAATCAACAGTAGCCTTGGGGGTTCAGGCTTATTTACTCATCATTTGCTCTATTGCTTGCATACTTCTTTTTCCTTTATATTAGGGGAATATTTAGGCACAGACATGAATTGATGCTCCATGAACAGCACGAGAAAATTAATGAAGCTAAGCTTCAATTCTTCACCAATATTTCCCATGAAATTCGAACTCCGCTAACACTCATAGCTGGACCTCTTGAAAAACTTATGAAAGAGAATGAGGATAAAGAGATAGCTTGCAGCTATAAACTTATGTATAAGAATACACAAAGGCTTCTTAGACTAGTTAATCAACTGCTGGATGTTAGAAAAATTGACCGCGGACAACTACAAATTAGCTTCGTACAAAATGACCTGGTGGCTTTTATAAAAGACATTAAACAAACCTTTGATTACTTAGCCGAAAAAAAAGAGATTAAATTCACATTTACTTACTCTATTAATGTGCTAAAAGTTTGGTTCGACCCTAATAATTTCGACAAAGTACTTTACAATGTACTTTCCAATGCCTTTAAGTTCACTCCAAATATGGGAGTAATTAATATTAATCTTGAGATAGCACAGGTTGAGGATAAGAATTACACCCAAAAAGAGTTTGCAAAAATTTCTGTAGCAAACACCGGCCCTGGAATTGCGCCAGAAAATCTTGAAAGGATTTTTGATCGATTCTTCCAAATTGATAACAAGCAGAACAGCAATACAGGCACAGGTATTGGACTTCATCTCTCTCGTTCATTAATTGAATTACAGCATGGTAGAATTTATGCTGAAAATAGGGTAGACACCACGGGCTCAATTTTTCACATTCTTATACCCATTGGTAGTGACCATATTCAACCAATAGATGCAATTCAACAAACCCCTGAACCAACGAGTATTGAGGGGAAGGCCAAAACCCTTGAGTACTTAGAGTCATTAATTCCTGAAACGGATGAGGAAAGTAAAGCAAAGACAACTAAAAAAGCAAAGTATTCAGTTCTTGTTGCTGAAGATGATCCCCAAATGCTTAAATATCTGGAGGATGAACTAAGTAACCATTATAAAACTATACTCTGCAATAATGGGAGGGAAGCTTTGGACAGTGTAAATAAGCATAATCCTGATCTTATCATAAGCGATGTGATGATGCCAGTGATGGATGGTATAGAATTGTGTAAAAAGTTGAAATCAAATCCTGCTACTACTCACCTTCCAATTATTCTCCTTACTGCAAAATCTCGCGATGAAGATAAAGCCGAAGGCCTTGATATTGGTGCCGATGCATATTTGGTTAAGCCCTTTAGCACCGATTTGTTAATCAAAAACATTAAAAACCTACTACTGAATAGGGAAAGAATAAATATTAAGGTGCATATGGGCGATCAGCTAAACGCTAAGAAATCAAACATATCATCTGCTGATAAAAAGTTAATTGAAAAAATTCTAGAAATTATCGAAGAAAGGATAGGGGATCAAATGTTCAACTCTGAGGAACTAAGCAAGTCAATAGGTATGAGCAGAGTCCATTTGTTTCGCAAAATGAAGAAACTAACGGGACAATCACCTAGTGATTTTATAAGACGGATCCGTCTTCAGAGAGCAGCTCACCTTATTGAGGGTAATGCAGGTTTTATAAAGGAAATTGCATTTCAAACCGGCTTTACGTCTTTCTCTCATTTTTCAAGATCATTTCTTGAATTTCATGGCGTTAGCCCTAGTGAGTATCTGAATTCAAAGAAAGAAAATAACCTAAAAATCTCTTAAAAAAAAATTGAAATAATTGATTGGTAAAAAAACAACCCTAAAAAATGGTTTTTTCTTGGTACGCAATTACTATCCCAATCAATGCTAAGTCTTTATTATCAGCCCTACGTGTAACTGAAAATACCTTTTTGTATAAAGCACTTTCAATAGAATTAACCATACAAACATCACCACAAATCCTTCCTACAGGTAGTTAACATTAACTGCTTAATCTCAATTTTTCTATAATCATCTCTATTGTAAGCGTTTTAAAGAGGTTTTCAAAACAAACTCAGAACGTAAGTCTCCATTAAACAGAAAATTGATAGTCATTTTATTTTGCTTGCCAATAAAAATTCCTGGAAATATTCCCAAGGATCTCATCAGTGCTGTTCTCTCCGTTAATCTCGCCCAAATAATGGATGATCTGGCGTAACTCAATGGCTATCAGGTAGGTTGGAATACCCTCATCCAGACCTGCAATAACCCGCATAATGGCTTCTTCCATCCTCCTGAGGGATTCAAAATGCCGGGCATTGGTATCAAACACCATATTTTCGAGTTCCTTTATTCCGGCCAGTGAAGACAGAGTGCTCCTTAACTCATCATATTCTCTCTCAGACAGAGCCGACTGAAGCTTACCGGTATGTCGGGCAGCTCGCCGGTTTCTGCTTTGGTTCTCATGAAGGCCATGGATCCTGCAAGGCTTGTCTTGTTGATAACGACAATCAGACTCTTGCCCAGGGGAATCATACTTTTTCTGAGTGCCTCTATCTCAGTTATTACCTGCCCAGGAGAGAGTAGGCTTGGTGACAAGAATCACCACGGATGCGGTTCTTATCTTGCCCTTTGTTCTTCCAATACCCAGGTTCTCAACTATATAGTCAGTCTCCCTGATTCCGGCAGTATCGATGAACCGGTAAAGAATTCCGGTGATCGTAAAAGTTTCTTCTAGGGCCTATCGGGTGGTTTCCGGTAATCTGAAATAATCTCTTTTTCCTCCTTCAGGAGTCCTTTCAGCAGGTAGACTTACCTACGTTTGTACATCCCGCGATAGCAAACGGAACATCCTGATTCAATGCAGCCTCCTTTGAGTCTTACCCTTAGAAACCAGAAGGTTGAAACGTAATTACCGGTCAAGATTCTGTGCATCAAAAAGTGAATCTGCCGGTTTTACCGAAACAGAGATATTTTCCATCTTCATTCTAGAACTTCTCCCAGTCTGATGATTGACGGCCTGCATGTCACTCACCATATATCTCCCCTTGTTGCCGATAAGCCTTGTGTCAAGAACCTCTATCGTTTTGTAATGGATCCCGTTTCGGTCATAGAATTCCATTTTCTCAAGATGCAGATTGTTCTTTGTGAAGTAGTTGATCCGGCGAACGTACCCGTACTGGTTTACAAGTGACGGATCAGCCGGTACACTCTCTATTATATACATGCCATCAGTTCCTGAACCAGGCAGATGCCTGCTGATAAAATCCGACGACGGAGGAGAACTGATATCGGCATTTGTGAATTCAGAACCCATAAAGCTCTTGCCCTTTTCTGATGAGACAATGCGCCTTACCCGTTTCAGTGCAGGAAGATAAATCCACATGTCATCCTGACTATCTTTATAATCATGAAGCAATATTGAGGTTCCCTGCACTTCGGCAGGTGAGATGAATCTTATCAGCCTCTTCTCGGTACCGTCAGGATACTTTTTTGAAATCAGGGTATTGGTGCGAACACGTGTTGCACCATTCCTGTCAGTAATTGTTAGTGTTATAGTGGCCTCCATTGCATCAGCTATTGTGAGTTCACGCGACCGTTCAAGTATCGAATATGCATCTTCTGTCTGCGCGGTGGCAACACCTGCCACCGCAAACCATAAACCAATAATAATCAATCTCTTGTTCATAATTAACATTTATAAATTACATTCGTTATATCATTAATACCGGTTACTTCACTATGTTCCAGCACTTCGGTCAGCAGGCGACTGAGAGGGGAGGGGTTACCCATTTTCTACTAATGTTTCACCCCTACGGGGTGTAATTGTATATCCTTCGCCCTGAGTTCTGAGAGATTAACATTATCGCAGGCACCATAAGCAATGCTGCCAGAAGACAGACACCAATCGATATTAGAATCAGATACCCAAAGAACCTGATCGAGGTGAAACCCGACAAGATCAATACCGAAAACCCCGTCATCACGCTGAAAGCATTGAAAACAATACCTCTTCCCGTCGTAGCAATTGCCCTGGCAGTTGCATCAGCAGGTGATAGTCCGCTTTTGACCTCACTGTCGTGCCTCCAGATAAAGTGTATTGTGTAATCGACCCCTATTCCAATTACCACCGATGATAGCAGAGCGGTTGCCGGGTCAAGTGCTATTCCAGTCCATCCCATAATACCCAGCAAAATTGCATTTGAAGCCAGAAGGGGTGCAGTCGCTATGAGTCCTTTCCTCAATGACCTGAAAATCAGAACAAGAAGAAGAAATATTATCGTCAAGGCGAACACAATCGAACTAACCTGGCCTTTAACGATCTTTCCGGCGAATTCTTCCATAATATATGCATATCCGCCCGTTACAACCCTGCCGTTTATCTTGTCCCCGAGCTCTCCGGCCAGGGCCACAACATTCCTGATGTTCTCTGCCGATGGGTCGCTCAGCCTGACCATCAGGTGGGCTTTCGTATAATTGAGATCTGCAAGCTGCTCAAAATCGTCCGGATCACCGCTCATATTATATATCTCCACCATCTGGGCCAAAGCTTCACGCGAATCGGGAATAGTGTTATAGTATGGCTCAGTCTTGTCAAACAGAGCCCTCGTCATCTCCCTCATTACACGCGCAATAGACATCACATTGCCAACACCGGGCTCATTCTGGACCGAATTGCACCACTCATCTATCATCTTCATGTTATGGGGATCAAGTATGTCACCGTCAATCATAACAGACACATTCTGCGAACCTCCGAAATTCCTGTTGATAGCTTCAGAGGCTATTTTAACAGGATGTTTGCCTGGAAAGAAATTTTCCTGGTTGGAGTCAACTCTCAGGAAGATAATCCCTGAACCAAGGAAAACCGTTAACACCAGGCTTAAGATAAGAATGGGAAGCGGATTACCGGCTACGAACCTGCCTGTGCGGGCAAGTATACCAGACGATCCCTCAGGGACAGCACCGTTTCTTATAATTGCTCTTTTAACCTGACGGGGCAGGTATGACATCCAGGCTGGTATGAAAAGCAGTGAGAGTAGGAGTGCATATCCCACGCCAATGGCGGTAAGCACACCAACCTCACGGGCCGGAATTACAGAATGGGTGAGAAGTCCCATTACACCTGCGATGGTAGTAAGGCCGGTGAATATAATCGGCTTCCTGAGTGATTGCAGCAGCCTTCTTATTATCTGATCAACCGAATGCTCTTCACCACTGTGATCGATCTCCTGGTAGCGGGCTATAAGGTGAATACCATAGTTATTGGCTATAGCAATCATCATTACCGGGACCAGAAGACTCAGTATTGTCAATTTCCAACCCAGCAGGGGTGCCAGTCCCATGGCCAGTGCCATCGATAAGAGAACAACCGTGAAAGGAATTACAACTCCCCGCCACTCCCTGAAAGAGAACCATAAAAAAAGAAGCATCACGACCAGCGCCATAGGCACAATTACAAGCCCGTCGCGCTTCACATCCTTCATAATGGTACGCCTTATATAAGGCAATCCACCAACGAGTATCTCCTCCTTACCTTTATGCACCGACAGCAGGCTGTCAATAGACGAAAGTGTCTCGTCTTCAGGCATATTCTCATCCAGATAGACAATTATTGCGGCAGTGGTAAAATCATCCGACACTACATTACCCAGTACCAGCGGGTTGTCTTTCAGAGCCCCCATGATCTGCTGCTTCTCTTCTTTATTGTCAGGAATAAAGGGAATCGCCGGCTCCACTATCATGAAACCATCTTCACCCCGTATCCTTACGGAATTTGCAAGTGAGAGTACATCTGACACACCGCTTACTTCAAACAGCTGACCCGTTATCAAGGATATCCGCTCAAGCGTTTCACGCTCTAATGCAGAATTGTTCCGCATCATGATCATCACAATATCCTGTACCCCAAAATTCTGCTCAATGGTATCAGTCGTTGCCCTCGAATGCATTGTAGGGGGCACATAATTTCGGATATCAGGATCGGTCTCGCCTAATGGTATCAGCAGTGCACCGGCTGCTGACAGAATAACCGAAACAGCAACGATAATTGACCTGTACCTGTAGATGAACCCTGTCATAACCTAAAAATCAACTCGTAAAGCAAGAAAAAGATTCGACAACGGCCTGTCTATAATGTCATACAGTGACCCTTGTCGACCTTTGTATATATCTGCCCCGCCAATTATCATCACTCCGTCAGATGGTCTGTATTTTATTGATGGAACAATGGCAAGGTCCCGCGATGTGAAATTATACAGTGTAACCAGCCGCGGTGTTACCCTTCCTGCGGCCAGGTCAGCCTCAACTCGCAGGCCGGCAGAGTGGTAGCTCTTTTCCAACTGATACATATACAGCCTGTTGAAAGCCGTAGTCTGTATAATGATATATCCTTCAATCCCTCCGGGTATCATTGATATCTGTTCAGGTGTCAACGTAGGCATGTCTCCCGGCGGTACTGGATCGACAGGGGAGGGTTCATAATCAGTTATATACTTGCCGGTATACTCTGCACCAATTCTGAAATCCCCGGCCATAATATCGCCGCCGGCCGACCACTTCACCTCCGGCATGGGTATGTAATGTACATTCCTGAAGGAGAGCTCAGGTTTGGTATATGAAGCTTCTCCACGGAAACCGAATCTGCCTGCCACTGCCTCAAAATCGGCACCAAACCTGTTGATTCTGTAGGGGGTGACAGACATTGTAATGTCAAAATCAACAGTTCCATCACCGATATTTATATCCACATTATCGAACCTGATACCTGGAAGCGGATCATTACCATTGAACCAGGAAACCGAAAAGTCAACGGCCCTGAGATAGAAATCAAACTTGACTCCATAACCTGCCATCGACTTACCACCCATCAGCCCTTCTATCTGTTTTATTTGTACATTCTCTGAGAGGTTCAGTGGCTTTGTTATCAACACATCGGGTCTGTAGAAGGGAGTTATGGTTCCCTCTACCGAAAGAAAAGCAGCCGGTTTGAATATCAGCGAGCCGGCAATATTGCCGAGATCCATATCTTCTGACTCGGGCGAACGTACAAACATGTTGCGCGGATTGAATGAAGAGACAGGGTTGTCGAAGTCAGCCCGTCCCCATTTAATTATTCTCTGACCCATGATAAACTCTACATTCCGGCCGTAGACCGTCACCCAGGCTTCCCTAAGCTGCAGGGCGGAGACATTCTGCATGAACTCAAGTCCAAATCTGTACCTGACGTCTGCATACGCCCTGAAATTATGATTATTTCGCAAATCAAGCTTTAGTCCGGCATCAGCATATACCGACGAGAACGGCCCAGACTCATTGTTTTTATATAATTCGCTGTAGAGTCCGCTTCTGAGAAAACCGTTTATATTGGGCGATATTGGCTGGCCCGGAACCTCGGCCAGGGTTCCTGAAAGAAATAGAATCAATAAAAAAGCCGATCTCATATTATTTTTTATGACAAAGAAAGAGAGAAACGGACCGCGGGTCGTCCTGACCGCTGAAATGGCACCACTATTTATCAGGCTTGTTGTGCCATCCGCACGGTATGGACTACGGGCCAGGGTGCAAAGTGTCCTCCTGGAGCTGCATCTGACGGTATTCGCGGGGGGTCATTCCCTTCATTTCGCGGAAAATCCTGTTGAATGCTGACTTGGAGTTAAATCCTGAATCATAAGCAATTGCGAGTATGGTATAATTGCGGAACCTCGGGTCAGAAAGCCTTATTGCCGCCTCATTCACGCGGAATTCATTAATGAAGGTATAGAAGTTCCGGCCGTGATGTTCATTAAGCGTTTGGGTAATGTGATGGCGGCTTATACCGGTCATGGCAGCAAGGTCATAGATGGTCAGCTCTCTTTCGAGGTAAGGTTTCTTCTGTATCATCACTTCAATTAGAGCAGACAGAATCTCTTCTGCCTCCTCAGACCTGAGGCCACTGCGCATGTATTTCACATTACCTGCAGGCTCAATGTTGTTTTCAACTGCTGTAATGGTTGAAGTATTGTAGGTAAAAAGCTCAGGCTGCTTCACTCCGTAAAAACTAAGGGCAAAAGAAAAGAGCGCAACAAACATGAAAACAATATAATAGGGATCAAACGGTATATAGTTTCCAATTATGTCGATGCCTCCTAGAATGAACAGGACCAGGTACACTGAATAGAATGAAATCGAAATTACCTTCAGCCAGTTCAGGGTGGCTGCAGCCGATTTAAATGAGAGGCTGTTTACCATGTCGTGCTGGTGTCTCCTGATAACCAGGAAGGTCATTATGCTGTAAACCGAAACTGAAAGAAAGAAACTTGTTCCGTAGACAATTCGCAGCGATATCATGCTGTCAGGACGGAAAAAGCCGGTTGGGTTCATGAAAAGCTGATAATCCCTCAGCCAGACCGATACAGCAAAGAAAGTCACGAAAGGAATGAAATGGAACAGGTTGAACCAGTTGAACTCATTTTTCCTTTTTGTGGCATGGCAGGCATAGAGGTACAGAAGGGGTCCGTAGGTAAAGGCAATAAAGGGAAAGGAGTAGAATTGCAGCAGGGTGCGGTTGATAATGGCAAAGACCAGCTCAATGAAAATCAAAAAAAGCCAGGCTGCCATCATTCTGTTGGCGGTTGTGAAAGGTTGCTTTGTTGAAATGAGCAGCCCTGCAAAAAATGACTGGGCGGCACCTATGTATAATATCGGTTCAATTTGTATCATTTGCACCGGCAACTTTTTTACCATCTAAAGATAGCCAATTGAAATCATTTTGCCTTGTGGGTTTTCTTTTCTTTCTTGGTGTGAGTGCTTTACTATTAAGGTATGAAACTGCTGCTCACATATATGCTAATTGCCCAGCTGTGTTCGCTCAACTAGTTATGTTAAGCTATCCAAAAGTATTCATTTTGTTAGCGAGTTTCTCTATGAGAATACCTTTCTCTTCTTCGTTTAAAATCTATTATTTCGAAATGGAAAACCTGAGTACAACCTTTGTACTGACCTTATAAACATTTTGTCCGTCAGCGCCACTACTTCTTGAGGTTTTTAAAACAAACTCAGAACGTAGGTCTTTATTAAACTGAAAATTGATAGTCATTTTATTTTACTTGCCGATACAAAAATTCCTGAAAATATTCCCAAGAATCTCATCAGTGGTGATTTGGCCGGTTATTTGGCCAAAGTAGTGCAGTATTTCGCGTATATCCATGGCAAGCAGGTCTCCCGGGATGCCTGTTGATAGCCCTTCAAGCACCCTTTGTGCAGCCTGCCGGCTCTTTTCCAGCGCCTCGTAATGCCTGGCATTGGTAATAATGGTGTCCTCATTTACCAGTTGCCTCATCCCGTATAACTCAGCGAGAAGAGAAGTGAGTTGATCTATGTTCTGCTTCTTTTTTGCGGAAATTCCGACCACAGGAAAAAGCTTGTTTTTTCCGCCGGAAATCAATCCGGCAAATTTCTCTTCATCAAGAGCATTTTCCAGCTTATCGGTTTTGTTCATAACCACGATGATATGACTGGATTCTTCCTGCACCAAATCTTTCAACTTATCCAGTTTTTGCCTTATTGATTCGGCTGTTGAAAGAGCATCTGCCATAAAAAGTATTACGGAGGCCTGTTTCACCTTTTCAAAGGTCTTCTCTATACCAATGGTCTCAATGGTGTCGGTGGTTTCCCTGATTCCCGCGGTATCGATAAACCTGAAAAGCAGGTCGCCCACGTGAATGGTATCTTCAATGGCGTCGCGGGTTGTGCCTGGAATATCTGAGACAATGGCTTTTTCTTCGTTCAGCAACACATTCAGCAGGGTGGATTTTCCCACATTTGGTTCGCCAACGATGGCTACCGGAATGCCGTTTTTAATGGCATTTCCTTTTTCAAAGGTGCCGGCTATATTGCTCAGTTTATCGTAAATTTCCTGCACCAGGCTTCTCAGTTGGGTCCGGTCAGCAAATTCCACATCTTCCTCGCTAAAATCCAGCTCCAGTTCAATGAGCGAAATGAAATTCAACAGCCTGTCCCGCAACATTTGTATTTGTTGCGAAAAACCGCCCCGCATTTGCTGTATGGCCACTTTACGCGATGCTTCTGAAGTGGAGGAGATCAGATCGGCTACTGCTTCGGCCTGGGAGAGATCCAGTTTGCCGTTCAAAAAGGCCCTCATGGTAAACTCTCCGGGTTTGGCCAACCTGATACCGGACTGAACCAATACATGCAGTATCTTTTTTTGTATAACCACCGAACCATGGCAGGATATTTCAATCACATCCTCACCGGTGTAGGAATGGGGCGCCCTGAAAAGTGATAAAAGCACATCATCCACAATTTCCTGCTCAAATTTCAGCAAGCCATGTACAATGGAATTGGCCGGCCTTTCGTCAAGAGACCTTCGTTTACCGGCCGGCTGAAAGAGTTTGCCAAGGATGTGAAAAGCATCCGTTCCACTCACCCTGATCACGGCGAGGGCACCCTGTCCCGGGGCAGTTGCAATGGCTGCTATGGTGGCATTATCTGTCATGCAATCGCAAAAGTACAAACAATCAGTTAATTTTAAGAAATTCAATATTTTCATTCAAATTCATCATTGGCATTGAATAATTTCTGTAAAACCATTACTTTTGAGTTTCACTTGTAAAAAAATCTCATGAGCGTACTTGTCAATAAAAATTCCCGGGTCATTGTGCAGGGATTCACCGGCAGTGAGGGCAGTTTTCATGCCTCACAAATGATAGAATATGGCACCAATGTGGTGGGTGGGGTTACTCCAGGCAAAGGAGGACAAATGCATATCGACAGGCCAGTATTCAATACGGTTGCTGATTCAGTGAAGGAAGCCAGAGCTGACGTTTCGGTTATTTTTGTACCGCCTGCCTTTGCAGCCGATGCCATAATGGAAGCCGCTGATGCCGGTATAAAGGTGATTGTATGCATTACTGAAGGTATACCCACCGCTGATATGGTGAAGGTGAAGGAATACCTGCAGGGAAAAGACTGCCGGCTGATTGGTCCCAACTGTCCCGGTGTGATTACCCCCGGTGAAGCCAAGGTGGGGATTATGCCCGGATTTATTCATCAGAAAGGCAGTATTGGCATTGTTTCACGCTCAGGGACTCTCACATACGAGGCTGTTGACCAGGTGACCAAAACCGGCATGGGACAATCCACCTGTATTGGAATAGGAGGGGACCCCATTATTGGTACAACCACCCTGGAAGCTGTAAAACTGCTCATGAATGACCCCGGGACAGAAGGAATCATCATGATAGGTGAGATAGGTGGCAGCATGGAGGCTGATGCCGCCAGGTGGATCAGTAAAAACAGCACCAAGCCGGTTGTGGGATTCATTGCCGGTCAGACTGCCCCGAAGGGAAGAAGGATGGGCCATGCAGGTGCCATTATCGGAGGCAAGGATGATACAGCAGCAGCTAAAATGGAAATCATGCGCCAGTGCGGTATCCATGTAGTGGAATCACCTGCCGACATTGGTAAAACCATGAAACAGGCTCTTAAAAAATAAAACACTATGCTCATCTTTTTCGCTTTTATCCTGGTTTATATCATTGTTAAGTTTATTTATTCTTAATAAATTTGACCCCGGGAATAATTCCCGGACTTTGATTTATTAACCAATAACCAACACGAATGAAACTTTTAAATGGAAAAAATGCCCTGGTTACCGGTGGTGCACGCGGCATTGGTAAGGCAATCGCACTAAAACTTGCCGAAAACGGTGCCAATGTGGCTTTTACCGATTTAGCTTATGACGACAATGCGAAAGTGGTGGAAAAGGAAATTGCTGCCTTTGGCGTAAAGGGAAAAGGCTATGCATCGGATGCGTCCAGATTTGATGACACTGAGAATACCGTGAATAAGATAGCTGAAGATTTTGGCAGCATTGACATACTGGTAAACAATGCGGGCATTACCCGCGATACCCTGCTCATGCGAATGACCGAGGAGCAGTGGGATACAGTAATCACAGTGAACCTGAAATCGGTGTTCAACTTCACAAAAGCCGTACAAAAATTCATGCTGAAGCAAAAGTATGGCTCCATCATTAACATGAGTTCAGTTGTAGGGGTTTCAGGAAATGCCGGACAGAGCAATTATTCCGCATCCAAGGCAGGTATACTTGGCTTTACCAAATCGGTTGCGCGCGAACTGGGTTCACGCAATGTGCGCTGCAATGCAATAGCACCGGGTTTTATCATGACCGATATGACCGCAAAACTGCCCGAGGATGTGCGCAAGGAATGGGTGGAAAAGATTCCCCTGAAAAGAGGCGGTACGCCAGAAGATGTGGCCAACGTGACCCTCTTCCTGGCTTCTGATTTATCCTCCTACATCAGCGGACAGGTCATTTCAGTTTGCGGGGCAATGAGCACCTGATAGTTTAATAGTTCTCTGAATTTTAATGTATTAATAACCAAGTTGTTTAGAAAAAGTATTCCTGAATATATTGTCATGCTGAACCCGCAAGCAGCGGGAGAAACATCTCGTTGCGTGATAGATTCTTTGGTTCCCCCGCTTCAGGCGGGGGCTCAATGACAATAAACATCACTTTATCCTCATCCTGATGTGGATTGGAAAAATATGAAGAATCTGTTTTCCAGATAAAATGATTCCAAATGCCTCTAATTATGTGGAGAATTTCTAGTTATCAGCCTTACCTCTTCATTTTATGAAGTACATATTGGCCAGAATCCGTACACTAATATTATTACTTTCTGTAACAGGTTTATTGTCGTCCTGTTTCGCCCCGGCCACCCTGCCCATACAGTTGCTTCGGCCGGCACAATTTACCCTGCCTGACACCCTTCATACTGCAGGTATTTTGAATGCTTCCCTGGTGGAAAGTGATTTTTTCTCGGAGGAGGACAGCCTCTGGTACACCGACAAACAGATTTTTCTGCAAAACCTTGCTGCCACTGAATTCTCCCTCACCCTTGCCGATGTACTTAAGGTTTCACCAAGGTTCTCATCCACTTCGGGAATGGAAGTGAGGGAATTGGATCCCTATGAATACCTCGATACTATACCACCACCTTTTGCACCAATTGAACTGGAAACCATTGCAGGTGATTTTACCGGGGACTTCCTTATAACATCCGAGTTCTTCCGATTGGAACAAATACCCATTTTATCGGAGTTCACAGTGAATCTGAACAAACCGGCTTACAAGGTTTTTTCCATGTATTCCGATGCCGTGCCAAGGGATATCAAACTAATCCGCGCAGAAATCCTGATCAGGATATATGACGCAAAAACCGGCTTCGCCCTGCGGGAATACCAGGTTGTGGATTCTGTTTTGTGGCTCACTTCTCTTGGCTACAGCAGGATGGGGGAAGAATTTTCTGATGAAGACTATTTTTTCTATGAAAATGCCGGCAGACACCTGGGTGAGAAAATGGCAAAAAAGCTGGCTCCCTGGTGGGATGAAGGGGAGAGGGAATATTATTGGGGCACACAGGTGGATTTCAGCCAGGCGTATTTCTATGCGCTGGACAATAAATGGAGCCTGGTGGAAAACACCATGAAAAGATTAACTGCTCATAAGAACAGGAAAAAAGCCGGGTATGCATTGTATAACCTGGCCGTGAGCCTCGAGATGCAGGGGAAAATTGCGGAGGCGAAAGAAGCCCTGGAAAATGCAGTCCGTATGAAACCGCCTGCCGGAATAGTCCGGTATCGATCTATACTAAACAAGCGTTTGCAGGAAAAGGAGTTGCTGGACAGGCAGCTTGGAAATTAGGTACTGCACTCTGTGCCATTCAGTCCAAAAACCATGGACAATAGTCAATGGAAAAAACAAAAAACAATTTCCAAATAACAAGTAAGAAGTAAGTAGCGAAGTTTGCCCTGAGCCCTGAGCCCTGAGCCCTGCGCATGCTTTCTCTCACTTCTCAGCTCTTATCTCTTTTCTCATTTTCCAGTTCAAGCATTCTTTATTTTCTTAGTTTTGCAGAAAATACCATAAAATACCTATAAGGTATGATATTTGTTGCACAGGCATCATAATCTGGATTATGTACCGTATCACACGAATTTCCCTTCTGCTTGCTGTTCCCCTGGTTCTAAGTTCATGTTTTATTTCCCATTCCATACCAATAGAAATTGTGAGGCCGGGAGAAATTGAAATTCCCGGAAATATCAACAATATTGTCATATTGAACAGGAGTCTGATTACAGTCTCTGATTCGATTCTGGCTGACACAGTAATTGAAATGGAAACAATACCTGAATACATGTACAACGTAGCATCCACAAGCACCGTAAGAAACCTTGCAGAAACCATAACTAAAATTCCGTCGCGGATCTCGGCTTACCCTGAAAACGTGCTGGAGACCCTGCCCGAAGATTCCATATATGTGAAACCGGTTTTTTCAGTTAATGATTTGCTGGAAATCAACCTGGAACCGGATGTCAATGGTTTGATTAGTCTCGATTACCTGTCAATAACAGACAGCCTTGTTTTAGATGTAAACTACCATTTCAGCAGCGGGGTTTTCATACCCAGTTTTGTGGCAGGAATTCATCGCAGGATAACGGCAATATGGCGGTTTTATGATTTGAACGAATCTGAGTTGATAGATGAGTACGTTTCTAGAAAACTGCTATTGTTCTTTTCGCCCAATTCTGAGTGGGATGTTTTTTCAGCCACAAATTTTCTTCTGACGGATGTGAACTTTATAAAGGAAATATATGAAGAAACCGGTTGGAATACTGGTTATGGTTATGCGCGCAGAATTATACCGGTTTTTACTCCGGAAGAAAGAACAATCTATTCCGGCAAGTACATCTGGTTAAGAAGAAGCTTCAAATATATGGTTAACAATAAGTGGAAGGAAGCGGAAGACCTTCTGCTCACCTACTGCCGGCATGAAAATCCCATGAAAGCCGCCGCTGCATTCTTCAACCTTGGATTCATCAGCGAGATGGAAAGTGACCTTCAACTGGCCAGGTTCTACGTGGAAATGTCGCTCAAAAAGCACCCCACGGCAAAGGCCAGGGCCTATCACCAAATCCTTGAAAAGCGCATTGAAGAAAAACCAAGAATAGACGAACTTTTGGTTTTTTGATTTGTTATTTTTGTGCTTTACTTTAAAACCATGATTTTTTATCTTATTATTCTCCTTCTGGTGGCCCAGTTTGCCCTCGATTCCTGGCTGGAATACCTCAATTCCAAAAAACGCAGCAATGAATTGCCCCAGGAACTTTCAGGCATTTACGACGAAAAGAAATACAGGCAATCTATAGAATACGAGAAAACCAACAGGCAGTTTTCACTTGTGAGCGGCGCATTCAACCTGGTACTAGTCCTGCTCATGCTTTTCCTGGGCGGGTTTGCCTGGGTTCACCATCTTGCCGGAGTATATACACAAAATGAGGTTTGGTGGTCAGTAATCTTTTTTGCCATACTTATGTTTGCTTCAGGCATTGTGAATTTTCCTTTCAGCATTTACCACACCTTTGTAATAGAAGAAAAATTTGGCTTTAATAAGACCACTCTCAGAACTTTCCTGATGGACAGGGTAAAAGGTATATTCCTCACAGCCATCCTGGGAGGTGGTTTACTTGCGCTCATTGCATGGATTTACACCCTTACCGGGAAATGGTTCTGGCTGTATGCCCTGGGGGTAATTACCCTTTTCTCCCTGTTTATGAATTTCTTTTACTCCACGCTCATTGTTCCCTTGTTTAACAAACAAACCCCGCTGGAGGAAGGCGAACTGAAGGACAAAATAGCAGAGGTGAGCCACAAAACAGGCTTCAGGCTGGATAAGGTGTATGTCATTGATGGATCCAAACGCTCCTCGAAGGCCAATGCCTATTTTTCGGGACTGGGTGCAAAAAAACGGATTGTGTTGTTCGATACCCTGTTGAACGATCTTTCCTTGGACGAGATTGTTGCAGTGCTCACGCATGAAATCGGTCACTACCGCAAAAAGCACATTTATAAGGGGATGTTCATCTCCCTGTTTACTACAGCCTTTACCCTCTGGCTGTTTTCGCAGTTTGCAGGCAGCTACCAGCTTTCTGCTGCCCTGGGTGTGTCAGAGTCTTACTTCCACATTGCTCTGGTGGCTTTTGGCATTCTGTATTCGCCCATTTCCATGTTGCTCGCACTGGGAGGAAACTACCTCTCGCGCAAACACGAATTCCAGGCCGATGCATTTGCTGCAGAGCATTATGATGCCGGTTTCCTTGCCAATGCCCTGAAAAAACTATCTGTGAAAAACCTCAGTAACCTGCAGCCACATCCCCTGTACGTGTTTTTCCACTATTCGCATCCTCCCTTGCTGGAAAGATTAAAAGCACTGAAAGTTGATTGATATTTCATTTGCTCTCACTAATTTTACACAAAACGCCTCTTTAGCTCAGCGGTAGAGCAGCTCATTCGTAATGAGCAGGTCGCGGGTTCAAATCCCGCGAGAGGCTCAAATAAATTTCACTTAAAATGCTGTAATGAACCGGGCATTTTTTTATATTTGCACTCATTGCGGGAGTAGCTCAGTGGTAGAGCATCAGCTTCCCAAGCTGAGGGTCGCGGGTTCGACCCCCGTTTCCCGCTCTTCTTTTAAAGGTGGACCATTTATGAGTTGACCTTTTTTTGATTAGTGGTAGTCCCGCAGTCGCGGGATCCCTAGCTGAGGGTCGCGGGTTCGACCCCCGTTTCCCGCTCAATAAGAAAGTTGCCAGCCTGCCTGGTAACTTTTTTTGTTACCCTATCCGCCGGCAGACAGGTTTTTTGAGTGGGAGACAAAAAAGTAAAGAAATTCTTTCGCAAGCAGGAATCTTCTGTTCTTTCAAGAATACAGAGAAACAATATTTTTTACCGCAAAGGACACTAAGTGTAACACAAAGGACGCAAAGAATCCGTTCTCACCTTTCTCATCTCTCACTTCTCCTCTCTCTCCTCTGCGCACTGCACCTATTTTTTAGGCACTCTATGAACTTCTCACTCCAAAATACCAACTATTAGGTATTCTTTTATTCATATAACAACAGCATTTTTGCTGCCGGAAATTTCTTACAGGCTTTTTTTATAGCATTTATGAACCATCTAACAAACAGTTCACTATGAGAATTTTACTGATATTCTGCACCTTACTTACAATTCCACTACTTTCCTCTGCATCTGCCACCAAAACCGATGCCCACCTTGTTGGGCACGTTCTCAACGGGGAAGAGCATATCCCGTTTGCCAGCATTGTGATCAAGGGAACCACCATTGGTACATCTACCGATGAAACCGGGCACTACCGCATGCTCAACCTCCCCGAAGGCACCTTCATTGTAGTGGCTATGGCGGTGGGTTTCAGATCCGTTGAAAAACAGGTGGAAATTAAGGCCGGAATAACCATTGAACTGAATTTCCAGATGGAGGAAGATGCCATCGGGCTTGACGAACTGGTAGTAACGGGCGATCGCAACGCGCAACGCAAGCGGGAATCTTCCGTGGTGGTGAATACCATCAATTCCCGTGTGTTTACAATGACCAACTCGGTGACCCTGGGCGACGGACTGAACTTCAGCCCGGGCCTGCGCATGGAAAACAACTGCCAGAACTGTGGCTTCACCCAACTGAGAATGAACGGACTTGAAGGCCCTTATTCACAGATCCTCATCAACAGCCGGCCCATTTTCAGCGGACTGGCAGGGGTGTACGGACTGGAACTCATTCCTGCCAACATGATTGAAAGGGTGGAGGTGACACGTGGAGGCGGTTCGGCCCTGTATGGCAGTAACGCCATCGCCGGTACCGTGAACCTCATTCTGCGTGACCCCATCAACAATTCCTACGAGATGAACCTCAGCAGCGGTTTCAATGGTTTCGGACTCAGCGGCTCTGGTGGTGCCATACCCGATCATACTGCCACCTTTAACACCACAACTGTGTCCTCCGACCTGAAAACCGGTCTGGCTGTATATGGCTTTGTGCGCAACAGGCAGCCTTTTGATGCCAACGGCGACGGCTTTTCCGAACTGTCGTCCCTGGGAAATACCAGCGTGGGAGCAAGGGCTTTTCATCGATTCGGGCACCGCAGCAAGCTCTCGGCCGACTTCTTTAACATACGCGAGAAAAGAAGGGGAGGAGACAGGCACGATTACCCCCTGCATGAAGCCTTTACAGCCGAAGCTGTGGAGCACAACATCACCACCGGGGCACTGACCTATGACCAGTTCTTCAGCGAAAGCGACCTCTTATCCGTTTTCGCCTCTGCACAGCATGTTATCCGCGACTCATACTACGGTGCTAAACAATCCCTTAGCGATTACGGCCATACCACCGATCTCACCTATACAGCAGGGGCACAGTACAAGATGCAACTCAATGGGCAGGGACTCATTTTTGGCGTGGAAAACCAGGGCGGACGATTAAGGGACACCAAGCTGGGCTATCCCGACTATGACAATGCAGTGATTGTGGACGATGTGATTATTGAAATTCCCCATACCGATAACATGACCGTGGCCAACCAGGTGCAGAACATCACAGGCATGTTTGCACAAATGGACCACACAATGAACCGCTTTAAGGCAACTGCAGGACTTAGGCTCGACCATTACCGAATCAGCGATGCCGAAAGCAACCTGAACAATATCAGCGGGAATGTTCTCAGTCCGCGTGTGACACTTATGTACGACCTGGGCAGGATTGCCCAGTTGCGCACCAGCTATGCCAAGGGCTACCGCGCTCCTCAGATATTTGACGAAGACCTGCACATTGAAACATCGGGTTCACGGAAGGTACTTTACCGCAATGCACCCGGGCTGAAGCAGGAAACAAGCCACAGCTTCATGGCTTCGCTGGATTTTCTGAAGGAGAACTCAACCGGCACAACCAACCTGCTTTTAGAAGGATTTTACACCCTGTTGCAGAACCCCTTTGCCAATGAGTTTGGCGAGCCTGATGCCAACGGGGAGGTGATTTATACCCGTGTGAATGCCGAAGAAGGCGCACTTGTGATGGGTGTGAACACCGAACTCACCCTGGTACGCGGTAACCTCTTTACCTTCCGCAGCGGTTTCACAATGCAGAACAGCCGCTACAGGGAAGAACAGGAATTCGATGAAACCCGGTTTTTCCGCACACCCTCGGTATACGGATTCTTTACCGCAGAATACACGCCCACCCGCAAACTGGGCATAAGTACCACTGGCACCTATACGGGTAAAATGCTGGTGCCCTATTTCGGACCCGAATTGCCCGACCCCGTAGCGGGTGAACTCAGGGAAACCAATCCCTTCCTGGAATTCTCCACGCAACTGCGTTACGATGTGAAGATAAACGGGGCCACCCTGCGGCTGTTTGCAGGGGTGAAAAATATCCTGAACGCCTACCAGAAAGATTTTAACAGAGGCGTCGACCGCGACCCCGGCTACATGTATGGCCCCATGCAGCCGCGCTCCCTGTATTTTGGCATCAAACTGGGTAACAGGCTCAGGTGATACAATCATTTCAAATCCAGTAAAGAGCAGCATGTAAAGTGCTGCTTTTTTCAGAGACCTTGGGAAAAGTAAGAATTAAATAGCGAATCTGAGCACTGCGCCTTTTAGTCCACGGAAAATAGTTGAAAGGAATAAGTCAAAGGAAAAAGTAAGTAGCGAAACTAAAGGAAATTATCAGGAATTATCGGGATGACAATAAGGGTTGTAGGCTGGTATTCATCCATTATTCCCTGCCTGCCTTTATATTCGCTACTAACTAATTACTAACTGCTAATTACTTCTTTCTTCGTCTTTCATGGAAATTGCGTAGCTTTGCGCCGGAAAACTGCCTGTATACCCGCCTGTTTTGCACGCATATGTGAACAGCTGAGCAGGGTTTAGTTTGAGTTATGAGGAAAAATCACAAAAATGAAGGAATCCGTTAGCATAGACGCTGCCGCCAGACTGATCCGGGAGGGGAAGCTGGTAGCCTTTCCCACCGAAACGGTTTACGGGCTGGGGGCCAATGCGCTGAATGCCATGGCGGTGGCAAAGATCTTCGAGATGAAGGAGCGTCCCTCTTTCGACCCGCTCATCGTTCACATTGCCGGTATGAACCAGCTTGAGGAGTTAGTCATGAACAGGGACGAGAGTGTAATGCTGCTGGCGGAAAAGTTCTGGCCCGGGCCACTCACCCTGGTACTGCCAAAAAGTCCAATAGTCCCCGATCTGGTTACCTCGGGACTGTCCACAGTAGGGATACGAATGCCCGGCAATGAAATCGCGCTGGAACTTATTCGGAAAGCCGCCTGTCCCATTGCTGCGCCAAGTGCAAATAAATTCGGGCGTATCAGTCCCACCACTGCTGCACATGTAAGGAAACAATTACCCCTGGTGGATTATATCCTGGACGGCGGCCGGACGAATGTGGGGATTGAGTCTACCATCATAGAGCTTACCGCTAAAGGTTTTCGTGTACTCAGGAATGGCATCATCACCCGGGAGGAGATCGAAACCGTTCTCCCCGAGGACAGGGATGCCGTGCAGGAGAAAATTACCGCTCCCGGCATGATGAAATCGCACTACAGCCCGAAGAAAAAGTTCCTCATCGCATGGCAGGGAATTCCGCAGGCCGACCGTTCAAAAGCTGGTCTGATTTCCTTCACACACAAGGCAGAAGAAGGTTTTTTGAAAGTAATAAGGGTTTCTGAAAGAAACGACCTCCGTGAATACGCGGTGAACCTGTTTGATGCCATGCACAGGCTTGAAGACGATGAAGACATTGAAATCATCATGGCTGAGCCCGTGAGCGAAACAGGCATAGGCGTAGCTATCATGGACAGGCTGAGAAAGGCAGAATACAACTGGCGTTCGCCCGGATAAAAAACCATCTTTGGGGAGAAACCACTGAAAACGACTGGTTGGTAAAGTACTTAAAGTGCCAAAAAACAAGATTTCAGAATGAAATCGTAGCTTTTTTGAGCATCCCGATTTGGGCTGGAGTATAGGGAAGGATATCGGGATTTTTAGTTAAAAGTTCATAAAGAAAAAGCCAGTTTCTAATGATTTTCCAATATCTTTGGACTAATTCTTTGCGTCCTTTGTGCAACACTTTTTGTTCTTTGTGGTTAAGATTAAGGTTTTGCTACCCTCAAAAAAGGACAGAAGATTCCTGCCTGCACAGGAATGACATAAAGCGTTTTAATCGCAGGCTTGTATTTATCCATCCAACAATCCATTAATCCATTAATCCATCAATCCATCATTCCCTGCCTGCCTTGATATTCGCTACTTACTACCTACTTCTTACTTTTTCCTTGGACTGTCGACCATGGACTGTGGTCTAATTTCTATCTTTGCATTCATGCAGGCAGAGATCATCACCATAGGCGACGAACTGGTCACCGGGCTGGTAGCCGACACCAATTCCGCTTTTCTTGCCGGGAAGCTCAATGCCCTTGGCATTACAGTGTCGCGCATGGTTTCCGTTCCCGATAAGCAGGAGAGTCTCCTGAAGGCACTTGACGAGGTTCTTCCAGCCGCAGCCATTGTACTTCTTACAGGTGGAATGGGTCCCACAGGCGATGACAGAACCCGCGGGGCCATTTGCAGCTACTTCAACACCAGTTTGGTCGAAAACGTGCAGGTATTGCAGCAAATCAGGCAGTTATTGGCCCAAAAGGGCTTTCCTGAAAACGAATCGAACCGCAGGCAGGCACTGGTGCCACAAATGGCCGAAATCCTACCCAACGCACTGGGAACAGCTCCCGGAATGGTAATGTATCACAACAACAAGATATTTATTTTTCTGCCGGGAGTACCTTTCGAGTTACAATGGATGACAGAAAACAGGGTGGTTCCCTTTCTGCAGCAGAAATTTTCGCTGCCGCCCGTTTTGCACCGACAGGTGCTCACCAGCGGGGCCTTTGAGGCACAGCTCTCGGAACTGCTCAGAGATTTCGAGAAGGAGCTGCCCGCGGGCTTCAATCTGGCCTACCTGCCGTCGCCGGGTGTAATACGGCTGCGGCTGAGTTGCTACAGTCCTACCAACGATATTGCAGCCACTGCGGATGCATTGGTTGAAAAAATCAGGAAAATCATTCCGGAGCAGTTCGTTACAGCCGACTTTGGCAGCATGGAAGAATACTGCGCGCATTTGTTGAAGTCATCCTGCACAAGCCTGTCAACAGCAGAGAGTTGTACCGGTGGTAAAATTGCCTCAATGCTCACGCAGGTACCCGGCAGCTCGGCCTGGTTCAAAGGCTCTTTGGTGGCCTATGCAAATGAAATCAAAACCAGCTTACTGGGTGTAAACGGGCAAACCATCATCTGTCATGGTGCTGTAAGCCGCGGGGTTGTGGAGGAGATGTCGCAAAGAGGCAGGGAAGTATTCGGCACCGATTACTGCATTGCCACCAGCGGTATTGCCGGTCCGGATGGTGGCACAGCCCAAAAACCCGTAGGAACCATCTGGATTTCAGTTTCTTCGTCACAATGCACCCGGTCAAAACAATTTCATTTCGGAGACAACCGCGAGAGGAATATATTGCGGTCTTCGTATGCCGCTTTAAACATGCTGCGCAAAATGATTGAAAGTGATGGAAAAGAAAAGTAAATTTTACGGAAAAAAGTTTGATTAATTCAAATTAAATAACGACTTTTGCACACTGTTTAAAAAACAGGTAAATCGTTAATAAGAGATAAAGAAATGTCACGAGTTTGTCAGATTACAGGAAAAACAGGGATGGTAGGAAACAATGTCTCGCACTCCAACCGCAAGACCAAGAGAAAATTTGATGTCAACCTGTTTACAAAGCGTTTTTATTACCAGGAAGAAGATCGCTGGGTAACTCTCAGGGTTTCGGCATCGGGCATCCGCCTCATCAACAAGGTAGGTTTGCACAATGCACTCAAGCAGGCTGGCGAAAATGGATTAATTAGTAAAATTGTATAATCGGGAATAGCAATGGCAAAAAAGGGAAACAGGGTTCAGGTAATCCTCGAATGTACAGAGCACAAGGAGTCGGGTCAGCCCGGAACCTCCAGGTACATCACCACCAAAAACAAAAAAAACACTCCGGATCGCATGGAAAGGAAGAAGTACAATCCTATCCTGAAAAAAGTGACCGTACATCGTGAAATTAAATAACATTGAGAGATGGCAAAGAAAGTAGTAGCAACACTCAAGACCGGCGAAGGAAAAAACCTTGCACGCGCCATTAAAATGGTGAAGTCGCCCAAAACAGGTGCATACATATTCAAGGAAAACATTGTAAGCAAGGAATTTGCAAATAAATTTTTTGAACAGAAGTAATTCGTTCTGAATAGTGTATATTGAGCTTTCTTTGCAAAAAGAAAGCTTTTTTATTGAAAAAATTTGTCGTATGGGGGTATTTGATTTTTTGAAAAGCAAACCTGAGGGAGATGCCTCGGCCCTGGACAAGGGACTGGAAAAGACCCGCGAAAACATGTTCAAAAGGCTGTCGAGGGCTGTGGTGGGCAAGTCAAAAATTGACGACCATGTACTCGACGAACTCGAAGAAGCCCTCATCAGCTCCGATGTGGGTGTGGATACTACCCTGCGTATCATTGAAAAAATTGAAACCAGGGCAGCAAGAGATAAATTCTTAAATACCAACGAACTAAACATTATCCTGAAAGAGGAAATTGTTTCCCTCCTCATGGAGAACAACAGTGAACAATTAGCTGGTTTTGAGGTTCCTGCAGGAGTTAAACCCTGGGTGATAATGGTGGTAGGTGTGAACGGGGTCGGCAAGACCACAACCATTGGTAAACTGGCTTACAATTTCAAAAAAGCCGGCAAAAAAGTGCTGCTGGGTGCTGCAGATACCTTCCGTGCCGCCGCTATTGACCAACTCGATATCTGGGGTCAGCGTGTGGATGTACCTGTGATCAAACAAAACACAGGTTCCGATCCGGCATCGGTAGCCTACGACACTGTAAAGGCTGCCAAATCGAGAGATTTTGATCTTGCCATTATCGACACTGCGGGTCGCCTGCACAACAAAACCAATCTCATGAATGAGCTCACCAAAATCAGAAATGTGATGCGGAAGGTAGTACCTGATGCCCCGCATGAGGTACTGCTTATCCTTGATGGATCCACGGGTCAGAATGCCTTTGAGCAGGCCAAACAATTTACCGCCGCCACCGAAGTTACGGCACTGGCCATGACCAAGCTGGACGGGACTGCAAAAGGAGGCGTGGTGATTGGCATATCCGACCAGTTCAAAATTCCCGTGAAATACATCGGCGTGGGCGAAAAACTGGATGATCTGCTGGTATTCAACCGCGAAGAATTTGTGGATTCTCTCTTTAGCTAAGCCGCATGAAAACCAAACCTTCGGGTATACGCATTGTCACCATGGGCTGTTCCAAGAACCTGGTGGACTCCGAGACTTTGCTCCGGCAATTCCGTGCCAACGAGTTGCGTGTATTTCACAACGAGGACAAGGGCAAGGCCGATACCATATTCATCAACACCTGCGGGTTCATACACGATGCCAGGCAGGAATCGGTGGACATGATCCTGCACTACGCCGGCTTAAAGACGAAGGGATTGATAAAGAGACTGTATGTGATTGGCTGTCTTTCTGAACGTTATAGAGATGAACTGATAGCCGAAATTCCGGAAATTGACGGGGTGTACGGGGTGAGTGAATTCCGGTCCATAACCGAAAACCTGGGACTGAATTATAAAAATGAACTGCTGGGTGAGAGAGTACTCACCACACCTGGGCATTACGCCTACCTGAAAATTTCGGAAGGCTGCAGCCGTTCCTGCTCCTTTTGTGCCATACCCAAAATCCGGGGTCCGCACCTTTCCAAACAGCCCGCCGATGTGATACGTGAGGCTGAATTCCTGGCAGCGGCAGGAGTGAAGGAAATCATTCTTGTGGCGCAGGATTTATCCTATTACGGGTACGACCTGAACAAAGAATACCAGTTGGCAGGCCTGCTGGAAGAGCTGGTAAAAATGAAGGGTGCCGAATGGATTCGCCTGCATTATGCTTTCCCGGCCAATTTCCCCATGGACATCCTTCCCCTGATGCGGGACTCGGGAATAATATGCCGTTACCTCGATATTCCCCTGCAGCACATCAGCGACCGCATGCTCAAACTCATGCGCCGTGGCCTGAACCGCAAAAAAACCATGGAGCTGATAGAAAAAATACGAAAGGAAGTACCGGGAATTGCCTTGCGTACCACTATGCTGGTGGGGCATCCTGGAGAAACTGATAAAGATTTTGTTGAGTTAATAGACTTTGTAGAAGAAGCAGCCTTTGAAAGGCTTGGTGTGTTTACATATTCGCACGAGGAAGACACACATGCCTTTCAGAATATGGAAAACAGCATCCCTTCTCATGTGATGGAAGCGCGTGCCGCGGAACTCATGGCTTTGCAGGAAGGAATCTCAGGGAGAATCAACAGCAGCAGGGTGGGACAGGTGTACAGGGTGATTGTGGACAGGCAGGAAGGGAAGTATTACGTTGGACGCACCGAGTATGATTCGCCCGAGATAGACAACGAAGTACTGATAAAGATCGGTGCAAAAATAAAAACCGGTGAATTTTATCCCGTAAAAATCACCGGCTCCGATCCCTTCGATCTCTATGGAGAAATCCTACACCAGTGATTTGGCCACCTGCAGTGCTTTGCCGTATTCAGGTTCATGACTGAATTCAGGCACATACTCCACATATTGCACCACATCATATTTATCAATTACCACCACACCGCGTGCCAGCAGTCTCATTTCCTCAATGACGAAACCATACTTGTACCCGAAATCCAGGTCCTTGTGATCCGAAAGCATCTCAATGTTTTCAATCCCCTCGGCGGCGCAAAAGCGTTTGAGAGCAAAGGGAAGATCGTTTGAAATGGTCAGTATCTTTGTGTTTTTGAGTCCCGAAGCCTCCTCGTTGAAACGGTGTGCCTGTGCAGAGCAAACAGAAGTATCAACAGAAGGGAAAACGGACAGGATTCGTGTGTGGCCGGCATATTCAGATAATTTCCTTTGCTTTAAGGCGGAATCCATCACAACAAAATCCGGTGCCTTGTCCCCTTTTTTGATTTCTTTTCCCAGCAGGGTCAGGGGGTTCCCCTTCAGTTTCTGTACATCTTTTCTTTTTTCCATAGTGGTTTTTGGTTAGTTATAATTATCTTTTTCAAAAAAATGGGACCGTCATATAAAATTCAGTTTTTTAATTCGCCTGTGGACTATCACAACATATGTCATTCCTGCGTTCCGATGTATCGGAAACTGGAATCTAAATACTTAATAAATCGAAAAAAACAAAGGGTGTTTTAGCCGGCAAACTGAATCAATTTTCACTGGCATCAGGCTCTTTGGACTTCTTTGCCCTGGTCTTTTTCTCCTTCTCCTTTACGCCTGCTTCGATGTAAATCTCCTCTTTTTCGGTATTGTATTCCACCAGTATCTCATCTCCCTCCTTCAGCTCCGACTTTATAATCACTTCGGCCATGGCATCTTCCAGGTATTTCTGTATGGCCCGTTTGAGGGGTCTTGCCCCAAACTGCAAATCGTAACCTTTCTCGGCGATGAAATCCTTGGCCTTGTCGGAAATCTTCACAACAAAACCCAGTTCCCGTATACGTTTGTAGAGCCCAACGAGTTCAATATCAATGATTTTATGAATATCTTCCCTGGAAAGCTGGTTGAAGATGATAACATCGTCAATCCTGTTAAGGAATTCGGGCGCAAAAGCCTGTTTCAGAGCCTTCTGAATCACCCCGCGCATGTGCTCGTTCACCGATGCCTGCCTCGTGGAAGAGGCAAAACCTATGCCCGTTCCAAAATCCTTCAGTTGGCGTGTACCAATGTTGGAAGTCATTATGATGATGGTATTCTTGAAGTCCACCCTGCGCCCCAGGCTGTCGGTGAGCTGTCCTTCGTCCAGCACCTGCAGCAGGATATGGAACACATCGGGGTGTGCTTTCTCCAGTTCATCAAACAGCACAACGGAGTAGGGGCGTCGGCGTACTTTCTCGGTCAGTTGTCCGCCTTCCTCGTAACCCACGTATCCCGGGGGTGCACCCACGAGTCTCGAAACCGAGAATTTTTCCATGTACTCACTCATGTCAATGCGAATGAGGTTGTTGGAGCTCTCGAACAGGTATTCGGCCAGCACCTTGGCCAGTTGTGTCTTTCCAACGCCTGTAGGGCCAAGGAACACAAAGGATCCGATGGGTCTGTTCGGGTCTTTCAGCCCGGCACGGTTACGCTGTATGGCTTTCACTATTTTGTCAATGGCCTCTTCCTGACCCACAACCCTGGATTTCAGCTCTTCACCCATCTTGATCAACCGTGAACCTTCGGCCTGGGCAATACGCTGCACAGGTACACCGGTCATCATGGCCACTACCTCGGCCACCTTGTCCTCGTCCACGGTCTGCCTGTTCTTTGAAAGGTCCTTCTCCCACTTCTGCTTTTCCACCTCCAGGGTTTCCAGCAGTTCCTTTTCGCGGTCACGCTGGCTCGCAGCCAGTTCAAAATTCTGGTTCTTTACGGCTTTCACCTTCTCCTGCCTGGTGTGGTCTATGGCATTTTCCAGCTCCAGGATTTTTTCAGGAACCACAATATTTGAGATATGCACCCTTGAACCTGCCTCGTCCAAAGCATCAATGGCCTTGTCGGGAAGGTGCCTGTCGGAGATATACCTTGCCGTAAGATGCACGCATGCTTTAATGGCATCAGGCGTGTAGTACACATTATGGTGATCCTCGTAACGCTCCTTGATATTGTTCAGGATTTCCTCGGTCTCATCCATGCTGGTGGGTTCCACCATCACTTTCTGGAAACGTCTTTCCAGCGCACCGTCTTTTTCGATATGCTGCCGGTACTCGTCCAGCGTGGTAGCGCCAATACACTGTATTTCACCGCGTGCAAGGGCCGGTTTCAGCATGTTGGCTGCGTCCAGCGAGCCGGTGGCACCACCGGCGCCCACTATGGTGTGTATCTCGTCAATGAACAGGATTATGCTGTTTGTTTTGGCCAGTTCGTTCAGGATGGCCTTCATACGCTCCTCAAACTGTCCCCGGTACTTGGTACCCGCCACAATGGAAGCCAGGTCCAGGGTAATCACCCTCTTGCCGAACAATACCCGCGACACTTTCTTTTGCATAATGCGCAGGGCAAGGCCCTCCACGATGGCTGATTTGCCCACGCCGGGGTCGCCAATCAGGATGGGGTTGTTCTTTTTGCGGCGGCTGAGGATCTGGGCAAGTCGTTCAATTTCAATCGTACGTCCCACTATGGGGTCCAGTCGGTTTTCTTCGGCAGCCTTGGTGAGGTCAATACCGAAATTATCCAGCACGGGTGTCTCCGAGCCGGATTTGGCCGGGTTGACCTGGTTACCTTTTCCCTGTCCGAATGGCCCTTTCGCATCCTCATCGTCCTCGTCGCCCGAGTATTCCGACTTGGTTGGCATTTCAGGATTGTGCCTGCCAATTTGTTCCTTTAGCTTCTCGTATGTAACGTTATTTGATTCAAGTATTTGAGTCACCAGGCTGTTTTCATCCCGCAGGATGGCCAGCAGCAGGTGTCCGGTGTCAATGGTGGTACTCTTGAGGCTCCGTGCTTCCAGGTAGACCAGTTTCAGTACCCTTTCGGCGGTTTTCAGCAGGGGAAGGTTTTCAATTTCGCTGATTGATGCAGGCTTTTCGTTACGGATATTGTCTTCAATCAGCTTACGTGTTTCGGGCAGATTAATTCCCAGTGCCTGCAGAACATCAATGGCAATTCCTTCTCCGTCGCGGATAATGCCCAGGAAAAGATGCTCGGTACCTATATTGGAATTTCCCAGCCTTATAGCCTCTTCACGGCTATAGGAAAGAACTTCCTTGACTTTTTGGGAAAATTTTGCGTCCATAGTATAATAACTCCTTTACAGGAAATTTGTTCAAATGTGCTATATGCAAATATGTGCAAATTTAATGGAATTATTTTAAAGCGGAAAGTTGGAATTTTCAACGGGTTTTAAACCCCTCAAATGCACGGGCATTGTCACAAAAACAATGCAGGGGAGTTATTAACAATTGGTGAAAACAATGTAAAAATCGTAAAAAAATGGCCGGGAAAATGTTAACTTAGCGTTCTTGTTTTTTCGCGGAAATTGAAGGAAGAATTAACCTTTTAAAATAGCAGATAAATTGTGAATATGGCTGAAGAAGAAAGAATCATAAAGGTAAATATTGAGGAGGAAATGAAGTCGGCCTACATTGACTATTCAATGTCGGTTATCGTTTCAAGGGCACTGCCCGATGTAAGGGACGGAATGAAGCCTGTGCACCGCAGGGTGCTTTTTGGCATGCACGAACTGGGTGTTTATTCCAACCGTGCATATAAAAAATCGGCCAGGATAGTGGGAGAGGTGCTGGGTAAGTACCACCCGCACGGCGATTCATCTGTTTACGAGGCCATGGTTCGTATGGCACAAAACTGGTCCATGCGCTACCCGCTGGTGGACGGGCAGGGGAACTTCGGCTCGGTAGACGGTGACAGCCCCGCTGCCATGCGTTATACCGAGGCAAGGCTGAAAAAAATCGCAGAAGAAACACTGGCCGACCTGGAAAAGAATACGGTGGATTTTCAGTTGAATTTTGACGATACACTGGAAGAGCCAACCGTTTTACCCACCAAAATACCCAACCTGCTTGTAAATGGTGCATCGGGTATTGCCGTGGGGATGGCCACCAACATGGCCCCGCACAACCTTCAGGAAGTGGTGGACGCCACCATTGCCTACATTGAAGATAATGAAATAGAGACCGAGGGGCTGATGAAATACATCCACGGCCCCGATTTCCCCACCGGGGGGATCATTTACGGGTACCAGGGAATCAGGGATGCCTTTGAAACAGGAAAAGGACGGGTGGTGGTCAGGGCAAAGACCGAGGTAGAACTTACCGAGACAGGTCGAGAGAAAATCATCATCACCGAAATCCCATACCTGGTGAACAAAGCCGAGCTCATACGGAAAACCGCCGACCTGATCAATGAGAAGAAAATTGAAGGAATCTCCTATATCAATGATGAATCGGACCGTTCAGGCATGCGCATCGTAATCATCCTGAAGAAGGAAGCCGTTGCTAACGTGGTGCTGAACAACCTGTTCAAATACACTCAGTTACAAAACAGTTTCAGCGTGAACAACATTGCCCTGGTAGGCGGAAGGCCGCGTACACTCAACCTGAAACAGCTCATTTCCTATTTCGTAAGGCACCGCCACGATATCATCGTAAGGCGATCGCAGTACGACCTTGAGCAAAGTGAGAAAAAAGCGCATATACTTGAGGGACTGCTGATTGCACTGGATCATCTCGACGAAGTGATCAACCTCATTCGTGCCTCCAAAACCCCCGATGAAGCAAAAGACGGGTTGATGAGCAATTTCGGGCTAACCGAAATACAGGCCAAAGCCATTCTTGAATTGCGCCTGCAAAGGCTCACCGGGCTGGAGAGGGAGAAAATCAGGGAAGAATACGATGAGATTATGAAACTGATTGCCCACCTGAAGGAAATCCTGGCGAACGAATCGCTTCGTATGCAAATCATTAAAGATGAACTACTTGAAGTAAAAAACAAGTATGGCGATGCACGCAGAACACTTATTTTGCCGCACGAAAAAGAGTTTAACCCTGAAGATTTCTATGCCGATGAGGAAGTGGTGGTGACCATATCGCACATGGGATACATAAAGCGTACACCCCTGTATGAATACAGGACCCAGAAGAGGGGCGGGGTAGGCGCAAAAGGCAGCAGTACAAGGGAAGAGGACTTTCTGGAGCATGTATTTGTGGCCACCATGCACAATTACCTCTTGTTCTTCACCGACAAGGGACGTTGTTACTGGATGAAGGTGTGGGAAATCCCCGAAGGCACAAAAGTCTCCAAGGGACGGGCCGTTCAGAATATGATCAACCTGGAGCCCGGGGATAAGATCAGGACATTCATTTCGGTGAAAAACCTGTCGGACGAGCAATTCATCAACTCCAACTACATTGTGCTGTGCACCGAAAAGGGCATCATCAAGAAAACCCTGCTGGAAGCCTATTCCAGGCCAAGGCAGAACGGTATAAATGCCATTACGGTGCGTGAAGGCGACAAACTCATTGAAGCCAAGATGACCTGTGGCAAATCGGAAGTCGTGATAGCCATCCGTTCCGGTCGTGCCATTCGCTTCCCCGAAGTCAAGGTGCGGCCAATGGGCAGAAACGCTGCAGGTGTGAAGGGAATTACGCTTGCCGACGAGATAAACGATGGTGTGGTGGGCATGATTTGCGTGGAAGATGCCAGTGAAGACGTGCTTGTTGTATCCGAAAATGGTTTCGGGAAGCGTTCCAAAATAGAGGATTACCGCATTACCAACCGCGGCGGCAAAGGTGTTAAAACCATGAACATCAACCAGAAGACCGGGAAGCTGGTACAAATCAAGGGAATTCTAATGAGCGATGATTTACTGGTGATTACAAAAAGTGGCACAACCATAAGGCTTCCGGTTTCCAATATCAGGACCACCGGAAGAACAACCCAGGGTGTGCGGCTGATTAATCTCAGGGACAATGAAACCGTTGCTGCAGTTGCCATAGCAGAGGAAACCATGAACGGACGTAAGGAAGAGGAGAACCAGCCTGTTAAGCTTTCTGAAAACCAGCAGGTTGAAAATGCTGAATAATATGGCAAGGTATTTGATGTTTATGATAAAAGATATAATTTTGACACTCAATTACAACTAACCAATATTATACTTTATGAAACGTATCTTTATCGTTATTACTTTATTTATCGCTCTTTCCCCTGTGTTTTCGCAAACACTCACGTTTGAAGGAGTAAAGCGCACCCTGGAAAAAAGCGATTCTGACATCAGGCATGATAAACGCAAGATGAATCCCAAAACCTGGCTTGACAGGGGGGTTGCTTTTATGAATGCTGCGGATGTCAATACCCAGTTCTTACGCTTAGGCATGCCAGCCCAAGAGCTCATGCTCTTCATGAAAAACCCCGTTTCCAAGGAAATCGTTGAAACAAACGAAGGACCCAGGGAGGTGTTCATATATGACAAGGTAAGGGTTTATCTGCAGGATGGGGTCGTTGTAGACATGAAAGAAACTGAAATGGTTCATCCCGATCCACTGCCGGAGGCTTTTGAAGCTTTGAAAAAAGCCATCGAACTGGATACCAAAAAAAGGTATGCAACCCAAATCAAGGAAAACCTGAACAGGTTGAATAACCTTTTCCTGAAAAAAGCCATACTGGCTTACCAGGAGCAGGATTATGCCGAATCCTTCCGCTTGTTCGCATATTCCATCAGGGTTATTGAATTGCCCCAGATGAAGGATCTTCCTGCTGATACCTCTATTTATTTCAATACCGGCCTTGTTGCATCCTTTGCCAATAAGCACAAAGAAGCGCTGAAGTACTACAATATCGCCAGGGATATGAATTATGGCGGAGGCAATCTCTTCGTCCTTATCAAGGACCAGTACATTGCCCTGAATGATTCTGCCAGCGCCGAAAAAATCCTGCAGGAAGGATTCAGGAAATTTCCAAATGACAATGCAATTGTGATTGAACTGACGAATTACTACATCACCTCGGGAAAATCTGAGGATGCACTTAATTACCTGAACATTGCCAAGGAACTTGAGCCAACCAACGCATCGCTTTATTTTGCTGAAGGGTTCCTTTTTGAGAAACTCAACAAATTCGAAAAAGCATTCGAAAGCTACAACAAGGCGATTGAGGTAAATCCTGAATATTTTGATGCCCTGTATAACCTGGGTGCAGCATGGTACAACAAGGCTGTGAAGGAATTGGAAAAAGCCAATGAAATAATGGACAACAAGGCATACCAGGTAGCCAGGGATGCTGCCATGGCCACTCTTGCAAAGTCAATTCCATATATGGAAAGGGCACACAAGGTGAATCCAACCGAAAGAAGTACATTGGAAACCCTTAGAATACTATACTATCGGCTGCAGATGAACGATAAACTCAAGGAAGTTGAAGTGAAACTTGAGAAATTGACAGAGTAGAAGAGGAGCAGCAAAAAAGGCCGCGATTTGTTTCGCGGCTTTCTTTTCAAAACATCTATTTAACATAATATTAATTATATTACAATTAAATTAAAAATAGACCTTCTTACATCACTTTGCAGAAAGACGACTAACAGCATACCTTACATTGATACGCCTGTCGTCTTCATAAGCAGCTATAAAAGCATTTTTTACATTCACCACCTGCAATATTCTTTGCGCTTCTTCCATACTTTTATACGGACCCAGGTAATACTTGTACCAGGGCTCTTCATGCACCATGTGAATGGCTTGCTTTCCCCTGTAAATAGTTCTCAGGTAATTCTCCTGCATGGGGATTGTGTGAGCTGCAATCTGCACAATGAAGGAAATCTCAGGCCTTTTTTCTTCCTTTTTATTAAGCTGTACCGGAGATTCCATCTCAGGAACCGAATGAAAAGCCATCACACGGGACACTCTCTCGGGTGATTCCCTGGGTACTTCCACATCATCTTCCCACTCGTAAGCATAAATCACGGGGAAATCTTGGTACACCCGAATGGCACGAGCCAGATTCAGTAAACCAAGTAGTTCCAGCTCTGCTGCCATGGTAAACAGGTTGACTGCATGCTGAAACTCTTTTTGTTTGGGGGCTTGCTCACGCAAAACCGCCGCCTGCTGAAAGTGTCCCGAAGCCCTGCTCTCAAACTCCCTGGCTCTTTCCACCTCAGGCGCTACGACTCCACGGTTGCGGCTCCAGAATTGTTTGCAAAAGGCATCAAACACCTCGTAATAAATAGCGGTAGCCGAAGCAATTTCTCGCCCGGCCTTGGATAAATCTTCCATGCTGGCATTTACCCTTGCCAGCCCGGCATTCTCATAGCCCGAAACAATGGATCTGCGCGCCCTTTCTAATCTGCGGCTGTCCCCGTCACCCAAACTGATATTGAGGGATTCAATTTTAACCAGTTCGTTATGCTGACTAATTAACTGGTTATCAATTAAAAAACAAAAAAGCAAACCGAAAATGACTATTTTTATCATGGCATGACTGCGAAATCAAAAATATTGATATACAAACAGATGCTTTTACGTGACCAATGACAAAAAAGTTTGGATGAAATATACTTTTTTCTCATTTTTTTATTCACATGTTTATTGCGGACATAACTGAAAACTTCTGAAAGATATTAAACTTTTAAATCAATGTATTACAATACATTAAACCGTTTTATTTTTTCAATAAATTCAATTCATGGAAAAAACACCGAAGGACTATCCTCCCCTGTCAGTTCCTCTCCTTCCCTGATTCTTTCAAACAGTTCGGGCTGCAGAATCGGATCCGGCCCTATAAATATCAGCAAGTAATTTTCAAAGGGCTCCATTACGAGAGAATTTCCCTGATTGTCCCGGCAGGTAATTGAAGTATTCTCAATACTGATTTCCAAGAACTTACTGATTTTATGCAAATTAACCGGAATTTTCTCAAACATTTGTTTAACTGCAGGTACACTTTCAAATTCCATGATCATCAGTCGGTGTGTACCATAGTCGCCCCAGACTCCTTCAGCGAAGCCGAAAATATCTTCTGTTCCAAAACCGTAAATATTCATCAGTCCAAGGTGTCCCCTGAAGTATTTCACCGCGGGTAATATGAATTCCGCATCGGGTAGCATGGACACCAGCCCTGGCTTGCCGGTATTTTCAGGAAGTTGCTTCGACAGGAAATCAGCAAAGCCGGTCAAATGTGTTTCTCCTTCAGGTATTTCCCCCTCCAGCAGAATGACGGCAATAAAATTCCCCGCCAAAAAGCGGATGTAGGTTTTGCCTTTTCTTCCCCTGGAGCCATAGGCAGTGGTTTGATCCATGGTGGCAAACAAGGTATATATCCCAAAGGCTGCATCCCCATCCAGCATTTCATATAGTTCCACCCTGAGCATTCCCTTGCCGGCCCGGGTATAACAGGCCGATATCACCTGGCTGAATCCGTATTCCAGATAGACATCCGCCCCTCCATTGATCAGGAAAAACAAATCATCTCCCTCGTAGTGGTACAACTCGTTTGTTTGCGTCCAGCCATTCAGCTCTACTGGTAAAAGCTTCACCAATGCAGGTTCCGTTGCCATAACTCCCGACGAAAATCCCAATACAAAAATCAGAGCAAATATTTTATTCATAATCAATTGAAATATTGCCATTTAATTACATTAATGAAAACTTATACATTAATAATCTCATACCTGGTAAAATCCATTTCTCCCAGTCCGGTTTCATAGGCTTTCCTTATGGTGGGTATCTCTCCATATTCATGGCCGATGATTGTGCTTGCCAGGGAATCCACGGCAACAATATCGGTACCTCCTATGATTTTGCCGGGTTGAAGCAACTCGCCCGGGCCTGCAGGTCCATTGCTAATGAGCACTTCACTGGCATCCACCAGGGTCAGGTCAGGCAGTCGGAGCTTATTCAAATCGGCAATGCACTGTGCCAGGTGCCCCGGATCGTTCCGTGTTGGTCCGCCCAGGTGAAAGGTAACATTTGTATCCCTGGTAGTCACTCCCATGGTGTTTTTCAGAGCGCCGGTATAGAGCGAAGATGCATGATGCTTGGCAATGGAAATATTCATAAGTACATCACAATCAAAAAATCCCTTCACAATTTCCACCTTTTTCAGGGAAACCCCGTCGACCTCCCTTTTTATGAAGAATTCTTCCTGGAATTTAGAGGGGAACCTGTTGAAAGTATAATTGGTGAGTTTTTCAATAAACACTTTATGAGTATCATAATAATCACTTCTTTCCCAATACTTTAACTCAATATTTTGAATGCAAATCACCTCCCCGGCTCTGGCATCAAAACAAGCTTTGATCACGGCCAGGGGAATATCAGGATGAACATAAGCCCCTTTGTGGTCAAAGTCAGAATTCACAAGAAGGCCAACGGACCTTCCCTTTTTGACGAATCTGGAAATTCCACCCAGGGCTTCCATCAACTTGCGGGTGTTTTCATACACACTGTTTCCGCCGGCGAGGGCAATTTTCCCGGCCTTTTTTCTTCCCCTGGCTGAAAAAGGACTCCCCGGGAGGCTCACGGGCAATAGACTGAACAAACCGGCCAGTGCAGCTTTGGCAATAAAACTTCTTCGTGAAATGGTATTTTTCATGGCTGATAATTCTTGTCAGGTGGTAAATATAAAAAAATTGAGCTTCTGTTCAAAAGACTGAACGAAGCCCCATCTGGTGCTTATAAAAATGGAGGAATCTTCATGCTATGCAGTTAGCCTAAAAACTGAGCATCTGCCTGAGTTTATCGTATCCTGCCTTGCTTACCGTTATTTTGCTTCCAGTTTTCAGAAAAAGCATATAGGTCTCTCTACCGTAAAGCTCAATCCTCTCAATCCTGTCTACCTGTACAATGTAGGATCTGTGCACCCGGGCAAACAGCCTGGGATCCAGCTTGTCTTCAAAATACTTCATGGTGGATTGTTTCAGGTATTTTCCATCGCCGGTGTAAATCATCACATAATCGTCCTGTGCTTCAATGTAATCAATCCTGTCACAGGGTATGACATGAATTTTGCTTCCACTCCTTATCACCACGCGCTCCAGCAGTTCCCCGGAGGCCTGGTTGTGCCTGACCAGCTTCTGCACCTCACCAGGTGTGGTTTCCCCGCCGTGTTTTCGTGACAAGACCTTGGCAATGGCAACGGTAAACCTTTCCCTGGAGATGGGTTTTAAGAGATAATCAACAGCATTCATCTCAAAAGCCTGGATAGCATATTGGTTGTAGGCAGTAATAAATATGATCTCCGGCCGGTGATCAATTATCTCAAGCAATTCAAATCCATTGATCTTTGGCATCTGGATATCAAGAAAAACCAGCCCTGGTTTCAGTTCATTGATGGCTTTGGCACCTTCAAAACCATTTTCATACTCACCTATCACCCTGACTTCCGGCACAGACTCCAGGTAATTCCGGATAATTTCCCGTGCAGGCTTTTCGTCATCGATGATCAGTGCTTGAATTATCAAATTCATTTTCAATAAATTATATTATTTACAAGGAATACGAATCTCCACCCTGAACACATTCTTTTCCCTCCTGACTGTGAGAAGATTGTTCTTTCCATAGATCAGGTTCAGCCGTTCAGCAATGTTTTTCAATCCTATCCCTGCTCCTTTTTTCATGGTGGAATCCGGGTCAAAATCGTTCTTTACCTCCAGCAGAAGGCTATCCTCTGTCTTCCAGCAGGAAAACAGAATACCAACCTTCCCGGTACTCTGATACACTCCGTGTTTTATGGCGTTTTCGAAAAGGGGTTGCAGAATCAGGCTGGGAATTTCCTGGTTCATGCAATCCACCTCAATGGTTTTGCAGAATTCAAGTTTATCGCCAAACCTTGTTTTTTCTATGGCCAGGTAATTTTCAATATGATGCATTTCATTCTCAATGGACGACATCCTGGAACCATCCTGCTCCAGTGAGTACCTCAGGAATTCTGACAGTTTGATGATCATTTCCCTAGCCTTTTCCGGAGCAGTGATGGTGAGCGAGCTGACAGAGTTCAGACTGTTGAATATAAAATGCGGGTTTAGCTGGAACTTGAGCATATTCATTTCCGCTTCTCTGATCATGTTCTTCAGTTCGGCTTCCTGGTAGATTTTTTCCTGCAGGGATTGATAGTAAATGAGCAAGTAATAAAACAGAATGAGGCCAATGTAATAGAAAATGCCCAAGAAAAAGCGCCCCGGAAGCGATTCATGCAGTAATTCGATGTACACCGTGCTTTCTGAAAATAAACGGCTGAGGGAATAAAACCCAAACGAGAGCCATATTCCACTGAGGATGAGTGCAATGAGCAGGTGATTAAAAAAAAGTATGAAGCGTCTTCCGCTGTCGACTTTGATAAATTTAACCGGATACCAGATAAAAACACCCAGAATGGAGAAAAGAATATTAAAAAGCAGGGAATCGGCTATGGCTTCCCCTATGGGATTTCCATAAAACAAGGATAAAATGAGGATATGGGTTACGATAACCACGACCCATATTATAAGATAGTTAATCAGGTAAACCCTGTTCCCCAGGATGGGATTGGCAAAATGCATAGAATGTTATTTTATCTCTCCGCCTCCGAACAATACAAATCCCTTAATTATCAGCACCTTACTTTTATCCTGCACAATGATTCTTGAGGGCTTCCTGGAATCGGAGAAACCGCCGAGTATGGACACCACATCAATTTTTACGGTCCAGTCTTCGGGAACATAAATACTTGCTCCTCCAAGAATGGCGACCAATTCCAGAGTATTGGTTCCGTGGTTCAGCTCCGAAGGTGTCAGATCAATTTCACCACCGCCCAAAATGGCAGTTATTTTACCCCCCTTAAAGGAGCGGGAAGAAATGATTTTCTTGCTCCCGCCGAGAATGGCCACTTCATCCAGTTCATCCAGTGAAACATTTTTATGCCCGTCAAAACCGCCGGGGTGAAGCGAGCGGCTGAAAATAATCGTGATGCCGACAGCGATAAGGATAAGTGGCACCATCACCCGCCAGAACGACAATTCGGGAATAATATTCAGGTCGGAGAGAAGGAACATTCCCCCGATGAGAAGAAGGACAATACCGGGAATTTTATTGGATGCTGCAATGATAATGGTAAGACCAAGAACCACCAGCAGCATTTTCCAGGAAAAAACAAGGGGTAACCAGCCTAGGGCGGGCAGCAGGTTCAGATGTTTCAGCATCAGGGATACACCGATAAGGACCAGGACTATACCCAATATCAGTTTATTGCTTTTTGATTCTGTATTCATGACAATTAATTTAAGTTTATGGATCAAAAGTACAGTCTGTACAACTGAAATAAATATGGAAATAGGCCAATACCCGAAATTTGCCGGCAAAAATGCATAATCCGATAATCACTTTTCCTGATTCTCCAAATCGCTCAGGTGCAGATTCAGTGCCTTCACCGATATCTGAATTTCCCATATGGAAATAGCCAGGGAAGCAATCAGCAACAGCAGGGCAACACCAAAAACCACGATGGCAAGGGGGAGTTCACCGATATAAATGAGGAACATGCACAACACACACAACAAGAGGCTGGTAATACCCAAAATCTGCATGTGCCTGATAAGAGAAATTCTTTGCCGAAGGTTTTGAATCTGCCCGAAAAGAATCTCATCGGGTTTTTGTTTGTACATGGCATGCAGGTTTCTCACCAGTTGTGCCAGTGCAAGGAAACGGTTGGAATAGGCCAGCAATAGCAGGGATATGGCCGAAAACAAAAGTGCAGGTGTAGTGAGTGTAAGTTCCATAATCATTTAAACTATTGATAATTAATTACAAACTTAGCACAATCTCAATAAAATAGTAAAGCAAGGGCAGGGTGAGGATACTCAACACGGTGGTTACAAATAAATTCTCTGTGGCAAGGTAATCATCGGCACCAAATTTTTTAGCAAGTACAACCACCAGGGCCATACAGGGCATCCCTGCCTGCAGCACAACTACAGAAAAAGCAAGGGGACTCATTTTAATATTCAACAAAGCCATGCCAAAGTAAAAAAGAACTGCCAGTATGAATGGTCCTGTAATCAGTTTGTTTAAACTGAGGATATATACACTTTTACGCATTAAAATTCCCTTTATGTTCGTGTGAGCAAGCATAGCGCCTATGTAAAGCATGGAAAGGTAATTTGTGGTTTGCCCCATTCCAAAAAGCGGGGTGATAACCACCTCAGGGATATCAAAACCGACTAGCATGATAAAAATCCCTATCGCAAAGGAAATGGTATTCGGATTCAGCAGTTGTTTCAGATTGGCTTTCACGCCATTTCCATTTTCCCTGCAAAAAATATACACCCCAAAAGTCCACATCACGGTATTGGATACCAGGTAAAAAAGTGTGGCATAAAAAATGGCCTCACCACCCGGGAAAAGTGCATTCAGCAGAGGGAACCCCAGGAAAACGCTGTTTCCGAACATGGTATGCAGAATGTTGATAGTACCCTGCCTTGCATTCATTCTCTGCAATCTTGTAGAAATGTAACCAATAAAAAAAAGAAAAAGAAAAGTAATTAAGGAAAGGAAGATTACCAGCGCACCGTTTTTCAGGAGTTCCGGGGTAAGTTCAGTTTTGGCATAGGTAGTGATGATCATGAGCGGCAGGGTAATATTGAATACCAGCCTGGCTATACCGTCTTTCAGCGACTGGTCAATCACTCCTGCCTTTGTACCTATAACCCCCACAAACACCATAATACCCAGTATGGCAATTTGGTGGATAATAATTTCTGATTGAAACATGATGAAATTTGCAGTAAATGTAAAAAATGCCTGAAAATATTGGAAACGGTATATTGTTTTTAAAGTTTTGTTGAATTCCAAATCCCTATTTTGCCCTCAGGTACTGCACAGGCCAGTCAGTAGCCGCATTCAGTTCCCGCGCAGCCTGCAGGGGCCAGTATGGGTTGCGCAGCATTTCTCTTCCAAGCAGAACAATATCCGCCTTTTGATTCTGAATGATTTCCTCTGCCTGCCTTGCACCGGTAATCAAGCCCACTGCCGCAGTTTTGATCCCTGTCTCTTTCTTTATGTTGGCGGCAAATTCCACCTGGTAACCGGGCCCTACCGGTATCTTCGCCCCTGGCAGGGCCCCCCCGCTGGAGCAGTCAACCAGGTCAACTCCCAGGTCTTTCAGGTGCGCACTGAATTCAATGGACTGCTTCATATCCCATCCTCCTTCCGACCAGTCGGTGCAGGAAATACGCACAAACAAAGGAATATGTTCAGATAAATTCTCCTTAACCTTTTTCGCAACCAACAGTGGAAAGCGCATCCTGTTTTGCAAACTACCTCCATAATCATCATTGCGCGAGTTCATAAAGGGTGAAAGGAAAGAATGAAGTAAGTAACCATGCGCCATATGCAGTTCCACAAAACGGAATCCTGCCTTTTCTGCTCTCTGGGCTGCCTGGGCAAAAGCTTCGGCCACCCGGTTGATTTGTTTCTCATCCATGTGCAGAGGCCGGCCAAGGGTAGAATCGAATGCAACCGTATCGGGTCCCATCACCTGCCACCCGCCTTTTTCAACAGGTATCCACCCGCTGCCCTTCCAGGCTGACCACGTGCCCGCTTTTTTACCGGCATGAGCCAGTTGAATGCCGGGAACAGATCCCTGCCCGGCAATGAAAGTGGTAATTCTGCGGAAAGCCTCCGCCTGATTATCATTCCAAAGTCCCAGATCTTCAGGGGAGATACGTCCCTCGGGTGAAACTGCAGTTGCCTCAACAATAATACTGCCTGCTCCGCCCGCTGCCCTGCTGCCCAAATGAACCAGGTGCCAGTCGCCGGGAACACCTTCACTGGCACTGTACTGGCACATGGGAGAAACACCAATCCGGTTAGGAAATTCTACTTTCCTGATTTTCAGTGAAGAAAATAAGTGGCTCATATTTGTTTTTTTTCTAAATTTAGCAAGTCCACCTTAACTTTTACGGATTATTTATGCAGTTTTTTTTATATAGTTTCAAACAACTCTCCACATCCTAATAAAAGAACGTATCCATATGTCAATAACCAGCAAAATCACTATCTACCAGGTCCTCCCCCGCCTCTTCGGAAACAAAAAAAACGGCACTGTGCCCTATGGTACAATAGAACAAAACGGAGTGGGAAAATTCAACGATTTTACCCCCCTCGCTCTGCAAAAAATCAGAGACCTGGGCATCACCCATATATGGTATACAGGTGTGCTAGAGCATGGAACAGTGACGGATTACTCCCGCTTCGGAATTGCCCGTGATTATGCTGAAATCATTAAGGGTCGAGCAGGTTCACCCTATGCAGTAAAGGATTACTATGATGTGCACCCCGACCTGGCAGAGAAGGTGCCTGAAAGGATGAAGGAGTTTCAGGAACTCGTGGAAAGAACCCACCAGGCTGGTATGAAAGTAATCATCGACTTTGTGCCCAACCATCTTGCCAGGAATTACCGCAGTGACTCCACCCCCGCTGGGTTGGAAAAATTCGGGCAGAATGATAATGCTTCCAGGGAATTTTCACCCGGCAATGATTTCTATTATTTACCGGGACAACCCCTGGTGCTGCCAAAAAAAGCAGTGGATGACGGAATAAGGTTACAGGAAAAAAAGGGGATTGGCTATTACCATGAATACCCGGCAAAGATGACCGGTAACGATGTATTTTCTGCCACACCCTCTTATACCGACTGGTATGAGACCGTAAAGCTCAATTACGGAATCGATTACAAAGGCGGAGGTAAAAAGCATTTTGATCCCATTCCCCCTTTGTGGATAAAGATGCTGGAAGTATTGCGATTTTGGGCAGGCAAACAAACAGACGGGTTCCGTGTGGATATGGCTGAAATGGTACCGGTGGAATTCTGGCAGTGGATAATTCCGCAAATTAAAAAGGAGTTCCCGGGCATTCTTTTCATCGGAGAAATTTATAAACCGCATGAATACAGGGAATTTATCAACAGCGGGTTTGATTTTCTTTATGACAAGAAAGGATTTTATGAGACCGCGCGCCATGTGCTGGAAAGAAAAGTCCGCACTGAAGAAATTTCAAGGGTTTGGCAAAACCTTGACAACCTGGATGATCATATGTTGCGGTTCCTGGAGAATCATGATGAGGAAAGAATCGCCTCAAAACAGTTTGCCTGCGAACCGCAGCATGCCATTCCTGCCCTACTGCTGGCTGCTACCATGAACAAGGGCCCCCTGATGATCTATTCCGGACAGGAAGTGGGTGAACCGGCCGCCGGGGCGTGGGGATTCAGCGGGGATGATGGTAAAACCAGCATCTTTGATTATTGCCATGTACCGGAGCATCAGAAATGGATGAACAATGGACTGTTTGACGGGGCGCTGCTGAGCGATACCCAGAAAAAACTCAGGGAGCAGTACCGCAGAATCATTCAATTCGTATGCAGGGAGCCGGCGGTTGCCAAAGGTGGCTTTTATGATTTGTTATGGGCCAACCAGGACAAAAACTGGCACAGAACGGGGAATGGATACGCCTACCTGCGTTATTGCGATGAACAGGTTTTGTTGTTCTTGCTCAATTTTGACCCTGATCATGAGCTGCGTTTTGACATCCGCATTCCTGAACATGCCATGGATATTATCATATACTCAGGCAACTACAGGACTTACTTTCAGGAAATCTACCCGGGAAAGGAAAAAAAGGATATTCATTGCCAGATTCTAATGAATGAAGGCACAGAATTTGTCTGCCCGCCTTCTTCAGGCAGGGTTTTTATTCTTAGCGTGTAATATGAGAAGATCCTATTTCCTGAAAACAAAATACACTGCCAGCACGAGAAAAATGAAAGCAAGAATATGATTCCAGCGAAAAGTTTCAGTTTTAAAAAAAACCAGGGTAAAAAACACAAATACCACCAGGGTGATCACTTCCTGCAAAACCTTTAGCTGTACCAGCGAAAACGGTCCACCATTCAGGTCAAATCCGATCCGGTTGGCAGGCACCTGGAAAACATATTCAAAGAAGGCTATTCCCCAGCTGATGAGAATGATAGTAAACAATCCCATACCTTCGAATGTTTTGTACTCACGGAATTTTAAATGTCCATACCAGGCAAAAAACATGAAAGTATTGGATAATACCAGCAGGCCGATGGTTATCAGTGATTTCATAGGAATAATATGAGTTTAGTGAATTTTTTGTCAGAAAACCTGGGCAAATATAATTTTTCCATCATCAGAAATTTATTCAGCTGAAGAATTTATTCTAAATTACATGTTGAATAGTAAACCAGGCTTTCTAAATTTGCTGGAACGAATTCAGGAAAATGAGGGAGTTTTTCCGAGAAAATATTAATGGTATCCTGGGGACGGTAATATTTCACCTGCTCCTGGTGGTGTTTTTCATGGCCGGACGTTTATCTGTGTTTGACCAGGAGCACCTTGCAGCCATCATGATAGATTTTCAGGCACAAGACCCTGAATTACCCGAATTGCTGGAGCAGGAAAACAGAACCCGGTATGAATATTACCTCGACAACATTTTAAGAAGGAATATAGCAGTAGATGAAGCAATTGAGAGACCCGTGCCTGATCAATTCCAGAACATAAACCCGGAGACCATGCAGGAACTGGATCAGCGCATGGCTGAAATTCTCAGGCAGGCCGCATTGGGCAATATGCCGGTACTGCAGGAGATTCCTGAAATATCAATGGAGGAATCCAAACCACAGGAAATCGAAGAGAAAAAAGCAGAGGAACCTTATACCGGTCCTACCAATATTTATTACAAACTCGATGGAAGAAGGGCCTTGTGGCTACCTGTTCCCATTTACAAATGCCCTGACAAAGGAAATGTGACTGTTGATATACTCGTAAACCAGTTGGGTTACGTGATACAGGCCAGGGTTTTGGCCATTGCAGCAAACTTTAATGAGGAATGCCTGTTTGATGCTGCAATTTCTGCCGCTCTAAAGGCAAGGTTCAATCATAGTTCCTCTGCCCCAGTGCGCCAGGCAGGCACAATTACCTTCCATTTTCAGCCTCAGGAAAGACGGTAAATGATCCCTTTCAGAAAAAAAGTATAAAAAAAGAAAAAAAAATACCCACAATTCCATTGTACAATTAATTTTTCTTTATTTTGCCACAAAAAACAAGACCTGCAGACATTGTAAATTATAGCAATTAACAATAAGATTTTCAATACTTTGTAAATTCAGGATTTTCAACGAGATGACAAAAAAGAAACTCATAGTACACTATAATAATCTTCCTCCCGGGGTATTGGAAGCCATTCAGAAAAAATATCCCCTAGGCTGGTCCAGTTACGTAATAAAGGTCGAAACAAGCAACAACAATTTTTTCTATGCCATTACCGTGGATACCGAGGAGGCCAGTTACCTGGTAAAAGTGAATGTGAAAATCGACCAGGTAGTGGATGAAGAAAAAGAGCCAGTGGAAGACGAGATGGAAATCACCGACGATATTGAGGATACTCCTGACGAGCCGGATGAATTCACCGATGAGGAAGAAATCTGAAAACTGCACCCTTGTGCGGTTTTTTTTGCATTATGCGTTTAAGCAGGTAATATTTGAAGAAATTTGTGTATCAAAGATTTTGTCAACATTTGAAAAACATTTTAAATTTGATCAATATTCATTATATTAGCGAATATTAATTTCCCGATGAAACGCATTTTCATTGAAAGTACACGTCAAACACCCTTCGTTGAATTCGACCCCAACGGCCAACTGAGGATCAAAGGGCGCTCCATACATGAGGATCCTTCTGGTTTTTTTGACCCTCTGGTGGCCTGGATTAAGGAGTACCTTAAACAACCACAGGAAACCACAATATTTGATATTGAACTGGAGTATTTCAACAGCGGATCTTCCCGCTACATACTTATGATCCTTCAGCATCTATCTGAAACGGACAAGGTAAATAAGATACTGGTCAACTGGTACTATGAAGACGGTGACGACGACCTGCTGGAACGCGGTCAGTATTTTTCCTCCCTGCTGAATCTGAATTTCAATTTTATCGAAATACAGTAATCAGTTTTCTAACATTCTCCCTTTCTTTTTCAATTTCCCAGGCAAGTTTCCAGCTAATTGCATGATGATAAAACGTCATGAGTTCACTTTTGCATTTATCACAAACCTCCTCCATTGCAGGATGCACCGACCGGCAGCGCACGCAAGGAGGATATTTACCGATAATTGGTTTCATGAGTATACCCAGTAAACAGCTTACAGAAATTCATACGATAAATCCAGGCTATGGTTGCAGAATAGGTTCCCGAAAAACCGGGGTCTGCTAATTTAATATGATTCTAAAGTACTTCATCGTGGCTGGTGAAAAGGGTTTTGCATACCAGCGGTTCTCCGGCAGCTTCGCGGTTGTAAACGTTTCCTGAAACGGCAGAGGTAATATTCCACACAAGAATATCGGGGTATCGGGCAGCCAATAGCAGGCACGAAAGCGTAAAGGGTTTGGGCCCCATTGAAATAAGAACCACCCGGTGGTTTAAACGGAGTTCCATGCACAATCCCGTCAAAAGGGTATCTGTTTCCTTCAAATCATAAATGGGGTAAGTAATTACTTTTTCCCTTCCAACACGGTTCAGGATTTTTTTATTGTTTCTGATGACTTCCTCCACGTAACGGTTATCAAAAGCCGGATCGGAGTAAAAAACATACTTTGTATAATCCCTGAGTGATGCAAAAAGGCTTTCTCCAATGAGTTTTTCGTATCCAAGTCCCAGAATCACCGAAATGGTCTTGCCGGGAGTGCTGAAGAATCCGGGCAATTCCCAGCTTATCTTCTTCTTTTCCATATTTTTCGGCGGATCGAACACCGAGGGCGTGTAGGAAAAATACACCCTGGAGTTTTCGACCATCAGCTCATTCATGCTGAAATAATGAATAATGGAAGTAAGCCAGGTTTTACTCATGCAGGAATAATCTACCAGGATGTTCATCCCCCTGCCCCCGTTCCTCATACATATCTTGTCCAGTATCCTGTTTATCTGTGCTGAACTGTTTCCTGGAAGTTCATAATAATCAAAACCCAACTCTTTCATTCTCTGGTCGTTTTGAGGACGGTAAAGTAGGCTTTTCCGGTCATCAAATCCCAGTGCTACTTTTTCACAGTTCAGATGGTGAAGATAATTGATCAGGGATACAGAACGGCTTTCATATCCTGAAGCTGCAATGATTAGGTCAAACTTCTCCTCCAGAATCTGCTGAAATCCAACCTGATGAGCATAAACCAATTCCATAAAAATCTGTAATCCTTATTCGCATTGAGTTTTGCAAGATAAGAATGTATTTTGTCATATACGAGCCTGTTAATAAATTTTCACGTTCAATCGGGAGTCCGATTGTAATATTTATATGTTGTATAACACATAATAAGGAATTTTCATATCTTTACGTCTTCATATTGAAAGAACTGATGATTAGAAAAATCCTTATTGCCAACCGGGGAGAAATCGCAGTCAGAATCATACGAACATGCAGGGAAATGGGTATTAAAACCGTAGCCGTCTATTCGGATGCAGACAGAGCTGCTTTGCATGTGCGTTATGCTGATGAAGCCCATCATATAGGCCCCTCCCCCTCTTCAGAAAGCTATCTCAGAATGGATAAGATCATTGAGGTGGCCAAAAAAACAAAATCCGATGCTATCCATCCCGGTTATGGATTCCTCTCAGAAAATGCAGAATTTTCCGAGAGAGTCACACAGTCAGGCATTATTTTCATAGGACCCGGCCCGGAAGCCATTCGCTCCATGGGCGACAAAATCACGGCACGTTCTAAAATGATGAGCACGGGTGTGCCTGTTGTTCCGGGTACACCGGATAAGATTACCGATGAGAAGGAAGCCCTCCAAATCATTCAGGAAATAGGCTTGCCCGTTATGATCAAAGCTTCGGCCGGAGGCGGAGGAAAAGGAATGAGACTTATCCATAAAAACAATGACATAGTAGCCTCCCTGCGTGCAGCAAAATCAGAGGCTATGGCTGCTTTCAGCGACGATGCCGTTTACATTGAAAAATACATCAACTCCCCGCACCACATAGAGTTTCAGGTACTTGCCGATAAATTTGGTAACACCATCCACCTTTGTGAAAGGGAATGTTCGGTGCAAAGAAGACACCAGAAAATCGTGGAGGAAACTCCCTCACCAATCATGACTCCTGCCCTGCGTGAGGAAATGGGCAAAAAGGCTGTGGAAGCTGCCAAATCGGTGAATTATGTTGGCGCCGGCACCATAGAATTCCTTGTTGACGATGACCTGAATTTTTATTTCCTTGAAATGAATACCCGCCTGCAGGTGGAACACCCCATCACCGAGAGAGTGATAGGGATTGACCTGGTAAAGGAACAGATCAAAATTGCTGCCGGGGAAAAACTAAGCTATTCACAGAAGGACATCCGGCAACACGGTCATGCTATTGAATGCAGAATTTACGCAGAAGATCCCGATAATAACTTTATGCCCAGTCCCGGACTGGTGAATAAGATTGCCGAACCGCAGGGTTTTGGCGTTAGAACAGATGGATATGTGTATGAAGGCTATGAAATCCCTCTGTATTATGACCCTATGATCTCCAAGCTGATCACCTGGGGCATTGACCGGAACGAAGCCATCGGAAGAATGAGACGCTCCCTGGCAGAATACACCATTATGGGTGTGAAAACATCCATTAATTTCCTGAAAAGGATTATGGAAACTCCCTCCTTTATTAAAGGCGGGTACAATACCCATTTCATTGAAGAAAACAGCGATTTCCTTTTCTCCCCCCGTGAGAAACCATATTTTTTCGAAGACCTGGCTGCAATCACAGCCTATTACGATTACCTGCAGGAAACCGAGAGCAGGAAAAGTGTCACCAATGTTAACGGTCAAATGGATTTCAATTCATGGAAATTTGTCGGCCGAAAAAGAAATTCCCTCAAATTGAAATAATGCTTATGGAAGTCAAAATCAGAGACAAAACTTATCGGGTTGAAATCATCCGCCGGGATAAAAACAAGCTGGAAGTAATGGTAGACGACAGGCATTACAATCTGGATTTACTGAAGGTGGAAAACGATATCTATTCAGTTCTCAACGATGGAAAATCCTACAATCTGGAAGTGGTGTCGGGAAAAACCATCCGGAATGTTAGTGTCTCTTTCGAATGCATGGCATTTGAAGTTGAGATTTTGGATCCTCAGGCAAAGTATTTTCTGAATCGCAAAAAATGCGTTGCCGGAGACGGTAACAATGTCATCTCCTCTCCCATGCCCGGTAAGGTGGTTAGAATTCCTGTAAAAGAGGGAGAAACCGTTGAAGCAGGTACCACTGTCATTATTATCTCAGCCATGAAAATGGAAAGTGAATACAAGGCTTCAAAAGAAGGAAAAATAAAGAAAATACACGTTAGCGAAGGGGATGTGATTGAAGGCAATCAGGCCCTCATCGTGATTGAATAAATTAAATCCGGAATTTTATGTCTATTAAACAGAAATACAAAGAGTTACAACAAAAGAATGAACTCGCCGAACAGGGCGGTGGCATGGATAAAATCAGGAAGCAGCATGAATCAGGTAAACTTACTGCAAGGGAAAGAATCAACCTCCTGCTGGATCCCGGAACATTTGTGGAACTGGACAAACTGGTAATACACCGTGCCATCGATTTTGGTATGGACAGGAATAAAATTCCCGGGGACGGGGTTGTGTCGGGCTACGGAAAAATTGACGGCAGGCTGGTATATGCTTTTGCCCAGGATTTTACTGTTTTTGGCGGGACATTGAGCCGTGCCAACGCCGATAAAATTGTGAAGGTAATGCAACTCGCACTGAAAATGGGAGCACCAGTTATTGGTTTGAACGACTCAGGCGGTGCACGCATTCAGGAAGGTGTTCAGAGCCTTGCCGGTTATGCCGATATATTCCATTTGAACGTGCAGTCATCAGGTGTTATCCCCCAGATTTCCGCTATACTGGGTCCATGCGCAGGTGGTGCGGTATACTCCCCTGCCCTCACCGACTTCATTATCATGTCGGATAAAACGAGTTACATGTTCGTGACCGGTCCCGATGTGATCAAAGCCGTGACCCATGAACAGGTTACAAAGGAGGACCTGGGTGGTGCCATGGCTCATAATTCAAAGAGTGGTGTTGCCAATCTGATGGGGGGTTCCGAAGAAGAAACCCTAATGATGGTAAGGGAACTGGTTAGCTTTCTGCCATCCAATAACATGGAAGATCCTCCGGCAAAACCCTGTCTGGATGATATTGAAAGGGAAAACCCTGAACTGCAAAACTTCATACCTACCGATCCGAATAAGCCCTATGACATGCATGAAGTAATTTCATCGGTTGTAGATGACCAGAACTTCTTCGAGTTGATGCCATTCTATGCACAGAATATCATTACGGGATACGCCAGAATGGGCGGCAAGACGGTGGGTATCGTTGCCAATCAGCCTGCCTTCCTCGCCGGTGTTCTGGACATCAATTCGTCCATTAAGGCAGCCCGGTTTGTCAGGTTTTGTGATGCATTCAATATACCCCTTCTCACTTTTGTGGATGTACCTGGATTCTTACCCGGTACAACCCAGGAATTTGGCGGAATCATCAAGCATGGAGCAAAATTGCTGTATGCCTTCTCAGAGGCAACTGTGCCCAAAATTACGCTCATCACAAGAAAGGCCTATGGAGGTGCCTACGATGTGATGTCGAGCAAGCATATTGGAGGAGATGTGAATTTTGCCTACCCCACCGCAGAGATTGCTGTAATGGGATCAGACGGGGCTGTGAATATCATCTTTCGCGATAAGCTGAGTGGCGAAGAAAAGGAAAGGGCAGTGGAGGACTATCGCAATACCTTTGCTAATCCTTACAAAGCTGCTGAACTTGGTTACATTGATGAGGTAATAGAACCAAAAGATACAAGAAAAAGACTCATTCAGGCACTGGAAATGACCAGGAACAAACATGTGCCGGTTCCTGCAAGAAAGCATGGAAATATACCACTTTGATTAACTACCTGCTGGCTGTTTCTCTTTTCAGCAGCTTTGGTTCAATGTACTGGAACAAATCGTACTCCGGCCAGGATTCAATTTCGTGAATGGAAGCCTGTATCTCCCTGTGAAAATCTTTCGACAATTTTGTCCCCTTCCAGGTACTGGTATTGGTTAGAATTACCCAGTTGAATCCGTTCGACTGTCGCATCATGATGGCTGATGTTCCGGAAAATGTACCTGTTCTCCACCAGTTTCCCCTTCCGTCGGTACCGCTCCAGCCAATGGTGTGACCGCCCGATTTCAGCGGATTTGTCATCATCTGCAGTGTCTCAGGAGACAAAATATCGGGTATAGTCTCATCTCCGTCAATAATTGCAAGGAATTTCATCAGGTCGGGTGCTGTAGCTACCCATCCCCCCGCAGCACCCAAAAGTTCCACATCATTTCCTCCATAGGTGCGTTCCACAAGTTCATTTTTCTGGTAAACCGAAGGTACTCTGCCCAGGTTGCGCTTTTCATAATAAATCACCTCGTTGGGAAATTTCTCCTCCATCAGGTTTTTACCCATATAAATATCATGAATACCTGCAGGTTTAAAAATCTCGTTTTGCACATATTCAGCATACGGAATACCTGATCTTTTCTCAATGATCAAACCAAGGATGGCATATCCAAGATTCGAATAACTTGTGCGGCTTCCGGGCCTGAAGTGCAGTCGTTTATCCAGCGCAAAACTTAGGATAACGGGTAAGTCCAGTGGCAACTCTGCGTTCATTTGCCTCGCGATTTCATGCTGCATGAACATGTGATCACCATAGATGCGGTTCCAGCCCGCACTGTGGTTCAATAAATGTATGACCCTAATGTCCTCTACCCTTTTGTCCTTGTAATTCAGGTATATAGAATCATTCAACAGACCACTTTCCCCAAAGATCTTATCATCGAGGGATATTTCTCCCTCTTCCACCATTTTCATGATCACCACCGCTGTAATGAGTTTAGATATACTCGCTACACGAAAAATACTTTTCGGCTCAGCCTGTTTATGAATTTCCTGGTCGGCATAGCCAAAGCCTTTGGCATACACCAGGCGTCCATCTTTCATCACTGCAACAGAAGCACCTTTAATTTCAAACCTGTCCAGCAACCGGGTTACCTTTTGTTCAAGAGGCAGGAATTCCTCCCTTTCCGACAATTCATTAAACAATCTCTGGGATAAGGGAATTAACTGAGCCTCCCTATGGTATTTACTCACATCCCCCTTACCGGAAGTGCGCAGTGCAGCATCCCAAAAAAATAAGCCCAAAAAGAAGCAGGAGAAGAGAAATAATCTGAAGTATTTACGAAGTTTCTTTGTTTCCAAAATTCATTAATGTCTGATTTTCAACAACAAAATAACAACAAACAGACAATTGTGTTTAGCATTATTTAGATTAATTATCAACTATGTTTTCAACAAAAAACCTGCTATGACAGATCATAGCAGGAGCTGAACCCGACTGCAAAAGTAGGCAATTCTTTGTGAATGACCAAGAGAAATTTATCATGCGGTTGAAAAGGGGTAAAAACATAACTGGGAATTTCTCTTGCGAAAAATTCCCAGTTCACTTACAACGGTCTCCCGTTTCAGTGTCAAGATACTGTTATTACGACTGGATTTTGTTTTCCGGGCTTCCGGAGAAGCTTTGTTTTCCAATCCCGGTTTCAGAGATTGAAAGTAACCTGTTACAGCTACTTATCTGCTAAAACCCCGACTCACTGTTAATTTTTCAGTGTTATTCCGAAGAACACTTTCTGAAAAACCTGGTGTGTTTTATAACTCAACTAAGAATTCAAGGTACACTCCAAATGTGAGAACAAGTCTTTTATCCCTCACTTGATGAAACAAATATAATCCCGAAGGGTACTTTTTCAAAATATTTTCCATTGTGTTTATACACATGGTTTCCACAGGGTTTATTAACAATTGTTCATAACAATTACTTCCTTAAACCTTTATTTTTATTGCCAGGATTAAGTTGTCGGAAAAGAAGGTTCAATTCAACAAAACAGGGTGGTTTTGCGTTTGTTAAAAAACAAATCAAATAATAAATGAATGCAATAATTATTTCCCTGGTAGTATTGTTTTTTTTTAATCAGGGGAATCAAAAAAAGCCAAGTATGCAAAACCCTGATAAAAAAAATAAAGTAATCAAGACCGAAGCGGAATGGCAGAAGGTGTTAACACCAATGCAGTTTTATGTTTTACGCCGGGCAGGCACTGAAAGGCCTTTTACAGGTTTATATGATAATTTTTTTGAAAAGGGCAATTATTATTGTGCCGGTTGCGGCAACCACCTGTTTGAGTCCCACCAGAAATTTCACTCCGGTTGTGGCTGGCCGAGTTTTTCAAAGGTCATATTAAAAGAAAAGGTTATTTACCGGAGAGATACTAGTCACGGAATGATAAGAACAGAAATATTATGTGCATATTGTGAGGGGCATCTGGGTCATGTGTTTAATGATGGTCCGCCGCCAACCGGAATGAGGTACTGCATTAACTCAGCGGCACTGAGATTTGAGCCCATGCAGAAAGATCAACAAAAATAAAAGGCCCGCCAGGGCCTTTTTTTTTGTATTCCATTTAGTTTTTGGTCTTGATTGTACAACCAATCGCCCTTGTGAAATCAGGATCCGGCTTCTTACCGGCCCGAAGTGCATCCACAGCATTGGCCAGGTATGGTTCCTTCACGGCTGAGGCATCCCTGTGGTTATCGTCAATTGCACCAATATATCTTACAATGTAATCCTTACCTGCTTTCTCAAGAAGGAACACATGTGGAGTTCTGGTGGCACCGTAAACAGGATAAACCTTTTGGCCTTCATCAAATAAATAGGGGAAAGTAAAACCTTTTTCCTTTGCCCTTACCTGCATCAACTCGTAAGAATCCCTGGGCTCCACCTCAGGATCATTTGGGTTGATGATAATAACGGGGTATCCCAGCGGCTTGTATTTCTTATCAAGTGCAATCTTTCTGTCTTCATAGGCTACTGAGAAGGGACAATGATTACAGGAAAACATGAGAATAAATCCTTTTGCAGCGGGAAAATCGGCAAGGCTAACATATTTGCCATCAACATTCTTCAATTTGAAATCGGCGGCCTTATCGCCCACCTTGTATCCCTGTGCAAAAAGGGAAACAGATCCCAGAACAAGAGCAACAAATAATACAATCTTTCTTTTCATAGTTTTATAATTTAGATTTGACAATAGAATCCAGTTCATTTAATTTAAAGGCCTTTTCATAAAATTCCCTGAAATTTTTTCCGTAATAAACGGTTGCCGGAATTGCTCCCGACCAGCGATCATCCACCTCCGGAATCCAGTAATTGGCATTCAGGTCATCAAGCAATAGTACTTCGTTTTGAATATTGTTTTCATTGATAAATGGTATAACCCTGGTTTCGAGATGATCCGGGTTATCCAGGCTCACCATGAGAACTTTTAGTTTTTGATCCTTGTATTTCTCCTGCATTGCCTCAAAGTATGGCATCTCATCCACACAGGGCTTGCACCATGTAGCCCAGAAATTCACAAGATAGACACTGTCAGTATCCCTGGCAAGGTAGGGTCTTAAGCCCTCAAAATCGACAATCTGCACAACATAGGTATCCTTACCGGGCATGGTTTGCCTGCAGGCTGAAAACATCAGGGGCAGGCACAAAAACGGAATAAGGTATAGTTTCATATTTTAATTAATCTAAACAAACGCAAGATACGAATCTAAACTTATTTAACGGGTAAAATGATTCCCGGGCTCCATTGATTTTTGTTAAAAAAGCTTAAAAAGGAGCGTGACAAATGGCTAAAAAGTTGTTAACATATCAAGATATTTTCATTTTTTGAGCCTTCAAAAACCCAATCTTTTCAGGCTAATTTTAAAATAATTATTAACAATTTTATAAGTATCTGATTATTAATTATATATATTTTGCTGGAAACAAAAAAAATATGGCCTTTAAAGAATAATCAAAACAAAATTGATTTATAATTGCATCAAATTTAAAATGACCAATTCTTGCAAGTAATTCCTGCTCAGAATGGAAAATCGTAAACAAAAACCCATTGTCGTCCGGGAGTCTGAGTTCTCCTCCGACGACGAACCCCCAAGTCTGCAAATTCAGTCTGTATTGCAGAACGGTAAAAAACTCCGGCGTTTCAAAACACTGCCCTTTCTTCTTCCAGCCGATTTCCAACAAATTAAACCCAGCGAAAAATCCCTGCAATTCCTTGACAGGTTTTTCCCCGGTGTAAGTATTATAGAATGGAGCGACTGGAAATGGCAGGTAAAAAACAGTATAAGGGATTTACAGCAACTGAGAAGGTTCATCCGGCTGTCGCCCGATGAGGAGATGCTTATCCTTGAAAATACCGTGAACCTTCCGCTTCGAATCACTCCTTATTACCTGAGTTTGATTGATCCTTGTGATGAAAACCAGGCAATCAGGAAAAGCGTTGTGCCTGTGATTCGGGAGTTTTTCCGCACAACGGAAGAAAAACCTGATCCCCTATGTGAAAACCATCACCAGGTTGCCCCTAATCTGGTGCACAGGTATCCCGACAGGGTTTTGTTTCTGATTACAGGTTTTTGCTCTACCTATTGCAGGTATTGCACAAGGTCGCACATGGTAGCCAAAAAGGACAAGAGTCATTTTTCCCTCAGGGAACTGGCGCCTGCTTTTGAATATATAAAACAACATACGGAAGTTAGGGATGTGTTGTTGTCCGGTGGCGATCCACTCACAATTTCTGAAGATAAATTGTTTGCCATACTTGATGAATTAAGGTCAATACCGCATGTAGAGATTATCAGGATTGGAACAAAAGTCCCTGTTGTTCTGCCCCAAAGAATAACAAATTCTTTTGCAGAAAGGCTGAAAAAGTACCACCCCCTTTGGATGAGCATTCACTTTACACATCCCGGCGAGTTGACACCTGAAGTGCAGGAAGCATGCCGGAGGCTGGCCGATGCAGGCATTCCGCTTGGGAGCCAGACTGTTTTGCTGAAAGGCATTAACGACAGCGTTGAGGTAATGAAATCTCTGCTGCATGGCCTACTGAAAATCAGGGTTAGACCTTATTACCTTTACCAATGCGACCCGATTCCGGGTTCTGCTCATTTCAGAACACCGGTAGAAAAAGGACTGGAGATAATCAAGGGGCTAAGAGGGCATACCAGCGGATATGCCGTTCCACATTATGTAATTGATGCACCTGGTGGAGGAGGCAAAATTCCTTTACTGCCTGAATATTACATGGGACGTGACTCCGGAGGAAATGTGCTATTAAAAAATTACGAGGAGAATATTTATAAATACCCGGACATTGGGGAATAAGGTTTATTCATGCCCTCCGGTGATCGTTGCATTTTGTTTTGTTATGGTCCAAAAATGTTTTTATTTGGCAGTTGAATTGAAATTATTCATGATATTGCCAGGTAGGTATATTAATTAGCTTGGAAAAATTAAATGATTGTGGGGCTCACATTTGATCTGAAGGATACTTACCTGAAGCAGGGGTTTTCCAATGAAGAAGTAGCTGAATTTGATTCTGAGGAAACGATTTGGGGAATTGAAAGCGCATTGAATTCACTTGGTTATCAAACAGAAAGGATTGGAAATATTCTCGAACTGACCGCTGAACTGGCACAAGGGAAACGCTGGGACATTGTTTTCAATATTGCCGAAGGCTTGCACGGCATGGGGCGTGAAGCACAGGTTCCTGCCCTGCTGGATGCCTTTAAAATTCCTTATGTTTTCTCTAACCCGGTTGTGCTGGGAGTAACACTTCACAAGGCGATGGCCAAACATATCGTGAGAGGTCATGGCATACCTACGGCTGATTTTTTCATGGTAAAGAACAGGGCGGAAATACCCCTGATTACCCTTGGTTATCCTGTTTTTATCAAGCCTGTTGCCGAGGGAACCGGAAAAGGAATCGATATGAATTCTTTGGTAACAAGCAGCAAGGAATTATATAGTCGTGTTTTGCAATTACTGGAAAAATTTCAACAGCCCGTCCTGGTAGAAGAATTCCTGCCCGGCAGGGAATTTACAGTCGGAATTACCGGTACAGGAATGGAAGCAAAAACCTGCGGAATAATGGAAGTAATGGTTAAGGCAAGGGAGAATGAGAAAATTTACTCCCTGCATAACAAGGAAAACTACAAGGGAAAAGTTGATTATTCGGTTCCGGATGAAGAAATTTCCCGGCAATGTTATAAAGTTGCACTGGAAGCATGGAAGGCACTGGAATGTGAAGATGGCGGACGGGTGGACATTAAAATGGACAAGAACGGGATTCCCTGTTTCATTGAGGTGAACCCTTTGGCCGGACTGAATCCCATTCATTCTGATTTACCGATCCTCTCGCGTTTACATGGGTTAAGCTACGAGGAACTAATCTCGAGAATCATGCAATCAGCGGAGAAAAAAATATGCAGGAAATAGTACGTAAAGCACTTATCTTTCACAGTAATCTGGGACCCAATCCTCCGGCTGATGAACTGGATGTGCTGAATCAGGCCGCATTCTTTGAAGGAGGGTTGAACCAGTGGGGAATTGAAACCCGCATACTTCCTTTTTATAATGATCTGGAAAAGAATATAAAAGTCATACAATCCTGGAAACCGGATTTGATAGTCAACCTGGTAGAAACGATATTCGGCAACGGGAAACTCCTTCAAATTGCCCCTGCCCTTTTTGAGCATTTGTCTGTACCCTTTACAGGTTGTTCCTCGCAGGCAATTTATGTTACTTCCAATAAATTGCTGTCCAAGCAACTAATGATGCTGGAGAAAATCAACACACCCGACTTCTTTGACGGTTCTGAGGAGTTCAATCGCAGCCATGCAGATAAAATGTTCCTGATAAAATCTCTTTGGGAGCATGCATCCTATGGTATGGATGAACATGTTCCCCTATTTATTGACAAGGCAGGGATTATTTACAGCAGGCTTAGCATAAAAAACCGGCAGCGGCGCGATTATTTTGCCGAGCAATACATCGAAGGCAGGGAATTTAATGTGTCAGTGATTGGAAACGGGAAGGAGCCTGTCGTACTGCCGGTGGCAGAAATCCGGTTTGTTGATTTCCCTTCAGGAAAACCGCGTATTGTGGGTTACAGGGCAAAGTGGGATGAAGATTCATTTGAATATAAAAACACTGTCAGGCACTTCCCTGATGAAAGAAAAGAACCGGAACTTATTCAAAAAATAAAGGATATCTGTACCAGGTGCTGGAAACTATTTGATCTGCGGGGTTATGCAAGGATAGACTTCAGAATGGATAAAGATGGGAACTTATATGTGCTGGAAGTAAATGCCAATCCCTGTATTTCTCAGGACAGTGGATTTGTTGCTGCAGCACGACAAATGGGCTTAAATCAAAGAAATATTGTACAGTTCATTATAAGGGATTCAATTTAACCTGTATGAAAAGCGATGTGATTTTCAGAGAAAACCTTACAAAGTCTGACATGGAAAATGTGAGGGAGATACTAACATCCACAGGATTCTTCTACGATTTTGAAATCAAAGTGGCGATTGAGCTTGTGGAAGAATATCTTCAGAAGGGTAAGGAGAGCGGTTACCTTTTCCTTTTTGCTGAATCGGGTGGGCGTACTATCGGCTATTCATGCTATGGGCCAATTCCCTGCACAAAGCACAGCTATGACCTTTACTGGATTGGTGTGCACAATGATTTCAGGGGAAAAGGCATTGGAAAGAAGGTACTTGCTGAATCGGAAAAAAGGATGGGTGAATTGGGCGGAAAGAAAATCTTTATTGAAACCTCCTCAACCGAAAAATATCTGCCTACAAGAAAATTCTACCTGGATTGCGGTTATGAAGAATGTGCCCTGTTGAAAGAATTTTATGGCCCGGGCGACCATAAGCATATTTATGAGAAAGCCCTGTAAAAAAACCGGAGTGATTTGCTCCGGTTCTTTTTTGTGATGATTAAAAGAGAAAACCTATGCTTAGAATGAGCTGTTTGGACCTGGAATCAAAAGGACGCTCCTGCCCTCCCACGGTTATACCCGATGCCAGTTTACTCAGACTACCTTCATATTTCAGGTCAATGGCAATCGTTTTTGCAATATCCAGGCCCAGGCCGGCCTGAAAACCAAAGGCGGCCGTGTTAAATTTTTCACCATAGTCTCCATAATCAGCCAATTCCGAGGTGCTGTTCAGCATAATTGTCGCTACCGGGCCAACCCCAATTCTGGCAGCTCCGAATCGCTTTCCAACCAGCACAGGAATATCCAGTTTGGTGAAACTCTGCTCGGCAAAATTTACTTCTCCTAACTCTTCAACTTTCACCTCGTTACCAACAGAGGCAAGTAGGAGTTCAGGCTGCAGGAATACGCCCAAAAAGGAAACCTGCAACATCAGGCCTCCGTGAAAACCTACATTGGATCCTTTCACATTGGAAATTGTTATATCATCGTAGGTAAGTGTGGCCTCATTTACAAAATGAGAGTTCAATCCAGCCCTGACGCCGAATTTAATCTGTGCATTTGCCGAGGCAATAAAACCCAGGCATAAAAAAACTATCAGAATTCTTTTCATAATTTATGATTTTATGTTCAACATAAAAATACAAAAATCATGCTAATTGTCAAAGATCACAGTGTAAACTACATTTTTCATCCTGTGCAACCTTTTTATACAATTTAGAGTCAAATCCAATATACTGTTTACAAAAAATTAATTAGGCACATATTTCAGAAACTTTTAATATTGCAAATTCATTGGTACAACTTGTATATAACGGTATGATTTATTTGTCAGCTACTTACAGGGTAACCGACTTTAAGAAATGGCATAAGGCCTTTGTTGAAAACGAAAGCAAAAGATTACATGCCGGTCTCAGGGTGGAAAATATTCTGCGTGACAAGAAAGAACCTAATCACCTCACAATTTTGATGAGCGTGGAATCTATGACGGCTGCAGAGGATTATCTTGAGAATGCACTTTCTGAGGAATCCATACAGAATCTTTCAATATCCGGAAAGGTGGATATCAGATTTTTTAATGTGTTTTATTAGAATTTCCCGATTTCAATCCACATTCGTATTTTTATCCTTTAAAATCTCCTGATTCAAATGCAGGCATTTCTGATCTTTACCCTTTTACTCCTCCTGTTTGATTTATATGCCTTCAGGGCAGTGAAAAGTTTGGCACAGAACTGGAAATCGCTGGGAGTCAAATGGATCATTTATATTTTATTCTGGTTTTTACCGGTTCTCCTGCTCATCCTCACACTGTTAACTTATTTTCGGCCAGTGGGGCCCCCTGCCTATTTCAGCAAATATTACTTCCTGGTCGGTCTCCTGATTCTGTTTTATATACCAAAACTGCTTATTGCTGTTTTTCTGCTTCTGGATGATATTCTTTCCCTGGTAAGTTATTTTGTGGTTCAACCATTGAGAAAGAACCCCCCCCAGGTTTTTCAAAGATACAGGCTCTTCACAAAAACGGGATTCATACTATCCATACTTCCCTTTGTTGCCATACTCTATGGAATTATTTTTGGAAGGTTTGATTTCAGAATAAAAGAACATACACTTGCCTTCAGGCAACTGCCAGATGCATTTGATGGATTCCGCATAGTACATATATCTGATATTCACACAGGCAGCTTCTATGGTCATAAAAAACGGTTGGAAAAGGCTCTCGAACTTGTCAGTGCTGCAGATGCCGATCTGATTGTATTTACAGGTGATCTTGTAAACAACTATGCCGGAGAGCTGGAAGGCTGGGATTCCAGCTTTAAGGAAACCGGAGCCAGGTATGGAAAGTATGCTGTTCTTGGAAACCATGATTACGGTGATTATTCCCGGTGGAACAGTCCGGAAGAAAAACAGCAGAATTTTGAGGCAATCAAAAAGTTCCTGGAACGCACGGGTTTTGTCTTACTCAATAATGCACATGCAGTTCTGGTCTTAGACAATGACAGCCTTGCCATCCTTGGTGTTGAAAACTGGGGGTCTCCCCCGTTCGCACAATACGGTGACCTGGAAGCGGCGCTGGATGGAATCCATAACATTGCTTTCAAAATGTTGCTTAGTCACGATCCTGTGCATTGGAATGCCGAAGTAACCGGTAAAACAGACATCGCCCTGACCCTGTCCGGCCATACCCATGCCATGCAGTTTGGGATCCGTTTGGGTAGGTTTAAATGGAGTCCTTCAAAGTACCTTTTTCCATATTGGTCGGGTTTATACCAACTGGAAGATCAGTACCTTCATGTTAACCAGGGATTGGGCTTTATTGGCTTCCCCGGCAGGATCGGAATGCCGCCTGAAATTACGGTTCTCATCCTCCGAAAGGATTCCGACAGGTAGGGCTGTTATTTGATTTCAGTGGCTGCAAAATTTTATCTGAAAGCTTTACCTTTACTCCATAAAAGCTTTTAATCCATGAGTTACAATCAGCCTCTGGCAGAGAGAATGCGTCCCAAATCCCTGGATGATTTTGTGGGACAGAAGCACCTGGTAGGCAGGAATTCTGTTTTACGCAAAATGGTAGAGTCAGGTAACCTGTCTTCTTTAATTTTCTGGGGTCCTCCGGGAGTTGGAAAGACCACCCTTGCCAGGATTATCGCTAATCAGCTGAACCGTCCATTTTATATCCTCAGTGCAGTGCATTCGGGAGTGAAAGATGTCAGGGAGGCAATTGAAAAAGCAAAAAAGCAACAGTTTTTCAACCACCCCGCGCCCATTTTATTTATTGACGAAATTCACCGGTTCAGCAAGTCGCAGCAGGACTCCCTGCTTGGTGCCGTTGAACAGGGCACAGTGGTTTTATTTGGTGCAACCACCGAGAATCCCTCTTTTGAGGTAATCTCTCCCCTGCTTTCCCGCTGCCAGGTGTATGTACTCAAACCACTTGAAAAAGATGACCTGCTGACTCTTCTTCAATATGCGCTGAAAAAGGACGTGATATTAAAAGACAAAAAAATAAAAATAACCGAAAATGAAGCGCTTCTGCGTTACTCAGGAGGCGATGCGCGTAAACTTTTCAATTTGCTTGAACTGGTTGTCAATTCAACTTCTGAAGAGAAGATTACGATTCATAATGAACTGGTCATCCGGCATCTTCAGGAAAAGATTGCCCTCTATGATAAAAGCGGTGAACAGCATTATGATATCATTTCTGCTTTTATCAAATCGGTTCGCGGCAGTGACCCCAATGCTGCTGTATACTGGCTTGCGAGGATGATTGTAGGAGGTGAAGATCCAAAATTTATTGCCCGCAGGATGGTTATACTGGCTTCTGAAGACATAGGTCTTGCCAACCCAAATGCCCTGCTGCTGGCAACTGCATGTTTTGATGCCATCCATGTAATAGGGATGCCCGAAGGAAGGATAATACTCTCTGAAACAGCAATCTACCTGGCCACTTCCCCCAAGAGTAATTCGGCGTATGCTGCTATTGATAAAGCACTTGCATTTGTAAAGGAATCGGGTGACCTGGCTGTTCCACTAAATATAAGAAATGCCCCGACCAAATTGATGAAAGACCTTGGTTACGGCAAGGATTACAAATATGCACATTCCTTTGAAGGTCATTTTGTGGAAGAGGATTTCCTTCCGAAAAAGATTGAGGGGAAAGTGTTTTATGATCCTGCCGAAAATCAAAGAGAGAAGGAAATAAGGGAGAAGCTTGCCAGACTATGGAAAAACAGGTATAAATACTAAGGCTTCAGCATCTGAAAGATTGAATTTACTTAAGGCCTAACTTCTTATCCATCCAGGTAAAAACCTTTTGCTGCTCTTCTACTGAACACATTTCCAGGCTTTGGACACAAATAAATTTTATTTCCGGATTGTTTTCACAAGACCTGATTTTCCTGTCAATATAATTTTTTGAACGCCCATAAGGCTTAAGGTAAGCCAGGTTGGGACTGGCGATATTCCTGTTTCCGTTGTACAACTGAAGGTGATTCGATAGGGAAATAAAGGTAAATTGTGACGCATGCCTGAACCTGTATGCGATATTTCTTTCAATAATTTCCCTGTTTTTCTCATAAAAATCGCTTATCAATCCAATATCTACGGTATGAGGAGTATGGCTGTTAGTGAAATACCTGAATCCCGCACCAAGCAGACGTGCGGAATTCCATTGCCCCATATGAAAAGATGCCCGTGGAACAAAGTCTTTTTGGCCTAAAACCCTTGCCTTGTAAAAAGTGCTGATTCGATTCCATATCATCCTGTGAAAAGGTGCCAGGGTCCAATTACCTCGAATAACCGGCTTATTATCCACAAACCAGTCCTGTGGTTGTATTCTCCTGACCAAAAAAGTATCGTCATTGAAATATACAAAATTTGGAGAAAGACCTTTGATCCTCCAGATCATATTTCCAATGGAAATGCTGTTGAATGTGGGCAGGTATTGTTCAAAGCCGGCGAAAATTTCCTTGTGATCAACAATCCTTACAGAATCAAGCCTTTCAGGGAAACAGGTTCTGATATCTTCCCATAACTGCGGATCCTGTTCATCGGTAACGATAAATACATTTCTAACAAAGTGGGCAAAAGTAAAAATGGATAAAATGCAGTACCTGATTTCATTTACCGAGGCAAAGCGGGTGGGATGAGCTCCCGAATGCATGGTCGGGGCATTATTTCCACTCAAAAACCTTTCTCGTTTAACTACATGAGCAGGATCATTCCCGTCAACCCAGGCGATGACTACATCAATAGGGAAATTCTCAGCGGATTTTGATTGTATTGGCATAAGGAACCTGTGAATGTATTTGTCCCGAAGTAAGGGAATAATTGCCTATTTCTATTCGTCCGGGACCTGAAATTTATTCAGCCAGTCAAAAATTTGATCCTGCTTTTCCTTTGTCACCATGTCAAGGCTTTGCAAACATACAGATTTAATTTGAGCGTTCTTTTCGCAATGCTTTATTTTCCGATTGAATCGTTTTTCTTTTTGAAAGGCAGGATTTAAATATCCCAGGTTTAATCGTTGAATATTGTGATTTCCTTGCCGGAATTCAAGATGATTCGAAAGAGAGAATATATTGAATTGTTCCAGGTTTCTGAAACGATACTGCAGGTTTCTTCTTAACAAATCGGGATTTTTAAGGAAAAACTTTTCCAGTCTGGTTTTGTTCATTACATGAGGTGTATGCCCGTTTATAATATACATAAACTTCATTCCGGCTAATCAGGCAGCATTCCACTGAACCCGGAAGAAAGAGAATTTTTCACGGAAATCGGGCTTGTTAAGAAGATGTTTCCAGAATAACTTAGCAATAAAACCTGCAAACATCTTTTTATAGGGTGCAACCGCCCATCTTCCCCGCAGTACGGGTCTGCCTTTAAATACCCAATCTTCCCGGTTTACTTTCCGGATTAAAATGACATCATCATTAAAGTAAACAAAATTATCGGAGAGACCCTCAATTCTCCATAGCATACTTGCGATGGAAATGCTGTTGAAGGTTGGCAGAAATTCCTCGTATCCCCTGAAGATCTCTTTATGGTCCACAATCCTTATGGAATTTATCCTTTCGGGAAAAAAATTTTTTACATCATCCACAATGTGAGGGTCCTGTTTGTCGGTTACTATAAATATATTCCTGACATAGGATGCAAATTTTAAAATGGAAAGAACACAATACTTAATTTCATTCACAGAAGCAAAATGGGTTGACTTTATTTTTAAAGTACCGGAACTATTTGAGCCCTTTGCATAAAAATTTCTTTTCCCTTTAAGTACAGGGTCATTTCCGTTTACCCATGCTATAAAAGCATCAATAGGCTCTGATAGTAATTGTTTGTTATTAACAGAAACCGGATTGCTCATAGCCTGAACAATTTAACCATTTGACAAGCAGTCAATTATTAATAAATGCTATTCTTTCAGATTTAGAAAATTATCCATCCAATTGAAAATCCTATCCTGATCTTCTTTACCAACCTGATCGAGACTCTGGACACATACTGATTTGATACGTGAATCCATTTCACAACGTTTCATTTTTCTTGACAATTTACTTTCAGAATAAAAGGAGGGTACAAGGTATCCAAGGTTCAGGTTGTTAATGTTTTTATTTCCATCCCTGACCTCAAGATGATTTGCCAGGGATGTTATATTAAACTGGGAAATATTTCTGAAGCGAAATGAAATATTTCTTTCGAGCAATTCATTATTTTTTGAATAGAATTCCTCAATTTTTTTTCTGTTTACAACATGGGGGGTGTGACAGTTGAAAAGAAATCTAAACTTCATTCCCGCTACCCTTGCAGCATTCCACTGAACCACATAAAATGAGAATTTTGCCTCATAATTCACCTTTTTAAGAATCGTATTATTCCAGAGTTTTCTTAAACGGAGCTTCAACAATTTCATGAAGGGAGGGCACATAAATCTTCCTCTCAGTACCGGACGGTTGTTTTTTACCCAATCTTCGGGTTGTACAGGTCTTATAAGAAATACATCGTCATTGAAATAAACAAAATTCTCTGAAAGCCCTTTAATCCTCCAGACCATATTGCCAATGGAAATACTGTTAAAGGTTGGTAAAAATTTTTCGTAGCCCCTGAAAATTTCCTTATGATCAACAATCTTAATGGTTTCCGTTTTCGTGGGGAAGAATTTTTCTACCTCTGTGTAAATATCAGGATCCTGATCGTCGGTTACGATATAGATATTTCTGACAAAAGGTGCGAACCTGAGTATGGACAAAACACAATACCTTATCTCATTATCGGAAGCAAAACGTGTAGGATGAGCACTGCGAAGCTTCTTTTTAACAGAAGTTTCCAGGTACTGATTCCTTTTGGCAGTTAATTTTGGATCACTCCCATCCACCCATGCAATAACAACATCGATGGGCTCGTCCAAGGTATTTTTGAATTGTTCAAGCATGTTAACCTGACTAGTTGGTTATTCGGATTATTCCATCGGGATCTCCCTTTTTTCCTTCCCTCCTTCTGAATTTGTATTCCTATTCACCCTCAAAACTTTATCCAGCCAATCAAACAATTTAGTTTGCTGCCCTGGGGAGCATAGGTCAAGGCTTTGTACACAAACGGATTTAATTTCTCTATTGTCCTCGCACTGATGTATTTTTCTATCGATGTAATTTGAGGAACGCCCAAAGGGTTGAAAGAAAATTGTATCTGGTTTTACAACATTTTTATTGCCCAACTGCAGTTGCAGATGGTTTGAAATGGAAACCAATGTAAATTGCGAGGGATGCCTGAAACGATAAGAAATATTCTTTTTCAACAAATCCGTTTTTTGGATAAAAAAATCTTCAATCACCTTTTTATTTAGCGCATGTGGTGTATGGCTGTATGTAAAATACTTGAGTCTTGCACCAAGTAAAAAAGCAGAATTCCATTGGCCTGTATGAAAAGAGGGTCTGGAAAAAAAAGGAGGCAATTTGTGCCAAACATTTTTTAGTAACAATTGAAAGTATTGCCAGGAAATTTTATGTAATGGAATTGGCGCCCACTTTCCCCTCAGTACTGGCCTATCACCTGTAAACCAATCCTCTGGTCTGACATTCCTAATGAGAAAAACATCGTCATTAAAGTATACAAAACAATCGGATAAGTCTTTAATTCTCCACAGCATTGTCTCTATCGACCTGCTGCTGAAAGTTGGTAAATATTCTTCAAAACCGGAATAAAGTTCTTTGTGGTCAACAATTCTTATTGACGAAAGCCTTTCAGGAAAAAATTTCTTAATATCATCAAATAAGTCAGGTTTCTGCCCGTCGGTTATAATAAAAACATTTCTGATAAATGGGGCAAAATGGAATATAGTTAATAAACAATATTTGATTTCATTGACCGAGGTAAATCTAGTGGGTTGAGTTGCCCACTGCCTGTTGGGTTTATTGATTCCCAGAAAAAAGCCCCTTTTTTCCATGAGGGAACGGTCACTTCCATCTACCCAGGCAATCACTGCATCAATAGAATCGTTTATGTCGGGATTGGACTCCTGAACCATTTTTTATGCCAAAAGTATGGCTTTTTTGGGTTTTTTCGCAATCTTGCGCTAATTAATTTGATTTGCATGAACAGCCGTAAGCCTAAGAATATTGCCGTGATCTCCATGATGAGAAACGATAATTTCTTTGTAAATAAATGGATAGATTATTATGGCAAGCAATTTGGAAAACTAAATTTATTCCTGGTCCTCGACGGTCAGGATCAGGTATTGCCTGAAAACCATGGGCTAATTAATGTAATCAGGGTACCACATACCCCACTTGGCCGGGCAGGTGGCGATCGCAACAGGGCAAGACTGTTATCGCACCTGGCAAAAGCCCTTTTTCGCAGGTACCAGGTAGTTATTGCAACAGATATAGATGAATTTTTAGTCGTTGACCCGAATCTCCAACAAAGCCTTGCAGAATATCTTCAAAAACCAATAAAACATTCCTCCCTTTCTGCCCTGGGACTGGATGTAGGTCAGCACCTGAAGGAAGAATCAGCCATCGACCCCTCCCTCCCTTTCCTTGAACAGAGAAAATACGCGCATGTATCGGCGAGATATACAAAGGCAGTAATTGCAACCCGACCTGTTACCTGGGGATCAGGTTTTCACAGGGTGAAAGGCAGAAACTTCCATATAGACCCTAACCTCTATCTTTTTCATTTTGGAATGGTGGATTACAATCGGGTTGCTGAAAAAAGCGGGGATCCGACACTTACAAAGCATGGCTGGGAAGGTCACCTTGCCAGGCGCTATCAGCTTTTTGATCTTATCACGAACAAAACAGCAAGAGACGGGGATGAGTTTTTCAATAAGGCAAGACTGAGGCAGAATATTTTCAGGCCGCTTTTTGCCATCAATAAGCCCGGAACCCTGAGAGAAAAACCGGTCATAAAGATACCGGAAAGATTCAGTGGTATCCTCTAGCATAACCCTTCGCTTCATGAAATATTCAATGAATTTCACCAGAAAGGAGTTTCATTTACAGGTATACTACCTGAGCCTTTGCCTGCTGGTAATTTCACTGCCATCTTCCAGGTCTATGATATCCGTCAGCCTGATTCTTCTGGCTGTGAACTGGCTCGCGGAGGGTAACTATAACGAGAAATTCTTCAAAATCAGAAGCAACAAGCCTGTTCTGGCATTTTCGGGTATTTATTTGGTGCATCTTGTTGGGCTCCTGTGGACCAAAGACTTGGTTTTTGCTCTTGAAAATGACCTGCTGCATAAACTGCCTACCCTTTTCCTGCCCTGGATATTTATAACCACCCCCATCCCGGATGCAAGGAAAACCAGGCTGCTTCTTTTTCTGTTTATTGCTTCGGTACTCAGCGTTTCAATTATTGGAACGATCCTTAGTATTTATAAGCCCTTAATTGATTTCCGTGAGATTTCACCGTTCATACCCAATCATTATTTCAGCCTGATGCTTATTTTAGCAGCTTTCCAGTTACCCTTGTTAATCAGGCAGATAAGTAAAAACAGGATATTATTAGTCGTTGGATTCCTGTTGGCAATCTGGTTTATTTATTTTATTCTGTATTCAAGGACCCTTTCAGGGATGGCTGTATTTTCGGGACTAATAATTTTTTGCCTTGGATTATTCATAGTTGTTAACAAAAATGTTTATTGGAGAATAAGTACCCTCTTTTTTTCCGGAATATTTATCCTTGCTGCAACCTGGCTGCTTGGTTATATGTGGGATAAATCTTCCTTGGAGGTGGAAACTGATTTTGGTTCACTGGTTGAGTTTACATCCTCCGGCAATCCATATAATCACGACACACTGAACCTCCTGAGAGAAAACGGGCACCTGGTATACCTTTATATCTCGGATGCGGAACTGGAAAGTGCCTGGAATGAAAGAAGCAATATGGATTACCAGGGAATGGACAAAGGCAATCATTATCTGAAACACACCCTATACAGGTACATGGCCTCGCGGGGTCAGAAAAAGGACAGGGAGGGCTTAAACACACTCACCGATAAGGAAATCATTGCCATTGAGAACGGAATTACCAATTATTACTATCTGGAATGGCCCGGGTTTTTCATCAGGCTTCACCAGATGATGAAAGGTCTGTATATGTACCGGAAAACAGATTATAAAAATCCTGACTGGAGCACTTTAACCGCACGAATGGACTATTGGAAAGCATCATTTGAAGCTTTTAAAAAATATCCCCTCTTTGGATGGGGTACCGGAAGCATCATGCAGGCCATGGATTACGGGAATGAGATAATTGATTCTGCCATGACAAGCAGAAATATGAAGCCTCACAACCAATACTTCTATACATTATTATCTGTTGGCCTGTCAGGTTTTCTCGTCATAATGGCTTTCTTTAGCTACTTTATTTTTAAAACCGGTGTATTTAGATCGTTTATCTTCAACATATTACTTGTATCCTGCTGTATTCATTGTTTTGGGAATCACACACTTGAATCCCAACTCGGTCAGAATTTCTTTGTACTGTTTACACTCATTTATGCCTATTTTTATCCTCAACTGAATGTGAAGAAGGAATTTGTTTACTGAGAAATAATCTTTATCATGATTCAACAACTTACAGAAGCCCTTTCACTGTGTAAATCCGCATGTTATGATACAGGCGGATAAATGGACACTTTCGGGCAGGATCGCCCTGGTAACTGGTGGTTCAAGGGGAATAGGTGCTGCAATCGTTAAAGAACTTGCTACGCACGGGGCCAGCGTCATAACGGTTGCCCGCAATGAAAATGAACTCATGAGGTTTTGCAGCCAGCCTGAATTTGAGGGAAAGGTGACCGGGATTGTGGCCGATATAAGTCAGCCCGGTGGCCTGCAGGCACTGGTAAAGCATATCAAAGTAGAAACGCGTATCCTTGATATTCTTGTGAACAATGCCGGGATGAATATCCGGAAGAAAACTACCGATTATACCGCAGAAGAATTCGAAAACATTGTTCGAACCAATTTAATACCGGCATTTGAACTTTCCGGGCTGTTGTTGCCCCTGTTAAAAAAATCCCCGCAGGGGAATATAGTCAACATTTCTTCTGTTGCAGGTGTTATAGCATTGCGAACAGGCTCCATCTATGCCATGACCAAAGCTGCCATGAACCAGTTGACCAAAAACCTGGCTGTGGAATTTGCGCCAGACAATATAAGGGTAAATGCCGTGGCTCCCTGGTATATTGAAACCCCGCTTGCACAACAGGTACTGTCCAATCCTCAGTTCAGGGAAGAAGTCCTTTCACGCACTCCCCTGAGGCGAACAGGCAGGCCGGAAGAAGTTGCTGCAGTAGTGGCCTTTTTGTGCATGCCAGCCGCAGAATATATAACGGGACAGACAATATGTGTGGACGGGGGATTTACTGTTTACGGGTTTTAGCCAAGAAAGTAATTAAAACACTCAGCAATGAAAACAAATCTGAAGGTATCCTGCTTCCTGATCGTTTTTCTCCTTCCGGTGATTGCCTTTTCGCAAACACTTGAAGAAATTCTCCGGAAGCACTTTGCAGCCATTAACCAGTCCAAACTTTCCACAGTACAAACCATTGTCACAAAAGGCAAAGCAGGTCAAACGGGATTGTATTTTCAGTTCACACAAATGCAGAAAAGGCCTTTAAAAACATACCTGGAAATGGAACTTCCCGGTATGCTGGCAATACAGGTTTTTGACGGGTCCCGGGGATGGGCTGTTGAGCCCTGGACAGAGTCAAAACTGGCCAGGGAACTGGATGAAGCCGAAATCAGGAGCCTGAAAAAGCAGGCCGGTATTGACGGAGATCTGTTCAACTGGAAAAACAATGGTCTTAAACTGGAACTGGTTGGCAAGGAGGAATTTGATGGTACCCCGGTCTATTCAGTCAGGCTGGAGAAACCCGACGGCTCTGTTTTTTTCTACCTGCTGGATGAAAAAAGCTATTTTATCCTCGCCAGGATAAGCATTGAGGAAACTGATGAGGGCTGGACTACAAATACGACCGTTTACGGAGATTACAGGAATGTGGGCGGTGTCATGCTGCCCCACTCTGTTGAAATTCTCTCTGACCACGAATTATTAGTGGAATATATTTATGAAAGAATTGAATTGAACAAAAGTATTCCGGATTCAAAATTTGAAAAACCGGTTTATAAGAATTAGTCAGTTGTTCAGGAATTTTACAGGACAGCGGTATACGAGGATTGTTTTCGTTTCAAACTTTTTGAGTTTTACCTATAAGCCATTCCTTCTCCGAAGGGGTAAGATGTGGGGATAACCTATCATAAACCATCGTATGATAGTTGTTTAACCAGGATTTTTCAGCTTCTGTCAGTAATTTTGAGTCGACCAGGGTCAGGTCGATTGGAAACAGGCTGAGGGTCTCAAATTCCAGCCAGCGACCGGTTCCCGAATCAGGCAATTCCTTACTCAGAATAAGGTTTTCAATACGTATACCATATTCACCTTCAATATATAACCCAGGTTCATTTGAAGTTATCATGCCCGGTTCAAATACCTGGTTTACTGCGGGATTGGGACTAATCCCCTGGGGACCCTCATGTACATTGAGAAAGAATCCGACTCCATGCCCTGTTCCGTGACCGTAATTCTTAAGCTCCTGCCATAAGTCATAACGGGCCAGGGTATCAAAATGAAAACCCCTTGTTCCATAGGGAAACCTGGCCATGGCAACCCGTATATGCCCTTTCAGCACCAGTGTAAAGTTTATTTGCTGCTCAGGAGCTGGATTTCCAAGGGAGACGGTGCGCGTAATATCTGTTGTGCCATCAAGGTATTGCCCGCCTGAATCCACCAGAAGAATTCCCTCCTTTTTCAGAGGGTAGGCTGTTTCTTTTCCTGCGCTGTAGTGAACAATCGCACCGTGGCCGGCATAACCTACTATAGGTGAAAAACTTTCGCCCACATACCCGGGCATCTGCGAACGGAACTTTGCCAGCATTTCCCCACAGGTGTACTCGTCAGTACCCTCTAATTCAAGTATATTTTCAAGCCACATGAAGAACCTCACCAGAGCAGCACCATCTTTTTCCATCGCCCTCCTTGTCAGTGCTATTTCCTTTTCGTTTTTCATGGACTTAAACAGAATGGGAATATTCTGTCCCTCAGTTCCGGAAGCGTATTTCCTGATGATGGCCGCAATTTTTTCATTGGTTTTTGCAGACTGAAACAATACTTTTTTACCTGAAATTATTTGTTTAAGTAACGATTCTAAATAATTATAATCTAATATTTTAACACCTGACAGAGATAAAATTTGTTCCAGTTTGATAACTGTTTTCCCGGGTAAGACGAAAAGGTAGGCATCCTCCCTGCCAATGAGCAGATAGGATACAAAAACAGGGTTATAATCCACATCTTTCCCCCTTAAATTCAGTGTCCAGGCAATATCATCCAGCGTGCAAACCAGGTGGTAATCGGCGTTGTGCTGCTGCATAACCTGCCTGATTTTTACCAGTTTTTCACTCCGGTCAGCTCCCGTATATTCAACAGAATGCTCAAAAACAGGGTCTAAAGGTAATTCTGGTCTGTCTATCCAGATTTTTCCAGGTAAATCATAATCACCGGAAAGCTTTATATCGGCCACCCGGAAAGCTTCACTCATACTTTGATACAGGGCCGAGGAAATTACCCATGCATCAACACCTACCCGGCTTTTGGGCGGTAGATTTGTTTTCAGCCAATCGATGAATTCGGGATTATGAGGTATGACAAGTTTAACCAGTTCAATGCCACTACCTCTTAATTGTTCCTCAGCCTGGATAAAATAACGGGAATCGGTCCACACCCCGGCAAAAAACTGTGTAACAACCAATGTACCGGCCGATCCGGTAAAACCCGAAAGCCATTGCCTGCACTGCCAGTGTTCCGGAATATATTCTCCCTGGTGAGGATCGGTTGATGGTACAATATAGGCATCCAGCCCGCAATGTTTCATCTGTTTACGGAGGGACTGAATTCTGTCATTGATTTTATTCATTTTTAATTGTTTTGTCCGAATTTAAAGAGATCAGCATATCGGAATATGAATTACTTATCAGGCTGCCTTCATGAATTCCCAGTACCTGCATGTATTTTCTGCAGTCCTGCCAGAGTTCTTCCTGATTTTTGTAGCCAAATATCTCAATTTCAATGAATTTCCCCAGGTTTTTCACTTCATCCAGGTGAAATTTGGCATTCCCAATATAGTAAATTTCACGGGTTTTGTTTACTTCTACCAGAATGCCACAGGCCGTGGCAAGGGCATTCTTTATCTCCGCCGATTCGAATGCAACCGGACAAACGATTACTTCTGATTTTTTTGGTCCTGATTTGTCTTCCCTGAAATAATGAATGAGATTGTTTTCCACATTCCCCTGCCGCAGTTTCAGGCGGCCATGGGAGACTTTGAAATAGGTATCAGTCTGCTTGTCTATCCCTTTCAGAACTGCGCCTGCAGCAAGCAATATTTGCCTGGCTTCTGCCAGGTCAGTGGTTTTGGCTTTGATTTCAATATTGACTCCCTTCATATAAAAAAAAGAGCAGGCCTGTAAGCCGGGTTCTGTCTTTCCTGCCGAGGCAGGAAATATCTATCATTTATCTGGACCCTTCATCACTGAAAGGCTCAAGCGACCTACCCCTCGCAACCTCCGCAGAGCCAGGGCGAGCAGCCCTGTATCCCGGCGAACCGGGAAATTGCGATATACATGGTCTTACAACCCATAAGCATGCACGGCTCAGGGTGTCGCCACCCTGACCGGTGGGCTCTTACCCCACCTTTTCACCCTTACCCCGCCAGTGGCGAGGCGGTTATTTTCTGTTCCATATCTATATCCTCACGGATATCTTCCTGTTAGGAAGTATGGTACTCTGTGTTGCCCGGACTTTCCTCCTTCTGCCTGCGCAAAAAGCGATAGACCAGCCTGCTGCGTTGCAAAGGTAGGAAAAAATCGTTTGATTGCTACTTTCTGAGCAGTACCAGGGTAGCCCCAAAGCCATATTCTTTAAATGAAGCGTCCTGGTATTTCAACCGGGGGTACTTTTTGTCAAGCTCACGGCGGATTTCAAATTTCAATTTTCCGTTTCCAACACCATGAATAAAAATGATCCTTTTTGTTCCTGACTTCAGCGCTCCTAAAAGAGTCGTATGGAAGCGTGCAAGCTGAATTTCGAGAATTTCCCCGTTGCTCATACCCGCATAATTATCAACCAATTCGTGAATATGTAAATCCACTTCCTCGGTATCGGGTAATGGTTCCTTCCGGGCAGAAGTTGTTGTATTTTTTGCTTCCTTTTCTTTCACCGCTGATTTTAATGCTTCCAAGGCTGACTTTTCATATTCCGGGCATGGACTTTCTTCAAGCACCGGACAAACAAAAGCCTCTTCCTCGAAAAAATCGTTTTCCTTAAATCCCTCATACGAAAATAATAAGGAGGGTTCGGGAGCTATGTCTTTGTGAAGAGGGGAATGAGACTGGTAAAAGCCTTTTCTCAGAAACAAAGCCTGGATTTTTAGTTTTGGAAATTCATTCAGATCATCACGACTGAACTGCTTTATGAAAACCTTAGTGCCTGCCTCGAGGGTACCGTGTTGCAAACTACGATAAAAACCCTCGCTTTCCTCCATTATATTAAATAGAAGAATAAACTCACTATCATTAATCAAATAAAAATCAAACTGTTCTGTTTTTGATTTTTCTTTTAAACGGGGTACAATCGAATAATAAAGTGAAAAGGCCGGATTCCTGCCTGATTCGGGTAATTCCTCCTCAGTTTCTGGCTGATTATCAGCAGGTTCAACCCGGGAAGATTGGCTTTGGGACATCACATCCAATATTTCTACTTCTTCCTCCTCATACAGATGCCCGGAAAGCTCGTTGTTTTGCATTCGTTCAACCAGAATCAATTCCGACAACCGCACGGGAATTTCAAAGCCATCATCCCGCATTACAATCGCTGTTTTATTGTCCGATGATTGAATGATTCCACCACCCACATCGTTGAGGAACTTTACCCTGTCACCCTTTTGATAATTCATTGAAATAAATTTTAAAACCGAATTGTAAATTTAGCTATTTTTGCAGCAAATATTTTATTGCCGGCATGCAGCCACGAGTCATTTCCATTTCTGACTATAACTACGATCTGCCAGAGGAAAAAATTGCAAAGTTTCCCCTGCCTGAAAGGGATTCTTCCCAACTTCTTGTATATAAGGAAGGAAAAAACCATAAGGATGTTTTCAGGAATATTCCAAATTACCTTGAAAAGGATTCCATACTGGTGTTTAACAATTCTAAAGTTATTCCTGCCCGTATGATTTTTCAAAAGGAATCGGGTGCACGCATTGAAATATTCCTGCTCGAACCAACCCATCCTTCAGATTATCAGCAGATTTTTCAGTATCCGTCCCCTGTCTCCTGGAAATGCCTGACCGGCAACCTGAAAAGGTGGAAAACAGGCCTTCTGGAAAAAACCCTGACAATCAAAGGAATTGAAGTCACTTTACAGACCAGGATCATAGAAAACCATGGAGCATGGCAGAATATTGAATTCAGTTGGAATAATCCCGAATTATATTTCCTGGATTTGATGGAATCGGCAGGGTCCACTCCAATTCCGCCCTACCTGAACAGGGAAGCCGTAGCAGGTGACCGGGAATGGTACCAGACTGTTTACAGCCGGCTTGAAGGCTCCGTTGCCGCACCTACTGCAGGATTGCATTTCACCGGGGAACTTTTGGAGCAATTGAGGCAAAAGGATATTAACCTTCAGGAAATTACCCTTCATGTGGGTGCGGGTACCTTTCAGCCTGTCAAGACAAACAATATGGCCGAACATCCAATGCATACCGAGCATTTTTCCTTTGGCCTGGAATTCTTGCTAACGATTTTGCAAAGCTCACATCCCCTTACAGCGGTTGGAACTACCACAGTGAGAACACTTGAAAGTATTTATCAAATTGGATTACAGGCAATTGAAGGGAAACTGGGGTATTCTCCCATGATTCATGTGGGTCAGTGGGATGGAAACATCGATGCGAAACTAAACCGGAAAGAGGTATTGGGGGGATTAATTGAATGGATGGAGAAGCAGGGATTGAAAGAACTCAATGCTTCTACAAGCATGATGATAGTGCCGGGCTACAGGTTCAGAATGACCGACAGGATGATTACCAATTTTCATCAACCGCGCAGTACTCTTCTTTTACTGATTGATGCCTTTATTGGCAACAACTGGAAAGATGTTTATAATTTCGCACTTCAGAACAATTTTCGCTTTCTGAGTTATGGAGACAGCTCACTGCTTATTCCTTAGAGAAATTTCCCTGCAAAAGTCTAGGGAATACCTCCGGATTGATTTGTTGCGACAAGGACATCACCTGTGACATATCCAGCCTGCCATGCAGTGATATTACCATCAGGCTTTCCCTTTCCTTAATAACTGCCATCATTTCCTCCACCATTCCGTCTTTCTCCATCAGTTTAAAGGATACTTTCCTTCCTCCTTCCGCTACCATAAACAAATCGTTATAGTGGAAATAGTCCAGCCATTTGTTCACTTCGACTTCAATACGGGCCATTTCATCCAAATCGGTGCTTCCAACAGACATCACACCTACCTGTTTCAAATCCTTTAAAAAGCTTATGGATTGATCAGTCTGCTCACCCTTGAACACTGCCTGAAGAAGCGAGGGAGGAAGCTTTATATGGTAGAATCCTCTGTGTCCCTGGAAACTTTCCAACATTGCTTCCGAAAAATCGCGGGGTAGCCTGTTGCATAAAACCAATGCAATGGAAATGATAAACAAATACAGCAGGTAAGTTGATTTATTTTTCATGTTGTCAATGTCTTAGCAAACAGTTACTACTTTTTGTCTTCAATCTTTTCAAGGTTTTGCAATCCCTGGATATTTATTGATCGTGAAAGATTGGAAATGGTTTTCAGGTCAATATCTCCCTGTATGCTGATAAGGGTATTATTGTCAATACCACCTGAAATCATAAGCAGTTCCGATATTCTGCCATTCCTTTCCCTGATAAGAAAGGTAAATTCCTGGTTCTTTTCTTTTACCACCATCAGTTCGGTATACTCCTTCATGGGTAGTTCCCCAATGATTTCACGGTGAAAGTTTATCCTGGCATCCTTCACGTTCTCTGCACTGAGGATTTTTATGGAACTCAACCTGGTCATCAGATTTTCCAGCTCCTTGTCCTGCATGTCCATCTTGGCAAACAGACCAAACAAATGCCTGGATATTAACACCGAGGTATAGCCCTCTTTGCCCGAGTACTTGTCGAACAATTTGTCTGCCGGGCTTTGCTGCGCTGCAAGCAGAACTGGCACGAACAACAGAAAGAATAAAATAAGTCTTTTCATGATTTCTATTTTTTACTTGTTATTAATTGTTCAACTTCATTGAATTTACCGAGTGACTGTAATTCCCCGGCAGCCTGGTTAAATTTTGCAAGGGCTTGCATTTTGGATTTTCCTTCCTCCAGCTTTGCAAGCCCGGACAGTTGACCGGTCCCCCTGTTAAACACTTCTGAAACCATATAAAGTGCTTTCATGGTTTCTTCCAAAGCCAGATCAGGATCCTGAATGGCCATCATTTCAAAGGAGCCCTCTGTATTCAGGTTCAGCCGCTGTTCCACAACCAGGAACCATGTGGCAAAAAGTATGGTGAAGCCAGCAGCAATTCCCGACAAGGTATAAATCCACCTTTTCTGACCCCGCAGGCGGAATTCCTGCGATCGTATTAAATCCAGCACCTGGTTGTCAAAATCCTCCCCGAGAACCTCAGTCCGGCTGCTTTCCAGGAAAATCTGAAATACCTCCCTGTCGGTTTCCAGCTCTGGCGGTACTTCTTTTTGACTGAAATACTCCTTCAGAATCTGTTCCTCGGCCAAACTGGTTTTGCCTTCATAATACTTTTCCAGCAAAGCCTTTACTACCCCTGTATCCATAATTTTCAATTTTAATATACATTTCCTTTATTCGTTTACGCGCCCTGGATAAATTCACCCTGATTGCATTCACATTCATATCGGTAATTTCACTAATTTCCTCAAAATCATATCCTTCCACATCCCTCATCTGAATTATCACCCTTTGTTGCGCAGGAAGTTCTTCCAACAGCTTTATTACCCTGTTGAATGTTTCCAGGGTTTCATACCTTTCATCGGCTGGTTCGCTCCCCTCGCTCCTGGGCAAAATGGTCAACTGCTCCATTGAAATGGTACGCCTTGCTTTTATTTTGTCCAAACAGTGGTTTTTGATCATGGTCATCGAAAACGCCTCAACACTTTTATAAACAGCCAGTTTATCCCTTATATTCCACAACTTCAGAAATGTCTCCTGCACTGCATCACGGGCCTCCTCTCCATCTCCAAGCAACCTGAGGGCAAAGCGGTAAAGCTTATCCTTCAATGGCAGTACATCCCTTTTGTAAACTTCAATATCCATTCCTTTTCTGAAGACGATTGAATAACTGTTTTATTACACGGCAAACTGGCGTCTATTGACAAAATTCGCAAAATTTTGCCAACTAATATTGCCCTCGATCCTTATAAATACAACATCGTTGTCGGAGGCTATGATCATTACCATTTCCCTGATCCTCCCCTCCCTTTCCAGTACATTGACATGAATCTTTTGGCCTGATTGCACAATTGAGATCATATCAGGATATCCACTGCGAATCAGACCTGAATGCATCGCTGAGCCCAGCTTCAGTGTTTCAACGGGGTCATTGCCCTGCGGTAAAACAACCAGGACAATAGAATGAACCTCCTTTAATATCTGTCTTGCTTCTCTTTCCTGCTTTGGTCCAATCAGGCAGGCCATACTGACAGGTATCCTGAAAGCCATGAATTTAACTGTAGATCTGAATTCCCGGTAATACACCCCGGATGTGGTGCTAAAATCAACTGCTGGTATACAACTAATAATAACGGGAAGGATAAAAATCAGCATGAAAAGAATTCATCTAACCATGGTGAAAGCACAGTTGGATTAGTAATTTTTCGCATATTTCTGCTGATGTAAATTCAGTAATTTCATGATTTGAATGTTACAAAAGGCAAAAAAAGGAACCCGCCATGATTCCCCTTCCCGCCGTAAAATTAATTACTGCTGAATCTTTTCAAGGTGATGCAGACCACTTCCAGGCATGGTGGAGGACAATTTCCTGAGCTCTTTCAGATCCATATTTCCCTGGATTGAAATCAGGGCATTATCCTTTCCGCCAACAATCATCAGAAAATCCTGAATCACATCCGCTCTTTGCTTAACAAGCATCACCACATTCTGGTCCACGCTGCGGACATGAATCAGTTCGGTATATTCATTCTTGGGAACAAAAGGAAGCAATTCCTTGTAAAAGTCCAAATTCTGGCCGGTTTTGGTTTTTTCATTTGCCAGGATCCGAATGCTGCTGATTGATTTGGCAGGGATTTTCAGATCCGTATCCTGATCGACTGCTGAAAGTATGTCCAACGCTCCTTTGGAAACGGTTACGGTGACAAAACCATCCTTCAGGGCATAGCGATTGAACAAATCGTCAATTGCCTTCGACTGTCCGAAAACAGGCAGAGAGATCATCACTAAAACAATGTAAACTAAATTTTTCATGATTTTTTAAATGTTTATTAAACAATGAGATTACTTTTCAGTGGTAAGACGACCCTGCTTAAAAAACATTACAAAAAAATCGATTTTACTCTGATGAATCCTTTGTTAAATGTCTGATAAAAAAACAATAACAAGGACTAATAAATGCTAGGGAGCATTGTGCTTATAGCCAGGTGCGCAGGGCAAATAGCACAGAAATTAAAGTTTAAAAGTATCTAAAGCTCATTGTGCTGCGAAACTAAAGAGATTGAAGATTGTTTCGGGAAATTGAAATAGGTTCCCCCAGCCTCATTTAATAGGCGCATTGGCTTCTTTGGCCATATGGTTGTAAGATAATTTATCCAGCAATGCCGGAGCAAACTTCTTGAGCAGGTTCACCATTTTACCCTGGGTGGTAAGAATAAGCGTCCGCTTCCTTTTATGAATTCCCCGGGCAATGTACCATGCAACTTTTTGGGCAGTCATCATTTTTTTCTCATCACGGGGAGACTCTCCCTGTGAAGCGCCATCGGCCACCAGGGCAGTCCTGCGAATATTGGACTGTGTAAATCCCGGAGCCACGATCATCACATGCAAACCCTTTTTCAGGTTTTCAATGCGCAGGGCCTCCAGAAATCCATGCATGGCAAACTTGGATGCACTGTAGCCGGTCCGCCCGGGCAGACCATGAATTCCGGCAATGGATGAAACACCCGCTACACTTCCCTTTGATTCCAGCAGGTGCGGCAGGGCAAATTTTGTGCAGTATACAGTTCCCCAGAAATTCACATCCATAAGTTTTTTCAATACATCCGGACTTGTATCGTAAAAAAGGGCCCGCATGGAGATTCCTGCATTATTGATGAGAATATCCAGCCGGCCAAAGGTCTTAATAGTTTGCTCTACCAGTCTGCTGCAATCCTCCTCAATGCTTACATCGGTGGGAACGGCAAGGACCTTAGCACCCGTGCTTGTAATTTCTGATTCCAGTTCTTTCAGATTTGCAATATTCCTGGCAGCAATTACCACATGGCATCCCAGTTGAGAGAATTCCCTTGCACAAGCCATACCTATGCCAGAGGAAGCTCCAGTAATCACAACAACTTTACCGTGTAACTTCATTCCTGATTTTTTAGGTTGGCAATTTAGTGAAAAAAGCGTTTTGAAAACGGATGATTGTTAAAAACAGCCAAAAATCCGCACAAGATAATTTCATAATAGCCTGAAAACAAACCTTTTAAAGCGAAACACAAAAAAAGGGGAAAATATTAAAAATTGGTTTGGTAGAATTCATGAATAATTTTACCTTTGCAACGCTTTTAAAAAAGCAAGGGAGGATTCAGTAGCTCAGCTGGTAGAGCACATCCCTTTTAAGGATGGGGTCCTGGGTTCGAATCCCAGCTGAATCACAAAAAAGACCAACGCATGTTGCGTTGGTCTTTTTTATAATAATGAGCTACCTTTTTTATGCGATTTTAAAGCGCCTGGAAAATTTTTATCACATTTGTATAGAATTTACTTTGCAGATGCAATAAATCATTCAGAGAGCCTTAAAATAGCCTTATTTATCCTTCTTATAACAAAGGGACCTTCATAAACAAACCCTGTATACAATTGTACAAGACAGGCCCCGGCCAGCAATTTTTCAATGGCATCTTCGGCATTCATGATACCACCTGCCCCGATAACTGGAATAGAGCCGCCTGTTTTTTGTGTAATGTACCGAATGACCTCAGTGGATCGATCCCGCAGCGGCAGGCCACTCAGGCCACCCGGACCAATCTTATTGACAAGGGAGGGATCAGTCAACAGGTGTTTTCTTTCCTTGGTGGTATTGGTAGCAACTATCCCGGTAATTCCAGTCAGTCGTACAATCTCAATGGTTTCATCCAGTTTCTCATTCGTGTATTCGGGTGCGATTTTCACAAATATTGGTTTATTGCCACCCAGTTGTGCATCCAGTTTCTTTAATTCGGTAAACAGGCTCACCTGAAAATCTTTTTCCTGAAGGCATGAGATACTGCCAACATTGGGACAACTGAGGTTGACTGTGAAATAATCCACATATGGATAAAGTTCCTTAAATGCCCTGAGATAGTCAGATTGTGCAATTTCATCAGGGGTAAGGGTATTTTTCCCAATGTTTCCACCAATGATGGTATTTGGGGCCCTCTTTTTACTAAGTCTCCGCGCAACTTCCCTGGTGCCATCATTGTTTAATCCCATTCTGTTAACGAGGGCCTTGTCTTTAGGCAACCTGAATACCCTGGGTTTGGGGTTCCCAGCTTGCGGCTCCGGGGTAACGGTACCAATCTCAATGAAAGAAAAGCCAAAAGCAGCCAGTTCATGAAAAGCAAGGGCGTTTTTATCAAATCCGGCGGCAAGGCCAACAGGATTTTCAAAATTCAGTCCGAACAGCTTTCTCTGAAGCCGGATATCCTTCACCTGAAATATTCGCTCGAAAAACCATTTCTTTCCTGGAAAAGCAAAAATAACGCGCAAAAGGAAAATAACATTATGGTGAACTCTTTCAGGGGATAGAAAAAACAGCAGGGGGCGGATAATGCAACGATACATGAAGTTTTCTTGCAAAGATAGCAGGATTTTCTATCCGGGGAAAAACTCACGGAACTGTCCGTTTTTAAAAAAGAAAACAATTCTTTCGGCCGATTCTTTTTCCGGGGAGACAACAGTCTTTGATGAATCAAATTTTTTAACCTGGTATTCAAATGGATCTTCTGATTTTACAATTGTAACATTTTCATCAAACAAATCCGGTTCACCTTTCAATTCACTTATAGTATCAATCTTTCCAGAACCTGTTCGGAACATTTCCCCTTTGCCTAAAATGAGCCAGTCCGGATTTAAATCGGGAAATTTGCTCAGGATTTTAACAATAAAATCATAACTGGGATTGTTTCTGCCCGACAAAATATGAGAAACACCAGATGGCTGTATTCCTATTTCTTCAGCAAACCGACTGGAAGACAGTCCGATAGAATTAATGAATTTCAAAAGCCTCTCTTTCATAATGTCTTTTTACAAATGTAATGCATTTTTATCATTTATACAAAAATAGCAATTTTACATTTGTAAATTTATTTCATTGTGCGCCAGATAAAGGATAAAAGAACTTTGATATAATTACAAGGCAAGTGTAAAAGAGAAATTGAATCATTCGCAGCCAGAATTATCTTAATTTAAAACTTTATTTTCAATAATTTAAACCTTTGATTATTTGATAGATGTGTACAAAATTTGATGATTAAATCTGATTAATATTACATTTGTAATGTAATATTTAATTTAATTATTTAAAATACTGATTTAATCAACTGATTATATGATTTTTATATTCTTAAAATTTACTTTTGTCATTTTGGATTGTTACAAGTGTGACATAATGTATGTCGCTGATAATTAAAAATTTATGTTTTACAGTTGTAATTGTCTGTTTTTGATAATTTTCTTGGAGAAACCTGTTATTTATACCCCTTATTACCGTTAAATTTCCTGGAGTTCCTTCCAGGTTTTTGAACTCATGTCCAGGTTCATTGTTTCTTCCTTTCCCACCCTTTTTACAATGCACCAATCATTGTTTTTAAACTTGTGGCATTGTTTTTTCAATATTCCTGATGTATCAGTGGCCAGTAAAACGCAAATAATGCGTCCTGAAGAAGGTATAACTATTTTTCGGTGGGGATCAAAGGAATATATTCAGCAGACTAGTATTTTACTGCTTTTTACAAGGACTGAATGGAATTGCAGCTCCTTTTACCTGATTGCAAAAAATCCAATTATCCCTTTGCAGTTCCGGCCATCTGATTCACTCCCTGGTGCAACAGCTTGTAAAGAACGGGCACTACGAGCAGGGTAAGAAATGTGGATGTGAGCAAACCACCAATGATTGTCCATCCCATGGGTGCCCAGAGGGTTCCTCCCTGAAGTGTAAGGGGCAGTAAACCACCTATGGTGGTGAGTGACGTTAACATAATTGGCGTAAAACGTGTTTCACCGGCCTGCCGGATGGCATCCTCTGCCAGCATTCCCCTTGATACCAGTTTATTGGTATAATCCACCAGAATGATGGAATTGTTTACCACAATGCCTACCAGGCTGATAAGACCAATAAATGCAGTGAACGAAAATGTAAAGCCCGTCAGGAAGAGCATCCATACGGAGCCTATGACTGCAAGTGGTATGGCCGAAAAAATTATGAAAGGCTGCGTGAAGGAGCGGAACTGAAAAACCAGAACAGCAAAAATAGAAAACATGGCAATCAGTATGGCTACCTGCATGCCGGCAAAAGTTTCCCTGCGGCTTTCCATTTCTCCTGCAATATAATAACCATACCCTTCCGGGAAAGAATATTTATCTAATTCACTGATAAGTGGTTGCATTACTTCATCTAAAGTAAAACCTTTTCTCAGGTCAGCCAGCAGGGTGGCATTCCTTTCCAGGTTAAAACGGTTGATAAGACTGGAGGCCTGCCGGAATTCCACCGATGCAAGCTGTCGCAGGGGGATCTGCTTACCTGTCAGGGAACTGACATGGATACTATTCAGATCCTCCATCGTAATCTGCTCATTTACAGGTAATCGCATAACAATGGGATACTCCCTTCCATCCCTGTCGCGGTAGGTGGAGATAGTCATCCCATTGATGGCCACACGAATGGTACGGTCAATTTCCAGGATTGGCACACCCAGCATGGCTGCCTTTTCCCTGTTTATATTGAAATACAGGTCGGTCTGGGATTTGTCCAGGAGGTTTTCAATATTGACGGCTCCCTCCAGGTTCGTCATTAAGCTCTCTATGTCGCGGGAAATGGATTTAAGGGTTTCCACATTTTCACCGGTAATATACACTGCAACGGGCGCCTCTATGGGGATGCCCTGTTCAAACTCCTTGACGGTGATTTTCGCACCAGGATAGAATGAAAAAATCCTCCTGAGATTTGCTACCATGGCATCGAATTCTTTCACATTGTAAGCATCCAGCTCTACATAAATCTCGGCATAATTGCGTGCAAACTGCCTGCTGAAAATATTGTAATAAATCCTTGGGTTGCCCTTACCTACATTGGTGGCATAGTGTTTTACCACCGGCAGTGTATCGAGTATGGACTCCACATACCGTGCAACCCGGTCGGTATTGCTCAGGCTGGTTCCTTCGGGCATATTTACCCGCACCATCATCTGGGGAGTTTCTGCCTTGGGAAAATAGCTGAGACCAACAAAACGGAATGCGTAGACAGAAACAACGAGGGCTGCGAGCGCCAGGGAAACCACGAGCCATCCATTCCTCAATCCAAAATCAAGGGTTCTCCTGTAGGGTCCACTGATGATCTTCTTCAGTATCCTTTCGATGATTTTTTTCTTTCTTTTCACACCATAGGTTCCCAGGCTGTAAATTCGGCTGGCAATCAATGGCGAGAGCGTTAGGGTAATCAGAAGAGAGATGGTCAGGGTGGCCATAATGGTATAAGGCAGACTACGAATGAAGTCTCCTGCCTTGTCGGGCAGCAACACAATAGGAATAAAAGCAAGTACCGTCGTAATGGTGGCACTGACAATAGGCCAGCCTATTTCAGAAACGCCCTCAATGGCTGCCTCTCTTGGGGTATATCCCCTGGCCAGGTACCTGTCCACATTTTCCACCATAACAATGGAGTTATCTACCAGCAGGCCCAGGGCAACAACAAGGGCGGCAATGGATATCTGCTCCATGGCAAAACCTGCCATGCCCACAATCCCCAGCCCGATAATCACCGAGAAAGGAATTGCCATCATCACAATGACCGACCAGCGGAAGCCTATGCTGAAAAAAACCAATATACCAACCAGCAAAATCCCCTGTAAGAGATTCATCATGAAATTATTGATTCTTCGCTGGACAGTATCGCTCTGGTCAAATACCTTGTAAAGAGCAATTTCGTGGTTGTTTTGATAATAGCTTTGTATAACCTTATCTATCTCATTGGTAATCTTGAATATATTTAGATTTTCTTTTTGCTGAACAGATAAAAAAACCGCCCTGCTGCCCTTGAACCTGGCCAGGTAATAATTGTCTTCGAAATCAAAATACACCTCAGCTATATTCTTCAGATACACAAGTTGCCCCATATACGTCCCTACCACGGTATTCCTTAACTGGTCGATATTCTGGAACGGCCCGCTGGTTTTAACGGCAAAAGACCTGCCTGAAATATGAATCAATCCTCCGGGAACATTGGCATTGGCCGATTGAACCGACCGGCTGATTTGTTCTATGGAAATACCCATCCGGGCCATTTTCTCCATATCAAGGGCTATCCTCACTTCCTGTTCAGGTATGGCGTGTATAAGTACTTTTTTCACCCCTGGTATATTTTCCATCCGGCTCTTCAGCTTTTTGGCCTCGGCATCCAGCCTGGCAAAAGAAGCGTCTTCTGAAACAAGTGCCAATTGGACAATATTCACATCGGTACTGGTCCATTCAATAATTTCCACCCGTAAAAGTTCAGCCGGCAGTTCAGGCAGGATAGAATTCAATTTCGATACCATCTCATTGTATTTCTCCTTTGCATCGGTTCCGTGTTCAAACTCCACACTGGTAATTGATACTCCGTCGCGTATACTTGTGGTGATTTTCTTAATATCATCCAGTTCATTTACCGCTTCTTCTACAGGAACAGCAACAAGTTGCTCCATATCCACCGGGTTGGCACCCGGATAGATTACTATGACCGAACCACCCGAAATATATACAGTTGGGTTTTCCATCCTTGGCATCTGAAAGTAAGATACCAGGGACACAACAAGCAAAACCAGGAATACCACCAGGGTAAACTGGTAATTATCAATGGCCAGGCGGGGTATTTTCATACTTTGCTTTTAGTTTACTGTGGGTCAATAAGTTTCAGGCGACTGCCTGGTTTCACAAAACTGGTACCCTCGGTAATGACTATTTCCTCGGGTTTCAGTCCTTTACTCACCAGGATCCTATCTCCCTCTATCCTCATAATCTGAATGTTACGGAGAACTGCTCGTCCGTTATCATACAAATGCACCCATCCTTCGTTTCCCCTGGCTTCGACCAGTGCTTCTACAGGAATGGAAATTAATTTTTGGGTTTCTCCCGTATAGATAACGGCTCTTCCTATAAACCCTGCAACCAATTGTAAATCTGTAGGTAATAAATCAATCGTCACCTCAAACAAACCGGTATACGGGTCGGCCATGGCCGACTTTTCAGTCACCAGTGCAAAAAAATAATTCGCCGGATATGCATCAAAGCTTACCCTGGCTGAGTCACCCAAAGTGACAAGAATAATTTCACGATCAGTCACATTTACCTTTAACTGCCAGGCGCCCTGTGTTGTACCAAACAAAAAAACAGGATAACCAGGAGCTGCCATTTCATTGTTTTCCAGCAGCTTACGCAGGATTTTCCCGTTTGCAGGGGCGTTTATGGAAGAATACTGCAGGTTGAATTGTGCAATCTCCAATTGGGATTCAGCCACGCGCAGGGCGGTGCGTGCATTCTCATACTGCTCAAGGCTGGCAACAGTATCCCTGTAAAGATTCCGTGTCCTGTTGAAATCACGGCGGGCTTTTTCCGTCGCTTCAGTCGCCTGCATCACTAAGGCCCGTATTTCATTTGTCTTCAACTCAGCCAGTAACTGACCCTTTCTAACCTGCTCTCCTTCTGAGACATATATCCTATTAACAATTCCTCCCGTCTTGAATGCCAGGCGCTGCTCAGAACTGGTAAAGAGCCGTCCGCTGGAGAGCACAACCGATCTAACCTCCTCATCTTTTACCAACTCAATCCTCACCGGAACCAGTTGTTCTGTGGTTTCTTCTTTTTGTAAATTTTTGCAGGAGCCGGAAAATATGAACGCAATCAAAAACCCAGCTATAAAAAAAGGATTCTTCATATCTTAATCTTTATATTTATTCATTATCAATCGGGTACATACAGGCAACTCGTTCAAATTCAGCCATCCTGACCTGGTATTCATAGCGGCCAGCCACTTCGTTTGTACTGGCAGCCAGGAATACAGTGCGCGCATCGAGGTACTCAAGAAGGCTGACCATACCATTCATGTATTGCTTTTCAATAACCTGAAACCCCATTCGGGCTGCCAGGTTCTCCTTTTCTGCAGCAAGCATTGCCTTTTCTGCCGCTTTGAGCTGATACCAGGCTTGCGTGACCTCCAGGCGAACCAGTTCGGCAGTTTCCTCCTTTTTTGTTCGCAGAATCAATTCATCTACCTGTGACTGCCTGATTCTGTGACGGTTCTGCATTCCATGAAAAATGTTCCAGCGAAACACAACCGAGGCCATCACAAAATCATCCTCTCCCGTAAACCGGTACCTGGTGCCCTGAAAGCCGTAATCCATGGCAAACAAAAGCTCGGGAAAGCTCTTCATGCGGTTCATCCTGACAACCGATGCAGAAATGTTTTCCATAATACCCAAACGGGTCATTTCCTCCCTCCGGGTAACAGCCTCATCATGGATTACCAACAACACGGGCATGCTAATTGAATCACTGAATTCTGGTTCTTCAATAATTATAGGATCCTGTAAATCCCTGTTCAGGAGAAAATTAAAATATGCCCCGGCGATCTGCCTGTCTTTTTCAGCCAGGGCGATTTGCTGCTCCATCTTACCCAGCTCGGCCTTTGAACGAAAAATACGATCACGTGTGACCATATCATTTGCAAAAAGCCTTTCGTTTACCCTCAGGTTTTCTTCCGCAAGAAGTTGAAAATCATGCAGTATTTTTGTTAGCTGTAAAGTTTTCAAGTAGTTATAATACGCCTTTTTGATTTCAGCCACCAAATACCTTTTATATGTCTCCACATCCGCCTTTTCTGCCTCCACCATAGAAGATTTAATCTTATTATTGAAGTAAATATCGGTATTTAACAATGGTTGAATAACTTGTATCTTCGTCTCATGTTCCCGTGGACGCAAAAAACGAAAGGATTGATTATCCACCGGCTGAAAATTGTTCGTTCCGGTAAGTGCATTTAATGTTGAGTAAACCGGGTTTAGCAGATCTCCAATTGGAAATTCCATCAGTCTTCCCCCCTCGGCCATGGTATAGCGCGCATTAAGGTTCACCTGCGGGTAAAACCATGCCTTGGCCTCACGAAGAACATGGAGGGATTTTTCGTACGATGCCTCCTTCTGTTTCAGGGCAAGATTAGTTTTTAACCCTTCCTGTACATAGGTGTCCAGCACGCCCGACTGGCCCAAAAGGCCGGGTGATAAAAAAAACAGGAAAGGCGCATACTTATAAAAACTATTCACTCTCATAATAGGAGCAATTAACTTTAAAAAGACAGGGTTTTGTTCCTGATAATTCCATCCTGTAAAACATAAAACAGGTTCTGGAGTACACTGTTCTCATCCAGTTGAAACATTTCAAAAATACCCGGCCGGTGATGTACAAACTGCAAAACCCCGGTCATTTGTGACCAAAGCACCAATGCCAACTCAACAGCAGGTATATCATGACGGATTGTACCGTCCAGCCGGCCCTTTTCAATCACATTCAAAAAAACGAGTAAGGGAGAACCGGGCTCAAAAAGAAGGGATTTCCTGAGGTGATCTGTTCTTTCCTGTCCGGCCGACTGGCAGGTCATGATAATTTTAAAGTAACCCGCATGTTCCCTGGAGAAATGGATATAGGCCTTGCCCAGTTCAAGAGCATTTTCAGCTGCCGTTGCCTCATCCCTGACCACGGCAGATAAATTTTCGGACAAGAGCCTGAGGCCCCGCAGGTTGACTTCAAGAAACAGTTCCTCTTTACTCCTGAAATACAGGTAAAGGGTACCTTTGCTGAGTTCGGCAGCTTCGGCTATTTCCTCCATGGTAGTACCCTCAAATCCCTTTATAAGAATAATCGCTTCAGCAGCATCCACAATGGTATTTCTTCTCTCATCCCTTTCCCTCTCCTTTCTTTCCTGTGTTCCCATATAATTTGTAATGAAAAATAACCAGTGGTCAGTTTATGAACGAAATTTAGCAAATGTCAATTATTTTCAATCAGGGATACATGAAATTAATTCATGGATGGACTAAAGTAGCGGGCTGAAGACCCTTGCAACAGATTCGGCCAGCTTGCGGGTAAATCTTCTTTTCCGGTATTCACTCAGATTAACCTCTTTGCTATGTGAAATATCGTCAAAGAAGGACTTTTTCAACCCCTGGCATATTTCCTCATCATATACCAGTGCATTCACCTCAAAATTATCGTCAAAACTCCGTAAATCGAGGTTTGCCGTTCCCACCGAAGAGAAAATATCATCCACCATAATCAGTTTGCTGTGAATAAAGCCCTTTTGGTAAAAGAAGACCCTGATTCCTGCTTCCAGCAATTCCTCTACATAAGAAAGTGTGCCATACCAGGTTAAGAAGGCATCGGACTCTCCGGGAAGGATAATTCTCACATCAACTCCTGAAAGAGAAGCGGTTTTGAGTGCGGTTAAAATACTTTCGTTGGGAATAAAGTAAGGATTGCTGATATAAATGTATTCACGGGCAGTGGAAATTGCAACAAAATAGGCCTGCATAATACTGGCCCAGTCACTGTCGGGACCGCTTGAAGTAATCTGCACCAGTTGGTTACGGGCGATACGTGACTTTGGAAAATACTTTTTATCGCTGATGGTTTCATTGCTCACAAATTGCCAGTCAATGAGGAACACAACCTGAAGCGAGTTAACTGCTTCACCTTCAATTTTCAAATGCGTATCTCGCCAGGGACCAATCTTCTTATTACCAAACAGGTAGCGGTCGGCTATATTCAATCCACCCACGAAGCCCACCCTGCCATCCACCACTACAATTTTCCTGTGGTTCCGGTAATTAATACGGTTGGCCAGAAACGGAAATCTAACCGGCATAAAGGGATGATGCTGCACTCCTGCCTCACTCAGCTCCCTGAGGAATTTCTTGCCAAGCCGCCAACAACCCACATCGTCATAAATCAAACGGACGCTTACTCCCTCCCTGGATTTTTCTATGAGTATATCCTTGAGCTCATTGCCCAGCTTATCGTCGTCAATGATATAATATTCAAGATGTATATGATCTTTCGCCTTAAGCATTTCCGAGAAAATAGACCGGAATGTCTGCCTGCCGTTATTCAGAATGGTTACCCTGTTTCTTTCTGTTAAAAGTGCCTTACTGTTATTAAGCAAAAGCTTGATTATCTGAATTTTATCTTTAATTTTTTCATCATTCAGAAATTCCTTGCTACCCAATTCTATGATTTGATCATCACTCAGGCTTCTGATTCTTTCAAAATCTTCCAGCCCTTTTCGGGAGTAAATTTTTTCCTTTCTGTAATTCTGACCGAAGAAAATGTAAAAAATAAGACCCAGAAAGGGTAAAACGAATAAAATGATAACCCAGGAGATGGTTCTGTGCGGATTCCTGTTATCAAGGATAACGGAGATGGAAATAAAAACAGCCGTAATGAAATACACCACATTCAACACAAAAAGTGTTGAAGACCAATAACTTGAAAAATCTATCAAACCTTCCAGCATGAAGCCGAGTATATTAATTTCCTTCAGATCCAGGTTTTATCACCCCTGGTAAACAATGAATATAATGTCAAAAGGTAAACAGGAGCCATAGCCTAAAATACAATATTTTATAACAATGTAAAAGAGAATTTCTCCTTCCATTAGGCTTTTGATTCTGCCGGAGGATAAATTAATTCTCCCTCACTCCTGGCCACGACAGCTGCCACTGCACAATCACCCGTTATATTTGCCACCGTACGCAACATATCCAGTGGCCTGTCCAGGGCAAGTACCAGAGCAAGACCCTCGGCAGGAAGTCCAATTGCCGTGAGAACAATCACCAGCATTACAATCCCGGCAGCGGGAACACCCGGTGTTCCAATGGATGCGAGTGTAGCGGTGAGCACAATGGTAAGTTGTGCTGACAGGGATAAATCAATCCCAAATGCCTGCGCGATAAAAACTGCGCTTATAGCCTGGTAAAGACTGGTTCCGGCCATATTGATGGTCACGCCAATTGGTAAGACAAAACTCGCAATCTGTTCCGATACACCAAATTTTTTCTGTACCTGTTCCATGGATACCGGCAGGGTAGCTGCGCTTGAACTCGTGGAGAATGCCACAAGCTGGGCAGGCCCGATACCCTTAAAAAAATCCTTTATTTTTATGGGTGAAAACAATCTAACAAAAAGTGGAAAAATCAAAACCACAACCAGGAAAATTCCAATAACCACGGTAAGCATATACATTCCCAGGGCTTTAAAAAGACCAATGGAATCGGCCAGGCTGTCACCTGCAAATTCAACAAGCAGTGTCCCTATAAGGGCAAACACCCCAAGGGGTGCAAACTTCATGATAAGCTCAATGATTTTCATTATTACCTCGTAAATCCCGTCAAATAATGATCTGACAGTACCCGCTTTTTCATGTGGAATTATTGCCAGTGAGATTCCAAACAGGATAGCAAAAAAAATCACCTGCAGCATGCGTGAGTTGTCTCCTGCAGCACTTATCACATTTTCAGGAACCATATCCACAATGATTTTTAAGGGTCCGTGACCCTTTACCTGTTCAGCAAGAGATTCTTTCTGAACAATATCGTTGGAAAACTCTGCCTGCAGTTCTGCTTTTCGGTCCTCGGGGAAAGTGCTTCCCGGCTGTATCGTGTTCACCAGCATCAGCCCCAGGGTGATAGCCAGCACAGTGGATACAAGAAACAGAGAAAAAGTTTTTAAACCAATTCTTGATAGTTTGGTAATATCAGACAAGCTTGAGACACCCTTTACGAGTGAAAAGAAAATGAGCGGAACTGCCACCAGTTTAAGTAAGTTCAGGAATATGGTTCCCCAGGGTTTAATCCAGTACACCGTAAATGTTTCCCACCTGAAAACAATAGCCAGCAGTCCAAATACAACACCTGCCAGCATGCCAATGATAATTTTTACATAAAGGGGCAGTTTTCTCCACATACCTGGTAATATTTGATATTAAAAGCCAAATATAAAAGAAAGCAACGGAAAGTAAAATGCTATTTTGGCTCAGCAACAACCTCAGTTAAGGCCTATCCATTGTCTGTTGACCCTTTGAATGAAAGAAGGTACAACTCTATCAGCTCAACAATTATTCCATATTTCCCATGCCTTTTCAGCCTGTATATGAAGCATTTCCAGGCCGTTTTTTACCCTCGCGCCTCTCTCCCTGCCCATCTGTAGAAACAATGTTTCGGCCGGGTTATAAATCAAATCGAATAAATAATGTTCTCTTCCTATGTAATTGTATGGGATTAATGGGAAAAGATCAATATAAGGATACATACCTGCAGGGGTTGTATTGATAATGATTTTATGGGAAGTAATGATTTCCTCATCCAGGCTCGAGTAAGAAATTACATCGCGACCTGCTTTTCGGCTAACAAGCCTGAATGGAATGTTCATTTCTGCCAAAGTATACTGAACAACGCGCGAACTGCCGCCGCTTCCAAGTATAAGTGCCTTCAGTCCTGTTGGGGCTTTCACAAACTTTTGGAAAGATGAATAAAATCCGTAATAATCGGTATTGTACCCTGTTAGACTGGTTTTACCGGCGCAGTTTATAATTTGAATCACATTCACTGCACCAATCTCCCTGGCTATGTTGTCCAGTTTGTTTAAAAACGGCAATACCGACTCCTTGTGAGGAATTGTTACATTCAGTCCTTTTATCCCGGGGTATTTTTTTAGAAGTCCCGGTAATCCTCCTATTTCCCTCAGCGGAAACAGGCTGTATTTACAATCCCTGAGGCCAGCTTCCCCGAAGATTTGACTAAAAATGACCGGTGAGGCAGAATGCTCCAGCGGGTAACCAATTAGACCAAATATTCTCATGACTTGCTATACGGGCTTTTTCTTCGTGAAATGACCTCCATCAGCCATATGGTAATTATGCCGCCAAGAATAAATAATATAGCAATGAAAACTTCCGTACTGAATGATTCAGGCAGGAACCTTTCATAGGATTGAACTAATAAATCCCCTGATTTTGTAAGAATTTGATTGCCTGATTCATCCGTACGGTAAATTTCTCTTTTCCATGGCCACAGAATAACCAGAGACCCCATGACAAATCCCACAAGCGTGGCAAGGGATTGTTCCCTGAATTTCCTTATAAGCCATGACAATACATGTGAAAAAGCAATGAGTCCGACGACTATGCCCAAAAACAAAGGGAAAAGTATGTCCAGCCTGAGATGATTAATGGCCTCAATGGCGACCAGTTCGTAATTACCCATGAGAATAAGCACAAAAGAGCCCGATAGGCCCGGAAGAATCATGCTGCTCACTGCCACAATTCCGCACAAAACCAGATAAAGGAAATTTTCATTCTGGGTTGCCGGGTTCATGTAGGTTATACCACCGGCAATAATTGTACCTGCCATAAAAAACAGTATTACCGTTATGGTCCACTTTCGAATAGTTTTACCCACAAACCAGACCGATGCAAGGATTAACCCGAAAAAATAGGCCCAGATATACACCGGGTAGTTTAAAAACAGGAATTCCAGAATCTTTGCGACTGTAAAAATGCTTACCACTACTCCGCTAAAAACCGCCAGTAAAAAAAAGAAATTGATTTTATCGGCAAACTCCCTGAACTGTCCGGAAAAAAGAAATCGAAACGCTTTCAGATCAATGGATTTGATGGAGTAGATCAGTTTCTCAAAAATACCCGTAATGAGGGCAACTGTACCACCCGAAACGCCTGGGATGACATTTGCAGCACCCACTCCAAAACCCTTAAAAAACAGGCCGATATGGTGTATTAGATTCGTTCCCATACTTCACTTTTGCAACATTCAATTCCCTGTCCAATTTGGTCAGGATTGAATATTTTTAGGCAGGAATTCAAAGAAAGTGTCTCCACGCAGTCCAAGACGCAGGGTTTCCAGTGAAATCAACTCATTCGGGGCAATATTTCCAAGGTTCACATTAGGTCCGAGTAGTTTGATGAAATAAACCTGCTGATTTTTCAGGGGAGCCTCCCATATTACCTTTTCGGGTTTGATTGCGTCTATAATATCTTTAATCAAATCTAGGTTTTCAGTACCATCCTTGTTATAAATCCCGGTCGTACCGCTTTCCCTGGCTTCAGCAATCACTTTCCATGAGCCGGCCTGCAGTTCCGATTTCATCTGGCTTACCCATTCCTTCATAGGTATGACCACATTGCTCTGCTTACTCCCCACCTCGGAGAGCACAGTTGCCTGTTTGGAAAGCTGCATGATATACTTGAGTTTTACTTCATGGTCCATTTTCATTGAACCATCTGAAACCTCCACAAGATCCATCTCATATTTGTCAATAAGCCGACGGAAATCCTCAAACATGTCCCGTATAACAAACATTTCAAACAGGGTGCCTCCAAAATAAGGTCTGACCCCGGCATTGCGGTATATTTTGATTTTTTCTTCCAATCCGGGAGTCACCATACCTGTTCCAAATCCAAATTTCACAAAATCAGTATACTCCGCACTGGAAGCAATGAAGTTCTCGGCTTCAGCTATTGATAAGCCCTTGTCCATCATCATGGTCTGACCCTTTTCCCTGGGTTTTTCTTCACGAACGGGAATGAAGGGAAGTTCAAAATTCTTCATATTATGAGAGTTTATGGTCGGTATTTGTTGAGAATATTCTTTATCACCTCTGGTGGTTCACCGGGAAAATAAATATCGAACTCCACTGACATGTACCTGTCGGCTTTCACAGCCTGCAGCAAAACAGTACAGGCCTTTTCAATATCACCAGTCAGAACCAGGTAAGCAGCATACCGCACCAGCATCAGACCTGAATCTTTATTGTAAAGTAATCCCTCCTCCAGTGTTTCGGATGCCTTTCTGATTTTTTTTGTATGATAATACAGATCTGCCAGATTTACCCATGATTCCTCATCATAGTGATCCAGTTCAAGAGCCTTTTCATAGGATGCCACCGCTTCTTCATAAAATTCAAGTTTTGTATAAACTCTTCCCTGTGCATACCAGGCATCCTGGTTATCCTCCTCCAGTATTATAGCCCTTTTTACATAATAAAGACTTTCATAATACATTTGCTTTTCAAACATTACCAATCCTATTCCCAGCCAGGCATCGGCAAACTTATCATTCATTTTTAACACCTTACGGTAATAAACCAGGGCTTCATCCATTTCCCCGAGCTTTTCATGGCATTCGCCAATATAACATAACACCTGCTCTGTGTCCTCCTCGTGGAATAAAAACTCCTTGTAAACCTCTATGGCCTCCCTGTATAGATTCAAATTGGCCAGGGTATTGGCCTTGTTGTAATAAGCCGAGGAATAGGTTTCATCAATGGCTATCGCATAATCATATGACTCAATGGCTTTTTCAAAATTGTCCAGACGATTGTAGACAACCCCCAGGTTGTACCAAACATTTTCAGAATAGGGATCGAGGTCGAGGTATCGCTTGTAATATTCTACACTTTTTTCAAGCATTTCAAGCCTTTCGCAGCAAAAGGCCATATCGTAAAGCACAGTGATATTCTCGGGATCCAAATTAATAGCCTGCTGAAGGTATTTCATGGCTAATTTGTACTGGTTCACCTGCTGCATTGAAAGGGCAATCTGGTAGATTACTTCTGGTTTGTTTTCATTTACGAGTGTCAACCCATGATCAAAAGCCCTGACAGCACTTTTGAAATCGCCCAGGTGATTATAACCTATACCCTGTGCAATATATAGTTCGGGATTGTCAGGTTCAATTTTTGCTACCTCTTTGCAGATTCTGATAGCATCAAGAGGCTGCCCCTTATCAATAAGTATCTGGGCTTTGCGTATGAGAATACCAGTGGCCAATGGGTGTTGTCGGGTTGCATACTGCGCCACATCCAGTGCCTTGGACAAACGGTTGGTATCCATGTAATGATCTATAATATCTTCGAATTCATCCACATCAAAATAATACCGAGTATTGTTACGCAGCATTTCTTCGTATCTTCTCACGGTTTCGTAACCTGCCTTTTCGGGAAATGGATTGTCGGTTTCTTCGTTCATCATCTCTTTTTCAATCAGCAAAAATACAATATTTTCTTCCAGTTATTTGCAGAAAACCATCTACTAATGTAATCCTTACAAGGGAAAAAAAGCAATTTTCAGGAAAGAGATTTATTAACAATTATAAAAAAATAATCCGGATTTGTGTGGGAATTTTTTACCTAGTCCCATAAGGATATCTGATTCAATAACCCCTTGGTTGGCACAAATTTTATTCACCGTAAATCTCCTTTTTTGCAGCAAGAAGTGTGTTTTTCAGCAATGAGACTATGGTCATTGGTCCCACACCACCTGGTACCGGGGTAATATGACTGCAATTTGAAGCTACCTGATCAAAATTCACATCGCCTGCCAGTTTCCACCCTGATCTGGTTTCATTTGAGGGGATTCGGGTAATACCCACATCAATAACCACAGCACCATCTTTTACCATGTCTCCTGTAATAAAACCGGGCTGTCCCATTGCAGCAATAAGAATATCGGCCGATAGAGTATAATCCTTCAGGTTTTTTGTTCTGGAGTGACAGATGGTTACAGTTGCATCCCCCGGGTATCCTTTTCGAGAGAGCAAGAGACTCAGGGGTTTACCAACAATGTTACTGCGTCCGATAATTACGCAGTGCCTGCCGGTGGTTTCAATCTGATAATGCTTTATAAGTTCGATAATGCCCCATGGAGTTGCAGAAATGTAGGAAGGCAATCCTATGGTTAACCTGCCTGTGTTCACAGGATGAAAACCATCAACATCTTTCCTGAAATCAATTGCCTGTATCACCTTTTCTTCCGAAATGTTCTCTGGCAGGGGCAATTGTACAATGAGTCCGTCAATTTTTTCATCCCGGTTGATCTCTTCAATCCTCCCAAGCAATTCCTTTTCTTTGGTCTTTTCTTCCAAACGAATCAATACTGATTCAAAACCGACCTGTTCACAAGCCTTTACCTTATGCGCCACATAGGTCTCGCTGGCACCGTCATTTCCAACAATAATGGCTGCCAGGCAAGGCGCACGGTGACCTGAGGCAACCCGGGATCCCACTTCTGCTTTTATTTCCAGCTTGATTTTTTCGGCAACTTCCTTGCCATTGATGAGAATCATGATTTAATAGTGAGAGATTTATACCGTTTTGCCGTTTACCTTCCCATTCTGCCGGCCATCATTCTGGCTATATTTTTTCCTCCGCTCATCGCTTTCATCATCTTCTGAGTTTCGGTGAACTGCTTCAGGAGCCTGTTTACCTCCTGTATGGTGGTGCCACTGCCCTCTGCAATGCGCTTACGCCTGCTTCCGTTAATAATAGAAGGATTCTCCTTTTCTGCTGCTGTCATGGAAAAAATAATTGCCTCAATTCCCTTAAAAGCATCGTCGTCCACATCCACATCCTTCAATGCTTTCCCCATGCCCGGAATCATGCCGGCCAGTTCCTTCATATTGCCCATCTTCTTCACCTGCTGAATCTGAGCAAGAAAATCGTTGAAATTGAACTGGTTCCTGATAATCTTCTTATGCAGTTTCCTTGCTTCTTCCTCATCAAACTGTTCCTGTGCACGCTCAACAAGTGTCACAATATCCCCCATGCCAAGAATACGATCGGCCATTCTTTCGGGGTGGAACACATCGATGGCATCCATTTTTTCACCGGTACTCACGAACTTGATGGGTTTATCCACCACCGAACGGATAGAGAGAGCAGCACCCCCTCGGGTATCCCCATCGAGTTTGGTAAGCACCACACCATTGAAATTCAGTCTTTCGTTGAATTCCTTTGCCGTATTCACGGCATCCTGACCTGTCATTGAATCCACCACGAACAATATCTCATGCGGGTTTACAGCATCTTTTACCGCAGCAATTTCATTCATCATGGCCTCATCGATCGCTAAGCGGCCGGCTGTGTCAATGATTACAACATCATGTCCATGGGTTTTTGCCTGTTTGATGGCAGCCTGGGCAATTTTGACGGCGTTTTTATTGTCTGGCTCGGTATACACCGGCGAATCTACCTGTTCACCAAGAATTTTTAACTGCTCTATGGCTGCGGGTCGGTATATATCGCAGGCAGCAAGCATTGGAGATTTCCCCTTTTTTGTTTTCAGGTGGCGTGCCAGTTTCGCACTAAAAGTGGTTTTACCCGAACCCTGAAGACCTGCAATCAGAATAATGGAAGGATTCCCTTTCAGGTTGATGTCCTCCATTTTTCCACCCATCAGCTCTGCCAGTTCATCCCTCACAATCTTCACCATTAGTTGCCCGGGCTTAAGGGACTTCAGTACCTCCTGCCCCATAGCCTTCTCTTTCACCACATCTGTGAAGTTTTTGGCTATCTTAAAGTTCACATCAGCGTCCAGCAAGGCGCGCCTGACTTCCTTCAAAGTCTCCGCAACATTGATTTCTGTAATCCTTCCCTCTCCTCTCAGTAATTTGAAGGATTTTTCCAGTCTGTCGGTTAAATTATCAAACATTCTTTTCTTTTTAGCGGCTACAAAAATAGTGAAACAATCCTCATCTGCCAAGCTGTTGTTACATTCTGGGCGGGACCTCAATGCCAAGCAATTCCATCCCGTCTTTGATAACCCCGGCAACGGCCCGGGATAACTTCAAACGGAAAATTCGCTTGTTATTGTCGGATTCCCTTAGCATAGGAAAATCATGATAAAACTGGTTGTATTCCCTTGCCATGTCATACAGGTAATTTGCAATCAGCGCTGGGCTGAGAGCTTCACCAGCCTCTGCCAGAACAGAAGGATAATCGTGCACCAGCTTTACCAGGATAGCTTCCTTTTCATGTGGTACCAGGTTTCTATTCAAATTTTCCGGCACCGGGTTCTTTGCCTCCAGGGCTTTGGCCAACACAGACTGAATCCTGGCGTAGGTGTATTGTATGAATGGTCCGGTATTCCCGTTAAAATCAATAGATTCAGCCGGGTTAAACAGCATATTCTTTTTAGGATCAACTTTAAGAATAAAATACTTTAGGGCTCCCAATCCAATGGTGCGTATAATCCTCTCTTTTTCCTTCTCCTCGAAATCACCTAGTTTTCCTAACTCAGCCGACATTTGCCTTGCCGTATCAAACATTTCCTGTAAAAGATTATCTGCATCAACAACTGTTCCTTCACGCGATTTCATTTTCCCCTGAGGCAATTCCACCATTCCGTAGGAAATATGATGGATTTTACCGGCCCACTCATATCCCAGTTTTTTCATCACCAGTTCCAGTACCCTGAAATGGTATTCCTGTTCGTTTCCAACAACATAAAGCATCCGGGAAGGATTGAAATCATGGTGACGCAAAATGGCAGTACCAATATCCTGTGTAATGTAGACCGAAGTGCCATCAGACCGCAGCAGGATTTTTCTGTCCAGTCCATCATTTGTCAAATCAACCCAAACCGAATTATCTTCCTCACGGGTGAGCAATCCGCTATCAACGGCAGAAAGCACCTTTTCCTTTCCAAGAAGATAAGTTTCCGACTCATGGTAAATTTTGTCAAACGAAACACCGAGTGCAGAATAGGTTAGGTTAAAACCCTCATAAACCCAGTTGTTCATCATGTTCCATAACTCCATGACCACGGGATCATTCTTTTCCCATTGAATCAACATTTCCTGTGCCTCTTTCAGAAGTGGTGCCTGGTGCCTGGCCTGTTCGGGATCCGTGCCTCTGTTAATCAGGTCTTCAATCTGCGAGCGGTATTGTTTCTCAAACAGCACATAATAATCACCAACAAGATGGTCGCCCTTTTTCCCTGAGGAGGCAGGTGTCTCACCATTGCCCCATTTCTGCCATGCCAGCATGGATTTACAAATATGTATACCACGATCATTAACCAGATTTACTTTCACCACCCTGTGACCATTGGCTGCGAGAATTCTTGAAATACTCTCTCCAAGCAGATTGTTCCTTATATGCCCAAGATGCAAAGGTTTATTGGTATTGGGTGAGGAAAATTCAACAAGAACAGGCCGGGAATCAGAATCAGGCTGCCTTCTGCCAAAATCCGGCTGTACCGCATGATCATCAAGAAAGCCAAGCCAATAGGAAGATTGAAGGGAAATATTTAAAAAACCCTTTATAATATTAAAGGAATGAACAACAGGCATTTTTTCCTTCAGATAACCGCCAATTTCCAGCGCTGTCTGCTCAGGGGACTTTCTGGTTGCCTTTACAAAAGGAAAAACCACGAGCGTAAAATCACCCTTAAATTCCTTCCTGGTCTTTTGCACCTGGATGGAATTGTCGTCAGGCTGAAAATTGTAATTCTCAGAAAGAAAGTCCTTCAGAACTGCAGAAACCTCTATCTCAAAAGTCATTCGTTCAAAATTATGTCAACAAAGATAATATTTGCGAAGGAGATTCCCTTTACTGAAAATGTAAGTGATATATATTTAGCAAATAGCCGATAAATTGACCCTCCCTTCAAAAACAGAAGAATATTCCCTTGTAAAAGTTCAATAAAAAAGGGATTATCGCCAGCGATAATCCCTCACCCAAAAAAACACCAACCTAAATCTGAAAAAAATAAGGATCTTTCATCCATGTCTGAAGGAGATTTTCCTCAGAGGAAAAGGAACAATTAAATTTTACATCACAAATATTTCTTGATATAAAATTCCAGTGGCAGGGATCAAGCATCCATGGCTCCAGGTTCAAATCGCTCACAAACTGGTTATCATCAAATGTAACTCCCCAATGATCTTTACTGGTCATCCATGATTCAAGTATACCGTGATCATTCATTACCTGGTATTCCTCCCCGGGAAAATTCCACCGGTCTATATCAGCCATCCAACCTTCCAGCAATATGTTGCTTTCTTCAACGAGAAATCCATCAGTTAATTCAGTTTCAAAATTTGCCCGAACCATCCTGCCGTTGTTATCTCCCGATGCAATAACTGAGAAAAGTGGTGCAATAAAAAAAGACAAAGCAAAAAGTAATTTCATAGGTAATTTGGTATTATTGCTAATGAAGCGCATATTTTTCATTTTCTATAGTTAGACAATTCAAATCGTTTTTTGTTTAACTTTTAACAAAAATTAATTAAACCTTTTTGTTAAAAATATTTTCGGATGCAAAAGTATTATTTTCTTTCAATTTGAACTAATTCTAAATAATAAAAATATCTGTTTCCTCCCATCTTTAACAAATATTAACCTATTCATGGGCATTCAATCAAAAAAATTCAGCAGAAGTAAAATTATTCTTCCAGGAGACTCTCTTTTGATTTGAGGGTAAATGAATACAGAAACCTGTATAAATCAAAGAAATATAATTTTGGAGGTGAATAGCGGAGTTTTCGTTCAAGAATGGACTGTAGTTTATTAAACAAAAAAATAAACATAAATCTCAAACCCAGAGACCTGAAAAACAAATGAGCCCTCAATAAACGGTTATACCTGCCCATTGCATTTCCAACCTGGTTGTATATTAAAAACAAGTTTCGTATTCCTTCCCTGCATTTTTCAAGAAACAATTCAGCCGGTTCAAGGCCTGTATGCACGGCGGGGTTTTCAATGTGGAAAGGCCTAAAATGGTTTTGCTCAAGGTCCATCCCGAAAAGGGTATCTTCATGACCATACCCCCTGAGTTTTTCATTGAACCTGACTTTATCAAATAATTGCCTGGCCGCAATAAAATTAAAGGCAGAAAAGCTTTTACAGGGAGAATTCTGTCTGATTGATGCAGGCCTTTCCTCCCTCATTTTTCCGTAATACCATCTTAAGAATTTATCAGGTTCTTTGGGAGGTTGTCCATAGTATGAAGTACCCCCGACAATAACTTCGGCACTGCCTTCATTGCATATACTGATGTACCTTTTCAAAAAATGCTGGTCAGTAATTTCTGCATCTGCATCAAGAAATAATAACCAGGAATATACAGCGGCCCCGGCAAGAAGGTTCCGGGTGGCAGCGCGCCCCCTTCTCTCTGCATTTCTGATTAATTTAACTTCATCCACTGACAGGAACGATTTGTAGATCTGTTGGTATTCGACCTGCGATGCGTCATCGCCCAGAATAATTTCAAATGCAACACCGGCACTAACGGCCTGCCTGTGGAGTTCTATTATCAACCTGGCAGGATTATAATTATAAACCGGTATCAGAATGGACAACATGCAATAGATAATTTTAAATAATGCAGAGAATCCTCAAAGCAATATTATGTATTTCTGCGGGCTTTTACAAAGGTGAAGTTCATTCAGTTGAAAATCCATTATATTTGGTATGAAATTAGAGGAGATTTTTTTCGTTACAGTAAATTGAGTTTGTATAATCAGTATAGAAGATGAATAAGATTATTTTTTTTGTTTCACTGCTGGCTGTTTCGTATTCAATTTTTGGGCAGGCCTACAAAATTGATATAAAAATAGAAGAAATCAGGGACACGAGTATTTACCTGGCTTACCATTTCGGCAACAAAAAATATGTAAAGGATACAATCAGGCTGGATTCCAGGGGAGCAGGATCGTTCCTTGGCAAGGAAAATCTTCCCGGAGGAATTTACCTGGTGGTACTGCCCAATATGAGCTATTTCGAAATCCTGGTTACTGACAATCAGAATTTCGGTGTGGAGACCAGTATGAAAGATCCGCTCAAAAATATGAATATAAAGAATTCACCGGAAAATATCCTTTTCAACCAATACCAGCTTTTCATGGCCGACAAGCAGTCTGCTTCGGATGCAATTCAGCAAAGGATGCGTGAAAATATGGAAAACAGGGACTCCCTGAATGCCCTGCAGGTTCAGTTGCGTATTCTTGACAGGGAAGTAAAGGATTACTGGAACAAGATCATCCTGGAAAATCCCGGCAGTTTTATGGCAAATATCATCAAGGGAATGATGAGTGTGGAAATACCTGAATTTAATATCTCTTCATCGCACAGGAATCCTGATTCACTCAGATGGGTCATGGGCTATAATTATAACCGGAAGCACTATTTTGACAACCTGGACTTCTCTGATGAAAGATTGCTCAGAACGCCCATTCTTCACAACAGGATTGAACACTTTTTTACCCGCATGCTCATTCAGCAGACCGATTCCATCATTCCCCAGGCTGAAAGGGTGATAGAACTGTCGCGAGCAAATGAAAAGGTTTACCAGTATGTTCTTGTTTACCTGCTAAACCATTATGAAACCTCACACATTATGGGACTGGATGAGGTTTTTGTGCACCTTGCTGAAAAATATTACCTCTCGGGACAGGCACCCTGGGCCTCGAAGGAAGTAATTGACAAATTAAACACCAGGGTGCAACGGCTCAAGCCAAACCTGATTGGACGCGTGGGCGCCGACCTGAGGATGCTGACACAGCAGGGGAATTTTATTAACCTGCACCAGGTAAAAGCCAATTACATTATCCTTTATTTTTATGAGCCTGGATGCGGACATTGCAAAACCGTTACACCCCAGTTATGGAATATTTATGAAAAATACAGGAAAAAGGGGGTTGAAGTATTTGCCGTTTACATAATGGATAATAAAAACGAGTGGATAGAATACACCCGTCAGAACAAATACGACTGGATCAATGTGTATGATCCCACAAATGCATCATTTTTCAGGTATTATTACGATATTTACAGCACTCCAACCATATATATGCTGGACAAGGACAAAAAAATCATTGCAAAGCGCATTGGGGCTGAAACAGTTGAAAAAATACTGGAAGAAAATTTCAGATAAGCTTAACCCACCGAGATTAAAAAAATCCTGATCAATTAATCAGGATTTTTTCGTTTTACAATTGGTTTCAGACCTTTAGTTTTTTCTGTATATCTTCCACATATTGTTTGAACTGCTTATCGGTTTCCATGAGGTTGTTCACAGTCTTGCAGGCATGCAACACAGTGGCATGATCTTTTCCGCCTATTTGTGTCCCAATATTTGCGAGGGAAGATTTGGTAAGGTTCTTGGAAAAATACATGGCAATCTGTCTGGCCTGCACAATTTCCCTCTTTCGTGTTTTCGTCTGCAACTGATTCACCTCGATATTGAAATAGTCGCATACCACCTTTTGAATATAATCTATGGAAATCTCCTTCTTGCTGTTTTTCACCAGTTTGTCAATTACCTGGCGGGCAAGGTCCACATTAATTTCCTTCCTGTTGAGAGTGGATTGGGCGAGAAGTGAAATCACCGCACCCTCTAGTTCCCTCACGTTAGTCGTCACAAAGTTGGCCAATGTTTCAAGAACCTCGGTTTCAATTTCAATACCGTCTTTGTATATCTTTTGGTTAAGAATAGCCATACGGGTTTCATAATCGGGCAACTGCAAATCTGCCGAAAGACCCCATTTGAACCTGGACAAAAGTCTTTGCTCCAGTCCCTGTAATTCTACAGGAGGTTTGTCTGAAGTAAGAATTAACTGTTTGCCGGTTTGGTGAAGGTGATTAAATATGTGGAAGAAAATATCCTGTGTTTTTTCTTTTCCTGCAAAATGGTGCACATCATCAATAATAAGCACATCTACCATCTGGTAAAAATGCAGGAAGTCGTTTTTATTATTATTTCTTACTGCTTCCACGAACTGAGTCTGAAACTTATCAGCTCGAACATACAACACTATTTTATCGGGAAATTTTTCCTTCACCTCAATACCAATGGCATGTGAAAGATGTGTTTTTCCCAACCCGGTGTCACCATAAATAAACAATGGATTGAATGCTGTACCACCGGGGTTTTGTGAAACAGCCATGCCGGCAGCTCTTGCCAGGCGATTGCACTCCCCCTCTACAAAATTCCTGAAATTATAGGAGGGATTGAGTTGAGAATCAATCTGCATCTTCTTCAGTCCCGGGATAACAAATGGATTCTTTATGGATTCCTCAACCTGTTCAATAGGAACTGAAACGGATTTATTTGATAAATCGGATTTTGCCCTGGTAGGAAGTTTCACGATATAGGGCTGGGTGGAGCCAAAATTATTGTTCTCCATCACTATATTGTACTCGAGCTTGGCATCTGTTCCAATTTCCTTCCTCAGGGTTTTGCCAAGAAGCTCAATATACTTCTCTTCGAGGTATTCATAAAAAAAAGGGCTTGGAACCTGAATTGTGAGAACATTATTTTCAAGTTTCAACGGAACAATTGGCTCAAACCAGGTTCTAAAACTTATGGATGGAACGTTATCTTTAATAATTTTAAGGCAATTGTTCCAGACAACCTGATGCATAAAATCCTGTGCTTTCTATTAGGTTTGACGATTTTTTTTCATTTTTTAATTGCTTGAGCAATTTTGTTAAAAAAAACAAAAAAAAAAAATCACTTCGGGTATTGACTTTCTCAATAAAAAAACAACGCCTTAGAAACCAAAATTTTACAAAATCGAAAAAAAATAAAAAAAATACATTACGCTCATTAACAAACCATTACACAGTAGAATTATTAAGGAATTGTTAACTAACTGTTTAACCTGGATTAATTAACAAGTCATTGAAGTAAACAAAAATTTCACGTTTTTTTTGTCAAAAAATTAGAGCCCTTGGTCAAATTAGAATGAGGACAAAATGCAAAAATCTATTTTTTCTGCTGCGTAGTATCGGAATCAGATCTTTTAGAACCACCTCCAAAATTAATAAGTGATACAGAGACATACCGTCTTGGATTATTGCGGAAGTCTATCAGTAGTTTATCCAGGCTGGCCGAGGCCCTGGAGAGATTTTCATACAATAATTTGTCATGAATAAGTGCGCCTGCGCTGCCTTCTCCTGAGTTGATTTTCTCCAGAATGAGGTTTGCATTCGCCAGTGACTGATTCAGGTTAGTGATTGTCTGTTGAATTTCTGCTTTGGAAAGAGAATCGGTGATATTATTCACATTATTTAAAATCTGGCTGATTTCCTGATTGTTATTCTTAAAGTTGGCCGTTATGGATTCGAGATTGGCCATAATCAATGAAAATTTGCTGTTCTTGTCTGTGAGAATCGTATCAATGGCATACATGGATCTTTCAAGACTTCCAATCGCTTTGCTGATATTCTCAAAGCTGCTCGTAAAGTTCTGCTGGAAGTTTTCATTGAAAACTGTCTGTATAATCACGAGAATAGAATCAATGGAGCCCATCAGTTCTTCCGCTTTCAGTTTCAGTGGGATCAGCTGCAGGTTAATTTCTTCCTTCAGGTCAGGTTCAATTTCTGAGCGAAGTGTATCTCCACTGGAATGAAACTCAGAAGAACCACTTAACATCAGTTCAATGGCACGTGTGCCCATTAAATCGGCACTGTAAATCTTGGCAACTGAATGAAGGGGAATCCTGTAATTGTGGTCAATAAGCAATCTAACCCTGATGTTCCGGTAATCGGGCAGAAACCTGACATCGTCGACAGTACCAATTTTTACGCCATTCACGATAACAGGAGCTGATTGCTCCAGTCCACCAACCTTTTCATATATTACTACATATGTAGAAGCGGGTTTGAGAAGATTTCTCCCTTTGATAAAACTGTATCCCCAGATAAACACGGCAAGGGTAACCAGTATAATGGATCCTATCTTGAATTCCTTTCTTATCTTCATGCTTAAAAAAATTGTATCGGGAAATAATTATTGCCTGAAATTAAAACGCAAATTTAGGGATTTAAATGCTTTAAAGCTTCCTGAACAGAAATTAATTTTCCGTTATGAGAGGCTACAAGGAAAGCATCGGGGAAAAATTCATTCACTCTCCTCCTTAATTCAACTCCTTCTTCCAGGGTATTTGCCTGTCCAACAGTATACCGGTACACCCGGTCAGAATGAAATTCAGAAACATTATCCAGACCCTTAAAGAAATCTGAGTCAAGTGCAACTCTGTTGGAAGAGGCACTCACCTGCACCCTGAAAATAACTGCATGTGATGTATTTCTTACTTGCCCAAGACCCTCTGGTGATTCCGGGTCACTCTTTACCACCCTGGTTGCGGCAGTAGTTTGAATATTACCATCAGTAACTGGCTGAATTCGGTTTACCTGAAAAGAACCTGAATTGCTTCTTTTCTCGATGGTTTCTTTATACTCCCTGAACGCCCTGTAAATTGCTGAGGCCAGGTGTGCCTGTCCCTCCTCCGACATTAGGTATTTCTCTTCATCAGGATTGGATATAAAACCAACTTCAATCAGAACACTTGGCATAGTGGTACGCCACAAAACCAAAAACCCGGCCTGCTTCACACCACGATCAATCCGCCTGGCCCTGTCCCGGAACTGATTCTGGATATGAGAAGCAAAATCCAGACTTTGATGCAGAAAAGTGTTTTGCATGAGGGAAAAAATGATGAAGGACTCAGGAGAGTTGGGATCATAACCCTCGTAACGGTCAGCATAATTCTCCTCGAAAAGAATAGCCCTGTTCTCCTTTCGGGCAACCTCAAGATTTTCTTTTGAAGTATGCAAACCCATGGCGAAAGTTTCCGAACCATAAGCCCGTTTGTCCTTGCTGGCATTGGCATGTATAGAGATGAACAAGTCGGCATTTTTTTCATTTGCAATATCTGCCCTGCGGAAGACTTCCACAAATACATCCTCTTTCCGTGTGAAGATCACTTCCACGTCTTTATGATTGTCCTCAATATATTTACCCACTTTTAAAGCAATGGAAAGTACTATATCCTTTTCATTTGACTGCAACCCAACTGCTCCGGGATCCTTGCCGCCATGACCCGCATCTATTACCACTTTTCTCAGCCTGTAACCATCCTGTGCAAGGCAGTTTTCCTCAACAAAAAAGGACATTAAAATAAAAACCAGAATAAAAATTGAATCGGGTATTCGTTTTAATTTGTATAAAAATCCAATTATTGACGGGAGTATCATGTTCATGCTAATTTTTTTTATTTAGATTTGAACACTGGTTCTCAAAACTCAAATCACGCAAAAATAGTATATATCCCTTGCAAAAATTCAGGTTAACATGGCATTTTATCCACAGGTTATTATTCATAACTTGTTTTGGATGGTTCTGGCTTCCGTTAACGGCGCAGCAACCTGACACAACATTTTTGCAATCCCGAGATACATTGCCTGTCCTTTACGATGCCGACACTATTGCAAAAACCACACCAGGCTCCGGGAACGTAATTAAGTCCCCTATCAAATACATGGCCGAAGATTCTCTTAGAATCTCCCTGGGTATAAAAAGAGTGTTTTTATTTAATTCCAGTGATGTGAAATATGATAATATTGAATTGCAATCCTTTCATGTTGAACTGGACATAGATAAAAGTGAGATTTTGGCATTCGGGGCCCTTGATTCATTAAATAAACCTCTGGGAAAGCCTATTTTCACCGATCGCGATGATAGATTTGAAAGCGATACCCTAAGATATAATTTTAAAACCAGGAAAGGCCGTATTATTGGTGTACGCACTGAACAGGAAGGTGGATACCTGCATGGAAGAATAACGAGGAAGCAGGAAAACGACCATATACATGTTCGGGGTGCTAAATACACTACCTGCGACCATCCCGAACCACATTTTTATATCGGTATGACGAGGGCAATCGTAATCCCTGGTGAGAAGGTGATTTCGGGGCCTGCACACCTGGTGATCGAAGATATTCCCCTTCCGCTTGTACTTCCCTTTGGATTTTTTCCAAACAAAAAAGGAAAATCATCAGGAGTCATATTTCCTTCCTACGGAGAAGAGGTTACCAGGGGATTCTTCCTTCAGGAATTGGGATATTATTTTGCCCTGAGTGATCATTATGATCTGAAAATTACGGGAGACATATATTCACTGGGTTCATGGAGATTAACAGGAGGATCCAATTATACCCGACGCTACAAATACAATGGCTCCTTCGAGGTTTCATTAGCCACAAACATAATAGGAGAACCCGGCCTGGTGAATTACGAGAAACGTCAGGATTACAGCATTCGCTGGAGACATGCACAGGACAGGAAAGCAAATCCCTATTCCACCTTTTCGGGAAACATCGACTTCAAATCGAGCCGGTTCAATAAATTAACCTCTGTTAATCCTGATATATTTGCGCAAAACACATCGAATTCCAGCGTTTCATTCAACAAAATCTGGCCGGGTTCTCCCTTTACATTAAATGCGAATGCACGGGCAACACAGAATTTTTCAACCCGAAAAACCCAACTCAACCTACCCGCCGTATCATTTAACCTTGCGAGGCAGTATCCATTCAGAAAGGCCGGAACAAGCGGAGGTCAAAAATGGTATGATAACATTGAATTCAGTTATTCCGCCAACCTGGATAACCGCATTAACACCTTTGATTCCCTTCTTTTTACAAAGGAAGCATGGGTAAAAAGCCAGCATGGTTTTAAGCATGATCTTCCGTTACGCAGCAATTTCAAGTTATTTAATTTTATAAATATTACCCCGGGAGTCAGCTATTCAGGGGTTTTATATACAAGCAGGATAAAAAAAACATGGGATCCCGCTTATGTCAATCCAGTTACTCTGGAAACAGTTGGCAGGGTGCAAACTGATACTATTTACGGTTTACAGTATGCACATTCTCTTAACCCCAACTTTTCAGTTAGTATGGCACCTAATATTTATGGGATGTTTCAGTTCCGCAAATCAAAAATTGAAGCCATAAGACATGTGATGACCCCATCGGTAGGTATTAGCTATGTACCCGACATGAAAGGACTATTTCCCGATTATTACAGGGAAGTTCAACGTGATATTACCGGCCGGATGGAAACCTATTCCATTTATGCCAACGGAATTTATGGTACGCCCAGTTTCAGGGGAAGAAGCGGAAACATTAGCTTTGGACTGGGAAATAATTTTGAAATGAAGGTGAGAACACCCGATGATACGGTAAGTACTTCAAAAAAAGTGAAAATACTCGACAGGTTGAATTTTAGTGCCGGGTACAACATTTTTGCCGAAGAGTTCAATTGGTCCACCATAAACATGAGCGGGAGCAATACCTTCTTTGACAATCAACTAAGCGTGACCTTTGGGGCAAATTTTGACCCATATGCACTGGATGAAAACAATCGCAGGGAAAATGTTTTCGAATGGTCTCGAAATAGGCGTCTTGCCAGACTTACCAATGCAAACCTTTCAATCAATACCCGCTTCCAGTCGGCAGCTGCAAAATCAAGCCCCCCACCAGGAGCTCCTCCCCCGGGTAACGGTAATGAGGGAATTTTTGAGCACATGGACGGAATTCCTGATCCATCCATCTTTCTTTATGACACTTATGTGGATTTTGATGTGCCATGGAGTATTAATTTGAGTTACAGCCTCAACTATTCAAAACCCGGTTCGCAAAAAAACATTGTTCAAACCTTAAGTTTTGGGGGAGATATCAGTCTTACCCCAAAATGGAAGATTACTTACCAATCGGGTTATGACTTTCACAGAAAAGAGTTTACAATGACCAGCATAAGCATTAACAGGGACTTGCATTGCTGGGAAGCAAGCGCAAGAATAGTACCCTTTGGAACGCTCAAATCCTACAGCTTTCTAATACGGGTCAGGTCATCTGTGCTGCAGGACTTAAAATACCAGAAGCAAAAAAGCTGGTACGATAATTTCTACCGTTAACTGATCACTGGTGTTTAACCCAGTTTTCAATCATTTTTAATCCAAATTGTGTCATTATGGACTCGGGGTGAAATTGTACCCCCTTAATATCCAATATTTTGTGACGAATACTCATGATTCTTCCTGATTCATCGCGGGAGGTGATTTTCAAATCCCCTGGAAAATTTTCAGGATCTACTACCCAGGAATGATATCTGCCTGTTATCACTTTTTCCGGTAGTCCGAAAAAAAGATAATCTGTTTTGTCTGTGATAATTGTTGAATCCGCCTTTCCATGTCTTGGTTCCTTCAGGTTGAGGAGTGTCCCTCCAAACGCTTCGGCTACGGCCTGATGTCCCAGACACACCCCCAAAATTGGTTTTGCCCCTGCGAATCTTTTTATTATCTCATGGAGAATTGGAACTTCGGAAGGTAATCCCGGCCCGGGGGATAAAACGATTTTATTGAAAATCCCAATTTGAGATAAATCAATATCATCTTTTCTCTTAACCACCACACTCCCGCAATACCGCTCAATATAGTGAACAAGGTTGTAAGTAAACGAATCGTAGTTGTCTATTACAATAATCTTCATGCCAGGCAAGAGTAAGTGTGCAAATTAAACTAATTTTACCTCATAAATTTCATCCACTTAACTTAAACGTCTTCCCATGAAAAGAATTATTCACACCCATAAAGCACCGCAGGCTGTTGGTCCCTACAGCCAGGCAGTTGAAATCAATGGCATACTTTACATTTCAGGTCAGATTCCCGTTGACCCTGCTACGGGTAAGTTTGTTGACGGTGGCATTGCTGAACAAACCGAACAGGTAATGAAGAATATAGGGGCTATACTCGATGCAGCCGGATATAATTTTGGCCATGTGGTTAAATCTACCTGCTTGTTGGATGACATGAACAACTTTCAGGCTATGAATGCTGTATATGCAAAATATTATCCTGAGAATCCTCCCGCGAGGGCGGCTTACGGAGTAGTGAGACTTCCTTTGGGTGCAATGATTGAAATTGAGACTATAGCGGTAAAAGCATAAAAAAAGAGGCCTTGAGGCCTCTTTCAATTACTCCGATACGATTTCAAATTCTATATCTACGCTCACTTCCCTGTGAAGTTTAACTTTTGCCGTATAGGAGCCAATTTCCTTAATGGCATCCTCCTTCAGGAAGATATTTTTACGGTCAATTTTAAAGCCCTTAATTTCCAGTGCCTCGGCAATCTGAATGGTATTGACCGATCCGAAAATTTTACCGGTGGAACTTGTTTTAGCACCAATTGTGAGCTTCAGTCCTTCCAGTTTCCTGGCAAATTCCTTCGCCTCTTCCCTGATCTTCTCCTCCTTGTGAGCACGCTGACGAAGATTTTCCTCGTGCATCTTTTTAGCCGACCCGGTGGCTATAATGGCCAGTCCCTGCGGAACCAGATAATTCCTGGCATAACCGCTTTTTACATTTACTATGTCGTTTGCATGTCCCAAATTGGGAACGTCTTGCTTCAATATTACTTGCATCAGGCTTTCCTCCTTTGGTTTATTTTAACATATCGGTTACATAGGGCAATAAGGCCAGATGGCGCGCTCTCTTAACTGCCTGTGCAACTTTTCTCTGGTATTTGAGCGATGTACCTGTTATTCGGCGCGGGAGTATTTTACCCTGCTCATTTAAAAACTTTTTCAGGAACTCGGGGTCTTTGTAATCAATATACCTGATCTTGTTTTTCTTGAAACGGCAGAATTTCTTCTTCTTTACATCTACTGTAGGCGGGGTAAGATACCTGATTTCTCCTTGATTTTGTGACATGGCTTATTCCTCCACTTTTTGAGCTTTAGACAATCCTCTTTTCTTTTCGGCATACTCCACTGAGTATTTATCCATTTTGAAGGTAAGAAAACGAATGATCCTTTCATCCCTTCTGTATTCGGTTTCCAGTTTTTCAATCAAAGCTGCAGGAGCCCTGAATTCAAAAAGATGGTAAAACCCGGTGGATTTATTTTTTATGGGGTAAGCCATTTTTCTTAATCCCCAATCTTCCTCATGGACAACTTCAGCCCCGTTGTCCTTCAGGATTCCCCTGAATTTGTCTACCGCCTCCTTCATCTGGGCTTCAGATAAAACGGGAGTTACAATGAAAGCGGTTTCATACTGGTTTAACATAAATAATAAATTTTGATTAAAAAATTACAGGCCGCAAATTTAGAACTTTTTACAATACCGGCAAAACTTTTAACATATGTTTTTCTAATATTATTCGGAACTGAAACTTGTTCATCTTGTCAAATATCGGTTCCAGGTTATACGGCTAATCCAATATCTTGTCATTCAATGTGGCCATTATTTTTATAAAGCCAAACAATATGTTAATAACAATCCTTTTGTCATTCGGCATTTTTTTTCATTTTAATTATCTTTGCCTTGCTTTTTAAACCAGGCTGAATGGAGAATTATATTGTTTCTGCGCGCAAATACAGGCCCGACACATTTGACACAGTAGTTGGGCAAAACTCCATTACAACCACGCTGAAAAACGCGATTAAAAACAACCAGCTCGCACACGCTTATTTATTCTGCGGGCCAAGAGGAGTGGGAAAAACCACCTGTGCCAGAATATTTGCAAAAACCATTAACTGCTTCAGGCTTTCTTCTAATACCGAGGCCTGTAACGAATGTGAATCCTGTCTATCGTTCAACCAGTCGCGTTCCTTTAACATACATGAACTCGATGCTGCCTCCAACAATTCAGTGGAAGATATCAGGAACCTGATAGACCAGATCAGGATTCCTCCACAGATTGGGAAATACAGTATTTACATAATTGACGAGGTGCACATGCTCTCCTCCTCGGCGTTTAATGCTTTTCTTAAAACCCTGGAGGAACCGCCAGCGCATGCAATTTTTATTCTCGCCACCACGGAAAAACACAAAATAATTCCAACCATTCTCAGCCGATGCCAGATTTTTGACTTCAACAGAATCCAGGTGGAGGATATGGTGTCCTACCTGCAGGCAATTGCTACAAAAGAAAAAGTAACAACTGAACCCGAAGGGTTAAATGTGATCGCGCAGAAGGCAGATGGAGCAATGAGGGATGCTCTATCTATTTTCGACCAGATTGTCAGTTTTTCGGGAGGGCAGGTGAGTTACAAAACGGTAATTGATAACCTGAATGTATTGGATTACGATTATTATTTCAGGCTCACGGATTATTTTCTGGATGGCAATTCCGTTGCTGCCTTGCTCACCTTTAACGAAATTCTGGATAAAGGTTTTGATGGACACCATTTTATCAATGGTTTAAGTAAACATTTCAGGGATGTACTCGTTAGCCGTGATCCGGAGACTCTTCAATTGCTGGAGGTTGGTGCTGCCATTCGCGACCGCTACCGCGATCAGGCAAAAAAATGTGACCAGAACTTTTTATTAAAAGCACTCGAATTATCCAATCAATGTGATCTGAATTACCGTTTAAGCCGCAATCAAAGGTTGCATGTTGAACTTACCCTTATTCAACTGGCAAACCTTTCCGGTGAAAAAAAAAAAGCTGATTTAACTGCTCCCGCCAGGGATGAACCAAAAAAGGCTTCAGAAAAACCTTCGCAGAAAGATGAGCAACCAGCAATACCGGAAGAACCTCCCGCAAATGAAGTAAAAAAAAGTAAAGTACCCCTGAAAAACCCGGTTATCAAAAAGACGTCGGGTTCCATTCCATCTGCTTCCCTGAGGGATTTGCTCAAAAAAAACGGCGTAAAAACTGAATCTGCCGGGGCGGTGGAGCCCGAAGCACAAGAACCGGTTGTTGAAATCACGGAAGATTCCAGTGATGATTTCTCTGAAGAAGATCTTGTAAATTACTGGAAAAAATACGCCATCATGGTCAGGGAGGATCAGCCCAGGTTATACAGTACATTGATCTCAAATGAACCACTTGCTGACGAAAACAAATTGATCCGTTTTCCTGTTACTAATAGACTGCAGCAGGAAGCTATCTCAGAAATCAAACCTGAACTGTTGTCCTTTTTACGTAAGGAATTAAACAATTACAGTTTACAACTGGAAATATATATTTCTGGAAAGGAGTCTGAATCGAAACCCTACCACCCGGAAGAAAAATTTATCAGGATGGCAGAAAAAAATCCCACTCTCCATGTTTTCAAAAACAAACTGGGGCTGGATTATGAGTAAGGTGTCAATTAACCAAATACTTTTATATAACTGATTTTTTATGAATGCTTTACAAATTAAGTTTGTTGGCAAAAAATTACAGGTACCCGATACACCCGTCATCCCCTTTATAGAAGGAGACGGCACCGGACCGGATATATGGGCAGCATCGGTAAGGGTGATGGATGCTTCGGTAGAAAAGGCTTATAATGGGAAAAGAAAAATCTTCTGGAAAGAAGTGTTGGCCGGTGAAAAGGCTTTTAAAGAAACAGGCAACTGGCTCCCTGAAGAAACACTGAACACAATAAAGGAATACCTGGTAGCTATCAAGGGACCTCTTACAACCCCTGTTGGTGGTGGATTCCGTTCACTCAATGTCTCACTACGGCAGGAACTGGATCTTTACACCTGCCTGCGCCCGGTTAAATATTTTAAAGGAGTACCTTCCCCTGTCAAACGACCTGAAGGTACCGATGTGGTAATATTCAGGGAAAATTCTGAAGACATTTACCTGGGCGTTGAATGGATGACAGGAACACCGGAAAACCAGAAGGTGATTGACTTTCTTCAGAAAGAAATGAAGGTGAATAAATTAAGATTTCCCGGTTCCACATCCATAGGTATCAAGCCGATTTCAAAAGAGGGTACGGAGCGTCTGATAAGGGCGGCTGTGAAATACGCTGTGGAACATAAAAGGACTTCAGTTACTCTTGTTCACAAAGGGAATATCATGAAATTCACTGAGGGTCAGTTTAAGCAGTGGGGTTATGAACTTGCCGAGCAGGAATTTGGAGAAAGGGTATTTACCCGGAATCAGTATGATGAAATTGCCAACAAACATGGTAAGAAGAGCGCCGATAATGCACAGGAGGAGGCCATTAAAAAAGGAAAAATTATTATAAAGGACGCCATTGCCGATGCTTTCCTTCAGCAGATACTTACAAGGACCAGTGATTTCTCGGTGGTTGCAGCACCAAACCTCAATGGGGACTACATCTCAGATGCACTGGCAACTATTGTGGGGGGAATTGGAATTGCCCCTGGGGCAAATATAAACTACGAAACCGGCCATGCAGTTTTTGAAGCTACACATGGAACCGCTCCGAAATATGCCGGACTTGATATGGTAAATCCGGGTTCCGTAATTCTTTCCGGTGTCATGATGCTGGAATACATGGGATGGAAAGAAGCTGCAGACATGATTACCAGAGCCCTGGAAAAAACTATTATAAACAAAACAGTAACTTATGATTTTGCCCGTCTCATGGATAATCCCAAAGAGGTAAAATGTTCGGAATTTGGTAACGAAATCATAAAGAATCTTTAACAAAGATTAAGTTTTCCGAACAAATTTTGGAGAAAAATTGTTTTACTTTTGCATCTAACTAATTGAACTAACAAATAAAAAATAGTATTATGGTAAATAAAAAAATTGAAGATATCCTGAATCTCCAGGTAGATAAAGAGGGCTACTCCTCCAATATTTACCTTGCCATGGCTTCGTGGGCAGAAACAAAAGGTCTGGAAGGGATTTCGAAGTGGCTTTACGCCCAGTCAGATGAAGAGCGCATGCACATGTTAAAGTTTATCGGATACATCAATGAAAGAGGTGGCCATGCGATTGTTCCTGAATTCAAAAAACCCCCTGTTGAATATAAGAATGTTAAAGAAATGTTTGAGGAAGTTCTCAGACACGAGCAGTACATCAGCGCATCGATTAATGAAATTGTTGCACTTTGTGTGCAGGAAAAAGATTACTCCACTCACAACTGGATTCAGTGGTTTGTTACCGAACAGTTAGAAGAAGAAGCCTCGGTAAGGGGAATCATTGACAAGCTCAACCTGATTGGTGATGGCGGGTTGTATCTGTTTGACCGTGATATCATGGGTATGCGCGGTGAAGAAGCAAATACTGATGGAACAGAATAAATTCATTGAATTTTAGAAACCGTCTTAAAAGTAATTTGCTTCTAAGGCGGTTTTCTTTTTTAAGAATGCATTGCTGAAAAAGAAATAATCCCCTTTTACTGCCCTTTAAATTTTCAAATTCAGTACCTTTGCAAGGTTTTTAAAATTCTCATAATAATTTAACCCAAATGGGCATCATAGATAAGATTCTCAAAACCTTTTTAGGTGATAAAGCCACCCGTGATTTACAGGAAGTACAACCACTGGTAGAAAAAATCCGTGCAGAATACGAAAAAGTAGTCCCTCTGTCCAACGATCAGTTGCGCGAACTCTCCTTTGAATTAAAGAGGAAAGTAAAATCCTCGGTCGCAGAGGAACAAAACAAGGCAGAACAGCTAAAGCAGAGAGCCGAAAGTGACGAGGTGGAATTGGGTGAAAAGGAGAATATTTACCGGGAAATTGATTCCTTGGAAAAAGAAATTAACAACAAACTGGCCAACATCCTGGTGGAAGTTCTCCCTGTTGCTTTTTCAATAGTGAAGGAAACTGCCCGCCGTTTTAAGGAAAATGAGATTGTTGAGGCTACCGCCCTTGATTATGACAGAGATTTGGCGGCAGTTCGTCCAAGCATTGAGATTACGGGTTCAAAAACCAGGTGGAAAAACCGCTGGATGGCGGGTGGTAATGAAATCAAATGGGACATGGTGCATTACGATGTTCAGTTAATCGGGGGTATTGTTCTGCATCAGGGCAAAATAGCTGAAATGGCTACAGGGGAAGGGAAAACGCTGGTTGCAACCCTGCCCGTTTTTCTAAATGCACTCACAGGGCGGGGTGTGCACATTGTAACAGTAAATGATTACTTAGCAAGGCGCGACTCCGAGTGGATGGGACCAATTTTTGAGTTTCACGGACTATCGGTGGATTGCATTGACAAGCATCAGCCCAACTCCGAAGCCAGGCGTAAAGCCTACATGGCAGATATTACATACGGAACCAACAACGAATTTGGTTTTGATTACCTGCGCGACAACATGGCAATTAATCCCGAGGATCTCGTGCAGCGCAAGCATTACTATGCCATCGTGGACGAGGTTGACTCAGTTCTTATAGACGATGCCAGAACCCCGCTGATTATTTCAGGTCCTGTTCCACGGGGTGAAAACCAGCTTTTCGACGAATTCAAGTCCAAAGTTGAATCGCTTGTGAATGCGCAACGGAAACTGGTAAATGATTTGCTGGTAGATGCCAGAAAATTACTCAGTGAAAATAATTCTGAGAAAGCCGGATTTAAGTTGCTGCAGGCTTTTAAAGGCCTTCCGAAAAACAAGACCCTGATTAAGCTCTTAAGCGAAGGCGGCAACAAGGCCCTGATGCTCAAAACCGAGAATTTTTACATGCAGGAAAACAACAAGAACATGCCTGTTGTTACCGATGAACTGTTTTTTGTAATAGAAGAAAAAAATAATTCCATTGAGCTAACCGACAAGGGCATCGACCACTTGTCATCAAACACTCAGGATACCAACTTCTTTGTATTGCCCGATATTGGCAGCGTTATTGCCGATATTGAAAAATCCAGCCTGGAATCGCAGGAGAAACTCATTAAGAAAGATGAACTCCTGCGCGACTATGCAATCAAATCGGAACGGGTTCACACTGTAAACCAGTTGTTAAAAGCCTACAGCCTGTTTGAAAAGGATGTGGAGTATGTTGTAATGGATAATAAGGTGAAAATCGTGGATGAGCAGACAGGCCGAATACTGGAAGGGCGGCGCTATTCCGATGGACTACACCAGGCAATTGAGGCCAAGGAAAGAGTAAAAATTGAAGCAGCCACACAAACCTTTGCTACTATCACCCTTCAGAATTATTTCAGGATGTATCAAAAGCTGGCCGGTATGACAGGTACAGCTGAAACCGAAGCAGGCGAATTCTGGAATATTTACAAACTGGATGTAGTGGTTATTCCAACCAATAAACCTGTGGTTAGAAATGACTATGAGGATTTAGTTTACAAAACCAAGCGGGAAAAATACAACGCAGTAATTGATGGAATTGTTACCCTGGTGGATGAAGGCAGACCAGTACTGGTGGGCACCACCTCGGTTGAGATTTCAGAATTGCTGAGCAGAATGCTCAAAATAAAAGGGCTGAAACACAATGTACTCAATGCCAAGCTGCACCAGCGCGAGGCTGATATTGTAGCGGAGGCAGGTAAAACAGGAACAGTTACAATTGCCACCAATATGGCCGGGCGGGGTACAGATATCAAGCTGACCGCAGACACAAGAAGTTCGGGTGGTCTGGCTATCATTGGTACCGAGAGACATGAGTCGCGCCGTGTGGATCGTCAGCTTAGAGGACGATCCGGCAGACAGGGTGACCCCGGTACTTCCCAGTTTTTCGTATCCCTGGAAGATGACCTGATGCGTTTATTCGGCTCCGACAGGATTGCAAATCTCATGAGCCGACTCGGACTCAAAGAAGGCGAAGTGATTCAGCATTCCATGATCACGAAATCCATTGAAAGAGCACAGAAAAAAGTGGAGGAAAACAACTTTGGTATCCGGAAACGCTTGCTTGAGTATGATGATGTGATGAACTCTCAGAGAGAGGTGATTTATACCAAGCGTAAAAATACGCTCAAAGGCGAGCGTATTGATGTGGAAATAGCCAACATGATGCATGATGTCACTGAAAATCTTGTCGATAATTATCAGCCAGATGGAGATTTTGAAGGCTTCAGTATGGAATTGCTCAGGTTGTTCTCAATTGAATCACCGGTGAATGAGCAGGAGTTCATTAAATTACCAGCAGAGGAAATTGTTGACAAATTGAATGAAGTTGTTGTATCAACCTACAAAAGAAAAGTCGAAGTAATTGCTCAGCAGGCCTATCCTGTCATCAGGGATGTGCATGAAAAGAGCGGTCATGTATATGAAAATATAGTGGTGCCGGTTTCCGACGGGCAAAGGATTTTCCAGGTTATTACCAACCTGAAGAAATCTTACGAAACAGGGGGCAGGGATTTGATGAAGTCTTACCAGAAGACAATTATCCTTATGACCATTGATGAACTCTGGAAAGAGCATCTCAGGGAAATGGATGATTTGAAACAATCGGTTCAGACAGCCACCTACGAACAAAAAGATCCTCTTCTTATATACAAGTTTGAGTCGTTTGAGCTTTTCAAAACAATGATTGGAAAGGTAAACCGCGATGTGATTTCTACCTTAATGAAAGGTCACATACCCCTGCGTGATGCCGCCCAGGTAAGGGAAGCCGAGCAAAGACGCAGACTTGATATGAGTCGGTACGAAACCAGCCGCAGGAATGAACTTACGGGTAACCAACAGGGTGGACAGGAAAAAGCACAACCTGTGAGAGTGGAGAAAAAAGTTGGCCGAAATGAACCCTGCCCTTGTGGTAGCGGTAAGAAATACAAACAATGCCATGGCAAGGTGGGCGTGCAGGCCTGACTGAAAAAATAATTGATAGTTAAGGGCTAACCGGCAGGGTGAGCCTTTTTAATTTTCTCTATCAATTCACCCAACTTCTGGTGGGTTTTGGCTGATACGGGGACAAGAGGCAGTCTGAGCTGGTTTTCAATGAGATCCATACAGTGCAATGCGGCTTTTATGCCGGCAGGATTTCCCTCCACAAAAAGTGTGTCCATAAATTCCAGCAGATCATTCTGGATTCTCTGTGCTTTGGAAATTTTCTTGTCCAGTGCCTTTCTCACCAGTTCGGAGAACTCGTAGGGAAAGGCGTTGGAGGTAACCGAAATAACACCTGCCCCTCCAAGGGCAATCATTGGCAGGGTAAGCTGGTCGTCACCCGAGAGGACTGCAAAATCTTTTGGTTTGTCTTTCAGGATGTAATTGATTTGGTTCAGGTTCCCCGAGGCTTCCTTTACGGCAACAATATTGCTGAAATCGTGTGCCAGGCGAAGCGTGGTCTGCGGCAGCATATTCACACCGGTTCTTCCCGGTACATTATAAAGGATTATCGGTAAAGGGCATACCCCGGCAATTTCCCTGAAATGCTGGTATAGTCCTTCCTGTGAAGGTTTGTTGTAATAAGGTGTGACTGAAAGAATTCCATCCACCGGCAGGTTTTCATCACAGATTTTTTTGAAGGCTTTTTCAACCTGCGCTGTGTTATTTCCACCAACTCCCATAACGACAGGAATTCTACCCTCCACTTCCTCCAGGACAAAGTTTACAACTGCCCATTTTTCATCTTCATTCAGGGTAACTGATTCACCTGTAGTACCAAGTGCCACAATAAACTCCACCTGACCAGCCAACTGATGCTGAATAACTTTCCTGAAAGAATTAAAGTCAATGCTCCCGTCCTTTTTAAACGGTGTTACAATGGCAGTTCCTGTGCCTTCAAACTTTGGCTGTTTCATGTTTCAGAGGTTTATTGATGAGTCTCAAGTAATGTTCCAACTGGCCAAGAAGAAATGCAAGGGTATTGTTTCCTGAAGTTTCAACTGTGAGATCAAATTCAGGGCCTACTTTAAATTGTTTACCTGCCTTAAAGTCTGCATTTGTCAAAACAGAAAGGTAATCAACCGGAAAACTTCTTTCCAGGGATAAATCAATCAGGATATCAAACTTTTCTTTCAAAAAACTGTCAACAAAAGATCCAACTGGTTTGTAATACCAGTTCAGGTGCTCCAGGCCAAAAAAATGGTACCCCTTTCGAAGCAGGAAAAAGTTGGGGATCTTCTTCTCAGGAATAAAACCGGCCACAGTGACTTCAACACCCAATTCCTGTAAAGAAAAAACAAATTTCTTGATCATCTCAAATTCCGATTGAAGCGGATTATTCAGAAGGATTGCAGCTTTCCTGGCAGAATAAAGATGCACTGACTGCACTTTCCTTTCCATGGATGAAGCTTTTCTTTTCAAAAGGTAATAACCAATTTTCAGTTTGATATCGTTCACAGTTTCAAAAATTTTCTATGCCTGTTTTGCCCATGCAATATTACAAAAAAACAATCCTGCTGCCTTCATTTTTAGTCAACAATTAAATCATTTTAACAAAATCTTCCTCGGAGATAATTGGTATTCCCAGTTTGTTTGCTTTTTCAAGTTTAGCTGGACCCATATTTTCACCGGCCACCACATAACTTGTACCGGATGAAACTGAGGATGCCACTCTCCCACCGTTCTTTTCAATGGTATTTATCAGTTCATCGCGGGAAAAATTAGGGAATACCCCTGAAACAACAAAGGTGAGACCATTTAATTTTCCGGAAGTCATAGCCCCTTCAGGTTTTTCTTCTTTTAGTCTGACTCCTGCAATACTGAGCTTTCTTACAACCTCAATATTAAACCCTTGCTGAAAGAATTGAATAATGCTTGCGGCAATTTTCCCGCCAATTTCGTCTACAGAAACCAGTTTATCGAAACCGGCAGCAGCCAGCTCCTCAATTGAACCAAATTCTCGTGAGAGTCTTTTTGCAACTGTTTCTCCAACAAACCTGATTCCCAAAGCAAAAATCACCCGCGAAAGAGGATTGTTCTTGGAATCTTCAATGCTGGCCAGCAAATTTTCTGCTGATTTCTCTGCAAACCTCTCCAGCCGTAGCAAATCCTCCTTTTGCAAAAAATACAAATCACCTGCATCCTTTATCAATCCATTTGTGTACAGCAGGTCTGCAGTTGCCTCGGCCATGGCAATGTCCATGGCTTTGCGACTCACAAAATGCTCGATCCTGCCCTTTAACTGGGTTGGACACCCGAACTCATTGGGGCAATAATGCTTTGCCTCCCCTTCATCCTTAAACAGTTCAGCACCACAATCCGGACAATTGTTAATATATATGAGTGGAGCACTTCCTGCAGGCCTGCGGTTTAAATCCACCCCTGTTATCTTTGGTATTATTTCTCCACCCTTTTCAACAAAAACTGTATCACCAAGCCTTACATCCAACATCTGAATCTGTTCGGCATTGTGAAGTGAAGCCCGTTTAACGGTTGTTCCAGCAAGTAAAACTGGTTCCAGGTTGGCAACCGGTGTTATAGCACCTGTCCGTCCCACCTGAAAATCCACAGACAGCAATCGTGTGGACGCCTGCTCTGCCTGGAATTTATAAGATATGGCCCACCGGGGGGACTTGGCCGTAAAACCAAGCTCCTCCTGGATATCATAGGAATCTGTCTTTACAACTATTCCGTCAATATCAAAAGGCAGACTGTTTCGTTGCTCATTCCACCTTCTAATAAAACCCAGAACTTCTTCTATGCCATTGCACCTGGTGATGTGCTCAGAAACCTTGAATCCCCAGCTTCCTGCAGCCATCAGGTTGTCGAAATGCGTCCTGTAGGGAAGGTTCCTGCCGTGCAGGGAATAAAACATGCAATCCAGCGGACGTTTTGAAACCAAAGATGAGTTTTGCAGTTTGAGTGTGCCAGCAGCAGCATTTCTGGGATTTGCAAACAGAAATTCCCCCCTCTCCTCTCTCTCCCTGTTCATTTTCATGAATCCTTCACGGGGAAGGATGATTTCACCCCTGATTTCAAACTCCTCAGGAACTCCGGTGGTTTTTAATTTCAATGGAATACTTCTTATGGTCCTAACATTGGCAGTAACATCATCTCCTTTCTCTCCGTCCCCCCTTGTAACTGCTTGGGTGAGTTCCCCGTTTATGTAAAGTATACTTATCGCCGTTCCGTCATATTTCAACTCGCAAACATATTCCAAATCACTCCCAATAATTTTTTTTACCCTTTTGTCATATTCCCTCAATTCTTCTTCTGAATAGGTGTTACCAAGAGATAGCATAGGATACCTGTGAGATACCTGTCTGAATTCTGCATTCAGGTCACTTCCCACCCTTTGCGAAGGGGAGTTAATATCAAAAAAATCAGGCACTTCGCTTTCAAGGAGAATGAGTTCATTCATCATTTTATCATACTCATAATCTGATATTTGAGGCTGATTCAACATATAATAGAAATGGTTGTGCTTCTCCAATTCTTCTCGTAAAAAAACGATGCGTTGCAAAGTCTTCTCTTTATCCATTTTTTGAGGGATACATTGTATTTGTGAAAGGTAAAAATATAAAATTTAGGTCAGCCTGTTGTTGAAAACTTCTATTTAATTTCAGGCAGCCATAATAGCCGATAAAGCATTTTTAATAAATTTGCAACAAGGTTTGGTTCCTGAAAAGTTATCAGCTTTCAGGATTAAAAGGGAATGCCGTGCAAGTCGGCAACAGTACCCGCTGCTGTAATCTCCCTCTGTCTTTCAGGCAATCTGGCCACTGTCCCGTCACAAGTTACGGGATGGGAAGGCGACCTGGAAAGGAGTAAGTCAGAAGACCTGCCAGTACCTTTTGGAGTTCGGGAATAAACTTAATTCAAACTGTTTTGAATCTTAAATCTGTTATCTGGCTTTTTCTTTTTATAAGCAATTTTGCTCTCTCCTCTGCTCATTCGCCTGACTCATTATGGCATATCAGCATTCAGGAAATTACCATTGAGCATACGCGCGAACATTTTTTTCGTGAAGACAAAAAGGTTTACCGGCCCGACAGCCTGCAACTGAATCTCTACAGAAATTCCAGTGTGGGAGAATTACTTGGCAGTATCTCCCCTGTTTATGTTAACACTTATGGGAGTTCGGGTGCTGTTTCAGGATTAATCCTCAGGGGTGCGGGTACCAGTCAGTCACTTGTTTTGTGGAATGGTTTTCCGGTGAATTCCATTTCACTTGGTTCAGCCGACCTTTCAATTTTGCCTGTTTGCAGTTTTAACAATATCTCCCTCACCTACAGTGCTGCAGGTTCAATTTACAGTTCGGGGACTTTTGGTGGCTCACTGGATTTGCAATACAGGCCCATATGGAAAAAAGGTATTCGACTCACCCTTGCCCCGGAAGCAGGTAGTTACGGTGACAGAAGGATTTCCTTTTCGGCTTCAGGTGGAACCCAAAACTTACAATTCCAGAGTACTTTTTTGAGGCAACAGGGAATTTATGATTTTGTTTTTACAGACACCTACAAATACGGAAGTCCCAGGGAGTCTATGAAAAACAATGCACTCTCCAATACTCTTTTTATTCAGAATGTTTTCCTGAAACTTCGTGGAAATAATCAACTGGAGGCAGGTGTCTGGTATCAGAATAAACTCAAGGAAATACCAGCCATCATGGGAGCCTATAGTCCGGGCACTGCTCATCAGCGCGACAGTGTTTTCAGGGTGTATGGCAAATGGAAAAAGTTGTTTAAACATTCCTCACTTCAAATCAGCTCAGCTTGGTTTACCGATCAAATGCTCTACCGCGACAATTATTCCGATGCAGAGACCCGCTACCTCATTGACTCGAAAATACGCAACAGCAGAACAGTATCCGACGGTTTTTACAGGATGTACCTGGGCAGGCATATTAGTCTCGACGGTGGAGCGGGAATATCTGTCCTTTCAGCGCATGTAAGCAATTATGGAGCAAACATGACTGAACTAACCCCTTCCCTGTTTGCAGGAATGAAGTTTAGAAATGATTTTCTGGTGGCCAATCTTTCTGCAAGGAAAGAGTTCCATACTCAACAAAAAGTTAATCCCCTTCTTTCAGCCGGTTTCCGAAGCACTGTTCTTATAGACAGGCTGTCAGTAAGGGGTAATTATTCCGACCAGTTTCGTGTACCTACCTTTAATGACAAATACTGGCAGCCGGGAGGAAACCCGGAACTGATTGCCGAAAAGGGATGGACTGCCGATGGCGGTTTTGAATACATCCACAGAGTAAACTCCACTTCTCTGTTGGTCCTGGATCTTAATGCATTTTACAGTGGCATACACAATCTTATACAATGGCTTCCGCAGGAAAACGGAGCTATCTGGACGCCCGTAAATACAAAGTATGTGATTTCACGCGGACTGGAAGCGGGATTGAACTACAAATTTGTTTCCCCGGTAATTAATTATAACATGCATGCCGGATACACTTTCAATAAGAGCCAGATAAAGGCAACCCGCGAAAACCAAATCAATTTAACAGGGAATGAATTGATTTACCGTCCGAATCATTTGATTCACCTTTTTTCAAATGCCGAAATAAAAAATTTTTCGCTCGCCCTGAATATGAATTTTATTGGGAAACGTTACACCACCGAAGACAACAATCCGGTATATGCCATGCCTTCTCATTTACTGGTAAATCTTTACACCGGATACACTATTAAAGTCAGAGAGCTGTCAGGTACAATACAGTTCAGGGTCAACAACCTGCTGGATAGTCAATACCAGCTAATCAGGTCCTATGCCATGCCCGGGAGAACCTACAAAATCGGAATAATTTTTCATTTTCTAACCCATAAAAATTAATGTTATGTTTAAATCTGTCAGTATTTTCGCACTTGTATTACTTTCAATTCTGCTTGTTTCCTGTGAGAAAGAGAATTCAGTAAGTAAGAATTTCCTGAACGGGGCTTTTATTGTAAATGAGGGTGCCTTTGGCTCAAATAACGGCTCCATAAGCTGGTACAATTATGAAAATAAAAGCATTGTCAACAGCATTTTTGAGGCAGCCAATAACCGTCCGCTTGGCGATGTGGTTCAATCCATGGGAATAGCCGGCGGTTATGGGTTTATTATAGTTAATAATTCGCAAAAAGCTGAAGTTGTAAGGCTGAAGGATTTTTCAACCAAAACCGTGATATCTGACCTTTCCTATCCGCGCTATTTCACAGCAAATGAATCGCATGCCTTTATCAGCAACGGAAGTTTTGAGGGAACTGTGATAGTCGTGGACCTTGTCAGTCTTGAAAAAGTGGCGGAAATTCCTGTAGGAAACGGACCAGAGCAAATGGCAATTGTGGGCAATCGGTTATATGTTGCCAACAGCGGTGGCTGGGGTTTTGACAACCGGGTTAGTGTGATTGACCTGTCTACACGGCAGGTGGTTCAGCATATTGAGGTTGGAGATGTACCATTCTACCTGCAAAAGGATCACCTGAACAATCTGTGGGTAATGTGCAGGGGAAAAGTGGTTTACGATTTTGTTACCTGGGAGATCATTGAAGAAACTGACTCAAAGCTTGTAAAAATCAACACCACAAATAATACCGTAACTTCAACAACTGTGGTTGGAAATACCGGGGATTTCACCTGGCCTTCCTTCCTTGTCTCTTCCGGCGACAAAACTACCCTGTTTTTCAATGATGCCGGAGGTGTTTACAGTGTGAATGCATCTGCAGGAACTATCTCATCGGCTCCTGTGCTTGCAGGAAATTTTTCGGGCATGGGCATACATCCTGTAAGCGGTGAATTCTTTGCCCTTAAAACTCCCGGCTACACTTCTTCAGGAACACTGGAAATATACAATACTTCAGGTCAAATCACAAGAGAATTTTCCGTTGGAATAGGTCCGAATATGGTTGTATTCTGAAATTGAACCAAACAAAATCCATGGGTTTTTCGTAATATTGAATAAAGATATTTTGATATGAATAGGATAAGATCCAACCGGATTATTGTCGCAGTTTTTATACTGCTGCAGAGTTTTGCGGTAAAGGGGCAGATAAGTTTCGGAGGCAAACCTGTGGACTACTCTGCCTATCCCCTGGAAGAAACCCGGTTCACCCAAATGCCCGAAACGGATATGTCTGTAAAAGCAAAATCGGCCCGGGAATCTTCTGTAAGGCTAAAAATACTTGAATTTGCTCATGCTTTTCCGGTTCAGTTCAATCCATACAACTCGGGAGAATGGCGGATGCTTCCCGATGGCAGGAAAGTCTGGAGACTGGGTGTTTACTCAAAAGATGCTTATTCCCTGAACCTTCTATTTGATAAATTTCTGCTTAACCCGGGTGCAAGTATGTTCATTTATACCCCTGACAGGAAAAAAATTATCGGCTCATTCAACCACAATAACAATCATGAGCAAGGCCTGGCTTTTGAACCACTCCCGGGCGAAGCGGTAATCATTGAGCTGATTGTACCGGAAATCATGGAAGATTTTGGTGAGATCGGTATTGCATCAGTCAACCATGACTACCTTGGAGTTTTTGGAGAGAAAACATCCATGAATGGGAACTCAGGTCGCTGCAATGTGGATATAAACTGCCCCGAAGGAAACAACCACCAGATGGATAAGAACTCAATTGTGAAACTCCTTATCGAGGGAAGCTTTTTATGTACCGGTGCCCTTATTAACAATACCAGTCAGGATGGCAAACCATACGTACTTACCGCGCATCATTGCATTGAAAACCATACTATGGCTGCTAAAACAGTATTTCTTTTTGGATACGAAGCAACAACATGCAACGGAACTGGTTCCTCCACCAAAAGCATCAGCAATTCAACCCTTAGGGCTACCAAAAAAAGCCTTGATATGACACTAGTTGAACTGAGCAGTATCCCCGATATCAGTTACAGGCCCTATTACCTGGGCTGGAACAGGGTAAACAGCCCTGCCACAAGCACAGTTGGCATCCATCATCCCAACGGTGACTGGAAAAAAATATGTAAAGCAACCGAATCTCCTGTTTCTGTAACTGTACAGGATTATTCTTCTCAGGCTCATTGGTGGATCAGGCGATGGGATATTGGTACGACCGAGGGTGGGTCCTCTGGTTCACCGCTTTTGGATTCAAATAGCAGGATTGTTGGGCTTTTAACCGGAGGATTTGCCCAATGTGGCGATCCTGTGGATGATTACTACGCGAAATTTTCATCAGCATGGGATCTTTTTACACCCGCCAGTGAGCAGCTAAAAGCCTGGCTGGATCCCGGTAATACGGGTGTTACAACCCTGAATGGGTTTAATCCCTACCAGAACCAGGTCCTGGCAGCCGATTTTGAAATCCACACCACCAATGTTTGCCAGGGGGAAGCATTTGTCTTTACTGATTTTTCCAGGGGAAATGTAACAAGTTACAGCTGGAACTTTGGTGCCGGTGCAAGCCCTGCAAATGCAACAGGGAAAGGCCCGCACCTGGTTCAGTATTCAAATATAGGAACAAAAACCATCACCCTTGAAGTGGGCGATGGAAAGAGCACAAAAAGCCTTCAAAGGAATTTTACTTTAGATATAAAAACAACCAACCTGCCGGTTGCCGATTTTACTGAAGAAATCAACCTCCGGCAGGTTACTTTCAAAAATAATTCGCAGAATTCATTGAGCAATTACTGGGATTTTGGTGATGGAACAACCAGTATATTAACCAATCCTGTTAAGAACTACAATTCAAACGGAGATTTCCCGGTTACGCTCTGGGTCCGAAATGGTCCCTGCTCCGATATTTTAACACGTACAATACTGAAAGTTTCCGTTCCCCTTCAGGAAAGCGAAAAAAAGGAGTTCAGAATTTATCCCAATCCCTCTTCAGGTGACTTCACAATAGAAAATGATTTACCGGTAAATGAGGGCTACATCGAAATCTTTTCTGTCAATGGTTCACTTGTACATTCGGAGAAAATCACCCATACTGCCCAGAGAATCAGCCTGAATCATGTACCTGCAGGTGTTTACCTGGTAAGAATGAGATCCGGTAAAGGCATAAAAACCGGCAAAATAATTATCACACCTTAATAAGCAGTAAATGTCGGTTTCCCGCGTTCTTTCATTCTTTTTACTTATTTTATTCTCCTGTCAAACAGGTTCACGGGAAAACAGGCACTCCTATTTTCCTAATGGTTCGCAGGGAATAAATACAGAAATAAGATATGCAGAGGGCTTTTCCGTTTCCGAAGTGAATGGAATCAAAAAACTATCTGTATTTAATCCCTGGCAGAAGGCAAAGGATATAAGCTTCTGTTATTATTTGCTTAAAAATAACCAGGCCCTTCCACCGGGATTGTCAGAAAACGAAATCATAAGGGTACCTGTTCAATCCATTGTTTGTCTTTCAACCACGCACATCGGTTTTATTGAAATACTTGGTGAAACCAACAAAATTACTGCTGTTGCCGGTAGCCGGTATATTTCCAGTGCTGCCCTTCGCAACAGAATCAATGCAGGTTTAGTAAAAGATATTGGATACGATCAGAACCTGAATTATGAGCTACTGGTGAGTTTGAAACCCGGTTTGGTGATGGTATATGGAATTGGCTCAGAAACAACCGGCTACCTGAATAAATTGAGAGAACTGGGAATTAAAGTGATCTTCAATGCCGAATACCTGGAAAGAACTCCCCTGGGTAAGGCCGAATGGATAAAGTTTGTAGGGCATTTATTTCAAAAAGAAGAAAAAGCCGAGGCAATATTTGAAAGTATTGAGAATGAATATCAATCGCTTACTGCTCTTGCTGCAGTGGCAGAAAACCGGCCAAATGTGCTTATCAATCTCCCCTGGAGGGGCAACTGGCACATGGCCGGCGGTGATTCCTTTTTTGCCAGAATGATAAAGGATGCCGGGGGAAGATATTTATGGGAAGAAAATACAGATAGAGAAAGCTTCCCCGCAGATATTGAAAGTGTGTTTCAAAGGGCCCGGATTGCAGATGTTTGGATCAATACAGGAACAGCAGCTACCATAGAGGATATTCTAGCAGAAGACCAGCGTTTGCAGAGGATCAAACCAATTCTGTCCGGCAGGGTCTATAATAATAATGGAAAATTGAGTGAATCAGGCGGAAACGATTACTGGGAAAAAGGCATTGTTGAGCCACAGGTGATATTGAAGGATCTCATTCACATTTTCCATCCGGGTTTAATACCTGATCACCGCCTTGTTTATTATACACCCGTTCAATAAAGCCACCAGGAAGAATGCAAATTAAAGGTAAAAAAGGTATTTATCTGATTCTCACAATTTCATTGCTGCTGGTTTTCTTTTTGGATTTACTTATTGGCAATGTCAGAATTCCTCCCCCCGAAATCCTGGGGATGCTTATAGGCATGCAACCCTCCAGCGAAGAATTCAACATCATTCTGTTCCAACTCAGAATTCCCCGTGCCCTTACAGCACTTTTTGCCGGCATGGCTCTTTCTGTAAGTGGCCTTCAGATGCAGACGGTTTTCCGCAACCCTCTGGCAGGTCCCTATGTACTGGGAATAAGTGCCGGAGCAAGCCTGGGTGTGGCACTCGCTGTTCTGGGGGTTTCCGGATTAACCGGGGTAATTGCGGCAACTGTAATTGGCAGCTGGGGAATTGCTGTTGCGGCCTGGATTGGAGCCGGATTGGTTTTATTCCTCATATTGCTGGTATCTGTAAGGGTAAGGGATATTATGACCATACTGATCCTTGGTATTCTTTTTGGAAGTGCCACGACGGCTTTTGTCAGCGTTCTTCAATATTTCAGTTCAGAAACCCTGCTAAGATCATTTATAATCTGGACTCTCGGCAGCCTGGGAGGTGTTTCCCAACAGCATTTGTCAGTATTGATTCCCTCTATCCTGGCAGGTCTGCTGCTGGCCTTTGTCTCTTCGAAGCAACTTAATGCCCTCTTACTCGGGGAAAACTATGCCAGAAGCCTGGGTATGAATATTGGCTTATCGCGCTTTCTCATATTTCTGAGTACTGCCGTACTTGCAGGAACTGTCACTGCATTCTGTGGCCCCATAGGGTTTATTGGGATCGCTGTGCCCCACATTGCCCGCCTTGCATTCAAAACAGCCGACCACAGGCATCTCATTCCCATAAGCATGTTTCTGGGAGGTATATTTCTGATTACCAGCGATATTATTTCACAACTCCCTGGTTTTGAAAGTACCCTGCCAATCAATTCGGTTACCGCTCTTTTGGGTATTCCTGTAGTTATATGGATTGTCATTCGTAATCAAAGAATTTCAGCGGTTCTATGATCCATTCAGATGCAAATAAAGCCATTCTTCAAACCGTTGACCTTACAATTGGTTATCACGGCAGGCAAAACAATATATTGACGGGGAGATTCAATGTATCTGTAAAAGAAGGTGAGTTGATCGCGCTCATTGGGCGAAACGGGATTGGAAAAAGCACATTTCTGAAAACCATCTCCAAACTTCAGAATCCAATTGCCGGCAAAATCTACCTTGAGAATAAGGAATTAAAAACTATTCCGGCAAAAGATCTGGCAACCATAATGGGCTTTGTGTCTACCGAGCAGGTATATGTCAACAACCTGAAAGTATACGACCTGGTTGCACTTGGCAGGTATCCCTATACAAACTGGTTTGGAACCAACAGGGAGAATGACAGGCAAATGATAGAATCGGCCATACGTATGGTCAACCTTGAACAACTGGCATTTAAAAACATACGGCAGATAAGTGACGGGGAAAGGCAAAGAGCCATTATTGCCAGAACAATTGCACAGGATACACGGTTGATTGTGCTGGATGAACCGACAGCGTTTCTTGACCTGCCAAATAAATATGAAATCGTTCATTTGCTCAACAGGCTTTCGTGCGAAAAGAGAAAAACTGTAATATTTTCTACGCACGAGTTGAATATTGCCATGGAGGAAGCAGATAAAATCTGGCTGATGACAGCGGAAGGCATAGTGGAAGGAGCTCCTGAGGATTTCATACTGGAAAAGAAATTTTCAGGTATGTTTGATAAAAAGGGATCAGCTTACATAACCGACAAAGGAGAATTGAAAATCAAAAAGGAATTTAATCGCAAAATAAACCTGGTGGGACAAGGTAAAGAATTTCAGCTTACAAGAAAGGCGCTTGAAAGAATTGGTATAGAATGTACACAGGAGCAGCAAACAACTGAAAAAATAAGTGTTTCCGTTAATGAAAACCTTTATGAATGGAACCTTGAATCAGGATCGGATTGCCGTAAGTTTGAAAATATCTATTCGCTGGTGGATTATTTGAAAAATAATTTAACAAGGTCAGGGACTTAATTCCTTTACAAACATTACTTTCCCATTTTCCTCCATTGTGTTAAATTTCATTTTTCTTAGATAACGGGTGTGTTCATCCGATTCAGAAAAGGTAACCAGGCGCGTGAAACCTTTCTGAAGAAAATAATGGCAGTTGTCGTTAAGCAAAAAGTTTCCCAGCTTAAAATCACGGTATTCGGGAATTACAAAATCCAGATCAACCTGAAGAGTATCTTTCGATATTTTCCTTGCAAAAAAGACCCCGGCAAGCGACATGTTACGCAAAATAAAGATACTTACACCGGGGTTTTTTTCATCGAGTCGAAAAGAGGGGAACAATTTCTTAATTTCCCTATCATAGTACTGAAGAAAGTTAAGAAAAAAGCGATCGCCCGTAGTTATTTCCAGCATGGTAAAGTATTCCTTTCTAAGGTATATCTTAGAAAGATGGTAAATATTAATTATAACGATAAAACCATTCAGGAATCCAACCGGCGGTGCGCTGATCATAAAACCGTAAAAACAAAAAATTGCGGCACCGGTCATATTGATCCATCGCAACCTTATAATGGAACTCATCAGCATTGAGGACATTACGATTAACGATGCCAGGTAGCCTACCCATTCGAGCCATGAAATCTGCATCATAAGCTAGTTTAAATTGTATTCAAAAATAATTTTCCGGCATGAATAAACAAAGTACCCCGTATTTTAAATCAAACAATTTTATTTCAAACCAATGTTCGACCCACATTGTAAATTATTTTCCTTCTCGTTACAAAAGCATTGTCAATAGGGGGAAAAAAAAACAATTGATTTTAGAATGGGTGAAATCATTTTTATTTTTTAATCACTTTGTTTTTTAATAATTAAATTTGTGGCTTTATTTTGTATAACAACTGAATAAGATGCCTTATTTGAATACAGTTATTACCGGCACCGGGAGTTATATACCCACTCAAAAGATTGAAAACAGTCAGTTTGTCAAGAATACTTTTTTCGAGAAGGATCAGACACGCATTGACAGTCCGGGAGAAGAAATTGTAAGTAAATTCAAAGATATTACAGGTATTTCGGAAAGAAGGTGGGTAACTGAAAATCAGAAAACATCGGATATAGCAACCATTGCTGCCGAGGAAGCGATTAAAACAGCAGGTATCGATCGTGAAACCATTGATCAGATTATTATTGCGCACAATTTCGGAGATGTACTCAAAGATACAATCCAGACTGATCTACTGCCATGTATTGGTGCGAGGGTTAAGCATTTACTTGGAATCAAAAACCCGGCTTGTGTTGCCTATGATATCATATTTGGTTGCCCTGGCTGGGTGCAGGGGGTCATTCAGGCCGATTCTTTCATTAAATCAGGCCTGGCAAAACGTTGCCTTGTAATTGGTACAGAAACCCTATCCAGGGTGGTGGATATTTATGACCGGGATACGATGATATTTTCGGATGGTGCCGGAGCTACGATTGTGGAGGGAATTGAAGAGGAGCACAAAAGAGGGTTGCTGTCCTCATCTGCTGTTACTCATTCTACAGAGGAGGCTTATTACCTGTATCTTGGCAAATCGAATGCTCCTAAGAGTATTCCCAATATCCGTTACATTAAAATGCACGGGAGAAAAATTTATGAGTACTCCCTTTCAAATGTACCACAGGCAATGAAACAGGCTCTTGATAAATCGGGTATTCCTATTGAAGAGGTAAAAAAAGTATTGCTCCACCAGGCCAATGAAAAAATGGATGAAGCCATTGTACAACGATTTTACCGGTTGTTTAAAATAGAAGCCGAGATTCCCAAGGTGATGCCAATGAACATTCATGAACTGGGTAACAGCTCCGTTGCTACCGTGCCCACTCTTTACGATATGATTTTGAAGGGATCGTTACCCAACCACCAGATAAACCCCGGAGATATATTAATTTTTGCTTCAGTTGGAGCCGGTATGAATATCAACTCATTTGTTTACAGGCAATAAGATTGCAAAAACCAATCAATAATAAAAGTTGGCAATGTCCGGCCTTTTCTTTTTCATCGCAATTTTCTATAGTTTAAATGCTATCCCCAGGTTCAGGTAGGTAATACCGTATCCTAATTCAACCATGCCGGCCAATTTCTCGCTGAAAAAATACCTTCCGCCAATATACCACGACCAGACCATTCCACTCAATGCAGCTGAATAACCTGTTTGTATAGTTCCAAATTCCTCAGCATTTACAATTTCATATCCAAGTATCAATCCTGTATAGGTATCCAGGTTATTAAGGAGGGGATAATGGAAAGAGCCCCTGGCACCAAGCAGGTAATTGGAGTATTTCCAGCCCCAGTCGGCTGTGGGAAATTTATACCTGTAGGCAGCGATGCCAAAATAACCGCCCACGCCGATCGATCCTTTGTCAATTACCTCATCCATGATAATTTGTTCATAAGAAATGGAAATGGGAGGCAAAGTAACAGAGTATCCTGTACCGGTATATATGGTAGATCCTAAACCAAGACCAAGATTCAGGTACTTGTCACCCAGATTTGCAAAAGGATCCTGCGTGAAAGCAATAATTGGCATAATAGAAAGACAAATCAAAGAAATAACGACCTTTTTCATACAAAAATCATTTTAGGTTTTTACTGCACAAAAATAATTAAAGCCTGATTAAGAACGAGTCCTTGCAAGATTTATTGAGAATTGCAGGTGAATATTATTAATACAACTAATAAAAATGTGTTTCAACCACAGGCTGCCAAAGAAGTCGGTAGTCCTCATCTTTACTACCCTTGCAGTATCTCTCAAAAATACAGTGGTCATGCTGCCCAATTATGATTGTTTTGATAAGCGTGCAAGGCTGCTTTTCACAAATGCTATGTTTGCACAGGCAGGCTTCGTGACAGCAACTGCGCCCCAGTGGCCAGTATATATCGTTCATTGACATAACAGAATGACCCGAGTATTGTGCAATGATTTTAAGTGCCTCAATACAGAGTGATCGTATTGGCTCATCAGTTTCCAGTGGTATGCGTAATTGCAGTTTTCTTTTCAGGTCTGTGTCAGATATTTCCACACAACCATTGCGCAGTAAAACACGCTGCATGTGATAATCCATAATCGGGACAAGGTTTTCCTCATCCCTTATCTCCAGCAATCCCGAATCGCTTACCAGTTTAATAAAAAAGGTTGATTTTTTTCTCAGTGGATCAGAAAAAGCATCCATCCCCTCAAGAACCTTGTACAAACCTTTCCCTCCTGTTAAAAGATAACCATCGGTTTTCTTCAGCATGTTATTCACCCTGCCATTGTATGCCTCATAAATAAATTGGGCTGTATTCTGGTAAAAAGCAGCCCTCTCCTCAATCCTGTCAAGCGTTGAATTCTCTGGTTTACCATACGCTGAAAAGCTGGAAAGCAGGAATTCTCTTACATCAGGAGTGGATTGGCTTGTAATAAAAAGAGGGTCAAGAAAAAGGGGGGTTTTGTTTGCGATATTAAGAAAAACATGCTCCATGTACTCCCATCCGGCAAGTTGCAACAATTCGCTTTTCAGCAAGTGAGTCTGGTGACAAATGGCTGCAGAAAATAAAAGCATTCGCAGCCTCAGTTCCAGTTCCATTGGTTCTTTTAAAAAAGGTCTGTTAAGAAATTCAGGATGCATGGCCAGGGATTTAAGAACACCTGCCATTTGAATACATTTTTCTTTATTTAACCAGGTTTTTTGCATGAATCAAATGTACAATCCAAACATGGAAATAAAAAGAGCCATTTTATTTTGAAATGCAACACCCATGTTTAGAAAATCACAAACACAATGATAATAAAATCAACGACATGGGTGTTCCCTGCCCTCCGGCAGGCAGGCATCCGTTTGTTAAAGAGCATTAACCGATAAGATGTAACATGCTTGTAATTAATAACATAAATTTATTGTACGGATTAAAAAATTCAAAATATGAACATAGTTCTATTTTTGAATTCGAAACGAATTGATTATCTTAACGCCTCTCAAAAATAAATGAATGTCAGACGAAACAAGGAAAAGAAAGGAGAATTTTCCCCTTCGCATTGTAACAGCTTCCTCCCTGTTTGATGGTCATGATGCTGCCATCAATATCATGCGCAGGATTCTGCAATCCTCAGGAGCCGAAATCATACATCTTGGCCACGACCGTTCAGTGGATGAGATCGTTAACTGTGCGATTCAGGAAGATGCAAATGCCATCGCCACAACTTCCTACCAGGGTGGTCACATGGAGTACTTCAAATACATGTATGACCTGCTTAAAGAAAAGAAAGCAGGCCACATTAGAATATTTGGAGGAGGCGGTGGTACCATCCTGCCCGACGAAATAAGGGAACTGGAAGCCTATGGCATTGAACGAATCTACTCTCCCGATGACGGACGCAAATTGGGCCTGCAGGGAATGATAGACGATCTTTTGGGGAGAATCACGGTTAATCAAAAGCCCAAAGTCAATCTGTCGGTAAAAGAGCTTAAAAAGAGAGATTTTGGGACACTCTCAGGGATTATTACAATGGCAGAAAACTATCCGGGGCTGGTAAAAGATTTCATCAATGAACTTGGCAAAAACTGTAAATCACAGCCTACCCCTGTTCTTGGTATTACAGGTACCGGAGGATCAGGAAAATCCTCCCTTATCGATGAGTTTGTTAGGAGGTATGTATCTGACTATCCCGACAAAACTCTTGCTATTATTGCTGTTGACCCTTCCAGGCGGAAATCGGGAGGTGCCCTGCTGGGCGACAGAATCAGGATGAATTCCATTCACCACCCGAACATCTTCATGAGGTCAATGGCAACCAGGCAGGCCCACCTGTCCCTTTCAAAACACATTTCGGAAGTCACCTGTATACTGAAACATGCAGGATTCGATCTGATATTACTGGAAACTTCAGGAATAGGGCAGTCCGATACAGAAATAACAAACCACAGCAATCTTTCAGTCTATGTTATGACGCCTGAATATGGAGCAGGCAGCCAGCTCGAAAAAATAGATATGCTTGATTTTGCCGATGTGGTAGTCATTAACAAAACAGACAGAAAAGGTTCATCAGATGCGATTAGGGATGTGAGAAAACAATACATGCGTAACCACCAGTTGTGGAATAAAAAACCCGAAGAACTGCCTGTGTATGGTACGCATGCGTCACAATTCAATGATCCGGGCCTCAATACTTTTTATACTGCGGTTATTGAGGCACTTAATGCTAAACTTAAAACCAAATCAAAATTTAATAATCCGGGAGCAAATCTTCCGGTCCTTCCGGCCGATCAGATTCAGATAATTCCCAACAACCGCACAGGGTACCTGTCTGAAATCGCGGATGCAGTTAAAGCTTACAATAACTGGGCAAATGAACAGGCAATGCTCGCACAGGAACTTTACTCCCTTACCATGACCCGGGAGAAACTTAAGAACCGCCCGGAGGCTAAACATCCGGTCCACACCATTGAATCCATTGATAAGGAAATTGAAATTATTCGCTGTAAAATTGAACCCGGTAATCTTGAAAAGATAGAAAACTGGGAGAATAAATACTCAATGTACAGGGAAGACCAGTTCAGCTACCCGGTAAGAAATAAGAACATCACAGTTGAAACAAAATCGGAATCCCTCTCCCATCTGAAAATTCCCAAAGTGACCCTTCCTGCTTATCAGGCCTGGGGTGACCGGCTGAAGTGGGAACTAAAGGAAAATGTACCCGGTGAATTTCCTTATGTTGCCGGTGTGTACCCCTTCAGAAGGGAAAATGAAGACCCCACCCGCATGTTCGCCGGGGAAGGTATACCAGAAAGGACCAACAGGCGCTTCCATTACCTCTCCGAAGGCATGCCTGCCAGGCGGCTCTCCACCGCTTTCGATTCAGTTACCCTATATGGAAGTGATCCCGCAACGCGACCCGATATTTATGGTAAAATCGGGAACTCTGGTGTTTCAGTGGCGACTCTCAATGATGCAAAAAAACTTTATTCCGGATTCAATCTGCTTGACCCTGCCACCTCGGTTTCTATGACAATCAACGGTCCGGCACCCGTTATTACAGCCTTCTTTATGAATACCGCCATTGACCAGCAATGTGAATTATGGATAAAGAAAAACGGGCTTGAAAAAGAAACGGAGGCAAGGATTGATGCATTCTTCAGGGAAAAAGGCACGCAACGCCCTGAATACTATGGCAAACTTCCAAAAGGTAATAATCGTCTGGGATTGATGTTTTTAGGTGTCCCCTCCGACCTTTTTATGCCAGCCCAAGTCTATGAAAAGATTAAAGCCGAGACGATTTCCTCCGTCAGGGGAACCGTTCAGGCTGATATTTTAAAGGAAGACCAGGCACAGAATACCTGCATCTTTTCAACTGATTTTTCCCTGAAACTGATGGGGGATATCCAGGAGTATTTCATAGCAAACCAGGTCAGAAATTTCTACTCGGTTTCCATTTCCGGTTACCATATTGCTGAGGCCGGGGCTAACCCTGTTACGCAACTCGCCTTCACTTTGGCTAATGCGTTTACCTACGTTGAATACTATCTTTCGCGTGGAATGAAAATAGATGATTTCGCTCCAAACCTTTCCTTCTTTTTCTCAAATGGAGTTGACGCCGAGTATGCCGTGCTGGGAAGGGTGGCAAGATCCATCTGGGCAAAAGCGATGAAATCTCTTTATAAAGGAAATGAACGCTCCCAGATGCTGAAATATCACATACAGACCTCGGGACGTTCACTTCATGCACAGGAAATTGACTTTAACGACATAAGAACCACTTTGCAGGCAGTTTATGCCATATTTGATAATTGCAATTCATTGCACACCAATGCCTATGATGAAGCCCTGACTACACCAACGGAAGAAAGCGTGCGACGGGCAATGGCTATTCAAATGATTATCAACCAGGAGATGGGTTTGAACAAAAACCAGAATCCGCTGCAGGGCTCTTTCATCATTGAGGAGTTGACAAACCTGGTGGAAGAGGCTGTACTCGCCGAGTTCGAAAAAATAAGTGAACGGGGAGGTGTGCTTGGCGCCATGGAGACCATGTACCAGAGAAGCAAGATCCAGGAGGAATCCATGTATTACGAAAACCTGAAACACAGCGGTCAACTGCCGGTGATTGGTGTCAATACATTCCTTTCCTCAAAGGGCAGTCCCACCACCATTCCCGGCGAAGTCATCCGCTCCACATCCGAGGAAAAGGAATTCCAGATTCAGTCACTGAATGAGTTTCAGAAAACATTTTCTGACAAGTCTTCCCAAATGCTTTCTGAACTGAAAAATGCCGTTTTGAAGAATGATAATGTGTTTGAGAAACTGATGGAAGTGTCAAAATTTTGCTCTCTGGGTCAGATTACCGGGGCATTATTCGATGTTGGCGGAAAATACCGAAGAAATATGTAAAATGTGAACTGTTTTTGGTATTCTGCCTTTAAATTTGCTATTCAATTAAGTAATTCCAAAAATTCACAGTCTTGTTTCGAATCATATCAAACATCAATCCCGGTGCTGATGATTTCAGGGAAAGAAAGGAACAGTTTCTTGAAATCCACAGGGCCTACCAGCAGGTTTTTCAGTCAGTGAGAAACAGCATCCCTGAACAGGTTACTCAAAAACACAAGGAACGAGGCAAATTACTTGCGCGTGAAAGAATCGAGCTGCTGATTGATCCAAATACCCCTTTTCTCGAACTTTCCCCCCTTGCAGCCTACGGCATGTACAACAACGAATTCCCTGCTGCAGGAATTATTACCGGTATTGGCGTTGTTCATGGACGCGAGACCATGATTGTAGCCAATGATGCAACCGTTAAGGGAGGCACCTATGTAAAGGAAACCATTAAAAAGCATCTGCGTGCGCAACAGATTGCCATGGAAAATCATCTTCCCTGTGTTTACATGGTAGACTCAGGTGGTGTTTTCCTGCCGGAGCAGGCGAATGTATTCCCCGACAGGAATGACTTTGGCAGGTTTTTTTACAACCAGGCAAGGATGTCGGCAATGGATATACCCCAGATTGCCATTGTAATGGGCTCCTGTACTGCCGGTGGTGCTTATGTTCCGGCAATGAGTGATGAAACCATAATTGTCAGAAAGCAGGGCACCATCTTTATCGGTGGCCCCCCGCTTGTTAAGGCAGCAACCGGCGAAGATGTATCAGCCGAGGAACTGGGAGGTGCTGAAATGCACACGGCAGTATCGGGTGTGGCCGACCATCTGGCCAAAAACGATTTTCACGCCATACAGATTTGCAGGGATATTTTCAGGACTTTTAAAACACCCAACCGGCAGGTTCTTGAACTGCAGACTCCCGAGGAACCCTATTACGACCCGGCCGAACTATATGGTCTTGCACCGGTAGACCTCAGAAAACCGATTGATTCAAAAGAAATTATTGCCCGCCTGGTGGATGGCAGCAGGTTTCATGAATTTAAGGCGAGGTATGCCCCTACCCTGGTTACCGGTTTTGCCCATATAATGGGATTTCCGGTTGGTATTCTGGCCAATAACGGGGTATTCTTTGCGGAAACATCCCTGAAAGGAGCGCACTTTATAGAACTCTGCACCAGCAGAAAAATTCCAATTCTTTTCCTGCAGAACATTACCGGATTTATGGTAGGCCGGGAATATGAAAATAAGGGTATAGCGCGTGATGGTGCCAAACTGGTCCATGCTGTGGCCAATGCACAGGTACCCACATTCACTGTAATTTTTGGCGGATCATTTGGTGCCGGTAATTATGCCATGGCAGGAAGGGCCTACGACCCAAGATTGCTTTTCATGTGGCCAAATGCCAAAATATCCGTTATGGGGGGTGAACAGGCTGCAAATGTTCTGGCAACCATAAAAAAAGACCAGTTGAAAGCACGAAAAATGGAGTTTTCCAAAGATGAAGAAAATAAATTGGTAAACGAAATCCTGAAAAAGTATGATACGGAAGGTTCTGCCCTGTACAGCACTTCCCGGCTGTGGGACGACGGAATCATTGATCCCCTGGATACCAGAAAAATAGTGACGATGGGAATTGCAGCATCCCTCAATAAAAAATTCCCCGACACCAGCTATGGCGTCTTCAGAATGTAAAAAAAGGCTTTTTTACAACTCAAAACTATTTCACAAAATTATTGTTTAAACAATAATCAGCATACCATGAATTATTCAATCATAGAGACCGAAGTAAAGGACCAGGTGGGAACCATATGGTTTAACCGCCCCGAAATACACAATGCATTCAACGAAACAATGATTTCGGAAATTACACATGCCATTGGTGAACTTGGAAACAGCGGAAATGTGAGAATAATTTTACTGCGCGGCCGGGGAAAATCCTTTTGTGCCGGTGCCGATCTGCATTGGATGAGGCAGGTGGTAGACTATACAACCGAAGAAAACTACAATGAAAGTTTCAAACTATCCGAGTGTTTTTACGCCATTTATACCTGCCCGAAACCGACCATTGCCGTTGTTCACGGTGCCGCAATAGGTGGTGCAAACGGACTCCTTGCAGCTTGTGATCTGGCCTTTTGTGAAGACGAAACTGTTTTTTCGCTCAGCGAGGTAAAAATTGGAATCGTACCTGCCTGTATTTCTCCTTATGTGATAAAAAGAACAGGTGAATTTCCGGCAAGGGATTTAATGCTCACGGGCAGAAGAATCAGGGGAAAGGAAGCAGAGAAATACCGGCTCGTCAACCAGTCGTTTACTGCGTTTGAACTGGATGAACATGTAAAAAGAACCATAGAGATTATTCTTACAAGCGGACCAAATGCAGTGCAAATTTGTAAAAAACTGATTTACGATGTATGCAATACCTACAGCCTTGACCAGGCATTATCTGAAACAGCAAGAATCATTGCAGAAATCAGAAAATCTGGGGAAGGTCAGGAAGGAATGGCAGCATTCCTGGAAAAAAGGAAACCATTGTGGATCAGGTAAAACCAATTCCCCCAATGAAGACTTTCAGAAAAATACTGATTGCCAACCGCGGTGAGATTGCCGCCCGAATAATAAAAACTGCAAAAAAAATGGGCATTGAAACCGTGCTGGTACACTCCCAATATGATGTAAATTCCTATGCTGCCACCCTGGCCGATGAACTCGTGTTGCTGAACGGTGAAAGCATTGCAGAAACCTACCTGAATCAGGATAAAATCATTCAGGCAGCGCTAAAGACAGATTGTGAAGCCATTCATCCAGGCTATGGTTTTTTATCGGAGAATGAATCATTTGCCAAAAACTGTGAGAAAAATAATTTGGTATTTATTGGACCTGCCGCCGGCTCCATCGCACTGATGGGAAATAAGCTGGAAGCCAAAAAGTTTGCCAAAAAAGCAGGTCTCCCCATTTTAGAAGGATACAGCGGTACAGCAAAGGAAATTCTTAAGAAAACCATAAACCCTGAGTTTCCGGTTCTGGTCAAAGCCGCTGCAGGTGGCGGAGGCAAGGGAATGAAAATAGTAAATTCCATGTCGGAGTTACCCCAGGCACTTGAGTCAGCCGAAAGGGAAGCAATGAATTACTTTGGAAATGGCGATCTGTATGTTGAAAGGTTTATAAACCAACCCAGGCATATTGAAGTGCAGGTGCTTGGTGATCATTTTGGAAACCTTATTCACTTATTTGAAAGAGAATGTACTATACAAAGAAGGTACCAGAAAATCATTGAAGAGTGCCCATCTCCCACCCTGAATCAGAGTTTAAGGGAAAAAATAACCTCTGCCGCTGTTAAGTTATGCAGTAAGGCAAATTACAGGAATGCCGGAACCATTGAATTTTTGCTGGATGAAAACGGCAGTTTTTACTTCCTGGAAATGAATACCCGCATACAGGTGGAACATCCGGTAACTGAAATGGCTACGCGGATTGACCTGGTTGAGGAACAGATTCTGATAGCTGCAGGTAATGCGCTTCGATACAGGCAGGAAGAGGTATCGCTAAAAGGTCATGCTATTGAATGCAGGATTTATGCAGAGGATCCATGGAATAACTTCATTCCGGCGCCAGGTGAAATGACCCTTTATTCTCCTCCTGCAGTACCGGGCATAAGGCTGGATGCTGCGTATAATACTCCTTCAACAGTGTACAGTTTTTATGACCCCATGATTGCAAAACTTATTGCACATAAACACACGCGCGAAGAAGCAATTCGTACCATGCTGCAGGCTCTCAGGGAATACGCAATTCATGGCATAAAAACTAATATTGGCTACCTGGTTACAGTCTTAAGTCATACCGGTTTTCAGAACAATCAAATCTCCACAAAATTCTGCGATACAAAATCAGTTGAACTTTTCGAAATGCAACTCTCCCAAACAACCTCAGATGAAAGGTTCATCCCTCTTCTGGCATTTTTACTGAAAAGTTTGAAAAACAGTTATAAACCGGCCAACATCTGGGAGTCAATTGGATTCTGGAGGTTAAACAATGTGATTGAAGCCTGGCTGGATTGCAGAAACTATTATGTAAGAATCATTAACCTGACCGAAAAGGAATTTGAATTTGCGCTGGACAATAAAATTTTTCTGGGTACATATTCCATTCAGGATAATGAAGTCAGTATGGAAATAATGGGAGAATCCCCCAGGGTGTATATTTCCTCCAGGAAGGATGATGGCATGCCCGAGGTCAGTTTTGGCGGTCTTTTCTACCCTATGTACCGTAAGGATCTTTTGAGAAGAAGAGAATTTTACACCGACACAACTCCTGATGACCACCCTGCAAGCGCAAATGTGAAATCACCCATGCCCGGAAAAGTTGTCAAAGTGAACAAAAAGGCTGGAGACATTGTTAAAAAAGGTGATTTACTCGTTATTATAGAAGCAATGAAGATGGAAAACAATATTCTTTCACCCGTTGACGGAAAAATTATGGAAGTTTCAGTACAAACGGGTGATATGGTAGATTCCTCCTCGGCGCTTGTTTTTTTTGAAGAACCAAAAATTTAGTGCTCATATGGATTTTAATCCTACAGAAGATCAGAAAATGATTCGTCAAACCGTAAGGGATTTTGCCGAAAGAGAAATAAAACCAATTGCAAAAGATCTGGATGAAAAGGAGATGTTCTCCACTGAAATAACGCGCAAAATGGGTGAAATGGGACTGTTTGGAATGAACATTCCCCAGGAATACGGCGGTTCGGGCATGGATACACTGTCTTATATCATCGCTGTGGAAGAACTGGCCCGGGTGGATGGATCGCATGCCGCCACACTGGCTGCCCATAATTCCCTTGGAATCGGACCAATTTATTACTATGGCACGGAGCAACAAAAGAAGAAATTCCTGCCACTGTTATGCACCGGAGAAGCATTATGGGCTTTCGGACTCACTGAGCCCGATGCCGGTTCCGACTCAAGGGCTTCAAAAACAACTGCAGAATTGAAAAACGGGGAATGGATTATTAGCGGGGCGAAAATCTTTATAACAAATGGCTCTTCAGAGATTAATATCGGAGCAACGGTTCAGGCCGTTACCGGTTCCAAAGATGGAAAAAAAGAAATTTCTACCATTATAGTTGAAAAAGGCACACCGGGGTTTTCCGCAATGACTATGCACGGAAAAATGATGTGGCGTGCCTCCGATACAGCCCAGCTGTTTTTTGACAATTGCCGTGTTCCGGAAGAAAACCTGCTGGGGAAAAAGGGTGAAGGGTCCAAAATTATGCTCAGCACGCTGGATAACGGACGCCTGTCAATAGCCGCCATGGGATTGGGCTGTGCACAGGGAGCCTATGAAATGGCACTGAAGTATTCAAAGGAAAGAAAACAGTTTGGCAAACCTATTTCGGAATTCCAGGCCATTTCTTTTAAACTTGCCGATATGGCAATGAAGATTGAACTGGCCAGAAATCTCCTTTATAAAGCATGCTGGATGAAAGATAATGATTTGCCATTCGGCAAGGAATCGGCGATGGCCAAATTGTATTGTTCCGAAATTGCCAAAGAGGTGGCTGATGAAGCCGTTCAGATCCATGGAGGCTACGGGCTGATGAAGGAGTATGATGTGGAAAGATTTTACCGCGACCAGCGTTTGCTTCAGATTGGAGAAGGAACCTCTGAGATTCAGCGCATTGTGATTTCAAGATACCTTTTAAAGGACTAACAGGAAGTTAGTTCTGTCTTACGCAAAGTGCCGGTTATTCCGGCAATCTGCGTTTTTAGAAAGTTATTCTTAGACTGGGGTTGGATTTATGAGTTATTCTATTTAACTTTCGACATAGTTAAATACCTGAATTTTTGAATGATGGAAGCAGTCTTTATCAACGAATCCCCCCGCGATGCCATGCAGGGTATTCAAAAATTCATTCCAACCCAGGTAAAAACCTTGTATATAAATGAAATTCTGAAAGTTGGTTTCGATGTGGTGGATTTTGGCAGCTTTGTTTCCCCAAAGGCAATTCCACAGATGAGAGACACGGCAGAAGTTCTTAATTCTCTTGATTTATCATCCACAAAATCCAGGCTCTCTGTTGTTGTTGGCAATAAGAGAGGAGCCGAAGATGCAGTCAGATTTTCCGAAATAGAAATGATGGGTTTTCCCTTCTCAACATCAGAAACATTTCTAAAGCTCAACCTGAATACTGACTTCAAAACAGCGCTTTCCACAATTGATGAGATTCAGAACATCTGTGTTAAGAACAATAGAATACTGGTAATTTACTTCTCCATGGCCTTTGGAAATCCTTATGGAGATGCCTGGAGTCTGGAATCCGTTATTCATCATATTTCCATGTTGAATGAACACGGTATAAAAAACATCACCCTCTCAGATACAGTCGGAATTGCAGATGAAAAAACGATTGGGAATATTTTCAAAAATGCCGTAGCCAGATTTCCAGAAATCAGTTTTGGTTTTCACCTGCATACAAAACTTGATCATTGGCACGAAAAAATTGATGCTGCACATAAAGCAGGATGCCTCAGTTTTGATGGCGTTATAAACGGATTGGGCGGTTGCCCCATGGCCGGCCCGGGACTGGTTGGAAACCTTGATACCGGATTGATAGTTAAATACTTCCAGGGACAAAAAATCAATATGAATATTGACCAGAATGCTTTTAACAGCCTGTTGAATAAGTTACCGCTGTTCTAATTACAATCCTGAATGGTTACATGATATTTTCTTATCTTGCAGCGATAAAAATTCATGCGATATGAACAGCGAACTGATGATTCTGGTTATAAACCCGCGCGAAAAATTTACCAAAATCGGTCTGTATTGCAACACAAAGTTGCTCTTTCTGAAACGAATCAACCATTCCGATGAGGATCTGGCTCCGTTCAATAAAATTACCGACCAGACGGATTACAGGATGCAGACAGTACTTCAGGAGTTGGAACAGAATGATATTCAGGCTGAATCCATACACCTTGTCATTGGCCGCGGTGGGTTGATAAAACCGGTGAGATCCGGTGTCTATTCTGTTAATGAAGCCATGGTAAATGATTTACGCTTCTCCCCTTTTGGGGAAGATGTAGTGAATTTGGGCGGACTAATTTCCTATGAACTTGTGAAACACCTGCCAAACGCAAGTGCCCTGATAGCAGATCCGGTTGTAGTGGATGAACTTGATCCGATTGCCAGAGTTGCAGGACACCCTCTTTTTGAAAGAAAATCGGTTTTCCATGCCTTGAGTCAGAAATGGGTGGCCAGGAAATACGCCAATTCTCTTATGAAACCATACGAGTCGCTCAACCTCATTGTTGCTCACCTCGGCAGCGGAATTACAATAGGCGCCCATTCACAGGGCAGGGTGATTGATGTAAACCAGGGATTTGACGGTGATGGACCTATTGCTCCCGTCAGAAGCGGAACACTTCCGGCCGGCGATTTGGTAAAACTGTGTTTCAGCGGTAAATATTCGAAGGAGCAGATAATGAAAATGATCACCGGGGAAGGAGGTCTTTGCGCCTATTTTGGTACCATAAGTGCTCAGGAAGTGGAAGAAATGGCCCTGGCCGGGGATGAGAAGGCTAAACTTGTTTTTGAAGCCATGGCTTACCAGGTGGCAAAACACATCGGCGCCATGTTTACTGTTTTAAAAGGCCGGGTGGATGCTATTTTGATTTCTGGTGGTATTGGTTATAGTAAGTACTTTTCCGATTTGCTTATTGAAAGGGTAAAAGGTATTGCCCAGGTGCATGTTTTCCCGGGTGCCGATGAGATAGAGGCGCTTGCCTTAAATGGTCTGAGGGCATTGAAAGGAGAAACTGAAATATTGGAATACATTTAATTTTTGTTTTATGAAAAGGCCCGTTCAGGATTTTTATACAGGTGAATCGGCAGTCTGTTACGGATGCGGCAGACTCAATGAGCATGGATACCAGGTAAAGAGTTACTGGGAGGAGGGTATATCTGTCTGTACTTTTCAGCCCCAGCCATTCCATACCGCAATTACAGGTTATGTTTATGGCGGTTTGCTTGCATCTCTCATCGATTGCCATTCTACGGGTACTGCCGCGCTCGCAATGTATCACCACCAGGGCCGGCAACCGGGATCTGATCCTGAACTACGCTTTGTTACGGCTTCACTTCATGTGAACTACCTCAAACCTACCCCAATTGACGGACCATTGGTCATTAAATCATACGCTAAAGAAATTGGAAAAAGGAAAGTGATTGTTGTTTCAGAACTATACGCCAGGGATGTGTTATGCGTAAGCGGTGAAGTTGTTGCGGTTCTTGCACCTGATAGGCTGTTTTCCAAATAAAAAAGCCTTTTCGGCGCAGAAAAGGCTTGACAATTTATAAATTAGGGTTTAATACCTGTTCAGCCAACGGTAACGCCGGGCAGAATCTCCAAATTTTACACTGGCCATAAACTCATGGCTGCCAAAACTGTGCTTTCGAATAGCACTGAATGTATAATCAAAAGCATACCCAAAATAATACCGGTCTACCTTCACCCCTCCCATACCAATCAGGGAGCCGCTGGTACGGTAGGAAAGTCCAATCCAGTAATCGTCTTTATAATAAACCTTTGTGTTAAGATCCAATTGATATGCTGTTTTAATAGTTGTTTGAAACAGGAAAGACGGTTCGATAATCACATCATTCTCCAGGAAAAATCCATAACCTGCCATCAGGTAGTAATGCCGGTCCATTTTAAAATCCCTGTAACCGTCATTACCAAATTTCAGCGCGCTCTGAAGCATTTGGGCGGTTGACAAGCCGGCATAATAATTCCTTCCGTGATAATATACACCCAGGTTAAAATCAGGTACGAAAAGTGCATTTTTATTCCCGTCAATGAGAGGATCATTGGGGTCATACAACTGCATGTTCTTCTCATCTAATCTTAGCTGAAAAGCGGTAAGAGAGACTCCAAACGACAATTGCGACTGGCCCATCCATATATGGTAGGCGTAGGTTCCCTGAAATCCGGTGCGGTTGATCAATCCGTTGCGATCATTATAGATATAACCTCCAATACCTACATTGCCACTGCGTGACATGGCAGTGGACCTTCTTCTCACATTCCTGCCCCTGCTGATAAAGGAGTTTTTCAGGAGCCGGCTGGAACCACTCAGGGCCACTGTGCGTGGTGCATTGGGGAAACCAAGCCATTGCTCACGGGCAGTGAAGTTGAATGCCGTAAAACCATCATGACCGGCCACAGCAGGATTCAGCAGGTAGCTGTTCATCATATACTGGCTGTACAGGGGCAATTGCTGTGCCTTAAGATTCGCAGCAAGAAAGAGCAGGATTGTATAGAAAATGAATTTCTTCATGCATCAATTTTGATAACTGCCAAATTATTTTTACAGTTCAGTAATTTTATTGTTTCAAATGTAGTACTTAATTCAGTTATTATTTCAAAATCAACCGCAGGCATTGTATACTTTTTGACAAAATCAGTAATTTAATTCACTAATTCACTACCTGATAATGGTAACCGTACCAATCTTGTCTTTGGAGCCGTTCCTGAGTTGAATCACAAAATGGTAGGATTCCATTGGCAATGGCCTGCCGCGGAATGTACCATCCCATGGCCTGTCATAACCGGGTGAGGAACGGAACACCAGTTGGCCCCATCTGTCAAATATTTCAACAATAGCTTTCGGGAAATTCACGCTTAAAGGGTTACCCTCGTTGTCACGAATTTCCCAGGTATCATTGAATCCGTCGCCATTTGGTGTAATTGAAGATGGCAATACCAGTGTATACTCGGGACAACGATCAATGAATATTGTATCGCGGGCAATACATCCATTGAGGTTAACAAGCACTGATACTTCAACAGGTGTGTTGATTCCATCCACAATGATACTCCGGCTGATTGCCCCGGTGGACCAGTTATAAAGGGCACCCGGATTACCGGCATCCAGAATAATAAACTCTTTACTGCAAAGAACTGTATCGGCACCAAGGGTAACCACCGGCGATGGTTTAACAACGATTTCCACCGTATCACGTCCAACCAGTCCGTTCATGTCTACTACCTGTACCCAGTATGTTCCGGCAGTGCCGGTGGCAAATGTTTGTCCAATCTGTCCTGGATCATCGTTCCAGATGTAGGATACAAAGCCTGCACCTGCATCCAAAACAACTATCTCCCCCTGACAGATTTCAATCACCGGGCCGCCAATATCCAAATCGAAGATATTGGTAACTTCCACCTGCGCATAAACAGTATCACCTACACAGCCAAAAATATTTGTTTCCAGTACTTTGATCTCATATACTCCCGGCACCAGGCCCCAGTTCACCTCAATTTCGTGGTTAAGGTTGGCAGCAATGTTGCCACCATCTACCCACCACTGGTAAACCGATCCGGCCGTTTCATTTACGCCGTACTTAACACCGGAAGCCCCGGCAAGGACAGTGTGCAAGATCTGTCCCTGCAGGGATATACCGGCACTGATTAGCAAAGCGCCAATGAAAGATATGAGATGTTTTGAAAACAATCTAATCAGTCAAAAAATTTAAATAAACTGACTATTACAGGTTAAAAGCGTTAGGAATATGATAAATAGGACCTGTAACAGGAGCAGGGTTCACGATAAACACAACTGTGGTCTTGGCACCAAAGGGATGTGCATTTACTGTAGGAGCACCAAGATAGTCTGATTTGTGTGAAATGGCAGAAACAATACCTGTACCGGTTACACCGGCTGCTGATGTTAACTCATAGGTATAACGGGTCCTTGCACCACCCTGAACCACTACCGCGCTTGAGTTAAATCCATAGGTATAGTTGGGTTGTGAACCACCAATGGATGCACCCTGAACTTTAGCACCCAGGCCAAAATCAACAAAAGTCGCATTATTAACCAGAGTAGCTGTTGTTGTACCAACTGCATCAATGTTTTCAACCAACTCCCTTACCCTGAAGGCATACCCGGCAACACCTGCCGGTACGTTTTCGGTAATTGCAATTGAAAGCGCCTGAACTCCAATTCCACCGCAATTGGCAAGAGCGTCTGCTGTGGTAAATTGAGCTGTGGGAGGAGCAACAACAGTAACGTTAATTGTTACAGGAGTTGCATCAACGCAGCCGCCAAAAGCAGCAGAAGCCTGCTCGGCAACCTGAAGCACAAAGTTTCCAAGTCCTGTATAGGTTACCTGTACATAGTTTGCCGGGAAAGTAGGAACAGGATAAGTAACCGTGGGACCCCCGGCAATTGACCAGTTCCAGACAAAGTTAGCCGTCAAAGCCCAGCCTCCAACTGCAGTATAGTTGGGGTGATAAACCATATCAGGCCTTGCATAGTAACCCATTGTAGTTCCACCTGTCTTAAGTGTAACATAGTCAGTGGTAACAGTTTCAACGTAGTCGGAATTGGCAACCTGTGCCAACAGACCATTCATAGCAAAAAACATTGCAACCACTGTGGTTGCCAGTTTCAACATTGTAGTTTTTCTCATTGTTTTCATTTTAAAATTTAATTGTTTGGGGTTAAAAATTATAAAAAACTATGTTAAAATCTTATGTAACTTTTAGTCTTACGTACAGTTTGGGTTTAGGTTTCAATTAATTTGTCTATTGTTAAAAAATTTTCGTATCAGATTACTTAATAGTTAAAAGTATTTGGTATGTGATACTGAGGACCTGTTTCGGGCCTTCTGTAAACATTTACGTTTGCCGTTCCGGTTCCTGTATTGGAACAATTTGCGTCGGTCACATTGGTTATGGTAAAATTAATTTCCCGCGGTGCAGGTCCCGCGCCCTGGTCTATCCAGAGTAACACTGCGTCTGAATTAAATTCAAAGGGATTTGCAGCCACAGGCCCTCTCAGCCAGGAACCGGTTCCATCGGTATAAGTAAATGACCATGGCCCGGTGCCTGTAAATGTCACTGAAAATCTTGTATGCTCCTCACTGCAGATAAAATCAAGGGGTGGAACCACTGATATTGTGGCAGTGGGCAGTGGATTCACAATCACAACCGCGCTGCCGGTCATCATTCGCTCACATGCCGGATTGGCTGTATTGAATGCCCTGACTGTGTATGTTCCGGCCTGTGTTACTCCTGCAAAACCAATAGCAGCCCCTGTGCCAGGTATTGAAATACCCGTTGGACCAGCATCTCTTAACAACTCATAGGTCATGCCGATTTGTGAGCCGGAGAGGCCTACCGGGATATTCTGTCCCATGCAATAAGAACCACCTCCGGTCACATTATAAAGTGCAGGGGTTGGGTGAACAGTTATTCTAACCGGACTTCCAAACACGTTACCTGCCCCATTGACATTCGATACGGCAGTAAGTGTATATGTGGTGGTTACAGCAGGGTTTACACTGAAGGTATAGGGTGAGGTTACTCCATTTACATTAAATGTGGTAACTCCATTGGAATAAGAGAAATTCCATGGAGAAGTACCTGTAAATGCAACCGTTAAATTGGCCGGCTGGCCCGCACAAACAGATTCATCACCTGATGTAAACTGTGCAGTTGGAAGCAGCACTGCCGAAACACTGGCCAATGTATACGCCTGGTCAGCCGCACTGAATGTAACGTTACCAGATGTAGTTACTGTGCCATTCGCCCGTGTGCCCGAAACAACGACACCTACTCCCACAATCTCCCATTGTGCGCCGTTCCAGCGGGCTATCCGCAGATTGTTCAAATCGCTTGTAGCAGCAGCAACATCGCTGGTGCCGGTTAAAGGAAAGCGTAACTGGGCTGTACCGGCATTGGGACCGTTAATAACCCAATACTCCACAGCACTGACCATGGTTAAGGGTGCAACCATTTGGGAGGGATTAAAACCGTAATTATTTGGATTTTCTTCGTAGAAGGTCATCCTCCAATAAGCATTGGCTGCAGTTGCAGGATTAATAATATGAGTGGTTTTTAACCTGTTCATACTGCCAATTGCGAAACTCCTTGTTACACTTCCGGGTGCTATCAAACGACTAAGTGTACCATCTACATAAGAATTTGCCTGTCCGGTTTCAGGAGAAATTATTGTTGCTGTACTATTGGTCGATCTGACTACGAAACCCCTGTTTCTGATGATACCTCCATTTAATCGAAAGTTACCTCCCACATCAACGTTCCCCACAAAGTTCAAATTGCCTGCTGTCTTATTTACCTGAAATGACCAAAGGCGATTCGTACCGGAAAAATCACCCGAAAAGGTCTGGTTAGATGTACCAATAGCTCTCAACCAATTTCCAGTTGTGGTATAAAAAGCATTGGGAGACTTAGTAAAATTCCCCTGTAACCTTATGCTGGAACTTGAAATGGCCAGAGTTGCTGTTGCCAGTATTGACAAATCATTACAAATATCATAATGGAATGTACTACCTTGATTAGGCAATGTTTTCACACCACTCCCGGTTATCACCAAATTCCTGAAGGTACTGTATCTATTGGTAATTGTATATGGCCCCGCCCCTCCATACTCCATGGTACCTCCTGAACAGGAAAAGAATTCATCCAGAGTTCCAGGGGGCAGGAAGTCATTTTCAAGCGCCAGGGTACCTGTTCCGGTTAGAATTCCTAAATTATGAAATGTAGTAGCCGGATTTATCTCCAACCGGCCAAATAGGTTCATTCTGTAAACTCTTTTCCTGTCAGAATTAATGCGGATTTGAATTCCATTGGGTATGGTCACTGCCACGCCGGAAGGTGGTACACCTAAATCCCAGTTGCCTGGGATGTCCCAGTCGCCACTGGCAATTGCGGTATATACAGCCACATTATCGGGAATGGCTGATTCTTCCCCTGCGGTATAAATACCGTTTAAAACCACACTGCTTGTATTCGTTTGATTGAATGTAATGGTGTGAGCCACAGGATCTACTCCCGTACTCAGTTTAAGCCATGTATCAGTATGGTTTTTCAACTGTGCAGAATAATAGGCTGATTCATTGCCACGTACATCCCCGGCAATATACTGGTAGACCATACCAAGACTGATATTGGTTGCATCACTGCTCAGTTTCCAGAAATACTGCAATACCCTGTTGGGATCACCTGATGGAGGTGTAATAGTGGGATGCACATAATTCACGGGATTAATCTCAATAAATGCCGGTGATGCATTGGAAGAAATACTCATCACAACAGGAGTATATTTCCCCGCGGAACCTAAGGGATAAGTGAAGTTTGAAATTCCACTGGGATGTGTTTTTCTCAATCCCAGGTCACCTATGTCGCCTGTGGTCTGAATCATTTTGGATGAGCCAAACCCTGCACCCACAATGTTGCTGTTCAGTCCCAGTGCCAGCCTGTTATTCTGAATATTGAGAATTCCGTTTGTTAATAAAAAATTATTGTTTAGTGCTATGGATGAATTCAGCCTCACTCCGTTGCTGTTGTTAATCTCCAGTCTGCCATATGTTCCGGTTCCGTCCACCAACTGAAGGACAGCACCTGATAACCGAATTCCTCCTGCTGCAGGATTTGTACTTGTATGAAGAGCAGCATTGGTAAGGTTACCCTTAATGTCGATTGTATTTCCTCCATCAATGAGTTCTCCGGAGAATATGGCCATATTTCTGTTGACGGTAATGGCTGAAGAACCGATCAGACTGACAGAAACACCAGGCTCAATGACAAGATGATTAAAAGTAGTGGTACCCTGTACGATTTGGGCTGAGCCTCTGAAATAGGCTGTATCGGCCGTTCCTGCAACATAATTACCGGCTTTCGTGAAATTCCCCTCGTAGGTCTGGCTTAAATTGTTTGTATTAAAGGTACTGCCTGACTCAATTGTCATATTTCCTTCAAGAAATAATGGCAGGGTATTAAGGGTAACAGTCGGCGAATTCCCCGATTTAATATCAAGGTGGTTCAGTGGAATGGCACTGCGAAGGCTGATATTCTGGCCCGTAGTTGCAGCTTCAACAGTCAGCGTGGCATTGCTGGCTATTTCATAATCCTGTGGATCAAGATATATGTCACCGCCTGAGAACCCGGAAGAACGGCCAATTGACAATGTACCCGACAAATGCGTAAAGGAGCTGCCTGGATTCAATATTTCAAAAACTCCACGGGAGTTTAAGGGAGCACCTATGCCTGCAATACGAACCTCCCCGCCATCCTGGAAATAATTGAGCGCATCTGTTGTACCGGAACCAGACCTTCTCAACTGACCACCGATATTCAATATGGCATTACCTCGTACTTCTATGGATGCCTGTCCGGATGAACCGTATTGCAAATAATTGGAAGAACCGTTAAATAATGCCTGCGCATTCCCCGACAGGCTCAACAGTCCATTTAAAAATATACCCGATGCACCGGATGCCCTTATCCTGTTGGGTGTGGATGGAGTCCCCCTCATAACCAGGGCAGCATCTGAGGGCAGGAAGAAATCTGCCCCGCCGCTGGTAAGGGTAATATCGATATTTGAAGCTCCGTCAGTTCTTTCAATGATGAAAGTTCCACTGGTCAATTCAAGTGCCTTGGAGGCGCCGTTTGTTGGTCCTGCAAGATCCAAAAGGGCAGTCACGCTCACCTCATCGTAGAGTTCGCTTTTATTCACAGTTAACCTGTTTAACCTTACCGGTCTGGCATCCCTTCCAATGGTTGTATTACCCGCACCGGTTAAAACCACATTACATACATTGGTGCCGTTGCCATATAAATCGATCGTTCCCAATACATCTATTCCTCCACCATTCAGGGTAAGGGTATGAGTATTGGTACCGGCATTTTGAACAATCAATTGTGCATTTGTCCAAACCCTCAGGTTATTAGCCTGAATGGTGCGGTTATTACCAGAACGGATTGTAAGGGACCCACCGGCATTTTCTATATTCAACTGTCCTGCAATATTCAGGTTGCCATTCGCCAGATTACTCATCAATACCGGTGCACCGGAAACCGACATCCTGTTGCGGATGGTAAGATTGGCATTGGCCATGGTTTTTGTGCCGGTGCCGCTTAAAATAATATTGAAGTATGTGGCAAGGGTGGGCAGTGTATAATTCCCTGTCCCGTAGTATTCAATTGTGCTTCTGTTTATACCCGAGAATGCAGCCAGGTTATCATCTGTTGCCGGCAATACACCCGAAGAGGTTCTGATGGTTCCGTCGCCAATCAAAGAATTAAAAACATGTCCGGTAGTATTAACAACATCCAGTGTTCCGCCTGAAAGTATCGTTAATTCAGACGCACCGGCATTATTGATGTTCATTGTTACCACGTGACCAGGATTGATAAGTGCCGCATCACCTGGTGTTGGAAAGGTTCCACTATTACCAGCAACTCTGGTCCAGGTACCCGCTGCATTCCAGTTACCAGATGCGATAGAATGGAATGTACTGGCAACCTGACCGGGATTAAACACATTTGGCCTTCCTCCTGTAAAATCTGCCGAAGTAAAACCAATATTGTTAAAATTGACGAAACAGGGAGTCGGATTTGTAACATTGTAGCTCCCATTACTTACAGGAGAACCTGTACTATAAATGGTCCAGCCACTTGCACCTCCATCGGGATTTGCCCTGTCATTATATAGAAAATCAAATCTGTAAGCAACGGTGAGTAAAGGAGTGGATACAAGGCTGCTCTGAACTTTCCAGTAATATTTAACTGCCTCTGGTTCATTACCGGCATCAACATTTGGATGCACACTGTTAACTGGTGTAACACGGATATAATTTTCCTCATTACTGAAAGTACCTGCACCAGTTAATGTCATAGTAAACGGAGTATATTTTCCTGATACACCCACAGGATAAACATATGTTCCAGCTCCAACACCTCTGAATCTCATCCTTAAACCACCTGCGGATGCAGATCCGATGGAAATAATCATTTTTGAGGCTGAAAATCCAGCCCCGCTGAAGGCTACTGGTTCAAATACTGTCAACTGGTTACCGGCAATGGTCAATGATCCATTGATGAGGGTCAGGCGACGCATTGTGGCTGCCTCCGTGAGTAAAGCCCCGTTATTGTTGCTTAACTGAAAAATATTTGCCCTGTTTAACCCTGCAAGAGCAAGTGATTGCAGGGTGGTTCCATTAAGCAAAATCGCTGCAGTAGTTTCATTGTCAATTCTTGCATCATTGTTGTTACCCGCAAAATTTCCTCTTACAGAAAGACGAAAAGAACCAAGATTCAGAGTATTTCTGAAACTGCTAAAAGACAAATTTCCGTTTACGGTTGCGACAATACTTCCTGAAAGTCCATGATCGGTTGTCCTGCCCGGGCTGACAATACTGACTGTCTTGGCTGAATTAAAAGTTCCATTGGCATCGGCTTTATCAATGATTAGGTTGTTAAAGGTAAGCGGACTATCGCCAGTGCCTTGTTGAACCGTAACCACCGAACCTGCATTGTTGGAGGAATTGTTCCAGAAAAACCTGGTGGTATTGGTTCCGTGAACATATTGTGCACCATTGGCAAGGTAAAAATCCCCGGCAATACTCACATTATTATTATTTGTAATCAAACTTGCACCGGCATTCAGGGTGAGATGATTATTCAGCACAAGTGGCTGATTGCCAATACTCAGTATGTCCTGAATTGAAAGACCGCCTGTTCCGGTTCCTGCCTTGGTAACATTAAGATTAAACAATGGGGGCGCTGAACAGAAAGGTACATTTATATTACCCGTTGGAAGGGTAATATTTACCGTTCCCCCCGTTACACTGAAATAACCGGGTCCTGAGCCTATAACAAGGATACCGGCTCCGGATGGATTCTGAAGATTTAAGGTTCCTCCCGACATTCTGAAGGAATGTGTTCCCAGTTCCAGGGAAAACCTGGGATAGGTTTCGTTGGTTTCACCAGTGCCCGTTACATTAATAACACCACCTGACTGGTTATAGCTGGCAATCTGAACGCCTGCTGCTATTGATCTCCGGAATTGAGAAATATTCACTACTCCTCCCCCAATAGTTATTTCTGCGGTTCCCCTGAAAACGATACCGGCGCTTTTGTTCCCGTTAAAAACACCATTGGTAATCCTGAATCTGCCAATTACTGTTAATCCGGTATTACCCGAGCCACCGTCGGCATCAGTCACATTCACCGTTGCACCATCAATCCATAAGGCACCATTCAGAGGAATAAAAAAATCATTGCCCGACACCTGGGCATCCTGGTCGGCTAGTTTAGGAATGTTGATATTTGTGCCCAGTTTCAGTGTCCCATTTCTAATCCACAATGCCTTGTTAATAATTGGGTTGGGATCTGCACCCCCATTGGCCAAATCTGTTCGGAACCACAGTTCAAATGCATTGGGATTCACATCCAGAATGAAAGTGGGATCATTTCCTTTGTCAACAATAAACCTGTAGAATCGGGCTGTACTGCCAGCTCCGGTTACGGTATTATTTGTGGCACCGGTAAAGGTAATATTGGCAGCACCGGTTGTTGAAGCCGTGTAGCGTGCACCATTCGTAAGGAACAATTCCCCGTTATTCACCATGTTGCCACCTACGGTTATCTCATGAACTGCGTTAAATGTTCCGACATCTATCCGGGAGTTGGCGCTGACATTGACATCACCTGCTATATTTATATTTCTTACGATAGCTGCATTTCCAAGCGTCAGCCTGGTTGTTCCTGAGGCAGAAGAGCGCAATAAAACCAGGTTACCGTTTATGGTTAAATTGGTATTTACAATAAACTGGTGAGCGTTATTATCTGTGGTGTTGAACTGCAGGTTGTTATATTGTGTCTGTCCGGTTGGAATTACTCCTGAAAAGTCGGCGTATTCCACAGTACCGCCGCCAGGTAAAACAAGGTTATTGGTTGTAACAGCAGGAAAATAGGAGGCTTTAATCACGATTCTACCCTGTCCGTTAAGTGAATTAATGGCAGCAAAGGTATAGGTGCCTATCGTAAGGGTAGATCCGGCTTCAATGTTAATGGTAAGTCCGCTTGTAATAACATTCTGATTGAGCACAACATTCCTGGTACCAACAATATGAACTATATCATTCGCGCCTGGCACAGCCGGATCCTGTGAATCAAATCCTCCGGGTGTTGTAGTCCATGTATTTGGATTATGCCAGGAACTGTTCTGCACTCCAATGTAGGAGTAATAATGCGTTTGTGAAAAGAGGTCCGATAAAGACAGTGAAATTAAAAGAAAAATAACAAAACCCAGAGTTCTAATTCTGAGCGGATTGCAATCAGCCATTATGCTAAATTTCATACAAAAAAGAAATTGTTAATAGTACATTATTATTCATTTTAATCACCACAATTAATGAAAATTTACGTACTAGTTTCTAAAAGGTTACAAAAAAGCAATCAACTAATTTACTTTGATACAGGCAATATGTCAAACTACTTCCAAATCCTCATTTTTTCAAAAAAGCTTAATTCATAAATTAATCAGATGTTTAATTACATATGCAGGTGCATTTCTGCAATTGGTCAAAAACTTAACTCCTTGATCAAATCTTAAAACCTTAAATTATTCATTTACATCCTTAACTTTGTTGAAAGATTAATACCTGTAATATATTCAATTTCTGCGAATGATGGAAAGAGAAATCCTCAGCATAAAAAACAAAGCCTTGTCAATTAATCTGAATCCAAGGTTTTACGGTACCCTCGCTGAGATAGGCGGCGGGCAGGAAGTAGCGCGTGCATTCTTCCAGGCAGGAGGTGCTTCGGGTACCATTGCAAAATCCATATCTGCTTACGACAAAACTTTCAGCGACTTCATATACAATAAGAAAAAACCCGGCCGCTATGTTTCCGAAGAGAGGCTGATGCTCATGCTGGAGAAAGAATACTCTGAACTGATTATCACCCTGGAAGAAAAAATGGGTAACAAGACCTGCTTTTTCGCCTATGCCAACACTGTTGTTACCCTTAACTACAACAAGGATAACCAGGGCCACGGCTGGATGGGCATGCGGTTTCAACTCGCGCCAGAAAAGGACCCCAACCAGGTAATACTCCATGTTAACCTGCTGGAAAATGATACTTTGCTGCAGCAGTATACACTGGGGGCTTTGGGTGTAAACCTGGTATTTGCCTGCATTCATTTTCATGACAGGCCGAATATTTTCATTCAATCCTTGATGGACAATCTCGACAGGGACAGGATTGAAATTAACATGCTGCGCATGAGCGGACCAGATTTATCCTATGTGGATAACCGGCTTTTGAGTGTACAACTGGTGAAAAACGGAATGACCAGTGCCACCATGTTTGATGCAACAGGCAGGGTTCAGCAACCTGATGACATGCTGTATAAAAAAAATGTACTGGCATTCAGGGGGCGTTTCAGGCCAATCACCACCGTAGGTTTTGACATGCTGCAAACCAGTTACGATCTTTTTGGAAGAGATGAGGATTATTCACCCGAAAACACAATCTCCCTGTGTGAAATCACCCTGAATAACCTGATGCAGGAGGGTTCCCTGGATGAAAGGGACTTCCTCGACAGGGTAAACCTGCTCAATGAACTGGGTCAGAATGTGATGATTTCCAATTTCAGGGAATACTACAAACTGGTTTCCTACTTTTCAAGGTTCAAAATTAAAAAACTGCGCATCGTTATTGGGATACCTACCTTCATCAATGTGTGGAAAAAAGAATACTATACCGAGCTGAAGGGAGGCATACTGGAAGCTTTCGGGAAACTGTTTACCCAAAACATGAAACTTTATGTATACCCTTCGATCAAACGAGGCAGTGAGGAAATTCTAACAACCAGGAATATTGACCAGCCCGATGAACTGAAACATCTCTACCAGCACCTCATAGCCAATAAGTTCATCATTGATGTTCAGCCAAGCAAACTTGAGTCCCTGAAGATAAATTCAGAAAGAGTCCTTGAACTGATCCAAAACGGTGATCCTGATTGGGAAAACTGTGTGCCTGAAAAAGTTGCCCAATATGTAAAAAAGAACAAAGTTTTTGGATACAAACAGGCAAATCTGTGAACGAATGTGCAAATATTTAATTATTTACATAATAAAAATATTGCTACTTTTGTGAAAATATTGAGCTGCCGAGAGTTTTAATATCACACTTTCACATGGATAAGTTTTCATACCTGGGAAATGCCGATATCAGTGTAATTGAAAAACAGTACAATCAATACCTTGAAAATCCTGACTCGGTTGAAGAGTCCTGGAGAAAATTTTTCGAAGGCTTTGAGTTTGCCAGGAAAAATTTCCCCGTTTCCGGAACATTGGTTTTTGATAAGGAATTCAAAGTAATAAAACTGATTGAAGGATACCGGCAAAGAGGGCATTTTTTTACGCAAACCAACCCGGTCAGAATCCGCAGGCAATACTCCCCTACCCTTGCCATCGAGAATTTTGGATTATCCCCGGCCGATTTGGAAACCGTTTTCCAGGCTGGTAAGCAAATTGGAATCGGACCAGCAAAACTGAAAGATATTATTGTACACCTGGAGCAAACTTATTGCGCTTCGGTTGGTGTTGAATATTCCTATATCCGTACGCCGGAAGTAGTTGCCTGGCTGCAGGAAAAGATGGAAACAACCAGGAATAAGTCCAATTTCACCGCAGAAGAGAAAAAGCTCATATATTTTCATCTCAAACTGGCTGTAGGTTTTGAAAATTTTATTCACCGTAAATTTGTGGGACAGAAAAGGTTTTCCCTCGAGGGGGCCGAGTCCCTTATTCCCGCATTAGCAGCGGTGATTGACAAAGGCGGAGATCTTGGCATTGAAGAATTTGTAATTGGCATGTCCCACAGGGGCAGGTTAAATGTTCTTGCCAACATTCTTCAAAAACCCTATGAGCAGATTTTCGATGAATTCAACGGTAAAAGTTACCCTGAGGAAAAAGCCCTTGGGGATGTGAAATACCACCTGGGATATGAAAATGAAATCACTACCGCCAACAAGAAAAAGGTAAAACTGAGCCTTGCACCCAATCCGTCGCACCTTGAGGCTGTTGACCCTGTAGTTCTGGGTATATCCTATGCAAAAATCAAGCATCATTACCGGAAGAACAGGAAAAAGCTGGCGCCCATTCTGATTCATGGTGACGCCGCCATTGCTGCCCAGGGAGTTGTTTACGAAATTATCCAGATGTCGCAACTAAACGGATATGGTACGGGGGGCACCATCCACCTCGTAATCAATAACCAGGTAGGATTTACAACCAATTACCTTGATGCCCGGTCATCTACCTATTGTACAGATGTTGGCAAAGTGACCAAATCACCCGTTTTTCATGTGAATGGCGACGATGTGGAAGCACTCGTGCATACGATAAGGCTTGCAATGGAATACAGGCAGACTTTTCACACCGATGTGTTTATCGATATTTTGTGCTACAGGCGTTATGGCCACAACGAAGGGGATGAACCTCGTTTTACCCAGCCCCTGCTTTACCGGAAAATCAGTACGCATCCTAATCCCAGGGATATTTACTCCAAAAAACTTGTTGCAGGGGGTATTTATACCGAGGAAGAAATCAAACAGTTGGAAAAGGATTATTTCGATATTCTCGAAACAAAATTCAGCATATCTGATCCAAATGCAGTTGTCAGAATCCAGCAATTCATGAAGAATGAATGGAAGGATTTCCGTTATTCCCTGCCCGAGGATTTCGATAAATCCCCTGACACCTCTGTTGAAAGCGAACTAATAGAATTCATCTCTGATAAGGTAAATATCCTGCCCCCCGACAAGAAGTTTTTCAGTAAGATTGAGCGAATTCTCAATGACAGAAAGCAATTAATTAAGGAAAATAAGATCGATTGGGCCATGGGCGAGATTTTTGCCTATGGAAGTTTACTTCTTGAAGGTCATCCTGTCAGGATAAGTGGTCAGGATTCCGAACGTGGAACCTTCGCTCACCGTCATTCAGCTTACACTGTAGAAGAATCAGATGAAAAATACTTCCCTCTTAAGTACCTTGATACCAAACAGGCCAAATTTAATGTATATAATTCACCTCTTTCCGAGTATGGGGTGATGGGGTTTGAGTACGGCTATGCATTAACCATTCCAAAAGGTCTCACGATATGGGAAGCACAGTTTGGAGATTTCCATAATGTTGCCCAGGTCATTATTGATCAGTTTATCAGTTCTGCAGAGGAAAAGTGGGGACTGATGAACGGCCTTGTCCTGTTCCTTCCTCATGGCTATGAGGGGCAGGGACCAGAACATTCCAGTGCCCGTTTGGAAAGATTTATGACCCTTTCGGCCAACAACAATATGCAGGTTGTGAACTGCACCACCCCTGCCAATTTTTTCCATGTATTACGAAGGCAGATTAAAAGACCCTTCAGGATTCCCCTGGTCATATTAACACCAAAAAGTCTTTTAAGACATTCACGCTGTATATCCGGAATGGAGGATTTTACTTCGGGAGGTTTCAGGGAAGTAATTGACGATGATACGGCAAAGCCTGAGGATGTAATGCAGGTGGTATTTACATCGGGAAGGCTGTATTATGATCTCATTGCGAAAAAAGAAGAGCTGGAAGCCAGCGATACGGCACTTGTTCGTATTGAGCAACTGTATCCATTTCCTGAAAAGCAGCTGCAGCAAATTATTAAGAAATATAAAAAAGCCGAAAGGTATGTATGGGCTCAGGATGAGCCCGAAAATATGGGTGCCTGGCCGTTCATTCACATGAATTTCAAGCAGGTAAAACTGCTGCCGATCGCAAGGCCTGCAAGCGGCAGCCCGGCCGGAGGATTACTTGAACTGCACAACAAGCGGCTTGCAAAAATTCTGAGCAAGGTTTACAAACAATGTGATTGTGAACTGGCAAGAAAATATTGCGGCATGAGATGCAGTAAATTCTCCATGAAGGAATTCAACCAGGAAGTTTAGAAATTATAATTTTGTAAATTGTCAAAAACCCGCTTTCCGCAATGATTGTTGAAATAAAAATACCCAGTCCGGGTGAATCCATCACCGAAGTCGAAATTTCCCAATGGTTCGTTCAAAACGGCGATTATGTTGAAAAAGACCAGGAACTTGGTGAAATTGAATCGGACAAAGCCACATTGCCCTTGATTGCTGAAGAAAGTGGGACAATCAGTATTCTTATAGAAGCTGGTACTTCTGCTCAGGTTGGCAGTGTGGCATGCAAAATTGATACCTCAGCTTCAGCACCAAAAGAAAAATCCAAAAAAGAAAAGACTCCTGAAAGTCAGCCCGCCGAAAAAGAAACTGCGAAAGCACCTGAACAGAGATCCCCGGAAAAAGAAAAACCCTCCAAAGAAACACAGGATGAGAAAAAAGAATTTCCTGATGTGAAGGTTTCCCCGGTTGCAAAAGAAATGATGAAGGAACACGGAGTGAGCGTTGAAGACATTATTTCCGGTCTGAGGAGAATAGGAAAACGGGAAGTAGAACTTGCCTTGAACACAAAAGCACAGGGTAGTTCCCGTTTAATGGAAAAGCCCGACATCACAAGGGATGTTGCGAGAAACAAGATGAGTTCTCTCAGAAAAAAAATCAGTGAGAGACTGGTTTCCGTAAAAAATGAAACGGCCATGCTCACCACCTTCAACGAGGTGGATATGAGCGCAGTTATGGAAATGAGAAAAAAGTACCAGAACCAGTTCGTTGAGAAACACGGCATCAAACTGGGATATATGTCATTTTTCACAAGGGCAGCTACCGAAGCACTTAAGCTTCATCCCATGGTGAACTCTTACCTGGAGAATGATGAGATTGTAACTCCCCTGTATTTCGATATTGGTATTGCCGTTCAAACCGACAAAGGCCTTATGGTTCCTGTAATCAGGAATACCGAAACCATGACCCTTGCCGATATAGAAAGAAACATTGCAGAACTTGCCGAAAAGGCCAGAAAAAATCGCATATCCCTTGATGATCTCTCAGGTGGTAGTTTTACAATTACCAACGGGGGTGTTTTTGGCTCACTCCTGTCAACACCCATTCTGAATCCACCGCAATCGGGTATACTGGGTATGCATAACATTGTAGACAGACCGGTGGCAATCAATGGGAAAGTTGAAATCCGCCCCATGATGTATATTGCACTTTCCTATGATCACAGGGTAATTGACGGACGGGATTCTGTTGGTTTCCTGGTAAAGGTGAAGGAATTTATTGAAAATCCCCTCAAAATGCTCACAGGGGGAAATGATCCCATGGCACTTCTGCTGGATATCTGATTAATTCCTACCTGATTCTTTCCCTGAAATGATCGCCTGTATATAAATTGAGAATGGGGTAAATGATTTTATCCAGCAGTTGAAATAATCCGGCCTGGTTTGACAATAGAACAACCGTAAGATTCTCCGAGGGCAGGATAATCACGTAATTGGTAAATCCATTATTGGGACCGCTCTGATAAAAAAATCTTACTCTTTTCTCCTGCCCTGCCGACCAGGCCAACCCAACCTGCGGGTATATTTCATTCCCGCTTTTGTATTTTGCCGGGGCAAAAATCAAATTCCGCGAGGATTCGGTTAAGAGCCCTTCCCTGGTCATTGCATAAAGAACTTTTTTATACTCATCAGGAGACAGGTAAATACCAGCCTCCCCGTGAATTGTTGTATACAAACCCGGATCATTGGAACTAAATCCTGTGTCTCCCCTGAAAATATAGCCGGTGGCCCTGTTCTTTATCCGGTTCATCCTTTTTTGTGCCACAACCTGATCACGAATACCCATTGACCTGAATAATCTTCTCTGCAGGTACCTTTCGAAACTCATTCCCGATTTCTTTTCAATCACCATTGCAAGCAGTGCATAATCAGTTGGAGTAACCCTGTAGCGTGTACCTGGCTCAAAATCTGTCTTCCCGTAGGCCTTTACCAGGTTCAGTGCTTCCGTATTGGCAACGGGGGTGGTTCTGTCCCGTTCAATAAGGCTCAAATAGGAAGGCAATCCCGAGGTATGCGTGAGCAGGTGATAAACGGTAATTTCCTTTCCAAAATCCGGGAAATCAATAATATCCACAATTTTTTCATCCAGCGAAACCCGTTTTGTTTCTGCCATCTGAAGCAGTGCCAACACTGTAACCTGCCTTGACAGAGCCCCAAGGTTGAAACGGGTATTTTCGTTCACCCTTGATTTGGTTTCCAGGTTGGCATACCCGAGTCCCTGATTGTATACAACCTCGCCATCTTTCTCCACCATGATTGTCATTCCCGAATATGGCTGTATGTAACTCCTGGCGATGGAATCTATGGCCTTTGCCATATCCTGCGGGAAAACAGGCAATTGCAGGAAAAGGTAAAATGAAAGCAGTAAGGATAGCCTGGTTTTCATTGCATTAGTTTTTTTCAATAAACTGCTCACAATATATTAATAACATTTCCTGCGCCTCCTTTTTCCCCAGATCCAGAGCTTTTTTAAAATCAGCGCAACCTTCAGCAAATTTGTTTTGATTAATAAGTGCTACTCCCCTTGCGTAATAAGCATGGGCATATTTAGGATCCAGTTCAATAGCCCGGGTATGATCCTCGGCTGCTTCCTTGTATTGACCAAGATTTTCAAAGGTTATGCCGCGGTTAAAATAGGCAGTAGACATTGTTTTGTCGAGCGAAATTACCCTGCTGTAATCATCCAGGGCAGACTTGTAATTTTGCTCTAACGCGCTGGCCGTACCTCTCAGGTAATAGGACATTTTGTTTTCAGGATCCAGGCGAATCGACTTGTTAAGATCGCCTTTGGCCCCTTTTAAATCCCCAAGTTGCAATTTCGCCAGCCCCCTGTTGTAATATGCCTTTGCATTTTGCGGATTCAACTGCAGGGACTTTGAAAACTCGTCCAGGGCAGTATTAAGCCCCCCGGTCATGGCACGGGCGCTCCCAAGGTAGTAATAAATTTCATAATCGTTTTTTATCTCCAGGAGGGCCATGCTTAAATCTTTGATTGCACCCTGAAAATCCTGTATCTGAAACTTAAAAACCCCTCTCTTTTTATACAGTTCCGCGTTGCCTCCTCCTGCATCGATTATCCTGTTGTAATCTTCAATAGCTCCTGTAAAATCTTCCAGTGTACCAAGCGATTCAGCGCGGAGCAAATACAAATCCTCAATTTCTCCTTTTAACTCCAATGCTTTATTATAATCCCTTACCGCAGCAACCAAATCACCGAGGTTTGCCAGTGAAATTCCCCTGTAAAAATAAGCCAGGGCATAGGTACTGTCAATCTGAATTGCATTATTGTAATTCTCAATCGCTTCTTCATATTTCTGCAATGAGGCCCTTGCCTTTCCAAGAAATGTGTTGGAAGCGGCCGCATTAAACTGCGCTCCGGAAGCAATCTTCAAATCCTCAATTGCCAAATCAAAATCATTTGTTTCAATGTAAGAGATTCCCCTGTAGAAATTAGCTTCCACAAACCCGCCCTTCAATCTGAGGGCTTCCGTATAATCTTCTACCGCTCCCTGGTCATCACCCATGTAGGCCCTCACTATGCCTCGTTTCAGGTAGGCATTCTCATTTCTTCTCTTCAATTTCAGAAAAGTATTAAGTTCCGGCAGGGCATGCTCATAATTGCCAACCTCCATTAATTCGACTGCCCTGTCAAATATCTTATTTGCCTTATAATTTCGGTATAGAAAAAAAGCTCCGGTTACCAGAACAACAAGCAGTACCATTAAAAAAATAATTCTTTTCATACCATGTAATTTAAGGGGTTGATAAAATTCTGAACAAAAATACAAATAATCAGGTTCAAAATACTTTGTCGAAAAAATCAGTAAAGCTGTCAGGTTCCCTCCAATAACAGAAGGAACTGATAAAGTTCTGAGAATTTTCTTACATTTGAGGACTTTCAACCATTATTGAACCACATGAAAAAGTTCATTGTTTCCTCATTCATGTCGTTGGTTTTCATACATTGTCTCCCCTCACAGGACAGAATCAGCGGGTGGAACTTTGCAACCCGGTCTGAAGTGATTGCCCAAAACGGCATGGCAGCTACGAGCCATCCCCTGGCTACACAAATTGCCCTGGATATTCTGAAAAAGGGCGGTACTGCAGTTGATGCTGCCATTGCGGCGAATGCGGCTCTTGGCCTTATGGAGCCAACGGGATGTGGCATAGGAGGAGATTTATTCGCCATTGTGTGGGATGCAAAAACAAAAGAATTATATGGACTGAATGGCAGCGGGAGGTCACCTAAATCTCTTACTCTGAATTATTTCAGGGAAAAGGGGCTGGAACGAATACCCTCTTATGGACCCTTGCCAGTCACCGTTCCCGGGGCAGTTGATGGCTGGTTCGAGCTGCATAGAAAATTCGGAAAACTTCCCATGAAAACAATACTTGAACCATCCATCCGCTACGCCAGGGAAGGATTTCCCGTTACTGAAGTCATTGCCTATTATCTGAGTCGCTCGGCCAATATACTGGGTCAGTATCCGAATTTTAAGGAAACCTATATGCCCGATGGGAAAATGCCCCAAAAGGGAGAGATTTTCAAAAACCCGCAGCTTGCAAACACCTATGAAAAAATTGCAAAAGGTGGGAGGGATGCATTTTACAAGGGCGAAATTGCCCGAACTATCGCCAATTTTATTCAGAAACAGGGTGGCTTCCTTACATATGAGGATTTGGCTTCACACACCTCGGAATGGATTGACCCTGTTTCGGTAAATTACCGGGGCTATGATGTATGGCAACTGCCACCCAACGGACAGGGAATTGCAGGCCTTCAGATGTTAAATATCCTTGAAGGTTACGATATAAAAAGTATGGGATTTGGCAGTGCAGAGTACCTGCATTTGTTGATTGAGGCAAAAAAACTGGCATTTGAGGACAGGGCAAAATACTATGCTGATCCTGCATTCAATGAAATTCCCGTAAAATGGCTGATTTCAAAGGAATACGCCGCCCAGAGAAGGGAACTTATTCATCCTGACAGAGCCGCACGAAGGGTTGAACCCGGCACTCCAGAGCAGGGGAATACCATATACCTTACAGTTGCCGATAAGCATGGCAATATGGTTTCGCTTATTCAGAGCAACTACAGGGGAATGGGCTCAGGTATGACACCCGATGGACTTGGTTTTGTACTTCAGGACAGGGGAGAAAGTTTTAATCTTGAAGAAGGACACCTCAATACATATGAACCGGGTAAAAGGCCGTTTCATACCATTATACCTGCTTTCATAACTAAAGACGGCCAGCCCTGGGTAAGCTTTGGTGTTATGGGTGGTGCCATGCAACCACAGGGTCATGTACAGATTGTTGTTAACCTGGTTGATTTTGGCATGAATCTCCAGGAAGCTGGTGACGCTCCAAGAATGCAACACTCAGGGTCCTCCGAGCCAACCGGGGAGAAAATGACCACCGGTGGGGTTGTTCACCTGGAAACAGGATTTCCATATGAAACCATCAGAGATCTTATGCAAAAAGGTCACCGGATACAATTTGATCTTGGCGGATATGGAGGTTACCAGGCCATTCAATACGATGCGGCAAACAAAGTATTTATTGGCGCTTCTGAATCAAGAAAGGACGGAAATGCAGCAGGCTATTAGTTATAATTATCCATAATAAAAAATGCCTAAGAAAACAGCAATATTATTCGGGGCCTCAGGCTTGGTTGGCAATTATGTACTAATGCGCCTGCTTTCTGATGACAGGTATGAAAAAATCAAGGTTTTTTCAAGAAGCATTCTGCCTGTTCAGCATGAAAAGATTCAACTTATTCATACTGATTTTTCCAATCTCGCAGACCTGAAACCCGGAATAACCGGTAATGATCTATTCTGCTGCCTTGGTACAACCATGAAAAAGGCTGGTAGCCAGGAAAACTTTAAGAAAATTGATCATGATTTAGTGATTGATTTGGCAAATACAGGAAATGAAAACGGGATACAAAGTTTCCTGGTTGTTTCTTCTGTTGGGGCTAATCACAACTCAAAAAATTTTTACCTGAGAACCAAGGGGCTGATGGAACAGGCTGTTTTAAGCATTCCCTACCAGAAGCATGTTATACTGAGGCCTTCACTATTGCTTGGCAAAAGAAGGGAGTTCAGACTTCTGGAAGAAATTGCAAAACTGCTTTTCAATTTTTTGTTCTTCCTGCTTCTGGGCAGGCTAAGGAAATACAGGCCAAACAATGCAGGTGATGTGGCTGCACTCATGGTAAAACTGGCAAATGTAACCACCAGCAAAAAAATATTTGAGCCAAACGATATTCATATTTTCTCAAGCACCTGAAAATGGAATTAGTTAAGGGAGAATATTTACTTGAGATCATTCAGACAAGGCATAGCGAGAGGGGATACCTAAACATACCTGTTGAAAGGGATAAACTGAACCGTTGCCTGGAAGCCGCCAGGCTTGCTCCATCGGCATGCAATGCACAACCATGGAAATTCATCGTGACAGAGGAATCCCGACTGAAAAACGAACTTGCCGATGCTACTTCTGATATACTACTTCCACTGAATCATTTTACAAAGCAGGCCCCGGTGCTGGTAACCCTGGTAATGGAAAAACCAAATATCACTTCCTTGTTGGGTGAAATCATAAAAGATAAAAAGTTTACCCTGATTGACATAGGAATCGCTGCCGGGCATTTTTGTCTGCAGGCACACGCCGAAGGTCTGGGCTCCTGCATGATAGGTTGGTTTAATGAGAAAAAGGTCAGAAAACTGCTGCATATCCCCTCCGATGCAAGGCCGGTTTTAATAATTACACTTGGATACCCCTCATCGGGGAAACTGCGAACAAAAACAAGAAAACCTGTTGACAGTATTGTCAGTTATAATCGTTATAAATGACTTTTTTTATCAGGTTTCAATGACCAATCCATCGTAGGAAAGCAGAATATTTGGCGGGAGTTCCTTTTGTATTTCCTCATGCAGTCCCATCTGGTGTCCCACGTGAATAATATACCCCCTGCGAGGACTAAATTCGTTTATCAGACTAACCGCTTCAGCGAGAGTATAATGAGAAATGTGTTTTTGCTTCCTTAAGGCATTTACAACCAGGTGCCGTGTACCAATTATTTTTTCCTTCTCCTCCTCTGGAATATAATTTGCATCGGTGATATAGGTGAAATCTCCAATTCTGAATCCCAAAACAGGTAGTTTATGGTGAAATGCCCTAATCGGAATCACTTTGATTCCATTAATATGAAATTCCTCCCCTTTTAACAGGTGGGGTATAATCTGGGGAATACCGGGGTATTTGTATTCGGCAAACACATAGGAAAATTCGCGCTTCAGCGCTTCCAGCACTCTTTCTTCGAGATACAAATCAATTGGTTTCTGTAAAAGAAAGTTAAAGGCACGCACTTCATCCAGCCCGGCAATATGATCCTTGTGTTCGTGAGTGTATAAAATTGCATCCAGTTTCTGAACCTTTTGCCTGAGCATCTGCTGTCTGAAATCAGGTCCGGAATCTAATAACAATACAGAATCACCTTCCTCAACCAAAACCGAAGTGCGTAATCGGTTATCACGACTGTCTGAAGACTGACAAACAGCACACTGACAGGCAATTACGGGAACGCCCTGGGATGTACCTGTGCCCAAAAATGTAATTTTCAAAGTGATGTGTTGTAAATTCCTTTTCAAATATAACCGTTTGTTTTTGAACCTGTGAATTTTATTAGCAATTTTACCTTTGCAAAAGAAGTCTCTATTGAAAGAATTATGACAGCAATCTCTACAGGGATTTTATACCTTATTCCAAAAACCATTTCAGAAAATGATTTTGAGCATGTAATACCAAACGGTGTTCTTGGTATAACACGAAACCTAAAGCATTTCATTGTTGAAAACGAGAGGACTGCAAGACGCTATTTGTCGCGTATCAGGTCAAATTTTCCCATTCAGGAAATTGAATTGTTTCTGTTAAACGAACATACCAGGCAGGAAGATATTCCGGAGCTTTTAAAACCTCTTGACCAAGGGCATAACATGGGATTGATGTCAGAAGCCGGTACACCTGCAGTGGCAGACCCCGGTGCAGCCATTGTAGCATTGGCTCATAAAAAAACCTTCAGGGTAGTGCCCCTCACAGGCCCTTCCTCAATTCTTCTTGCCTTAATGGCTTCGGGATTTAATGGTCAAAACTTTGCCTTTAACGGGTATCTCCCTGTGAAAAAGCAGGAAAGAGCAGAAAAACTAAAATACCTTGAAAAAAAGTTGCTTGCGGATAAACAAACGCAGATTTTCATTGAAACTCCCTACCGAAACGACCAATTATTTAATGATATCGTTTCCATCTGCGCCGACTCAACATTTTTATGCATCGCTGCAAAAATTACCGATTCCGGCGAATTTATTCAAACCAGGTCCATAGCTGCATGGAAAAAAAACAGGCCGTTTTTGAATAAGCAGCCTGCGATTTTTCTTATCGGGGAGTTGCAACTGTATCAAACCTGGTAACAAGAATGTCAAATACCAGCGGCGAAAAAGCAGGGACTTTACCACTTCCTGCTTCCCCGTAACCAAGTGCAGAAGGAATCAATACCCTGGCTTTGCCATCTTTTTTCATTTCCTGCACTGCCAGATCCATACCCTTAATAGCCCCGGTTCCTCCAACCGTAAAATTAAATGGACTGGTGTTTCCAAAATTCCGGTCAATAACCCTTCCATCAACCAATCTTCCTTCATAATATAGGTATACTTTGTAGTCTTTCTTAATGCTATCACCCTGGCCTTCATTGAGTTGAATGTAATACCAGTTATGGGTAACAGAACCTGATTGAAATGATTTTGTTGCAACAACTAAATGCATTGAATCAGAATATTGAGCAATATAATTTTGAATCTCTTCTGATTCAAACGCAACAGGATCTCTGATAACCTTAACTAATTCAATATCATAGATTAATGTGGAATAGGCAGGAACATTGTTTATGATCTTAGGGCCATAACCAAGTTTAGAAGGAATGATTAATCTTGCTTTGCCGCCTTCTTTCATAAGTTTTAAGCCTTCTTCAATTCCCTTGATATTCAACTTCTCCAGCTTTATTTTTGAATGTCCATACAAAACAGTATTACTATGAATACCTTTTATAATTGCAAGTTGTTCGTCAGTAGTATCAAAAACCTTCCCATCAATTAATTGAGCTGTATAAAGAACTAAAACAAAATCAGAACTTTCTGCTTTTAATCCAGTTCCTTCTACTTCAGGAATGTAATACAATCCACTTTGCAAGGGTTTTTCAGTTATTCCATTTTGCTTTAGATAAATCTCCAATAAGCGCATCTCCCTTTCTTGCAGAATGTTACTGTTATCATCACAGCTTTGTGCTAATAATAGAAGTAAAACCAAAAAAACATAATATATCTTCTTTTCCATATTCTTCTTTGCAAAATAAGTTTTTTAAAATATCAATTCATTCTCACAGGAAAAACCAAAGTTGAAATTTACCATAGAAATTTTACAAAACTATTGATAATAAGCTTCAATCAATTCAATCTCCAGAATGATAGTTGTATAGGGAGGAACCTTCCTGTTAGGGGACCCTGTTGCTCCATAGGCAATTTTGGAAGGAATTATCAGGGTTGCTTTTCCTCGCCCCGCTTTCATAAGTTTTACTGCCTCATTCAGGCCTGCTATTACATTGGACTGGTCAACAACAAATTCGTATGGAATCCGACCAATGGTTGAATCAAAAACTCTTCCATCTAGTAATTTTGCATGATAATGCAATACCACACGCATCCCGGTCTCTACTATATTTGCAGTACCTGCCTGATTCTCAATATAATATAACCCCGATGAAGTGGGTGGTACAGTAATAGAATTATCAATTAAATACTGTGCAAGTAATGACTCTTCATGAGCAACTGGATTTGAAATAATATCCAGTAGTTCCACTTCATAAATAAGCGTGGAATAAGGGGGGATAATTCCGAAAGATTTACTGCCATAGGCCAATTTGGAAGGTATAATTAGTCTGGCCTTTTCTCCTTTTCGCATAAGCGACAAGCCCTCCTTCAGACCTTTTAATACTATTTCCTTTAGCTGGAATTTAAATGGTCCGTATAAAGCATCTGGATTGTGGACATTTTTTGCAATAGCAAGTGCTTCATTACTAGTATCAAAAACAGTTCCATTTATAAGCGTGGCAGTGTATTCAATGATTAAGAAATCATCTAACCCCGGGGTTGTGCCAGCACCAGGGTCAATAATTACATGATATAACCCTGACGAGGTTGGAGGGATTGTAATGTTATTTTCTAACAGGTATCTCTCCAGAAGCTTTTTTTCTCTCTGCTGAGCAGCATCGTCATTAAATTTATTGCAGGAAGGGAAGGCAACCCCAGTTATCAATATAAATAAAATTACTATTTTTTTCATGGTTCATTTAATTAAAACCCTCGCGTACACTTTTTATTTCAACTTCGAAAATCAATGAGGTAAATGGAGGAATAATACCGGTAGAAGAGCCTCTTTCTCCAAATGCCAGCTGAGAGGGCAATATCACCAGCGAAATATCTCCTTCCCGCATTTGTCCGATAGCCTTCTCGAGTCCATCCACAACCTGCCACTCCTGTCCGTATATAAACTGAAATGCCTCCTCCCTCATTTTGGTAGAATCAAAGAACTTTCCGTTCAAAAATCTTCCCTCGTAATGCACCTCAACAGTATCTCCCAGTTGAACCTGCTTTCCTGAACCTTCATGCAGATTGATCAGGTACAACCCTGATTCGGACTGAGCTACGTTAATCTGCTCCTTACTGAAAAACTGTGCCAAAAGAACTCTTTCGTACTCACCAAAGTCATCTATCCAATGCAGGAATGCTTCTTTCTCCCTTAAATACTCAGCTTCCGACTGAATTTCAATCATATCAATATCCACAATCATCAAATCCTCTTCATTAAGGAACGTGGGAAGTGAGGTTTCGAGTGTGCGAATAAAAAAATCAGCTGCAGAAATAATAAAACTTGCAGCATCACCAGCCTCCAGAATCAAAAAACAATAATCCAACGACCCCTTGAACTGAGGCTGTGTTAACTGAAACTTCCTGCGTCCGGTAAAGAATGAGGAATCGCCAAGAGTTTTGTAGGCAAGGTCAACGGTTACATAATCTCCCACCTGTGCAAGTCTGTTTCCATCACCTATTTTCCTGAGCTTGTAATGAAATCCGTCACGGGATTTTGAATAACCGGGAAAATCCGGCCTGGAATCGCATGAAACCAAAAGGATTGCAAAAAAAAGAAAATAAACTACCCTTGCCATGGGAAGATGAAATTTCTGAAAGCGTAAAATTAATAACATTTTATGAATCATGGCATTGTTTTCATTATGATATGCTACCTGGTAACGGAGATTACTTCTACTTCATATACAATCACCGTCCGGGGAGGAATTTTATTCTGGTCACCCGTTAATCCATGTGCCAGAAACGGAGGAAGAATCAATCTTGCCTTATCTCCCCGCCGCAGCAAAAGTGCAGCTTCTTCAAGTCCTGACTCTACTCCCCCTTTCCCAACACGGAATACCAAAGGACCATCTTCATCACTTGTGTAGCAAAGTGTACCATCCAGCAGGCTTAGTCTGTAATTCATTCTGATAATATCCCCATTCTGCGCAGGTTCTCCCTCACCCGCCTCATAAACAAAATAATACAAACCCGATGATGTTGTCTGCATTTCCCAACCACGGCGGGCGATATATTTCCTGATTAGCTCAGTGTCCCTTTCAAGTAATTGCCGGTTGGCACCCATTAGCTGTTCTTTTCCCGGATCGGCCTCCGGAGGCTTTTCAACGGCAGATTCGCGCCAGCCGCAGGAGAAACTGAACAGTACCAGCAATAAAAAAACGAATCTGCTAAAATTTTCCATTCCTGTATTCTTGAATGTAAGCAGGAAGCAGACCTAAAAATCTGTCTACAGCCTTATCAATAGGCAAATCTGTTTCCCCACCTGCAGCGTTTATATGACCACCCCCCTGAAAATGCCTGGAAGCAAAGTAATTGACCGGGAAGTCGCCCTTTGATCGGAAGGATAATTTCACCTTACCACTATTTTCCATAAAAAACACCGAAAAGAATATTCCGGAAATAGAAAGGGGATAATTCACAAAACCCTCCGAGTCGCCCGGCTGAAAATTGTAATTTTTTTTCTCCTCCGCAGTCAGACAAATGTATGCTGTTCCCAGTTCAGGGAGAACCGTCATTTTTTTATCCAGGCAATACCCCAGTAACTTCATTCTTTGTTCTGAGAAATTATCATAAACCTTACTGTAAATAATATCCTTATTGATACCTTTTGATAGTAGTTCAGCTATGATGTGGTATGTATCGGGTCTTGAGGAATTGAAGGAAAAAGATCCGGTATCGGTCATGATGCCTGCATAAATGCATTCAGCAACCTTCTTATCTATGATTTCATTTCCCATAAATTGCTGGATAAACCTGTACACCAGCTCGGCGGTGGAGCTCACAGATACTTCCGACAGGAGGATATCAGCAAAATTCTCCGGATCGGGGTGATGATCGATTAAAACGCTGAAAACTTTTTTATTATCAATTACTTTTTTGAGCCTGCCCAGTCTTTCCAGGTCATTGAAATCAAGAAAAAAGACAACCTCAACATGAGAGAACCAGTCTTCAATTTCTGATCTGCGTCTTTCATACACCAAAATTTCATCCGAAGCAGGCATCCACTTGAGAAATGCCGGAAAGTCATTTGGTACTATCACTTTTGATTTGGCTCCACGGTTGCACAGGGCATGATGCAAACCAAGCGAAGAACCAATCGCATCACCATCGGGGTTAATATGGGTGATAATCGCAAAGCTTTCAGATTTTCCGATTTTGCCTGTTAATAAATCTTTTTGATCGGAATCAGTTATTATCAAAGTTTTTTTAATTTTAATTCGTATTCCAGTGTCCAAAGATAAATATAAAACCCAATCTAATTCAGGTTTCCGCAAATTTAATACCTTAAAAAATGGCTGGAAGAATTACATTTACCATGGTTAAACCCTGTGCGGTTGAAAACAATCTCATTGGGCCAATCCTTTCAAAAATCAATGAGGCAGGTTTTCGTATTTCTGCCATCAAATTAATCAGGCTCAAGCCCTCACAAGCCGGAGATTTTTATGCCATTCATAAGGGCAAGGAGTTTTATGATGGCCTGGTGGAATTTATGACCAGTGGACCTGTTGTTGCAGCAATTCTTGAAAAAGACAATGCTGTTGAGGATTTTAGAAAATTAATTGGCAATACTGACCCCGAAAAGGCAGCTCCGGGGACAATACGAAAATTATTTGCGCAAAATATGAGAAGGAATGCAGTTCACGGTTCTGATTGTGATGCAACTGCTGCATGGGAAAGCAATTTCTTTTTCTCCCAATTGGAACGGTTCTAGTTTTTGATATCCACCTTCTTGCCGGATAGAAATTTCACCAGTTCTTTATTTATAGCTGTAAAGTCCTTACCGTTAATTGTAAGTTCGTAGATTTCATATGCGCACAGCCAGTCTTCAGGATAATCCTTTTTAAGAATCTGCCAGATTTCTTCCAACCTGGCAGTAAGTCTGCCCGAATTCCTGATATCCCTGACTTCCTGGTAAAGCTTGTGAAGGGTTTTGGCCTTTTCTGAGTGAACAATCTTGTGGGTTTTTTCCTCAGGAACAGGAAAACGGACCCTGTAGTTATCAGGATCGGCTGCACCCGAAAAAGCTGATATTACTTTTTCTCCAACGGCCATATCATATAAACCCCATGCAGGATTAAATAAAATTTTTTCTCCATATGTAACGCGGCAGCCTGAAAAGGTCAACAAGACAATCTTTCCGTTTTTACGCAATACCTGCTCCAAAATCCCATTTAACTTTACTCCTGATTCAAACTCCAGTTCTGCCTCATCACCCTCATTCAAACCTGCACGGATTAAATCATTATGATTATATAACTCCAGCGGTTTGGAGAAACCTTTAATCTTGCCCACCGGAGTACCGAAACCATCCTTGTGAATGTGTTTGCCATGTCCCGAGATTTGCCTGTTATCAACGCTTAGAGCAGTTGGACCGGCCGTTTTGATGTATACGGGTTTACCTTGCCGTGCATCCACCTCTGAAAAGATTCCCGAAATCTGAATACCGGAAGATAATACGACAGTTGCGAGATTTTGAGAAGAAATTGCCTTGTGAACACCCTCCAGGCCACCCTTTTTCAGTGCCATGGTCTTTGAAAATTCTTTCAACACCCTCGTGAGAGTCTTAAAATCAGGTGTTACAAACAACTGGGGAGGCTGAGTGGTAATATCGAAACTGTAATTTGCAGCTTCTTTGGTGTAGGGAAGTTTTTTTATTCTTTCACTCAGGCAATTTTTACTTTCGGCTATGGAGGAAAGCAGTCCTGCACCATATATTCTGGGCCTTTTCAGGTCGCCAATCAAACCATATTCCACAGTCCACCAATGCAGGTTCCTGATTAATGCCATCTCGGATGGCTCTCCGGCAGATTTTTCAATGGTCCTTAATTCCTTTTCTGCCTTTCTGATTTCACTTGCAGGGGTATAGGGGTCGGCTTTCAAAATAGAGAGATGCCGTATTGCTTCATAAATTCTATAATCCCCGGCAGATGAAAATGCCTTTGAGCCAATCTCCCCAAAAAGCCTCAGATACCCGGCATATTCCTTATCTGCGATAATTGGGGCATGTCCTGCAGCCACATGGATAATATCCGGTACAGGGGTGTATCCGATTTGTTCAACGGAACGAATATCGGCTGCTATCACCAGCACATTGTATGCCTGAAATTCCATAAATGCAGAAGGAGGAATGAAACCATCCACAGCAACGGCAGCCCATCCAATTTCTTTCAGGATCCGGTTCATGCCATACATATGTGGTATCTCATCTACCGTGATACCGGTTTTAACAATACCATCCATATAGTATTCGTGAGCTACACCGGAAAGATAGCTCACATTTCTTTTCATCACATACCGCCAGACTGCATGATCCTGAGCCGTATATTCATTGTAGGGCTGGTCAATGACCAGACTCATCAGGTGCCTTGGTAATTTATCCAGAACTTCATTCGTTTCCATGATCGCTTCAATTAATCATTAATAAGCTCAATGCCTCCCTGGCCCTTCCCTCCTGTATAAGAATCTTGGCAAATTCCTGCAGCTTTATTTCTCTTTCCGAATCATCCTGCCGGAAGGTCTCCACTACCGACCTTATTTCCTAACTTGTCCAACTTAATGCGGCAAATATAAGGATTTGATGTAATTTAAAACTTTATCGGAGTATTTTGCCCTTATTCTGGTCTCCTTGTTGGTAATCTTATTAAGCATTCGAGCATCTGTTATCTTTTTGCACTCTGTTACAAATTTCCTAATTGATTCTCCAGTAGTCAGTTCAATGAGTTTAGAAACTACCAACGCCATGAAACAGATTAGGACATGAAGATGAATCGGTTCTTGTTTAAAGTGAAAGATAGGTCTTGTTTGTAAATTATGCTTCAATATCCTGAATGCTTGTTCTACTTTGTATAGTTCGTGATAACGGCTGATGATGGTTTGATTGCCCGCTATATCCTCGCCCAAATTGGTGTAATACCCCTTGACTCCCAGTAGTTTTCTGACTTCTCGATCAACGCTTGATTAAGTACTGGATTTTCCCCTGAGGTTTTGACAAACTTAACCTTCTTGCCTTTTGATGGGTTTTGGATAATTGTCAGGGCCTTCTCAATTTGCTTCTCCATCTCATATTTATCTTTTCGGTAACTAACTGAAGAATAAGCACAAATCAAATACCCATTATCTGTTTTTATCCTGATGCTTTTCCCATCTTCCCGGGTAATACTGTGATTAATCTGCTCAATCAAATCAATTGATAAATTACCCAGTCTTGCCCCATCAATATAGTTGATGTTATTTGCTAAAAGACCTTGTATGTTAGTGTTGTTTATCATTGCTGCATCTGCAACCACAGTGAACTCTTTTACAGCGTGTTTCTTTACAAACGCTTTCAGCACAGGGATTATCGCATGCCCTTCAAAGGTATTGACGGAAAAGATGCTGTATGCTATTGGGAATCCTTCCTTAGTAACCATAAGGGCTACCAAAACCTGTGGCTGCTGCGATTTATTATCTTTAGAAAAACCGTTTTTTCGTAACTCATCCTCCTCAAATGTCTCAAAGTATAGGGTGGTGACTTAGTAATACAGCAGGTCAAAATCAAAAGCATAGTTACGCTTGGCAAATTACAGCAATGCTTTCAATTTCTTCCTTCAGATAAGGCCATTGACCAGCGGACTGGTAATAGCTCTGCCTTCGGTGTTTAATCCCAAAATAAGTGTCTAAAAGCTCTATTGGACGCAGCTTTGATGCTGGCTCTACAATCCTGATATTTACAAGGTCAAGGAGTAATTGTTTGTTGACCCGACCCAAGCCAATCTGGGAGATCAAACCAGAGAGTACCTCATACAGGAAAGTTGAAAACACACCCAAAAACCCGGCTTTGTTTTAGAAAAGCAGGTTGTTGAAATTAACCTCTTCAAATAAAGGGATTTCTGGATTATATTTATTAACATTAGTGTCCGGTTAAATTTTTTTGTATTTACCTGAATGTGTTTGTATATAAGGAAATCAGTAGTTTTCTTTTTACCGGGGGGTCGCTTTCCGCCTCAGAAAATTTCCGTTAAGAAAATCAGATTAATTGACGTTAAGAAATGCGAGCTGTTTGAGCGTAGCGAGTTCCCGGATTTTAGTCAATTAATCTGATTTTTAGAAAATTATCTGCTGCGGCGAAATTTTTTGCTTACTTTTTTTGCTGTAGAAAAAAAGTAAGAGCCTGTGCGGCTTGAGCACTTAAACCAGGTATGATTTTTTATCAAAATTTCATTTCAGGAATCTCACCTCTTATTATCAGGGTGCCTTCAGTAGCCGCCCTGATTTCATCGATGGACACTCCGGGGGCTCTTTCTTTCAGGTGAAAACCACCTACTTCTATCTCAATCACAGCAAGTTCGGTTACGACCTTTTTCACACAGGAAACCCCTGTGAGAGGAAGTGTGCATTTTCTCAGAAGCTTGGATTTGCCGTCCTTACTTACATGCTGCATAGCGACGATGATATTCCGGGCTGCAGCCACCAGGTCCATTGCTCCGCCCATTCCCTTGACCAACTTTCCGGGAATTTTCCAGCTTGCAATGTCTCCTGTTTCCGAAACCTCAAAAGCTCCCAGAACCGTCAGGTCAACGTGTCCTCCCCTGATCATTCCAAAGCTCATGGAAGAATCAAAAAAGGAAGCACCGGGGAGGTAGGAAATGGTCTGTTTCCCGGCATTCACCAGGTCGGCATCCTCTTGCCCCTTCAAGGGATACGGCCCCATGCCAAGCAATCCGTTTTCGCTATGAAGAACGATTTGAATCCCGGGCGGAACATAATTGGCTACCAGTGTGGGTATGCCTATGCCAAGATTCACATAATAACCATCCCTGAGTTCCTGCGAAATTCGTTTTGCAATACCGTTTTTATCCAAAGCCATATGTTCCCGTTTTTATGATTCCCTGGTGGTTAAAAATTCAATCCTTTTTTCAAATACCTCCCCTTTGAAAATCCTTTGCACAAATATTCCGGGAGTATGAATGGACGCCGGATCCAGTTCCCCTACAGAAACAAGTTCTTCAACCTCGGCAATGGTGATTTTCCCGGCCATGGCCATTGCCTGGTTAAAGTTATTGGCCGTTGCCTTGTAAACCAGGTTTCCTGCCGTATCGCCCTTCCATGCCTTCACACAGGTAAAATCTGCCGTCAATGCATGCTCCATTAAATATTTTTTCCCGTTGAATTCTCTCACTTCCTTTCCTTCTGCCACTTCAGTTCCATAACCGGCAGGAAGATAAAATGCAGGAATACCGCATCCCCCTGCACGGATTCTCTCAGCCAGGGTGCCCTGGGGAATCAGTTCAAGTTCAACCATACCGTCAAAATACAATTGTTCAAAGGTCTTATTCTCACCTATGTAAGAGGAAAGCATTCTTTTGATCTGCATTTTCGGAAGAAGTAAACCCAGTCCGAAATCGTCTACCCCCGGGTTGTTTGAAATACAGGTAAGATTCTTAATGCCCATTTCGGAAATGGCCTTGATGCAGTTCTCGGGTATTCCGCACAGACCAAAACCGCCAAACATCACAACCGCACCATTGGGAATATCCTGTACAGCCTCCGCGGCATTCCTGAAAACCTTATTCATGTTAAATATTTTTATATGTAAAAGTATGAATTTGATAACAGAAAAACAATACTTGTTTAGAGTTAGTCTAAATAATTTATGGAAATGGCAGAGAATTTTTCAGCGAAAAACAACATCCAGAACCAGGGGCTCAGCATAGCCTTCATTGAGAAGCGCAATGACTTTGCTTTTCATCATAAACAAATCATGGCGAAGCACGGCAGATTTCAGATGCACATACAAAACACCCTTTTTAAAATAGAGCTTTTCGGTATCCCTGGCAATTGTTTTACCCATTTTGGTCTCCCAACTGCGAATGATCCCGGCTTCCCGCACCTTTTTATCTATCTTCAGTGCTTTCAGGTAATCCTGAATGGCCTGGGAAAGTTTCTTTGGTTCATGGCTGCTCATGGTTGCCGCGTATCAGGAGATTTTTATGTCTCCATTCTTAATTGTGAAAAATCTGTACTCGATAGACACCTCAGTCAATACCGATTTCAGCCTGTCCCTGTTCGTGTCGGTAATAAATATCTGCCCGAAATGATTTTCGGCGACAAGAGTCAGTAATTGTTTTACCCTTGAACGATCCAGTTTGTCGAATAAATCATCAAACAGCAATATCGGTTTATACCCGTTCATATTGCGCATAAAATCAAACTGGGCGAGTTTCAGGGCAATCAGGTAGGTTTTTTGCTGTCCCTGTGAGCCTGTTCTGCGAATCAGGTGGTCGCCCAGGTTCAGAATCAGATCATCCTTATGCACTCCGTGTGATGTGTATTGCAGTATCCTGTCTTTTTCAAGAGAATTATTCAGTACCTCCCGGAAAGAATCGTGGTGCAGGTGTGACTCATACACCAGCCCGGTTTTTTCCTTCCCCAATGATACAAACTCATAATTTGCCTGAAAGATGGGCAGGAGTTTTTCTATAAAATCCACCCTGGCCTTGTAAATCCTCTCACCCGGGGGGATCAACTGCTCATCCCACAACTTCACCATTTCCCGGTCAAAATGTCCCTTGCGTGAAAATTCCTTAAGAACTGCATTTCGCTGAGTCAAGGCCCGGTTGTAGGCTATCAGGTCCTCCAGGTAGGACTTGTCATACTGTGAAATGACCCCGTTCATAAACCGCCTTCTCTCCTCGCTTCCGCCCGTTATCAGTTCCCCGTCAAAAGGCGAAATCATCACAACCGGTATCAGGCCAATATGGTCAGACAGTTTTGTATACTCCTTTTTATTCCTTTTGAATTGTTTCCTGGTATTCCTTTTTACACCACAGTAAATATTTTCTGTTTCATCCAATCTTTCGTATTCGCCCTGAATGACGAACAAATCTTCATCATGCCTAATATTCTGGGTATCCACTGAATTAAAATAACTCTTGCACAATGAAAGATAATAAATGGCGTCAAGCATGTTGGTTTTTCCCACTCCGTTATCGCCTGTAATACAATTGATTCTCGAACAGAATTCCAGTTCGAAGGAGGGGTAATTCTTGAAGTTGACCAGGGATAATTTTCTGAGATGCATTTTATGATTTAATTACCGTTAAAAATACAAATATCCCTCTTGCCGGGGAAATAATTCAAAACGGAAATATGAACATTCGGATTTTATGCAGAGAAAGCCTTTAAGACATTCGTTTATAGCTGAAAAAAATATTTTATTGTTCGGTATAATCCGAAAAAAAATTACTTTTGCAAGACTTTTCAGAAAAGAAATATTTTTATGAGCAAGAAGAAAAAACAAGCAGCCGAGGAGAATATTGAAACCGTTGAGAACCTGTTATCAAAAACCGAACATTACATTGAAGAAAATCAAAAAAGCCTGATCATCATTGTGGTGGCCATAGCAGTTGTTGTGCTTGGCTACCTGGGTTTCAGAAATCTTTATGTTGCACCTCTTGAAAGGGAAGCCATATCTCAGGTATGGATGGCAGAAAGGTACTTTGAGATTGACTCCTTCAGACTGGCCCTGGAAGGTGACGGAAGTTTTCCCGGGTTCCTTGATATTATTGAGGATTATGGCCTGACAAAAACCGCCAACCTTGCTCATTACTATGCAGGTATTTCCTACCTGAATACGGGCAGGTTTGAAGAGGCCAAAGAGCATCTTAAAAAATTTCATTCCAGGAACAGGATGGTTTCCTCCACAGCCCTGGGCGCAATTGGTGATGCATTTGTGGAGACAGGCGAACTGCAGAAAGGGGCCGAATCCTATATCAGGGCAGCAAACAAGCGCCCCGATAGCTTTACCAGTCCTGTCTATTTTTTTAAAGCTGGCCAGGTTTATGAAGAACTTGGCAATTTCAAGAAAGCCCTGCAGGCTTATGAGACCATTAAGGAAAAGTATCCTGAATCAACAGAGGGAAGGCAGATTGAAAAATACATTACCAGGGCTCAGATTCTTGATAAAAATTAAGCCGGAAGGTTAAAAAAACCAAAAAACTCTTTTTTCTGAAGGAAGAAAGAGTTTTTTTTGTTTCTAAATTGCTGCATGATGGCTACCAAAAAAAAGAACCTGTCCCAGTATGATCCCAAGGTCGTACCCGATGCCTCTGCCATGAAATTTGCCCTTGTTGTGGCAGAGTGGAACAACAGAATTACAACAAGCCTGCTTGAGGGTGCCCTGAAAACATTGAAAAAGCACGGAGCAATAGACCGGAATATCATTGTTGAATATGTTCCCGGAAGTTTCGAACTTACACTGGGAGCGCAGTTTATGGCCGAATACCATGATCCCGATGCTGTCATCTGCCTGGGATGTGTCATTCAGGGAGAGACCAGGCATTTTGATTTTATTTGCCAGGGAGTTACACAGGGTATAACCGATTTGAATCAGAATTACAATATCCCTTTCATTTTTGGCGTGCTTACCTGTAATACAATGAAGCAGGCTCTGGAAAGGGCCGGAGGGAAACACGGCAACAAAGGCGATGAAGCCGCGATTACAGCCATTAAAATGGCTGCACTTAAGGCCAGATTGGAAAATTAAACTAATTCCGGGTTAAATCCCTGATCACAACGGAGGCACAGTAACAGCCAAAAACAGCAGGCATATAAGAAATCGTGCCTACAATTGACTTCTTATTTTGTTCTCCGTGCGTAGGCATAATGGATACTTTTGGAACCTGCTCTGTTGAAAAAACAACCTTGAAACCACTACTGACTCCCAGCCTGCGCAAGCGTTTCCTGAGTATATAAGCCAGCCGGCAGTTATAGGATTCCGATACATCAGCAACCTGAACCAGCATGGGATCCAGTTTACCACCAGCCCCCATGGAACTTACCACCGGCAGGTTGTTTTTCAATGCCCCATAAATAAGAAAAATTTTGGGTGAAAGGGTATCAATGGCGTCCACCACATAATCAAACCCATCTGTGGCAAGAATGTCATTCAGGCGTTCATCCCTTAGGAATTCATGATAAACAGTAAGGTTTAAACCGGGATTTATATCAAGCAACCTGTCTTCCAGTAATTCTGCTTTCGGCTGTCCAAGTGTGGAATCCAGTGCAATCAGCTGCCGGTTTTTATTGCTTGCTACCACCACATCCCCATCGGCTATGGTGAGTTTGCCAACTCCTGCCCTCACAAGCATCTCTGCAGCATATGCCCCAACTCCGCCCAGCCCGGCCACAAATACACCTGCACCGGCCAAACGGGATAATTTTTCCTTCCCTATTAGAAGCTCTGTTCTGGCCAGCCATTCATTTGAAGAATTCATAGTGGAAGCAATAATTTTGCGTTGTGAAATACCCTCTCTTTTAATTCATCAACTTCTATGGTGAGCAGTCCGGCGGCCTTCCTGTAAATCAGTTCAATTTCCAGGTCACTGTCATCCGTTTCAAACAAAAGCAGGTCATAAGGAACAAGAAGCAACAGCTTTCTGAATTTCTCCTCATCCTGCAGCAGGCTTTGCCCGAATGATATATAAATCCCCTTGTTAAGCAACTGCTCAAGTATTTGTGAATTTGACCTGAACCCATGAATGATCCAGGGCATATTTGGCTTCAGGATTTTTTTCATGGCCAGTAAATCGGAGAATGCACGCACACAATGAATAAGCAAAGGTTTCTGAAGCTTCTCAGATGCTTCAATGTGCATTTCAAACAGCTCCTGCTGCAAGTCAAAGGGCGCCTGAATGGCTTTATCCAGCCCGGTTTCTCCAACCATTACCACACCCTTTGCAGAAAGTAGCTTTTTTATCCCTTCAAACATTTTGGAGGCCTTTTGCCCGGGCTTAATCTCCCATGGATGGAAACCGAGTGAGAAAAACTGATTACCCGATATTAGTTCGTCATTCACCTCTCCGGCGAACAGGTTCCTCACGGCCAGTATTCCTGCTGTTCCGGCTTTCCTGTGTGTATGAATATCAATAAACCTAGCCTCCATATGGGGTAAATTATCGCTGCTAAATTAGAAAAGATTTTTCTTTTCGTTTTTTTTAGAATTAGTATGATTTAAGTTTATCCGGGTCAAAATCTTGATTAAAAAGACAATGTTTTGTATATTTATTCTGTTTTGAAAAGGGGGGAAGCAACATGCTAACAGCTTTCATTCAGAACTTCAATAAGGTATAGCCATGAATATACATGTACTTACCGATAAACTGGCCATTGAGAAAGCCCGGCTCGCAGGCAAAAAGAAAAGGTATTTCCGCGAAGAAATTGAATCTGCCTCCATAAAGGAACATATTAAGGCCACACACATTGAAATTCATGATATTGATTTCAAGGGTGAGAATATGATTGATGCCATTACTGCACAAGGATCGGTTAACTGCTTCTTCAAGGTAACACACTGGAGAGGATTCGATTTTCCTACCCTGCTATTCACTCACTATCGCGGTGACAGACCCTATTACAGGAGGCTGGAGAGTTTATTCGTCCCGGGTGAATACAGCTACGATTTTAATATGATTGCAACCGGTTCTCCCTTTAATTACGATCACTGGGAGTATGTGAAAGCCATGGGCAGGCTGTGTGGTTATGTAAGAAAACTTGCAGTCACAGCCGTACTGAATGAGAGAATTCTACAGTATTTGAAGAAACTAAGCAGGAAGAAAATTGTGGTTGCCGGAACGAGTTTTGGCGGATGGGTTTCCAATGTTCATAAGGCTTATTTTAACACTGCCGATGAGTACAGACCCATTCTGGCAGGAACGAAGCCCGATGAAATGTTTCTGAATTCCTATTTCAACCGGATGGTGGCAGAGTGTGTCCAATTATTTGCCAAGAAAGTTAGCAATGCACTCGATTTTGATTTGGATTTCCGTATCAGCGGAAATGATAATGTTTTCCCCCTGCTTGCGAAATACGACCAATTCGTGGAATACGAAAAGCAAAAGGGCTGCTTCAGGCCTGAAAATATTACCCTGGTAGATAAAGGGCATCACACTGCGCTACAGGATAAAAGATTAATCAGGAAACATATCCTGAAAGCTTTTAAATAGTAAAGGAAAAACTACAGGAAGCTGCTTTTCCCTATTTCTTTTTAGGCTTGTATCCTTTCTGCTTGGCGATTTCTTCGAGTCGGGCCTGGAATCTTGATTTCTTCACGGGCTTCTTTTTGTTCTCGTTGAGCTTCTTCAGAATTTCCTCATCATTCACAAAACGCTTCATGATGGCTATTTGCGCAAAGGTGGTTACATTGGCCAGAAAATAGTAATAGCTCAATGCCGAAGCAAAACTGTTGAAAAAAAACAGGAACATGATGGGCATCATGTACATCATGGTCTGCATGCCAGGCAACTGGCTTGAACCTGCAGTCATCTGGCTGTTCATCCTGGTATAGATGATAGTGGAGATAGTCATCAGCAGCGTAAATAAACTCACATGACTTCCGTAAAACGGTATATTAAAGGGTAAATCCAGAATGGAGTCATAGGTGGACAGATCGGTTGCCCAAAGAAAGCTTTTCTGCCTGAGCTCGAAAGAAGTCGGGAAAAACCGGAACATTGCAAACAGAATTGGCAACTGAATGAGCAAGGGTAAACAACCACCCATGGGGTTCACACCTGCCCTTTTATACAAATCCATGGTTGCCTGTTGCCTTTCGAGCGCTTTTTCCTTGGGTATCCTTTCATTGATCTCATCAATCTGGGGTTTGAGTACCCGCATCTTGGAGGTGGCCATGTAGGATTTGTGGGTAAGTGGTAAAATAAGAATTTTGATAAATATTGTCAGTAACAGGATGATGATTCCGTAATTGGCTATGTATTTTTCAAGGAAATTGAAGACCGGTATGACAAGAAAACGATTCAGCCAGCCAAAAATTCCCCACCCAAGCGGTACGAGTCTGTCCAAATCAAGATTATGTCCGTGTTTTTCATTGTATTCACGCGATACCCTGCGCAGTGTTGTGTAATGGTTGGGACCAAAATAGAAATTAAAGGAAATAAGCTCGGAGGGCTTATTATCATAGGGCAGCCTGATTTCGGCATTGAAATTGGCAATTAATCTTTCCTCCTCCAGTTTGGTTTGCTCCAGAAGGGCACTTTCCATATTGTTCCCGGCGATGAGTATGGATGAGAAAAACTGTTGCTTGAATGCAACCCATTTTAACCGGGCAAGTATTTCTTCACGATCGGAATCTTTCCTTTCTGACAGGTAATCCACCTCATTACTCAGCAGGTTGTAATAGATGGTGGTATAATTTTTCTCGTTCACGGCACCTTTTTCCTGTCCGGGAATATCCACATTCCATTTCAGATCAATGTATCTCTGGTTTGCCGGTATAAGTGTGTTCATACCCTCCAGTTTAATATTAAACTGCAGCAAAAAACTGCCGGGTTCAAGGGTATATTCGTATTCAATGTATTGGTTTTCTCCCGCATTAAGACGCATGGCAAGTTTCACCGGTACATCCTGTGCATACAAACTGCCTGCCCCGCCAACAGGTTCAAAGTACAATTCGTTGGTGGAAATCATCCTGTTTTGTGCAAAGAAATTGAGACCAAAGTAGTTCTTATCCCCGTCAAAAAGAATAAGAGGCAGGGAGTCCCATGTTTTGTAATTCTTCAGTTCAACAGAATAAATGCGCCCCCCCTGCGAAGCTACACTGATCTTTACCAAATCATTTTCAATGACATGGAATTCCTCTACACCATCCACAGCAGCGGCAAAGGCACCAAAACGGTCGCGCAGCTGAGCACTCTTGTCCTCAGCAAGGGCCTGCACATCCTCCTCGTTTGCCGGCAGATCCTGTTGCAAGCTTTCTTCCGTCAATTGCCTTTCAGCCATTTGTTTACGCACGAGTTCAATGGAATCCTGCCTGCGTTTTGCCCTTTCCATCTCCTCCTGCGAAGGCTTGTTCATAATACTGAAAACCACCAGTATTACAACAATTAATACTATCCCTATGATTGAATTCCTGTCCATTTTAAGCAGTATATGTTAAGTATTTTCATTATTTCCTTTCAGGAAAGTGCAGCTTTTACAAACTGAATGAACAGGGGGTGTGGGTTTAACACAGTACTCCTGTACTCGGGATGAAACTGCACGCCTAAAAACCATTTATGGTTGGTGTATTCCATAATCTCTACCAGGCAGCTCTCCGGGTTAATCCCTGAGGCTGTCATACCCGCCTTTTCAAAATCGGCAAGGTAGTGGTTATTGAACTCATACCTGTGCCTGTGCCGTTCAAGTATTTCTTTTTTTCCGTAAGCCTCAAAGGCTCTGGTTCCCTGTTTTACCTGGCAGATATAGGAACCCAGTCGCATGGTTCCTCCTTTGTCCACAATTCCTTTCTGTTCTTCCATTAAATCAATAACAGGGTGGGATGTTTTGTGGTCCATTTCAGTAGAATGGGCATCTTTCAGGCCAAGCACATTGCGTGCGAATTCAATCACGGCGCACTGCAATCCAAGGCAGATTCCAAAAAAAGCGATATTGTTTTCCCTTGCATATTTTGCTGCAAGGATTTTTCCCTCTATACCTCGGTCCCCGAATCCCGGAGCAACCACAATGCCTTTCATGCTGCCCAGCAATTCCTTTACATTCTCCCCGTTAATCTTTTCGGAATGTATGCAGTGCAGTTTCACACTGCAGTTATTCACTACGCCTGCATGAACAAATGATTCCATGATGGATTTGTAAGAATCCTGCAGCTCCACATACTTACCAACCAGAGCGATTTCAACGGCAGATTTCGGATTTTTCAACTTCTGAACAAAATCCTTCCATGATTTTAACCTGGGAGTTTCTCCCTCGGGCAGGCCTGCTTTGCGCAATACCGTAACATCCAGTTTTTCCTTCAGCATTAACAGGGGAACTTCATAAATGGAAGATACATCCAGTGATTCGATGACAGAAGTAATGTCCACGTTACAAAATAAAGCCACTTTCCTGCGAATTTCCTGGTTCAGGGATTTTTCAGTTCTCAGAACCAGTATATCGGGCTGGATACCGTTTTCCAGAAGCATTTTTACCGAATGCTGGGTTGGTTTGGTTTTCAGTTCGCCTGCTGCGGCAAGGAAAGGAACCAGGGTAAGATGCACTACAAGACAGTTTGTCGGCCCCAGTTCCCATTTCAACTGCCTGATGGATTCAACATAGGGCAGCGATTCAATGTCACCAACGGTACCACCTATTTCTGTAATAATGAAATCATATTTATTCCGGGTACCCAGTATTTTGATGCGTCGTTTTATTTCGTCGGTAATATGGGGAATAACCTGTACTGTTTTTCCCAGGTAATCACCTTGCCTCTCTTTATTGATAACCGACTGGTAAATTCTTCCTGTTGTAACATTGTTATCCTGCGAGGTGGGAATGTTCAGAAACCTTTCATAATGGCCCAGGTCCAGATCGGTTTCCGCCCCGTCTTCCGTTACGAAGCATTCACCGTGTTCATATGGATTCAGTGTGCCGGGGTCCACATTGATGTAGGGATCCAGTTTCTGCAGGGTAACTGAGTACCCTCTCGCCTGCAGCAGTTTTGCCAGTGATGCCGATATGATTCCTTTACCAAGTGAAGAAGTAACACCTCCTGTTACAAAAATATATTTCCTGGTTGGCACAACGAAAGAAGATTAAAAATTAAAAAACACCGGCAAAGTAAATAATTTAATTCTCAATGAAAAAATTTATGGATTATTTAAAATCAACCAAATATAACACTGAAAAAGAATTGCCGGCAAGCTCCCGGGTGGCAATCAAAAACAGCGGTAATAAATCGAAAACGGGATCAGTTATTTGCGGTTCTCCCACTCGTCAATCATGTTGATTTTATCCTCCAGCAACTTGATCTGCGCTTTGCCCTGCTCAATTTTCAGTTTGAATTCCTGTACCATGGCATCGGCAATTTTGCTTTTGGCGAAGAAACCAATATTATTTTCCCACAAAACAATATCGGCCTCCAGTTGCTTGAGTTTATTCACATATTTGTCGCGTTCAAAAGATATTTTGTTTGATGACCCTGTTTTGGTGGACAAACCTTCCAGCTTATACCTGAAACGCATAAGATTTTTCCGTTGATCATCCATTTTCAGGTTTTCAAAATGCTTATCCAGTGCTGAACGGTAACGCTTCTGAAGTTCCTCCTTTTCCTTAATGGGAACAAATCCGATATCTGACCATTGACGCTGGAAATCCTTCAATTTGTTCAGAGCCTCATTGATCTCACCCGAAACATCAAATTTTTCAATTTTTTCAATTAGTTCCAGTTTCTTCTTCAGGTTTTCCTCATACCTTGTTTCTATGTTGGTAAAAAATTCATTTTTTCTCTGAAAGAAGGTATCGCAGGCTTTTCTGAAACGTTTCCAGATTGAATCGTAATGACGGCGGGGTACCGGACCAACTTCCTTCCATCTCTTCTGGAGGGAAATCAACTCATCAGTAGTCTTTTTCCAGTCAGTGCTGTCTTTCAAGGCCTCTGCCTGTAAACACAGATCAAGTTTTTTCTGCAGATTTTCACCCAGTAATTCCTTATTCACCGCTGTAAACTCCCTCTTCCTTGTAAAAAATACATCGCAGGCAGTTCTGAACCGCTGGTAAATCTTATTGTTGTCCTTCTTGGGTGCAAAGCCAATGGTTTTCCACATTTGCTGCAATTCCAGCATTTGCTTGGTCAGTTTATCGGCCTGGTGGATATTCTCAAACTCTTCTGTTCCAAGTGCTTCGGCTTTTTCACACAAGAGGAATTTGGCTTCCAGGTTTTTCTTTTGCTTGTCCCTTAGGTTGTCATAATGTTCCTGGTGCTTCTTGTTTATCTGGTGGGTAATCTCCCTGAATCTTTCCCAGATTACCTCTTTCTGATCGGGGGGAACCGGGCCTATCTCACGCCACTGTTCGTGGTAACGCTGTAACACCCTGAAAGCATTCACGATGGATGGTTCCAAAAGCAGTTCTTCGGCTTTCTCACAAAGGGCAATCTTGGACTCCAGGTTCTTCTTCAAATCCAGGTCGCGTAGCTCCTTGTTGATTTTTATGTGATCGTAAAACTGCTCTACATACAAATGATAATTCTCCCACAAATCCTTCACTGCCTGCTGGGGAACCATGCCAACCGACCTCCATTTCTTCTGTAAATCCCTGAATTCCTTAAAGGTGGTGTTTACATCTTCTTTTCTTTCAACCAGTTCTTTCAGTTCATCCAGTATTTTCTTCTTTTCTGCCAGGTTGGAATGCCTCTGATCATCCAGCTCGCGGTTATGAACAGCCTTTAAACGCCTGTATTCCTTGTATAAGTCCTTGAATCGCAATTCCAGTTCGTCTACTCCCGGCTGGAAATCTTCCACTGCACTGCCCTCCTCGTAAAACTGCTTGCGCTTCTTCTCCATCTCCATTTTGTGGCGCTTGTAGAAATTGATCTTCAGGTTCTCAATCTCATTGCGGATGGCGGTAACATGACGGGATTCAAGAAGGAATTCGAATTCCTTAATTAATTGTGCCTTACTAAGGGTGGAATAGTCAATCGCGGAAGGTGGAAGGGTGCGCTCCTCTTCTGTACCCTCTTCTTCATGAGGTAGGCCAACAGGGAGAATCATTTCTTCACCTGCCTCATCTTCAGAGGGTTCAGCCGGTTGGCTCTCTTCAGATGAAATGACGGCCTCAGTTTCTTTCAATTCAGGGCTCTCTGCAGGGAAATTCTCCACTGCTTCAGGTTCTTCGGAAGGAACCTCCACTGTTTCGCTTTTTACCTGCTCTTTTGTTTCTTGTTCCTGTATTTCAGGAACTTCCTTTTCAGATTCAGGCTGCTTTTTTTCTACGGTCATTGAATATTACGTATTTTCAGAAACAGATTTCTGAACGGCTCAACCTGAGCCGGGCTGTTAATAATAATGAGACACTGTTTGCATTCAAACAGTTGCAGGCACAATAGCATTATGCAGCAGTTTGAATGCACGAAATTAACCAATACATATTAACAATCCAATAATTTGAAGAGGTTTCAGTATTTATCCACAAAAAAATAGCCGGAGAACACAGGTCTTCCGGCTATGGTTTGCAGCAATGGTGTGAAACTTCCTTATTTTATTTCAATTTTCCTTGGTGGTTGTGGTATGGCAGATTCCTTCTTGCCCATGGTGATGATAAGAATGCCATTTTCATAACTGGCTGAAATTTTCTCTGAATCCACATCCTCGGGAAGGGTGAAGCGTTTTGTGAATGCAGTGTAATCAAACTCCCTGCGAAGGTAATTCACATCCTGAACAGTATTTTCCTCGTTTCCTGCGGATAGTGTCATTATATCCTTTTCCACATCAATAACGAAATGTTCCTTGTTCATGCCCGGAACAGCCAGTTGAAGAACATAATCTGTATCGTTTTCAATTACGTTGGTCCTGGGAAATACATCCCAGCCATCACCTGAAAAACGGTTGTTGAGCATGCTGTCGAGCATGTTACTCATCATGTAAGAAGCCATAGGAAATTGATTTCTGCTTACCAACGGCCTGTTGAATTTTACAATTGTCATAGTTTTATTATTTAAGGGTTTAACATTCAATTTTCTCCCACCCTGTTTCAAATCCTGTGCCGTTGAAAAATAATGTCATAATTCAGCCACTTTGTCACTAATCAATTATTTAGCATGTCAATATGTCGTAACGAGCTTTTATAATCCTGCCCGACCAATCTGTAAGGTCTTTTTTGTAACATTGCATAATAATATCTCACCCATGCGAATCGATATATTAACCATACTCCCGGGCCTGCTGGAAAGTCCTTTCTCACAATCCATCATCAAAAAAGCTGTTGAAAAAGGAATAGTTTCCATACATGTGCACAACATAAGGGATTCAGCCAGCGACAAGCACAAGCGTGTGGATGATTATGCCTTCAGCGGGGATGCAGGAATGGTGATGCTGATTGAGCCAATAGACCGGCTGATTGGCAAACTGAAATCAGAACGGGGTTACGATGAAATTATTTATCTCACACCCGACGGGGAAAAATTCAAGCAGAAAACGGCCAATCAACTTTCCACCTGCAGGAACATCATTTTGCTGTGCGGACATTATAAGGGTGTTGATCAGCGGGTGCGCGATCATATAGTAACCCGTGAGATTTCCATAGGGGATTATGTGATGACAGGCGGAGAACTGGCTGCTGCAGTAGTAACCGATTGCATTGTGAGGTTACTGCCGGGTGCCATGTCGGATGAGACAAGTGCACTCACCGATTCCTTCCAGGACAATATACTTGCACCTCCTGTTTACACGAGGCCTGCTGATTACAAAGGATGGAAAGTTCCTGAAATTCTGCTTTCAGGCAATGAAAAGGAAATTGATCAATGGAAACAGGAACAGGCACTGGAGCGAACCAAACGCCTGAGGCCGGATTTACTGGAAGAGTAGACCAAAGACCATAGACTACGGACTAAACAAAATAAGGTCTTTTTAAGAAAATTTAACCGCAAAGCACGCGAAGTTTCATGCTGTGAAACAGACCAAAGTTAATGGTCGGATACTTGTATTCTCTATATAAACTTTATGAACTTTTAACTAAAATCCCGATATACCTCCCCTCAATCCCAACCTAAATAGGGATACTCAAAAAAGCTACGATTTCATACTGAAATCTTGTTTTTTGGCACTTCAGGCCCTTCTTATTCTCAATCTCACTCTCACTCTCACTCTCACTCTCACTCTCATTTCCTACCAGGTGTGAACGTAGGCAGCTGGCGAATCCAGCACCTGCAACCTGTCGGTTGTATCGGTGCTGATATTGCTTACCTGCAGCAGGGCATCCACCACGTTGTTGGTAATATCGGCAGGCAGACTGATTGTACTAAGTACCCTTGCTGCCGAGGACATTTTATCGTCACCGGCAATCAGTCGCTTCACATGCGTTGTGGTAGCACCTGTAGCACCGGCATTCATACCGGCCTCTATGATCTGACCAATCCTGTCCTCTTCCGAAATGACCTGGATTTCACAATTATCGCTGGGTACCCAGGATCGTTTATCCTGCTCTTCCTGGTCAATGGCATCAAACCGTTTACGCCAGCCCGTACCGTTTTTCAGCTGATCAATGGCGGCAATAATCTGCTCAATGCTGGCAGCGTATTCCTGACGGCCAATCCGCATGCGGGTATCCAGCAGTCCGAAACTCACCGGTGTTCTGTAAATAAAGCCACGACCGGGACGGTTCAGCCTACCTTCTTCTAAAAGCAGTCGGATGATACTTTCGGTATCCTGCTCGGGCATCACCAGGTGAACGATCTCTTTCTCGGGTGAAATGGTAATACGAATTAATCCGAGTTTGTCCCTGAAATCGGTTCCGTGCCCGTTGGTCACAAACGGCACGCAAATACCAAGTTCCAGTGCCACTTTGGCAAGAAATTCGCCTGCCCCGGGAGTGGAAACAACACAATTCACGTAGGCCATCTTATCCAATAGGTTGTAATCAGCCACCGGAGGTCCGGATCGTTTCAATTTCGGTATTTTAATGGCAGGAGGCTCAATCTTGCTGAATTCAATCAGTTCCTGGGAGAAAATGGTACCCCTGCCTGGATTATGCAACTCCAAGCTTTCAATCAGGTAGCGCACGACTGCCTCGGCATGCTCCCTGGGCACAGTAAAGCGGAATACTTCAACAGGATAGTCATTCAGGGTAATTTTCTTCCCGGGTAAACCGAAGGGACGCTTGGAAATCTGCTCCCTTACATTCCTTCCGTTTTCCAGGAACACCCTGCTGACACCCAGTTTGTTCAGGTGTCGTAACACATTCTGATGCATCAGGTTATTAACTACACAGGTTATGCGGCTCACCCGATGCGGGGTGTGCACACCCTTATTCATTTGCGTTCTCCAAACCAGCCTGGACGGAGAAAAAATAGTTTCCCTGGTTTGTTTTTCCTTATTCATCTGTATCCTCCTCTATCTTTTTAAGCATTGACCTGCGTTGTTTCATTTGTGCATACAGCCCGTATGCCAGCACTGTAAGAATGGGATAGACCGAAGCCATTGCCAGTACACCAAATCCATCCACTACATTCAGCTCTCCACCTATACTCAGTCCCATAGCCAGTACAAGGGGTACTGTAACCGGACCGGTGGTGACACCTCCCGAATCCCAGGCGATAGCTGTAAATTGTTCTTCACTCCATATGGTCAACAACAATACCACGGCATAGGGTGGTATTAAAAACCAGGTAAGCGGCAGGTCATACAAAATTCGCAGGAAGCCCAGAACCAGGCCTATTCCTACACCAATAGCTACAATGCTCACTATCTGTGTCCGTTTCACCGTACCAACTGTGAGTTCCTCCACAGTGATCCCCAAGGCATTCAGGGCCGGTTCGGCCAGTGTGGCCCCGTAACCCATACCAAAAGCGAATAGCAGCACAAGGAAAATCCCAAGGAGACTCAGGTTTGGGCCAAAAAGAGGAGGCCTGGTTACAATGTGTTCATAGCGTCCTGTTACTTCATCAAAACGTTCAGGGTAAAAAGGAATACGCTCAAAATCATTCACACTGCTCAGATAAAAGTAACTTTTTCGTGAACCATCCTGTTGAATACTCTCAAATAAAAGACTCTTATCGAACTTATCAATCACTATTTGGTCTATGAATTTTTCCTCCTTACTGAAAGCCCTTGGTAATTGCGAACCAACCTCACCGCCCAGCGGAGCAAGGCCCAGGCGTATTCCCGAAGTCAGAAGGGTCATCCCTATGAGTGCAAAGGCAATCCCAAGGACCACTTCATCGGGGTAACGTAGTTTTTCCCTCAGGAAGAGAATTAAAACAAGCAGTAACATGAGGGAGAGTGGAATGACTGCCCTGAGGGCAAGACTTCCCTCTTTCTTAAATACGGCAGGAACAGCAACGGTTATTTTTCCTTCTACTTTGGACTTATCATAACTGGAAAGAAAATGTCTTTCCTTATCCGAAGCTTTATAGATCAGCCAGTCAGAAAAAGACATGCTTCCCAGGAGGGATTTTGAAAATTCAGGATTCTCTACTATGGCAATAAGCGCATTAAAATAGGCCTCCTCATCAGCATAAAAAGCCTTACGGCCAACTTCTGAGCCACGGGTAAAGACATGCGTGCGTAAATCATTTTCGCTGTCAAACAATTTGAGTGCCTGCTCGCGGTAGGAAGGGGCAAAGAATTCAATCTCGGTTTTTGGTGCCGGGGAGGATGAGTTCAGCACTATTCCAAGCGTAAGTACTGCCAGGATGGGAAAGGCTGAAGCAAGCAGAATTATACCAAAGCCTCCCCCTGCTGTATCGGTTGTACCGGCTGCACGGCTCACACCAATACCCAGCGCAAGCACAAGTGGTACAGTCACTGCCCCTGTAGTCACAGCACCTGAATCCCAGGCCAGGCCTATAATTGTACTCAGGTTTTCACTGAAGGAGAGTACCAGTGACAACAAAAGCACCAGCGGTATGATAATCAGTATAAACGGTTTGATGGACAAACCATAATAGAACCGGAACATACCAAAGGCAACCGCTATACCCACACCCAAACCAATGGAGAGAACGAGGGCTTCAGTATATCTTTCCAGCAACATGTAAAGCAAGGGTGCTTCCCAGGCTGTCACATTGGAACCTGCCATCCTGAGCGAACTGATAGCCGGCTCGGCCAGAGTAGAACCAAATCCGAGCAGCAATCCGAACAGGGCAATAATGGCTATGCCTGCACGGGCAGGCAGCTTGACCCCCACCCTCTCGCCAAGGGGCATAAGGCCAAGGATAAGTCCCTCCAGGAAAAAGGCCAGTCCGAATACTACCATACCAATACCACCTGCTATGGGGAGGGCATCGGTGAGAGGTACCCGCAGGACAAACAGCTGAAAGGCAACCAGGTAAAGAATGATGAATGCAACCAGTTTGATCTGCTCAACCACCCTTACCCGCGCATACCCTGCAAGCATTCCCAGGGACTCTCTAAATGGAATTGTAATCCGTTTACGCATTCTGATTGAAGGATTTGTTTAAAATTGTTTTCATAGGTCTAAAGTAAAAAATCATTCTCACCTATTTATGTTCCGGTAGAAGAAATATTGAAACTGGTTAAAATTATTTGATAAAATGCAGAAAAACCAATATCAACAGAGGTTCTGTGGCAGCAAATGAAAATATTGTTTCAGATGGAATAACTAAAGGCAGAATCTTCAACAGAATTTATTTCTAAAACTGATTGCTTGATTATGACTTTTCTTCCATGAATACTCACTTCTCCATTCTCACAACCGGGCATTATACACTGTGCCCTGCGCTATTCATTACGGCTCTCACTCTCACTCTGCCTGCTTCTTCCCGGAAAACAAATATCCCTATAGGCGCAGTATTGGCATATTTTTTCGTCGTTGACCTGGTCGAATGAGATGTTGGGATTGTATATACCGGAAATGACCTGCTGCAGGCCTTTTTTGACCTCCTGAAGGATGTCCCTGTCGCCATTGTAAGGATCTTTGCCGATTTTAATCCGCGGGTCGAAATCCTCCCCGTAAAGGGCTTGCATTTTATAAAGTCCCGGTACAATTGGTTTTTCCTGCTCCTGCTCCAGTAGCAGGCTGTAAATGAGCAATTGCAGAAGGGCACCGTGGGGATTTCCCTGCTCAAAGAGGGTCTCTGTCGACTTAACTGTGGATTTGTCCCCCCCGGTTTTGTAGTCAATGATGCGTACCTCTCCAGCCGTTTCATCCAGCCTGTCAATCACGCCGCCAATGCGCACCCTGATTTTCCCTCTCTCTACTCTCCTCTTTCCTCTTTCTCCTCCTATCTCCTCACCCTTCTCAATTCTCCCCTTTCCTTCCTCACCGCTCGCATCTCTCCTCTCCTCACACTCAATTGTTCCTGTTACTTTCTTTTCCAGCCCAAGTATCCTCAATCCTACCACGCCGGCATCCACCTTCAGGATCTGTCTCAGGTAACTGTGCAGAATATCAGCTACAATCAGGTTTCTGCCCTGCAGTTCCTGTGCTGCCCCTTTAAAATACACCTCATCAAAGGCCTTTTTCACCAGTTCCCTAATGAATTTCTCCTCCGAAAGGGTTTTAAAATCGCTGCTGCTGAGCGTTTTTCCTTCCAGTTTCCTGTAAAGCATTTCGGCACTCTTGTGCAGCAGGTTACCCAGCATGCGGGCATCCACTTCCCCGCTCAGTTCATCGGGCTCCCTGAGGCCGGCCACCACCCTGAAGTAGAACTTCAGCCGGCACTGCAGCCAGGTATTGATGGCACTGGGCGACAGGTACCTTCCCTCCTTTTCATCTTCTCCCGCAACAAAAGACTGGAGGGTTTTCATAATGGCAGGACTTTTTTGAATAACAATGGGGTTGACCCTGGCCATGGTGGCATTTACCATGAGGTTACTATGCTCTATATTGAATTTCCCTGAGTAATTCATTTGGTGGATGAACCTGCTGGGCTCACCCGACTGCATGCCTCCCGACTGTATATTGTACACACAGGTCACCTGATGTGCGCGTTGTATGAGCCGGAAAAAATAGTAGGAATAAATCGCATCCTGGTGGCCTGTTGCCGGCAGAGAGAATCCGCGCCGCAGCGTTTGCGGAATAAAGGAGATGGTGCTGCTCTTTTTCGGAAATATGCCCTCGTTCATGGAGAGCAGGATAATCTTGTCGAAATCCAGGAGCCTGGTTTCCAGCACACCCATCACCTGTATGCCTGCCAGCGGCTCCCCGCGGAAGGGCACCTCCACATCGGCCAGCACTTTTTTCAGCATTCGTGCCAGGGTTGTGGACTGTACATCCACTTTCTTTTCCTGCAGCAGGTCAAGCAGCCTCTGCATGGCAAGGAAGGCATAATAGAGAAATTCCCTCTGCAGCATCTGCCCGGGAGTATCTTCCTTATCTTTCAGTGGGCTTTCGGACAGTTTTTGCAATACACTGAGCAGCCATGCGCACAAATCCAGCCCTTCGCCCGTTTTGACGAAAATGTCTTTGAGCAGTTCGTCACCGGCAAAAATACATGCAGGAACGAGCATGCGGTTGTTTTTCCTGATATCGCTGCCTCTTTGAGCAGCAATACTACATTCACCAGCAAGGACAGGATTTTCAAGCAGATCCAGTACATGTTTGTAGTAAAAAGCCGGCATGTTCTTCACCAGGCGCGCACCCGACTGCAGCAACACCATTTGCTGTATGAGGTCATACACGGGCGAATCCCTGAGGGTAAGTCCCATTGTGACATTCACCTGTTTGTACTTTTCCGGTATGGCCGACAAAACGGGTATCAGAAGGTCCTCATCAGGCAGCACCACTGCTATTCCTGTTTCCTCCATTCCGGAATCCAGTTCCTCCAGCAATTGACCGGTAAGTTTCGCCTGGCTCACGTTGGAGGATACACTCACAAAGCGGATCTGTTTTTTGCGCGTTATGCCAGTTTCATCCCTTTTCCACCCGCCGAATTCTGCATTATTTTCCCGCAGGAATCTTCCCGCCTCATGAACAGGGTTGTCCATGTACCAGGGGTCGGTATCCCAGTAAAAATCGGCCTTTTTTGCTTTGTGCAGCCAACGGAAAAAGACCCGCTCGCACCGGTTGAGGGCGTTGAAGCCCACAAACACAATTTTTTCGTAAGGGCTTTCCCTTATTTCTCCACTGTCACACAGGTCGGCCACCTCGCGGTAGATCATGCCCTCATAGCCGCGTGTTTCTGTTTTCAGGCTTTCCCTGAATTTTTCGTACAAGGGGAAAAGAATGTCCCAGTTGCGCAGAAAAACCTGCTGCTGCCCGCTCAGGCTGCCCGCACTGAAGCTGTCCCAGAATTTACCGATAAGGGCCTTCTGTTCCTCATCCAGGAAATCGAATTGCAAGGCCATGTTGCGGTTATGTGAAAGGTTGGTAAACAGTGCCCGTGCGTTGATGCGGTACTTGTCAATTTCGTCAAAATCGTTGAGCATCACGGTGCCCCAGAAATAAAAATTATCAAAGGGTTCGCTGCTCTTCTTTTCTTCCTGGTACACCCTGTACAGGTCAAACACCAGGGAAAGGCTGTCAGCCGGCTGCAGGCTGGAAAATTCCTGCATGAGTTCCCCTATGGTGAGAATTTTAGGCGACCACATTACCTTTGGAGCAGCCTTGTGCAGGTGGTCCCTGAAAAACACGCCAGCCCTGCGGCTGGGAAAAACCACGGCGCAGCGGGACAGGTTCTGCCCGTATTTGTTCAGCAAATCAACGGCTGTTTCCTGTAAAAAACTGCTCATACCCTTTGTTTATATAGTTTTCCCTGCCAGGTATCGAGAACTTCCAAGTGTTTTTCCATCCTTTTGTGAAACTCGTCGTAGCGCAGCCCCCAGCTCACCCCCCGGTTCATTTTGGGAGGCGACTCGCTGGCAAATCTTTCCACCATGATGTGAGGACTGAGCCTCTCCAGAAAACGCGCCATGAACTGCATGTATTCCTCCAGGCCAAACTGGCGGAATTCCCCGGGGTTTTGCCTGTACTCCTCCTCCATTTTCGTTCCGCAGATGATTTGCAACTGGTGAAACTTGATGCTGTTCAGCGCCAGCACGGAGAGGATTTCTGCCTGGGCGAGCATTTCCTGCTCACTCTCTCCCGGAAGTCCGAAAATAAGGTGACCCCCGGTATGTATGCCCAGTGCCGCAGTTTTTTCAATGGCTTCAATGCATTGCTGCATGGTGTGCCCGCGGTTGATGCGCAGCAGGGTTTTTTCATGGCATGATTCAATGCCGTATTCCACCACCACATAGTACTTTTCGCTCAGGGAGCGTATGTAGTCCAGCTTCTCCGCGTCAATGCAATCGGGACGCGTACCAATCACCAGCCCCACAATACCAGGGTAGCGCAGGGCTGTTTCGAACCTTTCCCTGAGTACCTCCAGGCTGTCGTATGTATTGGTGTAGGCCTGGAAATAAGCCATGTAGCCCGTGTTTCTTTTGTACCTGTTCTTTAAAAAGGCAATGCCGCGCTGCAGCTGCTCCTCAATGCTTGTTGCCGTGGCGCAGTACGATGGATTGAATGCCTCATTGTTGCAGAAGGTGCACCCCCCTATACCTACCGTGCCGTCGCGGTTGGGACAGGTAAAACCGGCATCTACCGACACCTTTTGTATGCGTCCGCCAAACCTCTGCCTGATGTAGTCGGCATAGGCATTGTAACGCCGTGTATGTCCCCATGCGTATGCCATTATACCACCTTCACCGTTTTTTTCAGTCCCACATACCAAATAAATCCCTGCACATCGCTGTGACCCATCTCCTGCATGAGCCTGCAGTAGTCTTTTACCTGTGCTTCGTATTGCCTGTCTTCGATTAAACCGAATTTATAGTCCACCACAACTGCCTGCTTGTTTTTCACCATTACCCTGTCGGGACGGCGTATGCCTGTGCCCGGCACAAGGAGGTCGCTCTCGTTGAAAACTATCCATTCCCCGCTGAACCATTCACCTGCTATGGGTTGGGAAAGCAGTTCCCTTACCCCGGCGATGATGTTCTCCCTGCGTGCTTTGGGCAGCTTGCCCTGGGAGATCATCCTGTCGGCTGCCGCGGAAATGTCTTCTTTGCTTCTGATGAGCGAAAACAGTTCGTGCATCACCCTGCCCCTTAGAAGGCCTTCCCCAACCTGACTTTCCCCCTGTTCAAAGAATTCCTTTCCGCGGTAAGCGATGGTGAGCCTTTCTGCAAAGGGCGAAACCGGATAATGATCCATGATCCGCCCTGCATGATCTTCTGTGGAAGCAGGTTTCTTTTTCCACTCCGCGGTGATTTCGCCATACTCTATGGTGAGGCCTTCACCATCAAAGGCCCCGGGATGTATCGTAAATTCTACGGAATCATCGGGCCGAATACCCGATGCACAGGAATACAGCAGGTCACCGGTGGTTTTCATTTCCTTTTCCTTATCACCGTATGGGGCAAAGACCACCAGTCCCTGTTCGGCACGGGTTAGTGCCACGTACAGCAGGTTCAGGTTGTCAATGTATGCTTTCTGCTTTTCGCGGAAATAGTCGGGGGCAAACAGGGTTTCGGCCAGGCCGGAAGAATAGCGAACAGGCACCTTTTCCAGCATATTGAATGGATGCCCATGGGTGTTGCACCAGAGGATGTTTCCCATGCGGGAACCATGGTCCAGCGGCCAGTCGCAGAAAGGCACAAACACCACCCTGAACTGCAGTCCCTTGCTCTTGTGAATGGTCATCACACGTATGGCATCCTGGTTCTCGTTCACCGTGAGGGAAAACTTATCCCTGTTCCCGTCCCACCACTCCAGGAAGGCGGCCACACCGCCCTTTTCGCCCTTGCTGAAACTCAATACCTGGTCCATAAAGGCCATGAGGTAGGGCGAGGCGGCAGGGTCTTTGTCCAGTTCCAGCGCAGGAATGATTTGCTCACACAGGGCCACCAGCGAGAGCCTGCGCATGGCCTGCAGGGCACCCGTAAAGGGTTCGGGCAGATGTTTCAAAAGTTCCTCATTCCCTGCTTTGGCTGAAAGCATGTCGTTTTGCAGGATATTTTTCCCGGTGCGGCTGTTCCAGGCATGCACCAGGCTCACCAGGTTGATTTTGTCAGCCGGACAGGCAAAATATTTGAGGGCGGCCAGCAGCATGTAAACGGCAGGGGATTCGTCGAGGTACAGGTTTTCTTCCGAAATAAAGTCGAACTGACGGATTTTGCCCTCCAGTTCCCTGCCCGAATGCTCCCTGAGCAGCCGTGTGACTGTATTGCCCTCGGTTTTTCTGCGCACAAGGATGGCCATATCACGCAGGCGGAATCCCTGGTGGAGCAGGCGGGCAATCATCGCCGGCAGATTTGCTGCCACCATCTCTTCAGTACCGGGTTGTTCCCTGTCCTTTTTCATGCAGTACAGCCTTACGAATCCCCTTGCATCTTTCATTTTTTCGCTCACCAGTTGCCCATTCCCCATGTACAGGGAAATGATCTGCTCCTGCGAAATTGATTCCGGCTGCAGGGCCGAGGCAGCCACCTCGCTGTTGTACTGCGACTGCAGGATGTTCGGCAGCTTTCCAAAAAGGAAATTATTGAATGTGATGACCTCCGGGGTGCTGCGCCAGTTGGTGGCAAGGTCTTCTGTGGTTCCGGCAAAGGGATGCAGGTCGTTCATGGCTTTGCCTGCCAGCAACTCCCAGTCGCCGTTGCGCCAGCGGTAAATGCTTTGTTTCACATCGCCAACCAGCATGCAGAACCCGTTTTCCGAAAGGCCGTTTTTGACCAGTGGCACAAGGGTTTGCCATTGTATGAGGGAGGTGTCCTGGAACTCGTCCACCATGAAATTACGGTACAGGTTGCCGGCCTTTTCAAACACGAAGGAGGCATCGTTCTCCCCCACAATGTCGCGCAGCAGGGCAGCCGCCTCCGAAAGCAGGATCTTGTTTTCCTCGCGGGTGAGTTGCTGTAACCCGGCAGACAGATCACCCAGTATGCCTATGGTGTGAAAATGGCCCAGGATGGCCTCTGCCGTTTTGTAAAGGGCAAGGTTTTCCTGCATGTGAACCCATACATCCTGAAGCAGCTTGCCCAGCAGTTCATCGCGCAGGGCAGCCACTGCCTCCCTGTTGGGGCCTTTGCCCTCCCATTCGCCAGGATCGTATACGCAGGCAAGGGCATAACTGTTCAAATCGCGGGGATTACCCTCCGACCAGCTTAAAAAATGCCCGTAAATACCGCGATTGGTTTGCTTGAAATCCGCTGCAGTCAGCCCGCGGGAGGTGATGGCCTGCATGGCCTCCTGCCCTGTTTTCTTAAGTGTGGATAGGTATGTGTTTTGTATAGCCAGTAGTTCCTGCCTGTAAGAGTTTAGAAAATCCTTATCGGCAAATTTCCGGCGGCCGCTTTCCTCCATGAGTTTCCAGGACTCCTTAAATAACTCCCCGCCCAGGCTCATGATCTGCTTTTTCATGTCCCAGCCCGAGCCGGTTTCTATGCGCTCACGTGCAAAGCGGGAGAGCCAGTGCCTGAGTTCGGGGTTGCTGTCCACTTTCTCAAACAGGCCGGCGGTGATTTTTTCCAGCACCGCATCCTGGTTGAGTTCAATGTCGTAAATGGAGCTCACACCAATCTCCAGCAAAAAGGATTTGAAAATGCCCGAGAGGAAGGAATCAATGGTGGACACCGAGAACCAGGCGTATTTTTGCAGGATAGCCTCCAGCAGCCCGGCCGCGTTGATGCGAGCTGCCGCACCCGTGGCCCCGGCAATCCCAGCAAAGGCCGAATCCTTTCCCTGCGAGAGCATGAACAGTTCTTCGAGGATGCGCCCCTTCATCCCGGCGGTGGCCTTGTTGGTAAAGGTAACTGCCAGGATGTTGCGGAAATCTTCCGCAAAGGCCATTTGCAGGTAATCGCCCGTTAAGCGGTGCGTTTTGCCCGAACCCGCCGAAGCCCTGTAAACTTTAATGTTGCTCAAAATAGCATAATGTGTTAACTGAATACAAGTATACGATTATTTTGGGGATTGTTGCCAATCAGACCACGGGCCACAGTCCACGGTTTATGTTAATAAAAAAACAAACGATTAATTGTAGATCCGGGGTTTAATTTCTAAATTGCGGTGTATTGAAAAGCAACAGGTAAATTTTTATAATGGAAATGAGGTTGGATTTAATAAAAGGTGAACATAACTGCCCAAAATGGACAGGTAGGTATAAAAAAAGCGAGGGTTTAAACAAATCTATGCCCGGTTATGCAACTCCTATACCATTGGCAGGAACCGATTGGAGATACAATCATACCCTTTTGGGCCATAAGAGCAGCAAAACAACTGAAATTTATACCCATGTGAGTACCGATAGTTTAAAAAACATAAAATCGCCTTTTGATGATTTATGATTTTTCCATACCTTTCATTCAGATAACATTACCCAAAGGTAACTATATCCCGCCGACAGGTGGTTGATAACATTACCTTTGGTAAGCATATAAACAAGTTAGCGGTTATTTTAAGAAGGCAGTTCGCAATAAAGTTCAGAACCTAAAAATGACTTCGCAAAAAGATAAGAACCAATGAATACATGCAATAAATGCAATTTTGAATTTCAGAGTAATTATTGTCCTAATTGCGGACATCCCCAAAAATTGGAAAGGATAAACAGGCGTTATATCTTGTCTGAAATTACAAGTGTTTTAAATCTCCAAAAAGGAATTCTATACACGATAAAGGAATTACTGATAAGACCAGGACACAGTATTAGAGTATTTATTCAAGAAGATAGAAATCGTCTGGTAAAACCGATTATGTTTATATTAATTACCTCTCTGATATATACAATAATAATGCGGATTTTTCATTTTGAAGAAGAAATCATAGATGGCGCCAGAGCTGCTTTAGACAATTCAGATTCTGCGACACTTACAATCTTAAAATGGTTGCTGGAAAATCATGGTTATGCAAATATTATTATAGCTCTGTTTATCGGATTATGGATGAAATTATTTTTCAGGAAGCATCCCTTTAATTATTTTGAAATTTTAATAATTCTCTGCTTTGTAATGGGTATTGAAATGTTAATTTATTCAGTATTTGAGTTGATTCGTGGCCTGACTCATACTAATTTAATGATAGTCCAGGTGTTGGCCGGTTTTATTTATGCCACCTATGCAGTTGGACAAGTCTTTGACAAAAGAAATATTGCAAACTATGTAAAAGCTCTTATTTCATATTTGTTAGGGACAATTACTTCCATCTTTGTTGCAGTGGGGATAGCAATCTTAATTGATTTGATCAGATAAAACATAAAACACGAAAAATAAAAAGAGACTATGAATTGTTTTGTTGATTCCAACAATCATTATTGGTATTGCTTTAGTTGAGGGATTTGACTTTGAGAATCTTAAATTTGAGAAACCAGCACTGGCCTTTGTTTACTTCATTGGCTTTGCTCTATCAATAATCTTCCAAGTTAAAGACCTAAAAAAGCGACCTGATAAGTAAAAACAACCGCTAACAAGCGGTCATACGCAATGCGGGGTGTCGTGCCTGTTTCATTTGTAGCACATTTAATAAAACTTGCAGTAACTCGACAAGTGAGCGTTTTGAATCCCGCACTGCGCATACCGCCCACCGTTATAGCCAATGGTAGGACGACCGAACCATAACAGAAAAACAAACAGACAATGACAATAAAAGAAGCGATTTTAAAAAGCCTTGATGAGATTAACGACCTGACAACTTATATGGACGTTTACAACCATATCGTAAAAAACAACTATTACGACTTTGGGACAGCCAAAACTCCTGCTTCGACAATTTCTGCTTTGCTTGGCGACTTTATTCGCAACGGAGACACAAGAGTAAAAAGAATAAAACAAGAAGGAGGAACATATGCTTACTACCTGACAAAAAACGAGCAAAATATCGGCATAGACATTTTAAGCGGTGAAACAGAAACTAAAACTACTAAAATCACCAAGCCAACTAAAACAAAGACATTTGAAGAAAGAGACTTGCACAAACTTTTGAGCAGTTACCTTAAAAATTCAGGCACTTACTCAAAGACAATATTTCACGAACAATCAAACGGTAAAGACAACAACCAAATTTGGACACACCCCGACATGGTTGGAATTAAGTTTTTGAACTTGCAGACAAAAGCCAGCCAGAATTTTTTAAAATCTATAAATCGTGTTGACACTTTTAAAATGAGTTCATACGAACTAAAAAAGGAAATCAACAGCGACAGCGAACTTAAAAAAGCATTTTTTCAAGCAGTTTCAAATTCAAGTTGGGCTAACTACGGGTATTTAGTTGCATTTGAATTTAGCGACAGTTTAAATGAAGAAATGGCGAGACTTAATCAATCATTCGGAATTGGAATAATAGAACTGAATTCTAACCCATATCAAAGCAAAATACTTTTTCCAGCAACATACCGTGACTTGGACTTCAAGACAATTGACAAGCTGTGCAAAATGAACAGCGAGTTTAACAAGTTTATAGAGCAGACCGAAAAACTATTGACGTTGACAGATGAACGATATTACAAATCAATAGAAAAAGAACTTGATGAATTTTGTGACGACTATTTTGCAAACGACACAGAAGTAGAAAAATATTGCAACGACAAAAACATACCAACAGAACAAGAATGACAAGAACCACTGGCTATAACACGGGTTTTGCGTCAGGCGGGGTGACGTGCAAAATTGGAGCTTTGTGCATCTATTCAAGTTTATTGCAGGTTGACAATTTTGTGCTCCGAAACCCGCCCGAACGCAAAGCCGCAAACCGTTGTGCGTCATGCAAAGAAGACTTGCATACTACATAAATGGTATTAAATAATAGGAGCATAATAAATGAAAACAATTGAAGAAAGTATATTAACCGCAATGGATTGTACCGACAGCGAGATTTTGCCTTATTTACCCTATATACTTCAAGATTTTTGGGAAATTGGCTCAGACCCCAATGTGATGATAGACCTTATTAAGAAGCATTTATTAAATATTCATAATTTTAACGTGCTAGATTTAGGATGTGGAAAAGGCGTTGTTTCAATTAATATAGCTAAACAAATGAAATGTGAATGTTATGGAATTGACGCAATCCCCGAATTTATTTCTTTTTCAACATCTAAGGCTGACGAATATGGTGTTGGACATTTATGCAATTTTGAAGTTGGTGATATTCGAGAAAAGATAAAAACTCTTGGAAAATATGATGTAATAATATTGGGTGCTATCGGTCAGGTATTCGGTGATTACTTTGAAACTCTTACAAGATTAAACAATAACTTGAAAGTCGGAGGTATAATAATAATTGATGATGGATACATTGAAGACGAGAATAGCTTTAAACATGACCAAGTTTTTAGTAAAAGCGACCTGGAAAACCAGATTTCTAATGCTGGTATGCAATTAATAGATGAAGTCAATGTAAGCGGAGATAAAAACGTTACAGCGAATTACGATACTGAATACAATAATATTTTAATACGATGCCAAGAATTGATTGTCAAACAGCCTGACAAAGCTGAAATATTTATCAATTATTGCGACCAACAGAAAAAGGAATACGAAAATATGAAAACTGACATCAAGTGCTCAACAATGGTCATAAAAAGGATAGAATAAAATGCACGAACGCACAACAAAGTGTATATGCCATAAGGGTTTCAGTGGGTATTCAAGCGTT
>JBBIHY010000003.1:0-118149 GCA_037446695.1 Bacteroidota bacterium
AATATATATTTCACCAAATTGCAAATAAATACAGGTTAAATTTATATTAATTTCTATATTTTCTTAACCTGCTCATCCTCTTTAAATTAAGATTAACTTCTCTGCCATGCACTATCATTCACAAACCCTTACCGGCTCAGGAGGCAGCTTTACAGGAGGGTTATCCGCCAGCCTGTCTGTAAACAAAATCCCCTTGAGGTGATCCACCTCGTGCCGGAAGATCACAGCGGTATATCCATCTATCATTTCGGTTTTTCTAAGTCCATTCAGGGTAGTATAACTTACCATAATGGTATTGGAACGGCATACTTCCTCCCGGAAGTCGGGAATTGAAAGGCAGCCTTCAAATCCTTTCCGTGTGAGTTTAGAGTATTGTATGTACTTAGGGTTCAGGATGACAAGAAACAACGGTAGTTAGACAGACACTTCATTTTTTCTTACGCCGGTTAGAACAGTCCCGTTATCTCTCCATCATCGTCAATATCTATGTTTTCTGCAGCCGGGGTTGCAGGCAAACCAGGCATTCTCATTATATCACCGGTAATAGGAATTACAAAGCCTGCACCTGCTGCAATTTCAATCTCACGCACTGTAACCACAAAATCTTTTGGTCTTCCAATCAATTCAGGGTTATCAGACAGGGATTTTTGTGTTTTGGCAATGCAAACGGGCAATGCAGCCAGACCCAGCTTTTCGATTTTAGACAAGTCGTTTTGTGCCTTTTTAGAAAAATCCACTGCATTTGCACCATAGATTTTCGCAGCAATGGTTCCCACTTTTTTGGGGATATCCCAGGCCCAGTCGTACATGGGTTTAAAATCGGTTTTGCAGGCATTCACCACCTTCACCACTTTTTCGGCAAGTTCTTTTGCGCCTTCGCCTCCCCTGCCCCACACATCGGCAACCACCCCATCAACACCTTTCTCACGACAACGATCCTGAATGATTTTGATTTCCTCCCCGGTATCGGTTGCAAATTTGTTGATAGCCACCACAGAACAAATCCCGAAGTGATTGATATTCTCAATATGTTTTTCCAGGTTGGCAAGGCCTTTTCTCACAGCTTCGGGATTGGGTTCCCTGATGGTTTTTAAATCGGCTCCACCGTGGTATTTTAATGCCCTTACTGTGGCAACCAGCACCACAGCCTTTGGAGATAACCCCGAGTAGCCACATTTGATGTCAAAGAATTTCTCGGCACCCAGGTCAAAGCCGAATCCCGCTTCTGTTACAACATAATCAGACAGTGATAGTCCCATCCTTGTAGCTATAACCGAGTTTGTTCCCTGTGCAATATTGGCAAAAGGACCGCCATGAATAATTGCGGGAGTATTTTCAATGGTCTGCACCAGGTTGGGTTTAATGGCATCTTTCATAAGGGCAGCCATTGCACCATGTGCATTCAGGTCCTTTGCATACACAGGTTTGCCATCATAGGTTAAACCAATAAAGATTCTCCCGAACCGCTCTTTCAAATTAGAAAAACTCCCGGCAAGGCAAAGGATGGCCATAATTTCACTTGCTGCAGTAATATTGAATCCGCCTTCGCGGGGCACACCCGACATAGTTCCGCCCAAACCAAGCACAATGTGCCGCAGGGAGCGGTCATTCATGTCCATGCAGCGCTTCCAGGTAACTGTTCGGGGATCAATATTCAGGTTCCTGGTTTTGCTTTGAATGTTATTATCAATGAGTGCAGCAAGCAGGTTATTGGTTTTTTCCACTGCCGGGAAATCCCCGGTGAAATGCAGGTTGATATCCTCCATGGGCAACACCTGGGAATAACCCCCACCGGTGGCACCTCCCTTGATACCAAAAACCGGTCCGAGTGAAGGCTCCCTGATCACCACAGTGGTTTTCTTTCCAATCCGGTTCAGTCCCTGTGAGAGGCCAATGGAAACAGTGGTTTTGCCCTCTCCTGCCGGTGTTGGAGAAATAGCAGAAACCAGAATCAGGTTTCCGTTTTTCACTCTGGTCATATCAATATAGGAAAGAGGAATTTTAGCCTTGTACCTGCCGTAGTGATCCAGGTCTTCCTCTTTTATTCCAAGTGTCGATGCTATTTCGTTGATATGCAACATCTTTGCCTCATGGGCAATTTCAATATCAGTTTTCATGTTTTCGGAAAGTTTAATCAGGGTTTGTACCTTGCCTTGTTAAATATCTTCATATAGTCAGTTTCTTCCATCAATTCCTGCAGGCTCACATCACGGTTTCTATTCATGTAGGAATTTACGATTTGCCATCCAAGCCATACAGCTGCCCTTCCGGGCGATTCGTTTGTGAAGTCGCCGGTAAACGGAGCTTCTCCAACAAATTTGTTAATCGCTCGCAAATCGGTGGTAAAAAGTAGTTTCCTCTCCACCAGGTAGGTCCACATGGAGGATTCATTGCGGCGACACCACTCCAGTTGGGCACTTGTAAACCCTGTTTTCAGGGTATCGTGCTGATATGGCAGCATGTAATCGGTAAAATACATTACCCTTCCGTGGTAAATCATCTGGCTGATTAAATTATCGGTTTGATCGTTATACTCAAACTCTGTCATGGCCCACGCCCGCATGCAGTCAGAACTGATTTTGGCCGGATGCATGTTGTAACGAATGTACTGCGCCATTTGCAACCTGATATAAAAAACATTTTCACTGCCTAGATATTTATCCAGGCCAATCCCAAGAATTGTATCTGTTGTAACCATGCTCTGGTTAAAGCCCCCGATAAAGGTAAAAACTGAAGGTATTGAATAACCCGGAAGGTAGTGTTTATAGCGGCTGAACGCTTCATTCAATTCTTCCTCCAGAAAGTCCAGATCAGGAAATACCCTGTTTACTTCCTGAGAGAGATTGAACATGTCAAAATCCGTTAAGAAACTTTTCAGATATTCAGGATAGGCTGCAGCATCAGGACTCCCCAGCCTGATTACCATGTGGTTATAAAGATGAAAAAACTCACTGTATTTATGATTTAAATACGCTGCTTCCGCTGAAACGGAGTCAATATTCACTGCGAAAAGATCCCTGTCCAGCCTTTTTATTTCAATTGGCGGATCAAGCAATATAAGTTTTATTGCATGTGGATCGCTCTGGCAACATAAAAAAAACAGCATGGTGCAGACAATAAATATGCCCTGTATTTTTTTGAAATTCATCAGATAAAAAGACCTTTTGAACATGAGAAAGAATGATTAGGGGAATAAAAAATTCCTATTTTTGTGTATAAAACACTTACAATTGGGATGGCTAAAGTTATAAAACAGGCCTTGTATTACCAAAATACACACATTGGAAAACATTCCGCCCAGATGTATTTCTTCTGAATACTAAAAGTAATGATTGAATCATGAGAAAATATTTCATAGCGCTATTTTTTATCATTTCAGTATTTTCCCTCAGCGCCCAGGGAGTAAGATTCAGTTTTCTGGCCAGCCCGCAATTTTCCTGGTTCAGCCCGGATACGAAAAATATTGAAAACAACGGAATAAAAACAGGTTCAAGAATCGGGCTGCAAATTGACAATTATTTTGCGCAACATTACGCCTTTTCAACAGGTATATTTCTGAACTCAGCGGGTGGAAAACTCAGGTTTCTGGAGGATACACGGATCAAATTCCGGGAAGCCACCGATACTGTAAGCTCAGGTGGCGATATCATTTACCGGCTTGATTATGTTACCGTTCCAATGGGATTGAAACTTACAACCCGTGAAATTGGTTACTCCACTTTTTATATCCACCTGGGAGCCAACGCAGATGTAAGATTTAAAGCAAAGGCAGATTTGCCTGCATCCAGCCTTAGCAGGGAAACTCTTGGTAATGAAATCAACCTGTTTGCTTTTTCCTATTATCTGGGTGCAGGAATAAAATACTCAATAGGGGGCCAAACTGCGTTAATCGGAGGAATTACATATTATGGCGGTCTCACTGATGTGCTTTCCAACACAAATCTTACGGCTGTAAACAATTCAATTACAATTGAAATTGGTATACTTTTTTAAACATTAACTAAAGTATAAGTATATGAGAATTGCCCTGGCACAATTAAACTACCACATAGGTAATTTTGAAGAAAACCTCACTTCTATTGCCTTTTCCATTAAGAAAGCCCAGCAGGTGAATGCCGATCTTGTAATTTTCTCGGAAATGGCAGTTTGCGGGTATCCGCCGCTGGACCTGCTGGAATCAAAAAGTTTTATTGAAAAATGCCAGTGGGCAATTGAAAAGATTGCCGCGATTTGTACCGATATAGCCGCCATAGTTGGTGCCCCTTCTGTTAATTCAAATCCCAACGGAAAAAACCTTTTCAATTCTGCCTTTTTCCTCCACCAGGGAAAAGTGGAGCAAATTGTGCATAAAACCCTGCTGCCCACCTACGATATTTTTGATGAAGACAGGTATTTTGAGTCTAACAATACTTTCCAGATAGTTGAATATAAGGGCAGGAGGATTGCACTTACCATTTGTGAGGACCTTTGGTATGAGCAGTCCTTCAATAATTCATTCGGCAAGGACAAAATTTACAAGGTATCCCCCATGGAAAAACTGATTTCCCTGGAGCCAGATTTTATTGTCAACATTTCTGCTTCACCTTTTGCACACAACAAAGTTGAAATCAAGAAGGACATTTTCAAACGAAATGCAGGAAAATATTGTCTTCCCGTTTTTATGGTTAACCAGGTAGGTGCCAATACCGATTTGATATTTGAAGGGGGTTCCATGGCAGTGAATCCTGCCGGAGAAATATTCTACAGGATGGACTATTTTACCGAGGATTTCCAGGTATTTGATTTAAATGAGGTAGCCACCCGGAAGCCTGTGAAGCAGGAAATTTTTACCAATTCGGCTGAGTTGATTCATAATGCTTTGGTTCTTGGAATTCACGATTATTTTCAGAAATCAGGTTTAAAAAAGGCCATAATTGGACTTTCTGGCGGGATAGATTCTGCTGTAGCATTGGTACTTGCCGAAAAAGCGTTGGGGAATGAAAACCTTCATACACTAATCCTGCCATCGAAATATTCCTCGAGGCATTCGGTGAATGATGCTGTAAAACTTGCGAAAAGGCTGGATGTTAGTTATGATATCATTGATATTCAGCCTGGCTTTGAACTGTACCTGAAAGAACTCGAACCATTCTTTAAAGGCCTTCCAGAGGATGTTACCGAGGAGAACCTGCAGTCGCGTATCAGGGGAATCCTGTTGATGGCCTATGCAAACAAATTCGGATTGGTACTGCTGAATACTTCCAATAAAAGTGAGTCTTCAGTTGGCTATGGCACCCTGTATGGCGATATGTGCGGAGGCCTGGCTGTTCTCGGTGATGTTTACAAGACTGAAGTCTACAGCCTTGCTGCTTATATCAACCAATTTGAGGAGATTATTCCCAAAAATACCATTACCAAACCACCCTCTGCCGAACTGAAGCTAAACCAGAAAGATACCGACTCCCTGCCTCCTTATGACAAACTGGATCCTATTCTTTTTCAGTACATTGAATTCAATAAATCGGCTAAGGAACTTATTGAGGAAGGATTTGATGCAGTTCAGGTGGAGATGATACTTTCCATGGTGAAGAACAGCGAGTACAAAAGATACCAGTCACCACCGGTTTTGAGAGTTTCCTCCAAATCATTTGGCCGCGGACGGCGGATGCCTCTGGTTGGGAAATACTAAATTTAGTGTTAATTTTGGCAATCATAAAAAGTGTTTCGTTACATGTGATTCTTGTAAATAAATTTTTAATGAATTTTAGATGAATTCAAGCGGTGAACATGTTTGCCAAAACTGTCTGGATAACAAGATGTCAGTATTTAATGTACTGACAAAGGAGGAGCGTGAAATTCTTTCATCAACTCATGTTTGCGTTAATTACCGTAAGGGAGATATTATTTACAGGGAAGGCGAAAAACCCTCAGGCCTGCTATGCCTGTCTTCAGGCAAGGTGAAAATATTCAAGGAAGGAGTTGGTGGCAGGGAACAAATTGTGAGAATGGCTAAACCCATTGGTTTCATTGGCTACCGTGCATTATTTGCCGAGGAAAACTACATGGCATCAGCTATTGCAATTGAAGATTCAACCATTTGTATTATTCACAAGGAGAGTCTTCTGAAAGTGTTGCGAACCAATGCAGAATTGTCCCTGAATATTATCCGTTCCTTTGCAGCAGAACTTGGACTCTCCAATACACGCACCGTCACACTCACTCAAAAACACATACGCGGCAGGCTTGCCGAGTCTCTCATTTTCCTGAAAGACACCTATGGCGTGGAAGAAGATGCGAAAACCATTAAGGTGTACCTGTCGAGGGAAGACATTGCCAACCTGTCCAATATGACCACCTCAAATGCCATCAGAACGCTGTCTCATTTTGCTTCCGAGGGAGTTATCGCAGTTGATGGCAGAAAAATCCAGATCCTGGATTTCGACAAACTGGAGAAGATCAGTGAACTTGGCTGAGAACTCCCATTACGATACTTCTATTCTGCCAACCTGCCTTTCCATCCCATCCCTGTCTATTCTGTTGATTATGTGCAGATTACTTTTTCAGTTATTAGATAAAATTCGTTCTTTTTCCATTTATCAACAGCTATTCCCTTTCTGTCAAATGATTCGCGGTTCAAATCAAAAAAAATGGAAATGCCTTTCAAATTGAATTAACTTGCTACTTGTTTTAATAGCAGTAAAACATTATCTAAAACCAACCTCTATGAAAAGAATGAAATTTCCTGGGATTGTTCCGTTCATTTTTGCCTTGTTACTATTTTCCTGTGACAAGCAGGAAATAGGTCTGCAGGATGAAAATGCAACAGCCGGTTTTCTTTTGAAAAGTGGTGTTTCCTGCGGCCAGGATTTTGAAACCGACCTTGTTGCCGGCAAACATATCGTTGTCGGGAAGATAAGGGTAGAGCCTGGTCCCGATTATCTGGACATCACATATATCATTGAAGAAGGTGCCTGGTGGTTAAAAGAGGTACACCTTGCAGCGGAAAGAAACCATAATGCCCTTCCTCAGAACAGGCCAGGTAATCCAATGATTGGCCTGTTTCCTTATAAAGCCACTTTTGACCCTGTTGTTAAAACCCACACCTTTAGGGTGCCAGCCAAAATGGGAGGATTATATTATATTGCAGCCCATGCAGTTTTACTCGGAAACAGTGAATGGAAGCCGGTGATAGAGGAATTAAACGCCCTGTTGCCTGAATCTGCCACGCTTACCGTGCAATATCCGGCAACCGGTTCAACCAGCTATTTCAAATCAACTGTTACCAACGGGGGAATTCTGGATGGTACCTACGAGGGCTGGTGCATAGATACAGATAATACCATCAATAATAATACTGCTTATACCGTAAAAGTTTATTCCAGCCTGGACGGAAATTTCGATTTTCTGGGCCTTGTAGACAAACCCGAAAATTTGCCACTTGTAAATTTCATTCTTAACCAGAATTATGTTGGGCAGTCAATACCTGGCCTTGGGGTTATCACTTATGGCGATGTGCAAAGAGCCATCTGGGAGTTAATCGACAACAACCCTGTAACCAACGGACTTGGCAGCTGGTCGCTGCAGCGCGTTAACTGGATTATAACAGAAGCTATTGCCAGGGGATTTGATTTTGTACCTGGCTGTGGCAATGTGATTGCAGTGGTATTGGTTCCGGTTGGCCTGGATGGTCAACCGGTTAATGTTCAGATTACCATCGCTCAAATCACTATTAACAGCTTCCCGGTAGAATGTGGACCTCCTGCTACTTTTGATATGCATGAAACAGCATGGGGCAGAGGATTGAATTTCAAGGGAAGAAACTGGGCTATGTATTTTCCCTATTGCAAATAGTCTATTGTTTTTTGATTTAAAAAAGGGCTTTCTAAACACTTATACATCGTTTTGTCATTCCAATCAATGCAGGGCCGGAGCAAGGTTCTAAAAAATCAGATAATTCGCCTCGCACAGTATGACAAAAAATGTGTTGTTTAAGACACTCTTTATTATTCCTGAAGGTAAATCCGCTTGACCCTTGCCGAAATGCTGCTGAGAATTTCATAAGGTATGGTCTCCAGTTCCCTGGCCATATCGCTTATTGTATAATCTTTCCCGAAAACAATTACCTCGTCACCCTCCTTCACATCCAGACCGGTTACATCCAGCATGCACATATCCATGCAAATGGTACCAATTGTAGGTACAAACTTTCCCTTCAGCAGCATTTTTCCCCTGCCCTTACCAAGCTTACGGTCCAGCCCGTCGGCATAACCAACCGGCACTATGGCTATCACCGAATCCCTGTCGGGTTTTCCCTCACGGCTGTATCCAACTGTGTCTCCGGCACGAATTTTTTTCAATTGTGAAACTGTTGATTTCAGTGTTGCCACTGTCATTAGTTTTTCCCCGATTGAACCTGAAACTCCGTAAAGTCCAATCCCAAGCCTCACCATGTCGAACTGTGCATCGGGGAATCGTTCGATTCCGCCCGAATTAAGTATATGCCTGATGAAGGAAGTTCCTGTCTCAGCCTTCAGCTTATCACAGATACCTGAGAAAAGTCCAATTTGCTGCCTGGTAAATCCATCATGGTTGGAATCTTCACTGGCAGCCAGGTGTGAAAAAACCGATTTTATCTGTACGAGAGACTGATTTTTCAGTATCCCTGCCAGTTCATCCATCTCATGGGGCATGAATCCTAACCGGTGCATTCCGGTATCAATCTCGATATGAACAGGATAATCACGCAACCCTCTTTTTTCCAGTTCATTCATAAACCGGGAGAGCCTTGTAAAATTATATATTTCAGGCTCCAGGTTGTTATCTATCATAAGCCCGGCAGTATTTTCATCAGGGTTCATAACTATTATAGGCAAAGTTATGCCTGCTCTGCGCAGTGAAACCCCCTCCTGTGTGAAAGCAACAGCCAGGTAATCAACCCGGTGGTACTGGAGCAGGTTGGCAATTTCCCACGAACCTATTCCATAGGAAAAGGCCTTCACAACCACCGCTAGCCTGACACCGGGCTTTAGCCTGGATTTATAGTAATTCAGATTGTTTACAAAGGCGTTCAGGTCAATTTCCATCACTGTCTGGTGAACCTTCTGCTCGAGACGTGAAGTAATATTCTCAAATAGAAAATACCTGGCTCCCTTTATCAGAACAGCCTCGTTATGGAAATCCTGTTCGTTGAAAGTACTCAGAAATTCATCGGTTGAATTAAAAAACAAGCTGTTGTCGGCAAATTTTTCCCTTTGTCCGGTAATGGCATGACCAATGGCAACCAGCCTGGAAACCTTTTTATTCCTGAGTAAGCGGGCAACTTCACCATATAATTCACCTTCATCCATTCCCGACTGAAGAATGTCGGAAAGAATGACTGTTTTTTTTCTGTGCTGGTTCAACTGGTTCAGAAAATCAAGAGCTAATTCCAGTGATCCCAGGTCGGAGTTGTAACTGTCATTTATCAGTGTGCAGTCATTCAGACCTTTTTTCAGTTCCAGTCGCATTTCCACCTGCGTAATACCCGCCATGGCATCTTTTATCATACCGCTGTCGCATCCGAGATGCAACATCAGGGCAAAGCAATGCATTGCATTTTCAACGGATACCGTGTTGGTAAACGGTATGGTAAATGCATATTCAGTTCCCTGATAGTTGGTTGTAATTTGGGTAGCCCCTGCACCATTCTCTGAAGATATCTGGAGGTCGGCATTTCCCGTCAACGACCAGGTAAACAGTTTTTTACCTGAAAAATGCTTGTCCTTTTGAATACAATCATGCACCAGTTCATGGTCCCTGCAATAAATTATTGTAGCAGAATTCCTGAAAAGTTTTAGTTTTTCAATGACCTTTTCTTCCAGGGAATAAAAATTTTCCTGGTGTGCCTGCCCAATAGTGGTAAAAATTCCTATGTCGGGAGAAATAATTGCTTCCAGCTTTTCCATTTCGCCGCTCTCGGAAATGCCGGCCTCGAAAATGGCCAGGTTGTGTTCCTTCCCCATTGCCCATACAGAAAGCGGGACACCAACCTGAGAGTTGAAGGATTTGGGACTTCTGACAATATGATAATTATTCCTGAGCAACTGGAAAAGCCACTCCTTTACTATTGTTTTACCGTTGCTTCCGGTTATGCCAATCACGGGATACTGATACAACTTCCGGTGCCAGGCAGCAAGGCCCTGCAGGGCAACAAGAGTGTCCTCCACTCCTATGAATACAGCTTCTTTAAATTTTTCAGGGTTCTGAGGAAGATCACTAACAACAAAGGCCCGGAAACCTTTTTCATACATTTCATGAATAAAATGATGTCCGTTGTGTCTTTTTCCTTTCAGCGCAAAAAATATGGAATTCTCAGCAGAAACCAGATTCCTGCTGTCGGTAACCAGGTACCTGATAGTTCTTTTTGTATCGGAACCAAAGGTTTCTCCCTGCAACAGAGATGCAATCTTTTCAACAGAATAGGTCATAAGCCTTTATTTTTTGCTACTGGCCTCGTGATAACATACCCGGCACAAGGGTTCATACGCATCCTTTTCTCCAAGCAAAACCAGTTTTTCATCGGCGGCTTTCCGGTAGGAATATTGTGCGAGGTTCCCGCACCTGAGACAAATGGCATGCACCTTGGTCACATACTCGGCTGCAGCGAGCAGGTCGGGCATGGGGCCGAAGGGTTTGCCACGAAAATCCATATCCAGGCCTGCAACGATTACCCTTATTCCCTGGTTGGCCAGTTCATCACAAACTGCCGTAAGGCCCTTATCAAAAAACTGTGCTTCATCAATCCCAACAACATTCACATTATTACTGGCCAAAAGAAGTATATTGCCCGCTGAATCAACGGGAGTGGATTTTATGGCATTGGCATCATGTGAGACCACCTCCTCCAAAGAATATCTTATATCCACAATGGGTTTGAAAATTTCCACAGTCTGGTTGGCAAATCGGGCACGCTTTAACCTTCGTATAAGCTCCTCTGTTTTCCCTGAAAACATGGAGCCGGTTATAACCTCGATCCATCCTCTTTTTTTACTGCCTCGTATGGAATTTTCCAGAAACATAGGGGAATAATTCTTGCGATAATTCTTAATTTTACAAAAATAATCAAATTGCCTTACGGGCAAACTCAAAATTATGAACGAAAAAAAGTTTTCTGACTTACTCGCAAAAAAACTGAGAGAACTCGAATTGATTTGTGCTCCCTTAAAATCCGATCCTGAACCAGGGCAAATGGACATGGAACTTGCTGTTGAAAAGACCAGGGAATTGTATGATTTTCTGTCAGGTCAGATGAAAGAAAAACCCGAAACACTCCCTGAATCTGTTATTGCAAAATCAGTGAATGAGGTAATTAAACCTGAAATAAAGACAGAATCGAAAAGCGCAGAGTCCAAAAAGCCTGCCCCATTTATTGATGTTAACAGGTCACAGCCAGTGCCACCGGCAACGCCTGCAAAACCAAATATAACTGAGATGGTTCCCGAAGAATCCGTTGAACTGGACAGTGAAGAAAACAATGGAATCATTCCTCCTGACGAGCCGCCATTAAGAGAACCAAAAAAAGAAGGTAAAGCGATTATTGCCGAAAAATTTCAGAAACCTGACAAGAAATACATGAATGAAAACCTTGCAAAAAGCAAGGCTGCAAATGACCTTACCTCAAAAATTCAGAAAAAACCCATTACCGACCTGAGGGCTTCCATTGGAATAAATGAAAAATTCCTGTTTATCAAGGAGTTATTTAAAGGAAACGGAGACTACTACGGCAAAAGCATTGATTTTTTAAACCAGGCCGGAAGCCTTGAAAATGCCATGCAGTACATCCACGAAAATTTCCAGTGGGACAATCAGAGTGAAACCACCACGAAATTCCTTGAACTGATTCAACGAAAATTCCAGAAATAAACTGGCATGAGCAGGCTGTACCTTGTTCCATCACCCATTGGCAACCTCGAAGACATCACACTCAGGGCGCTGGAGATATTAAGGAAGGCCGATACCATTCTTGCCGAGGATACCCGTAAATCAAGCATACTACTGGCTCATTACAAAATCAACAAAAAAACAGAGGCGAACCATAAGTTCAATGAGCACAAAAGGTTGCAGGGTATTATTGATCGCCTGAAATCCGGAGAAACCATTGCCCTCCTGTCTGATGCCGGTACACCAGGAATTTCCGATCCCGGATTTCTTCTTGTGAGGGCCTGCCTTGAAAACGGCATTGAAGTTGAAACCCTCCCGGGTCCAACAGCATTTATCCCTGCCCTTGTTAACTCCGGTTTGCCGTGTGAGCGATTCTGCTTTGAGGGATTTCTGCCTCAGAAAAAAGGAAGGAACCAAAGGTTGCAGCAATTGCAGGAGGAGGATAGAACAATGATCTTCTACGAAGCCCCCTACCGGCTCTTAAAGACCCTTACCCAACTTGCCCAAATGATGGGGAAAAATAGACAGGTTTCTGTCTCAAGGGAACTCACCAAAATATATGAAGAAACCATAAGAGGCAGCCTGGCTGAAGTAATTACCTACTACCAAACCCATAATTTAAAAGGGGAGTTTGTGATTGTACTGGCAGGCAAACCCGGGAAAAAATCCAGCCCCGAAGAGGGCGAAGAATAATAATTCATTTAATCAAAAATACCATGGAACACAGCGAGATGATAATCAAAACACTGAAAGCCAATGGCGCACTGCGCCCCGGTGACATTGCCGAAAAAGCAGGATTGGACAAGAAAGATGTGGAGAAAGCTATTAAAAAGCTGAAGGACGAGGATAAGATATTTTCTCCCAAGCGTTGCTTCTATGATGTGAAGAAGTAACGATAGAGGTTTCGTTATCCCTATTATTCTTTATTACATAACCCCGAAATCCGTTAGAGAATTCTTGTTGCAGAATTTTATTCTGACCTGCTGGAATACGCTGTCAGAAACTCCCGCTCAGCCTCAGGCTGAAATTCCTGTGTGGCTGAATATCACCGGGCCTTCCCATGTATTCGGCATTGGTAAAATTTTTTATCACAAAAGATAGCCTGAGAATACGGTTCAGCCTGTATCCAATATTCATATCTGCAAGGAAATATCCTTTGTTGTTTTCCAGCCAGTAATCGTAGAACCCCGGTAAAATGGATTCCCTGGTGGCAGGATTCAGGAATACATCGTCAATATTCAGAATTCTTGAATTGGCATACAAGCCAAATCCAAAATCATATTTCCTATAAGAGGTGGTGAAATTAAGTTTACCCGAATGCTGCCGGCGGAACTTGAGAAATATATCTCTGTTATTGCCGGTATATGGATCAAATTCAACGGGATACATAAATACATAACCTCCGTTTATCGTGTAATTTAACCTTCCGTATGAATTATTCAATAAAACCTCGAGCTCCATGCCATATAACCTTGAAGCTTCTATGTTGGTGGCCCTGAAACCCCAACCTTCATCAGGGTAACTTCCAAAAACAAATTCTATCAGGTCAATATTCTGGGCATAAAAGAATGCCAAATCCACAAGTCCGTTCATCGAGGATGTTAATATTCCCTGTTTGATTCCAATCTCCGAATTCCAACCGGATTCGGGCTTGAGCATTGGGTTGGGAATTATTTCAACCGAACCCAGAGTAGTTGCTGCAAATTTTTCGGCAATGGCAGGATACCGGTAACCCTGTCCGAACGAAGCCCTCAAAAAAGTATAATCCATGGCACGATAATTCAAGCCGGCCCTGAAAAGGGGCACCAGCTTATCAGTTTCCCCGTTAAGTGAATTGTGCTCCAGGCGCATTCCTGCCACAAACCTCAGGCGGTTAAGGGGAGAAATATCTGCCTGTGCATAGGTGGCAAGGTTTACCGACTCATGATCGCCGTAAAATCTTGAGTCAATGCGGCTGGTATAACCATAAAGGCCTGCACTCAGGCTCAATAAATCACTGAACCTGTACCAGGCCTGGTACTCTGCAAGAAAGGATTTGGCCCTGCTGTTATTCTGATCTGAGTCAGGAAAAACATTTTCGGAGAATTGAAACCTGGAGCGAAGGTCCTGCCTGAAATTATCGCCTTTGGTGTGACTGATAAAAGGATCAACAGCCAGAAAACTCCCTTTCAATTCAATTGCAGTGGAAGGATTATGTTTCAAAGCACCCGTTTCAGCATTCTCCCATAAAATAAAATCGGTTTTCCTGGCAATGTTGCCATTCAGGCCAATTCCATAGCTTAGTCCTTCCACCCCGGAGTGATGATGTTTCAGCCGAAGATTTACCCTCGCAAGGTTTTCATCGTTCAGCCGCCTGTATCCATTGTCATTCTGGAAATAACTGCCAATTGCCAAGCCGGTGTTTCCAAACTTCTGCAGGTGAGAAAAAGAGGCAGATGAAAAGGTGCGTGGGGTATCCCACCAGATCCATTCCCGGTTACGGGGTTTGTCAAATATCCCCGTTTCGAGGAAGAACTTTGTAACCGGTACCCATCCTGCATCGGCCGTACGGAAATTGATAACCCCGTTCAGTGCCGATGAGCCATACAGTACCGAGGATGCCCCCTTAATGATCTCCACCTGTGAAAGGTTTTCAAGGGGCAGCGAGTTCCACTTAATGTTCCCGGCATCGGCCGAGAGAATTGGCAGACCGTCAATCAAAGCAAGTACCCGGCTTCCGGCGCCGTAACTGAATCCGCTTCCGCCACGGATGGAGGCCTGGCCATCCAGTACCTCCACACCCGAAGATTTATTAATGAGTTCCTGTGTATCGGTAATATGGTTGTCAGAAATCACCCCGGGGCGAATCACACTCATGGAAACAGTAAGCTCTGCAAGGCGCTGTTCAATTTTGGAAGCACTCACCACCACCTGGTCAATTTCTGTTACATCGGGTTCCAGCCTGATTTCCAAATAAACGGTATCATTTGACCTTACATGAACTGAGCGCGTATAGGACCTGTAACCAATGAACTGAAATGTTATACCCAGGCTGCCGGGCTCTGTGCGGATACCAAATTTTCCCTGAGCATCGGTTGCAGTTCCCTGGGTTCTTTTATAAATAATGCTTGCACCGGGAAGTGGATCCAGGGTTTCTGCATCCAGTACTATCCCTGTAATGACTCCCGGGGGGTCAGAAGCAAAACTTAACAAAAAGAAAAAACAGTAGACAAGAACAGTAGTCAGGCGTTTCATTTTGCAATGAATGTCATTCTAATAGCATCCTGGTTTATAGGATTAGTGGTCGTAATTTTAAGAGATGTTTGCGTTAACTCCACAATTTTAGTACTTAGTGGACCTGGCAATTCATCCGTAATTATCACTATTTCGGTTTCACTCTGTGCGAACCTCCACCTGCCGGTGTACACACCAAAATACCCGGTTCCATCGGGATAAAACTTCGCATCTCCTTTAAAATTCTCAAGAGACTGCCCCGGGCCACTGGCATCTTCTCCTTTTGCCAGCAGACTGTCAGACGCCCATACAGGGGTTGTAAGGTATTTAAAGCGTTGAGATGGTTCATCCTTCCTGCATGCAAAAGGAATTAGCAGCATGGATATTACAAATAAGACAATCAGCTTTCTCATCTTGAAATGTTTTTAGTTTAGACCACAGGAAAACAAAAAACTACATATTTTGATGATTGCATAAAGTTATGCCAATTTTCTGCAATTTCAAATACCTGTAAAAGGCACAGAATTTACGGCTATCATAATAAATGTTAAAACTTCAAGACCAGTATTTTAACTCACTGAATTATTTCTACTTTTGATAAAAACCTGACTCAAACAGACCCCCCTGATGCCTTGCGGACTAAAAAATACGATTGCTTTTGCCCTTTTACTTTTTATTTCCCTGCCGGTTATGAAAGGGCAGGATAATCCCGTAAAGGGATCTGTTTTGAGCAGTGAGGACTATTCTCCCCTGCACAATGTGCATATTGTAAACCTTTCGGCCAACAGGGGTGTGGTATCAGGAGCTGACGGGAAATTTATCATAACTGCAAAACCAACTGACACGCTGGTATTCAGCTCGGTAGGTTTTTATGATACGATTTTTATTGTTGAAACTCCGGGGGAAATTACGGTGATAATGACCCCGGCCGTGTATCCCATAGGGGAAGTAACGATTCTGCCTTATAAAACATACGCAGAGTTCAAACAAGCCTTCAAAAACATGGAGGTGGAGAAGCCCATGCAGTTTGATGAATCCTATTTCAGCAAAGGGGAAGCGCGGCCATCGGATAAACCCGGTTTCGGATTAACGATTGACGGGCCCATTACCGCCCTGTACAATGCATTTAGCAGGGAAGGAAAGCAAAGAAGGAATTACGAGCGATATATGCGAGAATCGGCGGTATGGGAAGAAGTTGGCAGAAGGTACAATGTTCAGATAGTAAGGCGTATCACCGGGATTGAGAATGACATGGAGGCTATAAAATTCATGCAGTACTGCAGGTTCGACAACCAGTTTGTTCTGCAATCCACTCAATACGAGTTGTTAGCTGCCGTAAAGCAGTGTTATGAGGCCTATCTTGCGGAAAAATAATTCAGCCAAACAATACCTTCATTCTCTTTGCACGGAAATCGAAGATTTTTTTTAACTGTTGTATCACAAACCAACCACCCAGGATTCTTCCCAATAAACCAAAAGGCAATTTATAGCTGACAATGTCCCTCATTTTAACCCCACCTTCCGTTTCGGAGATGATGTGCTGGTGATGCCAGAAACTGAATGGACCAAACCTCTGCTCGTCGATAAAGAACTTCATGGGTTGCACCTGTGTAATTTCCGTTACCCAGCTTGTACGGAAAAAAGGGAGTGGACTCACTTTGCAGGATATAATCTGTCCTGCATAGGAAGTATTATTCTCCAGCATGGATTGGAAAGTAATTTTGAAATTCATCTCCGGCGGGGTAAGTTTTGAAAGATTTTCGGGAACGGAAATAAAATTCCATACCCTATCCAGGGTGGGTTTTTCTACCAAACTGGACTGCAAAACGAAAATACCCGATTGATAAGTTTTGTTGAGCATAATCATCCCAGGTAATGGGTTAGTCTGCCTTGAAAAGCCGAGGATATTACTACCGGAGTTCTCCTACGCCCTGATAAGCTCCAGGGAAATGGATGAACCTGCACCAATAAAAATATAGGTCTTGTTTTGCATACAAATGCTTTTGGTAAGAAACAAAAACAGTTGCATGTTGTTCGTTTATATACTCAAAAACGATCCGCAATTCACAATTCTATAGGTAGAAAACCTTCTATCTCTGTCCGGAAATTACTTTATTGAAATTGTAATTTGGAATGAACATGTTATTCTTCTTCCGCGAATCCGGTGAGTTTTTCAGGCAGGCTTTTACCGGCCTTTGCCCCAAGATTTTTCATTTCCTGGGCTTTTTTAATAAGGTTTCCTTTTCCAGTGGTTAGTTTGTTCATGGCATTATCCCAGGAATTCTGTGTGTCTTTGATCCTGTTTCCTACTTTCTCAAGATCTTCTACAAAAGCTACGAACTTGTCATACATATCACCTCCCCTTTTGGCAATTTCAATGGCATTCCGGCCAATGTATTCCTGCCTCCACATACTTTCAATCATTTTCAGGGCGGCTATCAGGTTGGTGGGGCTGATGAGGAGAATACGCTTCTCATAAGCGAAATTCCATAACTCTGGGTCGGCACTCACAGCCAGCAGGTAAGCCGGCTCAATGGGCACAAACATCATGGTAAAATCCAGGCTCCTGAGATCATACAGCGACTGGTAATTTTTCGAGCCCAGGCTGGCAATATGCTCCTTCACCGAGCGCAAATGCTCTTTGATTGCCTGCTCCTGTTTAGTTTTGTCGGCAGAGGACTGGTATCGTTCATACGCATTCAGTGAAACCTTGGAGTCAATCACTACGAAACGCTCACCCGGGTATTTTACCACCACATCGGGGTACAGCAGCCTGCCTTCTTCATTGCGCCCAGCCTCCTGCAGGAAATATTCCCTGCCTTTTACCAGGCCACTCTTCTCTAGGATACTTTCCAAAATCATTTCACCCCAGTTACCGGCAGTTTTTGATTCAGACTTCAGGGCCTTTGCAAGGTTGCTAGCTTCTTCGCTCACCTTTTTATTTGCCTCCACAAGTTCCTTTACCTGTTCGGCCAGTGAAAAGCGTAGTTTGGATTCTTTGTCGTACACTTCCTCTACTTTCTTCTGAAAATCTTTGATTTTTTCATTCAGAGGGTTTAAAAGTACTCCGAGGTTTTCCTTGTTTTGTTCGGCAAACTTCCTTGACTTTTCTTCAAAAATCTCGTTGGCCAGGTTTTTAAACTCCAGGTTAAATTTCTCTCTCAGTTTTTCCATCTCTGATTTTTGCTCCTGCAGTCTTTCCAGCAAAGCATTATATTCAGCAGCTTTTTGAGAATTCTGCCGGTTGAGCTCGTTGATTTCCTTTTCCTTTTCAGCCATCCCGGCTTGAAGGGTTTGTATTTGTCCAGATAAAAATTCAATTTTTTCCTTTCCTGTGTTCCTAAGCACAATCCAAACAAGCAGTCCGCCTGCAATAACACCAGAGATAATCAGAATAAGTTCAGTCATAGTATCATTTTTTTTTCAAGCCCGTTTTCTTCCATGCTTTCTTTTTATCACCAAATCCCTTCCTTTTGAATTTCCTTTTTTCGTGAGGATCTTTTTTTGGCACATTGACAGGATCAGGTCCTTCACCCATCCATTCGGGGTTTGGAATCCTGTGAATTTCAGAACCGATTAGTTCTTCAATTTTTTTCAGCCTGTAAAGATCCTCCCCATTTACAAAAGTGATGGCCACCCCGGTGGCTTCAGCCCTGGCTGTCCGGCCTACCCTGTGTACATAATCCTCGGCATCGGGGGGTACATCGTAATTGATTACCAGGTCAATGCCGTCAATATCAATACCTCGAGATAAAATGTCGGTTGCAACGAGTATCTGGAATTTCCTGTTACGGTAATTGTTCAGCACTTCTTCCCTCTCCTTTTGTTCCAAATCACTGTGAATAGAGGAAACAGATAATCCGGCTTTTTTAAAATCCTTCGAAATTGCCTTAACATTCAGTTTTGTGGAAGAAAAAACCAGCACACTTTTCAGGTCCTTGTCAATCAGCAGAGATTTAAGCAGTTCCAGTTTCTGGTGGTCATGCACCAGGTAGGCAGCCTGCAGAATGCCCTCAGCAGGTTTTGACAGGGCAATATTTACTTCCACGGGATTTGTAAGGGTTTTTTTTGCAAGCGCCCTGATTTTGGGAGGCATGGTTGCCGAGAACATGAGTGTCTGCCTTTTTACCGGCAGGTGACTGATGATGGAGGTAATATCTTCGTAAAAACCCATGTCCAGCATCCTGTCAGCCTCATCGAGTACCAGGTACTTTACATTGTTGCAATCCACATTACCCAGGCTGAGTTGAGAAATCAACCTTCCGGGTGTGGCAATGATAATATTCACACCCCTTTTAAGCGCCAGGGTTTGTTTTTCCCAGGAATCACCGTCTCCCCCGCCGTAAACAGAAATTGAGCTTACCGGAACAAAATAGGCGAAACCCTGTAACTGTTGGTCAATCTGCAGTGCCAGTTCCCTTGTGGGTACAATCACCATTACGCTTAGGCCGGCATCCAGCAGGTTCTCGCTAACAATATTGTGCAAAAGAGGCAAAAGAAATGCAGCGGTTTTCCCTGTGCCTGTCTGTGCACAGGCTATCAAATCTTTATTCTCAAGAATAACCGGAATACATTGTTCCTGCACGGGTGTAGGTTTTTCATACCCCATGGCAAGTATCCCTTCCATTACCTCATCCACCAGTTTAAAATCTTCAAACTTCAATCAAACCTCCTTTATTTTTCACCAAATTACTAATTCATTCCCAATAAAATGTTTCCGGCAAAACTAATTCTTAAAATTGGTACATTTGCGCTTACTCAAAAACAGACTGTTTTTTTCTCAACCTCCCCCCAATGCCGGATTACAAGCACATATTTTTCGACCTTGACCGCACACTGTGGGATTTTGAAGCCAACACCCTGGAAACTTTCCGCGACCTTTATGTCAGTTACAATCTTTCCGCCTACTTTTCTGATTACCAAAGCTTTCATGACAGTTATACCGAGATTAACCGGGTTTTGTGGCAGGAATACCTTGACGGAAAGTTAAAAAAAGAAGTACTGCGCACACTCAGGTTTCATATTACACTTGAAAAAAACGGATTGGATAATATGAAACTGGCCGAAAAAATCGGAATGGATTACATCGCCCTTAGTCCGCAAAAAACCATTTTATTCCCATATACAATTGAAACCCTGGAATACCTTAAAAAGAAATACCGGTTGCACATTATCACCAACGGTTTTAACGAAGTACAGTTTGTAAAAATTAAAAACTGTGGACTGGAACCCTATTTTACATCAGTCATTACCTCGGAGAAAGCAGGTTACCAGAAACCCAGGAAGGAAATATTTGATTATTCCCTGAAAATGGTGAATGCCAGAAAGAAGGAAAGTCTTATGGTGGGTGACGATTATGAGATTGATATCGCCGGAGCCATGAATGCAGGAATAGACCAGGTGTATTTTAACCCTGCCCGATTACCCTTCCCCAAAAAACCTACCCATGAAATTTCGTCACTAAGGGAACTTTGTGACATTCTTTAAACACCCCAGATGAACACAACAGCGATTTTGCCCGTGGAAAAAGGGCTGATACAATTTAACAGGATCAATGCCGCAAAAATTGGTGAGATGACTGTCAGTATTATTGATAATACAAAAAATGCTGCCGCTGCCATCGGAAAGGTATCCCCCGGGAATGCTTCCTTTGAGAACACCTTGCTGGCCTGGGACAGGATGTATGATAACTTTAATTCGGTTTTATCCGTCATTTATTTGTTGGCCTATGTTCATCCTGATGATGGAGTAATTTCAGAAGCACAGGAAAGTATCAGCATCCTGAATAAGCTTTGGAATGAAGTGATACTGGATGAAGGGATTTACAAAGCACTAAAAACCTTTGAGGAAACGGAGGAGGCCGGGAAACTGAATCCAGTTTACTCCCGGTTTTTAAAAAAACTGATACATGACCTGGAAAGAAACGGCCTGGCACTTCAGGAAGAAAAAAGAGAACAGGTGAAGGAGGTTAAAAACCGTATTGCAGATCTATCCCTGCGGTTTAGTGCAAATATTGCCGCTGTTCAGGACGAACTTGTTGTGAACGAGGAGGAAGTAAAGGGTTTGCCCGAAGACTACCTGGAAATGCGTAAAACAGAGGATGGGCTTTACAGGATTGACCTCTCCTATCCTTCTTTCCATCCTTTTATGAAATATTCCGAATCGGGGGAAGCAAGAAAAAATCTTTACATAAAATTCAAAAACCGGGCATCGGAAGTAAATCTTCCCATATTACAGGAGCTTTTAAGGGAGCGCGGAAAACTGGCCGCACTGCTTGGGTATATGACTTACGCCGACTGGGAAATAGAGGACAGGATGGCAAAAACGGCCGGGGCAGTATGGGATTTTGAAAACTCTCTTGCGGGAAAGGTACAGCAGAAAGCGCGTTTCGACCTGGATGAATTGCTGGAAGCAAAAAAACTTTATTTAGATTCTGAGGGCGAAAAGATGATTCAGGCCTGGGAATCGGCATTTTATTCCAACAGGGTATTAAAGAGTAAATACAATGTTGACCAGGAAAAAGTGAAGGAATATTTTGTTCTTGAAAATGTACTTAATGGATTGTTTGAAATTTCGGAAAGATTATTCGGGTTGAAATTTGAAAAAGCCATTGATGCACCGGTCTGGCACCCAGAAGTGACCCCTTACCATGTTCATCAGGATGGCAGACTCTGGGGTTATTTTTATCTCGATTTACATCCCAGACCGAAAAAATACAACCATGCTGCCTGTTTCTCCCTGGTAAACGGGAAAAGATATCCCGGAGATGAGCAACTGGCTACTGCCGCTCTCATTTGCAACTTCCCGAAGTCCACAGAAACAATGCCTTCGCTTCTCCCACATTCCGATGTGGAAACCCTGTTCCATGAATTTGGGCACTTGTTGCATCACCTGCTTTCAGAAACTGATTTGTCAGGACAATCGGGTATTTCCACAGCTCACGATTTTGTAGAAGTTCCCTCGCAATTGTTTGAGAACTGGGCATGGGACTTTGATGCGCTGAGTTTATTTGCCCGTCACCACAAAACCGGGGAATACCTGCCTAGGGAACTTTTTACAAAGATGCTGGCTGCCCGAAACCTTGGTTCCGGAATTCATACACTGCAACAAATCTTTTATGGTCTCCTGGATATGACCCTTCACAACAGGTTTGACCCCAACGGAAAAACAACCACCACTGAAATAGTGCGTAAGCTGCAAAACAGTATTACGCCTTTCCCCTTTCTTGAAGGGACTTACATGGAAGCAAGTTTTGATCACCTTACAGGGTATGCTGCCGGTTATTATGGCTACCTGTGGGCAAAGGTATTCGCCGAAGATATTTTTTCCATATTCAGGCAAACAGGTGTATTTAACCGACCTGCCGGTATAAAGCTTAAAAACTCTTTGCTGTCAAAGGGATCTACCCTGGAAGAAAAAGTTATGCTGCTGAATTTTCTTGAAAGAGAACCGGAGGATACAGCGTTTATAAAATCGCTTGGCTTATAGTTAAAAGGGGTTATCACCAGTTGCCGGACCGGGGTCGAATTCATCCCCGAAAATGGTGTTCATTTTCGAACCATAGGTAACTACGCCACTGTTTTCAGGCGGAGGCGGAAGTGTATTATCATCCAGGTCGACAAAGGATGCAGTTTCCCTGTGAAATTTCAGTTTTACATCTCCTGTAGGACCGTTTCTGTGCTTGGCGATAATGATCTCGGCGATATTCTTGGTGGAATGACCCTGCTCGTCTTCCATAAAACCATAATATTCAGGACGGTGAATAAAAAGAACCATGTCAGCATCCTGCTCAATAGCACCTGATTCCCTGAGGTCGGAAAGTTGCGGGCGTTTTGTCCCCCCCCTGGTTTCCACGGCACGGTTTAACTGCGACAAGGCGATAATTGGCACATCCAGTTCCTTTGAGATTGCCTTAAGATTCCTGGAAATTGTGCTCACTTCCTGTTCCCTGTTACCTCTGGTATCGGTAGTCCCGGTCATTAACTGAAGGTAGTCTATAACAATTGCATCCACGTTATATAACCGCTTTAATCTTCGGCACTTTGCCCTGAATTCAAAGATGGAAATAGCAGGAGTATCATCAATGTAAATGGGTGCATCAATCAGGCTCTTGATTTTAATATCAAGCTGCTCCCATTCGTAATCATGCAGTTTCCCAGTACGAATGCGGTCAACAGGTAGTTTTGTTTCGCTTATTATCAACCTGTTTACAAGCTGCAACGATGACATTTCTAGAGAAAACACTGCCACCGATTTCTTATGATCCACAGCCATATTCCTGGCCATGGACAGCACAAAAGCGGTTTTACCCATTGAAGGACGGGCTGCAATAATTACAAGATCTGAGCGCTGCCAGCCTGATGTTATCCTGTCAATTCGGGTAAAGCCTGATGGGATCCCACTGAGATAGTCTTCCCTTTTACTGGCCTCCTCAAGCCTTTCAATGGCTTGTTGTATAAGTTTGTTAATCTTTGTTGTTTCCCTCTTGATGTTGCCCTGGGCTATGTTAAACAATTCAGATTCGGAAAAATCCATCAGGTCATCCACATCAATGGAATCGTCATAAGCCCTGTTCTGGATTTCTGAAGAAACGCGTATGAGTTCTCTCTGAATATATTTCTGAGCAACAATACGTGCATGATATTCTACGTGGGCAGCTGAGGCAACCCTCGTCGTAAGCTGGGTGATATACAATGCACCACCCACATTCTCCAGTTCATCTGTTTTTCTCAGCTCCTCGGTAACAGTTAACAGGTCAACAGGTTTCTCCGAGGTGGAAAGGTTTATGATTGCATTAAATATCTTTTGGTGTGCTTCCTTGTAGAAACTTTCAGGTCGAAGCAGATCCATAACGGCAACAACGGCATCTTTTTCAATCAGAAGAGCGCCCAGTACAGCCTCTTCCATATCAATAGCCTGCGGAGGAACTTTGCCAAGTTCCGAAATCTGCACCGGGGGTGCCTGATATTTGCCTTTATTTTTGACTGCCATACTTTTTCCGATAAAGATTCAAAGGTAGAAAATCAACACATTGAAAAACAGCTTTCCCCAGTTTGTTTTTACACAATCTGATGTTAAAAAAACCTGTACATTTGTTAACAAAATCAGATTTTGCTTATTCCTTAACCCCCTTTTAATACCATTACGTAAATTAACATGACTTTTTACAAATGCTAGTTTTTCCCAATGCCAAGATCAATATAGGACTGAAAATTCTCGCGAAAAGGGAGGATGGTTTCCACAATATTGAAACCGTATTTCAACCTGTCCGGCTGTGCGATATCCTGGAGATAATTCCGAAAACCGGGGCGGGAGAAAGCCAAATCACATTATCGGGTTTGAATCTTGAGGGTAAGCCGGAAGAAAATCTTTGCTTAAAAGCATGGCATAAGCTGAAGAAAAAATTCAACCTGCCTCCTGTGCACATTCATCTGCATAAAGTGATTCCTGCCGGTGCCGGCCTTGGAGGGGGATCATCTGATGCATCTCATGTTATTAAAGTGGTAAATGAACTTTATCATCTTAACCTTACCCCACCTGAAATGATTTCACTTGCCTCTGAAACCGGCAGCGATTGCTCTTTTTTCATAACCAATGAAACAGCATTTGCAACAGGTAGGGGTGAAGTGCTGGAAAGAGCCGAAACTAACCTGAAAGGTTTATTCCTCAGGCTTGTCGTTCCTTCAGTGCATGTGAGCACAAAGCTGGCTTACTCCAGGATTATGCCTTCCCGGCCTGATACCCGATTGAATGAATTGATTCATTTACCTGTTACAGAATGGAAAGACAGAATAAAGAACGATTTTGAGGAGGTTGTTTTCGATATGTTCCCGGAAATCAGAAGCATTAAAGAACATTTGTATCATACGGGTGCCTTGTATTCTGCCATGAGTGGCAGCGGTTCAGCGGTGTACGGTATTTTTAAAACCATGCCTCCAAGGGATAAATTTCTATCAGGGTATTTTCTTTATGAAGAGAAGCTTTAAAAAAAGCCTGTTGAACAGGCCTTTAATTTTACTGTGAGGATTATTCCACTTCCACCATTGTGTAACCTTTAGGTACTCTTTGTCCCTCTGTCACCTCGAGACTTTTCACCACACCGTTTATTGGGCTGAAAATGATGTTCTTCATTTTCATAGCCTCCAGGGTCACAAGGTGATCACCTTGCCTCACTTTCTGTCCTTTTTTTACCATTACCTTTACGATGGTGCCGGGTATAAAAGCCTTGAGCTTATTGGGATTATATTTTTCCCACTTCACCCTGTTCTCAAACTTTTTATTGTAAAAAGTCCGGTATTTGGTTTCGTCAATTAAAAGGTGCCGGCATTTTGATTTACCGTCATTTTCATTACAATCTTTCGCATTCATAACTCAAAGCTTTAAAATGGCGGAATACCATGTTTTTTCTTTGGCAGGTAAACCGATTTATTCCCCGACACCCTGATACCGTGCAATAAAAGTTTCCTGGTTTCTTCCGGTGCAATCACCGTATCAACATATCCTTTTGCAGCTGCCACATAGGGGTTTGCAAACTTTTCCTTGTATTCCTTCACTTTCAGCTTGCGCATTTTATCAGGGTCTTCGGCTTCCATAATTTCCTTGCGGAAGATAATATTCGCTGCACCCTCGGGTCCCATAACCGCAATTTCTGCAGCAGGCCATGCAAAAACAAAATCGGCACGCAGGTGACGAGATCCCATGGCAATGTAACCACCACCATAAGCTTTCCTCAATATAACTGTAAGCTTTGGAACTGTGGCCTCGCTGTAGGCATACAATACCTTGGCACCATGCCTGATAACACCTGCATGTTCCTGGTCAATACCGGGAAGGTAACCCGGCAGGTCAACCAGGGTCACAATTGGTATATTAAAAGCATCACAGAAGCGGATAAATCTTGCGGCCTTGTCGGATGAATCTACATCGAGAACACCTGCCAGAACAAGTGGCTGGTTGGCAACAAACCCAATTGTTTCTCCTCCAATCCTGCCAAATCCGATTACTATGTTCGCTGCCCAGTGCTCCTGTACTTCAAAAAAGTCCGAGTCATCTACAATGGCCCTGATCACATCGCGCACATCGTAGGGTTGTTTCGGATCGCCGGGTACAATCCGGCCAATCTTATATTCCTTCTTCGGCTCCCTGGGTTCAAATGCCTTGGCTTTCCGCATATTGTTCCAGGGAATAAAGGTTATAAGTCGTTTAATCTGGTTGAAGCATTCTGCCTCACTGTTGGCAAAGAAATGTGCATTTCCTGTAATTTCACTGTGTACTTTTGCACCTCCCAAATCTTCCATGGATATTTCTTCACCAAGCACGGTCTTGATTACTTCGGGGCCGGTAATAAACATTTTGGAAATATTATCCACCACAAAAACAAAATCGGTAAGAGCAGGTGAATATACAGCACCCCCTGCACAGGGGCCAAGAATAACTGAAATCTGGGGAATAACCCCTGAAGAGAGGGTATTCCTGAAGAAAATTTCACCATAGCCGGCCAGCGAGTTCACGCCTTCCTGAATTCTTGCACCACCAGAATCGTTAATACCAATCAGTGGCACCTTCATTTTGAGGGCGTGGTCCATAATTTTTGTAATCTTCCGGGCATGCATCAGGCCCAAAGAACCTCCGGCCACTGTAAAATCCTGTGCAAATATACACACCGGGGCTCCGTAAATTGTTCCTGTTCCAATCACTACACCGTCACCATGAAGCACTTTTTTATCCATATCAAAATCCCTTGCCTCATGCTCCACAAATAAATCGTACTCATGAAAGGAGTCAGGATCGAGAAGAGAGATAATTCTTTCGCGTGCAGGCATTTTGCCCATGGCAATTTGCTTTTCAATGGCTTTGTCGCCTCCCCCCTTTAATACCTCTGCCCTTCTTTTTTTAAGTTCCAAGACTTTTCTTTTCAAGCCCATAATCTTCGAATTAGGTTAATAATCAACTGATTGGATTTAAACAAGCAAAAGTATTCCAATCTCGTAAATCAGTGCAACGATACAAAATGAATTTTACTTAAAAAAATTTTAAACCGTTTAAATCAGCCACCTCCGTTAAAGTGAATTGATTATCAGCAACTAAATTCTGTAATACAAAACTTCTATTTTGGAGCAAATCGGTAAAGGGAATATGCAATGATTCCGTAAATCACATTCGGAATCCACACGGCAATAAATGGACTGAATAAACCGCTGATGGCAAACATGGTAGTAAAACGCATAAACAGGATATATGAAAAGCTCAATGCCAGTCCTATTCCAATATGCAGGCCAACGCCTCCCTTTACTTTTCTGGAGGAAACAGCCATGCCAATAACAGTAAGAATAAAGGTGGAAAAAGGATAAGCCACCCTGCCGTGTTTTTCAATCAGGTAAGTATTTATATTTTCCGCTCCATGCATGCGCTGTTCAGCAATAAACTCGTTAAGCTCTGCAAGACTCATGGTTTCAACAATTTTTTCAAGCCGAGCAAAATCAGTTGGATGAATATTGATGAGAGTATCCAAATGGGTACCCGATGTAATTGTTTCATTTAAACCATCAATTTCCCTGATGTAATAATTCCTTATGCTCCACTTGTTTATTACTGAATCCCAGCGTATGTAGTCAGATATCAGTTTCCAGACCAACTCTCCCTTTTCAAATCGCTCCATGGAAAAATTATACCCTATATCGGAAGCATTACTGTAATTCGACATATATATAAAAACACCCGGGGCTATTTGTTTGTGAATGTCTCTTTCCATATATGGCTGCATTCCTCCCCTGCGGTAGATTTGCTCAAAGTTCAGCCTTTTTTCATTTGCAGTTGGTAAAACCTGGTCACTTAAAAGAAAGGAAAATGCTGCGATAACAAAGGCTGAGAGAAAATATGGAATCAGCAGTCGCCTGAAGCTTACCCCGCTGCTTAAAATGGCTATAATCTCAGTATCATAGGCCATTTTGGAAGTAAAAAATATGACTGAAATAAAGGTAAACAGGGAGCTGAAAAGTATGGCAAAATAGGGTATAAAATTCAGGTAGTAATCAAACAGGATTGCCCTGGCCGGTGCTTCATTATCAATAAACTTATCAACGTTCTCAGCAAAATCAAATACAACCGCTATGGTACAGATGAGAATAATGGAGTAAAAATAGGTTCCAAGAAATTTCCTGATAATATAAAGATCCAGAATTTTTAATTTCCAACGGATCATAGCCTTTGAGCAAGTTTTTTTACTATTTGATTCTTCCAGAGATTAAACTCTCCCGACAGAATTTTATTTCTTGCCTCACTGACAAGCCATAAATAAAAAGCAAGATTATGAATGCTCGCAATTATCGGGCCAAGCATTTCACCTGCCACAACCAGGTGACGGAGGTAGGCTTTTGAGTATTTTAACCCATATCCTGTTGTACCTGCCGGATCAATTGGAGAGAAATCCTTCTGCCACTGTTTATTACGGATATTTATAACTCCCTCCGAGGTAAAAACTGTGCCGTTTCTACCGTTCCGTGTTGGCATAACACAATCAAACATATCCACTCCAAGTGCAATACATTCAAGAATATTCGCCGGTGTACCCACTCCCATAAGATAACGTGGTTTATCGGCAGGCAGGTATTGATTCACCAGGCTCACCATTTCGTACATGATATCAACAGGCTCACCAACAGAAAGACCACCTATGGCATTTCCATGGCAATTTTTTCCGGCTACAAATTCAGCCGATTCCTTCCTTAAGTCATGGTAAATTGAACCCTGCACAATAGGGAAAATGCTTTGATCATTAGCGTACGGAGGTTCTGTACTTTTAAAATGGTTTAGTCCTCTATCCAGCCATCTATGCGTAAGTTCCATGGATTTTTTTGCATACCTGTAATCACTTGGATAAGGTGGACATTCATCAAAAGCCATCATTATGTCGGAGCCAATGATTCTTTGTGTGTCAACCACATTCTCAGGTGTAAACAAATGTTTCGAACCATCGATGTGCGAACTGAACACTGCCCCCTGCTCACTCAGCTTTCTTTTCTCAGTAAGGGAAAAAACCTGGTAGCCTCCACTATCAGTAAGTATAAAACGGTTCCAACCCATAAACCTGTGGAGGCCGCCTGCTTCTTTCAAAACCTCCAGTCCGGGCCGGAGATAAAGATGGTATGTATTGCCCAGGATAACCGGTGCATTGATTTTTTCCTCCAAATCCCCAGTACTCACCCCTTTCACTGATCCCACTGTTCCCACTGGCATAAAAACCGGGGTTTCAATTTCTCCCCTGGTGGTGGAAATCTTCCCTGCCCTTGCGGATGAATCCTTATCAGTGACTTTAATTTGAAACTTCATTCACATAGTTAATTCACGGTTCAAACCTAATGATTTTTTAACAAAAACTCAAAGCAGGAAAACCACAGTGCAATTGAATTTCTGTATTCAGGTACAAATCAATTACTATATTTCAAAATATGTTAATAAATGCCTGATGACTTTACTGACAGCAACTTGGTTTAACAAAAAATCTTTAATAAAATTACAGCTTAAATCTCTCAACTGGTGAATCTCTCATTTCTAACCCCTGAAATTATTCAGATTCTTGTTGCAGCAGTATTCGGCTTATCGCTGTTAACTCAATTGATTTTTTATTTCCTCTTATATTCAAGAGTTAGCCTCAGAAATAATAAAATCCCCGTAATTATTAATCAGCCGCCGGTATCAATTATTATTTGTGCAAAAAACGAAGAAGAAAACCTCAGAAATTTCCTGCCCAAAATTCTCGGGCAACAGTATCCTGTTTTCGAGGTAATTGTCGTAAACGACTGCTCGCATGATAATACTGAACTACTTCTGGTCGAATTGAAATCCCGTTATAAGCATCTGAAATCAACCCTGATAAAAGAAGATGCCAAGTTTTCACACGGAAAAAAGCTGGCATTAACCATAGGAATTAAGGCAGCCAGCTATGAACATCTCTTACTCACCGATGCCGATTGCGAGCCTGCCTCAGAAAACTGGCTGGCTTTGATGCAAAGGAATTTTACAAAAGAAAAATCCATAGTGTTGGGTTATGGCGGATATTTCAGAGAGAAGGGGCTCCTAAATAATCTCATCCGTTATGAAACCATGTTCATTGGAATGCAATACCTGGCCTTCGCAAAAGCCGGGCTGCCTTATATGGGAGTGGGCCGCAACCTTGCCTACAAAAGGGAAATTTTTTTCAAAAATAAGGGCTATGCCAGTCATCTTCACCTTATGTCAGGGGATGATGATCTTTTTATTCAGCAGGCTGCCAGTTCAAAAAACACCACTGTTGAATATTCTGCCGAAGCCCAAACGCGGAGCATTCCAAAAAGTTCTTTTAGCTCCTGGTTCAGGCAAAAGCAAAGGCACTTAACAACAGGATTGCACTACAAGGGAAAAATAAAATTTTTGATTGCCCTGGAGATAATTACCAGGTATACTTTGCCGGGAGCTTTTATTTACCTGCTGCTAAACCATTTTTTTATCAATTACCTGATTTCGCTTTTTGCTTTCAGATACCTGGTTTTTCTCATCATTATTAAGCTGACAATGAGAAACTTGAATGAGAAAAATCTATTCCTTCCTTCTTTGATTTACGACATTTTTATTCCCTTCATCAATATTGCTGCAATAATTACTAATTTTGCACATTCAAAAAAGAATAAATGGAGGTAAATCCAAATCTGTCAGATAAGGCCCTGCACGATTATTACCTGGTACAAAAAGCTATGGGCGGAGATCAGAGGTCTTATGCTGATCTGCTTGACAGATACAAGGACGCCATTTATTATATGCTGCTTAAGATGGTAAACAACCCCAGTGATGCGGAAGATTTAACCATTGAGGCATTTGGCAAGGCATTCAAAAATATACATCAATACGCTCCCAGTTTTGCTTTCAGCACCTGGCTTTTTAAGATTGCCACCAACAATTGCATTGATTTTATCAGAAAAAAAAGAAGTACGCCTATCGCACTGGAAAGTCCCAATGATGATAAGGAGGATGCCTCATTTAACCTGCAAAGTGATACCCTGGATCCTGAAGAAATACTGATTAATCAGCAGAAAACAAAAATGATGCAGAATCTTGTATCCAAGCTGAAACCAAGATACCGCAAGCTGATTGAATTAAGATACTTTAAAGAGTTCTCCTATGAAGAAATTGCAATCGAACTGGATTTACCCATAGGTACAGTAAAAGCACAATTGTTCAGGGCCAGGGATTTGTTGTACAACATTCTCAAAAACAACAACCCAAAGGAATAACCTTCCATTTTTATAATGGATATTCTTCTGAAATATTTCCCGCGGCTATCTGAATCGCAGTTAAGCCGTTTTCGTAAGCTGGAACCATTTTACCGGGAATGGAATAAACAAATCAATCTTATCTCCCGGAACGATCTGGATAATCTTTATGAAAGGCATGTTCTCCACTCACTGGCAATTGCCAAAGTAATCACCCTTCAACCGGCACAACATGTTCTTGATGTTGGTACAGGGGGAGGTTTCCCCGGGATTCCGCTGGCCATTTTTTTCCCTGAGGTAAAATTTCACCTGGTAGATTCCATTGGCAAAAAAATTAAAGTGGTAAATGCCCTGATTCAGGAACTCGGTCTGAAAAATGTTACTGCGGAACAAAAAAGAGCAGAATCCCTCAGTAATAAATTCGATGTGATTGTTTCACGTGCGGTAACAACTTTACCCGCCTTTGTAAACCTTACCGGAAATCTAATCTTAAAAAGCAGGCTATTCAGGAATAATGGAATTTATTACCTGAAAGGCGGGGATGTCTCTGAAGAGATTGATCACTTTAAAAATATTGTGATTTATAATGTGGCAGATTTCTTCAGAGAACCTTTTTTTGAGACAAAGCTGGTTATTCATATTCCTGCCGATAGTTTGTAAATTGAAAAATCATTTTATTTTCTTGTTGGGAAGTTTTTGCATAACCGAAAAAAAGATTACTTTTGCAGTCTTATCAGAAAAATTATCAGCAACCATATAAAAGCTTAAGAAATGAAAAGGACATTCCAGCCATCCAACAGAAAGAGAAGGAACAAACATGGTTTCATGGAGAGAATGGCATCTGCAAATGGCAGAAAGGTTTTGGCATCCCGCAGGGCAAAAGGAAGGAAAAAACTCACCGTTAGCGACGAAGGAAAGCACAAGCAATAAAACATTTAATGTTAACCTTCTTAAGCAAAGGTCGCAGGGCCTTTGCTTTTTTTATAAAAAAAGCCGATGATCACTCACCGGCTTTTCTGTTTTTGTAAGTCAAACCTATTTAACAGGAGCATTCTTTAAGGTTTCCACGAGAAAGTCCCAGAATTTCTGAACCGACTCAATATGCACCTTTTCATCGGGAGAATGAGGGTAACGAATGGTTGGCCCAAAGGAGATCATGTCAAAATTCGGATAAACCCCACCCAGAATACCACATTCAAGACCGGCATGTATTGCCTTGATTTCAGGTATTTTACCAAACTTATTGTTGTAAACCGATTGCATGGTTTTCAGAATTTTTGAATTCATATCGGGCTTCCATCCGGGATATGAACCACTGAAAGAAACCTCAGCCCCGGCCAAAAGAAATACGCTTTCAACCATTTGTGCCAGGTCCTCCTTGGCCGAATCAACAGAGCTTCTTAACAGGCACTGCACAAATATTTTTCCATTTTCAGATTTTACACTGGCCAGGTTGGTAGAAGTCTCAACAAGACCGGGCATGGAATCACTCATCCTTATTACACCATTAGGACAGCCATAAACTCCAAGTATCATGCTGTTTTGTGCCTTTTCATCTATCAATGAAACGGGCATTGCGGCAGGTTCACATTTAAAAGAAATATTTGGCTCAGTACCTGATAACTCCTTGCTGAACATTTGGCTGAATTGCTCCTGGCTGGCTAAAAAATCCCTTTCCTTCCCCCTGGGTACAACAACAACCGCAAAAGCCTCACGGGGAATCGCATTGCGCATACCTCCACCGTCAATGGAAGCAAGACGTAATCCGAACTCCTTCACGGCATGCTTCAAAAAACGAATCATTAATTTATTTGCATTGCCACGCCCAAGATTGATATCCAATCCTGAATGACCACCTTTGAGCCCGCTTATTTTCAGGGTAAAGGCTTTTACATCACCATTCACGGGAATTTCAGAATAGGAATAAAAGACATTCGCGTTGATTCCTCCTGCACAGCCAACATACAATTCTCCTTCATCCTCCGAATCCAGATTGATCAGAATATCCCCATCGAGAAGACCGGGCTTGAGATTATTGGCACCCGTCATGCCCGCTTCTTCATCAATAGTCAATAATACCTCTACAGGTCCGTGTTCCAAATCTTTTGACTGAAGGATTGCCATAGCGGCGGCTACACCCATACCATTATCAGCACCAAGGGTTGTCCCTCTGGCCTTTACCCATTCACCATCAATGTATGGCTGAATCGGATCTTTCTCAAAATCGTGTTTGGTATCACTGTTCTTCTGAGGCACCATATCGAGGTGTCCCTGAAGAATAATACCGGTTCTGTTTTCCATCCCCCTGGTAGCAGGTTTCTTAATTATCACATTGCCTACCTCATCTACAATGGTTTTCAGGCCAAGGCCTTGGCCAAAATTTTTCATGTAATCAATGATTCTTTCCTCCTTCTTTGAAGGACGGGGAATTTGGGTCATTGCATAGAAATTTTCCCAAACAAGTGTGGGTTTCAGATTTTTAATTTCACTCATATTGATTTGATTTAATTTATTTATCCTGTATTTCCCTGAAAGTAATGTATCGCTGATCATACAATTGTGACAAGAACCTAAGTACCCTGCTTTCAGCCTCGTCAAAAGGTTGCAGTTTGTCGCCCATTTGTGCAACAAGAAATTCACATAATGCTTTCACATTTCGGTTTCCATCAATTGCCAGCCATGCAGAAGAACCAAGCTCATCCAACTGAATTTTAAAATGACTGGATTTCGTACCCGGAATCATGAAACGGCTCAATCTGGTACTTTTAAATTTGGGTACGATCAGAACCAGAAGTCCGTTATCTCCTGATTCGTGCTCGTTTACCCTTACGGGAGTCAAATCAAGAAAACTGGTATTGCGTAAAACCCTTCTTCGCTTAAAAAAATTCATTTCCCTGCTAAATATTTTCAAAGTTAACAAACTATTGTACAAATCGCCGGAGAAATACTCCCCGGCGATTTCATTATTAATAAGACTACCGGTATCAGTGACCACCTACACTTGGAGGTGCAGGATCATCGGGATTACCGGCATTCCTTAAAGGAATAAAAATAAGTGCCAATGCTACAAGAACCAGCACCACCGTGCTAATAGAGAAGGGGGGATTTTTGAATATTTCGAACATCTCCACATCGGCAAAAGCAAAGCCTGCAAAAAGCAATCCCACAAGAGCCTCCCCGGCAATGAAACCGGCTGCAAGCAGCACGCCAAGATTTTCAACACGAATTCCCTGTGCCTCATTAAGTTTCCTTTTCTTCACCAATTTATCGAGAATTCCTTTCATTAAACCACCGACAAAAATTGCAAATACGGTTCCAAATGGCAGGTACATACCTACACTGATAAGCATGGGACTTCCGGCCTGAACAAGAATGAGTGCAAAACCCATGAGCATTCCCACAATTATGAGTGGCCATGTCATATTTCCACCAACTATTCCCTGGGAAAGCATAGCCATCAGGCTTGCCTGAGGAGCAGGAAGTTCCTTGCTTCCAAAACCTCCTTCGTAGCCCTGTCTCAAACCAGTTGCAACGTCACCCTCATGCAAAATAAAAAGAGGAACAAAGAGAACAGCGGCTGCTACAATTACACCAATGATGTTACCAAACTGCATACGCCAGGGAGTTCCACCAAGAATGTGACCCACTTTCAAATCCTGCAGCATTTCACCGGCAACGGCGGCAGAAACACAAACAATGGCTGCAACCCCCAAAACTGCCGCAACACCTTCCTGTCCTGATGCACCCAGGGCAACAAGAATCAATGCAGTAACCACAAGAGTAGTAAGTGTGAGCCCGCTGATTGGATTATTACTTGATCCCATGATTCCAACAAGGTAGCCTGAAACAGCAGCAAAGAAAAATGCTAGAATAATCATCACGGTCGCGGCAACGAATGCAATCAATGCAGTGGTATTAAAAATAAAGAAGGTAATTGAAAATGTAGCGATTGCAACAAATGCGATTCCTATCATAATGGACGAGAAACTAATATCCTTGTCAATACGATCTACCTGGTTTCCAGCACCTGATGCAGCTTTTCTCACATCGCTGATAGAACGGCCTATTCCTGCAAAAAGACTGTTTCTCATTCTGAAAAGCGTATAGGAAGCTCCCACCAACATACCGCCAATTGCAATAGGTCTTACAATCCTTTGCCACACCTCCATGGCAGTAATATTTCCGGCTACATCGTAGTGAGGTCCAATGAAATATTGGATTATGGGAGTGAGCAGTCCCCAGGCAAGTAAACCACCACCAAAAGCCAAAGCAGCCAGCCTTGGGCCAATTATATAACCAACACCCATGTAGGCAGGGCTGATTTTTGGTGAAGCCATTAATAAACCTCCCTGTCCAACGAAGGAACTACCGGGGATAGTTTGCTTTGCGAATACAATAAATTTTGACCAGGCAATTGCAAATAATTTCAATTCTCCCAAAGCTTTTACAATCGCTCCGGCAATCATTGCCATAAAGAGCCACTTGCTGCCACCTGCTCCATGCTGTCCGGCTTTGTGAATTTCTCCAGCCGCAACCGATTCGGGGAAGGGAAGTTCAGCATCATCCACCATGATCCTTCTGAGAAGAGCCATAAACATGATACCCAGTACACCACCAACTACCATTATCAATGCAGAAATAAGGTAGTTTCCAGGGGTATAAAAATCGGGCCAGATACCAGCAATAAAGAATGCAGGCAGAGTAAATATTGCCCCTGCAGCAACCGATTCCCCAATGGAACCAACGGTACGAGCAAAGTTCTCTTCAAGAATGGTACCCTTAAATGCTCTTAACACAGCCATACCAATAACAGCAGCCGGGTAGGTAGCTGCAATGGTCATACCGGCCTTCAATCCAAGATAGGCATTTGCAGCCCCAAGAACCACACACATCACTAATCCTATCAGCAATGCCCTCACTGTAAATTCCAGCATGTTCGTCTCAGAGGATACGAATGGCACAAACTTTTTCTTTTGGTCAGTCATAATCAGTTAATTTTGGTTTAGTAATAAGGAATTTTTCCAATTCGGCACTAAAAATAAAAAAAAACACATAATTGTAACCATAAATTCATTTGTCACTACTACAAAAAAAAGGTTAATGAAAGCTTCAGCCATTACAAGTATACTTAATTGAATAAGTTAGGGCTCAAAAAAGTTAAAAATGCCTAAAGAGAAATCAATATTTATTTATTTTTTATTATATTTACATATTTGAATTTGAAACAAAACATTTTCAGTTGCGTTTTAATAATTGTTTTAAAATATTTGCATACAAATGGGCAGCTTTATGAGAAGACTTACAATCCTTGCAATTTTCCTTTTTATTCCTGTTTTTGCTTTCTCCCAAAATTCAGGGAAGGTGAAATGGTATACATTTGAGGAAGCGATTGAACTTGCAAAAAAGAATCCAAAAAAGATTTTTATTGATATTTATACTGACTGGTGCGGCTGGTGCAAGAGAATGGATGCTGAAACTTTCACACATCCTGAAATAGCAAAATACCTGAATGAGAAATTCTATCCGGTAAAACTAAACAGTGAAACCACCGATACAATACATTTTAATGGCTACAACTTTATCAATGAAGGAACAGGCAGACGATCAGCGCATCAACTTTCCATTGCACTTTTGCAGGGTAAAATGTCCTACCCCTCCATTGTTTACATGGCAGAGAACTTCCAGTTGATAACTGTTGTGCCTGGCTATATGACTCCGGAAGCCAAGGAGCCGGTGCTGAAATTCATTGGAGACAACCACTTTAAAAGGGTTTCCTACGAAGAATTTCAAAAGGGATTTTCAAGTGCTATTGTTAAGAAATAGTTACTTCCGTAATCATTTTGGTTATTCCCATCTGAAATCAGAAGGAACTGAAACAATTTTGCCATATTGTGAAACCGGCAACCTGGTTCGGGCAATGACGGTTCGACCATCAATTAGCTGTATATTGGCAACATCAGGAATGCGATAATAAATCCTGCCCTGTTTCTCATCATCTTTCAAAGGAAAATTCAATCCCCTGATAGCCTCCACCCTGTTTTCCCTTGTTATTTCAAGTGCAACTGGCCGCCCACTCAGGTCGCCCTCGGGTAAAATTCCTTTATTATCGGAAAATCTGAAGAGGAATGTTCTTTCCAACGGTTCATTTCCTGCAGGCGTATATTCAAATACCGCTGTTCTTGTCTGGCGAAAAGTTTTTCCGATGAACAGGGAAAGATAATCCTCCTCAAGCCTTTTATACTCCTCCAGAATTGCTTCCATCGCCTTGCCATCAGGAAACAGATCATACTCACCCGAAATAAGTTTAAAGCGGTTCATTCGCAAATCAATGATAAAATCTGCTGCCTCCCTGGCCTTGTCCTCCATACTTTTTCTTACAACTTCCTTTCTTAGAACAGGTACTGAAATAAAAGCTGTATCCTGTTGCATGAGTCGCATGGAAGATTGAGTTTCCTGGAATACAACCTTCTTCACTGCCAGATCTGTAAAAACCAAATCTCCTGGTTCTCCTCCCTGCGATTGAAATCTGGCAGGCTGCAGACCGATTGGCTGATGTGTAGCCGGAATTACGAAACCCTCACTTACAAGTTTTAAATAACTGTGAGTTCTTCCGTTTTTGCTTACTAAAACAAAATAATTTTCCGGATCAGCCTCTTCCATCGGATGGATGCTAACTCCTGAAATGTACCATGATTCAGCATCCAGGGAAGCAACTCCTGAAATGCCCAGGTATTTTTCAGCAAACTGAAAATAAGGACCCCGTTTGGTAAGCTCGCGGGTAGTTTCCACCGTAACCAGTAATGAGGTTCTGGGCAGGTTATAGATCGCGGTAAAGTCTTCTGTAATCATAGCTCCTGAGACCCGCTCAGTTTTTACGCCCGTGGTTTTTTTCCCACCGGCACATCCTGCCATTGCAAGTATAAAAAAAGCCGGAATGACCCAAAATAAATATCTCATATTGTAATGAATTTGCTGATTATCGATTCAGGTGAATTAATCCTTCAATTCTTTAAACGCAAATCCTATGTGATCTATGATATTCCCCGCTGTCAAAGATTCATAAGATTCATTTCCAAGGGCTAAATCTCCGGCAAGTCCATGCAGAAAAACCCCAAGTTTAGCGGCATTTTCAGGAGTATAACCCTGCGCCAGCAAAGATAAAATTATTCCCGTTAAAACATCTCCGCTTCCGGCAGTAGCCATCCCCTGGTTACCGGAAGTATTAAAATACACCCTGCCATCGGGCATGGAAATGGAAGTAAATGCTCCTTTCAAAACCACAATTACCTTGTAATCGGCCGAAAACTGAATTTGCCTGAAAAATCGATCGTGAGCATTTCCGGATTTTCCCCATAACCTGTCTGCCTCCCCGGGGTGGGGGGTTAATATGGTATTTTCACTCAACAGATTAAGAAGTTGTTTGTTGGCGGCCAATATATTCAACCCATCGGCATCAATAACCATTGGCAGCTCTACACGTTGCAATAAATCCCTTAATACAAGGCAGGTTTTTGAATCTGTTCCTATTCCCGGGCCTATCCCTACAGCATTGTAAGCAGCCAGTTCAGGAATCACTGTTAGAATGTCATTGTTGGGATCCAGGCTGCACATGGCCTCGGGTAATGCGGCCTGAAAGATCTCATATCCCAACTTTGGAATATGCACTGTTACCAGTCCGCAACCAGTCTTAAGGCAGGCCTTTGAAGCAAGAATTGCTGCGCCTGTTTTTCCCTTACTTCCGCTAAGGAGAAATGCATGGCCGTAGGTTCCTTTATGATCAAATTTTTTACGGGGTTTAACAATTGGTTTTATCTCCCTGCCTGTCATGTAATACCATGGAGTTTCAAGCTTATCAATAAACCCGTGATGCAATCCGATATCCAGCACATGCCAGTCACCCGTAAATTGATAATTTTCAGCAAAGAAGAATGCAAGTTTGGGGAACTGAAAGGTAAGGGTGTTTTTTGCCCTGATGATTCTTTCCCGGATATTATTGCTATTATCCTCCCCGAATAAACCCGATGGGATATCCACTGCCAGTATCTCCTCTCCTGATTCATTCAGATATTTGACAAGTCCGGCAGCAAGTCCGGCAAGTGGTCTGGTCAATCCTGAGCCAAAAAGAGCATCTACCAATAATGTTCCGGCGGGAATAGCAGGAAAATCCTGCTCTTTTTCAATCGATACAATCTCTGAATTCAAAGAACTGAGTCTCCCGAGGTTGATTGCCGCATCCATTGACATGGAGGATGTAAGCTTCAATAGAAATATCTTTAATTGATAATCATCCTGCAAAAGCAATCTGGCAAGAGCAAGACCGTCTCCTCCATTATTTCCCGGTCCGCAAAATATAAAAATCTTCCGTTTGCCAGGTATATTCTCCCTGACCCAGGTGTATAACCCTGACGAGGCCCTTTCCATCAAATCAATAGAAGGTATAGGTTCGTGCACAATGGTAAACTCGTCTGCCAGCCTTATTTGTCCGGTTGTAAGAATCTTTGGCATCGTTTCGTTTGCTTGTTTTAGGAACAGTTAAAGGTACAAAAAGCATTGCAGGTGAGAAAGAGGGATGAATTAAAACTGATTGGAAGTGGGTTCGCAAACCTACAGGAATCCATGATTTTGATTTTGTTAATATCTTCAGCAGGAAAAATTACAGAAAAAATTTCCAAAAGAATATTTTTGTATATATCTGAACCAATGCATATTTAGAAAATGACAGGGAAGAAATTCCACTCAGGAATTCACAACAAAGCTGTTCTAATACTGGAAGATGGTTCGGAATTTCAAGGTATTTCATTTGGATTCAACATCCCGGTTAGCGGTGAAATAGTCTTCAACACCTCCATGGCCGGGTACCCTGAAAGCCTGACAGACCCATCTTATAAAGGACAAATTCTTACCCTTACCTATCCGCTAATTGGAAATTACGGCGTTCCCTCATCTGAGATGGAACATGCAATGCCTAAATTTTTTGAGTCAGAAAAAATTCATGTCAGCGGTTTAATCATTTCTGAATACTCAGTGGAAAATTCACACTGGAACTCATGGAAAACTCTTTCTCAGTGGCTTGTTGAAAACAAAATTGCGGCATTAGCAGGAATTGATACAAGGGCTCTTACTAAAAGGTTAAGGGAAAAAGGAACCATGTTGGGAAAAATTATCGTTAATGGCAAAGATGTTCCGCTGGTTGACCCCAGTCAGAGTAATCTAGTTGACCTGGTCAGCACAAAGGAAATTATCACCTATGGAAGAGGCAAACACAGGATCGTTCTGGTTGATTGTGGTGTAAAATTTAATATTATCAGGCATCTGCTTAAAAGAGATACAACCGTAGTGCGTGTTCCTTGGGATTATGATTTTACCGATGCTGATTTTGATGGATTATTCATTTCAAACGGACCCGGAGATCCCAAGCAATGTAAAGCAACCATCAGTAATCTTGCCAAAGTTATGAAACAGAACCGTCCGGTATTTGGTATTTGCCTGGGCAATCAGTTAATGGCTCTCGCCGCAGGTGCCGACACTTATAAACTGAAATACGGCCACCGCAGCCACAATCAGCCGGTAATTCTGAAAGGCACTGATAAGTGCTTTGTAACATCACAAAACCACGGGTATGCAACAAATGCTGAAAAGCTGAATGATGACTGGGAAGAATTGTTTATCAATGTGAATGATGGAACAAATGAGGGAATAAGGCACAAATCAAAACCTTTTTTTGCAGCACAGTTTCATCCGGAAGCATCCGGTGGACCAACTGACACAGATTTTTTGTTTGATGATTTCATTAGTTTGATTGAGAATTATAAGAAAAGATAAATTGCTACACTTGCAACGGATATTACTTCATGAAACGTAATTACGGGAAAGTATTGCTGCTGGGCTCCGGAGCTCTTAAGATTGGTGAAGCCGGAGAGTTTGACTATTCAGGCTCACAGGCATTGAAAGCCCTTCGCGAAGAAGGCATTCAAACGGTACTCATCAATCCTAATATTGCAACCGTACAAACCTCCGAGGGCATTGCCAACAAAGTTTACTTTTTACCCATCACACCCTATTTTGCAGAAAAGGTAATTATCAAAGAAAAACCCGATGCGGTTATGCTTGCTTTTGGGGGTCAGACTGCCCTAAATTGTGGTGTGGAACTTTATAAAAAAGGAGTTTTTGAAAAATACAATATTGAGGTTCTTGGTACTCCGGTTGAATCTATTATAGCAACCGAGGACAGGGAAATTTTTGTACGAAAGCTGGATGAGATTGCAGTACTTTCTATAAAAAGCAAGGCAGTCGATACATTGGTTGAAGCAAGAAAGGCTGCACTCGATGTAGGTTATCCGGTTATCATAAGGGCCGGGTTTGCCCTGGGAGGACTGGGAAGCGGCTTTTGCAACAATGAAGAGGAATTAAACCAGCTTGCCACAAAGGCACTTTCATTCTCCAGTCAGATATTGGTTGAGAAATCCCTCAAGGGATGGAAGGAAATAGAATATGAAGTGGTGAGAGACCGTTTCGACAATTGCATTACAGTATGTAACATGGAGAATTTTGATCCATTGGGCATACACACCGGTGAAAGCATAGTCATTGCACCCTCACAAACACTCTCTAACTCGGAATATCATAAATTAAGGGAAATAAGCATTAAAATTGTCCGTCACCTTGGTATTGTTGGTGAGTGCAACGTTCAATACGCTTTGGATCCATGTTCCGAAGATTACAGGGTGATTGAGGTAAATGCAAGGCTTTCGCGCTCAAGCGCACTTGCATCCAAGGCAACTGGGTATCCCCTGGCCTTTGTAGCTGCCAAACTGGGACTGGGGTATGGTTTGCACGAATTAAAAAATTCAGTCACCAAAACGACCACTGCATTTTTTGAGCCCGCGCTCGATTATGTTGTCGTTAAAATTCCGCGCTGGGACCTCGGTAAATTCAAGGGAGTTTCAAAGCAGATTGGCAGCAGTATGAAGAGTGTAGGTGAAGTAATGGCAATAGGAAGAAATTTTGAGGAAGCCATTCAGAAAGGGTTGAGAATGATTGGGCAAGGCATGCATGGCTTTATCGAAAACATGGAACTTGAATTAAACAGCAGGACTGAAATTACCGAAGAACTGAGAAACCCCACAGATATGAGGATATTTGTGATCGCACAGGCACTGCAACACAACTTTTCCGTGGAGGAAATTCAACAGGTAACAAAAATTGATAAGTGGTTCCTGCATAAACTCAAGAATATAACAGACCTGCATCACGAGTTTTCATCCCTGTCTGATATCAGTGATATTTCCGCTGAGAAACTCATGAATGCAAAAAAACTGGGATTCTCTGATTTCCAGATTGCAAGGGTGCTTAGCCGTAATAACAATGAGGATGTTACTAAGTATTCCCTTGAAGTGAGAAAGTACCGCATTCAAAAAGGCATTGTTCCTTTTGTAAAACAAATTGATACAATGGCCGCTGAATATCCGGCTTTTACGAATTACCTCTACCTCACCTACCATGGAAATGAGCATGATGTGGTATTTGAGAAGGACGGTAAATCTGTTGTTGTTTTAGGGTCGGGGGCCTACCGAATTGGTAGCAGTGTGGAGTTTGACTGGTGCAGCGTAAACTCCCTGCTTACACTTGGCAAAAACGGTTACCGTTCAATAATGATTAATTATAACCCTGAAACAGTCAGCACGGATTACGACATATGCGATAAGCTGTATTTTGATGAACTCACCTATGAAAGGGTTCTTGATATTTGTGATCTCGAATCCCCGAAAGGACTGGTGGTATCTATGGGCGGACAAATCCCCAACAACCTTGCCATTAGGCTTCATCATGCAGGGGTACCAATTCTGGGAACACCCCCGGTATCCATTGACAAGGCAGAAGACAGGCACAAATTTTCTTCCATACTCGACAGGCTGGGGGTTGATCAGCCGAGGTGGAAGGAAATGAGCTCCATGGAGGAAATACTTTCATTTTCTCAGGACCTGGGATTCCCTTTACTGGTGAGACCTTCCTATGTATTATCAGGGGCTGCCATGAATGTTGTTTCAAATGAAAATGAGCTGGAGCATTTTCTTCAGCTTGCCGCGCATGTTTCAAAGAAATATCCGGTTGTAGTCTCTGAATTTATTGAAGAGGCAAAGGAAATTGAATTTGATGCAGTAGCCATGAACGGGGAAGTTCTGGTGTATGCAATTTCAGAACATGTGGAATTTGCAGGGGTTCATTCAGGTGACGCTACCATTGTATTCCCGCCACAAAAAATCTATATTGAAACCATTAGAAGAATCAAGCGAATTGCCAGGGAAATAGCAGAAGAACTGGATATTACGGGGCCATTTAACATTCAATTCCTCGCAAAGGACAACGAGATAAAGGTGATTGAATGCAATCTGAGAGCATCCAGAAGTTTTCCGTTCGTGTCAAAAGTTTTGAAAATAAACCTGATTGAAATGGCCACCCTGGCCATGCTTGGAATCAGGCCTGATAAACCTTCAAAAAGCATTTTTGATCTGGACTATGTGGGAGTAAAAGCATCCCAGTTTTCCTTTAGCCGTTTACAAAAGGCTGATCCGGTTCTTGGCGTGGAAATGGCCTCCACTGGTGAAGTTGGATGCATTGGTGAAGATTTTTATGAGGCAGTGCTCAAATCAATGCTTTCTGTAGGGTATAAAATTCCTGCAAAGAATATTCTCATGTCCACGGGTCCTTCAAGGTCAAAAATCGAACTGCTCACCGCTTCCCGAATGTTGATCGATAGAGGTTACCATCTGCATGGTACAAAGGGCACACAGAAGTTCTATGCCGACCACGGTATACCCTGTACCATGCTTCACTGGCCCGATGAGGAAGATAAACCAAACACGCTGGACTATCTGAAAGAGAAAAAAATTGATCTTGTCATCAATATTCCCAAAAATCTTTCAAGGGATGAACTAAACAATGACTACCTGATACGACGCACGGCCATTGACTTCAACATTCCCCTGATAACCAATGCACGCCTTGCAAACGCATTCATACAGGCATTCTGCAGGAAAGGACTTGATGGAATTGAAATAAAAAGTTGGGATGAATATGAGGCAGGATAGTAAGGATTCATTAATTTTATGACTCGATTTTATCAAGTGCGATTCAAATTTTAAGACAATGGCAAACATTAAAAAACACAAAGGAGTTATCGCTATTCTTACCGGAGGAGGCGATGTACCCGGGTTGAATCCCGCTATCAGGGCAATCACTATCAGGGCAATCCGTGAAAACTACAAGGTAATAGGAATCCGCCGGGGCTGGGCAGGAATCATGGAAATGAAGCCCGATCCGAAAGTCAATAACAATCTTTTTTATATTGAACTTTCCGAAGAGATAGTAAATAAAGCCGGAAGAACAGGGGGAACTTTCCTTCACAGTTCCAGAACAAATCCAAGTAAGGTTGCTCGCGTAAATGTTCCCGACCACCTGAAAGATAAATATACCAATGATATAAATGATCTTACAAAAGAGGTATTAAATAACCTGGCTTATCTGAATGTGGATTATCTTATACCTATTGGCGGGGACGATACCCTTAGCTATGGTGTAAGATTATACCGTGAAGGTGTAAAAGTAATTGCCATTCCCAAAACCATGGACAACGATGTGCCGGGAACCGACTACTGTATAGGTTTCTCAACATGTATCACCCGTACCATCATGATGACTCATATCCTGCGTACCTCAGCCGGTTCGCATGAAAGATTCCTCGTGCTGGAAGTATTCGGACGTTATGCGGGATTTACTGCCATGTTGCCAACCATGGCAGGTGCGGCAAACCGCTGCGTAATTCCAGAATACAAATTTGAGATGGAAAAACTGGCGAAACTACTGGTTGAGGACAGGAAGAAAAATCCAAGTAATTATTCTGTTGTGCTGGTTTCTGAGGGTGCCATGTTCAAAGGAGGCGAAATGGTTTTTCAAAGCCAGGAAAAAGATGCTTACGGACACGCAAAGCTCGGGGGGATTGGCGACCTGGTTTCATCAGAATTGGTGCGACTCTCACCCAAATTCAACAACGGGCATCCTGTCAATGTTATCAACCAGAAACTTGGCTATTTGGTACGCGGAGGAGACCCCGATGCTATTGACTCCATAGCTCCTATGGCATTTGGAAATCTTGCCCTGGATTTGATATTAAAAGGAATACATGGCAGGTTGGTTGTATTGCAGAACGGCCGGTACGATAACATGCCGATTGATGTGGTGACAAGTACCAAGAAACTGGTAAATGTGAGCAAACATTACAATACCGAAAGGTTGAGGCCCATATATGAAAGCTTTGAAATGAAACCTCTTTTCCTGATGACAGGTGAATAAAATAAAAAACCGCCGGAATATCCGGCGGTTTTTTATTAGTAAATTAAAAATTAGAATTTGAAATCAACACCAAGGGCAAGAACCAGGGCCTTACGGTTGTAATCCTCATTGTAGGTACCAAATGCCTTTATATAGCCTTCATAGAAAGTATTCATAACCCCAAGGTTAATACCAAGGTTCTCGTTCAACATGTACCGGCCACCCAATCCAATGGAGTTGGTATTTAAACTATGACTGAAATCGCTTTGGTAATCAATATTTACACCGGTTTGAGTACGAAGGTAACCGGCACTGATCATAATTTGATCTGTAAGTTCGTATTCCACACCAAAAGCGGCTTCCCAGAAGTTTTTGTCAATTACATCCTTATTTTCTACAAAGCTGCCTCCTAACTTTTTACCATAGTTGGCACTGCGGTCAAGATAATAATGAAATCCTCCGGAAAGGGTCAGCTTATCAACTGGTTTAAAAGATATTCCAAGTGTTATATTTGCAGGCATATCACTGGGTGTTTCATCTCCATCGGGATACAAATTTACATCATCCACTTCGGTTTCATTGGTAAGGGTAATGGCTGCCTTGTGTTCATAACGCACTGCTACATGCAGTTTATCGGATACTTTATAATTCAGGCCTATAATAGGAGCAAATCCTGAACCGGTTTGCACTGCATTCACTTTTTTATTGGAGGTTAAAACGGCATAACCGGCCATGACTGTTGCCCTAGCAGCAAATACCGGTGCAGCAGCATTTAGAATTGCCTGAGCAGTGGCAATGGTAATTCCTGCCGGACTCTGACCTGCTGCAGTTACCAGGCCCTGAATTTGCGAAATTTGAGTTGTGGTAAGTCCTACAGTTGTTCCGTTAGATAACAATACCTGACCGCCGCCACCGTCAATTATTGGTTGTAAACCAGCTACAAAAGCAACCGCTCCTGTGTTCCATCCGGTAAAGGTAGTAGCAGCATCGGTAAAAAACCTTGGTGCGGAAACCAGGTTGAGTCCATTATAGATGGATCCAAAAGCAGGCTGATTTGGGTTGATTTTCAAATTAAGATGACCCTCATAACTGTTTTTTGCAATTAAATACCTGATTCCCACGCTTGCCGAAAGCTGATCCGTGATGGCGTAGGAAGCATTTGCCTGCAAACCCCATATGATGGACTGACCGTCAAAAGCCATATCCAAACCATATTTGGTAGTAGGTATTCCTGAAGTTGTTAGCTGTCCGGGCAAATTTTGCATAACAACCATTTGCTCGAATGAAGGAAGGCCGTCTTCAAAAAATGCACTTCCTCCTCCGCCTATCGGATTAAATCCAAGAGAGAAGGCCATTCTATCCTTCTTATAAACGCCATAGACTGTCGGGAAAATGGGTGCACTCACAGTGCCAATGAATTCGTTCTGATTCATGCCAGGAAATGAGCTGTTAATGGTTCTTTTCTGACTAATAGTCTGGTTGCTTAATGAAAAATGGAAGCCATCCTCCAAAAATACCAATCCCGCAGGATTGAAATATGCCGCATCAATATCCAATGATGCGTCGCGTGCAGGATTGCGTATGAAAGACGCACTCTGGTTGGTATTGGTTACCAAACCACCTGCAATAACAATTTCAGCTATCAGGCAAACAGTTGCAAATGCTACAAATAGTTTCTTCATAGGTTTAATAGTTAAAGTTAAGTAGTGCAATTTATTTACATATAAGATAATATCCAAAAAAACTTTCGAATCAGTTTTTAACAAAAGAACGAATCAGATCACAGGCATTCTTCATATATCTGATTATTTGAATATTAGGTAAATCCTTTAAAAGTAAAATTCTGACAAGTATTCGACCGGAAGCAGAATGAATTCTACACCTTTTGATCTATCTGCTTAACCTGATATCCATCCCAATGGCAAATACTGCAGCTGAGCGGCTGTATGTTTCGTTAATTATGTCTCCCTCGATTGTCTCTCCATATTTAACCGGATTTGCGTACTTCTCATAAATGGTAATCAGTGTACCCACATTTAGCTTTACTCTACGGCTAACCTCATAGGAAGCCCCGACGCCTATGGAATTTGAAGTCAGACTGTGGCTGAAATCACTCTGGTATTTCTTGTTCACACCGCTTTGCGCCCTCAGGTACCCGATACTCAGGAAGGCATTTTTTGATACTTCGTATTCAATACCAATGGCAGCTTCAATGAAATTACTTTTAATAACCTCAGTATTATTGTAATATGTTGGTTCCAAATCGGGTAAAGGAGTTCTCTCCTTTATTTTACCGTAACTGGCCTGCCTGTCAAAATAATAGTGTCCCCCAAGGGAAACGGTGAGTTCTTCAAATACCTTGCAGGATGCTCCGAGTGAAATCATGGCAGGCATATCCTGTCTTGTTTTTTCTCTATCAGGAAAAGTAAAGGTTTCATCAATCCGGGTATCATTTTGCAGTTCCAGTTTGGTTTTAAACTCGAATTTGAAGCCAATGTTAAGATCTTTCGTTGGTGAATAGTTCAGACCAATTAGGGGAGTAAATCCCCTGCCCGTTTGAATAACATCCACCTCCTTGTTAGCAGTCATGGCAGCTGTTAAAGGGTCCCCAATCGCTTCAAAAAAGCTGGAAGCCCGCATAAACCCACCGGATGAATTAGCCGGGTGATCAGGATTAATTACCATGTTTCTGAAATAACCCTGGTAGCTGTTACTGGCCCTCACATACCTTGCCCCGGCATAGGCACCCAGAAAATCAAAAACCTGGTAACTCACACCAAATTGAGCACCCGTAAAAACCGATCGGCCTTCAAAAAAAATGTCAACCATGTAATCACTGGTTGGTATCCCATCGCCTGTTAAAGCTGAGGGAATAGCCGAAACCCCGATCTCAAAGGAAGGCAGTCCATTCTTATATGTAGCTCCACCTCCCCCGCCAATAAACATAAACCCTCCGGAAAAGGCAAATTTCTTGAGTTTGTAAACCGCATAAAAACTGGGAAAAAAGGGAGCTTTTACAGTCCCCCTGTATTCCCCGTTATTGAGGGTTGGAAATTCATTTACAATTTTCCTTGTTTGAAAAATTGTCTGGTTATGGAGCGAAATGTACAATCCGTCTTCCATCAGGCCTAGCCCAGCAGGATTATAATAAACTGCATCCAGGTCGAGTGATGCATCCCTGGCAAGCATACGAATGTAAGATGCACTTTGATTGGTGTTGGTCATTATTCCTCCTGCAAAAATCAGGCTATACTGAATAATGTATACTGCAAATACCATAAGAATCTTTTGCATGGCCCGCTTTTTAGTGTTTACTATTAATGAAAAAGAATTCCGGCTAAGGTTCTGTAAACAAAAATACAATTTATTGCATTCAACCAACCGTGCAAAAGCAATCTTTATTTTTCTGGTTGAATCAATAAATATAAATGCTGCCGGAAATTACCCTTTGACTGCCAACTATTGAAATAACATAAAAACCAGGAAGGATCCCATTAAGGGACATCTCATGCAATTCCCTGCCGGATTTCAATTGTACCTCCCTCACAATCCTTCCAGCCAAATCAGTCAGGTTTATTTTAAAACCTTCGGCCTGCAAACCGGGATGAAGAGCCAGGTAAACAATATTCCTGGCCGGATTTGGAAAAAAAGATACCAGTTGTCCTGACATGTGACATTTCTCAAAATTAGTGCGGTTCTTTTTTACAACATACTGAATATGAATGATAAAAGAACTATAAAATTGATTTTTACCGCACCAACGCCTATTTTTGTTCCATGCTTAGGATCAGAAAAGTTAAGACATAGTCAGGATCTACAGCCATTCAAGTGGTTTAATACTTAGGACAAGGTGCCAAAATTGTTAAATATATAGTTAGCACCATTAGCGAAATGGTGGAAGCTAATACCGCACTTATTGTCACAAGTCAGGAACTTCAAGGAACTGCTTTTAAAGATTTATGACAAACCAATGGACAAGCAACGGGATATACTTGAAAAAACTTTACTGGAATGGCAGGGCTCCTTTGAGCGAGTTGACGATATTCTGGTGATGGGTGTCAGAATCTAATGCGATTGAGTGGTAGTAACATTGTTGAGCACTATCCTCTCGATCAGTCGCCTGTTCATATCATAAGTTTCCCTCTTCACTAGGCCAGCTTCTTTTGAAAACCATTCAATTCCGCGGGATTTAACCTTGTGGGTAACGATGGTTTCTACCTCATAGCTGATTTTCAAACAATTAAATGTCCCGGCCGGAGTGGTAACATTTTCATAACCCTCAACAATCCTGTAATATACATTCACAACAAAATGATTTACTGGTAAACCATCTTCCATGATGGAAATCCGGGATGTGACAAAAGAAGGAAGCAGCCCGGGTGCTGGGTCTTTTGGAATAGTAATGGTATCTGATTCAATTCTGACTTCCTTACCGGCAAACTGGCTCAGGTTAAGATTATGAAAATAGCAGCTCATATCAATATAAAACTCATCTCCTTTACACTTAACCTCAATCATGTCTTCATCAATCATATTGCCCAGGTTATCAAAAACCTGCAGGTGTGCTTTCACCAGGTACCCGCCCGGAATTGTAACGGAACTCACTACCTTTTTTGTAGTAACCGAAATCAGCCTGCCACGTGCATCATACCGGTGATATTCGAGAGTGGTTTCCGGCTTTACAGGAAAATAAAAAGGACAATCCTGCGAATTCCCTGTTATCATTAACAACAGGGTAAGCAAAACCGAAAGAAAAAAAGTTCGAAACATGAACCTGATGATTAAGAGGTTTATCAAAATTAATGAAATTCTAACCTCAAAAGCAAATTCACAATCTGTTTACATAAAGTCAAAATAATCCTTAAACTTTCAGGAAAGAATCCTTTCGATCAGAACTTATAACGCGCAAGTGGCACCACGTCCAGTGAACTGTACTCTCCCGAAAGGTATTTGTAGTATCCCGTAATGGCAATCATTGCAGCATTATCGGTGGTAAAACGAAACTCCGGAATGAAAATTTCCCATTTGTATTTTGAGGCCAAATCGTTCAGCCTGTTTCTCAACCCCCTGTTTGCGGCTACTCCTCCGGCCAGGGCAATCCTGTTTATACCGTTTTTCTTGAAAGCTTTCAGGAGGTTATCTGTCAAAATATCAACAATCGACAACTGGATGGAGGCACACAAATCATTTTTGTTCTCCTCAATAAAACCAGGATTTTTGTTTACCTGGTCACGAATGAAATATAAAAAAGAGGTTTTTAACCCACTGAAACTGAAATCAAACCCCCCGACAACAGGCTTCGAAAATTTAAAAACCGGAGACCCCTCCCCTGCAAAGTTATCCACCCATGGTCCTCCCGGGTAAGGCAATCCCATTATCTTAGCGCATTTATCAAACGCTTCTCCGGCAGCATCATCAATTGTTTGTCCAATAATCTCCATATCGAGGTAGTCTTTCACAATCACCAGTTGGGTATGCCCCCCCGAAACAAGCAGGCAAAGAAAAGGAAATTCAGGAGAGGGGATTGACTTTTCCCTGTCTTTGATAAAATGAACAAGTATATGAGCCTGAAGATGATTCACTTCAACAATCGGAATGCCTGCTGCCAATGCAAAGCCCTTGGCAAATGAGGCTCCAACCAATAAGGAGCCCAATAAACCAGGCCCCCGCGTAAACGCAACAGCAGAAATATCTTCACGGCCAAGTCCAGCAAGCTTCAATGCCTGCTCCACCAAAGGTATGATATTTTGCTGATGTGCTCTTGAGGCAAGTTCAGGCACTACTCCTCCGAAAGCCTGATGCACCTTCTGGTTGGAAACAATATTCGACAAAATATAACCGTCCCGTATTATGGCTGCTGAAGTATCGTCACAGGATGATTCTATGCCAAGTATTGTAACACTCATTCGGCTAAATATTAAGGCTCTGTCTCAACTATTTTTAGTTTCTTTGCGTTTAAATTAAAATGCCAAAATTATCAAAAAAAGATACAAAATACTGATTATTGTTGCTGCGGTAATAATTGCCCTGCCAGTGAGTGCTTTTTTTGTACTTCAGAACAGTCATATTCAAACCCGGCTCACGCGATATTTCGCCGAACGTATTTCGGAACAACTGAATACGAAAGTCAGTATTGGTTATGTGAACTTTATTTTTTTTAATCAGCTCCTGCTACAAGAGGTATACATTGAAGATCAGGCAGGAGACACCTTATTATTTGCAGGAAGAATCAATGCAGGATTAAGGTCACTGGACAGAAAAAAAAATAATCTCGTTTTCAGTAAATTGTTTTTGAAAGATGCATCCGTTCATTTGAAGCAGGATTCCGGCAAAACAACAAATATCCAGTTCATTATTGATGCATTGGCCTCTCCTGACACAACCGGCACCAAATGGAATATCAGTATTGAAAGCATTGAACTTCAAAAATCATTCTTTTCTTTCACTCAGGAAGTAAAGCGTGATACAAAATTCGGAGTCAATTTCCAGGACATCGAAATCTTTGAACTCGACCTGTTAGCCCGGCGTCTTCGCTTCGAAGGCGATACTATTTTATTCAACCTGAGGCACATTGGTTTTCAGGAAAAAAGCGGTTTCAGGGTGAATCATCTTGCTGCTAAAGCCAGTCTGAGTTCAAGACATATTTTATTGAATGAACTTAAAATTGAAACCGGCAATTCCAATCTTGATTTGAATCACCTTGAGTTCAGTTTCAGAAATTTTGGCGCCTTTAAGGAGTTTATTACGCGTGTAAATATAGATGCTTCAGTTAATTCGTCCATACTGCATTTTGAAGACATTGCCTATTTCGCCCCAAAGCTCCAGGGTTTTTATAAAAATATTTCTTTCAGGGGGGAGATAAAAGGTAGGGTGAATAATTTTAAGGGCAACAACCTTGAGGTTAAGCTGAGTGAAGAAACATCCTTTGCTGCAAATATCAATTTCATTGGTCTTCCGGAAATTGAAGAAACATTTATCTTCCTGGATTTATTAAACTTTGCAACAACTGTTGCCGATCTGGAAAATCTGCAGATTCCCGGGGCACCAGGTGTTAAGATCATTCTGCCCGAACAAATTAAAAAGGCTGGTAAAATTTTCTATGAAGGGAAATTTACTGGGTTTATCAGTGATTTTGTAGCATATGGTAATTTAACCACCAGTCTCGGAAAAATCTCCACCGACCTTTTATTGAGACCCGGCCAGGATAATCAGATTCAATTCATTGGGAAAGTCAACACAGAAGCCTTCCTGATTGGCGATTTGCTAAATGTTAATGGGCTGGGCAAAATTACTCTTAATGCTCAGGTAGAAGGAAGTTTTTTGGAGAAAAAAGGCATCAGGGCACAGATGGAGGGTAAGGTGCAGTCTCTGGAGCTCCTGGGCTATAATTATCAGCAGATCAGTCTTTCAGGTGAACTTTCTGACAATACCTTTGATGGTACTGTTTCTGTTACAGACCCGAATATTGTTTTCCAGTTTCTGGGAAAGGTTGACTTTTCAGAAGAAATACCACAGTTTGACTTTTCGGCTTATGCTTCCAGGGCTCAATTATTTGAGCTGAATATTGACAAATCAGATTCCACCAATAATGCATCATTTCTATTAACTGCAAATTTCTCAGGAGACCATCCCGATAACCTGGAAGGGTATATCAGCCTTCTTGACTTTAAATATCAAAAGGACGGGAAGTTATTACAAATCGCCGATCTTTCTCTCAATGCTGGAAAAACAGAATATGCAAGAAAAATAAGCCTGAGTTCCAATTTCCTGGAAGGGGAAATAATTGGCAACTATGAATTTGCCACACTGGGCAATTCATTTTCCTATTTTATTTCAAAATTCCTGCCTGCCTACTCCCAGAACGGAACCCTTGAACAATACCAGTCAAAAAACAATTTTGATTTTCAATTTCGCTTTAAAGAATCGCAGCAGGTGACAGACTTCTTTCTGCCCTGGCTGGAAGTTTCTCCCGGAAGTGAAATCTCAGGGAAATACTATCCTGAGAAACTGGAGTTTTCAGTAAACGGTAAAATACATAAACTCTCACTGGCCAACAATGTTTTCTATAATTTTACCCTGGAATCAGCAACATCCGACAGCATATTCAAACTTATCTCAGAAAGTTCGCGTGTAGTGATTCTGGATGGATATGAACTGGACAACTTTGAGCTGAATTCGCTGGCAAAAAGCAATAATGTAGACTTTGAAATGACCTGGGAAAACCAGGAAATAATTAAAAACAAAGGGGAATTTAATGCAAATATCAATTTCGATAAACGAAATGGTGACAATAAACCATTGATTGATATTTCGATTTCCCCGTCAAGAATTACCATTAAGGATTCTATCTGGCATGTTTCAAGAAGCAGGATTCAAATTGACAGCACTGCATTTACATTTAACGATTTTATGTTTAGCAGTGGCAAACAGATGCTGAACCTGTATGGGAAAATAAGTGAAGATCCCTTCGACTCCCTTTACCTGAGAATTGACAACATCAATCTTGACCAGTTTGATCTCCTCACCAAAACAAAAAAGTTTGCCATCTCTGGAATTCTGGACTCAAGAGCGAAAATATCCGGTATTTTTTCAAGCCCCTTTGTAGATTCAGATATCACTATAGACAACCTTATCGTGAACAAGGAACCTCTTGGGACAATGACTGTTAATTCATCCTGGAATCACAGTTCAAGGGCTATTCATATCAATGCCTTTAGCGAGAGGGAAAACGATAGGTTGATAGGCCTTTCGGGCAATTATTTCCCGGAAAACCACAACCTGGATTTTCTTCTGAGGTTGAATAAACTGAATGTAAGAATTTTTGACGGTTTTATCGATGAAGTTTTCCGTGACATAAGAGGAATTGCCAGTGGAGAGGCCAGCCTGAAGGGAACACTTGAAAAACCACTTGTAAATGGAAATGTGACATTTCAAAAGGCATCTCTGTTGATCGATTATCTGAATACACGATATTCCTTTACACATTCAGTTGATATCAGAAATAACAATATATTTTTCAACAATTTAAGGCTGACCGATTCAGGAAACAATGTGGCTGTTTTAAACGGATCACTGAGAACAACATACTTCAGCGATATCCGGCTTGATCTCTCCATTAATGCCAGAAATTTCCTGAGCCTGAATACCACCCAGCGGGATAATGAATTGTTCTATGGCAGGGTTTTCTCAACCGGGGTGATAAAAATTGCAGGAACCCCAAAAAACATAGTGATGGACATTTCAGCCAAAACTGAGAAAAACACCGAGTTTTATATCCCACTTACCTCAACCAGTGAGGTAGGAGAAATAAATTTTCTCGCATTCGTCGGTTCGGAATCATCACCCGGGGTTGCACCGAAAACCTATGAAGTTGATTTGTCGGGGATTCAATTGAATTTTGACCTGGAAGTCACACCAGACGCTGATATTCAGATCATTTTTGATTCAAAAATCGGTGATATCATCAGGGGAAGAGGATCAGGAAACCTGAAACTTGAAATCAATACCCAGGGAACCTTTAATATGTTCGGCGAATATGTGATAGAACAGGGCGATTACCTTTTTACCCTGCAGAATGTGATCAATAAACGATTTGAGGTCCAGAGGGGCGGCAGGATTGGCTGGAACGGAGATCCGTATGATGCAAATGTTGAACTTCTGGCAATTTATCGTGTGCGTGTTCCTCTGAGCGGGCTTTTCGTTGATGAATCTGAACAATATACACGCCGGCTGCCGGTAGAGTGCCAGATACAAATGAGAAATAAATTAATGAACCCCGAACTGTTGTTTAATATAGATGTTCCAACAGCTGATGCTGATACCAGGAGAAAACTTCAGGGTGTTTTAAATACCGAGGAAAAAACCAACAGGCAGTTTCTTTCACTTCTCATCATAAATAATTTTTTGCCCGAGCAGGACTTCTTTGCTGGTATGACTACAGGAAATACACTCGGATTGGGAGCACAAACAGCCGGTGTTACCACGGCAAGTGAATTTTTCTCAAACCAGCTGAGTAATTTACTTTCTCAAATCAGCCGTGATTTTGATATTGGCGTAAATTATCGTCCGGGAGATGAGGTCAGCCCCGAGGAACTGGAACTCGCATTGTCAACGCAGCTTTTTAACGACAGGCTCAGAATAAACGGAAATGTGGATGTGACCGGACGTCAAACAAACGCCAGTAGTATTGTGGGTGACTTTGACGTTGATTTTAAACTTACCAGAACCGGTAAAGTGAGGCTGAAGGCATTTAACAGGGTTAACGATCATCTGCGCTACCAGGTTTCGCCTTATACACAGGGAATTGGCCTATTCTACCGTGAAGAATTTGATACGTTTACGCAGTTATTGAGAAAATACTGGAGACTTGTTACTTTCAGAAATGAGGATGAAGAACCCGCAAAAAAGGTTTCTGAAAGCTAAATTTTATGTTCCTAAGGATTGTCCTTGTGGATTTGTTAATAATCTTCTCATAAGGGTTGAAAAAATTGATACTGAATCAATGATAATTTTCAGTGGAATACCACGTTTTTTTATAAATTCGCACAAATTGATAATCACTTAAATATGAATAAGTTGTTGCTACTTCAAATTACTCTTCCCCAACAAATGGGAAACCAGGCTGCCGAAGCCGGACAGATTTCATTGTCCTACTGGGAGTTAGCCTTTAAAGGCGGCTGGATTATGATCCCGATTGCTGTACTTTCACTCATTGCAGTTTATATTTTCTTTGAAAGATTCTTTGCTATTAAACGGGCAGCAAAAGTGGATGAGAATTTCATGAACCGGATTAAGGATTATATTCATGACGACAAACTGGATTCGGCGCTTGCCCTTTGTCATTCAATGAACAATCCGGTGGCACGAATGATTGAAAAGGGAATCAGCCGCATTGGCCGCCCGCTGAATGATATTAGTGCAGCCATTGAAAATGTCGGTAAGCTGGAAATTTATAAACTGGAAAAAGGTTTGCCTACTCTTGCTACCGTTGCAGGCGCTGCACCTATGATAGGATTCCTCGGCACTGTAATGGGGATGATTCGCGCATTTTATGATATGTCTATGGCAGGCAGTAACATAGATGTTGCACTCCTTTCAAATGGTATATATACCGCAATGGTTACAACCATGGCAGGTCTAATGGTGGGTATTATTGCATACCTTGGATACAATGCAATGGTAGCCAGGGTTGAAAAAGTTGTCTTCAAGCTTGAGGCAACCACTACCGAGTTTATGGATTTATTGAATGAGCCTGTAAAATAAACCTGAAATGACCCTCCGAAGCAGAAATAAAATCAATCCGGGTTTCAGCATGGCCTCCATGACTGACATTGTATTCCTTTTACTTATCTTCTTCATGATTACATCCACCCTGATTGCACCAAATGCCCTGAAATTGTTATTACCACAGAGCAGACACCAAACGATGGCAAAACCCATAACAACCATTTCCATCACAAGGGATTTTGAATTTTTTATTGAAACAACACAGGTTGAGTTTTCACAAATAGAAGGCATACTTCGCCAAAAACTCGCTAATGAAGAAGATCCCACCATCTCACTCCATGTTGACAAGAGTGTTCCTATGGAACAGGTGGTAAAGGTAATGAATATCGCCAAAGACAATCAGTATAAACTTATTCTGGCAACAAGTTCAAGATAACATGTACGAAAGGATAGAGGAACATAATAAAGGAGTTATCGGAACCATATTATTTCATGTGGTTATACTTCTTATTGTCCTTTTCCTTGGTTTTACCACTCCCCTTCCTTTACCTGAAGAAGAAGGTATATTGATTAACTTCGGAACGGATGAGGATGGCTTTGGTTTGTTTGAACCATCCCAGCCAGGTATCCGGCAAACTGCTTCGGCAGTCCGGCCAACTGCCTCGGACGACCCAGAGATAATGACACAGGAAATAGAGGAAGCACCTGCCATTACACCTCCCCAACCCCGGCCAAAGGTTGAGCCAGGAAAAGAACCTGAACGAAAAACCGAGGTGGCAGAAGTTAAACCTGTGGAACAGCCCAAGGTGGAAGAAGTGCCGGAGCGGCAGGTAAACCAGAGAGCCTTGTTCTCCGGACGAACTACTACCCCAACCGACAGTCGCAGTGAAGGATTTACAACAGGTACCGGAAACCAGGGCAGCCCGGTTGGTTCGCCCGATTCAGGAAGCAGGGTCGGAGGCGAAAGTATGGGTACCGATGGAATTTCTTTCAGCCTGAGTGGAAGAACCCCGAAGGGAGAACTTCCAAAACCGGAATATAATATTCTAAGGGAGGGGATAGTTGTTGTTGAAATTACCGTTGACAAAAACGGGAATGTGACCAATGCAATACCTGGTGTGAGAGGCTCAACAACAATTAATGAAACTCTTTTAAACGCAGCCCGAAGGGCAGCTCTGAGCACAAAATTTAACGAGATAGATATTCCTGCCTTTCAGAAAGGAACCATTACTTATCACTTTAAATTAAGTGAATAAAGGTTCTAAAGAAACAGGTCAAAAAACCCTGTCAGTTTTAGTGCCGAACCGGCTATACTTACCAATAAGACATACCAGATAAACTTACTTCCCCACTTAATGGCCCATTTGGAGGCAATGTAGGCTCCCAGCATATTCCCCAAAGCAAGGAACAGACCGATTTTAAAATCCACCTGGGAGTTATAAAGAAAAACAAACAAGGCAAAGGGAGTGTATAACAATACAATCAAAACCTTTACTGCATTTGCCCTTACCAGGTCCATTCCTGCTCCCAACACAAGACCAGCAAGAAGAAAGAATCCCACACCGGCCTGGATAAATCCTCCGTACACGCCAATTGCAAAGAATATTATTATCTGAAGAATTCCAGGTTTAGCCCTCACTTCACCCACCTGTGTTTGAATCCATTTTTCGGGTTTATACAAAACGAGAAAGAACATCATGATCAAAAAAGCACCAATCACCCTCTCCATTGTCTCCTCATTGATACTGATTGCCAGTTGCGCACCCACAACGGAACCCACAACTGCAGGCAATGAAAGCCACATTCCGTCCTTCCATTCAAAAACCTTATGCTTTTTAAATGTGCCAACTGCCACTAGGCTCTGCAACAGCACACCTATCCTGTTGGTTCCGTTTGCCATATTAGCCGGAAGTCCAATAAACATAAGAAAGGGCAGGGACAGAAAAGAACCGCTTCCGGCCAGGGTATTGATAAATCCAACGATTACACCAACAATAATAACCAATAACAAAATCCAGTAACTGTGTTCCATATAGAAAAAATAAAAGGGTATTCCTGAACATTCAACCGGAATACCCATACTTTCACATTACTCAATAACTTTAATAGGCAAATTTCGGAAATGCCAGCATCATTTTGTTCACCTTCTCCTTAACGGATTTTATGGCATGCTGGTTGTCAATATTCAAAATCACATGATCCAGCAATTCAACAATCTCCCCCATGTGCTTTTCTTTCAGTCCTCTTGTTGTAACAGCGGGCGTACCAACCCTGATTCCTGATGTCTGAAAGGGGGAACGGCTGTCAAATGGAACCATATTTTTATTCAGTGTAATATCTGCCTCAACAAGTATGTTTTCCACTTGTTTACCGGTGATGTTCGGGAACTTGGTACGAAGGTCTATCAGCATGCAATGGTTGTCAGTTCCATTTGATATTACCTTATACCCCCTATCAACAAAAGCTTTGGCGATTACTGCGGCGTTCTTCTGAACCTGCGCCATATATTCCTTATAGCTAGAGGTTAGTGCCTCTCCAAAAGCAACTGCTTTTGCTGCAATCACATGTTCAAGTGGTCCTCCCTGTGTTCCCGGGAAAACAGCTGAATCCAGAATCTGTGACATCATTTTCAACTCTCCCTTTGGTGTTTTCAATCCCCATGGGTTCTCAAAATCCTCACCCATAATGATAATACCGCCTCTTGGGCCACGGAGTGTTTTATGGGTAGTAGATGTAACTATATGGCAGTGCGGGAAAGGATGATTCAATAACCCGGTTGCAATGAGCCCTGCAGGATGTGCAATATCTGCCATTAACAGAGCCCCGACTTTATCTGCAATGGCACGCATGCGTTTGTAATCCCAGTCGCGTGAATATGCTGATGCGCCGGCCACGATGAGCCTGGGTTTTTCCTTTATGGCAAGTTCCTCCATCATGTCATAGTCCACAGTTCCCGTCTCCTCCTTCACTTCATAGGCAACAGGATTATAAAGTATTCCCGAATAGTTTACAAAAGACCCATGGGTAAGATGCCCGCCATGTGAAAGATCGAGTCCAAGGAACTTGTCTCCGGGCTTCAATACTGCCAGCATAACTGCTGCGTTGGCCTGTGCACCGGAATGTGGCTGTACATTGGCCCATTTGGCATTGAATAATTGCTTTAACCTGTCTATGGCAAGTTGTTCCACCTGGTCAACAATCTGGCAGCCTCCATAATACCTCTTGCCGGGATAGCCCTCGGCATATTTATTCGTAAGGCAGGAGCCCATGGCATTCATCACCTGGTCACTTACAAAATTTTCTGAGGCTATTAGCTCTATTCCGCTTAACTGCCGGTGGTCCTCCTGACCAATGAGATCGAATACCAGTTTGTCTTTTTCCATAATACTCAATAGGTTAAATTTTACCGATAAGGCTCAAAAATAGGCATAAAAAGATTTTGTATCAAACAATTCTTCTATGTTTTACACGCATTAAAACTCATGGTATTTTCAGGAATCAGTCACTCGAAAACTGCAACAATACCTTTCGGTATGCTGAAAATATTTTTGACTTGGAAACAAATCCAATATACCGTTTTTCATCAATGACAGGCATATTCCATGCCCCTGTTTTTTCAAATTTCTCCATGACATTTTCCATGGATTCATTTACCTGCACAACAGCAGGTGGTAACACCATGAGATCCCTTACTTTCAATTTATCATACTGGTCGGGTTTAAATATAATTTCCCTTATGCTATCAAGCATCACAATCCCAACCAATTCATTGTTACTTTCAATCACCGGAAAAACATTTCGCTTTGAAGAAGATATTACTTTTACCAGTTCACCAAGCGTATTATCCGGGTTAAGTGTGTTGTGATCGGTTTCAATTACTCCGCCAAGCCTGAGAAGTGTAAGAACAGTTTTGTCCTTATGGTGCGTAATTAACTCACCTCTTTGTGCAAGCCTTTTGGCATAAATGGAATGAGGTTCAAAATACTTAATAGTAAGATACGAAATAGTAGCTGTCACAATAAGGGGAATGAACAACTCATAACCTCCTGTGATCTCGGCAATGAGAAAGATGGATGTAAGAGGTGCGTGCATTACACCTGCCATAATTCCAGCCATTCCAACCAGTGAAAAATTTCTGACCGAAACATTGATAAATCCAAACTGGTTGATGAAAGTCGCAACAACATAACCGGTAATACCGCCCATAAATAAGCTGGGGGCAAATATTCCCCCAACCCCGCCGCTGCCATTTGTTACTGCCATGGCAACCACTTTAAATATCAGTATCAACACCAGGAATCCAAGGAAAATCCACATATTGTCGCTAAACTGAAAAAAGAAGCTTCCGAAGGCAATTTCTGTTATGTTTCCACCCAGAAGAGATCGCATGGTTTCGTATCCTTCTCCGTAGAGTGGAGGAAAAAGAAAGACCAGTATCCCGAGTATAAGGCCTCCGGTAACCAGGCGTTTATAAGGACTAATAATTTCCTTCATTTTACCTTCAACCAGCATTGAACCCCTTGTAAAATAGACAGAAACCAGGCCGGTGATAATTCCCAGCAGAATATAATAGGGCAGGTTCTGAGGCACAAAAGGGTCCTGAAGGGTAAAATAAAAAACAGCTCCTTTCCCCAGCAGGAAAGTGGATACAGTAGCGGCAGTCACAGCAGAAATTAAAAGAGGGATAACCATCCACATTGTCAGATCCAGCATGAGCACTTCAAGGCTGAAAATGAGCGCGGCAATGGGTGATTTGAAAATTCCCGCTATTGCTCCTGTTGCGCCGCAACCAATAAGCAGTGCCATTGTCTGGTGGTTCAGTTTGAGAAATCTGCCCAAATTGGAACCAATTGAAGCACCGGTTAATACAATGGGTGCCTCCAACCCTACCGATCCGCCAAAACCAACGGTAAGCGTACTCGCCAGCATACTGGAATAACTGTTATGTCTTTCAAGGTGTCCCTTTTTTCTGGATATGGAAAACAAAACTTTGGTTACCCCGTGCGAGATATTATCCCTGATAATGTAGCGTACAAACAAAACTGTAAGCAATATTCCTATCAGGGGAAAAGCAAGATAAATATAGTTTTGCGTCTCGATTAAAACTCTTTCACGCAGGAAAGTATTGGTAAAATTCACCGTATTCTTAAGGAGAATGGCAGCGAACCCGGTCAGTAACCCAATGACCAGGCTGGCTACAAGAACAAGTTGTCTTTGACTGACATTTCTGATAAGCCAGAGATTTCCCCTGTAAACCAGTTCCGTCAGAAGTCTCCTTCTCATCTCCCCAAAATAAAAGTTGTTATAATATTATTCAAAACAAAAATAACAGTTCCACATTATTAATCAGCAATTATTTCAGGCATTTCATTAAAATCATTCTCTTTTAAAAAGACAGAAAAAATTTTGGTAGTTTTAACAGGATGAAATTCCATGCGCATAAAAGAAAGGACTCAATGATCAACATTGAATATGAAAAGTTTACTCTTGACAACGGACTCAGGGTAATCCTGCACCGGGATGTCTTCACTCCTCTGGTTTCCATCAATCTGCTTTACGATGTTGGTGCAAGGGATGAAAATCCGGAAAAGACGGGGTTTGCACATTTATTTGAACACCTGATGTTTGGCGGGTCAAAAAACATCCCTTCCTATGATGCACCCCTTCAGTTGGCAGGTGGGGAAAACAATGCGTTTACCAATAATGATTACACAAATTACTACCTTACATTACCCAAACAGAATCTGGAAACAGGTTTCTGGTTGGAGTCTGACCGGATGCTTGAACTGGATTTTTCACAAAAGAATCTTGATGTACAAAAAAGTGTTGTGGTTGAAGAATTCAAGCAACAGTATCTGAATCAACCATATGGAGATGTCTGGCTTCTCCTGAGACCACTTGCGTATAAGGTGCATCCCTATCAATGGCCAACCATCGGCAAGGATATCAGCCATATCAGGGAGGCAAAAATAAAGGATGTAAAAGATTTTTTTTATTCCCATTATGCCCCGAATAATGCAATACTAACCATTGCCGGAGATATTGATTATGATAACACCAGGGAACTGGCAGAAAAATGGTTCGGCCCTGTAGAGAGAAGAAATATACCGGAAAGAAATCTTCCGGCAGAACCTCCCCAAACAGACCCCCGAAGGCTGGAGGTTATAAAAGATGTACCCTATCATGCTATATACAAGACTTATCATATGAGGAACCGTCTAAGCAATGATTTCTACACGGCTGATATTCTTACAGACATTCTCTCCTCGGGAAAATCATCACGCCTATACCAGAGTCTTATCCAGAAAAAACAAATGTTCAGTGAAATCAATGCCTACATTACCGGTGATGTGGATGAGGGTCTCCTGGTATTTTCGGGAAAACTCATTGAGGGAACAAAACCTGAAAAAGCAGAGAGAGCCCTGCAGGAAGAAATTGACAGGGTTTTGAATGATTTGGTTGACAGCAAGGAACTGGACAAGGTAAAAAACAAACGCGAAGCCAACCTGGTTTTTTCACTGGTTAGTAACCTGAACAAAGCAATGGAACTTTCATACTTTGAATACCTTGGAGAAGCATCTATGATTAACTCCGAACCAGAAAAGTTCAATTCAATAAACAGGGAAAGTATCAGAGAGTTTTCTCAAAGAGTATTATATGAGGTAAACTGCTCTACACTTCTGTATCTATCCGATAAATAAACAAATATGAAACCAGACCGTACACACCAGCCGGCCATTACTGAAATAGAAGATATCAGGTTGCCTCCGATCAAAGATATCAGGTGTGATAATGGCCTGGTGCTTTACCAGATTCATGTGCCAGGCACCAGTGTGTTACGGATTGAGTTTGTTTTTGATGCCGGGAATATTTACCAGGAAAAAAATCTCATTGCCTCAACTGTTGGCTCTATGCTGTTAAGTGGTACACCGATAAGATCTGAAAAAGAGATTGCTGAAATCGTTGACTTCTATGGAGCTTTCATCGATCTGGGCATTGATCATGACAATTCCTGGCTGGTTTTATATACACTGAATAAATACCTTGTAGAATCGCTGGAAGTGGTCAGGGATGTCCTCACACATGCATCTTTTCCTGAAAGTGTGCTTTCGACCTATCTTACAAAGCAAAAACAGGCTTTCATCATTGAAATTCAAAAAGTTAAAAATATTGCAAGAAGGAAATTCTCGGAAATACTCTTTGGGGCAAATCATCCTTATGGAAGGATTCCATGGGAGGAAGACTTTGATAGTGTTACACAACAAAAGGTAAAGAAATTTTTTCAGGGTTTTTATCATCCTTCACGATGCAGGGTATATGTTTCAGGAGATATAAAAAATGATTTTACCGATAACTTTACCAGGGAATTTGGTAAAGATGACTGGAATAAAATCCAGGTTGACTACCTGCCGCAATTCTTACTATCAGGCTCCACTGAAAAAAGGCATCTTGTCAAAAAGGAAGATTCGGTGCAGTCAGCCGTCAGAATCGGAGGTTTTGCTGTGTCAAGGTCTCATCCCGACTCCACTGGGCTGCTCGTTTTAAATACAGTGCTTGGCGGATATTTTGGCTCCAGGCTAATGAAAAACATCAGGGAAGACAAGGGATATACCTACGGAATAGGATCAGCCCTCGTTTCTTTCAGGCATGCTGATATATTTGTAATTGCAGCGGAGATGGGAATAGAATATTGTAAACCTGCCATTGAAGAAATTTATAAAGAAGTTGAAATCCTTGAGACCATTCCTGTTCCTGAGGAAGAACTCCTGCTGGTAAAGAATTATTTAATTGGTGATATGCAGCGATCAGCTGATGGTCCTTTTCAGGTGGTTGATATTTGGAAATCCATAAAAGAATACAACCTTGGAGATAATTACCTCAGCCGAACTATTGAAGAGATAAAAAATACGGGTGCTGAGGATATTAAAAACCTGACCAGAAGATATCTTCAAAGAAAAAATTTGATTGAGATTATTGCAGGTGAGATTAAATGAGGCATTTATTAAAAAATATTTTGTTTCTCATTTTTATTTATGCGGCCGGAAACACTTATTCACAGGTAGAACCCCCGGTACTGCAAAGCGTTGGTGTTATCAATGAAGCGGGAGATGTAGAAATAAAATGGCTTCCAAGTCCGGATCCGAATGTAGAAGGCTATATTGTTTATGAGTACATCGGGGATTTTCAGGGAATAAATACCATTCAACTGGATGTTATAAATACGCTTCAAACCAGTTATTTAGCTATAAATACCCAAGCTAATGCCAGGTCTGTCTCCTATGTGATTGCAGCATTCAGAATGGAAAACGGGGATACTATCCGATCTGCCCTTACCGATCCCAAGAGAACTGTTTTTATTCATGTGGACTGGGATGTTTGTAAAACCAGGAATGTACTTCAGTGGAATTCATACACAGGATGGGGGGGAGATCTCGCCGGTTATGAGGTCTCATGGTATCTTCAGGGAGAATCAAATATTCAGAACGAAGCCCGGGTACTGCCCCCTGTTACAACTTTTGTACACACCAATCCTCCGCTTAATCAAAATGTTTGCTACTTTATTACCGCTAATCACTCACAAGGCCTTGAATCCTTTTCCAACCGAAGGTGTACGGCTACATCTGCGCTGATTCCCCCGGCCTACATTCATGCTGCCTATGCCACTGTTAATGAAAACAACCATATAGAAATTGCATTTTATCCCGACCCGGACAGTCAAACAGATTACTATGAGTTGTACCGATCACCGGTTATTTCAGAAAACTTTGAATTACTGGCTGGAATTTACCAGTTTCCGCCTTCCGTTATTACATTCACCGATGAGCTGGCAAGTACTGAGCAGATTCATTATTATAAACTCAAAGGGCTGAATGAGTGCAACATACCTGTTGTTGAATCCAATATAGCCTCAAACATTCATTTACAGATTACTCACACTGGTGGAGTAAATTCCCTGGCATGGAACGCTTATGAAACATGGCCCGAAGGCGTACAGGAATATCGTGTTTACCGCTTCACCGGCGAGATTATGCCCGTATGGATTGGAACTGTTGACAGTAACACCTTAAACTTCCGGGATGAACCATCATTAAGCCTGTTACCAGGTCAGAACGGACAATTCTGTTATTACATTCTTGCCCGCGAAGGTCAACCCAACCTCTATGGTTTTCAATCAGAAAGCGCCTCAAATCGTAGTTGCGAAATCTCCGAACCCACCGTTTATATTCCTAACGCATTTACTCCGGATGGAGATGGAATAAACGATGAATTCACGGTTTTCTTTACATATGTGCCAAAAAACTACCGGTTAATAATTTACGATCGGTGGAGAAATATTGTTTTTGAAAGTAGGGACGCCGGTAAACACTGGACTGGCAATTCAAGAAGGGGAGGTAAAGCTCCTGAGGGGATTTACAAATATGTTCTCATTGCGGAAACACAAAGTGGCAGAAAAATTCAAAAAACCGGCCAGGTAGCTCTGATATATCCATAGCAGCCCTTTCAGAAATATTTATTAATTCGCTAAATTTACATTTATTTCAGTGGAAGGAAACCAATGATAACGCAGACGCAGGAAGAAATCATGACCGTCAATCAGCAGTTTGAAGAAATGCTGGATTGCTGTACAAGATGCAGGAATCCTGGTGACAGGGAACTCATCAGAAAAGCATTTGTCATTGCATCGGAAGCACACAAGCATGTAAGGCGGAAATCAGGAGAACCTTACATCCTGCACCCCATTGCGGTAGCCCGTATTGTAGCCGTGGACATAGGCCTTGGAACAAAATCCATAATTGCAGCCCTGCTTCATGATGTTGTGGAAGACACCGACTATTCGCTGGAAGAGGTTAGGCATAACTTTGGTGATAAAATCACAAATATTATCGACGGTCTCACAAAGATTTCTGATGTTTTCGACAAAAACTCAAATCTGCAGGCTGAAAATTTCAGAAAGCTATTGCTTACCCTTTCTGATGATATCAGGGTGATTCTGATAAAACTGGCTGACCGGCTTGACAATATGCGCACCCTGGATGCATTACCGGAAAACAAGAGGATTAAAATTGCGGGGGAAACACTTTACCTGTTTGCTCCTCTGGCTCACAGGCTGGGGCTATACGCTATGAAAACGGAGTTGGAAGACCTCTCCTTAAAATACCAGCACCCTCAGTCATATGAAGAAATCTGGCAAAAGCTGAAGGACAGTGAAAAAAAGCGATTGCTTTTTATAAACAAGTTCTCGCTGCCCATTATTCAGAAACTGGAAGAACACAAAATTAATTTTGACATCAGCGGCAGGCCAAAGTCCATTTATTCCATCTGGAATAAAATGCAGAACAAAAATGTTCCCTTTGAAGAAATATATGATTTGTTTGCCATCAGAATCGTTTTTGAGCCAAACCCAAATGTGCCCGAAAAGATTCAATGCTGGCATATTTATTCTCTCGTTACAGATATTTACATGCCCCGTCCCGACAGGATAAGGGATTGGGTGAGCACACCAAAGGCAAATGGATATGAAGCACTCCATGGAACAGTTATGGGTCCGAACGGAAAATGGGTAGAGGTGCAAATCAGAACTTTCCGTATGGAGGAAATTGCCGAAAAAGGCTATGCCGCCCACTGGAAATACAAGGGATTGAATCAACATGAATCGGAAGTTGAAAAATGGCTCAGGCGAATAAGAGAAATGCTTGAAAACCCCAATACAAATGCCCTTGAGTTTATCGACGAGTTTAAACTGAACCTTTTTTCTGCCGAGATTTTCGTTTTCACGCCCAAAGGGGATATAATAACACTTCCAAAAAACGCTACAGTACTTGACTTTGCATTTGAAATTCACAGTCAGGTAGGCAACAGGGCCATTGGAGCAAAAGTGAATCACAAACTGGTGCCTCTTTCCCATATTCTACACAGCGGAGACCAGGTTGAAATTCTGACTTCTGACACCAGTCGCTCCCAAAGAGAGTGGCTGAACTATGTAATTACTGCCAAGGCCAAAACCGCTATCAAGGACTCTTTCAAGGATGAAACCCGCTGGAGAATTGACCAGGGGAAAAAAATTCTGGAGCAAAAACTGAAAGAACTTAACCTGCATCCCAATTCGCGGATTCTCAAAAAGCTTATTGCGGGGTATGATGTTCAAAACAAGGAAGAACTTTACAGCAATATAGGGGGCGAAATCATTGATCTGGATAACCTCAAAAGGGTTCTTCGCAAGAACACAAAAAGTAAACTCATACGCTACTGGGAACTTACTTTTGGCGGTTCAAAAAAGAAATCTGGGAACAAAGGGAATGGGGAACCTGCAGATGTCTTTGACTACAGGAAACCTTTGATAATCAGGGAGGAGATTGACAAGCCCGTGCAGAGCTACAAAATCGCAAGATGTTGCAACCCAATTCCTGGCGATGATGTAATTGGTTACAAAAACCCCAATGAATCAATCATGATTCATAAGTCAAAATGCCCCACTGCTATTAAACTCATGTCCAGCCATGGCAATATGATTGTATCTGCCACCTGGACAACCCATAAATTAATTTCCTTTCTGGCAAGAATCAGCTTTAACGGAATCGACAAGGTGGGCATTGTTAATTCCATTACCAATGTAATCTCTCATGACCTGAACGCCAACATCCGCAAAATTCTTGTTGAATCACACGATGGTATCTTTGACGGGACCATTGACCTGTATGTTCATGACACCAAACACCTCAACAATCTTATTTATAATATATCCAAAATCAAAGGCATAAACTCCGTTCAGAGAGTTGAAATTACCGAAGATTAATTTTCTTTAAATCAAGTCTGAATAGTTTTGCAAAATTGAATTTTTTCATAAATTAGCCATTATTTTAAATTAGACTATTTATGACATGTATTGACACAAAGGATACTGTTAAAAAGCTTTTTACCGAGTATCTTGAGAAGAAAGGTCATCGCAGGACCCCGGAGAGATATGCAATTCTTGAGGAAATATACACAAGAAACGGTCATTTTGACATTGAGTCGCTTTATATTTTCATGAAAAACAAGAATTACAGGGTAAGCCGTGCAACTTTGTACAATACGATTGAATTACTGCTGGACTGCAATCTTGTTATCAAACACCAGTTTGGCAAGAACATTGCACAGTTTGAGAAGGCTCACGAATGCAAGCAGCATGATCATCTTATTTGTACTGAATGCGGCAGTGTAACAGAATTCTGTGATCCAAGAGTGGCAGAAATCCAGTTAACCGCATCAGAATTAATGGAGTTTAAGGTAGCCTATCACTCACTATACTTCTACGGCATCTGCAAAACCTGCAATTCTCAAAAGACTATTCAATAAACCATAAAATACTATTAAGGAAGACCGGTTATCCGGTCTTTTTTGTTTTCTGGATGGGTAATAACAAATTTTTCCAAAAGAGTTTTGAAAAAATTATTTGTAACTTGTGCATACTGTGTGGCAAATCAGTTCAAAATCAAATCAGTTGTATCACAGAGTATTACATCTGAACTATTTCTCTCCTTCGGGGGAGATTTTACTGTGGATTGGTTCACTTTGACCAAAAGCATTAATAAATACCAATAAACAAGCAAACCAGATTTATAATGAAAAACCCATGTTTAGAAAAACACAAAAACAATGATAATAAAATCAATAACATTGGTGTTACATCATACCTTTTAAATCTAATTTTATGGTGAAAATTGATGTATTACTGGGCCTGCAATGGGGAGACGAAGGAAAAGGGAAAATAGTGGATGTACTTACCCCTGAATATGATGTGATTGCGCGGTTTCAGGGTGGCCCAAATGCTGGTCACTCGCTGGAATTTAATCATATCAGGCACATTCTTCATACCATTCCTTCGGGAATATTCCATGAAGAGAAATTGAATATAATAGGCAACGGAGTGGTAATCGACCCTGTTATTTTCAAAAAAGAAATTGAAGCCCTGAGGGAAATGGGTCTTCATCCCGAAAAGAATATCGTCATTTCGAAAAAAGCCCACCTGATTTTGCCCACTCACCGTATTCTGGATGCTGCATCGGAAGCAGCAAAGGGAAACACAAAAATTGGCTCTACGCTTAAAGGCATTGGACCCACATACATGGATAAAACAGGCCGAAACGGTCTAAGGGTTGGCGATATTCTCCTGCCAGATTTCATGGACAGGTACCGCTTCCTTACACTTAAGCACACCGAAATTCTCAAACAGTATAAATTTGAGTATAACCTGGAGGAATACGAAAAAAACTGGTTTAACGGTATTGAGTTGATTAAGTCTTTTCAGTTAATTGACAGCGAGTACTTAATAAATGAACTGGTAAACAAGGGGAAAAGGATCCTTGCTGAAGGGGCACAAGGCACCCTGCTGGACATAGATTTTGGCTCTTATCCCTATGTGACTTCATCGAACACAATATGTGCCGGAGCCTGTACAGGACTTGGTATTGCCCCTAATAAGATTGGTGAAGTGCTGGGTATTGTAAAAGCATATTGCACCAGGGTAGGCAGCGGCCCTTTCCCTACTGAACTGTCCGACCACACAGGTGAACTGATGAGAACAGCAGGACATGAATTTGGATCAACAACCGGAAGGCCCAGGCGTTGTGGCTGGCTTGACCTTCCTGCCCTGAAATACTCCATCATGTTGAACGGGGTGACTCAGCTTATTATCACAAAGGCCGATGTACTGAACGATTTTGATATCATTAAGGTTTGCGTTGGTTATAACACTCCGCAAGGGTATGTAAGTCATTTCCCATACAACCTGAACGAATCCATTGAGCCGGTTTACATTGAACTGAAAGGTTGGAAAAAAAATATTACCGGGATGAAAAATATCGTGGAATTACCACAAGAATTGATGGAGTACATTGATTTTATTGAGAAAGAAACAGGTGTACCGGTATCCATCATATCCCTGGGACCTGACAGAAGTGCAACTGTTTTCAAAAAGATCTGAAGAATTACCAGTTTACCTGCGTTCTTCTCACAGGCATTGTCATACAACGCGCCCCACCCCCGCCCCGCGGTAATTCACTTCCTTCCAGTGCAATAACAAACTTTTTGTATTGCCTGTAATCCACCCTGTCTTCCAAAATATCGGAAGCCTTCAGGATTTCATATCCGCTTTTGTTCATTTCTTCCATGGTATAAACATTCCTCTCATAGCCGATTACTTTCCCTGGCGCCAGGGCAAAAAAGTTAGCCCCGCTGTGCCATTGCTCCCTTTCCTGTATCCATGGGTCCCTGGTTCCACCACATACAATGGGCTTTAGTTCCATTCCGAGATTCCCCAGTACCTCCACCAGATTCTTCTCTTCCTGAATACAGGATACATTACCGTTTTCAACAGTGATGTGAACAGTCTGGTATTTGTTTGTTCTGAAAACCACGGGTTCATATACCATGCAGTCACCCGTATCCAGCAGGGTGAAAACCATGTCAAGATGTATAAATGATTCTGGCAACAAGGGCAGTTCCTGTACAATCACATGAAGCGCTTTTCCCCTGATTCCTTTTAATTTTTCGAGCACGAAGTCGATTCCCTGTGTAGAAGTTCTGGAACCATACCCTATAAGGATAATATCCTCACGGGCAATGAGCACATCGCCCCCCTCAATCCGGATGGAATTGTTGAAGTTGGAATCCTCGTATGGATTAAAGGTTTTTGTGCTGAACATGTTACCATAATCAAAAATTGCCTCCATGATAAGTGATTCCCTCTCCCTTACCTTGTTAGCCATTTTCGTAATCATTACCTGGTCAAACACTGAAACAGCACCATCGCGTGTGAAGAAAAAGTTATGTAGAGGTGGTAAGGAATACCTGTCCTTACTTAAAAATTTGGTGAGCGTATCCTTCTTAAGGACAACGCCCTCGATCAGCATTTTTGACAGTTCCAGAGGATTTCTTGAAATCAGATATTCCTTAATGTCCGGGAATCCTTCATTCTGGCATATCCTGTCCACCAGTGTTTCCTTTACCCGCTCATTGGACAGCACTTCTCCCAGAAGATCTTTTACTTCGTATACCCTTGAGAACTTGTTCAGTATTTCGCTTAACTGCCTGTACTCCTTTTGAGCAATGGAAAGATTGAGAATATCACTGTACAACGCTCTCTCGGCGTTCTGGGGAGTCATGTTTTCTACTTCGGCACCGGGGGTATGAATAATAACGGCCTCAAGTTCACCTATTTCTGACCTTACATCCACTTTCATCTTTTCTGCCATTTAAACAAAGAATTTTGAATTTTTTCCAGGTTGCAAAGATAATTATTTAATCGGACCAAACACTAAATGACTAATTATTAAAACATTAAGTTATCGTCAGGGAATGAATACTTTGAATATAATTCAGACTCCTGTGTCTTAAATACTGAATTAGTTATCTCTGCAAATAATAATTTATTTACAAAATGACAAAACTAGAAATTATGTGACTGTTTTGACAGCGACAAATTCGTATCCTGTTTGACTGACTAGGCCGCTTTCCTTTCAGGTATTATTCCCCCGGTTGAAGGGAAAGACACCATCAGGAATTTTGTGGCCGGATTTTTCCACTTAATCATAGCCATCAAAAATAATCAGATAAAAATCTGGGGGGGCAGAAAGAGTAAAATTCATGAACGGAGGAGTTCCTTATACCCGACATGATGGTTCCTCTCTTCGGGTGTTTTTTGCCAACACATTTAAGATAACGTATGAAAAAGTGAACGATTATTTAATTTTTGTTGACACCCCTGAACTTTACAAACAATTAGATTTCTGTTAAAGAAAAGTTGAATGGATCCCCCGGGGGAGCCATTATTTATCACAGATTTAGAAATACTACCACAAGAAAGGGCACAAGCAGGGTAAGAACTATCCCGTTAAAAACTGCAGTAAAAATATGGTCTGAACCAGCATACTTTATTATTACCGGAAGTGCAGTATCCATAGAAGTGGCTCCGGCAGATACAATAGGAAATGTGCCACCAAAATACTTCACCAGAAGGGGTGTTAAAACAATTGATATTATCTCCCTCATTATATTTGAAAGTAATGCTACCACTGCCAGCATCTCTCCCGAGATCCTGGAAATAATCATACTGGAAAGACTGTAGTAGCCAAACCCGGAGCCAACAGCCAGAAGCTCCTTTAAAGAAAACCCAACAGGAAAGAGTGATAAGACTAGCATCCCAAAAAAGGTGCCAATAATGGTAATTAAGGGAATTTCAACAATTCGAAAGCTCATATTTCGCAGAATTTCAACAAATTGCTGGCTGCCGCCAAGATTAAAGCCTACAGAGAACATTAAAATAAATAGTATGGAGGTACTCAGATCATTACCTCCCTGGAAGAAGTCTGGGTACAGAAAGCCGGCAAGTACCCCAACAGAAAACATAACCAGCAGCAAAAGACTTTCTTTCATCATAACAAAATTATTTTTACAAGGAATGATGGAACACCCATGTTGCTGATTTTGTTATCATTGTGTTTGTGTTTTTCTAAACATGGGTGTTTCATCCGTAAATAATTTTTTGATTAAGGTCGGATGCCTGCCTGCCGGCTGGCAGGGAACTCCATGTTTGCCATATTTATTGGTGTTTGTGGTTATTCGCAAACATGTTCGTTTCATCTCTTTTTCAGCTTATTATAGAAAATTAAGATGCCAATGCTCCCCGAAATAGTAAAAATGGTAATTACCAGGGATTGCAGTCCGATTACTTCAAGGTTATCCATAACCCTTTCATTCATCCCAACGGATAACCCCAAAGAGAAGAGCAGTAAGAAGACAAGCACAATGCTTACTTTGCCAGACAATAAGTTAATCTTTCTGAAATGTCTCAGTATGTAACCCAACACTATTCCTGCCAGAAAAATGAGGACAATGATAAACATGACTTAATCTCCTGACTTAAAGGAAAGTATGTGAATAGTTACACCGATTGCTATGACAAATAACAAAATACTTACCCACAAAACATTAACAACAAACAATGCTGAATAGCTTATTGCCAGCCACATCAAAGTAAGCGAAGAAATCTTTACCCTGATAGATATGGTTCTTTTCTCCATGTAATCAGTGATAATTTTACCGAATAACCTGTGATGGATAAGCCATTTGTATAACCTCTCTGAGCTCCTCAGGTAGCATGCCGCTGCCAGGAGAAGGAAAGGTGTGGTTGGCAAAAGTGGCAGGGTGATACCAAGTACACCCAGGCCAACAGAAAGGCTGCCGGCTGCTATCAACAGCCACTTCTTGATTTTACCTGGTTTATTATATTTGAATTGCCGGGTCACAGACAGTCCTTAAAGAAGGGCCTGTCATTTTTTACGATGTGACCCGTCACAAAATGGTTTATTGTTTGATTTTCCACACCTGCAAAGATATATTTCTCCGTGATTTGACAAAAGGTTTCCTTCAGCATCGGTAAGAACAAAATTACCCGACACTTTGAGCGGACCGTCCTTTATCACTGTGAATTCAGCAGACGAGTTTTTCAAATTTTTTTCCATCACACAATTAATTATCCATGATGCGAACCATCGCAGTAAGGCTGATTAGCCGATTTACCGCAGGTACAAAAAGAAACCATATTGGCCATTTTCATCCCTATCCCATTTTCGTGAACAATAACAAAATTGCCTTTTACAATTGCCGGCCCATCATCCATGAGTTGAATTCTGGCAGGCTGCACTTCCTCGGCAACTTTGTTCTCCACACCTTTTACAAGCGGCTGATTGGCCGACTTATAATTTCCCGGTGTATTTTTGTTTTCATCGTTCCATTTGAATGTAAGAGCATTGGTAGGACATTTCCACACCACATCAACAATCTTATCAGTTGTGGATCCGTTTATATTCACCCAGGGTCTGTTACCGGGATTGAAGACTTCTATGAGTTTTTTATAACAGATGGTGGAATGAATGCACTCATTAGGTTTCCAATAAACCGTGATTTCACCATTTGTATATTCCCTGTCATTCGGATTCATGAATGAATTTTTTATAAAATTACACTATTGTCCGATAAAAAATCATACCTGGTTTAAGTGCTCAAGCCGCACGGGCTCTTACTTTTTTTCTACAGCAAAAAAAAGTAAGCAAAAAATGCCGCCGCTGCAGATAATTTCCTAATAATCAGATGAATTGGCTAAAATCCGGGAACTCGCTACGCTCAAACAGCCCTGATTTCTTAACGTCAATTCACCTGATTTTCTTAACTGAAATTTTTGATATCATTATAATTTCTAATGGAATCAAAGAACTATCGTTTCTCTGAGGCGGAAAGCGACCCCCCGGTAAACAGAAAACTAATGATTTCCTTATTTACAAACACATTCACCTAAATACAAAAAATTTAATCGGACACTAATAATTAAATTAGAAAATTTAGTTGTTTTAACTCAGCACAAACAATTCTGTGTGCAGGATTGTTTAAGTTTGCACAAATTATTTAATGAAAATTTTTCAGGAAGTAATTTCGTTTCCATTATATGAAAATTATTTCGGGCATCATATTCTGCTTTTTACTGACGGGATCACTTTCTGCACAAAATGATACAATACTTGTACCTTCAGGTAAAACCTTACAGCTTATCCTGGAGAATGGCGATACCCTACTGATATCCAGCATTGATGAGGTTTTCATTTACCCAATGCCCGTTTTTGCCAGTCGCAGGGACTACCGGAGATATCAGAGGCTGATATACAATCTGAAAATCGTTTATCCATACGCGAAACTTGCCAGTAAAAAACTGGAAGAAATGAACGCTCATTTCGTTTCTCTCAAGAGCGACAAGCAAAGAAAAGAATATGTTAAACAGGTGGAAAAAGAACTAATGACAGAATTTGAGGACGATTTAAGAAATCTTACAATCACCCAGGGACACCTGCTCATAAAACTTATTGACAGGGAAACCGGCAATACCTCCTACGATCTGCTAAAAGAACTCAGGGGATCTTTTTCGGCGATTTTCTGGCAGGCCATCGCCCGTTTGTTTGGTTACAACCTGAAAAGTACATTTGATAAAGAAGTGGAAGACAAACTGATTGACCAGATACTTGTCTTAATTGACAACGGCCAGTTGTGAGTGATTCATTTGCCGGCCGTTGAATTATTGTGGGAAATTCTTACTCAAATCATCTTTAGAATAGCCTTCACAACCGCATCAGCTCCATCAGCGATTTGTACGATGTTGGCATCCAGCATGTAACATGGCGTGGTAACTATTTTGTATTTGCTGTCTACAGTTATCTCCCCGTGGTTCGTATTTTTGTGTCTGGCCCCCATTTTTTCGACTGCTTCAGCTGTGCCTTTATCCTGGCCAATGGTAAGGTCCACGCCGCCGAGTAATTTTGCCAATATAACCGGAGATATGCACAATGCCCCAATGGGTTTCTTCTTATCCACCATCGCTTTCACTGCTTTCTCAACATCGGGATTTACCTTACAGTTAACTCCCTCAAGGGCAAAAGTGCTGAGATTTTTAGCTGCACCAAATCCTCCCGGGAAAATGATGGCATCAAACTCCTCTGCTCTAAAGGCTGAAAGGGGGCTAATTCTTCCTCTTGCTATCCTGGCAGATTCAATCAAAACATTCCTCGTTTCCTTCATTTCCTCTCCGGAGATATGGTTAATCACATGATGCTGTTGAATATCAGGAGCAAACACTTCATAGCCCGCGTTGTTTTTAACAATGGCATATAAAGTAAGGGTTGCCTCGTGTATTTCAGCACCATCAAAAACTCCGCTCCCGGAGAGAACTACTGCAATTTTTCTGGGATTATTCATGGATTTTTCTTTAATTGGTTACACTTTCACAATTTACTAAATTCTGAACTATTAAAAAAATGAAACACCCATGTTTAGAAAAACAAAAACACAATAATAATAAAATCAACAACATGGGTGTTCCCTGTCTGCCGTCAGGCAGGCATCTGCTCGATAATGAATGTTAAAAGCCAGAAGGTAATGTACTGGTAATTAATAATATAAATATTTTGTACAGATGAAACGTACCTTCTTTGCGATTGATATAAAAACAAATAAAAGATTATCAGACATCTGCAATCAGTTCAAAAATGCCCTGTCAGGGGAACCGATAAAATGGGTGAATCCGGATCACTTTCATATCACATTGTTTTTTTTGGGTAAAACGAAGGATGAACAAATTCCTTCCATAATAAATGAAACGGAAAAAGTTGTATCGGGGAGTTCATCTTTTGATCTTACACTAAAGGGTTGTGGTGTATTTCCATGCATTTCCCGCCCGGCTGTATTATGGGTTGGGGCAGAAAAAAATCCAGTTCTGGAAGATCTGAAACTGAGCCTGGATAAAACTCTTTCTGATATGGGATATGTGGCTGATAACAGGCCCTTCAAACCTCATCTGACATTTGGCCGGATCAAGGAAATTAATAACCGACAGGCCCTGAATTTATATTTGGAGAAATTCCGAAATATACCAATCGGAGAGGTTCATATTTCCCGGCTGGTTTTTTACGAAAGTCTGCTAACGCCCTCAGGACCGGTTTATTACATCTTGAAAGAATTCCCGATGGCATGAACTAAAAGTTTCTGCCCCTGAAAAGAATGATAATGGTATAAATGATAATTTTAAAATCCACAAAAAGTGACATGTTGTCGAGATATATCAGATCATACTTCAACCTCTCTATCATTTGATCCACATTCTGGGCATAACCATACTTCACCTGTCCCCACGAGGTAATTCCAGGCTTCACCTTTAAAAGGTGGGTAAAATAGGGCGCACGCTTCATAATCTGGTCAATATAAAATTTCCGTTCCGGTCGTGGTCCCACAACAGACAACTCCCCCTTGAGAACATTAATGAAATTAGGCAACTCGTCCAGCTTGGTGTTGCGCAGAAATCTTCCAAACTTTGTCACCCGGGGATCACCAGGGAAAGATAATTCGGGTCCGTTGGCCTCAGCGTTTTCAAACATGGAGCGGAATTTATAAATCCTGAATGGCCTGCCGAACCGGCCAATCCTCTCATGGCTGTATATTACCCGGCCACTGGATGTGAATTTAATAATTACGGCTATTACAATCATAAGTGGCAGGGTCAAGATCAATGCAATGGATGCTATAACAAGATCCAGCAAAAACTTCAAATTTTCCTGCCAAACAGGTATTAAGGATGGATTGATCTGAATCAGTGGAGTATCGAGAATTGAAGTGATTTTAACCCTTCCTGTGAGTATATCGTACATACCAGGAATAGCTTTGATATTGATTCCTGGAAAATGAAGTTTACTGATAATTTCCTCGATCTTTTTATTTTCACTTGCTTCAATGGCGATGATAACCTCCTTAACATTATATTCATCAATTATTTTATCAATTCTGTCAATGCCCCCGAGTTTAGCCAGTGCTATGTCAGAAAAAGAATCATTACTGCCATTTATGGTAATGTAACCTATAATTTGGTTACCTGCTTTTTTCATTCGCTCATACAGTTGGTTATAGGTTTCCCTGGCTTTCTTCTCTGAACCAATGAGCAATACATTAAATGCTATTTTCCCGTTAAGAATGAGCATTTTGGTATGAATTGTTACGGCAAGCCTTAAGAGATAGGTAAGACCAAATTGCACCGCAAAAAGAAAAATAAACATCTGGTAATAAACCCTGTAGGATGAAACAAAGTCATCCAGGATTAGAAAAAAGAATACAAGCACCACCCCTGATAAAACCGAAAAAAAAGTACTGCCAAATTCATTTAATCTGGATTTGCGGTAAACTTCCTTATAGTATCCGACTGAAAAATAGAGCAAGAGCCAGAAAACAGGAATTATCAATAATCCGGCAACAAAAGAGGCTTCTGCCTCAAAGGGTATCTCGTAACCAAATTTTAATGGTTCAACATGCAGTTTGCGGAAGGAATAAAAAGCCATCCAGCTTACCAGGGCTGAAAAGTAATCAACCAGAATGTATTTCAGCCGCTGATAATTTATTTTCATATTTTACAAACAAGGTTAAAAAGTTACAGATTGATTAAAAGTAACCAAAAAATTAATGATTGAGAATTGTTCAGGTGAGCAAATTAACTATACTGCCTTTTCCTGAATAATGGAAAACTGAATTTTTTCAAAGATTTTCGATGTAAGCAAAACCGACTGATAAGTACGCTCCACCGAACTGTATGAATTGGCTGCATATTTGCAAAGTTCATGAAACTGCAATAAATCATCAAGGATATTTTTTTCGGGCAGTTGATTTGTTTCAAATTTAATATCCAGCAGGGGCTTTTTCTTTCCCGGCGACACAGATGTCAGTCTTTCTTCCAGCAGGTCAAGCAAAAGAATCTCATTCCTCTGGTATATTTTTATATGGAAAATATCCTTCTCACCAAATATCCCTGCAGTCAGTGTTCCTGCGCATCCATTCATAAAATCAATGCGTGCAGCTACAAAATCTACCTGATCATGCAAAGTTGCAGCACCGGAATGTACTTTTAATATATTACCGGAATTCATAAGTAACATGGCTTCAATTGCCTTCAGGGTAACAGATCTGAGTTCACCAAAATCAAAGGATTCCCCGAATGGAAATGCTTTCACACAGGATATCTCAATATAAAAAGGGTGATTCACATATCTCTTCACAATATCCACCTTTGCCTGCTCAAGAATAAACGGTAAGTAAACAACCACGCGGGCCTCCTCGGCGAGTTTCATTAGAGTCTCTATTTGTTTAAGCGAAAGGCCTCCCAGGGTCGAAAGAAACAGGTGCTTCGAAAACTGCAGGCTTTTTACAAGGATTTCAAAGTAAAGGCCGGGGTCATCAACAACCATCAAGGCATCTGCACGTAATAAAAGGGTTTCCGGAATTACTACCGGCTGAATCATTAATTTATCCGAAAGACTGAATAATTCCTTCTCACGCAACCCATACATTCCGGTTATTTGAAAATTGTTCTCCTCCCTAAGGGCAGGAACAATAATATGAAGAGAAGGATGCGTACCGGCAATACCCAGTCGAATCATGTTAATGGGTTTTCGCAAACATAAATCATTTTAAAAAGTTGTATGCAGTTAAAAAAAGGAAGTTATTAACCAATGACTGTTAATTGCGGTAAATGAGGGCAGGATACTATGGTTATTCAGTGCATTGTTTCTATATTTGCCCTGCATATAAAACCCTGCATCAATGTATTGATCAGGTGATCAGGGACACCTTGTAACTTCATGATTGACACTTTCAGACACAAAGGGTTAAGAAAAAAACTCATTGAAGAAATCCGCAGCAAGGGAATTAACGATCAAATTTTACTGGAAGCTTTTGATCGGGTACCCAGGCATTTTTTCATGGACAGTAGTTTTATTCATTTTGCATACAAGGATCAGGCTTTCCCCATTGGTTGCAACCAAACAATATCCCAGCCATACACAGTAGCTTTCCAGACTCAGCTGCTGGAAATAAAGAAACATGATAAGGTACTGGAGGTCGGAACCGGTTCCGGCTACCAGGCTGCTATTTTGCTGGAACTTGGCACGAAGTTGTATACCATTGAACGACACAGGGAACTTTTTTTATCCGCACAGTCGCTGCTGAAAAATATGAAATACAAAGCGCATTTCCATTATGGAGACGGATATGAAGGACTTCCGGCCTTTGCACCCTTTGACAAAATTCTAATTACCGCAGGTGCTCCCGGTATACCAGAAAAACTGGTTAAGCAGCTGAAACCGGGGGGCATACTTGTTTTGCCACTGGGTGACCGTTCCGGTCAGGTCATGACAAAGCTTGTTAAAATTTCTGATAATGAAACTCAAATTACTGAACACGGTCATTTCATTTTTGTTCCTTTAGTAAAAGGTAAAACTTTATAATTTCATACCAAATGACAACTATTCATACATTCATTTTCAACCCGTTCCAGGAAAACACTTATTTAATAGCCGACGAAACCGGCGAATGCATAATCATTGATCCGGGCTGCTATTTTGACGAAGAAAAATCCGCACTCATTGATTTTCTGAAAAAGAATGAATACAAACTCACAAAAATTATCAATACCCATTGCCATGTTGACCATATTCTCGGAAATGCATTTTTGGTAAAAAATTATAATATCCCTGTTGAAGCCTCAAAAGGCGATGAGTTTTTGATTGACAATGCCGTTGAGCATGGTAAACTTTTTGGGTTTGAGGTGGAGCAACCACCATGCATTACACATTACCTTGAAGAACCCGGTGAAATAATATTCGGTAATACACTGTTAAAGGTTATAAATGTGCCGGGGCATTCACCCGGGCATATTGCTTTATTTTGTGAAAAAGAAAAATTTGTGATTACGGGTGACACCCTTTTCAGCGGCAGCATTGGAAGAACCGATTTGCCCGGGGGAAATTATGACATTTTAATGGACAGTATTACCAGTAAAATTCTGCCCCTGGGAGATGATGTGATTGTATATCCCGGGCATGGTCCATCCACCAGTATTGAAAAAGAAAAAAAGACCAACCCCTTTTTAATGTATTGATCAGTATGAGATGAAAAACATGCTGAATAATATTCTGGTTTATTGAGAATCATGACTTTTGATGTTTTTATCTTCCAAGCAGTTTGTTATTTTAGCCCAATTCCAAAAGTACATGAAGCAATTACAAATAACTATTATACAATAACTTAATAAATATTTATTCATATGGCTTTTGATTCATTTACAGGCCGGCACATTGGACCAAGATCCCACGAGGTGGATGGTATGATTAAGAAAATAGGTGTAAAAAATCTTGATGAGTTAATTGACAAAACAATTCCGGGCAACATCAGGCTTTCGAAACCACTTGATTTGCCAGATGGAATCAGCGAATTTGAATATATTAACCATATCAGGGAAATTGGCAAGAAAAACAAACTGTACAAAACATTCATCGGACAGGGGTATTACGGAACAATTTTCCCTGCAGTCATTCAGAGAAATATCCTTGAAAACCCAAGCTGGTACACTTCCTATACACCCTACCAGGCAGAAATCTCCCAGGGAAGGCTTGAGGCGCTCCTCAACTTCCAGACTGTAATCATGGAACTTACCCGGATGGAAATTGCCAATGCTTCCCTGCTGGATGAATCGACCGCCGCTGCCGAGGCAATGATCATGATGTTTAATATGCGGTCCCGTGATGCAGTGAAAAACAATGTCGTCAGGTTTTTTATTGATGACAATGTTTTTCCTCAAAACCTGGAAGTAATAAAAACGAGGGCACTTCCGCTTGGTATTGAAGTGGTTACCGGAGATTACCAAAAGATAGACCTCTCCAACAATTACTTTGGTGCTATGGTTCAGTTTCCTGCAGCCGACGGGGAAATCAGAGATTACAAGGGTTTTGTGGAGAAAGCCAAATCACTGAATGTTTTTACAGGAGTAATAGCTGATATCATGAGCCTGGTTTTACTCACCCCTCCTGGTGACTGGGGTACCGATGTGGTTGTAGGCTCCACCCAGAGATTTGGAATACCCATTGGCTACGGAGGCCCACATGCAGGCTATTTTGCAACACGCGAACAATACAAACGAAATATCCCCGGAAGAATTATTGGCGTATCAATAGATGCACAGGGAAAGAATGCACTGAGAATGGCTCTACAAACCAGGGAACAGCATATTAAGAGGGAAAGAGCAACTTCCAATATCTGCACTGCACAGGCCCTTCTGGCTACAATGGCAGGAATGTATGCGGTATACCATGGTGCCGAAGGCCTGAAAAGAATTGCAGGACATATTCATACCCACACGGTTGCACTTGCCGAAGGGCTGGAAAAGGAAGGCTGCAAAATCAAAAGCAAAGACTTTTTTGACACATTGAAAGTTGAACTTCCGTCGGGAATTACGATTGAAAAGGTCAGGGAATCAGCTCTCAGGTCAAAGGTTAATCTTCTCTACAACAGTGATAACACCATCGGTATAAGTCTGGATGAAACTACATCCATCGTGGATGTTAACCTTATTATCAGCATTTTTGCTTCGGCTGCCGGGAAACAAGCCGCAAAATTTACTGCAGGCGAAATCAGGATTGGCTTTGACAAAAAATTCCTGAGAAATAGTGAATTCCTCACACAGGATGTATTCAGAAGTTTCCGCTCAGAAACTGACCTGATGCGATATATCAAGAAACTGGAAAGAAAGGATTTTTCATTGACACACTCCATGATTTCACTGGGTTCCTGCACCATGAAACTGAACGCAGCAACGGAGATGCTGCCACTAAGCTGGCCGGAATTCGGGAGTCTGCATCCTTTTGTACCTGTTGACCAGGCTGAGGGTTATCACCAGTTATTCGAGGAACTGGGAAAAGACTTATGTACAATTTCCGGATTTGAAGCCATATCCTTCCAGCCAAATTCAGGCGCAGCAGGTGAATACACAGGTCTGCTTGCCATTATGGATTACCTGAAGAGTATTGGGCAGGGTCACCGTAATATATGCCTCATACCCTGTTCAGCCCATGGTACCAACCCGGCAAGTGCAGTAATGGCAGGCATGGAAGTAGTGGTGGTAAATTGTGACCTTAAAGGCAACATCGATATGGAGGATCTAAAGCGGAAGGCTGAACGGTTTAAGGACACCCTGGCTGCCATCATGATAACCTATCCCTCTACTCACGGTGTATTCGAGCCTGAAGTGAAAGAAATGATCAGGATAATACATGAAAATGGCGGACAGGTTTATATGGATGGCGCCAATATGAATGCCCAGGTAGGCCTTACAAATCCGGGTATTATCGGGGCTGATGTTTGCCATTTGAACCTTCACAAAACATTTGCAATTCCTCACGGAGGAGGAGGACCGGGAATGGGACCAATTTGTGCGGCAAAACATCTTGCTGACTTTCTGCCCGTGCACCCGATAGTGAAAACCGGCGGGGCAAAAAGCTCCTCAGTAGTATCTGCTGCTCCATGGGGAAGTGCCAGCATACTGGTAATCTCCCATGCATACATTAAAATGCTTGGAGGCAAGGGTCTTACTGAAGCCACCAGGTATGCCATTCTGAATGCAAATTATCTTGCCGCCTCGCTGAAAGACTATTTTAATATATTATACACCGGTACTACCGGTTTCGTGGCGCATGAAATGATTCTGGATTGCCGCAAATTCAAACACACCTGGAACCTTGAAATCACTGAGGCTGATATTGCAAAAAGACTTATGGATTATGGCTTTCATGCTCCAACTTTATCATTCCCTGTTCATGGTACTCTAATGGTAGAGCCAACCGAGAGCGAACCGCTTTCTGAGCTGAACAGGTTTATTGAAACCATGATTTCAATTTACAGGGAAATTGAGGAAATTAAGGAGGGTAAGGCTGATGCAAGGGATAATGTTCTTAAAAATGCCCCTCATACAGCCAGTGTTGTTGTTGCCAATGACTGGAATCACTCTTATTCGCGTGAGAAAGCTGCTTACCCGCTGAAATGGGTAAACGATAATAAGTTTTTCCCATCGGTTGGCAGGGTGGATGATGCTTTTGGGGACCGGAACCTGGTTTGTTCCTGTGCCCCGATTGATTCCTACAGAACAGAGCTTTATTCTTTTGACGAATTAAAGTGATGTAATATTAAGGGATAACAAATGAGGCTGCTCAGGAACTACAATATTTTTCAGAGCAGCCTTTTTACTTTCTGTTTTGTGCAACAGACTCTTCAATAATCATTGTAAATAGTTCCCCCAGGTCCATTCCGGCAGCCCTCACCTGTTGTGGTACAATGCTGTTTCTGCTCATTCCCGGAACTGTGTTTACTTCAAGAAAAAACAATTTGCCATTGCTTAGAATATAATCAAAGCGAACAATTCCCCAGCAGTCCAAAACATCGTATATAAGTGAGGAGGTATCCCTGGTCAGTTTTTCAACCTCTTTTGTAACTCTGGCAGGCGTGATCTCATCGGACAGCCCTTTATACTTTGCTTCATAATCAAAAAACTCGGTCTTGCTCACAATCTCAGTGAGAGGCAGAATGATTTCCTTGTCTTTGGTTTTTATCAGGCCACAGGTTATTTCGGTACCCGGAATAAACTCCTCGATAATTACTTCATCGTCTTCCCTGAATGCGGCTTCAATCGCTTTTTCAATTTCCTCCCTGCTCTTTACTTTGGTAACACCAAAACTGGAACCCCCGTTATTGGGTTTAACAAAACATGGAATACCCAGTTGTCCTGTAATTTCACCGGCGTTTATTTTTGACCCCTTTCTCACAAGCATGGCTTTGGCTGTATGAATGCCAAAATTGTTAAGAAAAGCCTTGCAGATATATTTGTTAAATGTAAGTGACGAAGTCAACATTCCGCTCGAAGTATAGGGAATCCTCAACAGATCAAAATACGACTGTAACCTGCCATCCTCACCCGGTGTACCATGTATAGCCATAAGGGCACAATCAAAAATGGTTTTTGCCCCTTCATTCATAAAACTGAAATCATTTTTGTCAACAGGTATATTTTTTTTGCCCGGTATTTGTACCTCCCACATGGTATTCCTCACTGAAACAACATAGCCGTTATATTTCCGTTTATCCAGAATCTCCATTAGCTGTGATGCACTCTGAACAGAGATCTCATATTCTGATGAATCTCCGCCGGCAACAATTGCAATATTTTTTTTCATCCGTACAAAATATTTATGTTATTAATTACTAATATGTTACTAACTAACTTTAAATTAGCGTTCTTAAGCGGATGGAACTCCCATAGTTTGTTCATCCGTGTTTGTGCCTGGGTACTGTCATGGGTGTTTCATCATAACAAAATTATTTTTACAAGGAATGATTGAACACCCATGTTGCTGATTTTGTTATCATTGTGTTTTTCTAAACATGGGTGTTTCATCCGTAAACAATTTTTTGATTAAGGTCGGATGGAACTCCATGTTTGCTATTTTCATTGGTGTTTGTGTTTATTCGCAAACATGTTCGTTTCATCCTGTTAAAAGCTTAGGTATCAATTCTGCAAATTATAAATCAAATTAATCCGGGGGAATGCTCCCGTTTATAAAATCATCATCTGAATCACGACCAGCGACATATTTCCTCCATTTTTCAGAAAGGTTTCTCATGTCTTCCGGAAGTTCAGAATCAAAAAACATAGGCTTACCGCTAATCGGATGTGAAAAACCCAGCGACTTTGCATGCAAGGCGTGCCTGGGGCATACTTTAAAGCAATTCTGAACAAACTGTTTGTATTTTGTAAAAGTAGTTCCTTTCAGAATTTTATCCCCACCATACCGGTCATCATTAAAAAGTGGGTGTCCCAGGTATTCAAAATGCGCCCTTATCTGGTGTGTCCTTCCAGTTTCCAGAACGCATTCCACAAGATTAACATAGCTGAACCTTTCAATTAGTTTATAGTGTGTAACGGCAGGCTTTCCTTCCTCCCCCTCCGGGAAAATGGTCATCTTCATCCTGTCCCTGGGGTCGCGGCCAATATGCCCTGTGATGGTTCCCTGCTCTTCTTTTAAATTACCCCACACCATAGCTATGTACCTCCTTGAAGTGGTCCTCTCAAAAAACTGTTTGGCAAGCCTGTTTAATGAGAATTCAGTTTTTGCTACCACCAGTAGGCCGGAGGTATCCTTGTCGAGACGGTGAACCAGGCCGGTGCGTAACTCACCCGACTGATACAGAGGAAGGTCTTTGAACCTGAAGGCAAGTGCATTTACCATGGTTCCGGTATAATTGCCGTGACCGGGGTGAACCACCATTCCCGGCTCTTTATTGATTACAATAATATCATCGTCCTCAAATACAATATTCAGGGGTATATCTTCCGGAATTATTTCCTGTTCCCTGGGAGGATAAGCCATTACAATGCTTATCACCTCCTGTGGTTTAACCCTGTAATTGGATTTCACCGGCCGATCATTTACAAGAATATTTCCCGCCGTTGCAGCAGCCTGTATCCTGGTGCGGGAAGCATTTTCTATCCTGCCGGAGAGGTATTTGTCAATCCGCAGCAAACTTTGCCCGGGATCAACAACATATCTGAAATGTTCATAAAGTTCGGCCTGTTCAAAGGAGTCTTTCAATTCTTCTTCCATACAAGCAAAGATAATTTACCTTGCAAGAACTATCTTATGTGTTTGAGATAAAATACGACCGCCCGATAAACGAATAAAGTAGATGCCCGACGGCAGTCCTGAAAGATCAATGTTGCGGTCGGTTCCTTTTGTATTCATCACAAGCCGTCCGTGTAAATCATATACACTTACATCAAGATTTGTCAGATTTTCATTCGCTGGAATGTCAAGATAAAGAAATCCCGAGCTTGGATTTGGGTATGCCCTGAAAGTTATATGCCGGGGTTTTCTTACAGATGTTGGCAGGGGAACTGCACTCAGAACCGGACGAATCATCAGGGAACCGTTAAAGGATGTATTCCTCCAGTTGCCATCAAAATTATAAAAAATACGGGTGCGGTTATTACGGTTCACATCAAATCCAACATTAAGGAAGTCAGCAGATTGTTGTACCCAACCTACATAGAACACTTGCGGAACCTTAACAGGGGTATTCAGTTGATAGGAATAAAACACATTTAGTCCCTCTGCGTACTCAGGCCGGGTATTTTCCTGCTGGTAAATAATTTCCCCCGGCAAACCGTTTATTTCATTCCATACAGTAAGCAAAAAAGGCCTTTGTGATGCATTGTTCTGGCTACGGTTAAAGAAAATTTTCACAGCTCTTAGGGTATCGCTCACAAATGCATTAAAGCGGTAAGCCAGCCGGGCATTCTCCGTTCCCTGTCCAGTGAGTCCGTAACCATTCTCAGCAGTACCATCATCATAGGCATAATAATTTGCAAATCGCTGAATATACCGCACTGTATCATTCCCTTTCCTGTCAAATGCATCGGTGGTAAGGAAGGCTTTCACCTCAAAAATTGCCGAATCGGTGGAAGGGGCGGCATAGGTGTAGGCAATATCAGGAAAGTATTCTCTGAGTTGCCAGGCATTCAGATTTTCTGCTCCACCTGAAAAACTTCTGACAACCGTTTCGTTCAGGATATTTTTTATAACAAAAGACCGGCCCACATTCCTGACAATATTGTCGTGATTTCGGTAAAACATGGGAAGCCTGGCACCCATTTCGGTAAGCTTTCCTGCCCCAAAATGAGTCCAGGGAACAGCTTCATAATTATTCAGCAGGGATCGTAAGGGCCTTACAAAAGTAACATCTCTGATTAAAGTGTCAGCCGAAGACCTGTTCCGGTTAAGATAAACATAATCAATGTGCCAGTGATCTGAATTTCCAACAGTTCCGGGGACGGATGGATTCCGGGGTAAACTGCCGTAATTCCTGAAACGAAATCGGAATCCCTTCTTAAGAAAATCCGGATTGGTGACAGGCACCATTACCTGTGTGAACGGCTGCAAAACACCACCGGTGGCAGCCCAGGCATGAAACCATTTTTGACTTACTGGACTGTAAAACTCCAGAACAAGTGAATCTCTTTCTCCGGGGGGATCGCCAAGCCCCTGTGGCTGGTAGAAAAAGGAAAGAAAAATATTATCGCCCGGAGGATAATTCAGATTAATGGGCAGACTGGTTAGCTTGTCGGCAGGAAAAATCTGTGTTGTTGCATGAGGGTAAATTTCACCTGTTTCGTTCAGTATATCCAGGGTAGCAACCTGGTAAGATCTTGGATTTACTGGCAACGAGGAGTTAATAAAAACATAGTTGTCTGCCCATCTTTGTGGGTCGGGATAAACCCAAGGATAAGAGAAATCATTAAAAAAAGGCAGTTCCAGCGTATCGACTGATTTGGCTGATTTAAGAAAAGTTCCCTCCCTGTGTGCTTTTTCAATGGCAGAATTAAATTGTATTCCTGTAAGAACCTCCTGGGAAAATGAATTGATACAGGTAATAAATAGAACCGAAGAAACACTCAGCAGGTTAAGGAATTTCTTCATCAAAATAAGGGATTAGCAGGTTGAGTGTGTCAGAAGAAAGCAATAGTGAGGAATCCCGTGTAAACCAGAGATCAACCGTGGAACCAAGCCTGATAGAGGCTCTCCCGGAATATACTGGTCTTTGCCGGTAGACAAAACTTGAAAGTGTATCCTCTTTAGTAATAACTGAATTATCAAAAATAAGTGCTCCAATATTAAAATAGGATTCAATTACCCGGTCTCTTGCTTTAAGATAGCTAAACCCGGTAAAATCAGGCACGGGAACTTCAACACTGCTAAGGCCCTGTCCAAGTACCAAATCAATGGCTGAACCTTTTACCACAAATTCACCTGTTTCAATTTCTTTCCCTTCATACATTTGTCTTAAGACATTATTGAGCGCAATATCAGGAATATACCTCAACCTGCCCACTTCCAGTCCCTGCGTTTCCAGTATGGCCTTTGCCTGTCGCAATGAAACACCAATAACATTGGGCATTTTCACCATCTCAGGATTCGTAGCATTCATAGTCAGAAAAACAGTCCTGTTCACTTTGACCCTGAAACCCGGAAAGGGATTCTGGTCCACCACTGTGCCCGGTTCAGCTTCTGAATTGAACACCGAATCCACCACCTGAAACCTGAGTTTTTTGGCCCGCGCAAGTTGTTCTGCTTCCTGCAGGCTCAGGCCGTAAAAATCTGGAACGGCATATGCTTTGCCGTGGTTTGTATATATTTTCAGCCAGAGGAAAAGAAAGATTAAAAACAAAAGAAATCCTCCGGATGCATAAAGGAAATGTTTCCAAAACTGCCTGCTGGAGAGAAACAGCAATAAATACCTTACCGGTTCCTTTTGAAAGAAGCTTGCCATAGTATGATAGACTTAACGGAACAGCAAAGATAAAATTATACGCTCACTTGTTGTCAGAATTCCCTTAAATAGTTAGGTTCACTCCAGAAAAAGCTTCCTGATTGCTTCCATATTCCTTGAATTACAAATATTCTTTGCTTCAGGGGTATATAAATAGTCTATCCTGTCCATGTATACTTCCGTAATTTTACCTCTTACCATCTTCATTGTACTGTTAAGCATCAAATTGGCATCGGTAAATCCCTCGGATAATACTCCAATGGCTGGGGGCAGCCATCTCTGTGGAAACATATCCCCGTATTTCTTCCCTGCACGGTATTCATTAATTTCAGACTCAATGAGCTTCAGGGCAGCTTCCTGCCCTTCTGTTGTGTCGATCTGCAGGTTTTTGTCCTTCAGCCAACGCCTGATCGCTTCCTTATTTGGAACAACCAGTGCAACGGTATAAGGATTCTGGTTATTATAAAGCATACATTGATCAATAATGGCCGACTGTTCAGTAAAGGCTTCTTCAATCCCCTCAGGACTGTACTTCTCTCCGTCATCAGCTATCAGCAGACTCTTAAACCTGCCCAGTACATAAAGAAAATCATCTTTGTCCATGTACCCCATGTCTCCGGTATAAAGCCATCCATCCTTTATCGTACTTGCAGTCGCTTCAGGATTATTCCAGTATCCAGCCATTACATTCTCTCCCTTCACTACGATTTCGCCCTTTTCCCCTACTGGTAGAGGGTTTCCATCGTCGTCACAAATTTTTAATTCAATGGGGTGAACAAGATACCCTGAAGATCCCATCTTATGCCTCAATTCTGAATTGGAAGAGATTACCGGTGCAGCTTCGGTAAGGCCATAACCCTGAAACATGGGCATTCCAATGGCATAAAAGAACCTCTGCAGTTCAATATCGAGAAGTGCTCCTCCTCCAACAAAGAATTTAAGCCGGCCACCAAAATTTGCCCTGATTTTTTTGAAAATGATAATATCAAACAGTTTGTAAAGCGGCTTAAGGAATATCTTCAAACCGCTGCCCCTGTTCCATCCATTTCCGTTATAGGTGTATGCTATCTTCAAACCAGCCTTGAAAAGTTTTTCAACAAGTCCACCTTTCTCCCTAATAGCATTTTCAATATTTTTTCTGAAGTTTTTGGCAAGAGCAGGTACACTTAAAAGGAAAACAGGTTTAATTTCCCTTATATTGACAGGAATATTCTTTAGCGTTTCCATAGGCGTTTTCCCAACCTGGATGGAAGCCAGGCTTGCTCCTGCTCTCATAAGCGTATAAATACCGGTAGTGTGTGCAAAGGCATGATCCCATGGAAGAATCAATAAGGTGGTATACCACTCGGGTACCGGCATAAGGGTAAGTGATTGTTCAATATTGGCCGTATAATTCCTGTGTGTAAGTATAATTCCCTTAGGATCGGCCGTTGTACCCGATGTATAGCAAATATTTGCATAATCATTCCCTTCAATCGTCCGGTAAGTATTTTCAAAATCCTGTTTATTGCTTTCGAGATATTTTTTTCCCAGTTCCATCACCTGGCTGAATAGTATATCCTTTTTGTCTGGTTCACCAATTTGATCCAGGATAATAACTTTCTCAAGGCTATCAATTTCATCTTTCAGACCCTTCATTTTTGCAGACTGATTTCCTGAAACAACAATCATTTTGGTCCCGGAGTGCTTCAGCCTGAAACCAATATCGGCCGGTTCCAGTCTGACTGAAAGGGGTACATTGATTGCACCGGTGTACATAATTCCCAACTCACTTACTACCCAGTCATTTCTTCCTTCTGACAGCAAGGCAAGCCTGTCCCCCTTTTTTACTCCCAGAGAAATAAGACCTGCAGCAAACTGGTAGACCCGTTCTCTCACCTGAACATATGTTTCAGGTTGATATGCCCCTTCTTTTTTTTGCAAAAGATATGTATTGTTGGGATACTTCTTAACACTTTCCTCAAATAGCTGAATTAATGTATGCATAATAAATTATTTAATAGGTTGTGGTTTCCGAAGGAATCTTTAGATGAAGCCAAATTAGAAATTTTTTTCCTCCCTTCACAGTTCTGTCAGTGTGTTTTTAAACCTAAGTTTTTATATTATTGATAATCTGAATGTTAAGCAGTCTCATGCCAATATCTTCCGTAAAACGAAATGCATCTACAATTAAATAATTGTTTATCAGGCCTTTTTTTGAAATATTTCTTATAATTTTGAATAACAAACCAATTCTTAAACCTCATAACCAAAAACATGAAAAAGTACATCCCGCTGATAATCCTGAGTTTGATCCTGGTTACAACAGGATGCGATAACATTAACCCTTTCAAGAAAAAGGTGGATCATGCACTCCTGGAACAGCAAAGACAAGACAGTATAAGGCTTGCACAGGAAGCTGAGCAATCGCGCCAACAGCAACTGGCAGAACAGGCCATACTGGAAGAACAGAGGAGAATTGAAGAAGCCGAGCGAATCAAGGCCTCTTTTAAGTATCACCTGGTAGTTGGCAGTTTTAAGGTGCCTTCCAATGCTACCCGGTACCATGAGAAAATTAGATCAAAAGGCTTTGATTCACAAATTGTCATGGCCAAAAACGGCTTTCAACTTGTTACGATGAAATCTTTTGACAATTACCGCACTGCAGTAAATGAATTAAGAAATGTCACAAGGGCCGGGGAGTATGAGGTTTGGCTGTACATTCACAATTAAACGCTTTAAAAACAACAAAGGCTGCCAATTGGCAGCCTTTGTTATACCTCATAACATTTATACCATTTGTTTTACCAGGTCAGCCGCTTCCTGAAGGGAAATGGCGGAATAAACCTTCAAACCTGATTTATCAATGAGTTCCTTGGCTTCTTTAGCATTCGTTCCCTGTAATCTAACAATTACGGGTACTTTAATGTCACCTATTGAATTATAAGCATCCACAACTCCCTTTGCCACCCTGTCGCATCTTACAATCCCGCCAAATATATTAATCAGTATAGCTTTTACGCTTGGGTCCTTCAGAATAATCCTGAAACCGGCCTCCACGGTTGTTGCATTGGCGGTACCGCCTACATCCAAAAAGTTAGCCGGATCTCCTCCTGAAAGTTTAATTATATCCATTGTAGCCATCGCCAGGCCTGCACCATTGACCATACAGCCAACATTGCCATCCAGCTTGACAAAATTCAGATCATATTTCCTTGCTTCTACCTCGGTTGGATCTTCTTCCGTAATATCCCGCATTTCGGCATAGTCTGAATGGCGATAAAGTGCATTATCATCCAATGCTACCTTTGCATCGGCTGCCAGCACACGGTTATCGGTTGTCTTAAAAACAGGGTTGATTTCAAACAATGAAGCATCGCAACCCTCATAAGCCTTGTATAATGCCAGGGAAAAACTCACCATTTCCTTGAAAGCTTTCCCTGAAAGCCCAAGATTAAATGCAATTCGCCTTGCCTGAAAAGCCTGCATTCCAACGGCGGGATCAACTTCCTCCTTATAGATCAAATGGGGGGTTTTTTCAGCTACGGCTTCAATATCCATTCCCCCCTGGTGTGAATACATGATGATATTTCTTCCGGTTTGCCTGTTGAGTAAAACACTCATATAAAATTCCTGAACCTCACTCTCTCCGGGATAGTAAATACTCTGTTCTATTAAAACCTTGTTTACAACTTTGCCCCTGGGACCGGTTTGATGCGTAACAAGATTCATTCCAAGGATCTGTCCTGCATAGGTCTTAACTTCATCCAGTGATTTTGCAATCTTCACACCTCCACCCTTACCCCTACCACCGGCGTGGATCTGTGCTTTTACTGCCCAACTGGTAGTTCCCGTATCGGCCTGAATGGCCTTTGCCGCCTCCACGGCATTCTCAGGCCTGTCAACTACAATGCCCATTGGAACCGGCACACCAAATTGTTTCAAGATGTGTTTTCCCTGGTATTCGTGAATATTCATAGAATTGAGTTTAAATTTGTAATCTGTAAGACTTATAAAAATATCGTTTTTTTTTCTCTTATGAATGTTCCGTTATCGAATTACTTAAAAATTGTATGAGGAGAAAGCTTAAAAATGAGGAATTAGGCCGGAAAACAATCGATGAATTTAAATCCTCGGAGAAAGCACCATTCATTGTAGTGCTTGACAATGTTCGCAGCATGAATAACATCGGATCAGTTTTTCGCACATGTGATGCTTTTTGTGTAAGTAGTATTTATTTATGTGGATTTACAGCAAGACCGCCCCACAAGGAGATACATAAAACAGCCCTTGGTGCTGAAGATTCAGTAGACTGGAAGTATTTTGAATCCACCTCAGACGCTGTTGAACAAATTAAGGAGCTTGGTTATACCGTGATTGCTGTTGAGCAAACCGAAGGAAGTTACCTCCTTTCAGAATTTATTTTTAAGGCAAACAAGCCTTATGCCTTTATTTTTGGAAATGAGATAAAAGGTGTTTCACAGGAAGTGATAGATAATTGTGATGCCTGTATTGAAATACCTCAGTTTGGTACAAAGCACTCCTTTAATATTGTTGTCAGTGCCGGAATAGTCCTTTGGGAAGCAACACAGAAAATCTTAAACTAAAAAAAGGCGGTCAATCTGACCGCCTTTTGCATTCCCTAAACAGGATTGATTATTCCACAATGGAGCGGAAGGTTGAATCCTGGAAGTATTTTGCAAACTCCATATCTTTCTTGGCATAAGCCTTCAGTGAACCGTCTTTTCCAACAGCTGACCTAAGATTGTCAAACAGAATGGTATTATCCTGCTTGCGGGCGCCAATAACAGCTTTCAGGTAGTACGCCATCGCGCAGGGAGTTTCAATGCAGTTCAGCAGTCTGTAGGCATCATCCACCTGGTTGTTGAGTAACCTGGCAAGGCCACTGTTTACATTGCATGCATTTCCGAAGAAGTTGCTTGCCTTTGCATAGTCACCTTTCATAAGGCTGATTATACCAAGGTTGAAATTGGTTTCATCGCTTGCTTTTGAAACAGAAGTGAATAATTGCTCAGCTTTTGCAATGTTACCTTCAACAAGGGCAACAGCACCAAGGTTGTTCTTTGCAATATCATTATCGGCAAGTTTCTGTGCAGCTTCAAAGGCCTTCCTGGCTTCGCCCGGGTTTTTCATCTTCATGTAAACATACCCAACATTGTTATGAGCCCTGAAGCAGTTAGGATATTTTTCAGCTGATTTCCTGTAGATTGCAAGTTTGGCATCCCAACCCTCAACCAGGGTAGCAGCATAAAGCAATTCTTCAAGGTTCAGTTTGTCTCCGCCCGAATTCCATATTGCAAGAATTTCTTCGTCGGAGTATCCAATTTTCTCATAGTTGATTGCAAGAACTGACCTCCTGAGTTGTGGTAAAATCTTCTCAGCAATTTCGGTATAGGCAGCTGAGATATTCTTTATCTCTTTCTCGCGAACAACAGGATCAGAATACATGGAAAGAACACGCAGAATCAATTCCTTGTCTTTTACATCAGAGGCTTCCATCTGTTTTTTGAAACCGTCCCAGTCTTCACCCAACGCTTTGGTGTTGTAAAAACTAGGGGCAGTTGCTTCAGCAACTTTTGCCCTTTTCATTTCCTCGGTTAAAACACGGTTTGCAGTTTGTTTCCTGTTTTCAGCCAGTTTTTCATTTAAAGGAATGGGGCCATCAGGTGATGCAAAAGCATTGATGCCGGCTTCTTTTAACTGGATTCTCTCGTCCTTTGCTGCTTCTGCAATGAAATTACGTATATTTACAATTTCCTGCTTCCTCAACTCAGTTGGACGAACTTCAGCCCTGTTAATCAGGTAAAGAATTTGTGCTTCTTTGGTATCAGGAATAATTCTTTTAAAGTTATCCTTCATCATAACTGATTTTGGCTTATTTACAACCAAAGTAGAAGTTGCAATCACACCATCGGCCAGTTTTACGGGATCAAACTGCAGGGATTTGTTTCCTCTGGTTGCTTTGATTCTGACCTCAAGTTCAGAAACACGCATTTCATTTTTAAAAGCAGCCTTATCAGCATAGTTAAAGGAGCCACCACCCACTTTAATAACCGGGTTGTTGTCCTTTACACTTTCTCCCTGAACAGTAATTGACTTCAAGGCAGTTTCCCCTCCCTGGTACTTAATTACCGGAGTAAGTTCAAGAATGGTCTTCTTGTCAAAATATTTTGCAGGATATGTGCCTTTAACAGCAACGTTTACCTCACCTGCATGAGCCTCAAGAACTTTTGGAGTAACATCGTATTTAACTTTTGGTGCGTCTTTTTTCATCTTATTTAAGCCGCCGCAGCTGCTTAAAATGAAAACCGCCAAGAGGATGGAAAGAATAACATTAACTTTCTTCATAGTGTTAATTTTTAGAATGGTTTTACAAAAGATTAATTCAATGATTTTCAAAATTTTCAGAACGAGTACAAATTTAGGACAATTTAAGGAAATAACTATAAGGATAAAAGAAAAAATTAATTTTATTACAAAATGAGTCTGGTAATACCTGCCGGAACTTCATTCCGGAATATAGATTCAGTAACTAATTGATAGTGTTCCGGTTTCTTTACAAAATCAAGCTGGTTGACATCTATCACAAGAACTCTGTAATCAGGATGCTGTTTAAAGAAATCAAAGTACCCGCTCTGAATTTTCTCAAGGTATTCACCTGAAATTTGCTGCTCATAGGAGCGGCCCCTCTTTTTGATATTCTGCAATAACCGTTCTACACTCACATGAAGGTATACAAATAAATCGGGTTTTGGGAGGGAATTATATATAATATAAAACAATTGCCGGTAGAGTTGAAACTCATCATCGGGCAGCGTAGCACGGGAGAAAATGATCGATTTCATGAAATAGTAATCCGAAATTGTAAAGGACTTAAACAAATCAAAATTTCCAAGATCTTCCTTTAATTGCTTATACCGATCAGCCAGAAATGACAGCTCCAGGGGAAAAGAATATCTGTCTGGATCTTTATAGAATTTTGGCAGAAAAGGGTTGTTTGCAAAGCGCTCCAAAACAAGGTTTGCATTCCATTCCCTCGCAATTCTTTTTGCCAATGAAGTTTTGCCGGCACCTATATTTCCTTCTATAACAAGATAATTGATATCCATCGGGTTATGAGAAAACTGACTGCAAATTAATTTCTCAAATTAAATAAAATGGTAACCGAGTGCCAAAAAAAAGAACAAGGGTTTATGAACAAACCCTATGATTTATTCAATAAACAATCACAAAAGCTTTCTGCCTTCCGTCCTGACAAGGTTATCCTTTTTTCTCCCGGTTACCTGTCCGGTAACAAGGCCTGCCAGGGCCAGTATCAAAATGATCTTTATTCCAGTAACCTCCGAGAAACCAAAATACAAAGCCCCGCCAGCTGCAAGACCGCTGAAAAACCCGATAAAAGAATACAGATAATTGTAATAGAAGGGAGGAAACAATCTGTGCGTTACTCTTAAATGAGACACTGCCATGTCAAAAATTCTTTCAAAATATTTTCTGTCCCTGGTGCTTCCGTGAATGTATTTCTGCAGATTACCTGACAATTCAAAAACAGGTTCCTTCAGCTTACAGCAATCCATACAGGTTTCTGAATTGTGATGGAGATGACCCGCTACCCTTACTAACCTTTCCACATGAAAAAATCGCATATCCTTTTCAGATAAGCCTTTTTTCTGCGCATTAATATTTTCCTGAAATATCTCCAGCCAGTCCATCGGGTAATAAGAATACAACAAATAGGTGAATAAAAGAAAAGGCCATTCAACATGGCCTTAATTTATTAATTAGCTTCCTGCTTGCTGGCAGGTTCACGTGGAGGCCTTGGTAAAAGAACCTTCCTTGACAATTTCATTTTTCCTGTTTTCTTGTCCATATCTATCAATTTTACCTCTACTTCCTGTCCCTCCTTCAATACATCATCCACATTGGCAAGTCTTTCCCAGGTGATTTCCGAAATATGCAAGAGACCTTCTTTGCCGGGAAGAATTTCTATAAATGCACCAAATGCAACGACAGACTTTACCTTACCTTTGTAAACCTCTCCGACCTCAGGTACTGCAATAATTCCTTTAATTATTTTCATTGCTGCCTCAATAGCATCTTTATTCTCGGCAAAAACATCTACCACACCGGTGCTGTCAACTTCTTCAATTACAATGGTGGTACCGGTTTTCGCCTGGATATCCTGTATGATTTTACCACCCGGGCCGATTATAGCACCAATCATGTCCTTCGGTATAATTATCTGTTCAATTCTTGGCGCATGTGATTTTAAGTCAGGTCTTGGCTCGGAGATGGTTTCAGTCATTTTACCAAGAATATGGAGTCGCCCCTGCTTAGCCTGTTCCAGGGCTTTTGACATAACTTCGTAAGATAGGCCCTCCACCTTGATATCCATCTGGGTAGCAGTTATCCCGTCGCGTGTACCGGTAACCTTAAAGTCCATGTCTCCCAGATGATCTTCGTCTCCAAGAATATCCGAAAGGATTGCATATTTCCCCGATTTTGTATCTGTGATTAATCCCATGGCAATTCCTGAAACGGGTTTTTTCAATTTAATACCTGCATCCATTAATGCGAGTGTTCCGGCACAAACGGTTGCCATTGAAGAGGAACCATTGGATTCCAGAATATCGGAAACAATTCTTATGGCATACGGGTTTTCAGGTCCATTGGGAACCATATGTTTTAAAGCCCTGTGCGCAAGATTTCCGTGACCAACTTCCCTTCTGGATAATCCCCTTGCGGGACGTGCTTCTCCCGTTGAAAAAGGAGGAAAATTGTAATGCAAAACAAATTTGTCCTTACCCTTACGCAAAACCTCATCAATTTGTTTTTCATCAAGCTTTGTACCCAGGGTTACTGTGGTAAGAGATTGGGTTTCGCCACGGGTAAAAAGCGCAGAACCATGAGCAGCAGGGAGGTAATCCACTTCACAAACAATATTTCGTATCTCATCGGTTTTCCTGCCATCCAGACGGATTGCTTCGTTAAGGATCATATTTCGCACTGCCTCCTTTTCCACATCATGAAAATAGCGTGATACAAGTTCCTCGTTGATTTCAGTATCATCTGAAAAATAGGCGGTAATGAATTCATTTTTTACCTGGCTGAAAGCATCAGCACGTTCGTGCTTATTCCTTTTACTTTTGGCAACCTGATAACACTTATCATAAGTTTGCTCTTTAATAGCTTTCCTCAGGTCTTCATCATTCACTTCATGATTGTATTCACGCTTCAGGGTTTTGGCTGCCATTTCCATAAACTCTAACTGGGCCTTGCAATGAACCTTTATCTCATCATGAGCAAATTTGATAGCCTCCAGCATCTCAGCTTCAGAAACTTCTTTCATTTCCCCTTCCACCATGAGCACATTATCTATTGTTGCCCCGATAATCAGATCAATGTCAGCTTTTTCGAGTTCCAGGAAACCCGGGTTTATTTTTAATTTGCCGTCTATTCTAGCCACACGCACTTCAGAGATGGGTCCGTTAAAAGGAATATCCGACACACAGAGTGCTGCAGAGGCTGCCAGTCCGGCCAGTGCATCAGGCATAGTATCCTTGTCAGCAGAGATCAAATCAACAGTAACAAAGGTTTCAGCATGATAATCTGCCGGGAATAGTGGCCTGAGTGCCCTGTCAATCAAACGGGAAATCAATATTTCATTATCTCCCGGGCGTGCTTCGCGCTTAAGAAATCCACCGGGAATTCTGCCTACAGAGGCAAATTTTTCTTTATACTCAACTGAAAGCGGCATGAAATCAACATTTTCTTTTGCTTCCCGGGCAGAAACCACTGTTGCAAGCAGCATGGTGCGCCCCATCCTCAACACAACCGAACCATCGGCCTGTTTAGCCAGTTTTCCGGTCTCAAGAATTATTTCTCTGCCGTCTCCTAACTTAATTTTCTTTTCAATTACATTAAACATAGATTACTCTTTCTTTTATTTTACCAATAACAAATAAAACACCCTGTGTGTTTTATTCTGAAACGAAAAAAGGCAATCGCAACAATTGCCTTTTTATCTTATTTTCTCAATTTGAGTGACTTAACAATAGAACGGTATCTTTCGATATCATTATCTTTCAGATAATCCAGAAGCTTCCTTCTTTTACCAACAAGCTTCAGCAGTGCACGTTGAGTACTGTAATCCTTGCGGTTAATTTTCAAATGTTCTGTGAGGTGATTGATTCGATGTGAAAACAGAGCAATCTGTCCTTCGGGAGAACCGGTATCAGTTTCCGATTCACCGAACTTCTTAAAAAATTCCTTTTTTTTCTCCGCAGTCAAATACATATTTCTTCCTTAGTTGTTACAAAATGGTTAATTTCTTCATTCATTTTAAGACCTGCAAAGGTATTACTTTTTTTTAATTTAACAATGAGTCCCTGAAAAAAACAATTCTTCTTAAAATGCGGAGAATCAATTTGGTCTGGCAAAAAACACATTAAAACGGGTTTTTGTATCGCCCCGGTTTGCGAAACTAAACAGATGTAATGGATTTAAGCAGAATTTTATTCCCTAAAGCACACCTGAGACACCCTTTTAGATTGCAGTAAAAAGTTTTAAGCTGAATCAAAGCCTGAGACTGAAGAGCATTTTCCGGCAATACCCCAAATTGTTTCCAGCCCGATACAATGCTATTTACTTCTGATGGCAGTGTATGTAAGAGATCAATGGCATAATTCCTGTGTAAACTGCTATCAAGTGTTTTCCCATAGGTAAAAACTACAGGAACCACGGCATTAATTATAATAGAATCTATTGCCTGTTTTCCCGGATTCTTTTCCCTAATAATGGATTCCTTATTCAACTGGTAATGTGAATTCCAATATACCGAAGGTTTAATCTTAAACAAACCCCGCACCGGTTCGATACTTTGGGCATCCAGAATTTTTGAAAACAGGGTTTTATGTTTTGTGAAAAGTGCAGCAAACTGAGCAATCCTTACTGTTGGAAAATTGGAAGGTCTCAGCCGCATGAATTTCCATAAATGATTTTCAATTGGCTTTAATTTGTATTTATTTCTCAGATATTCATATTCGCCTTTCAGTTTTTTGTAGTATTTATCCCCGTTCTCCGCGGATAAGAATCCTGCCTGTCCGAATAACAGCGCTTCAGTCTGAAAACCATCTTCAGCATGCTTGAGAATTATCTTCAGAGGCAATGATTTTGCAAGCAGTTCAAATGGTTCTGCATTCAACCTGAAACCAAAACTGCGGCCCAGTGCCTGGTAAAATGTCTCCTCCCAGTCATTCACGTTATGATTCATTTTAGCGACTATCTCCTCCGATTTCTTTTCCAGTCTTTCAATTGCCAGCCTGTCCAACCAACTCCTAATCAGTAAAGTTTCCATCTCTCCGATTCTGTCCTGACAAGGAATCCAACGATTACCGGATATCAACTTCAGGTAATTATCCCAAAGTCTTTTATCATATTTGATTTCGAGGGTTGGTAATTCTTCACCTGTTTCTCTTTTTGCGGGCGTATCATGCTGATCCACGACATGCAATATCACATTGTTATAGGCTTTATCGCAGTGGTGATTGTGTTTGGCCCAGTCAGAAGATTTGACATGCAGCTCAACATTGCCCACCCAGATAGTCTGGTCTATTATAATACGCGCATGAAAGAAATCGGGGCCGGAATCGGAATTCGATACGCCGGGGTGAATAATCTCTATTGTCTCACCTTTTGTAGTACATAAATTCTCCCTGTTGAAGATTTGGTTCACCCATAGATAATGAAGGAAATCCTCATTCATAATTAACCCGGTTTACGCAGGAAACACAAGTTAATACAAAAAAAGAGACTAACTACAATAAATTATGATTTTCAAGTATTACAGCCATCTGTGACTGAAGGCTGGCTGCCTGCTTGCGCACTTCAATTTCAAACCCCTCTGAATCGCCTGCATATATGATTGACCGTGATGCGTTTACAATAAGACCGCCTTTTTGGTTGAGCCCATTACGGCAAATCATTTCCAAATCACCGCCCTGTGCTCCAACTCCCGGAACAAGCAGAAAATGATCCGGAACGATTTTCCGGACATCAGCAATAAGGGAAGGATGTGTTGCTCCAACAACAAACATTGTATTATCGGCAGTTCCCCAATTTTTTGACTTTTCAATAATCACTTCAAAAAGCTTTTTATTTTCCTCTAGTGCATTTGCAAGCTGAAAATCAGAAGAGCCTTCATTTGATGTCAATGCCAGTAAAATCACCCATTTGCCGGCATACGACAAATAAGGAACAATGGAATCTTTTCCCATATAGGCAGAGAGGGTAACAGCATCGAAATCCATGTTTTGAAACACCGCCCTCGCATAATATTCTGATGTGTTACCAATATCGCCTCTTTTGGCATCGGCAATAAGGAGGATTTCATGATAATTGGTTTTAATATAATCAGCCGTCCTTTCCAGGCTTTTGATTCCATCGGAGCCAAAGGCTTCGTAGAAGGCAAAATTGGGTTTATAGGCTATTGCCAGATCATGGGTTGCATCAACAATCCGCTTATTGAATTCAAAAACTGGATCGTCAGTGTCAAACAGGTGGGAAGGAATTCTTTTGGGATCAGTATCCAGGCCAATACAAAGGAAACTCTTCTTTTTTTGAATATGGCTGTATATTTTACCCGCTTTCATTCGTCTGAATCAGTTGCTGCTTGCCTTAAGTCTTTCGGCATTCTCAGCCATCTGCAATTTATCTATGATTTCATCCAAATCTCCGTCAAGTATTGCCGAGAGATTATAGAGTGTTAGATTGATCCTGTGATCAGTTACACGTCCCTGCGGGTAATTAAAGGTGCGAATCTTTGCTGAACGGTCACCTGTTGACACCATGGTTTTTCTCTTAGAAGAAACCTCGTCAAGGTATTTCTGGTATTCGAGGTTGTAGAGCCTGGTTCTAAGCTCCTCAAGTGCCTTTTCATAATTTCTGATTTGCGATTTTTCATCCTGGCACTGAACAACTATTCCGCTTGGAGCATGTGTAAGCCTCACGGCTGAATAAGTTGTGTTTACCGACTGTCCGCCCGGACCTGAAGAACAGTAAGTATCCTTTCTTATATCCTCCATTTTCAGGTCCACCTCAAATTCATCTGCTTCAGGAAGCACGGCCACTGTTGCGGCAGAAGTATGAACCCTGCCCTGGGTTTCGGTCTGTGGAACTCTCTGAACCCTGTGAACACCCGACTCGTACTTGAGGATGCCATAAACGCCGTTTCCTGTAACTTTGACAACAATTTCCTTGAAACCTCCCACGGTTCCTTCATTAAAATGGTTTACCTGCATTTTCCATCCCTTACTTTCGCAGAATTTGGTATACATCCGGTACAGGTCCCCGGCAAATATGCTGGCCTCATCTCCGCCTGTCCCGGCCCTGATTTCCATGATGGCATTTTTATTGTCTTCCGGGTCGGCTGGTATTAAAAGCAGCCTTAATTCTTCTTCAAGCGGTTCAACCTGCATTGTTAGCTCATCCAGCTCACTTTTTGCCATTTCCCGCATTTCTTCATCCTTCTCGGTGGCCAGAATTTCACGAGCCGACTGTATATTGCTGAGAATTATCTTGTATTTTCTGAACGCATCAATCAGTGGTTCAAGCTCCCTGTATTCCCTGCTAAGCTGAATAAAGCGCTTCATATCAGCAATCACTGCAGGGTCGGTAATCAACTGACCTACTTCTTCAAACCGGTTTTTAACTCCTTCCAGCTTTTCCAGTATACTGTTATCGCTCATACGCTTAAATCAGTCAGGATGCAAATTTAGCAAATTAGATTGGAATTTCCCCCTGGTTTCATCAATAGCTGATATTGCCTTCGGGAGTTTTTATGATAAGGGATTTTTTATCCGAGGAAAAGCACCTGCCGATAATTTTTGCCTCAATGTTGAACCCGGTTGCAATGGCCATAATATCTTCGGCAAATTCCGGGAAAACATAAATCTCAAATCTATGTCCCATATTGAATACCTTGTACATTTCATTCCAGCCTGCCCTGGATTGTTCCCTTATAATATCAAACAAAAGCGGAACTTCAAAAAGATTGTCCTTTACAACCTTTATCCTGTCAACAAAATTGAGCACCTTGGTCTGCCCTCCCCCGCTGCAATGAATCATACCGTGTATAAATCCCCTGTAATGTTTTAATACTTCATTAATAACAGGAGCATAGGTTCTTGTAGGAGATAAAACCAGTTTGCCGGCATCCAAACCGAGTCCTTCTATTCTGTCAGTAATCTTCATACTGCCCGAATAAACCAAATCGGAAGGAATAGTTGAATCGTAACTCTCGGGATATTTCTTTGCAAGGTAGTTCTCAAATACATCATGCCTTGCCGATGTTAATCCATTGCTTCCCATGCCGCTGTTATATTCCCTCTCATAGGATGCTTTCCCCGAGGAGGAAAGGCCAATTATTACATCTCCATCCTGAATGTTATGATTGGAAATGACATCCTTTCGCTTCATTCTGGTTGTAACTGTAGAATCAACAATAATTGTACGAACCAAATCCCCAACATCGGCTGTTTCACCACCAGTGCTGTAAATAGTAATCCCCAGTTCCCTCAGTTCCTGCAGAACTTCTTCCGTTCCGTTAATAATTTCTGAAATGACCTCGCCGGGCACGAGGTTTTTATTTCTTCCAATGGTAGACGAACAAAGAATATTCTGAGTGGCGCCAACACAAAGCAAATCATCAAGGTTCATGACAATGGCATCCCGTGCAATACCGCGCCACACTGAAAGATCACCGGTCTCCTTCCAATAGATATATGCCAGTGAGGACTTCGTACCTGCACCGTCGGCATGCATGATATTACAATAATCAGGATCTCCGCCGAGAAAATCGGGTACAACCTTACAGAAAGCCCCGGGAAAAATTCCTTTATCAACTCTGCTGATAGCTTTGTGTACATCCTCCTTTGAAGAAGAAACACCGCGTTTTGAGTACCTTTCAGACTGATTCATGATTCATGGTTTGATTGAAACCGGTTAGATATTTGCACCTTACAAATGTCAAAAAAAAACAAATACGAATTGAACCCATTGCAAAGAATTACTCAGTGAAGCTTTACAACCAGGTCATCCACTTCATTCAAAATATATTATCCAATTGTAAAATACTGACTTACAATTTAAAATATCTTTATAAACTTTTTCTACTGTACAAGATAATCATACCAGACAAACTGAATCAGTCAGTCAACGATCTAACCAATCACTACCAGGCATTAAACAGTAAAACGGCTTAAATTCAAGATTTTAAAGCTTATTTTCCAATCCGGCTCACTTACATTAACACTAAGTTGCCAATCCAACTCTACCGGATAATCAATTAATAAGGTTCAAATCACATTACCCATTTTAAGCATTCTTACTACTCCTCTCATTTTCTTTTACTTACAACCATACGACTTTTTCTCATGACCTTGTTCCGTATCACCCATTCTTACCTTTTAACTTCTATTCATGTAAATTACATTTACTTTTCGTTGCAGAGTCGCAACAATTATTCTATATTTGCCATCCAATTTTAACTAACCTTACTGACGCAATGAAACTCAAGTATCTTGATCTGATTGAACAAACTTTCGAATTCCCACAAAAGGAGTTCAGGGTGGAGGAAAATGAACTTTACTTCAATGAGATTCCATTAATGGATATAATCAAACAATATGGAACACCACTGAAGATTACCTATTTACCAAAGATATCTTCCCAGATTACCCAAGCCAGAAAACTCTTTAATGTTGCTATGGCAAAAGCTGATTACAATGGAGAGTATCATTATTGCTATTGCACCAAAAGTTCTCATTTTGCCTTTATGCTTGAAGAGGTGCTTAAAAACGATGTGCACCTTGAAACATCATCGGCTTTTGATCTGGATATCATTGAGGAACTGCACAGAACAGGACAGATAAAAAAGGACATTTACATCATTTGTAACGGTTTTAAAAGAAATCAATACATTGAGAACATTGTCAGGCTGACAAACGATGGCTTTGAAAACACAATTCCCATTATTGACAATAAGGAAGAAATGGATGTATTGTCAGAATCAATAAACGGTAAATTTAAGGTTGGAATTAGGATTGCTTCGGAAGAAGAACCCAAATTTGAGTTTTACACCTCAAGGCTTGGCATAAGGTACAACGATGTAATACCCTTTTACCTTGAAAAAATAAAGCCCAATCCCAAAATTGAGATGAAAATGCTTCATTTTTTCATTAACACCGGGATTTCAGATACTGCATACTACTGGAACGAACTGGCCAAATGTGTGAATGTGTATTGTGAACTTAAAAAAGTTTGCCCTGAACTAAACTCCCTGAACATTGGGGGTGGTTTCCCGATCAAGAATTCCCTTGGCTTCGCCTACGATTATGAATACATGGCCGAGGAGATTATTGCGCAGATCAAAAGTATTTGTGAACGAAACGAAATTCAGGAACCAGATATATTTACCGAGTTTGGTTCCTACACGGTTGGAGAAAGCTCGGCAGTTCTATATTCCATTCTCGGGCAAAAGAAGCAAAACGATCGTGAAGCATGGAACATGATTGACAGTTCCTTTATGACTACCCTGCCCGATACCTGGGCATTGAACAAACGTTTCATTTTGCTGGCTGTTAATAACTGGGATTTCGATTACGAGCGGGTGTTTCTTGGTGGATTAACATGTGACAGTATGGATTATTATAATGCAGAAGCACATTCAAATGCGGTATTTTTACCAAGGTACAAGGAGGGAGTGACACAGTACATAGGTTTGTTTCACACAGGGGCCTACCAGGAATCCATTGGCGGTTACGGAGGTATACAGCACTGTCTGATCCCGGCACCAAAACATATCATCATCGATCTGGACGAGGAGGGAGAGTATTATACCAAATTATTTGCCAAGGAGCAAAGCCATAAATCCATGTTAAAAATTCTCGGTTATTAAAAACAACAAATATGAACTACGGGGGCATTCCAGAAAAATTCAGCAACAGGAAAGACTCAAAAATTGTGGTGATTCCTGTTCCCTATGATGAAACCAGTACATGGATAAAGGGGGCTGACAGGGGTCCTGATGCCATTCTGGAGGCATCAGCCAATATGGAATTATATGATATTGAAACAAATTCGGAGGTTTACCTGAAAGGTATTTATACGGCACCTGCCGTAAAGGAAAAAGCCAGCCCTGAAAAGATGGTGGCAGAAGTTGAAAAGACAGTAAAAGAATTCCTTGAAGAAGATAAATTCATTGTGTTGCTGGGCGGTGAACATTCCGTATCAATAGGCAGTTTTAAGGCTTTTGCAGATAAATTTAAGGATCTGACAATTCTCCAGATTGATGCACACTCGGACCTCAGGGATGAATATGAGGGTTCGGAGAATAATCATGCCTGTGTGATGGCAAGGGCAAAAGAACTGTGCAATATTGTTCAGGTAGGTATTCGCGCTTCCGATGTTTCAGAGTTAAAGTCTGTAAAGCCATCCGGCATGTTTTACGGATATACTTTAAGGAATAACCCACACTGGATGAATCAGGCAATTGACCAGCTAACTGAAAATGTATATATTACAATAGATCTTGATGCATTTGATCCGTCCATCATGCCCTCAACAGGCACACCTGAACCGGGTGGAATGCTTTACTGGGAAGTACTGGATTTTATAAAACTGGTGAACCAGAAACGTAAAATTGTAGGTTTTGATGTAGTGGAACTTTGCCCTAATTCCGTGGACAAGGCACCCGATTTTCTGGCATCAAAACTCATATACCAGATTCTGAGTTATAAGTTTTCAAATCAAAAAGCCTAATTTTGTAAATCACCAACCAATTATTGAAATGAATAAAAAGGATTTCCTGAAAGACCCGGTTAAACACATCGATATCAAATCATTTGATGCCACTCCGATTATTGATTCAATGCGTGAAATGTCTTTCACATCACGCGATACAGCTTCGGCCGCTGATATTTACACAACAATGATAAAGGAAGACGATTGCACTATCATGCTCACCCTTGCAGGAAGTACAAGTGCGGGTGGCTGTATGCAGGTGTACGTTGATATGATTAAGGCAAATATGATTGACGTTGTAGTTGCCACCGGCGCTTCCATTGTGGATATGGACTTTTTTGAAGCACTCGGCTTCAAACATTACAAGGGAAGCCCCGATGCAGATGACAAGCAGCTCAGGGAGCTTTATATTGACAGGATTTATGACACCTATATTGATGAGGAAGAGCTGCAGGTTTGCGACCATACGATAAAGAAAATTGCCGATGAACTGGAACCCAAAGCTTATTCATCCAGAGAGTTCATAAGGGAGATGGGGAGATATCTCACGAAACATGCCGTTAAAAAAGACTCCCTGGTGCAGGTTGCCTATGAGCACAATGTTCCTATTTTCTGTCCTGCATTTATTGACAGCAGTGCCGGGTTCGGACTGGTAAAGCACCAGTGGGACCGTCCGGGGAAACATATTTATATTGATGCCATTAAGGATTTTCTTGAACTCACGAGAATTAAGATGGCTGCTCCGTCCTCCGGATTGTTTATGATTGGCGGAGGTGTGCCCAAAAATTTTACCCAGGATACCGTTATCTGTGCTGAAATTCTGGGCAGGGATGTTCCCATGCACAAATATGCCATTCAGATTACCGTTGCGGATGCAAGAGACGGAGCCTGCTCCAGCTCTACACTGAAGGAAGCTTCTTCCTGGGGCAAGGTCGATACCGTATACGAACAGATGGTTTATGCCGAAGCAACCAGTGTTCTTCCGCTGATTGGAAGTTATCTTTACCATAAGGGTGACTGGAAAAAACGTTCAGCAAAAAAATGGGCTAAAATGCTGGATGAAGTAGAGGTTGGTGTTTGAACAATTTTCAGGTAAGCAATCTGTTCCAAAAACAAAAAAGGCTGTCCAAGAGGATCAGCCTTTTTTTCAATAGTTTCTTTACCTTGAGCGGGGCGTATAGTCCGTTCTCAAAACGCTGAATTCTGTTCTGCGGTTAATCTGGTGAGCCGCCTCACGCAATTCTTCGGTTGCAAGCCTTTGAATAAACTGCTCTGTAAGTACGTCACCTTCTTTCAGGAATGCAAACTCCCGGGCAGTCTTCATATCAATCGTCTTAGGAACTGATTTTCCGTAGCCTTTTGCTGAGAGCCTGTCTGGAGCTATGCCTTTACTGATAAGATAATCAACAACTGATTGCGCACGCTTCTGAGACAGTTCAATGTTTGCTGCGACCGTACCCCTCGCATCGGTGTGTGAGGCAAGTTCAATGGTAACATTAGGATTATCATTGAGGGTTTCAACCAGTTTATCCAGAGTTACCATAGATTCGGGGCGTAATTCCCAGCGAGCAAAATCATAGAAAATATTTGGAAGATCAATTGGAGAAGCAGTGGAGGACAATTGTATACCCACCCTGAAGTCGGTACTTCTGTCTACACCCTTGGTGGTCTCTCTGCCCTTCCCTGTAAGGTATCCCTCCTTGGATGCAATAAACACGTAATCAACTCCTGGACGCAACATAAACCTAAAATACCCTTCACTGCCTGTAGTCATCTCCTGGGTCAACCCATCACTGCCAACCATTCTCACAAGAACACCGTCAATGGGTTTTTCGGTTTTTTCATCCAATACAGCACCTGAAACATTGAAAACAAGTGGTGGCAGGTAAAATGAAAAAATGTTATCGGTACCCCTGCGTGACCGGTTTGAGCTGAAAAAGCCCCTTTCGGTATCTTTTTCAAATGTTATCCCGAAATCATCGGCAGTAGAGTTTACCGGGTAACGCATGTTTTCAATTTTCCATCGTCCGGACTGGTCTTTGGTAGCCTTGAAAATGTCAAGCCCACCCATTCCAATATGTCCGTTGGATGAAAAATAAAGTGTCCCGTCAGGATGCACGTACGGAAAAACCTCATCGCCTTTAGTATTGATTCCCAAGCCAAGGTTATGCGGTTCACTCCAGCTATCTGTCCTACTTTTTCTGGTAACCTCCCAGATATCTTTTCCCCCCTGCCCTCCTTCCTTATCAGACACAAAATAAAGGGTTAAATCATTCGGTGAAATAGCCGGATGAGCAACAACAATACTGTCAGCAGCAAGATTTATCAACTCAGGCCTTCCCCATCTTTCTCCGGAGAGCTGGCTCACATAGATCTGGCACCCGTTGGATTTCCTTCTGACAGCCTTGCAACTGGTAAAATACATTGTTGTAAAGTCACCCGTAAGGCTGGGAGTTCCTTCATCAAAAACCGTATTGACAGGATCACCCAGGGGAACGGGGGCACTCCATGCACCCCTCCGCTCCTGCCTGGACACAAAAATATCGCTGAATTTTTCTCCGGTTGCACCGTGTGTATCCTTACTGGTTACTTCCTTGCGTGAGGAAGTGAAATAAACCACTGTATAATCATCTTTTGCAAAAGCCGGGCTAAAATCGCTTTGTTTTGAATTGAAAAACTGCATTTCGGTTACCTGGTATGCAGTTGGATTTGCCATCCATTCCCGTGCAGCCTGGCAGGACATTAATCCGTTCCGGCCACGTGGATCATCGGGACGCAATTCACTGTAGCGTTGGTATTCAATCACGGCATCATCAAATTTTTCATTCATCTGCAATGCGTTTGCAAAATACAGGTAAAAAAGCGGTTTGTTATAATTCCTGTTGTTGGCTTTTTTGAACCAAACCTCTGCCTGTCTTGAATCATTGATTTTGCGATAACACTCCCCAATTTTAAAAATAATCTCCGATCTCAGTTCCCGGTCGGAAACCGCATTATACGCATCTTTAAAAAGGTCTATTGCAAGAAAGTATTCACCGGTTTCATATGCCGCGTTTGCACGTTCAAGCCTTTTCGACTGGCCAAGCACACCTTCCGTGGTAAGCAAACAAATTAAAAACAGAAATGAAAGGAAGCGTAAATTCATGATACAGCGAAGAATTATTAGCAATACGTAAAAGTAGAAATTTTTAGTTCAAAATAAAAAATTGGTCATTTTTTCTCTTATACGGAAAAACAGCAGAATTTATTTCAATAAAAAATGCAAAAGGGTATTCATTTCTGAATACCCCTTCAAAAAAATTCAGAAACGGGCTATTTTGTAAATAAAAGCTCCCTGTATTTAGGCAATGGCCATATTTCGTCATCTACAATCAACTCAAGGTGATCAATCTGGTAGCGAATTTCCGAAAGGTAGGGTTTTATATTGTCGGCATATGCCCGTGCCCTTTCCTCTATATTTTCGAGGACGTTGGCCTTTCTTCTTTCATCAATCATATTGTTGACTTTAATATGAATGAGGGCTGCACGGCTTGAAATTTCCTTTATAGAATGTAACTGCCTTGAAGCAAGCATTTCATAATCTTTTTTCTCAAGGAGGGACTGGAGGCCTTTCACGTTTTCAATCAGCTGGTTTTGGTATTTGAAAACCGTTGGCAAAATATGGTTAATGGAAAGATCTCCCAATACCCTTGCCTCAATCTGAATCTTCTTGGAATATTTTTCCAGTTCAATTCCATACCTGGCATCCAGTTCTTCAGGGCTCAACACATTCATTTCCGAGAAAAGTTTTTTTGTTCTCCTGCTTACATATGCCTTAACTGACTCCAGTGTGTCAGTAATATTGGTCAATCCCCGCTTTTTAGCCTCTTTAAGCCATTCTTCACCGTAACCATCTCCATCAAATCTCACATTTTTTGACTCAATGATATATTTTCTCAGAACCTGGAAAATTGCCTCATCCTTTTTACAATCCTTCTCATCAATCAGCCTGTCCACCTCTGTTTTAAAAATCCGCAATTGCTGTGCAACAATTGTATTCAATGCAATCATAGGTGCCGAAACATTCGCAGAAGCGCCTACCGCCCTGAATTCAAACCTGTTACCTGTAAAGGCAAAAGGAGAGGTGCGGTTCCGGTCGGTATTGTCAAGCAGAATTTCAGGAATCTTTCCAACATCCAGTTTCAGACCTGCTTTTTCATCGGGAGTCATCTTATCGTTTCCCACCCTGGTTTCAATCTCATCCAGAATCCTGTTCATCTGATTCCCCAGAAAAACCGACATGATAGCAGGAGGGGCTTCTGAAGCACCAAGCCTGTGTTCGTTTCCCAGAGAAGATATACTTGCCCTGAGTAAATCCTGGTTGTCATATACACCTTTAATAACATTCACAAGAAAAGTGATAAACCAGAGATTGGTTCTGGGCGTTGATCCTGGACCCAGCAGGTTAACACCTGTATCGGTTACCATTGACCAGTTACAGTGTTTGCCTGAGCCATTTACTCCCTTATAGGGTTTTTCATGAAACAACACCTGGAAGTGGTGTTTCTGAGCCACTTTCTTCATCAGGGTCATCATGAGCTGATTGTGATCAACTGCCAGGTTGGCCTCTTCGAAAACCGGCGCGCATTCGTACTGGTTTGGAGCTACTTCGTTATGCCTCGTTTTGAGTGGAATACCAAGCTTATAGGCCTCAATCTCGAAATCTCTCATATAAGCTGACACCCTTAATGGAATTGAACCAAAGTAATGATCAGCAAGCTGTTGATCTTTTGCTGCCGAATGCCCCATCAGGGTTCTGTCTGTTAATTTCAGATCGGGTCTTGCATTGTACAAGGCATCATCAATCAGGAAGTATTCCTGTTCGCAGCCAAGTGTAACATTAACCCGGGTCACACTTTTATCAAAATACTGACAAACATCAACAGCGGCTTTATCTATGGCTGCAAGGGAACGTAGCAGAGGTGTCTTGTAATCTAGTGAATCTCCCTTAAAAGAGATAAAAACAGAAGGAATACATAATGTCTTTTCAAATACGAATGCAGGAGAAGACGGGTCCCAGGCTGTATATCCCCGTGCTTCAAAAGTATTTCTCATTCCCCCGCTTGGAAAACTGGATGCATCCGGCTCCTGCTGAACAAGTTTTCCTCCGTCAAAGTTTTCCATTACAACGGTATCGGAGGCATGTTCAAAAAAAGCATCATGCTTTTCAGCCGTAGAACCTGTGAGAGGATGAAACCAATGGGCATAATGTGTTGCCCCGCGCTCAATTGCCCAGGCCTTCATTCCGGCGGCTATCTGATCGGCATATTTACGGTTAATTGGAATACTTTTGTTTACTGCATCCATAACGCTTTCATAGGCTTCCCTTGAAAGGTATTCCTGCATCTTTCGCCTGGTAAAAACATTGACACCAAAATATTCTGAAATTTTACCTGATGGGGAATTCACATCCACAGGCTGTCTTTCAATGGATTTTAAAAGTGCTTTAAATCTTAATTCTGCCATTTTTTATGATTTTTTTGACAAAAATAGCATTATTTCACACACACCCCCCTATTTTATATATTCTTTTTGAAAATTATATGTACTCTTTTGGCATACCCCCCTGAAATATTTACATCAAACAGGAGATAAAATAAAAAAGCCGGCAAATATGCCGGCTTTTCCCTGATCTTTATTTTTCCTGACTATTTTATTTCAACGTAATTCCTGTAAAAATGAGGGATTGTTTCTATCCCTTTAAAAAACTGCTGCAGAGGATAATTCTCATTGGGGGAATGTATTGCATCTGACTCAAGTCCAAAACCCATTAGAATTGTTTTTACACCAAGTACTTTTTCAAACAAAGAAATAATGGGTATACTTCCGCCACTGCGTGAAGGTATGGGAACCTTCCCGTAGGTTGTTTCATAAGCTATGCTGGCAGCTTTGTATTCAGGCGTATCAATAGGAGAAACATAACCTTCACCTCCATGAAGGCTGTATGCCTTTACTCTCACTCCTTTGGGGGCAATTGATTCAAAATGCCTGATAAACAATTCGTCAATTTTTTTGGAGTTCTGATTTGGCACCAGTCTCATTGATATCTTGGCATAGGCTTTTGAAGGAAGGATTGTTTTTGCTCCTTCGCCTGTATATCCTCCCCATATACCATTTACATCGAGTGAGGGGCGAATACCTGTTCGCTCAATGGTTGAAAAACCAGCTTCGCCACCAACCTCATCAATATCAATGGATTTCCTGTATTCCTCCAGGTTAAATGGAGCCCTGGCCATGTCTGCCCGTTCGGCTTTGCTTACTTCAATTACAGCATCATAAAAACCTGGTATGGTTATACGTCCATTCTCGTCTGTCAATGAGGCTATCATTTTACAGAGAGTATTCAGTGGGTTAACAACTGCGCCTCCATATAATCCCGAATGCAAATCGCGATTAGGTCCGGTTACCTCTACCTGCATGAAACTTAAACCACGCAAACCTGTTGTTATGGAAGGAACATCGGGCGCTATCATACTTGTATCCGATACCAGGATCACATCACACTTTAAAATATCCTTATTGGCTTCGCAAAACTTACCCAGGTTGGGAGAACCAATTTCCTCCTCCCCTTCGATCATGAATTTCACATTACACGGCAGGGTATTATTTCTCACCATCATTTCAAAAGCCTTTACATGCATAAAAAGCTGGCCTTTATCATCATCAGCTCCCCTGGCGAATATTTTCCCGTCTCTCACTTGGGGTTCAAAGGGTGGTGATGTCCAAAGATCAAAGGGCTCTGCAGGTTGCACATCATAGTGTCCATAAACCATGACTGTGGGAAGTTTGGGGTCAATAATTTTTTCACCAAAAACAATTGGATGGCCGTCTGTTGAAATAACTTCAGCCTTGTCGGCACCTGCATCAAGGAGTGATTTTTTTACATACTCGGTAGCCCTATACATATCATCTTTGTGTTCAGGCTTTGCGCTTACGGAAGGAATACGGATTAATCCAAACAGTTCGTCAATAAACCTCTGCTTGTTATCCTCAATGTACTTATTAATATAATCCATGCTTTAAAGAACTATAAGGTTTAACAATTAAATCATCAGCGTAATAATAGTAAAATTACGCAAGAAATCCTATAAAAACCGGATGATAAAACCGGAAACTGAGCAAGGGTGAGCTATTCAGACCTGGTCATTTGAGCACGGGCGATCCTTAACTCCTCAAATTCTTCTTTCCCTATATCCCTCTGAAGGGCATTCTTACAGAATTCATAAACCGGCATATCCAGGTTGTTGCCATTCTCTCTGGCAGGCTTGCACAAATCCCACTGATGATAATTATAGGCATCAAAGTCTTTGTAGCGGGTTTTCCTTACTGGGTAAAGGTGGCATGACAGTGGTTTGGGGAATTTAATGGCCCCTGCATTCCAGGCCTTTTCAATGCCACATCGTGCTATTCCCTCCTCAAATACTGTATAGGCACATTCCTTACCGTTTAAAAGAGGCGTAACAATATCCTTATCGGAATCGATGACATGTTTTCCGACCTTCTCAATAAAAAGAGCTGCCTCTGCACGAATAAAAGGTTTTATTGCAGGAAAGTTTTCATCAAGAATCCTGGTTTCCTCAATTTCAAGTGGTGCACCCGAATCACCCTGTACGCAACACGCCCCGTGGCACCTTTCTAAATCACAGGTAAATTTCTCACGAAAGAGATCAAAACTATATATTCTCCTGCCAATCCGAAGCATATAAGGTCAGCTTACCAGGATACTTCCGGTCATTTCACGGGGAATTTCAAGTCCTATCATGTGCAAAACTGTGGGAGCAATGTCAGCTAAAATTCCGTTTTCAACTTTTTTATATTTATCACTTACAACAATGCATGGTACAGGGTTAAGTGAATGCGCTGTATTTGGAGAGCCATCGGGGTTGACTGCATTATCAGCATTGCCATGATCGGCAATGATAATTGCCGTATAATTATTTTTTACTGCTGCATTCACAACATCTCCGACACATTCATCCACGGCTTCAATGGCCTTTTTTATGGCATCATAGAAACCAGTATGTCCAACCATGTCTCCATTGGCAAAATTCAGGCAAATAAAATCAGTCTCCTTCTGGTCCAGTTCAGGCAATATGGCATCTCTCACCAGGTAGGCACTCATTTCAGGCTGTAAATCATAAGTGGCAACCTTGGGAGAAGGAATCAGTATTCTTTTTTCATTTTCAAATACCTCCTCACGACCTCCGCTAAAGAAAAAAGTCACATGAGCATACTTTTCTGTCTCGGCTATACGTATCTGCTTTTTACCCGCCCGGCTGATTAGTTCGCCCAGGGTATTATCCAGGTTATCCTTATCATACACTATTTGCACATTTTTAAATGTGTCGTCATAACGGGTCATTGTAACATAATGAAGAGGCATTGTATGCATACTGTATTCAGGAAAATCTTTCTGAGTAAGTGCAATCGTCATTTCGCGAAGCCTGTCAGTTCTGAAATTGAAACAAATAACCACATCATCAGGTTCAATCACTGCTGTTGGCCTGTTGTTTTCATTGCTAACCACAATTGGCTTAATAAACTCATCTGTAATTCCCTCGGCGTAGGACTTTTTGATTGCTTCGCATACATCATTTGTGGGTTTTCCAATCCCATTCACCAGCAAATCGTATGCAATCTTTATTCTTTCCCAGCGCTTGTCGCGATCCATTGCATAATAACGGCCAACAACCGTGGCTATTTTACCGTTGGATGTTTTCAGGTGTTCCTCCAGGTTGTGTATAAATCCAAGTCCACTTTCAGGGTCGGTATCGCGTCCATCAGTAAATGCATGGATATAAACCCTGTCAAGTCCGTAATCCTTTGTTATATCGCATAATTTATACAAATGCCTATCAGAAGAATGAACGCCTCCATCTGAAACAAGGCCCAGAAAATGAACACTTTTATTATTGGTTTTTGCATACTGAAAGGCATTCCTGAGCACTTCATTCTCACTAATACTGTTGTCCTTTATTGCCAGATTGATTCTCACCAGGTCCTGGTATACCTTCCTCCCTGCTCCAATATTCAGGTGACCTACCTCTGAGTTTCCCATCTGCCCGTCGGGAAGGCCAACATGCTCCCCACTGGTTAAAAGCTGGGAATTAGGATATTTCCTGATCAATCTATCCATATTGGGTGTGTTGGCCTGGGCAATTACATCAGATTTGGAGCCATTGCCAATTCCCCATCCATCGAGAATAATTAATATTACTTTTTGATTATTTTGTACGGCGCTCATATTCAGTAATTTACTGTACAGGAAATAAAATGAATCAGGGCCTGCGATTTAAAGGGCAAAACAATAAGGCCTGAAATATCCGGCAAATTTACCTAATTTTCGGCAATGAAAACGATATGAAATTAAGTTATTTCCTTTTGGAAGTCTGAAACTACCCAAGATGATTCCCACAGCGGACATTCTACAGAATAACCCAGATTATAAATTGATTGAGGAAATTGATTTCTCCTCTACCGTGCCTTTTCTTATGAAATATATCACCAGGTATAACATCGTTATGCTGAGTTATTTTTTTCTGGTCATTCTGCTTTTTGCTTTTACTTTCTACCTGAATTATTATTTCATATCCTTTTCCGGTATCAGGTGGAATGCTGTTTTGAAATTCACCACATATGGATTTTTTATTGGTGCAATACCTGTTATACCTCTGCACGAGGGCATACATGGACTGGTTTGTAAGCTTCTTGGTGCAAAAAAAATTGTATACGGTGTGGAATGGAAGTATTTGATGTTTTATGCAGCTGCACAAAATTTTGTGATGAACCGTACACAATTTTTCATTGTGGCGCTTTCACCTTTTGTTATTATTACCGGCCTTTTCATAACAATCTCCTTTTTTTCGCATGGCATTGGCTCGCTGATTTGGATATCCGCCGCTTTTTTTCACAGTACTCTGTGTATCGGGGATTTTGGATTACTTAGTTTTTTCAGGGAAAATCACGGTAAAAAGATATTTACCTACGACAATATTGAAGAAAAAAAGTCTTACTTTTTTGAGGCTGTTTAATCATTCGAAAGGGAAGTGCTAAAAATATCAAGTTTATCCACCAGGTAAATGATCGCTGTCATAGCAGCACTACCCGGTTACATTTCCCTCCTGTTCACCTTATCAATAGTGTCATTTGCTGATTGATGATAATCAAAATATCTCTGGGGATCAGTTACCAGTCCGGACAGAACAACCTCTGTAACTCCGGATTTGCCTTTAATTCCATCAGGTATTTCTTCGATTTCATGCCTTTGATATAGGATTCAATTTTCCGTGCTTGCACCCTGTCCTTGCACTCAATGGATAACCAAACCTCCCAATCCGAAGCTCTTTTTGTGTAGGATTGCTTATAAAAACCCGCCCTGTGCTGGCTGAGCCGTTCATCCAAATCTTCTGTTTCTCCAACATAAAAACTGTTGAGATCAGCACTGTAGAGTATGTAACAATAATGACTCATAAAAAAAGCCTGCAATATTGAGCAGGCTCTAAATCTTGTGGTACCACCCGGAATCGTCCCGATGCATCGGGACAGGGACACACGCCACTAAACGTTTTTTAATATTAGTTGCCTCTGTAACTCCGGATTTGCCTTTAATTCCATCAGGTATTTCTTCGATTTCATG
>JBBIHY010000003.1:118249-211094 GCA_037446695.1 Bacteroidota bacterium
AAAAAAGCCTGCAATATTGAGCAGGCTCTAAATCTTGTGGTACCACCCGGAATCGAACCAGGGACACACGGATTTTCAGTCCGTTGCTCTACCAACTGAGCTATGGTACCAATATAACAGGGATGCAAATCTATGGAAAAAAATGATTTTACAAAACACTTTTTTACCACAAAACATTTAGAATGGTTTTAAATTAAAGACCAGCTTACTCCTTCTCCAATTCATTCCTATTTTTACATTTGCAGGAAATCATTTTGAGCAATGACATACAATATTCATGTTCTTCAAAACGGCATACGGGTTATCCATAAGAAATCTTCATCGGATGTGGCTCACTGCGGAATAATTATCAATGCCGGTTCGAGGGATGAGAAAAAGGAAGAACATGGCCTGGCGCATTTTATTGAACATGCTATTTTCAAAGGCACCTGCAAGCGGAAAGCACACCATATCATTAACCGGCTCGAAAATGTAGGTGGAGAAATTAACGCATACACAACAAAAGAAGAAACTTGTGTCTATTCGTCTTTTCTGAGGGATGATTTGCAAAGATCAATGGAGCTTACGGCCGATCTTGTTTTTAATTCCACTTTTCCTGAAAAGGAACTGAAAAAGGAGAGGGATGTAATTATTGATGAAATTAACTCCTACAAGGATTCCCCTTCGGAATGGATTTTTGATGAATTTGAGGAGATGGTTTTCAAGAATGACCCTCTTGGAAGGAATATTTTAGGTTCACCAAAATACCTGAAAACATTTTCATCCCAGCATATCAGAAATTTCATCAGGGAAAACTACCACACCAATCAAATGGTTTTCAGCTGTGTAGGAAATTTTGACTTTAAAAAAATTATAAAACTTTCTGAAATACATTTTGGAAATATTCCTGCAAACCTGAGTGAGAAAAACAGGAAACAGAGTCATCTCTATCATCCTTTTCTGAAAAAAGTAAAGAAAAACACACATCAGTCGCATTGCATTATCGGAAATATGGCTTTTGGCCTTAAACACCCCAGCAGGCTGGGCATGGTGCTTATTAACAATCTTCTGGGCGGCCCGGGAATGAATTCCAGGATGAACATCGCATTGAGGGAAAAATCAGGACTTGCTTATAACACCGAATCCTTTTACAGCGCCTATAACGGAACAGGATTATTTGGTGTGTATTTTGGCACCGATAAGGATAACCTGTACCGTTGTATAGAACTGGTAATAAAAGAATTTGAGCTTCTCAGGAAAAACAAATTAGGACAATTACAATTGAGCAAGGCCAAGAAGCAATTATTGGGACAAATAGCCATTTCTTCTGAAAACAATGAAAACTATATGCTGGTTATGGGTAAAAGCCTTCTTGTATTCAACAGGGTGGACACATTGGAAGTAATAAGCAGGAAAATAGATTCTATCTCCGGGAACCTGATTATGGAGATCGCCAATGAAGTGCTTGATACGGAAAAAATCTCCACTTTGCTTTACACTTAATGTCAAATATGACTAAAAAATATCCATCCCTATTGGACGAATTTATTTCAGGAACAGCAACACCTGAAGATCCTGTACTCGCAGAACTCAACCGTATTACCTGTCAGAAAGTACTCAATCCAAGAATGATTTCGGGCCATCAGCAGGGCCAGTTACTTACTTTCCTCAGCCATATGATCCGCCCCGAACTCATCATTGAAATCGGAACTTTCACAGGCTATTCGGCAATATGCCTTGCCAGGGGGTTAAAAGCCGGAGGGACACTTCATACGATTGACAAAAATGATGAACTCAGGGAACTTGCACTGAAGTATTTTGAAAAAGCCGGATTGACAAACAGAATAATTCTCCATAACGGGGATGCTTTACAAATTCTCAGGAGTATTGATTTACTGTTTGATTTGGCTTTTATTGACGGGGAAAAAAGTGAGTACCCTGATTATCTGAAACTATTGATACCCATGCTTAAACCTGGGGGATTTCTTATAGCGGACAACATTTTCTGGAACGGAAAAGTGCTAAATCCTGACTGTAGGGAAGACCCCTCTACCATGGGTATATTGAATTACTGCGAAATGCTGAAGGGAAACAAGCAGTTTGAGAATACCATCCTGCCAATCAGGGATGGTTTAATGATAAGCCGAAAACTCAGATGAATCAGAAAACAATCCTTTACATTTTGAACAAATTAATTACTTGATTGTTAAAAGCATAAAAAATAACAATGGGAAATTACTCAATCAAGGATCTGGAAGAATTGTCGGGAATAAAGGCCCATACCATCAGGATATGGGAAAAAAGGTATAATTTGATTGAGCCCGAGAGGACAGCAACCAATATCAGGTATTATAACGACGAGGATTTAAAGAAATTGCTGAATGTGTCCATGCTCAACCGTCATGGATGGAAAATTTCACGGCTGGCCGATATGACCCGCGCGGAACTGGCAGAAGCAGCTATTCGGCTTACAAAAGAATCTTCTGACTTAGAAACCCAGATCGAACAATTGATTGTTTCCATGCTGGACATGGATGAATTGAAATTTGAGAAAATCCTGAACAATTCTATTTTGAAAAATGGCTTCGAAGAAACCGTGATTAAAATAATCTACCCGTTTTTTGACCGGATTGGCCTCCTTTGGCTGATTGGAACCATTAATGCCGCGCAGGAACACTTTATTTCCAATCTCATGCGGCAAAAAATAATTACGGCCATCGACGGTCAACTGCCTGTTGCACGGGAGAATGCCAGAACCTTCATGCTCTTTCTGCACGAATCTGAACTACACGAACTGGGTTTGCTTTTTTACAATTACATGTTACGAAAACATGGGCACAAAGTAATTTATCTGGGCCAGGCAGTTCCCCTCAGTGACCTGGTTCAAGTTGCACACATCCGCAATATTGATATACTGCTCACAAGCTTTACAACCGGCATGAGCGAAAAAGATGTGGACAGGTATCTTGAAAAACTATCTCTGAATTTCCCTGATAAAACCATTCTTTTTACAGGTTATCAAACCAACAGGGAATTTAAGACATTACCTCCCAACTTCATTCACCTGAAATCTGCTGAAAATTTTCAGAAAATGCTTTCAGAAAATATTTTCTGACGTCAGCAAAGCAGTTTTTGTTTATTTTTTTTAATTTATTTTAAACACATAAAACCGGCCCAGAATCTTCATTCCGGGCTTTTCTTCTTTTTGTTTATGGTTTTTTAACAAAAATTTAAATACTCATAATTTGTTTTTTGTTTATTGTTTTTATATTTTTGTTAAACATTTTTAATAACCAATAAACAAAAACAAATATGACCACAGTAGAATTTAACTATCAGTTGGTAAGCCTGGAAAACAATCTCGAAAGGTTTGCAATGAGCCTGACTTCAAACAGAAACGAAGCAAAAGACCTGGTGCAGGAAACTTTTCTCAGGGCTCTCACTTACAGGGAACAGTTCACTGCCAATTCCAACCTGAAAGCCTGGACTTTTACAATTATGAAGAATACCTTCATTAACAAATACCGAAAGTCTAAAAAAGAAAATACAAGGGTGGATAATACCTGGGATCTGTTCCATCTGAACAAGCCCGAAGACTCCGGTTTCAGCAAACCCGATGCAAATATCAGCCTGGAAGAAATCAACAGGAATATTGATGCGCTTGGGGACGAATTCAGAATCCCATTCCAGATGCATACTTCCGGTTATAAGTACAAAGAAATTGCCGATGCCCTGAATCTGAAAATCGGTACTGTAAAAAGCAGGATTTTCTTTTCCAGGAAAAAGCTTATAGAAAACCTGAAGGAATATCAATCCAACTAAATAAAATCATCATGCACCCGAACGGAATTTATATATTGTCCGAAACTGACTTTCTGATATAACGCAGCGCAATCAAATCCAATGGTCACAACTGTAATGGACATAATTCTCCGGAGAAATTTGCCGGGCTCTACTTTGACAGCAAAACAGCAAAAATCAATAAGATCGCATGGAATTTCAGGCAAATCATGGAAACAATGGGCTTGGACCTGAATGACCACAGCCTGGAGGGAACCCCACAGCGTATGGCTAAAAAGTATGTAAACGAAATTTTCAGCGGGCTGGATCCTGCCAGCAAGCCCTCCAAAAGTCGAACATTGCACGAGGATTTAATGGTTAATTAATTCTAAGACGAGACAGAAGCTATTATAAAAAAAGTGCGAGTGTAAGAGTGAGTTTTGAGGAAAAAGAGTGAAACTGCCCGCTCTCGCTCACACCTGATAAGTAAAATCTGACATGAAACCATATAATCAAGCTTTTACATCAAGCTTCTTTATCAGCCCAAAAGCATTTTGGATATTTCTTCAAGGTTACCGGTATATTTCAGATAAGTTTCATAATCGATTTCATTAGTCTCCATAAGATAATCCATAATTGCAGCACACTCAAATGCGCTTCCACGCGCAATAATTAAAAAATTTCTTCTGTCCTTCTGTCCAAAACGGGAAGATCCCTCTGCAATATTTAGCATAATACTAAATGATGCTCGTCGAAGCTGATCATTTGTTGTACGATCAAAATCCTTTGATTTAATCAACTCTGATATCTCTGTGCAATAGGATTTTGCCTTATGGTATACTTCGAGTTTCTGAAAATCAAACATGATAAAAGATTGAAATCAGAAACTAAGATAAGAAAATCGAACTGTAAAAGTGCGGGTGTCAAAGTGAGTTTTGAGGAAAAAGAGTGAAACTGCCCGCTCTCGCTCACACCTGATAAGTAAAATCTGACATGAAACCATATAATCAAGCTTTTACATCAAGCTTCTTTATCAGCCCAAAAGCATTTTGGATATTTCTTCAAGGTTACCGGTATATTTCAGATAAGTTTCATAATCGATTTCATTAGTCTCCATAAGATAATCCATAATTGCAGCACACTCAAATGCGCTTCCACGCGCAATAATTAAAAAATTTCTTCTGTCCTTCTGTCCAAAACGGGAAGATCCCTCTGCAATATTTAGCATAATACTAAATGATGCTCGTCGAAGCTGATCATTTGTTGTACGATCAAAATCCTTTGATTTAATCAACTCTGATATCTCTGTGCAATAGGATTTTGCCTTATGGTATACTTCGAGTTTCTGAAAATCAAACATGATAAAAGATTGAAATCAGAAACTAAGATAAGAAAATCGAACTGTAAAAGTGCGGGTGTCAAAGTGAGTTTTGAGGAAAAAGAGTGAAACTGCCCGCTCTCGCTCACACTCTCACTCTTTTTCAGTACCCGGGGCGGGACTTGAACCCGCACGACCGCAATGGTCACAGGATTTTAAGTCCTGCGTGTCTACCAGTTCCACCACCCGGGCAGCATATACAAATTTACAAAAAAACCTGAAAAAAATCCCGGCTTGTGCCGGGATTTGAGCGGGAAACGGGACTCGAACCCGCGACCCCGACCTTGGCAAGGTCGTGCTCTACCAACTGAGCTATTCCCGCATCTTTGCGGTTTTTTGCTCTACCTCCCGATTGCGATCGGGAAGAGCTATTCCCGCAATAAGTGGTGCAAAGTTAACCGAAATTTTTTTTCTGCAAAATATTAAAATGAAAATTCTGAAGCCCTCGCCCCAGCCTGAACTACAAACCCGATATTTTCTTTATCTCGTTTAATTTGTTCAGCGCTTCAATTGGAGTAAGATTATCCACATCCAGATCCCTTATCTGGTCGCGGATTTGTTTCAGCACAGGGTCATCCAGCTGGAAAAAGCTGAGTTGAAGTCCTTCCCTGTGGTCAGCCAAATCAGCAACCGGTTTTGTAAGCGATTGTTTCTGGTGTGACTGTTCCAGTTCCTTTAAAATTGCACCTGCCCTGCTCACAACGCTCTTTGGCATGCCGGCCATTTTGGCTACATGAATGCCAAAACTGTGCTCGCTTCCACCGGGAATGAATTTCCTTAAAAATATAACCCTGTTCTCCAACTCCTTTACGGCAATATGGAAGTTCTTAATCCTTGGGAAAGATTTCTCCATCTCATTCAATTCATGGTAATGCGTGGCAAACAAAGTTTTTGCCTTCCCATGCGGAAACTCATGAATATATTCGGCCATGGCCCATGCAATGGAAATTCCGTCATAAGTACTGGTTCCCCGTCCTATTTCATCAAGCAAAATAAGGCTACGCTCCGAGAGGTTATTCAAAATACTTGCTGCTTCATTCATTTCCACCATAAAGGTGGATTCACCAAGAGATATATTATCGGAAGCACCCACCCTGGTGAATATTTTGTCAATTACACCAATGGATGCACTTTTTGCCGGAACAAAACAGCCAATCTGTGCCAGTAGGACAATCAATGCTGTTTGCCTTAAGATTGCAGATTTCCCTGACATGTTGGGACCTGTAATAATGATTATCTGTGTTTCACCTGAATCCAGTAAAACATCGTTTGGCACATATTCCTCTCCTGCCGGTAATTGTTTTTCAATCACCGGGTGCCTGCCCTGCCTTATGTCTATTACAAGGGACTCATTGATCTCGGGCCGGCAATATTTGTTTTCCCGGCTTAAAACGGTAAAGGAGTGCAGGCAGTCCAGCCTGGCAAGCAAGGAAGCGTTCAACTGAATGGCAGGTATATACTCCACGACAGATAAAACCAGGTCATTGAATAGCCTGGTTTCCAGAGCAAGTATTTTCTCCTCGGCACCCAGAATTTTTTCTTCATACTCTTTCAATTCTCCTGTAATATAACGCTCAGCACTTACAAGGGTTTGTTTTCTTATCCAGTCATCCGGCACCTTGTCCTTATGGGTATTACGCACCTCAATATAATACCCAAACACATTATTAAAACTCACCTTGAGTGAGGGTATCCCTGTTCTTTCAATTTCTCTCTGCTGCAGCTGAATAAGGTAATCCTTGCCGGAATATAAAGTTTCCCTGAGGTCATCCAGTTCGGCCGACACACCCCTGGCAATCACATTTCCTTTTTGAAGCTGAACCGGAGGGTCTGAAACCAACTCCTGGGAAATTCTGTCTCTAATAATTATGCAGGGATTCATCTGCTCTGAAATTGCTTTCAGCTGGGTTTCATTTTCCTGCCCGCAAAGCTTCTTTACTTTCTCCACCTCTACAAGGGCTGTTCTGATCTGCAGTAATTCTCGCGGGTTAATGCGGCCTACCGAGACTTTTGACACGAGTCGTTCAAGGTCTCCAACAATTTTCAGGGAGGAAGCCACCTCTTCACTTACGGCCGTATTATGAAGAAAATAATCGACAACATTCAACCTGTCATTAATGGGTTTGATTTGCTTAAGCGGAAGAGAGAGCCATCTTTTCAGCATGCGGCTGCCCATAGGCGAAAGGGTTTTGTCTATAACATCCTGCAGGGTTCTTGCTCCCTCATTCAGGGAATGAAAAAGTTCCAGGTTACGTATTGTAAACCTGTCGAGCCACACATAATTATCCTCCTCAATCCTGGAGATGGAGGTTATATGTTCCAGTTTGTCGTGCCGGGTTATCTCGAGGTACTGCAATATGGCCCCGGCAGCCACAATGCCATAATTATAAGGTTGAATACCAAAGCCCTTTAGTGATGTCGTCTCAAACTGCCTTGTCAGTTTTTCACGTGAGCTTTCCTCTGAAAATATCCACTCATCCAGCGGGTAAGTATAATACCTTGATCCGAATATTTCCTTAAATTCCCCGAATTTTTTCTTTTCAACCAGCACCTCTTTTGGTTCAAAACCACTCAGCAATTTATCCACATATTCGTAATTGCCCTGGGCTACCAGAAACTCACCGGTTGAAACATCGAGAAAGGAAACGCCCGCTATTGTTTTGTCAAAAAAAACACAGGCAAGAAAGTTGTTCTTCCTGCGCTCCAGAACATTGTCATTCAATGATACTCCCGGGGTAACAAGTTCGGTAATTCCCCTCTTCACTATTTTTTTTGTGAGCTTTGGATCTTCCAGCTGTTCACAGATGGCCACCCGCTGCCCGGACCTTACAAGCCTGGGAAGGTAGGTATCAATCGCATGGTGCGGAAAACCGGCAAGCTCCACGAACGATGCGGCTCCGTTTGCCCTTCTGGTGAGCGTGATTCCCAGTATTTCACTTGCCCTGATGGCATCTTCCCCGAATGTTTCATAAAAATCACCTACCCTGAACAAAAGAATGGCATCGGGATGCTTTCTTTTTATCTGGTTGTATTGCCGCATTAATGGGGTATCGGCATATGATGTGTTATCAGGGGACTGCTTATCCATTAGAATTCAGGTCATAAACTTTCTTGTTGCGGTTACAAATTTAATCAAGTTCTCCGTTTAATCATGAAGCCCGAATGGAAGCAATACTTTTAAAGACTCGTTCTAAATAACAGTATCCAGCCTCAATATTTCTCTCAACTATTATTCTGTGATAAACCATTTAATTACTGCATATTACAAAATAATTTTCCCCAAAAACAAAATATGTCAAATTAAAAAACCATAGCAAATTATTTGCGTTTCAATAAAAACTGCATATTTTTATGCATAACTATTACCAAAACAGGGACAAATCAAGACTATAAAAATCCTTTGATTTTCACCTGATAATATTTTTACTAATTATTAACCTAAAAATTTCACCTATGAGGAAAATTTTTGTTGTTACACTATCCCTCGTGCTCCTCATTTTCTCTAATGCGTGGGCACAGGAACGCACCATAACGGGTATTGTTACCTCGTCGGAAGACGGGATGGGCATACCTGGTGCGTCAGTTGTTGTGAAGGGCACTACCACAGGAACGGTCACCGATTTCAATGGTGCCTATTCAATATCAGTACCCGGACCAAATGCAGTTTTGGTTTTCTCCTTTATTGGTATGAAAACCCAGGAATTAATTGTTGGTAACCAGTCGGTTATCAACATTACTATGACTCCTGAAACTATTGGACTGGATGAATTGGTTGTAGTTGGTTATGGAACCAGGTTGAAATCAGAGCTTACCGGTTCTGTTTCACAGGTACGTTCAGCCGACATTGCCAATACCACACAGCCAAGTTTTGAATCAGCCATCCAGGGCAGGGCTGCAGGTGTTTATGTACAGGGTGGCAGTGGTAAACTCGGACAAGCAATTAAGGTAAGGGTTCGGGGTGCTGCATCCATATCGGCAGATAACCAGCCTCTTTACGTGATTGACGGTATCTCAATTAACACACAGAACATTGGTACCGGAGGAAATGAACCCATGAACCCGATGGCCGATTTAAACCCTGCTGATATTGAAACAATCCAGATTCTGAAGGATGCTTCAGCGGCTGCTATTTATGGTGCCCGCGCCGCAAACGGAGTGGTTCTTATCACAACCAAAAGAGGTAAAGAAGGTAAAACCGTATTTAATTTTACTGCACAGGGTGGTTTCAGTGATCCTGCAAATAAGGTTGGATTCCTGAACAGAGCTCAATACCTTGCACTGGTTGAGGAAGGTTTTAACAACACTGAAGAATTATATGGTGTTGGTGCTCTTGGCTATAGTACCTATGCTGCATTGTTAGATGATTGGTTTCCCTACTGGAGAGATCCTGAAAATCCAACAGACTTAACCAAGGGACCTGACGAAAACTGGGAAGATAATGCACTGAGAAGAGGCTATGCCCAGCAATATGATCTGACTGCCTCCGGGGGAAATGACAAAACCAGGTTTTATGCTTCCCTTGGCTGGGCCTACCAGGAATCCATCCTTATCAATAACGATTTTGACAGGGTGAGTGCCAGGTTTACACTGGACCACAAGGCAAGTGATTTTGTATCATTCGGTTTAAGTCTTAACCCCGTGAGATCAAGAAGTTGGAGGGTTGCCAACGACAATGCCTTCGCAACACCACTGCAGATGGTTGCATTACCACCCCTGGACCCAGCCTACATTCCGGGCACAAATGAACTCAATAGTTTGACCCAGTATGAAAATGGTTTAATACCCGCAAAGTATAACAGTTTTGATGCTTTGATTTACAGGAACATTGGTAACATTTTTGCACAGTTTAACCTGATGGAAGGACTTTCTTTCAGATCCGAGTTCGGCGCCGACCAGACGAACCAGAAAGAAAAAGGATACTGGGGAAGACTGACAAACGACGGAGGTCCTTATGGCAGTGCTGAAGAAAGAACCGTTACCTTGTTAAACTTCACTGCAAATAATTATTTTACTTTCGACAGGACTTTTGCTCAAAACTATGGTATCAACCTTGTTGGGGGCATAACCTATGAGGAAGCTTACAGGGATACCCAGTTCAACGCTGCTGAAAACTTCCCCAGTGATGCATTTAAAAGAATATCCAGTGCTGCCGAACCAAGTAGCATGACTGGTTCCGGAACAGGGTACACATTCCTTTCATACTTCCTCAGATCAAACATCAAGTTATTTGACAGGTATTTGTTCACTCTGAGCGGAAGGTATGACGGTTCATCGCGTTTCGGAAAAGAAACAAGGTGGGGTTTCTTCCCTGCAGCATCGGCAGCATGGATCATTACCAATGAAAATTTCATGGAAAACCTTGATTTCATTAGTTTTGCCAAGTTGAGAGGAAGCTGGGGATTAACCGGAAATGCTGAAATCGGCAATTTTGCTGCAAGAGGACTCTATTCAGCCAGTAATTATGCCGGATATTCTGGACTGGTGCCCATAAGTCTGCCATGGGATAACCTGAAATGGGAAACCACCGAGCAATTCAATGTTGGTTTTGATTTTGGTTTTTTCAACAACCGCATAACCGGTGAAATTGATTATTATATCAAAAACACTTCAGATTTGTTACTGGCAGTAAATACGCCTGCATCTTCAGGATTTACAAGCATTGTACAGAATATTGGGGACCTGGAGAACAAAGGATGGGAGTTCATGATCAATACGGTTAATCTTACCGGTGCTCTGACATGGAATACCAACTTTAACATTTCCTTCAATAAAAATAAAGTCACCAACCTCAATGATCAAATCATCCAGACAGGAAACTGGAGAGCCATGGAAGGTCAACCCATCGGAATTTTCTGGATGCCGGTATATGCAGGTGTTGATCCTGATAACGGCGATGCACTGTTTTATCTGGATGACACCAAAACAACCACCACACCGAACATTGGACTTGCACAGCACCAGGTTGCCGGAGATCCCAATCCTGATTTCACAGGTGGTTTAACCAACTCTTTAACATATAAAGGGTTTGATTTTGGTTTCACCTTCCAGTTTGTTTATGGCAATGATATCTTCAACGGCGGGCGACAGTGGCAGGCCGACGGATTGTCCTGGTTTGATAATCAGGCATTGGAGTTCTATGATAACTACTGGAAACAACCCGGAGACAAATCTAAATACCCCCAACCAAGACTTTGGATTGGTAATGGTTACGGCATCTCCTCCATGCTGGTTTTCGATGGTTCCTATATAAGGCTGAAAGATGTTACACTTGGATATACATTCAAGTCGAACCTGATGGCAAACTATGGATTGAACAGTATCAGGGTATTCGCAAAAGCCCTGAATCTGCTCACATTCACCGAGTACCCCGGATGGGATCCTGAAGCAAACTTTGTTGGTACAGGACCTTCAGCCCAGACAATGAACCTGAGACAGGGATATGATTTCTATACAGCTCCTCAGCCCAGAACAATTACTTTTGGTGTTCAACTTGGATTTTAAGTATGAGGAACATAACAAATAAATAAAGTAACTATGATGAAAACACTTAAATATTTTATTATTCTCGGGGCTGTTGGGGTAATGACCTTGTTTACGGCCTGCGAAAAAAACCTGGAATTGGAACCTGAACTAAGTATTGATTATGACCTTGTGTATATTGATGCAGCTGGAGTTAAGCTGGCATTGGATGGTGCCTGGAGTTTGGTTGGATCATCTGAACTTTTTGCCGGAACCAGCATATTCCAGTCAGACCTGCTTGGTGCAAATGGAAATACTCGCTTGGTGTGGGACGGTACTTTCTCCCAGTGGAGAAATATGTACAGGAAGGTATTGAACAAAAATGAATCAACAGTTGCGAACAAATGGATTGTTTCCTACAGGGCTATAAATATTGTAAACAATGTTTTGGCCAACCTTGATAAGATTTCCTCTAACACAGATGACCCGGATAGAAGAAGAGTAGAAGCTGAATCCAAATTTATCCGCGGTATTCTGTATTTTGAACTCGTACGATTCTATGCACAACCATGGGGATTCACTGCTGGTAATACACACCTTGGTGTACCTATTGTATTAACACCAGTTCAAACTTACGAGGACATTACTTTCCCTGCCAGGGCGACTGTTGCAGGCGTTTATACACAGATTATAAATGATTTGAATGATGCAAAAAATATTTTTGCACCTGGTGGTGTAAACCCAATGAGTAAAGCAGGAGCAAACAGAGGACTTGCAACAGCCTCAAATACTGCGGCTTTTCTTGCCAGGGTGTATTTTTCACAAAAAGACTGGCAAAAAACTGCCGAAGAAGCAAGCTTTGTTATCACAGCCTTTGGCCCTGATGCATTGAATTCCACCCCCCGTGCCTGCTTTAACAACGACGGGTACACAAAGGAGGATGTATTTATGATCAGGCAAAATTTATATAGCCACGCTGGTCAGGCCAATGCTGGAATTGGTACATTCTTTGCGAGCTTGCCTGGTTTTGGAAGAGGTGATGTACGTATTCAGGCTGCTCATGTTAATCTTTTTGAACCTGGTGATTTAAGAGGAGGGCCAATTGAATCTAACCCTGAGGCCAAGGTGATAGCCGAAATATCAGGAATGTATTACAGGAGTCTTGGAGCCAATAGAGGGTCTCCCCCATTTAGAATTCGTTCTTCCAAATGGGGCAAATATGACGCCTATATCAATGTTATTCGACTTGCAGAAATGTACCTCACCCGTGCAGAGGCTAACTTCATGAATACAACGGCTATAGGAGATACCCCAATCAACGATCTGAATAAGATAAGGAATAGGGCTAAAGCTACGTTGATTGCTAATCCCGGGGATATCACCCTTGCACTTATACAGTCTGACCGTTACAAGGAATTGTGTTTTGAAGGCCATTCACTGCATGATTTGAAAAGATGGCAGGGTAGTATTGTAACACCTCCCGGATCACCATGGGGTGCAGGTGTTACCCTACAATGGAACGACTGGCGTTTGGTTCACCCGATTCCGCAAAGAGAGATTGATGTTAACGAATTCCTGGTGCAAAACGAAAACTACTAGGTAAAAGTTCTCAAAATAAACAAAAGGCTGCCATATTTGGCAGCCTTTTGTTTTTTAGGGTTTGAACATTAAATTTGTGGATTAACCATTTTTATACAGGAAATCAGTATGCTTTATGAAAAAACCCATTCTCTTTCTTACCCTACTATTTTTATGTATTAATTTTTATGGCCAGAAGTTTACAATTTCAGGAGGCCTTGTGTTATCCGATGTAGTTTATTTTATTGATTCGGCTTCAATTGAAACCAATAAAAAAACAGGTTTTTCACTTGGAATTTCAAATGAAATCAAACTGGCCGAAAATTTTTACCAGGTGCTGGGAATTGAATTTGCGCAACGCGGTTACCGAATACGTGGAGAATACAGCAATTTTGATGTAAAATTGAATTATGTTAATCTGCCGCTCAATTGGCGCTACAAATTCGATTTGGACGATATTTTTATGACATTTGATGCAGGGCCTTTTGCTGCCATTGCCTTTTCAGGAAAAATTACTGATGATGGTTCATCAGAAAAGCTGGATTTTGGCACGTCAACCGGACAAATTCATTATGTTGATTTTGGAATTAAACTGGGTTACCAGGTTGAATTTGAATCACTGAGAATTGGTATTGCATATAATATTGGGTTGAACGATATTGCGGCCGGCAAAGCAGAAGTTTTAAAAAACAAGTCCTTTACTTTCCTTTTAGGAATTAGCCTTTAACAGAATTAAAGGATTATTATCTTTTTAAGTAAACTGCCAATAGTAGAAGTTACCCGCAATAAATAAATACCTAACCTCAATTGGTTTAAAGTTAGAATAAATTCCTGTGGGTTTTCAGCTATGGCAGTTAGAACCATTCTGCCGGTTAAGTCAAACACTTCGATGGAAAACCTAGGGTTCCCTGCAGGTTGAATCATTAAATAGCCCGTGCCAACAGGATTAGGAAAAACCTTTGGCTGAAATTGGTCTGTTGTGGATCCCGGAATTGAAATCGGCGGGGTTCAATCCATTGGTGCGCAGTCAATTGAATAGAATTGTCCTCTATCCCCCGCCCGTCCTGGCAAACTCCCCCCGTACCTCTTTCCCTGGTAGCGAGGTCAAAAATATTTTGCCCTGTTTCTGTTCCGGGAAGCCTATAAACTTTCAGGGTTTTGGAATTACGGTTCCACAAAAAGGGTGAATTCTGAACACAGGTTTCGGGCCAGGGGTTTTCGGAACAATTCACCTGTAAAAAATAAGCATAATTTTGGTAGGCAGGGTAATCGCCAAATACCCTTGAATTGCCGTCGGGATATATACAAACTGCAGTATGCTCATTGCAGGCAATTCCCCTCACCCCGGTTATACCATAATCCTTTACCAACCTTGCCATAAAAACCACATGCCTGCCTCGGCGGTCGGGAATGTTGTAATGTGTATCGGTATTAACATGTTTCAGGATATCCAGTTTAAAGAAACCGGTTGTATCAACGGTAACTCTGCTATTGTAAGGATTATTGAGAGCAGCGGAGGCTGTTACCGTTCCGTTTTGCGCTGAAAAATAATAACCACCCAGCACGGCCATCCCAGCACTGGTTCCACCTATTATAATATAATATTACGTTCCATGATAGCCTTATTGATCAATTCGCTTACCGGGGTATCTCGCCAGTACGAAACGTAATTCCACTGGTCACCACCGGCAATCCAAACAGCCTCTGACTTGTTAATCCTGTCGTGTACATAGGTACTATTTGAAGCTTCCGCACTGTGAAAAACAATAGTTTCAACGGAATTAAAACTTACTCCAAGTTCATTATAAAAATAGTTATTGTACCCATCGGCGCCTGATGCCCTCAACACCAAAACATCTCCGCCGTTTGTCCGTTGCAGAAACCAGCGCATGGCCGTATTGTTTTAACTAACCCCTCCCATCAGGCAAATTCAACCCATTGGAGTAGTATGAGCATCAACTGGATTTCAAGTAAAATAAGAGGTATAAGACTGGCCACGTGAAAAAGTTGAAAACGGCTTAGGCTCTGTAATAAAAATAATGCTGTATGTAATTTCCTCACCTGCCTGAACCTTATCAAGTCATAAAATTACCAAAAAGTAATATTAACCAATTAGGGTTATTTGATAATGATAATACTTCATATGTAGAAATCCAGCCGGCTCCCCTCGTTTCAAACGTTTTCAAAAAGAATCAGCTTTTTTTATAAAATTACAAGTAATAAAAGATTACTAACATGCAGATTATTAATCTTTTACTTATTTTGAACCATTCTATTTAAAAACCTTGCTATTGCTTTTAACATTTGTTTTTATTTAATTAGCAAACTAACTTTTAGTTAGATGTTTTTAATTCTTAATTAACCTAATTAATCAAAACATGAGGAAAAAAATCTTTTTCAGTTTCCTGATGCTGTTATTTTGCTCACTATTGGCAATGACGCAGGAAATTAGGGTCACAGGAAAAGTTACGTCTTCAGAAGACGGACTTGGAATTCCTGGAGCTTCTGTCACAATTAAGGGGACTACAATTGGTACAGTTACCGACCTAGATGGTAACTACGCAATTAATGTACCCTCGGTAAATTCCATACTGGTTTTTTCTTTTATTGGAATGAAGCAGGCAGAAGTCGCTGTTGGCAGTTTGAGGGTAATTGATATTACACTTGACCCTGTCATTGTTGGCCTGGATGAACTTGTTGTTTTTGGATATGGAGCTCAACGCAAAAGAGACGTAACCGGATCCATTGCAACAGTTCGTTCAGAGTCTTTTGGGAAAACCTCGATACCTAGTATCGACCGTGCAATTCAGGGCCGTGCTGCCGGTGTGCAGGTAACTGCTTCCAGTGGTATCCCGGGTGGTGCTGTTTCGGTTGTTATCCGTGGTATCGGCTCTTTTGGAAGTATTGCACCCCTTTATATCATTGACGGGGTACAGGTACAAACCGGAAATCCTTCCCGTATGCTTACATCTTCCAACACCCTTTCCGGATTGAACTTTGATGACATTGAATCAATCGATGTTCTCAAAGATGCGTCGGCAACAGCTATTTACGGTTCGCGCGGCGCGAATGGTGTTGTAATCATCACCACCAAAAGAGGCCGGGAGCAGGATGGCGGAAAAACCAGGTTTGATTTTTATGCCTCACGAGGCAGAAGTACCAACATCAAAACCTACGATGTTTTAAGCGGACCAGAGTGGATTGAGTTGGACTTGGAAGCCTTCAGGAACAGATGGGGTACTGCGCATGTCAACTTTACAACCAGGAGAACCGATTTCGTTAACAGGGGATGGCTAGGATATGATGCCGTTACTGATACCTATGATTACTCCCTTGCGCCTACCTACGACTGGCAGTCAGAAATCTATAAGCCCGGTAACATCCAGGATTACAGGCTTTCAGCAAGCGGAGGAACAAGAACAAAATTCTTTATTTCCGGATCATACAATCACACCGACGGACACGTAATTACCTCCTACTTTAATAGGGGTACCCTGAGGGTGAACCTTGACCACGAGGTGAATAAAAAATTATCTATTGAGAACAGTACAAGCATCTCGGTTTACGGGCAGAACACTGTTTCATCAGGCGGTGCATTTGCCAACCCGGTGCGAAGCGGCTGGCAGGTTGTCCCAATGAACCCCATATACAATGAGGACGGCAGTTATTTCGGTCAGCCTAACCTCCTTTTTGGAACACTTAATTTCAATGTTGTGGGGGATACTTACATGAATTACAATAAGGGGTATACCACAAAAATAATCCAGAGTAATGCCATCAACTGGAAAATCACTGACAATCTGAGATTCAGGGGTTTTATTGGTGCCGATGTAAATGATGTGATAGAAAATCAATTGTGGGATCCAAGAACAGGTAACGGAAGAGCGACTGCAGGAAATGTTTTTGCATACCAAACCCGTTTTTTTATCTGGCAATCCTCCAATACACTGAGCTACAACAAGCGTTTTGGTGAGAAACATGATGTTGGAGCACTTGCAGGTTTTGAGATTAGTCAAAGGTTGTTTACTTCCCTTTCGGCAGAAGGACAGGGTTTGCCCAACTACAAATTCAATATCTTAGGTACCACAGCAACTCCTACTGTGGCTTCTGCAGGTTATTCTGACTTCAAAATGGCAGGCTTCTTCGGTAGACTGAATTATACTTTTGACGATAAGTATATAGCTACTTTTACGGTTCGCGCTGATGGCAACTCTCGCTTTGGCATTGAAAACCGCTGGGGTACTTTCCCCTCAGGTGCTTTCGCATGGAGGATTTCTTCTGAGCCATTCATGGGCTGGGCTGCCAATTTCCTGGATGATTTAAAAATAAGGGTTAGCTACGGTATTGCCGGTGCCGATGCTGCAATCGGTGATTTTACTGCCAGGGGACTTTTTGCAGGCGGACCAGATTATCTTGGTTTGGCAGGTATGAGTCCCAGTGTTCTTCCTAATAATTTCCTTACCTGGGAAGAAAGTAAAACGACCAATCTTGGTTTAAGCCTTGTTGCATTTAGAGGCCGCATTCTGTTTGATTTTGATGTCTATTCAAGAATATCCAGCGAATTATTACTGAGCCGGCCATTGCCACCTAGTACAGGATGGAGCAGCATTGCGCAGAACATTGGAGAAATGAAGAATGAGGGAATTGAATTCACCTTAAATACAGTGAATATTCAAAAGAATAAGTTTACATGGAGTACCGACTTCAACATTTCCCTCCTCAGAAATGAAATTACAAAACTCCTTCCGGGACAGGATTATCTCGACACCCGTACTAAGGTTGGTCAGTCATTGAACGACTGGTATATTTTTCAGTATGCAGGTGTAAACCCTGCCGACGGCAGACCAATGTATTACGATAAGAATGGTGACATTACCTATATCCCAAAATTTGAAGACCGTGCATGGTTTGGCCCACAAGTTCCAACCCGCTACGGAGGTATTACAAATACATTCAGTTTTGGTGGTTTCTCTTTCTCATTCTTCCTGCAATATTCAGGCGGTAATTACCGTAACCTCACTGAAAAACAGTTTGGTTTCCGCTCTGGTAACACTGGTGACAGAAACCAGTTCCAATATGTATTTGATGACAGGTGGAAACAGCCGGGAGATATGACTTATGTTCCAAGGCCGATGAATGGGAACGTTTACGGGGGTTCACCCACAAGTTTCTACGGTTTGAACAGCTGGTCGCTCGAGAATATGGAATACCTGAGGTTAAAGGACATCAACATCACCTATAACCTGCCAAAATCGCTGGTCTCAAGAGTAGGACTTGGCAGCCTCCAGATATTCGGACAGGCCACCAACATGCTTACCTGGACAAAGTACCGCGGTCTCGACCCTGAATTCACCGGCGACGATTTTGGTGTATATCCACAGGGCAAGGTGGTTACCTTTGGCGTTAAATCATCCTTCTAATTTTAAAATTCTAAAAAATGATGAAATATAGATTTATAACAATTTTTGCGGTTGCTGCGCTTATTTTTGCAACTTCCTGCAACGAGTGGCTGAATACCGAGCCGCGGTCTTCAATTTCCGATCAAGTGGCACTGAATGACATCGCCGGTGTTGAAGCTGTGATTGTTGGCCTTTATGACGTTTTGCAGACAGTTAACTTTTATGGCCGCGATATATTCGTCGCAGGCGAATTGCTGGCTGATAACGGGAAAATTGCTCTTTCCAATTCAAACCGATTTCCGGCACATCCTGTAAACGGTGAAGGTGCAGGTTTTGGAGAAGATATTACAGTATGGACCAATGCCTACCGTTTGATTAACAGGGTAAATCTAATTCTGGCTTCTGTGGATAATGTTTCTGACGGAACACAGGCACGGATTGACCAGGCAAAAGGTGAAGCCCACTTTATCAGGGGATTGGCTTATTTTGAGCTTCTCAGAATTTATGCCCGTAACCCAAGATTCCCTGTTGGACAACCACTGGGAGTAATACATAAACTCACCCCATTTGTAGGTATTGATGCCAATACCTTTGGAGCAAGGGAAACAATTGAGGCAGGTTACGAGCTGGTGGAAGCAGATCTACTGAAAGCTGAATCATTCCTTGGTACAAAAGATGCGCCTTACCGTGCAACAAAATTGGCTGCACAATCTATGCTTGCGCGTCTTTACCTTTACTGGGGCAAATGGGGCCAGGCACGTGATTATGCACTGACAGTTAAGGCTGCCCGTGGTCCAAACTGGCTCACTCCTGCAGCTCAGTATAGAACTGTTTTCTCATCCTCACCGGGTACTGAATCCATTTTTGAGCTGAGGTATGAGCAATCTGAGATACAAAACATCAACACATCACTTTCAGGTATCCTTGTTAGGACCATCGGTGGTATTGGCTACGGCGATATTATTTTCCGTACCGACCTGAGGAACCAGTTTGAACCAGGTGATGTGCGCGGAATCACTGCTGTTGGCGTTACCGCTAACAATATGATTCAGCAGTTTAATAAAGCGGGTGAGACTGTATTCTTCACACTTAAGTGGAATGGCTGGAAAGGTCAGTCTTATTGGGACGATGTTGCCATTATCCGCACTTCTGAAATACAGTTGATTCTTGCCGAATCGTATTTCCATCCCGGACCTGCCCAGGATCTTGCTTTATGCAGGATCGCCATAAATGACCTTAGGCTAGCAAGAGGATTGTTTTCAACTACTGCTGATGATGCCGGCCTGCTTGATGCAATTCTGAAAGAAAGAAGAACCGAGTTGTGTTTTGAAGGTCACCGGTGGTTTGATCTTACCAGGCTTGGTAGGGACATTCCAAAACCGGAAGTTGGTACTCCGCTTTCGTGGAATGATTACCGCACAGTGATGAGAATTCCTCTAGGAGAAAGGGATAATAACCCCAATCTGATACAAAACCCGGGATACTAACCTTTTTAAATAATTATGGATATGAAAAATATAGGAAAATTTATTATCTCAGGACTGGTGATCATCTCTGTGGTTTTTGCAACACAGAGCTGCAGGGACCATGATTTTATTTACGATGGCCCGCTGGTTGTTGAGTTTTCAAACATGGCACATGGATTGACCACGGGATATACCTGGGTGGGCACCGGTTCATTCTGGTCGGGGGAAATCCGAGGCACGCATGCAGATACGGCTATCCAGGTTCAGCTTGTTGGTCCTCACCAGAAGCAGGACCTGACTCTGAGCTGGAGAGTGGTTGATTCTGTTTATCGCGATGTTTCGCAAAACGTTCTACTTTTAGAACCTCCAACCCTTAATGCTGCCGGTAAGCCTGCGGTAAGGAATATTGACTTCTTTGCACTTGCATCAACTGCCAAGACCATGTTCAATCCACCACCTTATACTATTCTGAACAATGGTACAATTACCATACCGGCAGGATCAAGTTTTGGCAAACTAAGGTTTTCCACAGCTCCAACCGAAACTACAGTAAGATTTATGTATATTTTGCTGGAGGAAGGTACTGTTAAACCTTCGCCAAATTACAGGATTTTCAGACTGGGTATCAGGACCTAAGAAACCTCAGTCACTGTTTAGTAAGGAGGCCGTCAGTTTTGACGGTCTCTTTTTTAGTTGGTAAAGGAAGCCAGTCTATGAAATTGATATCAATAAGTTAGACAGTGGAAACTCGGTCATCAGATTAACTGACAAAAACAATTCTGATTCAACCATTTTGTTGAACAGGTTTGCGCAGGATATTTTAAAAACGGGAACCCTGTTCTCAAAAAAGAAATAACTTCTTCCCCTTATAGCAGGGGGAAGAAGTTAAACAGTAAAATCAGGTTAAAACTTTATTGAAAATTTATCACCCTATTGCCTCACTCAGTGGCAGGCCATACTCTTCCTCCATTTTAATGTTCAAGGTCTCGAGTTGGTCAAGAATCGGGTTGTAAATTTCGGGGATTACAGGAATATGTACACCCTTTGCAGAAATCTGCCCTTCGAGAATCATTTCAACTCCGATTGCTGCAGGCAGGGCAACTGTGCGCGCAACAGAGGTATCGGTCTCAGGAGTGCCAAAATCCAGCATGGTGGATTTGATTACTTCTTTTTCACCTCCCGGATAGGCTGCCACAAAAATATGCTGCATGGCTACCATATCCCTCTCTTTTTCTCCCAGCATCATCTTCTCAATCATCAAATCCGAAGTGATTTCGTATGGGGTATCTTCTCCCCTACCCATGGGTTTTTTATCAAAAAGCCCCAGCCATTCCATCGATTTCAACGGATATGCATCGATTGCAACGCCCAGATAATCAGCTACCTCCTTCTTAATATTATCTTCACTTTTCGCGCCAATTAGCATGGCTGTAAAACCGGCGTAAGTTTTACCGGTAAAATCAAATTTGCCGTTGGTTATCAGCCTGCATTTTTTCATGGCATCCAGTGTTTCGCACCATCCCGGGTAGCGAAATGTTCCCCTTACCATGGTTTTGGTTTCTGGAATACCATACAATTCAACATACGGCAATGAATCCCTGTTGGGATATATCACCAGTTTACCAACATTTGGAAAATCAAGCGAAATTGGGTTTTTGAATAAATCTTCTGTTGGAATATTTACAATCCTTCCATTTTTCAGGAATTTGCCGTCGTTGTTCCCGGCCATAACAACTCCCTTGGGGCTCCAGGAAAACTTGTAGCGAAAGGGATTATGTTCAGCCACCTCAGGTGCAGGTAAAGCACCGCAAATGGAATAGAATTCTTCAATTTTCCCGCCCTTTCCGTGTACATGGTCAATAATGCGCATAGCCGACATATGATCAATACCCGGATCAAGGCCCAGTTCATTCAGAAAAATAATTCCGGCTTCCCTGGCCTGCTTGTCCAGCGCGCGCATTTCAGGTTTTACATAGGATGTGGTCACCATGTTTTTCCTGTGCTTCAGACAGTATTTGGCCACCAGCAAATGATATACATAAGGCAGCAGGCTCACCGTAATATCGTGTTTTCCTACCATAGCATCTAATGCAGCCTCATCCTCTATGGTCCATTCAACGGCCAATCCATTTCTATGTCCCGATATCATTGATTCAGCACGGGATAATACACGGTCGGCAATTGTTACAAAAACTTGCTTTTTCAAAAGATAGGTAACAATAGGCCTGGCCACCATTCCTGCACCCAGTATTAAAACCCTTTTCATTGCGACATGAAATTATTTGTTAATAATGCTTATTTTTCTGTTAAATAAAGACTGTCCTGCTTTTTTTAGTCAGGAACGAAAGTAAGGAATATTTCTTCCTGCCAAAATGACTCCTGTCAGGGTTTTATTTAAATCGGAGAAATATTGCTTCAAAAAAATCAATGCAAAAAATACAGATAAAAGTCTCCGGTCAACTTTTTGTACTCATCGGAATAGTGATGCCTTGATCCCTTTTCAATGATAATTTCTTCTTCCCGGCAGTTTGTTTCTCCAAAGCCGAATTCCATCAAAGTTCTTTCAAAGGCTTTGGCAGGCAGGGGCCTCACGAGAAGCTTCCTTCTGCAGTAAAGATTGTACTTTAATGCAAACTCTTCAAATAAAACAGCTTCCCTATATGGATAAATGATGCTGAGATGACCGGAAGCCTGAAGTAATTTTGCCGAGCCTGCAAGAATTTCCTCCATTGAAAGCGAGTCGGCATGTCTGGCAATGGATTTTCCCGATGCGGGATTTTTGAGTGATTCTATAAAAAACGGGGGGTTAGTAATAATCAGGTCGTATTTGAAATCTGAACCGACCAATAGATCCTGAAAGGAGGATTGAATCAATGTGAGTCTTTTTTTCCATGGGCTTCCCATGAAATTTGCTTCAGCAATCCTGCAGGCTTCTGCCTGTACTTCCACTGCATCAATAATCACAGTTTCATTTTTCTGAGCCAGCATGAGTGCCAGTAAACCTGTGCCTGTGCCCAAATCCAGGGCATGCATCACATGGGAGGTATCTGTCCATGCACCCAACAAAACCCCGTCGGTACCTACCTTAAATACTTCTTCGTTTTGTTTCAGGTTAAACTTTTTGAACTTAAACGTTTCCATAGATAAGTTAAAAACCCTCAAAGATTCCTAATCCAAAAAGAGCATAATCATACTTTACCGGATCTTCCTGATCCATTTCCTGCAACTTACCTGTTAATTCCAGAACTGCCTTCCAGTCATTCTGTTTTCTCATCAATAAACCCAGTTTTCTTGAAACATTTGCAGTGTGAACATCCAATGGCAAAAATAAATCCGACATTGGTATCCTGTTCCACAACCCAAAGTCAACACCTGCTTTATCCTTTCTCACCATCCAGCGCAAAAAAAGGTTCAATCGCTTGGCTGATGAATTTCTTTCAATATCGGCTACATGTTTTTGAGAACGGTCACTATGCGGTACCTCAAAAAAGACCCTTCTGAATTCTGTCAGCGCTTTCTCAAGATTCCCATACCTTGTATAGCTTGTCTGAAATATTTCCCCGATTGAGCCATGATTACGGTAAATATTTTTAAGCGATTTCATGAAAAAGATGGAATCCACCGGCTGAAATGTACGGTGTACATAGTGTTTGAATCTTTTCATGTCACTTTCTTCAAAATCCAGAACAAACCTGTGCGGAGAATTATCCATCAGGCGCATGAGCAATTGTGCGCTGCGTATGATTGAAACCCTGCTCCCCCAGGCAATGGTTGCTGTAAGAAATGCGGCAATCTCAATATCCTCTTTGGCCGTAAACTGATGTGGAACCTGAACAGGGTCTGACTCAATAAATGCCGCTGAATTGTACTGATTGGTTTTCTCTTCCAGGAATTCCCTGAGCTGATTATCAGAAAGAGGTTTCATGCTTGTTTACTTAATAATCCTTCCATCGTGCATGGTAAGACACCTGTCGGCCATTTTGGCCAAATCTTTGTCGTGTGTAACAATCACAATGGTCTGGTTGAATTTTTCCCTCAGGGTAAAGAACAGGCTATGTAATTCTTTTTTGTTTTTTGAGTCAAGGTTACCCGAAGGTTCATCGGCAAATATCACCGAAGGCTCATTCATGAGAGCTCTTGCAACGGCAACACGCTGCTGCTCTCCTCCCGAAAGCTCCGAAGGTTTATGATGCAGTCTTTCTTTCATTCCAAGAAAATCGAGTAACTCAACAGCTTTTTCTTGAGCCTGCTGACGGCTTTTACGGGCGATAAGGGCTGGAATTTCAACATTTTCGAGTGCGGTAAATTCCGGAAGCAGATGATGAAACTGAAAAACAAAACCAATGTTCAGGTTGCGGAACCTTGCAAGTTGTTGTTGTCCCAGTTGCTTTATATCGGTTCCGTTCAGCTTCACGCTTCCGGAATCAGGTTGGCTCAGGGTTCCCATGATTTGCAGAAAAGTGGTTTTGCCTGCTCCGCTTGCCCCCACAATTGACACAACTTCCCCCTTTTGAATTTCAAGATCTATCCCTTTTAGTACCTGCAGTTCGCCAAAGGATTTGGTGATATTTTCAGTTATAATCATGGTTGTCGGGTGCGGTTTCTTGTCAGATATTTGTTGTCAAGATAGTAAGAAATTTTGATTGATATGTTATTTGTTTGTGGCAAACCACGTGTATGAAAAAAATTGGAAAGGAAACCCTATCGGTTATGCCACTTCCAACATCGCTGTTGTAAATACTGTTTTTCCGCATAAAGTTCATTAAACTTCCCGGGGCAAAATTCCATGTATAGATGAGGTCAATGTTAAATGTATTGAAATCAATACCGGCATCTCTCATAAAATCAAGTTATCCAGTGAGGCATCTTCCCAAACACTTTCATCCAGCACACCGTCAATTCGTATTCTTTCTGGCGTGCATATTGCCTGAATCTTCCGCACAGGGGGTTGTGCATGCAAAATTGCAGTAATCAACATGTAAGCGAGCCGAAAAAGCACAAGGTAAGGATTAGCATGACAAAGGAAAATCATTGCTATTATAATGCTGTTACCGAAATAGTTAACGGCATATTGAAAGATGAATTTTACCTTGATCAATGCTTTTTTAGCACCGGACATGCAAAGCTGGCAACAAAAAGTGCCATCAAACTATACAACAATAAAAGACTTCACTATCTTTACGGCTTAAAACCCCGAATAAGGTTTTTGAAAAAAAAGCTTAAATTTATGTTTAACCTGCAGCCATATTTTAGGGCTATACACATAGCTAATTACGGATAAAGGAAATCAGCAGGTTTTCAAGATATGAAAATACAGGATGTGAATGGAGAACCAAGAGAACAAAACTTACCAGCAACAGCACAAACCGGCGAGTGAATTTAAGACCAGGAAAGAGTACCTGAACCATGAGCTGGAGATAATGGCTCCAAAAAGATGGAGACTCAATCTGCCCAAGCGCGATTTCAACTTCGAGATCGAGGATATTGTTCCCGCGATATCAGGCACGATCGGGAAAATTGTGATGACCACTGCGATTGTCAGCGCTTTTGCTATCGAGTATGGACTTCCACCTGGGTTCGTTACGGAGAACGTGCGATTTGAGCTGTTTCTCGTGGCCTTACTGTTTGTGATCCCGGTCAGTGGGTTTATAAATCCTCGCGCGAATCTACCGGGCTGTCATGGTCCGATGATTCCACTTATCCCACTAATCGTCCTTGCCGGCGGACATCCACTCGCTTTGGGGGTGCTGGTCGGAGTTTTGGGGTTGATACTCGGTATCGCAAAGGGTGGATCGAGACTGGTCAACCTCACGGGGACTGGTGTTCGTGGTGGACTTCTCATCGTTTTTGGTATTATAGGTATAATGGGGCAGTTGACAGCATTTAGGGCGTGGTCGGTCAGTATAGAAATGGAAATTATATTTCCAGTCATAATGCTGGTAACACTCCTTAGTTATACTTACCTGGCGCGAATCGGGATGCGCTGGGTGGCGATCCCGCTATGCTCGCTCCTGGCGTTGGTCATTGGCCTTGTTATGGGAGCACCCTTTGAGTTCCGTACCACTCCAGGTATTCCATCTTTGAATCCGCTCTACTGGTGGGGTACTGATACGGGCTGGATGCTTGGACTTCCTAATCTCAGACACTTCATTGCTGTACTTCCGTTTGCCATCCTGGCGGTCGCCATGTGGCCGCCCGACTTTTTGGGGCACAGGGTGTTTCAGGAGACGAACTACCCGTCTGGTGCCAAGAAGGTGCTGATGGATGTTGATGATACGACGATCAATTGCTCGATAAGGCAGTTCGTCGGTAGCATTCTTGGCGGCGGGAACCTCTCATCTTCATGGGGTACCTATATGATTCCTGCTGGGGTCGCGAAGCGTCCGATACCCGCTGGTGCGATACTCACAGGGATATTTTGTTTTGCTGCCATACTAATCGGCTATCCGATGGATATAGCGGTGTGGCCTCCGGTGCTGAGAGTGGCCCTTATTGTCGGCGTCTTTCTACCGCTCCTTGTAGCAGGAATGCAGATGATAAGGGAGGTAAAACATGCAGAAGCTGCAACAGTATGTGTACTGGGTTCTGTATTGGTAAATCCGGTGTTTGGCTGGGCTTTGGGTATATTAGTCCATAATAGTGGAATGTTGGGAGATGCAGAGCACGTAAAGGCGCTCAGGCCTATGGATCGGATTGCTGTACCGCTTATCACCTTCCTGATCTGTACCGGTGCAATGACGTTGGCCGGGAAGATACCAGGGATACCTGGGTTTCTGTAGCACAAAGAATAAGTTCGATGCAGGATTAGGTTAAGAAAGGAGAATCAGATGCCGTACAAAAACATAATAGGCAATTCCCCCTTTTTCCACAAAAACGATTTCTTAAGCTAACATGCGTGGCAAATTGGAACAAAAGGATCATGTGCTAAATTAGGAGGCTCTTTGCAAGGCCGATTTTAGAACTGTTCCCTCGAGTACGAGCGCCAATTCTGGTTGAGATGTTTGCGATGATTTCAGTGGTGATCTCGCTACAGGCGAGAACCCTCCCGTATTTAAACGGAACAGGCTGTTCAGTTTAGTTACTCTGCCAAAAGCACATCTCCTTGAGGCATTTTTTTAAAACAATGTTTTATGGATCATTAGGAAATAATCTCTATGGCAATTGTCAATCCCCATGCTGCAGGGATTAGTTGGAAGCCGCTCGCATTAGGTGTACAGTTTGAACCGGAATATGCAAAGAGTGTCAGGTAAGAAACAGACAAAGGGTTTTTTATATGTAGCTATTCATCAGCACAATACCGGAAAGATAAATATGAAATGGAAAAACAGATTGAAAAAGCAAGAGCCGTTATTTAAAAACCATCAAAAAAATAAGAGACTAAAGTTCACTAAATCATTTGAAGAGAAACTCCAGTTCAATCAAGCATTAATAGACAAAATCCAAAAAATACTTGAGATAAAAGGCTATAATACCAATATCGCATAAAAAATATCTGAAAACAACACAATCATTAAGCGTTATAATGACCTCTAAAAGATAGAAAAAGCCTTTCGGATATCCAAAGGTGACTTACAGACAAGGCCGATTTTTCATTTCAAAGCAGACCCCATCAAATTACATATCCTGATCTGCCTCATGGCTTTAGCAAAATCTAAACATGTGGAAATGACCACAGGCAGTCCAACAAAAATTTATAACGCAGGGAAAAATAAGCGGATATGAAACGAACATGTTTGTGAATAAACACAAACACCAATGAAAATAGCAACATGGAGTTCCCTGCCAGCCGGCAGGCAGGCATCATTCCTTTTAAAAATAATTTTGTTATGATGAAACACCCATGTAAGACAGCTAGCACAAACACCAATGAACAAAATATGGGTGTTCCCTGTCTGCCGTCAGGCAGGCATCTGCTCGATAATGGATGTTAAAAGCTAAAAGGTAATGTATTGATAATTAATAACATAAATATTTTATACGGATGAAAAAACAACTTCCGGACAACAAAACAGGAAACGTAAATTGAGTTGGAAGGTTATTTGTTTTTTCCCTTTTACCAGCAAAACTGATAGGATCATATTTTGAAAACCAGCATGATATAAGAGATGTAGACCATTACAAGAACAAGGCCTTTCCATCGTCTTATAATCCCTCCCGAGGCAGGTAACATAAACAAAAAAAGCAAAAAAGAAACAGCCAGCATCCAGTATACATCAAACAAAATGGCAGGGTTAATGGGAATATCAGTAATAATACCGGTTAAGCCCAGTATGGCAAGAATATTGAAAATATTTGATCCTATTATATTCCCTACGGAAATATCCATTTCCTTTTTGACAGCAGCCATTACTGAAGTAGCAAGTTCGGGAACACTGGTACCAAGAGCTATCACACTCACCGAAATAACTCTTTCGCTAACTCCCAAGGAAAGCGCCAGCTTACTGGCCCCATCCACCAAAAAATCGGCTCCAAAATAAAGTCCAACTGCTGATACGGCAAAAAGCAGGACGGAATTCAGAATGGAAAATCCCGGCTTTAGTACAACCTCTCCCTGTTCAATAATTTTTTTGCGTGACCTGCGTATCAGCCACACGATATATAAGGTAAGCCCGCCCACAAATAATAATCCTTCCAGAAAACCTAAAATACCATTTAAAATCAACAGGTAAAACAATATACTCACCAGCATCATCACCGGCCAGTCAATTGTAATGGAATTACGGTTAACCGGAACAGGCAGGATAAAAGCTGTAAGCCCGAGTATAAGCGCAATATTTGAAATGTTAGAACCAACCACATTCCCAACCGACATATCGGGATGGTCTTTTAATGCGGCGCCAACGCTTACTACCAGTTCAGGCATGGAGGTGCCGGATGAAACAATGGTAACGCCCACGACCAGGGTTGAGACCTTAAAGTGCCTTGCAAGCGATACCCCTGCACGCACAAGTAAATCCCCGCTAACAAGAAGTATAATAAAACCGAGGGAAACATAAAGATAATCCATCATTCGCAGTGGGATTTGGGGCTATTGTTCCATGTCTTTATTCAAATCATTCCGTATGTCCCTGATATCCTGAGTTAAATCAGACGTATTATCCCTGATTTCCCTCTTGATATCCTCCGTTGCCTTTTTGAACTCTTTAATCCCCTTTCCAAGTCCCCGTGCAAGTTCGGGTATCTTTTTTGACCCAAACAACAGAAGTATGGCAAGAACTATTATAAAAACCTCAGAACCGCTGATAAATAATAAAGGGGTGTTCATAACCATACTTTTCGCAAAGATAGGATTTGCCGGTTGAATAAAAAAGCTGCCCGGCAGGCAGCTTTTATTAAGAGAAATATCACTTTTTCTTTTCTGTCAATTCCTTCGACCTGTGCTTCCTTACCGAATCAAATACTATAGGAGTTGCAATAAACAGGGATGAATAGGTTCCCACACCAATACCCAGCAGCATGGCAAAAATGAATCCACGTATCACCTCTCCGCCGAATATAAATATTGCCAACAATACAAAGATGGTACTCATAGAAGTGCTAAATGTACGACCCAGGGTACTGTTCAGAGCCATATCGTAAACTTCAACTCTCTCCCGTTTGGGGTACAACACAAAATACTCCCTGATCCGGTCAAATACAATCACGGTATCGTTGATGGAATAACCAATAACTGTAAGAATCGCGGCAATAAATGCCTGGTCAATCTCCAGGGAGAAGGGCATTATTCCATGAAACAGGGAAAAAACACCAAGGGTTAACAGGGCATCGTGAATAAGTGCAGCCGTTGCTCCCAGTCCAAACTGCCAGTTTTTAAAACGGAAGAAAATATAGAGGAACATGATTAATAAGGCTACTGCAATAGCCCATAATGCTCCTATTTTAATGTCATGCGCAATTGCAGGTCCCACTTTCTGAGACTGTTGCCGGTACTCACTCATGAAGGTTTCAAAACTTGTTTCTTCTTCCAGAAGGGGTAATAATCCCTCATAAATTTTCCTGTCAATTTCCTCATCCACCTCTGTACCGGCTTCCTCAATTTTATAATTGGTAGAAATTCGAACCTGACGGTCGTTACCGAAAGTAATTACAGTAGGAGCCTCGCCAAACTGCTCTCTTAGCAGGCCCTGGATCGCAACCGTACTAACCGGTTCGGTAGCATTCTTAAAGAAAATCACATATTTTCTTCCACCTGTAAAATCAATTCCCATGCTCAAACCCCTTGTAACCAGGGCACCAATGGCAATAATGATTAAAATTCCGGATAATACATAAGAAATCTTCCTCTTCTCAATGAACCTGATGTTCATATTTGCGAAAGCATTTTCAGTGAGCTTAGTTGAAAATGAAAGGGTTTTATTCCTGTCAAGAAACCAGGTAAAAATAATCCTTGTAATAAAAATTGCACAAAATAGGGAGGTTAAAACACCGATTACCAGGGTGGTGGCAAAACCTTTGATAGGTCCGGTACCCAGGATAATCAGAATAAAACCAATCAGCAGGGTAGTCACGTTTGCGTCAATGATGGCAGAGTAAGCATTTTTATACCCGTCTGAAACAGCCATCTTCAAACCCTTTCCAGCCTTCAGTTCTTCACGTATCCTTTCATAGATAAGAACATTCGCATCCACCGACATACCAATGGTAAGCACGATACCGGCAATACCGGGCAGTGTCAGCACTGCCCCAAGGGATGCAAGTACCCCCATGATAAAGAAGATATTCACAACCAGGGCTATATCAGCCACCAGTCCGGCCTTCCGGCTGTAGTAGAAAATCATGTAAAGCAATACCACCAGGAATGCGATAAGAAAGGAACTAAGACCCGAATTAATAGATTCCTGGCCAAGGGAAGGACCAACAATATCGGAAGAGATAATCCTTGCGGGAGCGGGTAAACGGCCCGATTTCAGAATGTTGGCCAAATCCTGGGCTTCAGCAATGGAAAAATCACCCGTTATTTGTGACCGCCCGCCGGTAATTTCCTGGTTTACCCGTGGAGCCGAATAAACGAAATCATCGAGTACAATGGCTATAGCCCTGCCAACATTGTCGCGTGTAAGCCTTGCCCAGATTCTCGCTCCTTCGGAATTCATGGCCATGGTCACTTCGGCAGTTGCCTGACTTTGTCCGAATTCAGCCCTGGCATCGGTAATCACATCCCCGTCGATCGCAGGGCGTCCGTCGCGGCTGGTTACCTTTATGGCATGCAGTTCGTGAAGAGTTCCGGTTTTGTCGTAACGGGGAGGCTTAACACCCCAGTAAAAACGTAAATCCCTTGGGAAGATCTGACGCACCTGTGGCATATTCAGGTAACGGTTGACCTTGGCAGTGTCGCGTGCCTGGGCCAATCCAATTACTGAGCCACCCATTAGCTGTCCGTCAGGTGTGGTATTGGGCGATAAGACATTAAACAATGGGAAATCGAACGCCAGCCTGTCAGGAGTTAATTCCCTGGTGTCAGTGGTATCCTGTTTTCCAAGTAAATCAAGCAGGGAATCATCAGCGGGAGGCTCAGTCGTCTCCGTTTCTGCCACCTGGGTTCTTTCCCCTGGAATTACTTCATTGCCTCTCAGCACCCTTTCGGCTTCCTCAATTTCTTTAATTCGGCTGTTTGCTTCAAGCAGGAAGCTGTATACTTCCGGGTTCTCATAGGTCTCCCAAAACTCAAGATTTGCAGTACCCTGAAGCAGTTTTTTCACCCTCTCAGGATCCTTAACGCCCGGCAACTCCACCAGTATCCTTCCCTGTGTTTCCAGTTTCTGAATGTTTGGCTGGGTAACACCAAAGCGGTCGATCCTGCTCCTTAAAATATTAAAGGTATTATCAATGGCACTTTCAGTTTCAATTTTCAGTACACTAAGAACTTCAGAATTTGTAGAATTGAAATTCACTTTGTCCCTCAGTTCGATGGTGGCAAAAATGGCTGCCAGTCTGCCGTTGGGATCTATATTTTCAAACGCCCGTCCGAGTAATGTAATAAAATCTTCAGTACTGGTGTTTTGCATCTCCCTGGCCATACGCATGGCTCTCACAAACGTTGTATCGGTATTGTAATTTGACAAGGCCCTTACAATCTCCTCAGTTGAAACTTCCATTACAACGTTCATCCCGCCCTTGAGGTCAAGACCGAGATTAATTTCCCGGGCTTTTACTTCCTTAAATGTGAATTTTCTGATTCCTAAAAAATTGTAAACCACTTCATTCATCATAGAATCAAGGTAGGCAGTTCGCAGAACAGGATCCACCAGATTCGCCCTTGTGGCATATACATCAGCATCTTTTTCTACTTTGCGAGTTACATAAGTAAATGATAATTGGTAAAGACTTACCAGGGCAAGAGTAAACGCCAGCAATTTTATAGCACCCTTATTTCGCATTTGTCAATATTTATAAGTGATTGATAATAATTTGTGTATGTTTCGCTTTTAACGCGCAAATATAGGAAGTTTTTTTTAGAATCAAAGGAATTTTAGGGTTTACCCAGCTTCTGCCAATGCACTGAAATTAGTGACATAACAGGTAATTACGGTAATCCTGTTATTTTAAAAAAACGGATTTAAACCGGTGAATGATACCCCTATTTTACGAGTATCAGAAGGGATTTTTTGAAGTCGATAATAGCCCTTTGCCTCACAAGAAAATCAGAACCCAGCAATCCGGCAATTACCGGGGTACCCTCGATTTTTTTGTAAAGTTTATTTATATGATCAAGGTCAATAAACACTGCCCTCATATTTTCTTCCTCAAAATCACCAATACAGAACCTGTCAATGATTCCAAATCTGTTTTCAATGGTACCCTCAATGATACCTGCAGGTATGATCTCCTTACCGGTTTCTTCGTCTGAAAATCTTACCCTGAACGTATTGATATCAAACACACTGCGTGATGCACCAGTATCTAATATCAAATTGCAGGGGGTGGAATTCACAATTGCTTTCACAACAAGATGATAACTTTCCTCATCCAGTTGCAGAATTTCTATGGGAATGTTAAATTTCATGTCTGTTACGAAAAATAAAGGGCCGTTCGTGTAAGGATGACGACCAGCCCCGCTAAGTTAGAAGTATTAATTGGCAGTATTCTATAACCGGCAAGAAATCATGGTAATATTTTCATGTCATTCACAACTTTCATCAGCTCCTTTACAGCATTTGCCGATTCGGTAAGCATTTTCTTTTCATCCTTATCCAGCTTAATTTCAATAATTTCTTCAATACCTGAGCGACCGAGCTTCACGGGTACCCCCAGGTAAACATCCCTGTATCCGTACTCACCACATAAATAGGCACAAACCGGAAAAATACGGTGCTGGTTACGGGCAATCGCTTCCACCATCTGGGCAGCAGCAGCTCCCGGGGCATACCAGGCGGATGTTCCGATAAGTTTAACCAATTCGCCTCCACCAAACCTGGTACGTTCCACTATCTTATCAATTTCCTCTTTGTTTAAAAGCTGGCTTATGGGAATTCCTCCAACCGAGGTGTAATTAGGAAGTGGAACCATAGTATCGCCATGTCCGCCAAGCAGTAATGCATGAATATCCTTTGGGGAAATATTCAGGGCTTCTGCAATAAAAGCGATATACCGGGCTGAATCCAATATGCCGGCCATTCCAAAAACCTTTCTGGAATCCTTGTTTGCAGCCTTGTAGGCTACGTATGTCATAACATCAAGGGGGTTGGAAACCACTATAATAATTGCATCGGGTGAGTACCTGATTGCCTTTTCGGTTACTTCCTTTACAATGTGTGCATTGGTTTGAATCAAATCATCGCGGCTCATGCCGGGTTTGCGGGGAATGCCTGATGTAATAACAATTACCTCGGAGCCCTTTGTGGCCAGGTAATCATTGGTTACTCCAATAACTCGTGTATCGTAGTCGTTTACTGCAGAGGTCTGCCACATATCCAGGGCTTTACCCTCAGCAAGGCCTTCCTTGATATCAAGCAACACAACAGTATTTGCCAACTCCTTGTGAGCAATCACATTTGCACAGGTAGCGCCAACATTTCCTGCGCCAATCACCGAAATTTTTCTCATAGTTCTGTGGTTTGATTTATTGTTAAACTTTCTGTATCCTGATAAAAAGAGAGGCTAAAGTAACCAAAAAATATCACATATAAAAGAAATTAACTATATAAATGTATTAATCAGTTGCAGAAACAATAAAAAAATCCGGCTTAAGTATTCAAACCGGATTTTTGTTAATTTTTTCCTAAACTTAGTTCACAAGTGCATCAAAATCAGCCCACAGCGGTTGGTCCTTTTCAAAATCATACAGGGTTAACCTTCTCAGATTGAAGTAATAGCGCCAGTAGTTTCTGAGTGTGCTGATGTAATTCCGCTTGGCAACATCTTTTTCAGTGAGGGCAATGTTCAAATCCAATACATCAATTCTGCCAATCAGGAATCTTTCCCGGGTAACATCAAATCGCAACTGCGCAATCGTATCGGCCTTTGCGGCAATATTCAGCTGGTCATTCTGCAGGTTGAACTGCATTACCTGGATAAAGATATTTTGCTCAAAATCCACTCTTGCCTGCTCCACCTGAGTGCGGATAACCTCCTGGCTGGACTGTGCCAGACGGTATCGTCCCTTTCCAAGACCCCAGTCGAGAATGGGAATTTGAACACCAACCGTTACTCTTTGGGAGATTTGTGGATCCTTGTAGGCTTCGGCCAATTCGGCTGAGCTCTGGGTTAACCCATAGTTGGCAAATAAGCTGGCATTCAAACCTCTCTGGGATCTGGCACGCGCAACTTCTCTTTCCGCTTCATAAATCTGTCTTTCAAAATTCAAAACCTGCGAATTATTCTGGTTTGCAAGCTCAACCACTTTACCAACCTCCAGCCTGAAATCCGGCACCTTGGTTTCAAAAAAAATCTCAAGATCAACTGTTTCGTTGTAACCAAGGAAGGAGCGCAACTGGGATTTTCTTACTTCAAGGTCAATCAGGGCTTCATTCAGGGAAATACCGGCATTGAGAAAACTCAGCTCCATCTGCAGTAACTGGTTTTCAGCAATGGTCCCGATATTGTACCTTCCCTGCGAAATTCTGTACAATGTATCGGTGTTGTTGTAGTTCGTTTTGGCAATCTCCAGGTTCACCTGGGCAAGGGCCAGTTCAAAAAACAGGTTTACCGCCCGCATTGAAACATTCTCAAGGGACTCAATATAGGTTCTTCTGGCTTCCTCAAATCTCAGGGGCTCAATTTTCCTTTGCCACCTGTAGCTGTTAAATCCGTTTAAGGGCTGACGGAAACCAATGCTCACAGGGGTTGTCCGGTAAGAAGCACTGTCCCGGTCGAGATTATCAATACGCTGCAGTTCCGAGTTCAAAAAAATCTGTCCTCCTGTAAGTCCTATATTTTGTGTAAGAGCAGCACTGGCAATGGAGTTAATGGTATTCCTTTCAATAAACTTGTCGGTGCCATCAGGCAACGTAATGGAACTGATAGACCTGTTAAAATCGGGAAGTGTTCCATTCAGGGCAAGGTTTGGTAGAAACTCTGCCCTGTAGGTTCTGTATTGCCAGTAACTCCCCCTGAACCTGTGCTGGGCAAGAATCGCGTCGGGTGATTGTTCCTTGGCGATTCTGAGTACATCGTCAAGATTGAGGATGACCTTTCTGTTTCCCTGCTGACCATTCAGCACCTGGCCAAATAAAATACCAAGCAAAACTGCTATAAGAATTGAAATGAATGAAGACTTCATATAATTGAATTTATTCGTACCGTAATGATTCAATAGGATCCTTTTCGGCTGCCCTTTTGGCTGGTGAATAGCCAAATATTACTCCCACTGATGCCGAAACAAAGAATGCAATCAGTACTGACGAAAAAGAAACTATGGTGAGAATACCTGAAAAATGATTGATCAGGTTGGAGAGAACAATTCCAAGTACAACACCAATTATTCCTCCTGATACACTGATAAGAACCGCTTCTGAAAGAAATTGTACAACGATGTCAATTTTCGTGGCTCCAATGGCCCGCCGCGTACCAATTTCCTTTATTCTTTCCATCACCGATGCAAACATAATATTCATGATTCCAATCCCGCCAACAACAAGAGATATGCTGGCAATCGCTCCCAAAACAATATTGAAAATGTCCTTTGTACGTTGTTGCTGCTTCAGGAGCAATTCGGGAATGGTCACTTCAAAATCCTTCACATCGGAGTGTCTGCGCATGAGCATCCTGCCAATCAGTTCTGCAGTAGGAGAAAGCTGTTCAGTCTCAGCAACCTGTACAACAATTTTATCCAATTGATGATAATTGGTGGAAACATTCTGCGATGGTGTGGCGCTCACCTGGACCACGCGCATCCCTCCACCTCTCATGCTAAAAGTACTCCCACCACTCCTTCGTGCGTTAACAACCGCACGGTTCTGAAAACGCATCAGCATGGTTTTTACCGGAACATATATGTTGTCATTGTATACATTGATTCCTACATTCTCAAATGCCGAAACTGAAATATTGGTCTTTTCAAGTACACCAATCACCTGCAGCCACACATGTCCAAATTTGATATATTTTCCTACCGGATCAACATCAGGGAAAAAACGTGATTTAATGTTACCTCCAATAATTGCCACGGGCAATCCGTGTTCCTCCTGAAATTCATTAAAAATATTTCCTGACTCAAGGGTGAGGTTAAAAAGATCAAAATAATCGGTATTTACGCCGATAATTTTTGCAGCTTCTCTCTTACCTCCCTGAATTGCAAAAGAATTCATGGAAATTTCAGGGCTGATTTTGACAACTGAGGGGATCGTGGTTTTAATGGCTTCGAGGTCCAGCATATTTAATCCCCTTGAAAACTTTCGCTGTTGCCTTTCTCCGCCGTTTTCTTTCTGCTCCCCTTCATCCTGCACAATGGGTGAAATGAGAATGTTATTCACCCCCACCATTTTGATTTGTTCCAGTATTTCCTGCTGTGCACCGTTGCCAATTGCCAGCATACTAATTACCGATGCAACACCAAAAATGATACCAAGGGCCGTAAGAATCGATTTCAGCTTATTGGTCAGAATCGATTCCATAGCTATCACTATGTCATGAAAGTATTTACGCATTTTTTGACTTTTTTAGCTGCCTGGCCTTACCATCTGCCTGTTACCACTGGTACGCATCTCCCTGAGTCGCTGATCACGCTGCCTGATTCTTTCTTCTTCAGCTCTTTTTCTTTCTTCCTCTTCCTTTCTTTTGGCTTCACGTTTTTCAAGAATTACAGGAACCAGTTCTTCTCCCCTGGTTATAAACTTCTCAACATTTACAGGCAGGGTTAAGAAAACCATTTCTCCTTCCTCAACACCCTGTTCAACCACTACCTGGTTCTCGTTTGATTCCCCCAACACCACGACCTGTCTTATGTTACCGCGCTTATGAACATAGGGAATACTGTCAATTACATAAACTGATTCAAGAGGGATATATACAACCTCCTCCAGCACCTGTGTTACAATTGTATTACTGGTGGTCATCCCCGGCCTGAGAACAGGATCACTTTCCCGCACTCTTACCATTACTTCAAACACTTTGGCATCGGTATTGGGAAGCTGTTCTCCCACATTGGCAACCTGCGTTACCCTGCCGGTGTATCTTTTTTCGGGAAAAGCGTCCACACCAATACGCACTTCCTGACCGGTTTTTACCTTCGAGATATCTATTTCGTTTACATAGGTTCTGGACATTAGTGAGGATAAGTCAGGAAGTGTAGCCACAGTAAGATCCCAGGGGCTTATTGTAGAACCAACGGTACGTCTTTGTCCGCCCCATTCCCTGTGATAGATAACCATTCCTGATTTAGGAGCCCTGATTACAAACTGATCCAGCACATCCAGCATTTCCTGCTTTCTCCTTTGCTGTTGCGAAAGATCGATAAATGCCTCATTCATATCCTCCTTTGCCTGTCGTACCCTGAGCCCGTAGTTTTTAATTGCCTGGTCAAGAGCCCTTTGTGAACGGTCAAGACTTATCTCGGCCTGCCGGATAGTTGCCGGTGGTTCAAACTTAGACTGCTCCAGGGCAAGTTTTCTTTCTTCCAGGGCAAATTCAAGGTTTATAATTTCATCCCTAAGGTTTCTAAGTGTAATGGTAGTATCCAGCTGGGTTTTAATGTATGCACCTTCTGCCCTTTGCAAGGCATCCTCAATGTCCTTTAAGGAATTCTCCGATTCGGTGCGGTCAAGGGTGGCCACCCACTGCCCAGAGTCAACCACTGTTCCTTCAGCGATTAAATCCTGGATGCGGATATTTCCAAACCGCAGGTTACGGCTGCGCAAATCGGCAGGAGCCATGATCATTTCCGACCTCTCTGCCTGAAGTTCGCCGGTGGTGGTTACCAGTACCTCGAACTTTCCTTTAAGTGCGGCTACCTCCAGCTGGGCAACATTATCCTTTTTGCCTGCAGCAGAATAAATGACAATGGCCAGAACAACAACACCAATTATTATGGATGTGATAATTACATTCTTCTTCATGTTAGGGAAATTAATATATTGTATATGAGATTATTAACAAAATAACAGGCTCAAAAAGTTTTCAAAGAAACAAAAATTTACTGCACATAGTTCAATCTTAACTTTTTTTAACGGGCATCATACCCTGTGCGCAGGCAAATGACGTATCATATAGTGTATGATAATTCAAAACATAAAAAGTTTAAGCACTTCTTTGTCTTAAATAAATTTTTTAACAGAATTTATGATTTCATCTGCCTGTGATTCGGCTTTGGATAAGTCTCTGTTTTCAGAATAAATGCGTATTACAGGCTCGGTATTTGATTTTCTGAGGTGTACCCAACCGTCTGGAAAATCAATTCGTAAACCGTCAGTCTCATTAATCGGAAAGGATTTATAGGCTTCCCTGATTCGCTCCAAAATTCTGTCAAGCTGAACCCCTTTCCCTAATTGGATTTTATTCTTGGAAATATGATAAGAGGGATAACTCTTCCTGAGCTCGCTGCATTTCAGTTTGCTATTGGCAAGATGTGACAGGAACAGTGCAACCCCTGCAAGGGCATCACGGCCATAATGAAGTGGAGGATAAATAACTCCTCCGTTACCTTCTCCCCCTATCACAGCATCTGTTTTTTTCATTGTATCCACCACATTCACCTCCCCAACTGCCGATGCAGTGTAACTGCCCCCATGTTTTTCAGTTACATCACGGAGTGCCCTGGTGGAAGACAAATTGGATACTGTATTACCTTTCCTATGACTTAAAACATAATCAGCAACGGCAACCAGGGTGTATTCCTCTCCGAACATACTTCCATCTTCACAAATAATGGCCAACCTGTCCACATCAGGGTCAACGGCGAAGCCAACATCTGCCTTGCTTTTCACAACAGTTTGTGAAATCTCAGTCAGATGCTCAGGCAGGGGTTCAGGATTATGAGGGAATAAACCGTTTGGTTCACAATATATCTCATGAATTGTTTTAACTCCCAGTTGTTGCAGCAAATCGGGCAGAATAATCCCTCCGACAGAATTAATACAATCTATTGCAACAGAAAATCCTGCCTTTTTGATTGCCTCCGTGTCCACAATCTTTAAATCCAGGATTTTTTGAATATGTACTTTGTGATAATTGGTATGGGTAATATATTTGCCCAATCTTTTGATATCCACAAAAACAAATTCTCCTTTTTCGGCAAGCTCCAGTACCTTTTGTCCTTCACCATCAGAAATAAACTCACCTGAACTGTTTAAAAGTTTAAGTGCGTTCCATTCCCATGGATTATGGCTTGCAGTTATGATTATTCCCGCGTCGGCCCTTTCTACCGGTACTGCAATTTCCACGGTTGGTGTAGAAGCAAGACCCAAATCAATAACATCAATGCCAAGAGAAAGCAGAGTGCCGGTAACAAGTCGGCTTACCATCTCGCCTGACACTCGTGCGTCGCGGCCAACAACAATACTGGCACAGTTCCTGTTAGAGTTCCTTAGAACGAGCGTTCCGAAAGAAGCCGTATATTTTAGAATATCGATTGGTGTGAGGCCTTCACCGGGGTTTCCCCCAATTGTGCCGCGTATGCCCGAAATTGAACGAATGAGAGTCATAGGCCGTTTTTTGTAAAATTAACCAGAAAAATGAATTGCATGGTTTGCAAAATTAGTTTCATTTTAATTGATTTTCAATTTATTTAGTATTCAGCAATTAAAACCTAACTTTGCATCGAATCTCTTTCACATTATTCATTCACAGATGGCAGAAAAATCTTATAAGAAATCCGGGCAGGATTTCAGAAAGAAAAACAGAAAAGGGGAAGACAGTCCCGGCAGAAGGGGAGAAAAAAATTCCCGTTACAGTGGCAGGCCCGCCAGGTCAGGTGCTGATAAAAACCAAACCAGGGAGAGAAGTGAAAGCAGGCCTGAAACAAAAGGAAGGTTCAGTCAGGGCAAACCTGCCCGTGATAGGGATAAAAGAACACGGGAAAAAGAATTTGCTCCTAAAAAACCTGTTACTCCTCAGTTGCTAAGGCTGAACAGGTATATTGCCAACTCAGGGATTTGTTCCAGAAGGGAAGCCGATGATTTGATTACCGGTGGCTATGTTACAGTGAATGGGGATAAAGTTACTGAAATGGGTATCAGGGTTTCCTACAGGGATCAGGTAAAAGTGAGGGGAAAGCTGATTATGCCTGAAAAAAAGGTGTATGTGCTGTTAAATAAACCCAAGGATTATATAACTACGCTGGACGATCCTTATGCAAAAAAGACAGTTGTTCAGCTTGTTAGAGAAGCCTGCCCCGAAAGAATTTACCCGGTTGGAAGGCTGGACAAAAACACCACAGGTGTATTGCTGTTTACAAATGACGGTGAGCTGGCAAAAAAACTAACTCACCCCAGTTCCAACGTGCCCAAAATATACCAGGTTCAACTTGATGCAGTAATTACCAAAGCCCACCTGAAGCAGATCGCACTTGGAATCACCCTGGAAGACGGACCTGTAAAAGTGGATGAGATTAATTACATTGATGATCTGGATTTATCACAAATCGGAGTCAGGATTCACTCTGGCAGAAACAGGATAGTCAGGAGGATTTTTGAGCATTTTGGATACAAAGTGAAAAAACTCGACAGGGTATTTTTTGCAGGGCTGACCAAAAAAAATCTGCAAAGGGGAAAATGGCGGTTCCTGAGTGACAAAGAGGTCACAAGGCTGAAAATGAATATTTTTGAGTGATAATCAGGCTGATTAAATACCCCGGGGAAAGTGGAACACAAGGCAGGTTTTGTAAACATAATCGGAAATCCAAATGTTGGTAAATCCACACTCATGAATGCATTTGTGGGTGAGCGACTGTCCATTATCACCCCAAAGGCACAAACAACGCGACACAGGATAACGGGGATTGTGAATGGTGATGACTTCCAGATTGTTTACTCCGACACACCCGGCATTATTAAACCCGGCTATAAACTGCAGGAGGCAATGATGAAACTCGTCGGTACTGCTTTCAGCGACGCCGATATCCTGCTCTATGTAACCGATGTAAAGGAAAGCCCGGAAAAAAATACAGATTATATTGAAAGAGTGAACAAAACAAAGGTGCCTGTGCTCCTTCTCATTAACAAGGTGGACCTGACCAATCAGCAGGAACTGGAGCTGCTGGTGGAAAAGTGGAAATGCCTGGTTCCCAAAGCAGAAATATTTCCCGTTTCGGCAACCAATCTGTTTAACCTGTCCCCTGTTTTGAAGCGGATTGTTGAATTGTTGCCGGAATCCCCGCCCTATTACCCCAAGGATGAACTGACCGATAAATCGGAGAGATTCTTTGCGGCGGAAATTATCAGGGAAAAAATCTTTCTGAATTATCAAAAAGAAATACCTTATTCCACTGAAGTACAAATTGAAGAATTCCTGGAGGGGGAAGAATTATTGCGGATAAGTGCCACAATTCTGGTTGCCAGGGAAACACAAAAAAGTATTATCATAGGGAAAAAGGGAGCCGCACTAAAGAAGACAGCTACAGCGGCAAGAATGGACATGGAAAAATTCTTTGACAGAAAGGTTTTCCTGGAGATTTTTGTAAAGGTGAGCAAAGACTGGAGAGATAAGGAAACAGCACTCAAAAGATTTGGTTATCAATAGTTTAAAAGAAAATTAAATGGCGAATATAGTTGCAATAGTAGGCAGACCGAACGTTGGAAAATCAACACTCTTCAACAGGCTTACACAAAGCCGCAAGGCAATTGTTGATGAAGTTTCAGGGGTTACCCGCGACAGGCATTACGGGAAAACCGACTGGAATGGCAAGGAATTCTCCATTATAGATACCGGAGGCTATGTAACGGGTTCCGATGATTTGTTTGAGGAGGAGATCAGGAAGCAGGTATTGCTTGCCATGGATGAGTCTGATCTAATTCTGTTTCTTGTGGATGTGACCGGTGGTATTACCCATTCCGATGAACTGATTGCAGAAATCCTGCGTAAGACTTCCAAAAAAGCCATTCTGGTTGTGAATAAGGTAGATAATTCCGAACGCTATTTCGAGGCAAATGAATTCTACAAGCTGGGATTGGGAGATATTTTCCCCATCTCCTCCATAAACGGTTCCGGTACAGGTGAATTACTTGATAAAATTGTAGCGATGCTCCCCAAACCGGCCGATATTGCTGAAGAAACTGAACTTCCAAAATTTGCCATCGTAGGCAGGCCAAATGTAGGAAAATCTTCCCTGGTGAATGCTTTGCTTGATACTGAAAGAAACATTGTTACACCTATCGCAGGCACAACCAGGGATTCCATATATACCCGGTATAATAAATTCAATCACGACTTTTACCTGATTGATACGGCCGGATTAAGGAAAAAAGCCAAAGTAAAGGAAGATATTGAGTTTTACTCTGTTATGCGCTCCATCAGGGCAATTGAAAACAGCGATGTGTGCATGCTCATGCTGGATGCAACACAGGGAATTGAAAGCCAGGATTTACACATTCTCAGGCTCATCATTCGCAATAAAAAGGGTGTGGTTGTATTAATAAACAAATGGGATCTGGTTGAAAAAGACACCAAAACCGCCGATCTGTATATAAAGGATCTGAAAAAGCGTACCTCACCCTTTGAAGATTACCCTGTGGTGTTTACCTCAGCAATAAATAAACAAAGAATTCACAAAGTGCTTGAAGAGGCAGTGAAGGTTTTCGAGAACCGCAGAAAAAAAATAACCACCTCCCGGCTAAACAAGGTAATGTTAGAAGCCATTGAAGCATTTCATCCACCTGTCTATAAAGGGAAATACATCAACATCAAATATATTTCGCAACTACCGGTACCTACCCCGGCATTTGCATTTTTCTGCAACCTTCCGCAGTATATCAAAGATCCATATAAGCGATACCTGGAAAACAGGTTGAGGGAAAACTTTGATTTCACGGGCGTGCCTGTAGAGATTTTTTTCCGGAAGAAATAACCGGTTCAGTCACTGCCTGAGTGAAAACCCCGGAAAAAATAATATTTTAGTATATTAAAATCCTGAAATAGCTCAAAATGATTACAAAAGACAATAAATTGGCCGATGTGATTCACTGCAATTACCACTCTCTGGCAGTAATTCAGAGATTTGGCATTGATTTTGGCTTTGGGGAAAAAACGGTCGAAGAGGTTTGTTCCCTGTATAAGGTGGATGTGGACTTTTTTCTCGAAATAATGAATGCATTTCTCGACAGGGACTATTTTCCCCAACGGAAGCTTCAATCCTTTTCGGTGTCACTTACAGTTAACTACCTGAAAAAAGCACATGAAGAATATCTCACCGAGAAGCTGCCGCATATTCAGAAACTAATTGACCAGCTTGTTGGCAGTTCAGGTCCGGATCAGTCAAAATTCCATCTGTTAATTAAATTTTTCAGGGAATATGAAGATGAATTCACTGCCCATTTGAAGCGGGAAGATGAAGTTGTATTTCCCTATGCAATATCGGTTGAAAGGGCATATCTGGAGAAATCGCCTCAGCGGGTACCAGAAGATTATAACATGGAGAATTTTATTGACGAGCACAGTGATATAGAGGAGAAGCTAAACGATCTAAAAAATATCATTATCAAATACCTGCCCCCATCGGGCAACCGTAAACTTTGTAATTCCATCCTGGGAGAATTATTTGATCTGGAGAAGGATTTAACGGATCATTCCCGCATTGAAGAGAAAATCATGGCTCCAAAAGTGATTGAAATGGAAAAGGAACTGAAGTTAATAACCAGGTAAATTACGGCATGTAAAAATGGCTGGTATAAAAATTTTGTTGGCGGAACCTTCCTTTATCATCCGTAAGGGAATTAGCGGAATTATTTCGGAATTGCCGGAATTCAGAATCTCCTGCGAGGTAGAGGACAAAAACAGTCTGACATCTTCGATTGAAGATTGCGAGCCTGATTTGATTTTACTCAACCCGGCATTGTTTGAAAACAACGATTGCAAAGTTCCCTTATCCTTTATTCCGCCCAGGTATAGAAAAAACATTATTGGACTGCTTTATCAGGAGGATAGATGCAATTTCTTTCAATTCTTTGAGAAGTTGTATATCAATGAATCCAAAAGTATCATCATAGGGAAACTTAAAAACTGTATCAGCAGAACATCCTCGAATAAAAAAGAAAAGCGGGAATCAGAAATCAGCGAAAGAGAAAAACTGGTAGTAAAATATATTGCCCTTGGCCTCACAAATAAGGAAATTGCCGACAAGTTAATCATCAGCTCACACACTGTGATCACTCACCGTAAAAACATCACACGCAAGCTGGGCATTAAAACAGTTTCGGGCCTTACAATTTATGCCATAATGAATAATCTTATTGCCCTTGAAGAAATAAAAAATGAAGAAAAACAGGGATGATTACTTTTTGTAATTCAGAAAGCTGATTAAATCTTAATACACATAAAAAGTACATCATCTACCTGCTCCTGATCACCTTTCCAGTTATTGAATTCATTTACAATCATTAATTCCTGTTTTTCAACCGGCAGTGTACAAATATCTGCAAGCAGATTCTTAAGCCTTACAATTTTGTACTTCTTGCCGTATGGACCGCCAAACTGGTCGGGGTAACCATCGGTAAACATGTAGATTATATCCCCCTTCTCAAGCTGGTATCCCTGGTTCTCAAACTCCTTGTTATCAGAAAGCTGACCACCAATAGCATTGCGGCTACCCCTGAGGTACAAAAGCTCCTTTTTGTGGTAAAGCATAATGGGGCGCATTGCCGAGGCAAAGCGCATATACAAGGAGTTCAGGTCAATTTCGCAAACGGTAAGGTCCATCCCGTCTGTTGATCGTTCATCACCTGAGGCATCTTCCACATTCAGCATACCCGCGATCTCCTCATCCAGCATGCTCAATACATCCGATGGAGACTGAACCTGTGTTTTCATGGAGATATCCTTTATCAGGGTAGTTCCAATCATGGACATAAATGCACCGGGAACTCCGTGCCCGGTTGAGTCGGCACACACAATAAGGAATTTCGAGTCACTCACCTTATCAAACCAGTAAAAGTCGCCACTCACAATATCCCTCGGACGGTAGAATACAAAAGAACCCGGAAACTGCAGCTCAATTTTATGAATGGGAGGCAATATACTTCCCTGGATTCTCTTAGCGTAGTTGATACTATCTGTAATATCGCTGTTCTTTTTCTCCAGTTCCTGGTTCTTCACAATAATCTCCTTCGCCCTCTTTTCCAATTCTTCCTCCAGGTACTTTTGCCTTAGCTTATGCGCCCTTTCCCTGATCTTAATAATAAAAATAACCACCAGAACAGCAATCACAAATACCAGTAAATGGAACCAGGTTTGTTTCCAAAAAGGTGTAAGCACAGTAATTCTCAGTTCAAGTGGTACTTCGGTTGGTATGCCATCGGCATTAAAAGCGACCAACATAAAACGGAAATCCCCATCGTCAATTCTGGGATAGATAACAAAATTTTCTGAAACAATTGATGACCAGTCCAGGTCATAGCCATCCAGTTTGTACTGGTAGCTCACTTTCCCGGGATTTGAAAAACTGATACCCGTGAACTCAATCCTTAATTTATATGCTCCATAAGGTAACTTAATCGGTTTTGTATGATCCACAAGCTGATCGGAAATATAAACTGCCGTAATTACAGATTTTGGGGGAGGAAGTTCTTTTGCGCGCAAGGGATAGTGAACAATCATACCCCTGGTTGTTCCAACTAACAATTCTCCTGAAGGGCTGTTGAGCATAGAATTGTAATTCACATCACCTGTAATTCCAATCTCCGTTCCAAATGACCTCACATTAAAATTACTCTCATTAATTCTGCTAATACCCAACCTGTGACCAACCCAAATATGTCCGCTGTTATCAAAGCTCAGGCTGTAGCAGAAGTTATTTAATAAGCCTTCGTCAATACTGAACTGCAACAAGGTATCATTGTGAAACATTAACACACCATGTCCCATTGTTGCCGCCCACAACCTGCCTTTCCTGTCAACAGCAATGGTGGAGAAATCAAGTTCAGTGTCGGCCACCTGTATATAATCCTTGTCTGTAATACAAAAAATCCTGTTTCCTTTTGTGGCAACCCAAACCTTATTGTTTGCATCTACAAACACATGCCTCACAGAATTATGCGGTAATCCAAATTCGGTATTGTAAATCTCAGGTGTATTGTCGGGCAGACTAAAAGAGAGAACTCCTGAATTTGTAGCGGCCCAAAGCGTATTGTTTACGATCTTCATAAAGCGAATAATATTGGCCGGGGAGTTTCTCGAGTTATGGAAAAGTGATACTTTGTCGCTATTCACTGGTTTAAAATAAATCCCGCTGGAACTGCTGCCTATGTACAAATTTCCCTCTTTATCAGTAACCAGGGCTGTGATTCCATCGGCAGGCAAACCTTCACTCCTGCCCCAGAATTTTCTTTTTTCGGGCTGAGCCTGGGGGTAAGAAATAATGCCGGAATTACCACCAAGGTAAATTAAATCGTCGAAAAGAGCCATTGAGAGAATATTGCTGCCAAACCTTTCCCCAAAACCGGGAATAACTTTAAATACTTCCTCGGTAACATAGGCCAGCCCCTCTCCATAGGTGGCAATCCAGATATTCCCCTCAAAATCCCTGATTACCTGCATTGTATTATCTCCTGGCAAGCCGTTTGAAGAATCGTACCTGGAAATGACAGTAAATCCCGCACCGGTATTATCCTGCTGCAGTTGTACTGTTCCGGAACCAAATGTGCTTATCCACAATATCCCGTCTCCCTCGGCAAAAATTCCCCGCACATCGGTTTTGTCAAGTCCATCCGGAAATCTTGCCGGAATCAGTGTAAACCCCTGCTCTTCTTTTTTCATTACTACCAGACCCATGTACTGGGTTCCAAGGTAAACCAGTTCTGCTGATTTATCATAATATATGGTATTAACGTTGGTATCAGGCAATACTTCCACCCTTTCACGATTGGAAAAAGAAACACCGTCAAATTCCATTGAAAATACTCCCTCAAAAGATCCAAGCAGGAATTGCCCATCCCTCATTAAAGCAATGGAAGAAATGTTAAAGCCCGAAAATTCATCCTGGTGATATTCCGGAACAAGCCCAGGACTTACGACAATGATTCCTGAACGTTGAGAGGCAGCAAAAATCCTTCCAGAGCCATCTTGGGTAATCCCAACAATTTTGCTTCGGGTATTCTGGGAAGGGCTTATAATTTTGAAATTTTTACCATCATACAGGGTAAGGCTTCCATCATTATGCCCCAGCCAGATATTCCCCCTGGAATCATGAAAACTGGTTTCAACAAAACCGGCAGGTAAAGAATCCTCTGTGGCATCAGTAACAAAATTGAGCCCATCAAACCGGCAGAGGCCGTTGCCGGTTCCTGCCCATAAAAATCCACTCTGATCCTGAAAAATGGTATTTACAAAACCTCCACACAAACCATGGTTTACATCCAATAACCTTATCCGCTGCTGGGAATTAAGCCATGACGATGATACCAAAAGCAGGATTGCCACCAGGGCAGTTATTTTTCTCATGGGTTGTATAAATATCTATATATCAATTTCTTCTTGGCCTTACCCCAATGCTGTACTTGTATTTGGGTACTCCACCGATTGGTATTACGAAGAATGGCAGCAATTCACCATACTGGTTTCTGACATACACAACCACGTTGTTATTGCGTACCATAGCGTCCTTCCTTTTGTGAAATTGTAAATCGATGGATGTATTTCTCTCCGTCGGGTCAAGCGGAATTTTGTGACAAAGCCACACATCATCACCCGAGACCCCCGAAGGAGGCCTTAGTTTTTCGGGAGAAATAATCCTTACAACCCCGTCATCATCCCAGTCAAAGAGGCATAGTTCCAAAGAAATCACCCTGTCATCGAGGTAAGGGTAAATATGAGATATTTCAAAGGGGTTGTCATGCATCCTAAAGGTATATTCATAAGCAAATGCGTTTGCGCCCTCTATGAGAATATTCTGGGTGGGGCTGGTACTCACAAAATACCTGTAAAGGTTTCCGTCATCACCCTGCACACCCTCGGTTATTACTTTAAATATATGGCCATCGAATTGTTCAGAGAATTCTCCTTCGGTTGGATTGAACGGACCAAAGGTGAACCACTTTCTGTCCCATTGGGGATCATTTCCGAAAGTTCGGGTCGCTAAAAGATTACCACTTCGGTAATTTCCTCTCGGATCAACTTCCTGCGCATCAGGGTCCGACCATGCACCTTTGCCTCCGTAAACGCAGAATTTGGTTCTCGTATTCCAAACACCGCTGATTTCATCAATATCTCCACCACAATCGGGATCGTAGATTCTTACGTAAACCGGCCCCCTGTATTCTTTTGGCACCAGGAAGAAAAAAGTCTGGGAAAAATCATCATCACCCCAGGATGTTCCAGCCCTGGGGCCAAATGTAACGAGGTAAGGAATATTTTCATCACCTGCAGGAACTGGTTGTGCATGCAACTGAACTTTGAAAGCAACTGATGCGAGAAGAATGAAAGCTACCAGATATCTTTTCATTTCTTTCTTGATTTTCAATTAATAAAGTGATTATGATTGAAGTATTCCAAACCTTGTGCCAATCATCAGGATAAAAAACAGATTGTTAGAAATCCCTTTATCGTTCAACCACATTTATAAGTTTATACGAACATTTTTGAATAACGTTATCCCTTGCATCGGGTATTGAAGTCACACCCAATGTTACCCTGTACAAACCAGCCCTATCAAAACGGTGTGTTTGCTTATTCCCCATTGCTTTGTTTCCATCGCCAAAATCCCAGTAATATTCATCAATCTCAATACCCGGGAGATTGGTAAATGTTCCGTCAAGATTGATTTCCTGGTTCACAAAACAAGTTTCGGGAGCCGTAATAACCACCTGCTCCTCCCTTTTCACGGAAAGCAGGTAGGTGGCCTCCCTGTATTGAAACTTTCCTGTAATGGCATCAATTACATTCAAACTGATTTCGTATTCTCCAAATTCCTTATAACAATGGTAAACCTCAACACCTTTTCTTTTTGTGCCATCCCCAAAATCCCATTCCACTTTAAAGGCTAGTGTGTCGATGTGTCCCGTTTCTTCCCAGAAATCAAAACACAAATTGTCCTGTACAATTTCGTTGCAGGTTCTGAACTGTGGTACCAGGTTCCTGAACCTGTAAATATTATCAGAGCGCTCACGGTTAGAGGTAAAATAGCCGGTTTGGAATTCATTATCAGCTACATAGGAAAAATCATCAAAGGAGGAATTAAACGGTTCGGCCAATCTTACAGGGTTCAGCCAGGTATCATTTACCTTGTCCGTATAGAAAATATCAAAACCGCCGGCTGAGCCATGCCCCCTGGAGGAAAAGAAAAGACGCCCGGTAGGGTGTATAAACGGAAATGCCTCATCCTTGTCGCTGTTGTTGGAAGGGCCCAGGTTGACAGGTTTGCTCCACAGCCCGTTCTCAAGTTTCGACATGTAAATATCCATTCCTCCGTAACCTCCGGGCATATCTGAGGCAAAAAACAACATGGTACCATCCACACTTAAGGTTGGATGAGCAATATTGTATTCAGCATTATTATGAGGGAAAGGGCGGACCCTGATCCACCTGCTTCCAGATTTGTCTGCCATAAAAATTCCCAGGGTTTTGTTATCCTTCCTCCTGCCTTCTTGTCTCCTGGTATAATAAATAACCGTACCACGGGGATTGAATGAAAATGGACCTTCGTGCACAACACTTGTAAGATCGTCAGAAAAAAGGTTTGGAGAAATCCATCGCCCGTTTTCCTTTTGCTCAGTGTACCAGATATTGTTCACAGGTGTCCCCCTGCTGGCATCCATGTTTGTATTCAAAACACTTACCCTGCGGTTGGAAACAAACACAAGCCAATTCTGGTAAGGAACAGGAGATAATTCATCAAATGCCCGGGTATTAAAAGGCAGCATTTCCACTTTGTACATTTCCTGGGAAAAAATACCTGCAGGAAACATGCAAAGCAGAAGGAATGTCATTATTTTGACTTTATTTTTCATAAATCAGAAATACCGGGGGTTTGCTCCTTTTACTTTATAACTGAAATCATATATCAGCACAATTTCATGGGATCCATTGCTGAATTTGTTCAATTCTCCCAGGGCATAGTCATAGGTGTATCCTAACCTCAACTGGTCGGTAATTTCAAACTTCACAAGGCCAACTACCGCATCTTCAATACGGTAAGCTCCGCCAATCCATAAAAAGTTCCCGAAAATGAGCGAGAGGTTAAAATCAGCCTGCAAGGGTGTATTCTGGGAATACTTTAACAAAACAGAAGGTTTTATTTTAAAGAAATTACTGCCTGCCACGAATCCTGTGGTAAAAAGGTAGTTGTAATTTTTAAAATCGTGGTACAAGTAAACCTGACTGGTAGTAAGGGAATCACTCAAAAATGAGGGTATGGATGCACCAATATAAAAACTACGGGTATAGTAATAGATACCAAACCCAACATTGGGAATAACCAACTGTTCAGGAATATTGGAAAAAACAGGGTCACCCGGTTTGACTGTTTCAATTTTGTTCCAATCCACTTTTTGAATATCCACTCCCCCCCTCAAACCAAAGGATAGTTTTCCTTTTTTCATGTTAAGTCTGTAGGCATAAGAGCCATAAATACCTAAATTGTTTCTTATGTCTATTGTTTCATTAAAAACAAAAAGTCCAAGAGCCACTTTGTCCCTTTTCATAGGTGCATGAGTGCTAAGACTATAGGAAGTGGGTGCTCCGTCCATTCCAAGCCATTGCGCACGGTGTGAGAGGGTGATATTGAAAGACTCCCTGCTGCCTGCATAGGCCGGGTTCAGTGCCAGTCCGTTCATCATGTACTGGCTGTAAAGAGGAAATAGTCTCTGGCCCTCAGTAATAAAAGGGAATGTAAGTAACAAAAATAGGATTAAGATTGTGCTTTTCCCTCTCATTGCCTCTTTAAGATTATGAATCCTTTGAAATAATGCCTGTTATTTACCAGTAAGGTGTAAAAATAGGTATCATCCCGCAGTGTATTCCCTTTTAAATCTCTTCCATCCCAAAGTCTTGTATCTTCCTCTGAATAACCGATCTGATAATTTACTGCCCTGAACACCAGGTTACCCTGCCGGTTGAAAATACTCAGCTCGTTACTTCCGGAACCCCCCAACCCGGTAAAAGTAAGATAATCATTATCCCCATCATCATTTGGTGAAAATGCATTCGGCTTAAAAAGTGGTTTGACTGATACATTTGCAGAAGCAACAACATCCTCACAATTCAGGTAACTGATTCTCCAGTTAAACTTGTAGGTTAAATCATGATTGGTCTCATTCTGGAGAAATACCTCCGCACTTAAACTGTTTGGATTCACAATATTCACACTTGGCTCCGATGCAAGTATTTCCTGCTCCCATTTCCCGGCTCCCTTTAAGGGTGTGGGAGCGACCAGACTGACTGTTTCTGCAAGCCACAACTCATCTGGAGTAGCAGTAATAACGGGTACATTCTGCTTGTCATCCACAAAAACAAGATAGGTATCTGTTGTATCGCGGCAAGCATTATTCACACCGGAGAGGGCCACCCGGCGGTAATAGGTTGAAACCGGGCGGGCATCGGTAGTGTAATTTTTTTGTGAATTAGCAAGTGGTGCTGAATTCCAGTCGGCCTGGTTCAGGCTGTACTCCCAAAAATACCTCATATCCCCTGTTCTTCCACCACCCGGAGTTGAGCCGGTAAGAGACCCTGTGGTGTTTACACAAAGAGCAGTATCACTCTGGGCACGAATAATTATATTGTTGGTAATCACAGGAATAACATCAAGAAACACTTCGTTGCTGTTACTGGTACATGGTCCCGAGGTGACAACCCTGCGGTAATACGTGTCCACTGTGATTCCTGAACCAAAAATATAATTCTGCTGATTACCGCCTGCAGCAGGGTTCCAGATGCCACCTGTCCTGTACTGCCAAAAATAATTATAAACTCCGGTTGCTCCTGCAGGATTTTCGCCTGTGAGGTTAAGTGGTACACTCCCCGAACAAACATCCTGTGCAGATTGAATCACATTGTTTGTAATAACAGGGCGTACGGTTACCGTAACAGGATCACTAGTGGCAGTGCAAACACTTGAATTTGTAATTCTTCTGAAATTAGTGGTATTGTTTAAGGGCTCCGGTGTAAAAATCTGCTGTGTTGAAAAATCCGTGGCATCGGCCCAGTTACCGGTAATCTGCTTTTGCCATATATAACTGTATACACCATTTCCCCCTGAAGGAGTAGCTCCTCCAAATGACAAATGAGTCTGTCCGGCACAGATATCTCCACCTCCATATGCTACCCAAAAATTCTGAAGTGCAGGTAATACCTCTACCTTCACCGGAAGGCCATCATCTGTGATCTGATCCGGGCCTGCGGCATCGCGGGTCCTTCTCTGGTAATAAAATGTTCCGGCATTGGCAGCAAAAGGTGGCTGATAATTCTTTCCTGTTGCTCCACCAATGTTGTCATAGGTAAAACCACCATCCACACTGATTCTCCATTGATAAGTGTAGGGTGAGATGCCACCAACAGGATCAGAACCTGATATCAAAGACGGTGTTGTATTCTGGCAAACCAGCTGGTTTTTGCTAATGCTCTGGAAAAGAAAACCATTCAAAACAAGCCTTAGATTTGGATAAAGCAGGGTACCCGCGACCAATTCACCTCCGGAAGCTCCACGGGAATCACCTGGGGTACTATTCAATGCAACACCAGCACCACCTACATCATTAATTGTAAAAAGCTGCACTGGTTTTACTGCCTGCTTAAAAAGGAGAACACCATGTGAACCACCTCCACCGGGGCCACCCTTTGAAACCCCTACTCCCTGTGAATTTCCACCGCTACCCCCGTTTAACTGGACTGAAAGTGCATCTGAGTCAATGTAATTATCAATACTTAACACTACGGTACCTCCTGCACCTCCGCCACCACCACCACCGGGTACTGTTTCACCGTTCTCTCCATTGGCAATTATGGATCTTCCATTCCCAATCACTACACGGGCAATTATAATCACCATTCCTCCGGCATTTCCACCCTTACCGCCCGAACTTATGGTAGTACCTGTTCCTGATCCACCGCCTCCAGCCATTACAAGTCGTCTGCCAATATCACCCAGTTCCGTAATAAAATCACCAATTCCCCTGGAAGTTGTTGCACGATGGCTATCATCAGACCCGGCACACTCACTATCGGGGCGACCTCCAAACCCACCTGAGGCCGCATTTCCGCCACCGCCTCCTCCTGCAAACCGCCCGTTACCGCCACCGCCTCCATTAATCACCTTTCCGCGCCCCTTTGCATAATTTGTTCCAAAAGGAACAAGTGGAGGATCGGAATATAAGGCCAAACCCTCACCCTTTCTTCCGGCAAATGCATAACTTTCATCAAAAGCAAAAACGGAACTTAACTGACAATCACCCGATACTGAATTAACAGCAGCCAACCCCCTGAAACCCTTTCCGCTTACATCAATATTTGCGTTAAACCTCAAGGTATCTTTCACAATAAAAGCCAGTATTCCACCTTTTTCGCCATCCCAGGCAGGTGCGGTGAGTGTGGAGTTAATTCTGGCATTATTGTATGCGGGCACCTTTACAAGCTGCAAAACATCATTGGGATTGTATAAGGCATGATTTTTCAGGTTTCGGGTAAATGTCACCTTATCTCCGTCAATTCCTGAGACAATTAAAAACTCATTCAACCCGGCATTTCTCAAACTCTGCCTGTTTCCCCAATTTTCTTCATTTGCATCAAGAACTATGGATGCCCCTTTCATTTGAATTAACAGCACTGTATCTCCGGCAGCGAAGATTTGTGTGCCTGAAATGCGCAATTCATTGAAGGATGCTATCTGGTAAACCCTTCTGGCCTGGTTGATCACGCCCCCAATGTTGGTTTGTGCACTTAAAATCAAGGAAAAACCAATCCCAAGCAGGAACAAAATGATATGTCGTAGCTTGGAATTCAAAATTTAATAATTGTTTTATATAATCTGAGACAAAGATAAAAATATATTGACATCTGCCTATTGAGTTCTTTAAAAACTGTAAACTCAATTTTCACCTATGTACAAAAATAAAAAACACATTAAATGTATACGGTAAAAAACCGCAACTGTTTCCCTTAATTTCTACTGTAACAAATGTTTACTATTCGTGTCCGCTATACTCCGGCAATTCAAATACAAAGGAACTGCCTTTGTTCACCTCCGATTCATAATGTATACTTCCTCCGGCATGTTCAACAATGTTCTTTACAATGGCCAACCCGAGGCCCATACCACTGGTTTTGGTGGTGAAATTGGGCTGGAACATCCTGGGCTGCTGCTCACGCGGAATTCCCTGTCCGTTATCGCAAACCGCCACAACTACCCGGCCGCCCGGGCACGAGACATCAATGTGTATGAGTCCATCCCTGTTTTTGGGAATTGACTGCAATGCATTTTTCAACAGGTTTATAAACACACGGGAGAGTTGCTCCTTGTCAATAAATACAAAGACTTTATCCAGACCGTTTGTATTAAAGGTAATTTCAGCATTTTCGTCGGGAGCGAACAAACTGATTACATCCTTCATCCTTTGAATCACATCCACCTTCTCGTTAAAAGCCCTTGGCATTTGTGCAAAGTTGGAGAACTCCGATGCAATTCGGGAGAGATTATCTATTTGGTCAACCAGTGTTTTAGTGGTCCGCTCAAACACATCGTCCCAGTATTCCACCCTGTCATCCCAGGCTCTTTGCAGGTGCTGTATGCTGAGTTTCATTGGGGTAAGGGGATTCTTTATTTCATGGGCAATTTGCTTGGCCATTTCGCGCCAGGCCGATTCTCTCTCTGATTTTGCCAGTAACTCAGCACTCTCACCCAGTTCGGCAACCATCCTGTTATAGTCCCGTACAAGACTGCCAATTTCATCCTCTGCTTCATAAACCAGTTGTTCGTTATTCTTTCCAAGGGAAATCATTCTCAGCCTGTCCTGGATTAATTTCAGGGGCTGGGTAACCCGGTTGGTAACAAAAAGAGCCACAAGCAGGGTCAGCAGAATCAACAGGGCATATATATTGGCAACTGCCACCACCAGGGTGTAAATCTCCTTGCGCAAAACCTGCTGTTTAGTAAAATATGGCAGGTTAAGATAGGCCAGTACTTGGTTGTTTACATTGGTAAAAGGCACATAAGCCGAAACGAATGACAAATCCCCGATTTTCTCTTTGTGGATGAACCTGGCGTTTTTATTTATATACATCTCCCTGTAAGCAATTGGATTTATTCTTGTTCCGGTGAGTCCAAGTTCAAAAACCTCAGGCCGGGATGTGGCGTATAAATTCCCCTCCATGTCAAATAAATTAATGTCAGTGTAAAAAACATTTGACCATTGAACAAAAAGTTCAGACACATAGGTTTGCAGCCCGGGTCCTAACTCATCCTCAAGGAACAGTTTGTGCTCCAGTTCAATGAGAACACTCTGAATTTTTTCGCTTATCGTGTCGTATTGCTTTTGCTGAAACTGTGAAATATTATAAACTACCGTACCTGCGCCAACAATCAGCAGGGAAAGGAGTAAAATCCCAATCATTGCAATCTTTATCCTGTTTTTAAAATTATACCGGAAAGAATAGCTTTGTGGTGTTCGGTAAACTACCAGCACCAGCAGGCTGTACAGGAGAAAATAGAAAATAAACAGGTAGGAAAATGAAGTAATCAAATCAATGGGTTTGACCTCCTGTTTGCTTAGAATCACAATATTGTCATTGTCCACCTTGTAAATCAAATGATTGTATCCTTCAAGGGTAAGGCTTACCATTTCTTCCGGAAAATCATTCAGATAGTTAAATTCCAGTGCATAGGAGTAAGTACCCGATCGGGAGAATAGTTTTTGCCTGAAGTATCTGGCGTAAGAATAATTCGATAAAGGGGTTGATTTACCAAACTTCCCCTCTAAAAGTAGTTCGGGATAGCCCAGGGGTTCAATCAGAAGTTTTGAATCCAGTGAAATATAAAGCCTCCTTTCAAAAGGATAGGTATTGTAAGCGAAAACAATAACACCCAGGTAACTGATTCTTCCGTTTTGATTATCCAGATAATAGAATCCCGAACCCGGAAAGATATTCACTCCGTTTTCCCTGATCATTTCCGTAAAAAACTGATGGCAATCAACCAGTTTATCGGTATCTTCAAGATAAAGGTCATCGTCTTCGGAGCACGAGGCTATCTGCATCTCGTACTTGGTAAAAAACCTGCTAAAATACCGGTTATCAAGGTATTGAAATATCTCATAGTCAAACAAATCCTGTACTCTAACCATATTGGACAGAATTGTATCTGTTTTCAGGCTTACCTCAATCTCCTCCAGCAAAAATTCGGCTACCTGGTCTCTTTCATTGGCGAGGTTGACGGCCATCACCCTGCGAATACTTCTTTCTTTTTTAACGCTCAGCTCTGCCAGGAAAAACAGGGTAAAAACACTTGCCAGGAAAAGAATTACCAGTTTATTCGCATAGGAATAGTTTTTCCTTTCGAATCTTAACCAGGCAAAAAGGAAAACAAAAATGAGAAGAAAGAGCAACTGAAAAACAGTAACAGATTTATCGGCTACAAGAAATGGTGCATAAATCGATAATATAAAGGCTGTTACTAAGACAATAAATCTCCAGAAAGTAAAATCTCCTGTATAAACGGAAATGAATTTATCAAGAAAAAGAAAAAGTGACAGGATTAAAAAGGCAATACCCAGATATCCTGTTAAGGTGTAAACATTCAAATAAAATACATTATAAACCTCTATGAGGATACTGCTGTTCATCACGAGACCTTTCATAAGGTAATGAAAGAACAGGTAATATACAGTAACAAAAAAGGTAGTTATAAAAAGACTAAAAACAGGCTTTAGTCCTTTCTTCAATATTCCGGGATAGTCAAACTCCTTAAAAAATAAGAAAGAAATAAAGAGCAGCAGGAATGTATTAAGGAAAAAGTCTCCCAGGTTGGGGAACCAGAATGATTTGGCATATAGATAGGGTTCAAACAGCGGAAGTGTTGAAAGAAGTTCCGGAAATTTATACTTCAGCATTAAAAAGCGGAGCAGAACAAGCAATCCGGCTGTAAATAACAACAGAACATTCCTGTTTACATGTGTCTTCAGAGTAAGCCAGCGAAACCATTTCAATACCAGCAAAAGGAAAAAAACAAGTGCGGCTAAATAGAATACCGCGGAAACAATTGGCAGATAATTAACGGAATTATTCCCCTGGTTACTAAGAGAGAACAAAAATGTGCCATCCTTGCCAAATACTTCCTGACCCTCAATTCTTTCATCGACTATTCCGGCATTGAGAATTTTTCCAAAACCTTTCTGAAACCGGTTTTTCAGAAAGGCATTTTCAAATACATAGGATGACTTCACCTTGATAAGTCCTACTATTGTTCGAATTCCATATTCCTTCACCCTTACAACCAGCCAGGAATTTGGTGTTTTTAAAATCCGCTGATTGAAATTGCTGCTGGAAAAGTAAGACTCGATGTAAACAGAGTTGTCACTCCAGAATTTTAATGTATCATTCTCATAAACAGCAAAAGAAATACCCTTTGACCCGGCAAATCTGAAGTATTCCGATGAATGTTCTGCTATAAACGCCTTCAGTCCTTTCCCGGAAACCAGGCTTTCAATTTCATCCATTTTCAGGTCGGTAATTTTTTCCTTATCCCTGATGACAGACTGAATCCTTTGAACAGGAATCTCAGGGGGTTTTTGTTTTGTGGCTCTGCTTTCTGTTAAAAGGCCCAGAGACAAAAAAAACAGGAATAAAAGAAATAGTCTGTACCTGCTAAGCCATTCAAAAAAAATATTCATTTACTCTGTTTTATGATTAAATAATTCTTTTTTTCAGTCGTTATGGTAGGGTTCCCCTTTTAGAATGGTATGAGCCCTGTAGAGCTGTTCAAGAAAGATCAGACGAACAAGCTGATGCGGGAAAGTCATTCGTGAGAGGGACAACTTAAAGTCAGCTCTTTCATATACATCACGTGAGAAACCCCACGCTCCACCGGTAATAAAAACAACTCTCCTGTTGCTTGCCAGCATCCTGGCCTGCATAAAATCCGCAAATTCCCCGGAAGTTAATTCTTTCCCCTTTTCATCAAGCAAAACCGCATAATCTCCCTCCTTCAATTGCTGAAGGATAAGTTGGCCTTCATTCTCTTTCACTTTTTCGGGAGGCAGATTCCTGGTATTTTTCAAATCAGGAATCTCGGTTAAATCAAAGGGAATGTAATTTCGTATTCTTTTCTGATACTCTTTCATTCCCTCAATAAGGTAAGACTCCTTTGTTTTGCCCGTTAATAAAAAAAGCGTTTTCATGATCTTTCTCAAAATTAACTGAATTATCTTTACAGGAAATAATTTGGATCAGTTTTTGCACATAAGTAAATAATCAAACATACTTGAGATGAAAACCATCAGATTTTTCTCTTTTGCCTTTTTAATGGCAGTTATTATTGCCAGTCCGGTTATTGCACAAGTCTCAGGCGGTGTACCCGAACGGCTGTCAGCGGCTATTACAGCCGGCAACTCCAGGGAATTTGCCCGCTACTTCAATACAAATATAGAATTGGTTTTGCCCAACACTGAAGATGTTTACAGCAAAACTCAGGCCGAACTGATTATAAAGGATTTCTTTGCAAAAAACTCCCCTTCAAATTTTGTGATTCTTCACCAGGGGGGTAAGGAAACATCCCGCTATGCTATTGGTACATTGACAACCAATAACGGGGTTTTCAGGGTATATTTCCTGTTAAGGATTCAGGGCGGAGAGGCGCTCATCCATCAGCTGAGAATTGAAAAAGAGGACAGCTAGGCTGCTGTGTTAAACATTTCTCCTCATCCATGGTATCATATTTAATTGGCAACTGATTTATTTTCATTTGCCCTGAAAATGATGTAAAGTGGCTAAAAACCTGCATAAAACAAGAAATGACTATACCTCAGGGCAATTGGATGAATCCGAAGTTCCGGATGATCCGATTATTCTTTTTGAAAAATGGGTGGAGGAAGCTATTGAAGCTGAAGTATCAGAACCTACTGCAATGCATCTTGCAACAGCGGGAAAAGACGGGAAACCAAGTTCCAGGATGGTACTTTTAAAGGAAATCAGCCATACCAGGCTTTCCTTCTTTACGAATTATAACAGCCGCAAGGGGATGCATCTTTCAGAGAATCCCTGGGCAGCCCTACTTTTTTTCTGGCCTGAGATGGAAAGACAAATCAGGCTGGAAGGAACCGTGTTAAAGATGAGTGAGGAGGAATCATCAAATTACTTCTTAACCCGACCGATAGAAAGCCGGATTGGTGCATGGGTCTCTGAGCAGAGCAGTAAGCTTAAGAGCAGAAAAGTGCTAGAAGAAAAATTTCTGCAGTTTTCTGAAAAATACAGGAATACCCAATTGGAAAAGCCCCCCTTCTGGGGCGGATACCTTTTCACACCCGTTATGATAGAGTTCTGGCAGGGCAGGCCAAACAGGTTGCACGACAGGATTGCTTATCACCTGACTAATAACATCTGGACAATTTCCAGGCTGTATCCATGATCTTCCTGGAAAAAATATCTTTTTAAGCTGTTCACCGGTAACCTTAAAACTTAAAATTTGTTAAAATATCCTTATGGTTTAAACCATAAAAAGGTTATATTATCAAATTGCCGAACTCTTAAAATACACTTTTACATGAACAATAAGTATCTGGTTACGATTACATTTTTTGCTTTTCTCTCAGGGGGAATATTGGCCCAGGGCCAAAGACAGCAAATAGAACAGATGATGAGAGAACCTTTAACTATTACAGGAACCATTAAAGATTTTGCTGATAAAAGTCCATTACCGGGCGCTCATGTATCTCTTAAAAACATGCGCGATACAATGAGGGTTTATAATACTGTTGCCGATTCAAAAGGTGAATTTTCCATAACAGGTACCAGGGGTGGTTTTCTTATGAGGGTGAGTTTTATTGGATACCAGACTGTTGAAAAAAACATCAGGGCATTTGAAAATCCGACAAATACAGGTGAAACATTCCTCACCCGGGGCGATGCAGTACTGGCTGAAGTCCAGATTGCAGGACAGGCCTCAACAGCTGTATTGCGTGGTGATACGATACAATTCCATGCAGCCGCATTCAAGACCAACCCTGATGCTTCCGCTGAAGAACTGATAAGGAAAATGCCTGGAATTACGGTGGATGCATCCGGGGTAAAGGCACAGGGTGAAGATGTTCGCAGGGTTCTTGTGGACGGAAAAGAGTTCTTCGGCGATGATCCCTCCATTGCACTCAGAAACATTCCTGCAGAAATGATTGAAAGAATTCAGGTCTTTGACCGGATGAGTGATCAGGCTCAACTTACAGGACTTGATGACGGACAAGCGGTTAAGACAATTAACATTGTAACACGCCTTGACAGAAGAAGCGGTCAGTTTGGAAGGATTTACTCCGGCTATGGGGATGAATCACGGTACCAGGCAGGATTAAGTACAAATATTTTTAAGAATGACACCCGTATTTCTATACTTGGCATGAGCAATAATATTAATCAGCAAAATTTCACCAGTGAAGACCTGTCAGGTTTTATGTCCTCAGGCGGAACTTTTACACGGGGCCAAGGTATGGGAAGTGGTGAGGGGATGAGAAGAATTGCCGGTGGAGCCATGCCACTTATAGGTGGTGGCGTAGATCGTGGAGAATTTATTATGGGTCAGCGGAGTGGGTTAAATACCACACATTCCCTCGGATTGAATTATACTGATATTTGGAAAGAAAAAGTGAATATCAACAGCAGTTACTTCCTGAATATTTCGAAAAACAACACCCAACAGTTTGTTAACAGGCAGTATTTCCTGGATGAAAATGAATCCCAGTATTATTCTGAATCAAGCCTTTCGAACAGCAATAACCAGAATCACCGTTTCAATGCCAGGGTTGAATATAAAATGAATGAAAACAACACATTGATTTTTACCCCCCGTTTCAGCATCCAGGAAACCGAGGCCAATAATTTTTCCAATGCCACAAACATGTTCGGGGCAGTTGATTTGCCAAGTGAATCAGCAACTGATTACAACAGGCTGTGGGATGGATACACTTTCTCCGGAGGACTCATTCACAGGCTGCGCCTGAATGAAAACGGCCGCTCCTTTACTGCCAGCCTGAATGGTAATGTAAATAATAACAAATACCTTTATTTTCTGGATGCGCTTAGCAGTTACTACCAGGATCCGGTATTTGTAGATGATATCATCAACCAGAAATCGAACTCCAGCACACACACCATGGGAATCAACTCCAATGTCACCTATACCGAACCCCTTGGAGAAAAAAGTTTGCTGCAATTGAGCTATAACATCGCCTGGTCAAATAATATTTCCGATCGCCTTACAAACAGTTGGGATATCATCAATGAAGCCTACAGCAATTTTGAAAATGATTTGTCAAGCGAACTTACCAACGGATACCTGACAAACAGGGCCGGAATTGGTTACAGGCTGAGAGGGGAAAAATACAACCTGCAGGCCGACCTGGCCTTTCAGCATGCAGGACTGTCAGCTGACCAGAGAATACCTTATCAGATTCAGATAGAAAGAACTTTCAGCACAATCCTTCCCGGGGTAATGTATACCTATAATTTTTCGCAAACCAAAAACCTGCGCATGAATTACAGGACATTTACCAATGCACCCCCAGTTAGCCAATTACAGGATGTTGTTGATAATACGAATCCGCTGTTGCTCAGTGCAGGCAATCCTGCACTTAAACAAAGCTACAGTCACTTTTTTATAACACGGTACAGCAACATTGATGCGCAAAACTCCAGAACTTTCTTTGCCTTTCTTTTTGGAAATCTCACGAACGATTTTATTGGCACTTATACCCTGATTGCACAGAAGGACACAATATTACCCAATGGTTATCTTCTGCCAAAAGGGGCTCAATTCAGCCAGCCCAGAAATATGAACGGATTTGGAAATATCAGGGGCATGCTCACCTATGGATTCCCCATCAGGTCTGTTAAAAGTAATCTCAATTTTACCAGCACTTTAGGTTACTCCCGTCTGCCGGGAATCATCAATGATGTAACAAATATCTCCAATACACTGAATCTGTCCGGAGGAATTACCCTGAGCAGCAACATCAGTGAAAATGTTGATTTTACCTTGTCATACAATGCTACCTACAACATAGCCGAAAACTCAATGAGAACGCAGTTGAATTCCAATTATTTCTATCATTTAACGGGAGTAAAATTCAACTGGATCTTTGGAAACGGATGGGTGTTTCGTAATGATGTGAATAACCTTCTTTATACTGGTCTTGGGGAGGACTTTAATGAAAACTATTGGCTATGGAATATGAACATTGGCAGGAAAATGTTCACCGACAAGCAGGCAGAACTGACTTTAGGGGTTTACGATTTATTGGATCAGAATAAAAGTGTTTCACGTAATATCACAAATACATATGTTGAAGACTCACGGACAAATATCCTGAACAGGTTCTTCATGCTTACTTTTACTTATAATATCAAGCATTTCAGACTATAGAGAAATAGTTACCAGGTGTTATAAAAAAGAGGCTAAATCAAAAGCAATATTTCTTGTCATTTTGCGCCTGCCTGCCGCAGGCAGGCGATAGCAAAGAATTTTAAAAGTCTAAATTGAGATGCTTCCCCCGCAGTTGCGGGGTCAGCATGACAATACATTCCAAAATATTAAATTTGATACAGCCTCTTTTCTATTTCCTACATGCAATGAATATACTGAATAACCAGCTTTCTGATTTCTTCCGGCTTGCCATAGAGTTTCTCACTCAGGCCATCATCCTCGTATGATTTCAGTTTCTTTATCACATTGTCAATCATGCCGTGTGGGAAAACCTGGTTTTTTTCAAAAAATTCTCTTTTTTCAGCCAGCCTGTCAGCTGATTCCCAGCAGGATAATGGGAGTTGTTCCAGGCGGGCCATTTCATGCTTGTGCTCCTCTTTGAAAATATTCACACCCACATACAATTCATCTGCTTTTTTCAAGGCGTCCTTCATTTCAAGTCCGTGTTGTGCTGCAACCACCAGGCCTGCAAGCAGGTTGTATACATCAGCAGACCCATCAGGGGCCCTGAATTCCACCGTTTGTTTGCTGTCATAGGTTGGAATATCGGAACAACCATATGGGTTTGCATCGGCAATCATTTTTGAAGTGCCCTGCCACCCCAATGGAACTCTTACCAAAACCGAACGGTTTCTGTCTCCCCAGCAAATATTCGTTGGTGCCTCCTGGTGGGGGACCAGTCTCAGGTAAGAAGTTGGAATGGTATTACCAAAAGCTGTCAGGGCCCCGGCCAGATCCAGCCAGCCGGCAATCATTTTTTTGGCCACATCGCTCAGTTTGCCATCCTCAACCATCTGGTTTTTGCCATTTTTCTCCAAACAAGCGTGTACATGCATACCACTTCCTGCCTTCCCAACAGTGATTTTTGGGGCAAAGCTGATTTCCACACCATATTTATAGGCAAGCATGCGTAATATCCACTTGGCTATTACCAGCTGATCGGCAGCATCTTCTACATCTACCGGCAAAAACTCAATTTCATGCTGTTCAAATAACTGTCCGTCTTTTGTAAAACTACCCACCTCGGCGTGTCCGTATTTTGTTTTGCCACCGGCCTTGGCAATCATCAGTAATGCTTCAGTTCTGATTTGCTCCCATTTGGCATAGGGCATGGAAGTATGATAGCCTTTCTGGTCAACGGGAGGAAAGATCTCCTCGGCAGGGCTGTTAATATAGTACTCCAGTTCTCCCAATGCCTTAAAAGTATATCCTGTAGCCTTTTTGAATTCAGTGTGCGCCTTCCTGAGGATGTATTCCGGTGCACTTTCAAGCGGCTTCCCTTCATTATTGTAAAATGAACATAAAATTTCCAGTGTGGGAACCTCTGCAAATGGATTGACAAATGCCGTGCGGTACCGGGGAACAACATACAAATCACTGCTGCCGGCTTCTACAAATGAAAACAGGCTTGAACCATCCACTCTCTCACCGGTTGTAAGAATGGTTTCAATATAATCCTTGCTGGAAACAACAAAATTCAGTGCCTTTAGCTTACCGTCTTCTGCAACATAACGGAAATTCAGCATTTCAATCTTGTTTTCTTCAATGAAATGAATGATATCATGCCTTGTAAATTCCGATGCCGGTTTTTTCAAAAAACTGACAAGTTCATTCGGGTTGAGTAAAATTTCTGAATCTTTCATATTCCTGTTTTTAAAAAAATGAAAGGCTAAAATATTGACTTCCCCGGTAAAAAAACAGGATATTTATTACGGTGGAATATGTTGTATAATATATTTTGAAAAGGACTGCTCCAGGGTACAAACCTATTTCGAGAGTGAGGAAAGCCTCTCCTCAAGTGATTTTATCTTGCTTTCAGCATCATCTCTCTTGGTTCTTTCCAGTTCCAGCACATTGGCCGGTGCATTGTGCACAAACCTTTCGTTGTCCAGTTTTTTCATCACCGATGCCAGAAATCCCTTCAGGTATTCCAGTTCCTTCTGAATCTTGTCAATTTCTGCTGCCTTATCAAAATTGGCGGTGAGCGGAATAAAAAACTCGGTTCTTTTAACAAGGAAGGCGATGGCATTTTCAGGTTTTTCATTTGTTTGTTCTATCTCCGAGAGAAAAGCCATCTTTTTCAAAACAGGATCAAACCTGTGATCAAAATCCTCCCCCCTGACAAGAAGAGTCAGTTCCTGTTTGTTGGGAAGATTTCTTCCTACCCTGATGGATCGCACAGAAGCAATGGTTTCTTTAATTTCTTCAAAACGGGAAACCAGGACTTTGTCCACGCGGTGTGCCTTCGGCTGTGAACTTACCATAATGCTTTCCCCCTCATTCCTTTCTTTCATGTACTGCCAGATTTCTTCGGTAATAAAGGGCATTACCGGATGCAGTAACAGCATCAGTTTTTCAAAGAAATCAATAGTCGTATCGTAGGTTTGTTTGTCTACCGGCTGCTGGAAACCGGGCTTAACGATTTCAAGGTACCAGGAGGAAAACTCATCCCAGAACAATTTGTACAGCTGCATGAGTGCCTCAGACAAACGGTATTTATTGTACTGATCGTTTACCAGCCTGATGGTTTCACTCAGTTTTGCATCAAACCAGTCAATGGCAATTTTTGAATGTTCCGGTTGAACCGCATTTTCTTCTACCCTCCACATTTTCACCAGGCGGAATGCATTCCAGATTTTGTTCGCAAAGTTTCTTCCCTGCTCGGTCAGGCTTTCATCAAAGAGCAAATCGCCGCCTGCAGGAGAACAAAGCAGCATTCCTACCCTTACTCCGTCGGCTCCGTACTTTTCAATCAATTCAAGTGGTTCAGGCGAATTCCCAAGGGATTTGGACATCTTCCTTCCCAGCTTGTCCCTCACAATACCCGTGAGGTAAACATTATGGAAAGGTTTTTCTCCGATGTATTCGTGCCCGGCCATTATCATCCTTGCAACCCAGAAAAACAAAATTTCAGGCGCGGTTACCAAATCATTGGTAGGATAATAATACTTAAGATCTGCATTGCCGGGTTGCCTTATGCCGTCAAACACAGCAATTGGCCACAACCAGGAGGAAAACCATGTATCCAGAACATCCTCATCCTGTTTTAGATCTTTTAACTGCAGACTGTTATTACCTGTTTTTACCCTGGCCGCTTCAAGTGCTTCCTGCTCACCAACAGCAATAATAAATTCGTTGCCTCCCTCAATGTACCAGGCAGGTATTCTTTGTCCCCACCAAAGCTGACGGCTGATGCACCAGTCCTTCACATTTTCCATCCAGTGTTTGTATGTATTCCTGAACTTAGTGGGATGCAGTTTTATTTCGCCGTTCAAAACCGACTGCAGGGCCGGTTCGGCCATTTCTTTCATCTTACAGAACCATTGCATGGAGAGTTTTGGCTCTATGGCTGCATCGGTGCGTTCAGAATAACCCACCTTGTTCACATAATCCTCCACCTTCAGCAGGTTACCTTCCTCTTTCAGTTTTCTTGCGGTGGCCTCCCTCGCCACAAAGCGATCCATACCAATAAAAACTTCAGCCTTGTCGCTCAGGGTACCATCATCATTGAATATGTCGATTACAGGCAAATTGTGCCGGATACCAATTTCATAATCATTGATATCATGAGCAGGAGTGATCTTAAGCGCTCCTGTTCCAAACTCCATATCCACATATCCATCTTCAATCACTGGCACTACCCTGTTCACCACTGGTACAATTACCTTCTTTCCTTTCAGGTGCCTGAATCTTTCATCCTCAGGATTCACACATACCGCAGTATCTCCCAAAATGGTCTCTGGCCTGGTGGTTGCAATGGTCACATAACTATCTTCATCCACTATCTGATATTTCACATAATAAAGTTTGGATTTTACTTCACGGTAATTAACCTCCTCATCAGAAACAGCCGTTTTTGCCAGGGGATCCCAGTTCACCATCCTTACACCCCTGTAAATCAATCCCTTATTATATAGATCTATAAATACCCGTATCACACTTTCATAATACCCTTCATCCATAGTGAAAGCCGTCCTTTCCCAATCGCAGGATGCTCCCAGTTTCTTAAGCTGATCCAGAATGATCCCACCGTGCTTGTTCCTCCATTCCCATGCATGCTCCAGAAATTGCTCCCGTGTGAGTTTCGATTTTTCAATCCCTTCACTTTTAAGTTTGGCAACTACCCTTGCTTCGGTAGCAATTGAGGCATGATCAGTACCCGGCACCCACAGGGCATTTTTGCCAAGCATGCGTGCACGCCGGATAAGGATATCCTGAATGGTATTGTTAAGCATGTGACCCATATGAAGAACACCTGTAACATTTGGAGGAGGAATCACAATGGTATACGGCTCACGACCATCCGGAACGGAATGAAAAAACCCTTCATCCATCCAGTATTTATACCATTTATCCTCAACCTGCGAGGGAACATATTTGGCGGGAATATCCTTCATAATGCCTATTTGCTTTATTTCCAGTAAATTGAATTATAAATTTTTTGAAGAAAGTTTGTAAAAATAAGAAATTCTACCCGAATATCCCTTTGTTTCAATGAATAAGAAAAAGGAGTCATTATACTGTTTAAAACTGATTTATAACATTATTTAATTGTTGGAGAAAAATTACTTTTGCACAGTATTTTGTTATTCAAACATTTATAAACCAAGAATATTATGCCTTCCATTTCAGAAAAGGGCCAGTTGATGCCTGCCTCACCAATCAGAAAACTTGTTCCCTATGCCGAAGAGGCCAAAAGAAAGGGACGCAAGATCTACCACCTGAATATTGGGCAACCTGACATACCGACGCCCCAAGTGGCAATGGATGCAATTAAAAACAACACTCTTAAGGTTGTAGAGTACAGTCATTCGGCCGGAAATGAAAGCTACCGCCGGAAACTTGCTTTGTATTATCAAAACATTGACATCAATGTAGATCACACCGAGATGGTTATCACAACCGGTGGTTCTGAGGCGATTCTGTTCGGTTTGATGAGCTGCCTGAACCCGGGGGATGAGGTGATTGTGCCTGAACCCTTTTACGCCAATTACAACGGATTCTGCATTACGGCCGGAGTAAAAATCATTCCGGTAACCTCCTACATTGAAACAGGTTTTGCTCTTCCTCCCGTTGAAGATTTTGAAAAACTGATTACCCCAAAAACAAAGGGAATTATTATTTGTAACCCTAATAACCCTACAGGTTACCTTTATTCGCGGGAAGAAATCGAAAAACTGGGCGAGATTGTGAAGAAATATGACCTGTACCTGTTCTCTGACGAGGTTTACAGGGAGTTTTGCTACGACGGGAATACACATTTCTCCGTAATGCATTTGAAAGGACTGGAAAACAATGTTGTATTGATGGATTCTGTATCAAAAAGATACAGTGCCTGCGGTGTGCGCATTGGTGCCTTAATAAGTAAAAATAAGGAGGTGATTTGCACTGCGGTTAAATTCGCCCAGGCCAGGCTTAGTCCGCCAACCTTCGGCCAAATAGTTGGTGAAGCAGCACTCGATACCCCCAGGGAATATTTTGTTGAGGTGTATAACGAGTATATTGAAAGAAGAAACCTGATGGTAGATGCACTTAACAAAATGGAGGGAGTGGTTTGCCCCCTGCCAAAGGGCGCCTTTTATACAACTGTAAAACTTCCTGTAGATGACAGCGATAAGTTTGCACAGTGGCTGCTGAGCGATTTTGAGTTTGAAAACCAGACCGTTATGCTGGCGCCTGCCACTGGTTTTTACAGTACTCCCGGTAAGGGAATCAATGAGGTAAGAATTGCTTATGTTCTTAAAAAGGAAGAATTGGTGAAAGCCATGAAATGCCTGGAGGAAGCATTAAAGGTTTATCCGGGGCGAACACCTTAATTTTTCAACATACGAATTAACTGAATCAAACCGCCGGGAACTAATACTTTCCGGCGGCTTTTTTTATCCTCCCGTACAATAAGTCTGTTTTCCTTAATTTTATACTTTGGTAAAATATTGAATATGGAATACTCCGGTATTGGTCAGACAATTGTTTTCATTACGCTACTGCTTGTGATGGTACTTTTTATCTGGGGAAGATTCCGTCACGATTTTGTTGCACTAATAGGTTTTTCATCCTGATTATTCTGGGGATTGTTCCCCCCTGAGTCTGCATTTACCGGTTTTGGTCATCCGGCAGTGATAGCTGGTGCTGCTGTTTTGATTATAGGTAAAGCACTGGAATATTCCGTTGTTATTGATGTGATTGGGAAATGGGTTATGAAGGCAGGCGGAAAATTCACCTTTAGATAATCACCTTATCAGCTCTTTTTGCTGTTGCCACAGCTTTCATTATGATGCCTATTGCCAATCACATGGCAGGAAAAAGCGGGCATCCCCCCTCCCTGATTTTAATGCCAATCGCTTTTACTTCCCTGCTTGGCGGCATGACAACCTTAATAGGCACTCCTCCGAATATCATTATTGCTACATTCAGAGCAGGTGTTTCCGGAAAAGCTTTTGGTATGTTCAACTTCACCCCGGTGGGTGCAGGCGTGGCAATAGTCGGTATTTAACAGCCTGATTGGATGGAGATTAATTCCAAAAAGAACTACCAAAAAATCAGATGAGGATCTTTTCCAGATAGATGATTACATCACTGAGGTAAAAGTCACGAAGGAGAGCAAAGCAAAATGACTGAACCTCATTGAATTAATAAAAACCTCAAAAGCTGATGTTCAAATACTAAGGATGGGTCGAAACAAGGAAAGGATTCATGCACCTGACTATTCGGCTATGCTTCATGTTGACGACCTACTTATCCTGGAAACTGATACTGATTCCCTGAAGACCTTCCTGGAAGACACAGGCCTGGAGCTTGTCGGAGGCAAGCAATTACGCAAAGATGCAATCGGGTCAAAAGATATTTCAATTTTCGGGGAAATTGTGATGGCCGACTCACCACTAATTTGTCAAACGGCTGCAGGCACGGGAATGCGCACCCGTTAAGGAATCAACCTGCTCGCAGTTGCAAGGCGCGAGGAAAGAATTCACCGCAGGCTTTACAGAATTATATTTCGTACCGGGGATGTTCTTCTGCTGCAGGGGAGAACACATCTGATGGAGGATATTACATCCTCTATCGGTTGCCTGCCCCTTGCACAAAGAGGGCTTCGCCTGGGGTACAAAAAGAATATTGCCCTGAGCGTGGGAATATTCGCATCTCCATTCTTATGGTCATTCTTGGTTTTTTGCCGGTGCAGGTTTTTTTTTACTTGCAGCAGTTGCTATGGTACTTTCTGGTGCATTGCCCGTAAAACACATATACACCTCGATAGACTGACCGGTGATTGTGTTGCTGGGAGCAATGATACCGGTTGGAGAAGCACTGGAATCTACAGGCGGAGCAGGATTGATCGCCGGGCAGATTCTCTCAATGGGTAAACAATCACCTCCATGGTTAATGATAACATTGATTCTTGTAGTTACCATGTTTTATCGGATATCATTAGCAACGCTGCTACTGTTGTTCTCATGGCACCCATTGCTCTGGGTGTTGCAAAAGGCATTCAGGCCTCCGTTGACACTTTTTTATTGGCAGTGGCCATTGGCGCTTCCTGCGCATTTCTCACACCTATATGGCACCAATCCAATACCCTGGTTATGGTACCCGGAGGCTACCGCTTTGGTGATTACTGGAGAATTGGGCTTCCCCTTGAAATTCTCATTTTAATACTTGCCATTCCTTTATTACTCTACTTCTGGCCTGAATAGATTCAGTCAACCCATTTTTTGCATCAAAAACCCTGCCCGTTCAAAAGGTAATAATCTGTATTCAGTCTTATTCCAACTTGCATAAATCCGCTTATTTATCTTTTAATTTTTGAAAAGTCTGTTGCATATGTACAAATTATCAGTTTAATTTGCGAAATTATTTTTTAACCCTTATACTATGCTTCATGAACCTGCTCCAAAAGAAACGGGAGTAGATCATGCCTCTGCCAGGAAAACCAGGATAGGTGTCATCCTGTTTCTTATTTATACTTTTATTTATTTCGGATTTGTTATCATAGGTATTTTCTTCCCTGATATCATGGGAATCAATGTGCTTGGTGGACAAAATATTGCCGTGATTTATGGTTTCGGACTTATTCTTCTTGCCATTGCAATGGGTTTTGTTTACAACCTGGTTTGCAGCAGGTATGAAGATGAAATGAATGGAGGAGAACAACCATGATCTACGAAATTTCTTTCTTGGGCAGTATTTTTCTTTCTATTGTTTGTAGGTCTGGTCCTGGGCCTTTCATTTTACTTTGGTTCCAAAACCAAAACTGCAAACAGTTATTTTGCAGCCGGTGGTACCATCCACTGGGGCGTTAATGGTATTGCATTCGCCGGAGATTACCTCTCGGCAGCCTCTTTCATTGGCATTTGCGGCATGATAGCCTTTGCCGGATACGATGGTTTTTTATATTCAATTGGTTTTCTTGCGGGATGGGTGGTGGCACTTTTTATTGTCGCCGAACCTCTTAAGCGAATGGGGAAGTACACCTTTGCTGATGCCCTTGACTCAAAATTTGACTCAAAATCCATCAAGTTGATGGCCTCCATAAGCACACTGGTGGTTTCCATTTTTTACCTCATACCGCAAATGGTAGGTGCAGGAGACCTGGTAATTCCCCTGCTAGGTTTGCCACACTGGCTTGGAGTAGTCATTGTAGGATCCGTGGTAATATTAATAGTGGCCACTGCCGGTATGACCTCAACCACTTATGTGCAATTCATCAAAGGGGGTTTGTTGATAATTTTTTCAACACTGATTACCGTATTCATCCTCCAAAAAGGAATAAGTAATCCTCCTTATCCTGATTTTATCTCTCCCTGCACCATAGAGGCACCAATTGTTAACGGTGAAATTGATTTCAGTGAGCTTGATGGATATGAATTTCTGGAAGAAAAAGTGGTTGGCAGTGAAAAATTTATCAAGCTCAAACACAATGGCTCAGTGCGCTGGTATAAGGTAGATTCCCGTGACGAAGAATTGATCTGTCTTAGTGAAACCCTTTCGCGTACAGTACTGCCCTCGGGTGAAGTTCTTTATAATGGGCAACCACGGCATCACAGGTTGTTTTACCAGGTGGGTCATGTAAATCAAATTTATCTGGATGGTAAGGAGGCAGAAAGTACAGGAGCAGTGAATCCATTCGAATTTTTGAAAAAAATTGAGGAAAGTGAGCTGGTACTGTTTTCCAGAAAAAATTTCATGGATGGTGATGAGAAGGTGACAGTGTGGCACCAGGAGAACAAATCGGGGAGAGAGGTGATGAAACCGGGCCTTATGCTAAAAATTGGGAAAGATGCTTCCTTCTGGGACAAACTGAACTTTGCTTCATTAATGCTGGCTTTGTTTTTCGGAACCGCAGCTCTTCCCCACATTTTAATACGTTATTACACAGTACCAAGTCAGCGTGCTGCCCGTAAGTCAACCATCGTGGCTATCGCAGCCATTGGTTTTTTCTATATCCTTACCATGTATATGGGGTTTGGGGCCATGATTAACGGCGTACTGGATATGGAAAGCAGCAATATGTCGGCACCATTATTGGCAAAATCCTTTGGGGTTTTTGTTTTCTCGGTGATTTCTGCCATCGCATTCGCCACGGTTCTTGGCACGGTAAGCGGATTGATTGTGGCCTCATCAGGAGCTATTGCACATGATTTTATTGACAAGTTTCTGAAACTCAATCTGACCGACAAGGCAAAAGTCAGATCAGGGAAATTTGCTGCTTTCGGTGTAGGTATTTTTGCCATACTACTGGGAATCCTTTTCAAAGGAATGAATGTGTCTTTCCTTGTGGGACTTGCCTTTGCTGTTGCTGCTTCGGCAAACCTGCCTGCCATCATCATGCTGATATTCTGGAAAAAGACTACCGCAAAAGGTATTGCAGCTTCTATAACGGTTGGAATACTTTCCTCGGTATTTATTATTCTTCTTTCGCCAAGTATGTTTGAACAGTTTGGACTGCCGAGAGAAAATGCGATAATTCCTTTTGATAACCCGGGAATTATTTCAATTCCGCTTTCATTCCTGACACTTTACCTTGTTTCACTGGCAACACAAAAGAAGGAAGGTTAATATAAAGTCAACCTGCGAATAACCTCGCAATCCTAATTGCGGGGTTATTTTCTTATCAGCAACCAGGCATCGGCATATTCAGGGAAGTTAGATCTTACAGTATGTACCCTTGCCCTTGCAGAACGCTCATCGGTGTATGAATCAACAGCAATACGGTAATACCCTCTCTCTGAAACCAGAACAAAGGGCGAAAAACCCTTGTGTGATGCCTTGTCCTTAAAGGCATTTGCGTTGCTGCTGAAACGGAAACTTCCAATGATAACAAAGTACTGGTTGGGATCGTGTGAAACCCTGTCCTGCGGCAGTTCAAAAGAAAAACTTTCTGTCCGCACAGGTATGACAACCTCAGGTTCCTCAGCTGGAACAGACACCTTTTCAACTACAGGTGCAAGTTCGGTTACCGGCTTGGCAGCAGTCATTTTGCGCCCTGATTTACAGGCTGCAAGTGTAGTAAAAACGATTAGCAGAATAATAAAACTTGTGATTTTCATGAATGTGTTAATTAAAGGAATGTTTATTGGCACAAAAACGGTAAGAAGCCATTAAAAATTTTACTCTGATTACCGGAATTCTCCTGGAGCCAGCCTGAATTTTCTTTTGATTCTCTGTTTTCTGAAAAGGAGATCGGTACTACCATCAACAGGCATATAGCGCGGACTTCCGGATGGCACCCTGCTGTAATCTCCCGGATACATGCCGCCTCCGGGACGGCGGGTATTTGGTGAGCCAAACCTGTCATCCGCTGGGGGTAAATTTTCCCTGGTTCTTTCGGAAAGAGGTCGGGGAATTGCTTCAATGGCAGCTGTAAGGATGATATCCTGCCGTGAAATTTCGCGCAAATCAAATTCATCCCCGAACAGTTCCTGCAGGGGTATTTTTATTTCGTAATAAAGGGCAAGTGAGTCATGTCTTATCCTCGCGCTCATACCGCCCCACAGCCCTAGTGCAAGCTGTCCGGTTGTTTTTTCAAACCCCTCGGTAAAAAACTGTGTAGCCCTGGATACATAAGCTGCCTTGCGACTGGAAAGATCCGATAACTGAGAACCCCTACCCGCGGGTTGAAAAGTCACCTGGTCAGGGGGAAAAGTAAGCTTTGCAATCTTATCCTTACGTTCAGGTATTTCGAATTCAATTACCAGGCCTACCCTTAAAAGCTTCCTTTGAACCATTTCATTGCGCGCAGCAAAAAGAACATAAAGATTTAGGCTGTCATTAGCCAGATAGTATTCCATTTCTGTATTCCTGTCCGTATGTTTCTGAAAGCCGGAATAATCAGTAATAAAGCCTCTTTGCAAAGACGCCTGTTTATACCAAGAAATCTGATTACTCTGTACACACATCGAATTGCTTAAAAACAGAGCAGAAAGGATAAGAACTAAGTTTCTCATATAACCGGTAAGATAAATTGTTGATAAAGGATTAAACGAAATTCAGCCAAAAATAGTGCAGGTTGCGGAGGCGAAAAAAAGCCGGCAGATGTGGATAAGGGCATAGGGCCAAAAACAAAATTCAGATTAAACGAATTGGTACCGCGAAGACCCTACAAGGAAAACAACTATTTTATTTGTATAACTTACTACAAAAAGCGAGGCTAAAGTTGGTATTTAAATATCTTTACCCTTAAAGGGAAAGAAGCGTTAGGAATATTTTATCTATCCTGGCAATCTTGATTGTATTGTTTGTGCTAATCAAAAAGATGAGATAATTAAAGAAAATTTCAGAAGAGTTTGCTCAAGGCTATTAGAGACGCAGTTTTTTTATTCATATTTCCATTTACTAAACGGATTCTTAATCAACACAGCATTGTTGTATTTTTCTTCACCAGTTACCTCCCGGCCAATCCAGGGTGGTTTCTCAAAAGCCTCCTCTTCTTGTTTTAATTCAATTTCAGCAACAATCAACCCAGAGTTTTCACCTAAAAATTCATCCACCTCGTAAATATGATTTCCAAATGGCACATCATATCTTATTTTTTCGATAAGACTAAACTCACAGAGGTTGATAAGTTCCAATCCATCGTTAAATGGTATTTCCGTTTCCCATTCATATCGTCTCAGTCCTTCTGATCCCTGACTTCCTTTGATGGTGAGAAACGCCCTATCTTCCTTGATCCTTATTCTTACAATTCTATCAGGTGCGGTAGAAATATAACCCTGAACTATCCTGTATTTTTCGGTAGCCATTGTTTTGAAGTCACCCTTTACGAGAAACTTTCTTTCGGTTTCGTATGGCATAATTGTTATAGAATTCGGGAAAGAAAAACAATAAACTTATTCAAAGTCATTATAAAGAAGATACTTCTTTCGCATCTTTTTAAACTCAGCCACATCTTTTTCCCATGTCTTTCTAATCTGAGTAATGGAGGCCCCTTTTTTTACCATATCGGCAACCTGGTCATTGCCAATGAGCCGGCTAAAAAAAGGATTAAAAAAGTTTTCCTTGTCATCTACATTCCGGTAGGCAAACTGAAGCCACTCCAGGATAATTTCCCTGCGGTCAACCACAAAACGCTCTTCAAAATCACGCAAATCCACACCATGGCATACCTGTTCCTTGTAGAGGGGATTTTTGTCAAAGCCCTCCATTCTGGCAGGTGTAAAAGAGAAAACGGTGCTTTTCATACCTGGATGCCCATATACCTGGAAGGGAAACTCAGTGCCTCTGCCAACACTCATGACAGTTCCCTCAAAAAGCCCGAGCGATGGATACAGGTAAACAGAGAGCATATTGGGAAGATTGGGAGAAGGCTTTACAGGTAACCTATACATGGTTGAGTGAGTATAGCCCACGCAGGGAATAACTTCCAGTTTACATTGTTTTCCGTCTTTCAGCCAGCCCTCGGCATTTATCATTTTGGCCAGTTCGCCGAGAGTCATACCGTGCACAAGGGGAATAGGATGCATTCCTACAAAAGAGCTGAATTTTAAATCCAAAACAGGACCATCCACAAAATATCCGTTTGGGTTGGGGCGATCCAGCAAAAGAAACGGTATATTGTTTTCGGCACAGGCCTCCATTACATAGTGCATGGTGGATAAAAAGGTGTAGAACCTTACTCCCACATCCTGAATATCAAACACAACAATATCAATCCCTTTTAAATCCTCCGGTTTTGGCTTGAAATTTTTTCCATAGATGGAAATAACAGGTAAGCCTGTTTTCTCGTCTGTATAACTCGATATATGCTCACCCGCATCTGCATTTCCCCTGAATCCGTGCTCTGGAGCGAAAATCTTCACTAATTGAACTCCCGCTGACAGAAGGGTATCTGCCAGATGGGTAGTACCAACAAGTGCTGTATGATTGGCGACAAGGGCCACCTTTTTGCCTGTAAGAAGGTGTAAGTATTTTTCCGTTCTTTCGGCTCCAACTGTCACTTTGTTCGCATGCTGACGGTTCTGGGCGGATGATAAGGAAAAAATAAAAATAGTAATCGCTATTAATGCAAAAATGGATCTATTCATCTGTTCTCATTTAACAACATCACCCTGCTGAACTATTCAAAGTAAATCTTCAATCACTAAAACGAATTCAGGATGTGTTAATTACAAATTTCCGAAAATAAATAATTTTGATAATATTGCATAGGCATTTTTCATTTCATTATCCACGCCATAATTATTCTTTGCAATTGAATCTTGAATTTTTTATTGCCAGACGCCTGCTGGGAAAACAAAAGAATACAAAAAGTTTTTCCAGACCTATTATTACTATTGCCGTTATTGGAATCTCACTTGGACTTGCTGTAATGATTCTCTCGGTGGCAATTGTTACCGGCTTCAAGAATGAAATAAGAAACAAGGTAATTGGATTCGGTTCGCACATCCAGATTGTGAATTTTGATTCCAATGTATCCTTCGAAACTTCTCCTGTTACTTTCGATCCCACCCTCACGGACAAAATATCTGCCATCAGCGGAATAAAACACATGCAGGTTTTTGCCACCAAACCCGGAATTATAAAAACCGATGACGATATCCAGGGAATTGTGCTGAAGGGGGTCGGCAAAGATTTTAATTGGTCCTTTTTCGAAAACAGCATCCTGGAGGGCCAAACGTTTGGTGCATCACTAACAGATTCTATTCTGACCAACAGTGTTGTTATCTCAAAGGAAATTTCCTCCCTGTTAAGGCTCAGGTTGGATGACGAATTCGCAATGTATTTTGTTCAGGACCCGCCCCGTATGCGCCGTTTTAAGGTTTCCGGAATTTATGAAACAGGACTTGGAGAACTTGATAAATTATTCATCTTGTGCGACCTGCGGCATATTCAACGATTAAACCAATGGGAGCCGGATCAGATCAGCGGTTATGAAATTCAGATTGATAACTTTAAGAACATTGACCGGCTCACCAGTGAAATATTTGACCTGGTTGGCTACGGCTTTTCCGAGGATACCTGGCTGCGGATCATAAGTATCAGCGATAAATATCCCCAATTCTTCGACTGGCTGGGGTTATTGGATATGAATGTGTGGATAATTCTTGCCCTGATGCTCATTGTGGCAGGGTTTAATATGGTATCGGGGCTTCTTATTATCATCCTTGAAAGAACCAATATGATTGGAATTTTAAAGGCTCTTGGAATTGACAATTTCAGTTTAAGAAGAGTATTTCTTTACCTGGCTGCTTTTCTAATTGGCAAAGGACTTCTATGGGGGAATATTTTGGGAACCGGCATAGGCGTGTTGCAACATTACACCGGTTTGCTCAGGTTGGATCAAACCACATATTTTATTGATGCCGTGCCCGTTAACCTGAATCTTCTCCATATAATTCTATTGAATGCCGGTACTATGATACTCACTGTTTGCATGTTAATCATTCCTTCTTATGTGATTTCAAAAATCAGTCCCGACAAAACCATTCGCTTTGACTAAAGGCTTTCGGGAACAAGAGGTTGATAAGCTGTTAACGAATTAAGTTTTAAAACATTTGTGGAATCGCAAAACAAAATTAAATTGCGGTTCAAATTTCTCATTTCACAATCATCAACCACTTCTTCATGAAGAAAAAGGACCCGGTGCTGAATTACCAGCAAACCCTGAAAAAAATTGGTTATGTACCTTTAAAAAATGCCACACAGAAAGACTGGGACAGGATCGGTTTCATGTCGGGACTGGAAGTACACCAGCAACTGAACACAAAAGAAAAATTGTTTTGCCATTGCCCGGCGGGAATTTATCATAAAAACAGCGATTACGATGCTGAACTCATCCGGCATATGCGCCCAACCCTCAGTGAACTGGGTGAATACGATGGCACTGCCCTGATGGAGTTCAAGACCCGCAAGGAAATTATCTACCAGATAAACAATCAAACTGCCTGCACCTACGAAGTGGACGATACCCCTCCCTTTAAAATAGACAGGGAAGCACTTGAATATGCCATTGAAATTTCGCTGGCCTCCAAGCTGAATATTGTAGGAGAAGTTCATATCACCCGCAAGCAATATCTTGATGGCTCAATTCCTACCGGGTTTCAACGTACGGCAATCATTGGAGTAAACGGGGAAATCCAGCTGAAGAACAAGGTGGTAAGGCTTATCCAGCTTAGTGTGGAGGAGGATTCATGCCGTGAAATCAGTGATATCGGGCACCAGAGAGTATATAAAACCGACCGGCTTGGCATGCCATTGATTGAAACTGTTACCTACCCTGATATGGTCAATCCTTGGGAGGTGCAGGAAGCCTGTAATTATATAAGATTTTTGAACCGCAGCACAAACAAGGTGAGAACAGGAATAGGAACAGGAAGGCAGGATGTAAATGTCAGCTGCAGAGGAGGTTCACGGGTTGAAATCAAGGGAGTGGCACATACCAAATGGATTCCCGCACTAACACACAATGAATCTTTCAGGCAATGGGCCCTCCTTCACATCAGGGAACAACTGCTTACCCGTTTGCCGAACCCCAATGAGTGGACTATGGAACATGCAAAAGTAGATATGAGGGATTTGAGCTTTGAGTGCCCGCCAAACAAATATCTGCAAAAACTGAAAACAAAAGCCATTGCCATTAACCTGCCCGGCTTCAAAAATATTCTTTCGCACTTCACGCAGCCGGGTAAATGTTTTGCAGATGAACTGAGTGACAGGTTAAAAGTAATCGCCTGTATTGAAAAACCCAATATGGTCACTACAGAGGATTTGAACTTTGCCATGAAGGAAAATGATCTAAAGTATCTGAAAAAGCTTTTTAACTCCAATGAAAATGATGCACAGATTATCCTCTGGAGTCCACCGGATGACGTTGATACCGCTATTGAAACTATAGAGGAAAGGTGTCAAATCGCATTCAGAGAAATACCGCGTGAAACCCGTAAATCCTTTGCCGATGGCACAACGGTATTTGAAAGGGTTTTACCCGGCCCCGACCGTATGTACCCCGATACAGACTCGCCGCCCATACCACTGGAGGATGCTTACATTGAGGAATTGAAAAAGAGAATCCCGGCTGAAGTTTCTGAAAGATACAGGCAAATGAAAAAATGGGGGATTCCCGAGGACACCTATTTTTATATTTTAAGCAACAACCTGTATCCACTCATTGAAAGGATCGTGGAGGAATTAGGTTACAATCCGCGGTTTGTCGGCACATTTCTTGGCCACACCCTGAAACATCAGCAGGGGCAAAAGAAAATGCATCCCGACTTTACCTTTGAAAAAATCCATGGGCTTTTCAGTTTTCTGCACAAAAACAATCTTCATGAAAATCTCGCAAAAGTAATGCTCCCAATGGTCTATGAGTACCCGAAAATGGATTTTGAGTCCATACTTACCAGTATAAAATTCAAAAAAAGGAGTAAGGAAGAACTGTCAGCACCGGTGAACTATTTACTGGAGAAATTCAGGGAAATAAGAATATCTCCAAATGAGGAAGTTACTGTACACTGGATTATGGGACAATTGCACAAGCAGGCTTTGGGAAATATTTCTTTGAGTGAACTCAGGGAGTTGATTGAAGAAAGACTGAAAACCGATTGAATCTATTAATAACTGATTAACTGCACTATGAGCGAGGATATATTCCAGGGATACAAAGGCAACTCTTTGGAGACACTTAAAAAATTCAATGTGAGGGTTTGGGGACTAACCGAGATCGAGACCACCAGGGGGGTTTTCAAGGGAACAGTATTGCCCAGGGCCGAAAACGATGATGACCTGCATATTGTGGTAAAAATTGAAACCGGATATAACATTGGCATTGATATCAGGACCATTCTGAAAATGAAGGAAACAGGTTATCAAAAAGCCAATTATAAAATTCCGGAAAAAGAATTTCCCTACACACCTGGACTTCCGAAAGTAAAACTTATTGGCACCGGCGGTACGATTGCCTCACGGCTTGATTACCGCACAGGAGCTGTAATACCTGCCTTTTCTCCGGGTGAATTATACGGGGCAGTGCCCGAGCTGGCTGATGTTTGCAACCTGTCCACTGAAAAACTATTTGCCGTTTTCAGTGAAAACATGGGTCCCGAGCAGTATAAAACACTGGCAAAAGCAATAGGAAAGGAGATTGAGAACGGAATTGACGGAATAATTATCGGGCATGGAACAGATACCCTGCACCACACCGCAGCTGCACTCACTTTTATGGTCCAAAACCCTCCCATACCCATTGTTTTGGTGGGGTCACAGCGCTCCTCGGACCGGCCCTCCTCCGATGCTGCACTAAATCTCATCCATTCGGCATTTGCAGCAGGTCATGGAAATATTGCCGAAGTAATGGTATGCATGTTTGGCCCAACATCGGATGAATACGGATTCCTGCACAGAGGTACACGGGTGAGGAAAATGCATTCTTCTTACCGCTCAACATTCCGCACTATTGGTGATACCCCGCTTGCAACCGTTACGCGCCAGGCCGTAAAACCCATTAAGGAGAATTATAACCACCGCCGAAAGGACAGAAACGTTACCATTTTGCCTTATTTTGAGGAGAAAGTTTCAATTGTTTATTATTATCCCAATATGCAGCCCGATATGATTGATTCCCTGGTGGATAATGGCTACAGGGGGATAGTAATAGCAGGCACCGGACTGGGTCATGTCAACAAACCCATATACCCCGCAATAGAGAGGGCTGCAAAAAAAGGAGTGCACATTTACATGACAGTACAAACCCTTTGGGGGTATGTGCATATGTTTGTTTATGACACAGGACGTGATCTGATGGCCATGGGTATTGTCCCTGCAGAAAACATGCTGCCCGAAGTGGCATACATTAAGCTTGGCTGGGCATTGGGGCAAACTGATGACCCTGCAGAGGTAAAGCGTTTGATGTTAACATCTATCAACGATGAAATAACCAGAAGGGAGCCATATAACGGTTACCTCGTTTACCAGGGAGGCGTTCCTGAGGTGGAACAGTTTGTGAAAAGATTCAGGAAATAAAAAGAGGCTTTATCAGGAGTCTTAAGGCCTTCTCATTCTTACCCTGCCGGAAACAGGGGAGAAATCCAAACAACTGTAAATAAGATGCTTCACTTTCGTTCAGCATGACAATACAATCCATACCCAGACATTGATAATGCCTCTTTTCACAGTTATTAATAATTCTCACCCATCAACTCAAAATAAGACTGTGGGTGTTCGCATGTGGGGCAGTTTTTAGGTGGTCTTTTGCCTTCGTAAACATAGCCGCACTTACGGCAGTACCATTCCACCTTGTCTTCTCTCTCAAAAACCCTGGTTTTCAAAACATTGTCAAGCAGTTTCAGGTATCTCTTTTCATGGGTGATTTCTGCCTGGGCAATCATTTTAAAGGCAGTGGCAATTTTTTTAAACCCTTCCTCCTCAGCAATTTTTGCAAATTCAGGATACAATTCTGACCATTCTTCATGCTCGCCTTCTGCAGCTGATTTAAGGTTCTCAGCAGTGGTTTTTACCTTTCCTGCAGGATAAGATGCCTGTATTTCAAGCATACCCCCTTCGAGAAAACTGAAAAAACGGCTGGCATGCATAGCTTCCTGATCAGCTGTTTCAATGAAAATGGCGGCAATCTGTTCATAGCCTTCTTCCTGCGCCTTTTTTGCATACATGGTATACCTCATTCTGGCTTGCGATTCACCTGCAAATGCTTTAAGCAGGTTTTGTTCTGTCCGGGTTCCTTTAATACTTTTTTCCATAGCTTACTTTATTGGTTGAATTTGGATTGTGGTTGAATTGAATATCAAATTCAGGAATTAAAATTCCTAAAAAACCAGGAGGGATAAAATGACAATTCTCATATAGTCTTTATTTCAAGGTGCCACATAATTTTGAGTATTTTTGAGAAATATTTCATAACAATGAAATTCTTCATTAACCGGCTGAAATCAGAAATTGCAAAAGGGCTTCCGGGAAAGGAAGTACAATACCGCATGGCACCCTCCGGCAGGTTGCCTTTTTTCCCGGGTAAAACCCCCGTAAACGGAAGTGTGCTGATTTTACTTTTTTCTGATGATAAATTGCGGGTTGTGCTGATGAAACGCACAGAATATAAAGGCCCTCACAGCGGACAGGTGAGTTTCCCCGGAGGTAAATCCGAAAAATCTGACAGAGACCTGGTTTATACTGCCATAAGAGAAGCCCATGAAGAAGTCGGCATTCAGGAAAAAGGAATAGAGATTCTGGGGACATTGACACCTCTATATATACCGCCAAGCAATTTCAATGTGCTGCCTGTAGTGGCTTACTGTAGCTCAATACCTGAATTCAGCATCAACACAAGAGAGGTAAAATACATCTCCACACCTGCCATTGAAGATTTTATCAACTCCAATGCATTGAAATACAAATTCATGGAGTTTTTCGGACACTCCTTGTCCATACCCTATTTTGATATAAACGGTGAGGAAGTGTGGGGAGCTACGGCAATGATTATGAACGAATTCCTGGAGATTTACAGAAAAATTTGTTAATCAGGGTTGAACGAAATTCCGGTAATGGTCATACCTTTCAAGTATTTCAGTCACATATTTAAAGGGTTCTTCCCCCCGGCAATACCCGTGACGGACAACAGGGTCCAGATAATATTTGGGGTTTGACTTGTTTAGTATATAATAGTCTACGCTTCCGGTCCAAACATCCGGGTTTTTTCCGTTCTTTCTTGCAAGGGCCTTTGCATCCAGCACATGACCCAGTCCTACATTATAGGAAGCGAGAATGAACTTGAGTTTTTCACTTTCATCTTCAAATCTGTCAGAAAGCAAATCATCCAGCCAATTAATAAACCGCACCCCGGCAGAAATATTTTGCTCAGGGTCAAATACATTCCTGACCCCAAATCTTGCTGCAGTTGAGGGCATAAGCTGCATAAGCCCCGATGCGCCGGCCCAGCTCTCTGCATCAGGGAAAAAGCGGGATTCCTGGTAAATAAGGGAGGCCAGCAGGCGCCAGTCCCAGTTAATTTCTTCGCTGTACTTTTTTATCAAATCGTCGTAGGGGGAAATTCTTCCCGAGGTTAGTGCAAAATAATCGCTCCTGATAAATCTTGCCGACCTTGGGTTACGGAAATATTTGGCATATAAAAGTTGCGACTCGAAAGTGCCAAGAAATCCATCCAGCCATTTATTGACCTCTTCTTTCAGTTGTTCATCGCCTTTTTTAACAGCCCATGCCAGGTTCTGCGGAAATGAAATGGCTGTTTGAATATCAATTTCAGGATAGTAGGTTTGGTTTACCCTGGCTATGTTCTCATCCGAAACAGTATATTCTATCTCTCCTTCAACAAGCATTGTAATCAGTTGTTCCGATTCATAGGGTAATTCCACTATGTGAATTGTATCACCAATCTCATCTGACAGATTTATAAGGCGGGCAGCATAGGCAGAACCTTTTTGAACATGAATGGTTTTGCCCGCCAAATCCAGCTGATTTCTTATAAGTGCTTCATCCAACTGGCTTTCACTCAATAAATGCCAGTTTTCCGGTTTCTTTTGAACCAATAGCTGCCTGGTTTGGATAATAGGCCTTGTAAAATCCACCAGTCGGCTTCTCTCCTTGGTAATTGTGAGGCTCAATGCAAGCAAATCGCATTCTTCACTGAGAAGGCCTTCAAAACTCTCCCTGAGGTCATTTGAAACCTTAATCTCCAGCTTTATACCCATGTGTTCAGCAAATAATTTCAGTAACTCATACTGATAACCCATGGGCTCTCCACGGTAAATAAAATAATTTGTTGAATTATAGTCTGTAATTGCAATAAGTCTTCCTCTTTCTATGTAGGGAGGAATACTGATATCCTCTCCCCGATCTCTTGATGACTTACAGGCAAGGAAAAATGGAATTATGAAAATGAAAGCTAATAAAAACTTACTGCGCCTAAGGGTCATTCTGTAATTCAAAAAGTGTTTTCAACGAATGTAAGAAATTTTTTTCATCCGGAGAGTGCCAGCCCTTTAATCATAAAAATTCCAAACAAGGCCCAGTCTTGTCACAAGCCCGTTTCTGGGATGGTTGAGTACGCTGAAGTAATTGTAGTTAACATAACCGGCATTGAAGTGTTCAGCCTTCACAAAAATCCTGGTCCTGTTAATGGAAAAATTGATAAAACCATCAAGGTAAGGGTAATTACCAAACTTTTTCGCATTCTGCAGGTAAAACTGGCTTGTAGCAGGCTGGTAAGCAGGCACATAATACTCTGTATTGAAATACAAATCAATTCCTGCCTGGAAGGTAAGAGCCTTTTTGAATAATTCCTGTGTAAAAGTAAGTGAATGATAAGTAACCAGTTCAGGAAAATGCAGAATATTTGTGTTTGTGGCCTTTTGCAGTGCAATTCTGCTACGGAGATTGAATTTCCAGAAGCGAAAATCCTTGTCAAAGGTGATTGTGAAAACTTCAAAACCTTCGTCAGCTTGCTGGGGCAGGGCAACCTGATTGAAATACACATAATCCCAAAACAAATCCATCTGGGCTCCAACCCTGAATCTGTATTCCGGGATGTAAAGCTTTCCCCCCAGCGAGCTAATCTTTGTCTGCCTGAAGTTATTATTCCAGATAAAATGATTGGAAGAAAAACGGTTCAGAAAATAGGACGGGGTATAAAATACCTGCTTAAGAAAAGGTTCAAGAATAACATCCCTTTTAAAAAGTGGTATATTGAAAACTCCGTAGGCCTGAAATTCAAAATCATTCTGACGGTATCCTGCAAAATAATACCTCAAAAATGCGTTCAATACAACCCTCTCGGTAAGAGATGTGGTTGCATGACCAAAAACCGAATAACTGGAATAATCGCTATGACTGAATTTCTTAATAACTGTATCAACCGGTTGTAAACCCTGGTACACGATGGTTGAATCAGGGATAATTGTGAACCCGGTTTTACTTATTTCGTGTGAAACACCGGCATCAGCTCCAAAAGAAAAGCTTTTGATCCGTAACTCTGGTATTTCAATGAAAAAATCATTCCTGAGAGTTCTGAAATATAGTGAGTCTGAAGTTCGCAATGAATCAATGAAGTAGTCCGGATAAAAAGTCAAACCAGACAGGTTGTTGTCGGTATAGCTTCTCCTGTTTCGTTCATAATATATCCTGTGCCCCAGTCGCATTCCGGGTATTGTAAGTGGTTCTGTGCTTACCTGGGCTGAATCCCATTCACCTCCCCCAAATAACCCATATTTTTGCAGCAACATGAACCTGGAATTTCTTAATTCACTCCTTGCATTATTCAGTCTCACCGGCAATAATTCGGTTCCCAAATCTGTCCGGCTAAGATCCCGTTCATCTGTTAGTCCGCCGTTTTCAAATAACAGGGCACTGTTAAAACTTGCAGTGGCATGCAGAACATACTTCTCCCTCTTTAAATTTGCAAATAACGACAATGCATTGGTTTTGGCTGTCTGACGCGCATACTGTCCATCAGATGAAATATTGTCATATAAAAACCCAACATTGAATCCCGGGTCCACATTTTGTGTGTGCAGGATGGATATGATTTTTTCGTTTTTTCTTTGCGGACCCGCGGTGGTAAATCCCACCCGGGTATAAGGTCTTTTGGTGTTATAAATTTTCAGGTTTTCGGGCGAATGAAAATAATATTCCAGGTTGCTGCCGGGGAAGAAATCATGCAGGTAATTCCGGTTAATGAACAAATCAGATAATGCAGGCAATCCAGTATTACCAGGGAAAGACGCTGAAATTGTCTTCTGAAAAACAGGGATTGTAATTTGAAAACCAAGAAGCCCGGTGTCTATGGCTGTTGGTATTGCAACGGTTGAAAATGGAGATGTTTCCCAGGCTTTTACCAGAATGGGTTCCCGGGGTTTATCCCCTGCAAATGAAAAATACGATAAGCCCAAAAGTAAAAAAAGTACAAAATATCTGCTCATCTGTTTGAAAACTTACAATATTTAGGGCAGGTTTACAAAGGAATAAAAAAAAACAACATGGTAATAATTAAATCCCTCTATACTATCTTTTGTGAGCATAACTAAAAATTCAGGCATTTAATTGCTTAAATAAAATTTATTATTATTTTTGAAACAGCCAGTTCTTTTTTAAATAATATAGCACATTAATCTCAACCCATTTAAAATCATTTATTAACCCAAAAACTAACCTCTTATTCAATGGAAGCACTAGAAATTGCAAGGTGGCAATTCGGAATTACAACCGTTTACCACTTTTTTTTCAGCCCTTTAACGATGGGGCTTTCGGTTCTCACTGCTATTCTGCATACATTCTATTACCGAACAAACAGTACTGATTACAAAAGACTGACCAAGTTTTTCGGGAAATTGTTCGTAATTATTTATGCACTTGGCGTGGTTACCGGTATTGTACTTGAATTTCAGTTTGGTATGGCCTGGTCGGCCTACAGCAGGTTTGTAGGTGATATTTTCGGCATACCACTGGCTATTGAAGCCCTGCTGGCATTTTTCCTTGAATCCACTTTTATTGCCGTCTGGCTCTTTGGCTGGAACAGGTTGCCTCGTGGTATTCACCTGCTCAGTATCTGGCTTGTCGCAATTGGCTCCAATTTATCTGCTCTCTGGATAATTATTGCCAACGCCTGGATGCAGGTTCCTGTTGGATTCGTATTGAACCAGGGCCGTGCAGAACTTGCGGATTTTGTTGCGGTTATGCTCAATGAGCAGATGCTTGTCATGGCTCAGCATACCATAATAGCAGCTTTTGTTACCGGAGGTTTGTTTATGCTTGGTATCAGCGCATGGCATATACTGCGTAAAAACCAGGTTGAGATTTTTGCAAAATCGGCACGAATTGCACTTGTTTTCACAGCAGTATCCAGTCTGCTCGTTGCCACTACCGGTCATAAGCACGCTCAGCACACTGTGAAGCACCAACCTATGAAAATGGCAGCCATGGAAGGTTTATGGGAGTCTGAACAGCCTGCAAGTTTTTCCCTTTTCGCACTTATTGATCAACAAAACAAGACTTCCAGCCGCGAAATAAAACTTCCCTACATGCTTTCTGTACTTACTCATAATAATCTTACAGGCGAAGTGAAAGGAATGAAGGATTTGCAGCAGGAATATGAAGAAGCCTTTGGACCAGGCGATTATTTACCCCCCGTTGCCATCATATACTGGAGCTTCCGGCTGATGGTGGGGCTGGGAACGCTTTTCATCCTGTTCTCCTTTTTGGGGCTTATTAAATGGTGGAAAAATAACCTGGAAACCAGCAGGTTGTATTTACGCTTTGCAACAATAATTATGTTCCTGCCGCTCGCGGCAAACACCCTGGGTTGGATAGTTGCCGAAATGGGCCGTCAGCCATGGATTGTTTACGGACTCATGTTTACCCGCGATGGTGTATCACCCAATGTTACAGGCAGTCAAATGCTTCTGACAACCATCGTTTTCACACTGATTTATGGTATTCTGGCAGCTGTTGCCGTTTACCTGGTGCACCGTTATGCAAAACCGGGAGTGCCCGATGAGGACCAAATGGTACATGCTTATTAATGAATGGAAGAAACCTAAAATACTCTGAATTATGGAATACCAAGTTATATGGTTCGTTTTAATAGCCATTTTGTTTATTGGTTATTTTATACTCGAAGGTTTTGACTTCGGGGTAGGAATTCTGATGCCTTTCCTTGGGAAGGATGACACCGAACGGAGGGTCATCATCAACACAATAGGCCCATTCTGGGATGCCAATGAGGTTTGGTTAATTACAGCAGGGGGAGCAATGTTTGCAGCTTTCCCGCACTGGTATGCTACCCTTTTCAGCGGATTCTACATACCACTGTTTCTTATGCTACTGGCACTGATTTTCAGGGCAGTCGGTTTTGAATTCCGCAGCAAGATGCCTCAAACCTGGTGGAGAAAGTCGGCCGATCAATTTATATTCTGGGGTAGCTTTTTGCCGGCACTATTATGGGGTGTAGCCTTCACCAATGTGGTACAGGGACTACCTATCGGAGCAGATATGAACTTTACGGGGAACCTGCTTTCCATTCTCAATCCCTATGCCCTGCTGGGTGGAGTGGTTGTTGTATTGATTTTTATGCTTCATGGAGCCTTATTCCTGAGCCTGCGAACAACCGGAGACCTGAAAGCCCGTGCTGAGAAAATTGCACGCACTATGTGGCTGCCCATTGGCATCATAACTGCCATATTCGCAGTTCTCGGATACTGGCAAACTACATTGTTTGAAGGGCTCGGACTTGTTCCTGGCACCTTGCCAACCCTTGCCATCCTGAGTTTTATTGCCTGTTTTGTTTTTATGCGTTTTAACATGCAGGGTTACGCTTTCGCCGCCATAGCAGCCACCATTCTCCTGGGTTCAGCAGTCATCTTTTACGGGCTGTTCCCAAATGTGATGCCATCCTCACTGGATAATGCTTTTAATCTTACTATTTACAATGCATCATCCAGTAAATACACCCTGAAGGTGATGACCATTGTGGCATTGTTCTTTGTGCCAATTGTTCTTGCCTACCAGGGTTGGAGTTACTATGTGTTCGGCAAACGAATCAGCCGGGACTCTATTCCTAAAGAATAATTCTTAATACAGTTTATACTTTTTTTGGAAGAAAAAGATTCTACAGCAATACATACGGGTGACATGCACATTCAGCGCAGGCTTCTCGGGCTTGCGCAGGATGTGTATGGTTTTTTACCACTTATGGCTGTTTACAGCAGCCTGATAGCTGCTGTGGTATTGTGCCAGATGTTTCTGCTGAGCAGAATCATATCTGATGTTTTCATTTCAGAGAGGCAACCAGGGATTTTCATTCTGGTTTTGCTGGTTCTTACCATCCTGGGAAGAAGTGTTTTGTTATGGCTCAGAGAAAAAACAGCCCAGAGAAAGGCCCTTCTGATTAAATCCGGGTTAAGGAAAAAAATCTTTGAGCATACACTGCAACTTGGACCTGTTTATACCAAAACAGAAAAAACAGGTGAAATAGTCGCATTGATTACTGAAGGAATTGAAAAACTTGACGACTATTTTACAAAATTCATCCCTTCACTGGTGCATATATTCATTCTGCCGGCAGTAATTACCCTTTTCACTTTTTATACTGACTGGCTGAGTGGTTTGGTTCTTTTTGTAACAGGCCCTCTGATTCTATTTTTCATGTGGCTGATAGGAACCTATGCAAAAAAACTCACCCAAAAACAGTGGTCCCAGCTAAGTGCCTTGTCATCACACTTCCTGGATGTGCTGCTGGGATTAAAAACACTACGCCTGTTTGGTGCCAGCCAGAAAGAAGCTGAAAATGTGAGTATTACAAGCGAACGTTTCCGTTTAGCAACAATGAATGTACTGAAGGTTGCATTTTTGTCGGGCATGGTACTTGAACTTGCTGCAAGTGTGAGCATCGCTTTGGTTGCGGTGCAGATTGGTATCAGGCTTATTGAAGGTTTGATGATTTATCAGCTGGGATTGTTTATTCTGTTGCTGGCTCCCGAATTTTATCTGCCATTCCGCACATTGGGACAGCACCATCATGCAGGGATGGAGGGTGCAGCGGCAGCAGAGAAACTATTCGACATCCTGAACCGGAAGGTACATGAAAAATCCAGCCCTGTGAAAACCAGCATCCCTTATTCCGTTGAAAAAATTCAATTTGCTGCTGTTAGCTTTACTTATGAAGGGGCATCCTTCCAGGCACTGGATAACATTCATCTGAATTTCATTCCCGGTACTATTACAGCCCTGGCAGGACGAACCGGGTCGGGAAAAACCACCCTGGCAAATCTTCTTCTCGGTTTTTTGTCGCCAAGCCAAGGAAAGATTTTACTGAATGGAATATCGCATGAATATTTCGACCCTGAGGAATGGAGGAAAATGATTGCTTATGTGCCACAACATCCCCATTTCTTCAATGGTAGAATCCTCGATAACTTAATCATGGCTAATCCCGGGGCATCTCTGGAGAAAATTGAAAATGCGGCAAAAAAGGCCGGTGCGCATGATTTTATAAAAAATCTTCCGGAAGGATATAATACAATTCTTACGGAAAATGCTTCCAGGCTGAGCGGAGGAGAAAGACAACGCCTGTCAATAACCCGGGCTTTTCTTAAAGATGCCCCTGTCCTGATAATGGATGAGCCCACCTCCAACCTGGACCCTGAGAGTGAACACTTAATCTCTCTGGCAACAAAGGAACTCGTGAAAGAACGGATTTCGCTGATTATTGCGCACCGGTTAGGAACAGTAAAAATGGCCGACAACATAATCGTTCTGGATAAAGGAAAAATTGCGGAAACGGGAAATCACAAAGAACTTATGAAATTGAACGGGATTTACGCAGGTTTTATCATAACAGGCAGTGAAGAAGCAGGAGGTATGCCATGATCAGGAAATGGATCAATCTTTTAAGGAATTATAAGCTACATTTTGCAGGAGGCCTCTTGCTTGCAGCAGCAACTGCCATAACCGGCATAGGTCTTATGAGCTCCTCGGGCTATTTGATATCGAGGGCAGCTCAGCGGCCCATGATTGTGGACTTGTTCATGATTACAGCCGCTGTGAGGTTTTTTGGCATATCAAGGGCGGTTGTCCGCTATTTCGACCGTGTGGTTTCACATGACCTTACCTTTAAAATCCTGTTTATTATGAGAAACAGAGTTTACAGGTCTATTGACTCCATGTCCCTGAAATGGTGGATGGGCAGGCGGCCGGGGGATCTACTGGCCCGACTGGTGACCGATATAGAGGCGCTTCAGAATGCCTACCTGCGAATTGTTTCACCTGCATTAACGGCATTTTTCATTTCAATCCTTACTATACTGGCTTTATGGATTTTTGACCCCATACTTGCCCTGGCGATCATGTTCTTTCATGCACTGAGTGGAATAGCAGTACCGGTAATTTCTGTCAATCTGGCCAAAGGAAGGGGAAAGGCCGATGTGAAAACCAGGGCCGCCATGAAAATCTTTTTAGTGGACAGGATACAGGGATTGCAGGATCTCCTCTGGCTTGGAAAGAAAAAAAACACCGAAGAGGAGCTAAATGAAATGCAACTCGACCTGGATGGTATTCAGCATAAGAATGCAGGTGTTTCGGGATTACTTGAGGGAGTGAACAGTCTCCTTTCCAATCTGGGAATGTTTACAGTGATGGTATTGGCCATTCCTATGATCATGAAGGGAGAAATTCCCGGCGTGATGCTGGCCATGCTAACTTTGGGTGTACTGAGCAGTTTTGAAGCGATGCAGGCTTTGGGAAATTCATTCCTGCAATTTGAATATTCAATGGAATCATCCGGCAGACTTTTTTCAATTTCTGAAAATCCGTCTTCTGATTTTCAAAAACCAGAGAGCCTAAACCTGTCCGAAAATTATAACCTCTCCTTTCGGAATGTTTCCTTTTCCTTTGAAGAACAACAAATTACCCTGCAAAATATCAGTTTTGATATCCCGGCAGGATCAAAAACAGCTATTGTGGGCCCGACAGGGAGCGGTAAAAGTGCACTCATAAATCTGTTGTTGAAGTTTTGGGAGCCGCAGCAGGGAGAAATCCTGCTGGGTGGGAACAAGCTAAGAGATTTGGATGAAAATAAACTAAGGTCTCTTTTCTCTCTTGCACCGCAGGATATTTTTATTTTTAACCGTTCCCTGCGTGAAAACCTCCTGATTGCAAACCCACAAGCTGGTGATGAAGAAATTAAGGATCTGCTCACATCTGTTGGACTGCAATATCTTACTGACAAACTGTATATTGAATCGGAGAACCAGGGAATGAAGCTTTCAGGTGGTGAAAGACAAATGTTTTCCATTGCACGCAGTATGCTGAAAAAGACACCCATTTGGTTACTGGATGAACCATCTGCCAACCTGGATGTTCAGACTGAAAAGAAAGTGTTTGATATGATTTATGAGCAGTCCCGCTATAAAACCCTTATTCTGATAACCCACCGATTGATAAATATGGACCGGATGGATCAGATTATTGTCATGTACAATGGCAAAATAGTAGAGAAGGGAAAACATGCTGAGCTTTTAACGGTAGATTCTTTTTACAGTAAAATGTATCAGCAGCAGCTGTACCTGTTAAAGCAGCAGTAAAATCAACTGTTTTTGATAAATAGCCATAAATAATAAAAGGCCTCCAGATTGATTCTGTTGGCCTTTTAAAAAAGTCGGCGACGACCTACTCTCCC
>JBBIHY010000004.1:0-43784 GCA_037446695.1 Bacteroidota bacterium
ATGCATATAAAGATGCTCCGGCATAACCGGCTACTCCGCCAATGATTGCACCACCTGCAATATAGCCAACCATATTCCAGCCTGTAGCACCATTTGCTTTACCAATTTTATAGCCTGAGTAGCCACCAATAATTGCCCCGGCAAGTACAGCAAACCAAATCAGTTCTCCGCTGGGGTCAGTATACATCAGCGGGTTATTCAACACATAGCTGTACCTGTTAAAATTCTGAGGGTTATCTGCAAACTGAACATAGGGGTCGGGGCTGAAGAAGCGCTGGAGGTAGGGGTTCCCGCTTTGCAGCGGGATAAACTCCCAACGCCCGTTCCTGCCTTCGTTTACACTGCGGCAGGCAGGCAGTTTAATCAAACCAAAACCATGCATGTGCTTCCCGTTTTTACAACAGGACAGGTTATGGCCCGTGTAGCCGCTGCAAAAGTGGAAAACCGTATTGCTGCAAACTGAATTCATGCGGAATTGCTTGTCTAACCAAATTTACAAAAACAAAGCCTGCTATGCAAATGCAAATCATAGCAGACCAGGCCTGCCGGGATATTTACGACCGGGATTTAACCGGCCGAACAGGGAGTGCCATTTAGCTAAGGCGTAGTCTTCCAACACACAGTTGCCCGCGCACAAGACTATGCCGGGCGGGGGAAAGTCAATCGATAGGGGAAAAGAGATTAGATATTACTTATATCATAACAAAGAAGAAACCATTGCCCATATCTTAAAGCAAACTTTCTTTTTATTTCAAAACCAGAATGCGGAATAAAATACCGCTCGATAATAAGTGTATCAGTCTTTTCAAACTCCACAACAAGGTTATTATAAATAGAGAGAAAAGCCTCTTTTGGAGTTACAATAATTTCTTTATTATCCCATGTCTCGGAAATAATTTCATCCTCAGACCAAGAAAGGATTTCCCCGGCTAAAGGTTTCAAAATTCTTTCATTTTGAAAGATTGTATCTGAGTAAAAACTAATATAGAATTTATCAAAATTTTCTGCTACTTTTTGATAATTAGTTGCTTCATTTCTTTCTTGTCTTGATGTTGAACAAGCACAAAAAAACAGGATTATTATAACCAGGTTATATTTCTTAATCATGGTATTGAAAATAGGTTAACGATAAGGGAAAAGTATAGTTGGATTAATTCTTGTAGTTCCCATTCTTAAGGTAAAATGTAAATGAGGGCCGGTTCCCCATGTACCTGTGTAGCCAATAATGTATCCTCTTCTAACAGCCTGATTTACAGAAACTGACAGTCTAGAAAGATGTGCATATCCTGTTGAGATCATTTGTCCATTATATTGGTAATTATGCCGAATAATAACCGATGGACCATATTGAGTATCACTTGCCATAGTCACAACTCCATCAAAAGGACTTTGTATTGGTGTACCAATGGGTGTTCCTAAATCAATTGCTAAGTGAGGTTTATTAATACCGAGTTCAGGGATTACTCTATTGCTTTCCATGTAAGGACTTGTAATTCTGAAGCTTGCATCAACTGGCATTAATAACTCATTTCTGACAACAATAGCATGAGCACGTAATTCCCCAAGCTCAATCAAAGTATTATCTGAACCTATCGTAAGTTTGGTTCTCATGCCAGATGTATTTATTTCTGGAGTCGAAAACACAGGTGAAGATAGTGATAAATTTTGAGTTGTTTTAAAACCTGTCGGTCTTCCAGTCCAAAAATTTCGTCTATACTGACTATCAAATTGGGTTTTAATCCCTTCTGAAAGTCCGCCAAAAACTCCGCCCATTACTCCACCCATCCATGCACCCATTGTTGCTGCTCCTAATATGTTATTTCCTGATAAGGCGGCCATTCCGCCCCCATTAATAGCACCTGCAGCCATGCCAGAAATCATTCCGGCATTAAACCCTGCACTAAAACCTCCGTAACCGGCAGCTGTTGCTGCTGCCATACCAGATGCATATAAAGATGCTCCGGCATAACCGGCTACTCCGCCAATGATTGCACCACCAGCCATATAGCCCCATGTTTTACCAGAACTATAATCCCATTGAAAAGGATTAACAGTGCCATTAGCAATAGTTCCACCACTCCACATTCCTATATCCATACCAATTTCAATAGCTAAAGAAGCACCCCCAGCAGGGTCTCACTTCTTTTTTCTACGCTTTATTTCAAAAACAAACGGCACTGAATATTCAATAAAAACTGGCTTCCCTCTTTGAAATGCAGGTGTTTCAAATTGAATTAATTTAGCTACTCTTAATGCCTCTTCATCCAAATCATATCTAACCCCTTTTACTACCCTATGGTCAAATGTTTTTCCAAGAGTATCTATCCAAAAATTCACATGTACAGTACCTTCTATTAAGTCATTAAGTGCTGTTTTAGGATACTTCAAATTGGCTTTTCTAAATTTAATAAATTTTCCTACACCACCCTTAAAATAAGGCATTTCATCTACTGCAAAAACGATTTCATTATTTAGAGTATCCTTTTGGCATTGACTATAACATTTTTCATTATAAATACCTAAATAAACAAATAATGAAAATGAAACAAGTAGGGTAAGTTTATTCACCATATCCTTGGAATTTTATAAATAAAATGGAAAAAATTTTTATTAATAAGCCTTTCAGCATAAACTGAGTCCCAATATGTATTTGCTTGATTAAGCCAGTTTATACCTGAATTGAGGTATAAACCCTGATTTCGATATGCATGCCTGAATGACAAGCCTTCTTCAGGAAAATACTTTAGTCGCTTAAGTTCAGGAATATTACCATGTTCGTTCCAAGTAGCAGGACCTTTACCCGTTAATATTTTGTTCTGGGTATACAACTCTTTACCATAAGTTCCTTTCAGTCTATCAAAATTTTTAAATTGCTTCACCATTTTTGTAGGAAAAAAAAGCATCATCACCTAATGATATTTTCCCAGTATTAGCGTTAACAGCACCTAAGTAAAAATCAGAATCTACATATTTTGCGCCTGGTGGCTTTTGTGGTTGATATGTTGCGGAACCCTCCCCAAAAAAATAATCCAGCGCATCCTGCTGCCATGTACCGCCATCTGTTACGCCATACTTGCCCGCCTCAAAGTTTTTTAGCACCTGGTTATTGCTGGCAAAACCTTTCCCCTTAACCCAATTCCCGAACTGCTCCGAGGCCATGAAGCCCATAGCTCCACCAATCAGTGCTCCCTGCCAAATCTTACTGTAATCATTGCCACCCATTGCCCAGATGCCGCCCGCCTGCACACCGGCACCCACCGCGGCGCCACAGACCGTGGTGCCCAGCCATTGCGTGCCGAACGGGGCCAGCCCAGAGCCGCTCAGCGCCCCTGCAGCAAAACCCACGATGGCCCCCTTCCAAAACCCGTCCTTCCAGAAATGACCTCCTGCTCTTTCGGCAGCAATACCAGCTTTTACCCCCATATTCCAGGCTCCATAAACGGCAAAAACAAGCCAAATCCACTCCCCGTCTGGATCAGTGTACATAAAAGGATTGTTAAGTACATAGCTGTACCTGTTAAAATTCTGAGGGTTATCTGCAAACTGAACATAGGGGTCGGGGCTGAGGAAGCGCTGGAGGTAGGGGTCATAGAGGCGGCCATTCATGTTAATGAGGCCAAAACCGCACATATGCTCGTGCCCGGTATAGCCGCGGTCGAAGTGGAAAACCGTATTGCTGCAAACTGAATTCATGCGGAATTGCTTGTCTAACCAAATTTACAAAAACAAAGCCTGCTATGCAAATGCAAATCATAGCAGACCAGGCCTGCCGGTATATTTACGACCGGGATTTAACCGGCCAAACAGGGAGTGCCATTTAGCTAAGACGTAGCCTGCCACCACACAGTTGCCTGCGCACAAGACTGCGCAGGAGCGGGGGCTTTTTTTTAAGCCTGAAACAATTGAATTAGCAGGATGCTGATTTCTGATTATCTTTAATGCCTCAGAAAATTTTCCATGAAAGTTCACTTTATTGCCATAGGCGGCACGGCCATGCACAACCTGGCCATTGCTCTGAAAAGAAAGGGGTATACAGTTACCGGTTCCGATGACGAGATATTTGAACCTTCCCTTTCCCGGCTGAAAAAGGAAGGCCTTTTACCCGAAGAAACGGGCTGGTTTCCGGGCAAAATAAACAGGGATTTGGATGCGGTGATTCTTGGCATGCATGCCCGTATTGACAATCCTGAACTTTGCAGGGCGCAGGATTTGAAAATACCCGTGTTCAGTTACCCCGGATACCTGCTGGAACAATCAAAAAACAAAACCCGAATAGTGATAGGCGGGAGCCACGGAAAAACCACCATCACCTCCATGGTGATTCATGCCCTGCGTGCCAATGGCATTGATTGCGGCTATATGGTTGGTGCCTCCACCGGGGAACTGGAGGATACGGTGAGGCTGAGCGAGGATGCACCCTTTATGGTCATAGAGGGTGACGAGTACCTCACATCTCCTATTGACCTGCGGCCCAAGTTTCACCTGTACCGTCCGCATATAGCACTTATCAGCGGCATAGCCTGGGATCATATCAATGTATTTCCCAGTTTTGAAAACTATGTGGATCAGTTCCGCATTTTTATTACCCTCATTGAAAAACAAGGCTCACTTGTTTGGTTTGAAAAGGATGAGGTTCTTGCGGGGATTGTGGAAAAACTGAATTCAGGGCTGACAAAAATTCCATACGGTATTCCTCCCCACCGTTATGAAGGGGATGAATTATTTATTCTTTCAAACTATGGAATGTTCCCCATGCATGTTTTTGGAGAGCATAACCTTGCCAACATCAGTGGTGCCAGGGAGGTTTGCCGGCTGGCCGGGCTGAACGATAATGCATTTTATTTGGCCATGACCACCTTTCATGGCGCTTCAAACCGACTGCAATTGCTGGCTTCTACAGAAAAGGCTATGATTTATAAGGATTTTGCACACTCCCCTTCCAAGGTGCTTGCAACCACACAGGCCTTGCGGCAAAAATTTCCCGATCGCAAACTGGTTGCCTGCCTCGAACTGCACACATTCAGCAGCCTGAACCAGAAGTTTCTTTCTCATTACAGGGGTACCATGGAGCAGATTGATTTCCCCTTCGTATATTTTAATCCCCATGCCATAGAGATGAAAAAACTCCCGCAAATCACCCACGAAGAAATTTTTTCGGCCTTTTCGCATAATGGACTGAAAGTATTTTCTGATTCCCTGGCCCTTTTTGAAAACATTAAGAAAATAGATCCCTCAGAAAAAATCTTCCTGTTTATGAGTTCCGGCAACTTCAACGGCACCAATATGGATGATCTTGCAAAGGAACTTGCCGGTTAAAAACGGCAGCCTCTTTCTCAGGTAAATCATTGTGTGCCTTTATGCCCGGCCATGCTGCACAGCCTGCTGTATAGTGATAAAAATCATAGAGTTTAGTAGTTTTGCAATTCCTTAAAAGTGTATTTTTACCGAAATTTTTTAAAAACATTTCAGCATGTCAAACGCGAAGGAAAGCAGGCTTTTTGCCGAATTCCCCCCGGTAAGCAGGGAAGAATGGGAAGCGGTGATTCAAAAAGACCTGAAAGGAGCCGACTACCAGAAAAAACTGGTGTGGAAAACACATGAAGGCATTGATGTTAGGCCATATTACCGTAAGGAAGATGTCAGCGGGCTGGAATTTCTTCATTCTGCTCCGGGTGAATTCCCCTATGTAAGGGGCAAATTCCACAAAGGTCAGAATTGGCTGAACCGCCAGGACATTTTTGTGGATTCCGTAAAGAAGGCAGCCGGGAAGGCAAAAGAGGCAGTTGAGAAAGGAGCAGGGTCGGTAGCATTTATCCTGCCAGGAAACAAAAAATTCACTGCACAGGATATTGAAGCCTTAACTGAAAACCTTTGCCTGGACACCACAGAGGTGAATTTTATTACAGGGGAAAACGCTGCAGAGGTATTGGAACACTTTCTCTCCCATGCAAACGGCCGCGCTGATAAAAGCCTGGTGAAGGCATCAGTGGATTTCGACCCCATTGGATCGCTTACCATTTCAGGGAATTTTTATGAATCCCAGAAAGATTCCTTTGCGACTGCCAAAAACCTTATTGAAAATGTTTCTGCGTGGCCGAATGTGAAAGTTCTGGCTGTGAACGGACAATATTTTCAGAATGCGGGTTCCTCTTTGGTTCAGGAACTGGGGTTCAGCCTTGCGATTGGAAATGAGTACATTCAGGAATTGACAAACCGGGGAATTCCAGCCGGGCAGGTAAGTGGCGCACTGAAGTTTTCTTTTGCCACAGGCACAAACTACTTTATGGAAATTGCCAAAATAAGAGCCGCACGCCTGTTGTGGGCAAAACTGGTGGAGGCATGGGGAGGTTCTCGTGAGGAAGCCTGTATGAACATACATACCACCACGGCGCGTTTCAATAAATCGGTATATGATCCATTCACCAACTTGCTGCGCACTACCACCGAGTCTATGTCGGCCATCCTGGGCGGGGCCGATTCGGTAACTACCGAGCCATTTGACATCATCTTCAGGGAGGAATCATCAGAGCTTGCGGAAAGGATAGCAAGAAACACCCAAATCGTTCTCAGGGAAGAAGCTTGCCTGGGGAAAATCAAGGATCCTTCAGCCGGCTCGTATTACATTGAATCCCTTACGGCATCCATTGCCGGGGAGGCCTGGAAACTCTTTTTACAGGTGCAGGAAAAGGGCGGATATGTGGAGGCCTTCAAACAGGTTTTTGTACAGGAGCAGGTTGCTGCAACTGCAAAAGTCCGCATGAATCAGATTGCTGCCCGTGGCGAAACCATCCTCGGACTGAACCAGTTTCCGAATCTGTTGGAAAAGGTTACGGGTTCAGTGGACCCGAATGTTCTGGATAAGAAACAAAATATCAGTTCCAGGCCTTTGGCGGCTCCCCTGCAACTTGTTCGCGGCAGCGAGGAACTTGAAAAAATGCGCCTGCGCACAGAACGACACAGTAAAACACCACAGGTTTTCCTTTTAACCTACGGAAACATTACCATGCGCAGGGCCAGGGCAGGATTTGCTTCCAACTTTTTCGGTTGTGCCGGATTCAGTGTAACTGATAACATCGGTTTTGCAGGCGTGGAAGAAGGTATGAAAGCTGCTGCAGAGGCAGAAGCCGATATTGTGGTATTGTGCAGTTCAGATGAGGAATACCCTGAGGGTGCAGCCATGGCAGCAGGTAAAATCAAACAGGGCCAGTTGCTTGTTGTGGCAGGTTACCCCAAAGAAACTGTTGACCAGCTCAGGCAGGCAGGAGTGAAGCATTTTATTCATATGCGCTCCAATCTGCTTGAAACCCTTGGCGCAATCCAGAACGAACTCGGAATGAAATTATCCATGAACGACTAAGCAGAGAAGAAAATGAAGCCCAATTATAAAAACATAAATATTCATAAAACAGGTACTTCAAAAAAGCCTTTCTCCCAATGGGAAAAGGAAAAAGGAATTGAGAATGACTGGCTCACCCCTGAGCAGATTCCCGTTAAGCCTGTTTATTCTGCCGAAGATTTGCTTGGCATGGAGCACCTGGATTATGCTGCCGGTTTGCCACCTTACCTGAGGGGGCCTTACAGCACAATGTATGTGATGCAGCCATGGACAGTCAGACAATATGCGGGATTTTCAACTGCCGAGGAGTCCAATGCTTTTTACCGCAGGAATCTTGCCGCAGGGCAAAAGGGACTTTCGGTGGCTTTTGACCTTGCCACGCATAGGGGATACGACAGCGACCACGAGAGGGTGGTAGGCGATGTTGGCAAGGCCGGTGTGGCCATAGACTCCATTCTCGATATGAAAATTCTCTTTGACCAGATACCACTGGATAAGATGTCGGTTTCCATGACCATGAACGGTGCAGTGTTACCCATTATGGCCTTTTACATTGTGGCAGCACTGGAGCAGGGCGTTTCCATGGAACAGTTGAGCGGTACTATTCAGAACGACATTCTCAAGGAGTTCATGGTGCGGAACACCTACATTTACCCGCCTGAATTTTCCATGCGTATCATTGCCGATATCTTTGAGTTTACCTCGAAAAATATGCCCAGGTTCAATTCCATCAGTATATCGGGTTACCACATGCAGGAAGCCGGTGCCACTGCCGATATTGAACTGGCATACACCCTGGCCGACGGTCTGGAATACCTTCGCACAGGTGTAAACTCAGGGCTGGACATTGATTCCTTTGCCCCCAGATTGTCATTTTTCTGGGCCATAGGAATGAACCACTTCATGGAAATTGCCAAAATGCGTGCTGCCAGGCTGCTGTGGGCTAAAATTGTGAAACAGTTCAACCCAAAGAATCCAAAATCCCTTGCACTCAGGACGCATTCACAAACCTCTGGCTGGAGTTTAACAGAGCAGGATCCGTTCAACAATGTGACACGTACCTGTGTTGAGGCACTGGCTGCTGCCCTGGGGCACACCCAGTCGCTGCACACGAATGCACTGGATGAGGCCATTGCACTGCCAACTGATTTTTCGGCAAGGATTGCACGGAACACGCAGATTTACCTGCAGGAGGAAACACAAATTTGCCGCACGGTAGACCCCTGGGCAGGCTCTTATTATGTGGAAACTCTCACCCATGAGATAGCTCACAAGGCCTGGGCATTAATACAGGAAGTGGAAGAACTGGGTGGAATGGCTAAAGCCATTGAGACCGGCATTCCCAAAATGCGCATTGAAGAAGCCGCTGCCAGGAAGCAGGCCAGGATTGACTCAGGCAAGGATATCATTGTGGGAGTGAATAAATATCGTTTGGAAAAGGAAGATCCCATTGAAATTCTGGAGGTGGATAATACGGCTGTACGTGAGGCGCAAATTCGCCGCCTGCACAAACTCAGGACAGAAAGAAATAACGATGAGGTGAAGAAAGCGCTGGAATCCATTACCGAAGCCTGCCGCACAGGCAGGGGCAACCTGCTTGAACTGTCAGTGGATGCTGCAAAGAAAAGGGCTACCCTGGGTGAGATTTCCTTGGCCTGCGAAACGGTTGTTGGCAGGTACAAAGCAGTTATAAGGTCTATTTCAGGAGTATATTCACATGAATCCAAAGAAGATACCATGTTTAAGAAAGCAAGAGAACTGGCCGAAAAGTTTGCAAAACTGGAAGGCCGCCAGCCACGTATCATGATTGCCAAAATGGGGCAGGATGGACACGATCGCGGAGCCAAGGTGGTAGCAACTGGTTATGCCGATATTGGTTTTGATGTGGACATTGGACCTCTGTTCCAGACCCCGGCCGAAGCAGCCCGCCAGGCAGTGGAGAACGATGTGCATGTGTTAGGCGTGTCGAGCCTCGCTGCAGGACACAAAACACTCATTCCGCAGGTAATAGAGGAACTTAAGAAACTCGGGCGCGAAGATATAGTTGTAATTGCCGGAGGTGTGATACCCACACAGGATTATGACTTCCTTTACAAAGCCGGTGTTGCGGCCATTTTCGGGCCGGGCACATCGGTTTCGATGGCTGCAGTGAAAATACTGGAAATACTGCTTGAAGTAATTGAAGAATAACGAAGAAAAGCCGGCAAAATAAGCCGGCTTTTTTCTTGCACACCAGAGAGTAATTCGTAACTTTAATCTTCCTGTTCCCTGAAAACTTCATGTTATGATACTGAAAATCCTGAATCTTGTTTTTTTTGCCGTTATGGTATTCATGAATTACCTGGCAAATGCTTTACCCATCAATGATAAAACTACCGGACAGTTGTCTGATCAATATCCAAACCTGTTTGTTCCGGCGGGCATCACCTTTTCCATATGGGGGTTGATTTACCTGCTGTTGCTAATCTTTTGCATTATCCAGTTCAGGGAAGAGAACAAGCAGGTGGTTCAATCCATTGGCTGGCTGTTTATAGTAACCTGTGTTTTAAACGGGCTTTGGATTGTCGCATGGCATTATGAGCAGCTTCCGTTTTCCCTTTTCTTTATGATTGGTCTGCTGGCAAGTCTTATACTGATAAGTCTCTCACTGAAAGATGCTGCTATGGGTATTACCAAAGCCGGTTTCGGAATTTACCTTGGCTGGATTTGTATTGCTGCCATTGCCAATGTAACCGCACTTCTGATAGACTATAACTGGAATGGGTTTGGCATTTCACATGAAATATGGACCATTGCCATGATAGTAATTGGAGCGGTGATTACCTCTCTTGCAATTTACAGAATGAACAATGTGTTTATTGCTCTTGCGGTTATCTGGGCATTTAGCGGAATCATTCTGAAAAGGCAGGTGGATTATAAATCCATTGTTTTTGCTGCAGGACTTGCAATACTTATCGTTCTGGCAGCATCAGTTTACCAGGCATTCAGGAAAAACATTCCGGCTATTCAGTAATTATTCATTTCTATCTTTCATTAGTATGAAACTAAAATGTTTGCGAATAAACACAAACACCAATGAAAATAGCAAACATGGATTTCCCTGCCAGCCGGCAGGCAGGCATCCGACCTTAATTAAAAAATTATTTACGGATGAAAAAAGCTATTGTTGTTAGTATTGTTTTTTTTCTGCCTCTGCAAAGCGGGTATTTGCAGGAAATAAACCGGAAAATATTTGATGTCCGTGCCGGGCAGGAAATACTCATCGACGAAGTAAACAGGCAGGGGCTGAAGCAGGAACCATTTTTCAGCTGGTATGTTAAGGGTTACGAGGAATATCATCCTGGGCAGGAGGTAATTAATGAATTACTTTCTGTTGATCCTTCGGAGATAAAAATCATTCTTGTGCTGGGAACCTGGTGTGGTGACAGCAAAAGGGAGGTGCCACACTTTTTCAAAATCATGGATGAAATTGCATTTCCTGAGGAAAATGTGCAAATGATTGCTGTCGACAGGCAAAAAGAATCAGCAGCTTTCAGTATGGAAGAGCTTGGCATTACACATGTACCAACATTTATAATTATCAATAATGGATTTGAAGTTGGCCGTATTGTTGAGGTTCCGGAGGGTTCCCTGGAAAATCATCTTTTAAGGCTTTTTAAACAATAACAGCCGGGATTTTCCAGCGTCTTTGTAATAATCAGTTTTATTATATTTGTTTATCCAACCAAACCAATTACCATGGAAGAACAAACTAAATCAACGGCCGGCCAGGGTCTTGGCATCGCCGGATTCATTCTGGGTCTTCTGGCATTAATAATTTCATTTATTCCCTGCCTGGGCATGTACGCCCTTTTACCGGGAATAATTGCAGTAGTACTTAGTGTGGTTGCGTTTATTCAGGCTAACAAGGCAAATGCAGCCAAAGGACTTATTATTGCTGCAATTATAGTTTCAGTTCTTGGTACATCCATTGCCGCATGGCAGTTTGTTGTGTTGCGCACGGCAGCAAGTAAAATTGAAAAATATGGATTGGACTTCAAAAAGGAATTTGAACAGGATTTTGGCAAGGATTTTCAGGATGCAATGAAGGATGCTGCCAGGGACCTCGAAAAAATTGCCAGGGAGCTTGAAAAGGAAACCGGAGAACTCAAAAAAGACACCGCAGATACAATTGATGAGAAATAGCAGGATTTGAAAGACCCCTATACTATTATAAACCTGGCCTTTGCCGGAATCATTGGAATAGTATTTCTTTATTCCGGCATTTTTTCTTCTGCAGAGGATAACCATCCAGTTCCCTGTGTACACAAAGAACTCACAGGCGAGGATTGTAAAACCTGTGGTTTTTCGAATGCTTTTTCCGAGATGGTAAGGGGAAACCTGAAGGAGGCAAGGGCATTTAATCCTATTGCGCCCTCTGTTTTTGTTTTCTTCCTGCTGCAGTTCTTTTTGAGGGGAATTTTTCTGTCTCTGTATGGATGGTTTCCTGCACAGAAAAAATCAATCATACTTGCAGACAAAATTCTGTCAGTTACATTATTTTTCTATACTTTCAGGCAATTACTGATATTCTGGTAATTAATTCTTCGAAAGGAACTTTTGCAGGGTAAAAGTTTCCCTGGCCTTGTATCCTTTTACTCCCATCTCAATTGTACAACACTCATGGTACAGGTCATGCTGAAAGAATAGCACATAATTCTTCCCGGCAGCTTCTTTCAGAAATTCTTCCTTTTCCCTGAGGGTTTCCATTGGCATAATATCGTAGCTCATAATGTAGGGAAGGGGCAAATGCGCCACCGAGGGGAATAAATCGGCAGTGAAGACAATCGTAGAGCCATAGTAACTGATGAATGGAATCACCTGACCTTTTGTATGCCCGTTATAAATTCTTACCTCAAATCCGGGAAAAAGCTCCCCGTTTTCTTCAATAAAAGATAACTGACCACTTTCCTGCATGGGAAGCAGGTTTTCGCTCAGGAAAGAATCTTTCTCCCTCTGGTTGGGGTCCATGGCCCATTCCCACTGGCTGCGGCTTACCCAATACCTTGCATTTTTAAAGGTAAGCTCATAGCCTGTTTTATCCTTATTGAATTTTACTCCACCCCCGCAATGGTCATAGTGCAGATGGGTAATAACCATATCGGTTATGTCGTCGGTTGTGTACCCATGCTCCGAAAGGGTTCCATCAATGCCCCTATAATTGTTAAGATGAAACCGGCTCATGAATTTTTCGCTTTGTTTCTCCCCAAAACCATTGTCAATCATAATCAATCTTTCCCCGTCGTCAATTAACAGGCTGCGGAGTGCCCAGTTGCAAAGGTTATTTTCGTCTGCCGGGTAATGCCTTTCCCACAACACCTTGGGCACGACACCAAACATAGAGCCTCCGTCTATTTTGAAATTTGTGATATCCAGGGGGAAAAGTTTTTTCATTTTACAGAAATATGGGTTACAAAAACAGAACGAATCGAAAGGAAAGAAAAAGCTGTCTTAATTTTAATGAAGGCATACAATCAACCTGTGGATGACAGCAGTTTATCAGAAAGCATTATTTGTGCAGCCCTTACAATTCCCTCCTCATCAAAACCGCATTCCCTGTAAAGGTCTTTCAAAGAACCATGCTGGATAAATTTATCGGGGACTCCCAGCCGAATCACCCTGGAATTGTATTGGTTATCTGCCATAAATTCCAGCACCAGGCTGCCAAATCCTCCCGCCAGCGTACCGTCCTCCACGGTAATGATTCTCTCATATTGTCTGAAAATTTTGTGCATTAACATTTCGTCCAGCGGTTTTACAAATCGCATGTCGTAATGTGCTGCACTTATATTCATTTCGACAAGCCTGTTGCATGCTGCTGCGGCAAAATTTCCGGGATGGCCAATGGTAAGAATGGCAAGATCGGTTCCCTGCCGGAGAATACGCCCCCTGCCAACAGGGATTTCTTCAAACTCCTTTTTCCAGTCGCACACAACACCGCAGCCTCTCGGATACCTTATAGAGAAAGGTCCCTTGTTTTTCAACTGGGCAGTATACATCATGTTGCGCAATTCCACTTCGTTCATAGGTGCAGCAACCGTCATATTGGGAATATGCCGCATGTAGGCCAGGTCAAAAACACCATGATGAGTAGGACCATCTTCCCCCACGAGTCCTCCGCGGTCGATGCAGAAAACCACATGCAGATTCTGTAGTGCCACATCATGAATAACCTGGTCATAGGCCCGCTGCATAAAAGAAGAATAAATATTGCAAAAGGGTAAAATTCCACCTGTAGCCAGCCCTGCAGAAAAAGTCACGGCATGTTGTTCGGCTATACCCACATCAAAACTTCTTTCCGGCATTTTCTCCATCATCAGGTTCAGAGAGCAGCCGGTAGGCATGGCAGGAGTGATTCCCACAATTTTCGGGTTTAGTTCGGCCAGTTCAACCAGGGTCTCCCCAAATACGTCCTGGTACCTGGGTGGTTGCTTGTGTTCGGGCTGAGAGGTTATTATCTGCCCTGTTTCCTTATCAAATACTCCCGGCGCATGAAAAATGGTCTGGTGAATTTCAGCCTGCGGGAATCCCTTGCCTTTTACCGTTCTTATATGCAATATTTTAGGACCGCCTATTCTTTTCAAATCCCTTAATATGCGAACCAGATAACGAAGATCATGTCCGTCAACAGGTCCAAAATAACGGAAGTTCAGGGATTCAAAAAGATTACTGTTTTTGAGCAAGGTGGTTTTTAACCCGTTTTCTATTTGCTGTACCAGGGTTTTTACATTGGGAGCCAGTTTCTCAACCCTTACAAGGAGATTCCATACTTCGTCCTTCAATTTATTGTAGGTAGGGGAAGTAGTAATATCCAGGAGGTAATCTTTTAAAGCCCCCACATTGGGGTCAATGGCTATATTGTTGTCGTTCAGAATAACCAGGATATTGGAATTCTGTATTCCTGCATTATTCAACCCTTCAAATGCCAGTCCTCCGGTCATGGAGCCATCGCCAATAACAGCCACAATTTGCCTGTCTTCTTCGTTTAAGAGCCTGCTGGCGACTGACATTCCCAATGCAGCTGAAATGGAAGTCGAAGCATGTCCCGTGCCAAAAGAATCGTATTTACTTTCACTCATTCGGGGAAAGCCACTTATGCCCTTGTATTTTCTGTTGGAATGGAATTTGTTTTTTCTGCCGGTAAGAATTTTATGTCCATAGGCCTGGTGCCCCACATCCCAGATAATTTTATCCTCCGGCGTATTGAAAACATAGTGAAGGGCAACTGTCAGCTCTACCACCCCCAGGCTGGAACCAAAATGACCAGGATTGTTGGAAACAATTTCAATAATAAAGCTTCTCAATTCATCGCAAAGCCGGACAAGTTCATCTTCATTCAGTTTTCTTAGATCTTCCGGGAGGGAAACAGAATCAAGAATATTTTTGGACGAGCCGGTCATTTGGTTTGCAGAAAGTTGTGCCAAAGATACGAAGAATATTTTACTGCCGTTTTAATTGCAGCCAGCCAGAGTATAACTGTATTCTGCAAAAAGCAGCTAATTTTGTATTAAAATGAAACGCAAATTAAATAATGGAATTATGTTGAAACCGGTTCTTCAGAAATTTTTTGTGTTGATGATTTTTTCAGGTATGATTTCAGGCTGTGTGCCTTTGACAAAATTCAACACCTTGCAGAAAAACAACCAGGCCTTGCAGGCAAGGAACGATTCACTGCTGATTGAAAATAAAAGCCTTTTGGTATTGTTAACCGAGGCCAACTCCCGCCTGGATGTGATGAAAAGGGAGAGGGAAATTCTGGTTCGTGACAGCCTGGCATTATCTGCCGAAGTAAAACATTCCAGGACAGAAATTTCCCGTTTGCAGAATCAACTGGCAGATATGCAAAGCCTGCAGGAGTCTCTTCTACAGGGCTCTGCAAGGGAAACCACACGGCTGTTGAGACAATTACAAACTACGCAGGAAGAGTTGCAGCAGAGAGAGGACAAACTTAAGGCAAGCGAGAATGAATTGCTGAGAAAACAAAGGGAACTTGAATCAAGAAACCTGCGTTTGTATGAACTGGAAAGCATCCTGGCACGGAAGGATTCTGTTGTAATGGCCCTCAGGAATACAATCAGCCATGCTCTCAGGGGTTTCGAGAAAGACGGACTGAGTGTATATGAAAAGAACGGAAAGGTGTATGTTTCTCTCGACGAAAAACTGTTGTTTCAAACCGGCAGTACCATTGTTGATCCCAAAGGTGTGAGTGCCCTGAAAAATCTTGCCAGGGTGCTGGAGCATAATCCTGATATCAGCATCATGATTGAAGGTCACACGGATAATGTGCCGGTAAGGCCCGGTCCTGTTAACAGGGACAACTGGGACTTAAGTGTGCGCAGGGCAACGGCTGTTGTAAGAATACTTTTAGATGGTTCAAAAATTGACCCTGCCAGGCTGATTGCCGCAGGAAGGAGCGAATATATCCCTTTGGACAGCGCAAATACTGCCGAAGCGCGTCAGCGGAACAGACGGACTGAGATTATTCTCACTCCAAGACTGGATGACCTGTTTAAGGTAATGGAGGCCAATTAATCCTGAAAACCACAGAACTTTTTTTTAAAAAGACAGCCCGGATTGCATTGTCATGCTTCCCCCGTAACTACGGGGGAAGCATCTCATTGTTGTTTAGATTCTTCTCCCGCCGCTGGCGGGGTCAGAATCACAAAAAAAACTGATTTTGAAAAAATTCCTTGTTTACTTAAACTCAGTCAAACTTTCTGCCGATTATCAACACATCGTCAATCTGCTCATGCATTCCTCTCCATTCCTCAAATGCATTATCGAGAAGGATTTTTTGTTCCTGAATGGGCTTATCTTTTATTGAAAGCAACAGGTTCTTCAGGTTTTTTGACATGAATTTCCTGCCATCCCCACCGCCAAACTGGTCGGCATACCCGTCGGAGTATATATACACGGCATCACCCTTTTCAATTTTAACCACATGGTTTTCGTATTTGTGCTCGCCTCCGCCGGGAGCATGACCAATTGCAAACTTATTGGCCTTGATCTCGGTAAGTTCCCCATTCCTAATAAGGTACATGGAGTTGTAGGCACCGGCATATTCAAGTTTTGACTCTTTTTTGGTCCAGGAAAGAAGAGCGATGTCCATACCATCCCGCACCTCTTCGCCAAAGTCTTCCCTCTGGTGAAGTGTTCGGTAAACTTCCGCATTCAGCAGGTCAAGTATTGCAGCAGGCTCGGTAATACCGTGTTCATAAACAATTTTGTTGAGCGAACTGTGTCCGATAAGGGACATGAACGCACCCGGCACACCATGCCCTGTACAATCAACGGCTGCAATCAGCTCTTTGCCGTTTTTCTCCATGATCCAGTAGAAATCACCACTCACAATATCCTTTGGTTTGAACAGAACAAATGTGTTGGCATAAATCTTATCTTCAGGCAGAATTGCATCCTGCAGGCGCCTTGCATAACGTATACTGTCAGTAATATCCTTGTTCTTCATGGCCAGCTCCTCATTCTTGAGGGAAATCTCATGGGTTCTCTCTGCCACCTTTTGTTCCAGGATTTTCTTTTCGGCAACCAGTTTTCTTTCCCTGTATTTTATGTAAACAACAATGACAATCAATCCAAAAACCACAAAACTGAGGATGGAATACCAGCGCTGGTACCATGGCGGGTTAATCCTGAAAGAATAGGTAATGGGCTCAGAATTCCAGACACTTTCACTGTTGGAGGCTTTCACTTTAAAGGTATATCTTCCCGGTGGAAGAGCTGAATATATTTCAGAGGTCCTGGTTGTAATTGGCCGCCAGTCCGGGTCAGCACCCTCCAGCATAATCTGGTAGCGCACAGCATCGGGGTTGGTAAGGCAAATACTGTTATAGCTGAAGAAAATGGATTTCTCCCGGAAATTAAGAGAAAGGCCGGGGGTCATTTCCCTGTCTGCATAATTTACCCTGAAACCGGTGATGTGGGTAAGTGGCTCCGGGTAATCTGCTCTGGCAAGTTTTGGATTGTAAACCATCACCCCGTTCACTGTACCAAACCACATTTTCCCCTTACTGTCCCGAAATGCAGCATTGTTTTTGGCTTCAATTCCGGTAAAACCGTTTTTGCGGGTAAAGGTGTAAATCTTGTTTTCGCTTTGAACATATTTGTTCAACCCCCGGTTGGTTCCAATATAAATGTTATTGTTTTCGTCTACTGAAACCGAAGTGATATAATCGGCCAATAGACCACTGCTCTCCCTCAGGCTCAAAATGATACTGTCCCTGTTATAAACCAGCACACCGTTTGACTCGGTTCCAATCCATATATTGCCGTTTTTGTCCTCGGCCATACACAGGGGTGTGAACACTTCAGGTATTTCAATTCTTTTAATGAGGGTGTCTGCAATCATGGAAAGACCCCTGCCGCGCGCACCTACCCAGAGAATTCCCTTTGAATCCAGCATGAGAGAAGATATTTCATTACCTGCGAGACCATAGGCCTGGGTCAGTCTTTGCCCTTTCCTGGTTTTTGTTTCGAAATAGGAAAGACCATCGGTGGTTCCGAACCACAGGTTGTCTTCCTTGTCAATCTCAAATGCAGTTACAATTAATTGTCTTCCGGGGAAAAGACCGTATGTAAGAAACTCAATAGTGGGATTGTCAAACCTGCCGGTTCTGCTGTTAAAATACAGGATTCCCGAACCGTCAGTACCAATCCACACATTTCGGTTACTGTCCTCCCTGATGAAGCGGATTTTATCAGGAATGAAATTTTTGTCGAAATTATAATTAACAAAACTCCCCCGGCCTTTGGCAGGATCCATAACAGATAGACCCTTTTCTGTGCCCAGCCAAACTTTGCCGGCTTTGTCTTCATGAATTGCCCACACCTGCGGGTTTACCAGCCCGTCATTTTCGAGAAAGGAAATGAAATGTTCGCCCTTAAATATGGCAAGGCCATTGTTATTGGTTCCAACAACAATGTTTTTTTCAATGTCCTCTATAATTACCCTGATCTCATTATCGGGTAATCCATTCCCCGGGTTAAATATTTTAAATTCTTCTCCCCTTATTCTGGTAATACCACCTCCCCAGGTGCCAACCCAGACATTTCCCTGGCTGTCGCTTGTAATGTAACTTATCCAAATGTGCGACAAGCCATGCCGTGTGTCATAAAAATGCATTTCATCAGATGCGGGAACATATTTAAAAAGTCCTCCATTGTAAGTTCCAAACCAGAGATTGCCCTGCGGGTCCTCGTGCATGGTAATAATGGCATTGTAACGGGGAAGTTTTGGCAGGTTGTAATTTTCAAAATTGTTGATTTCGGGATTAAAAACCGAAATGCCCATGTCGGTAATGAAATACATGTTTCCCCTTGGATCCTTATAGGTGTTGAAAACCCTGTCGCTTAACCTGTTTCCCTTGAATTGTTCGTATTTGAGATTATTTATGTCATCGAATGGATTTTCTATCAACACAGCACCGGAACCGGCCGAGGTGATCCAAAGCCTTCCGTCATTGGTTTCCAGGAAAGATGTAATGTCGGTCCTGATGATCTCTCCGCCAACAGGAGTGGTTTGAAATATTCTGCCGTTGAACCGGCTCAGGCCTCCGTCATTATGACCAAACCAAATGTTCCCCTTTGAGTCCTGGAAAACCGATCTCACACTACCAGGGGCAAGGCCGTGTTCTATTGAAAAATTATTGAACACTACCCCATCGAAACGGGAGGCTCCCGCTGCGGTACCCATCCATAAATAACCTTCCCTGTCCTGGATGAGGGAATAAATCTTGGACTGTGCGATACCTTCTGCAACGCTGTAATTGTCAAAATAATAAGTTTGTGCCACCAGGTTTGTGCCCAGGAAAAAAGTTGCACAAACAAAAAAGACCATTCTCCGGGCAAGGAGAATGATCTTTTCCATTGAAAAGAATTGAGTAGAATCCATTCAGTTATGTTTAAATCATTTTGCCACGAAGAAAAATGTTCCGCCTTCATCTTCCAGACCCTGAATTTTACCAAACTTGGGCCTTTGCATCCCGGTTCTTGAAACAGCTATATTAACCTGTGTTACGATTTTGTCAATTGGTATGCAGGATGCGGTATTGTTTAGCAGTGAGTTGGCAAAGGTCCTTGTGAACTGACTCTGATCGGCTGCCTGCTCATAACCTGCGGAGGAAAGCACCTGTGATGATTTGAAGCGGGTAGATCTCCAGTCATCACAGCTCTTTTCTTCGGTTGTTGCCCTCATTGCCTGGTAAAAGGTTGGACCCGATTCACAGGCATCGGTAATAACCAGTGTATGGGTTAATGTTCTTGGATACCCCTGCATTGCAGCCCTCAGGGCATTGATATTGAAATAAGTAAATTCATCGTCCCTGGTAGCGTCCACAGGTATCCAGTATCCCACATCGTTCACAAATTTACCATGTCCGGCATACCAGAACATGAGTGAATTTACCTGGTTACTGCGCACAAGATCACGCAATTCAATGGAAAAGAATTTTTCCATTTCAGCCTTGGTCATATCCTTTTTGTGAATGATATTGTGGATTTTGTAGTTTGCCAGGGCGCTTTTCATCAGGGTAACATCATTGCCCGGTCCATCCAGACTGGCGAATGACCTGTAGTTGGAGTTTTCAATGAATACTACCCAGGTTTTGCCCATTGGACTGTCTTCCTGAAATGCAAGACTCTCCCTGTTCAGCCTGATTGTTTTCACAGATTCGTTTCCATATGCATCAATTGCCCTTACAGTAAAATTGTTTTTGTTCAGAATATCAATTGTTGCAGAAAACACAGGATTAAGATCGTTTACCTTAAAGCTGGCAGTAGCACCTTCTATAAAAATAGATTTTATCAGACTTTGGTCTTCAATTTTTCCTTCAATGTAAAGTCTTGGTTCGTTGGAATTAAGGTATACCTCGTTATTGTCACCGGCATAGGGTGCAATCAGCCTAATTGCCGGGGGATTGATTTCAGTTCTGAATATGGCAAAGTCCAATGACCGCTCGTTATTATAAATATCAGTTGCAGTGAAATTTATGGATTCTTTGCTCAGCGTTTTTACCTCTGAAGAAAACACAGCAAATCCATCTTCCATTTTAACAGGTACCTCAACACCGTTTACTTTTATTGTTTTGATGACACTTTCATCCCTGACCCGACCCTTGAATTCCACCTCGTTTTTGGTCAAAGGAATATCAATGGTATTTCTGTCTCTTGGAGCGGGCTCAAGAATAGTTATTTCAGGAGGATTTTGCTCCCGGTTCAATTCAAATAATCTCGACTGTGCACTTTCCATTAATCTCCTTGCCCTTGGATCTCCATCTGAAATCCTTCCGAGGGTTTCGTAATCTTTGACAGCAGCCTGAAAATTCATGGCCTCCTCATATGATTTTGCCCTGGCAAAATATGCATTGGCATTATTGGGGTTCAGGGTAATTACCTTGCTGAAATCGTTTATGGCAGACTGATGCTGTTTGAAAGCCTGGTAATATGTTCCTCTTACATAAAACATTTCTTCATCTTCCTGGTTTACAACCAGAATGGTGCTTATATCATTTATGGCACTCGGATAATCGAGATTTTTCACATGAATCATACTGCGGGTATGCAGTGCGTCCCTGTTTCTGGGCTCAAGGGCAATTACCCGGCTGGTAAGGCTGGTGGCTTCAGACATTTTATTCAGGTTAACCTTGGTTCGTGCCTGGGCAATCAAGGCATCAATGTAATTTTTACGGGCTTTCATTGCCCTGTCGAAACTCGATTCAGCATTACGGTAATCTTTTTGACCCTCGTAGACCAACCCCTGAACATAAAAATTTTCAGCGGTCTTTTTTATGTTAAGGGAGGTATTGATGGACCGGAGAGCAGCATCGGTTTGTCCCAGTGCCAGAAGAGTTTTTGCAAGTGCCTGGTGGGCAAGTAAATTTTTGCCGTTGATTTTTAAGCCTTTTTCCAGTTGCTCTTTCGATTTTTCATAGTCCTTCAGCAAATAATAAAGCCTTCCCGAGTTGTATAATAAATCGGCCTGTGATTTTGGAGGGGTAAACACAATAGCACGGTCATAATCCTCCGCTGCAGCTTTATAATTGCCTGTTTTTTCCAAAACGGTTGCTCTTTGTACATAAAGAGCGGTGTTTTTCGGGTCTAGTTCAATCCCCCTGGTAAATTGTTCAATAGCGTCGGTGTATTTACCAGCTTTCGCAAAAGTTTGACCTGCTTTCAGGTGCTTTTTTGCATTTTGCCCATAAACGCTGCCAATTGAAGAAATCAAAATCAGCAACAGGGAAATTTTTAAAATTTGTTTCATATCTTGTGGTATTTTCAAATTATCTGCTCAAGTAAATTATTTATAATCAATCAAAATTAACATTTATCTGCTTAAAATACAATAAAACAGGAACAAACTTACTCAAAGAACGCAAAAAAAAGACAAAAATGTCTTTTTTTAGTTGATTATTTTGAAAAAAAGAAAAAAGTACCGCCTTCGTCCTCCAGTCCGGCAATTTTGCCGAATTTGGGTCGCTGACCTCCTGATCGGGCCATGACCACAGTAACCTGCGTAACAATTCTTTCAATCGGTATACAGGATTGCTGATTGTTAAGCAGGGAGTTCGCAAAAGTTCTTGTAAACTGTGAATTATCTCCGGCATATTCATATCCTGAGGAAGACAGTACCTGGGAGGAACGGAATCTTGTTGCATTATGATCATCACAACTCCTGTCCCTTGGAATGGAACGCATGGCCTGGTAAAAGGTAGGGCCAGATTCACAGGCATCTGTAACAATCAACGTGTGTTTCACATTATTGTAGGTTTTCAGAGCTGTTCGGAGTGAATTGATATTGTAGTAGGAAAGTTCATCGTCACGTCGGGCATCCACCGGAATCCAATAGCCAATATCATTGATAAAGCGACCGTGTCCAGCATACCAGATCATAACTGCAGCAACTTCATTTTTTATCATGAGTTCCTTTAGTTCGGTATTGAAAAATCGCTCCATTTGAGCCTTGGTAAGGTCTTTTTTATGGAGGATGTTGTCAATCCTGTAATTATTCAAGGCCGATTTCATTATATTGACATCAGTTGGCGGGCCAGTTAAGCTGGCGAAATGCTGATAGCTGGAATTCTCAATAAAAACAACCCATGTTTTACCCATGGGGCTGTCAGACTGACCTTTCAGCGCCGCGGATAAAGCAGTAAGTGCAATTACCATTATTAAAAAAACAGCTTTTTTCATAATAACCTCCTTCAATTTTTTGTAACAAACCGGAGTTGACCGGTTTACCGAATCACACAAATTTAAGGAAAAACAGTTATCCCCCCTATTTTTTAAAAAGCTTTTACCATCATAAAAGGGCAATTAATCAAAAGATAAGGACCCTGCAAGGAAAAAAGTATTCATTCAGCCAAATTTTAAAACTTTCTTTGGATGTAAAGGCTGAAGAGGCTGTTTCCCAGATTTTCTTCTTCGGGTGCGAAGTAATCCTTAAGTATGGGTGCCTTTATTCCCCGGTGAAAAGAATCTTTCCCCCGAAATACACGGGCTTCATCCCATCGTCCCGCGTCGATGAAACTTTGCAGCACCTTTCCTCCTCCTTCTATAAAAACTGATTGAATACCCTTTTTAAATAAAACAGAAAGAATCTCTTCCGGAAGATTTTTGCTGAAATCGACCCGATAGTAGTCCAGGTTTTTTTTGTTCTTTTTCTCCTTTTCGGTAAAAACCATGGTTGGGATGGATTGGTCAAACACATTGCATTCACCAGGAAGCCTTAACGATCTGTCAATTACTACACGGATTGGATTTCTGCCAGGCCATTCCCTGACATTCAATTGGGGATTATCAAAGAAGATAGTATTGGTTCCTGCCATGATTGCAATTTCCCTGCTTCGCCATTTGTGCACAAGTTGCCTGGCAGGTTCGTTTGTTATCCAGCGGGGACCAATCGGGGTTTCGTTGCTGCGAAAAGTATCAATAAAACCATCGGCACTTTCGGCCCACTTTAAAACCACATAGGTGCGTTTTTCTTTGTGAAAGGCGAAAAAGCGCCTGTTCAGCCATTCACATTCTGCCTTTAGTATTCCGGTTTTTACCTGAATCCCCGATTCTTTGAGCATCTCTATGCCCCTGCCCGCAACAAGCGGATTAGGATCAGAAGTGCCTATAATTACATGCGGAATTTGACTTTCAATCACCAAATTTACACAGGGAGGTGTTTTTCCATAGTGAGAACAAGGCTCCAGGCTTACAAACAGGGTGCACTCCTTTAGAAGGTGCTTGTTTTTGATTGCTTTTATTGCATTGACTTCAGCATGAGGTCCACCGAAATATTCGTGATATCCTTCTGCAACAATTTTGTTTTTATGGACAAGAACAGCACCCACCATGGGGTTGGAATAAACTCTGTCAGCACCCATCCTGGCCAGTTCAAGGCATCTTTTCATAAAGATTTGATCGGAGTTGCGCTGTTCCATGTAAGATTGTCTAATTTTGGGGGATGAGGCAGTACAAATATACAGTAAAGCAAATTACCCAAAGTTTCCGGGAGGAGCTAAAAGATAAATATTCTCATGGTGAAATAAGGCAACTCATTCAAATCCTTTTTGATCATGTGCTCGGCTTTTCTCCGGTTGAAATTGTTACCCGTTCAAATGAATATCCCGGCATAAATTCTTGCAGGGAATTAATGACCGGCCTGGAGGAGCTTAAAAATTTCAGGCCAATTCAATATATCACCGGTAAAAGCGAATTTTACGGCTTGCAGTTCAGAGTGAATCCTTCAGTACTCATTCCAAGGCCTGAAACTGAGGAACTGGTAAAATGGATTTTGGAAACTAACATGCCGGAAGGTTCCAGCATGTTGGATATTGGCACGGGTAGCGGTTGTATAGCAATAGCCCTGGCCAAAAACCTGCCGGGATCGAGAATCACCGGAACAGATATTTCGCCCGCTGCACTTGCTCTTGCGAGGGAAAATGCCGAAAACAATAATGTCAGGGTATTTTTCACGGAAGAAGACATTCTGCAGCCTTCACTGATTCTGAAAAATGAAAGATTTGATTTGATTGTGAGCAACCCCCCATATATTCCAATATCAGAAAAAAGTTTAATGAACGATAATGTGATCAACTATGAACCTCATTCGGCACTGTTTGTTTCAGACGAAGATCCGTTTCTGTTTTACAATAAAATTTTAATCTTCAGCCAAAAATCCCTGAAGGAAAAAGGGTATGTTTTTTTTGAAATCAATGAAAGATTTACCGAAGAAATTGCGGACTTAATGAAAAATCATAATTTTGCAGATGTAGAGGTGCGAAAAGACATCAACAATAAACTCCGCATGATAAGAGGCAGAAATACTGCCAATGCAATATAACCTGAATGAATAGTACGAAAAACCAATTGACTTTTCAGGAGGCACTCCTGAAGGCTCAAAAACTATGCTCTACAGAGGAGAAATGCAAGTCGGATGTGAGAAAAAAACTGTTTGACTGGGGGATTAACTCTGAAAACACCGAGAAAGTGATTACCCAGCTTATGCAGGAAAACTTCATTGATGAACGAAGATTTGCAAAGGCTTTTTCAAAGGATAAATTGCGTTTGAACAAATGGGGAAAAATTAAAATCGCCTTTGAGCTTAGTCAAAGAAAACTGCCACGCAATGTAATCCAGGAAGCTGTCAGTCTGATTGATGAGAAGGAGTATTTTGAACTTTTGAAAAAGGAAACCCTAAAAAAACTTCGTTCATTGAATGACAAGGATCCATTTGTAATGAAGGGGAAATTACATCGCTATGCAAGCAGTAAGGGATTTGAGAATGAGGTGATTTTTAAGGTACTTGATGAAGTGCTGGGGGATGCCAGACAAAACGGAGAGAGTTAAATCAATTTGAAATAATATAACATGCTTAACATTGAACAGGTAAAAGAACTTGTAAGGCGCACCGAGGCGCTGAGGAGGCATCTTTGACATCGAATCCAAGCTGATTCGCATCGAAGAAGAAGAGGAAAAAACACAGGCTCCCGGTTTCTGGGATGACCCCAGGGAAGCTGAAAAACAGCTTAAGTCAATTTCTTCACTAAAGCAATGGACAGATTCTTTCAAAGAAACAAAATCACACCTTGATGACCTTCAGGTTTTATATGACTATATGAAGATTGGTGAAGCTTCGGAGGAGGAGGTAGACCGGCAATACGACAAAACCCTGGAGCTGCTCGAAAATCTTGAATTCAAAAATATGCTTCGTAAGGAAGAAGATATCCTCGGAGCTATTCTCAAAATCAATGCAGGGGCCGGAGGTACCGAAAGTCAGGATTGGGCAGAGATGCTGCTAAGACTGTACCTTCGCTGGGGAGAGAAGCATGGATATTCACTGAAACAGCTCGATTACCTTTCAGGGGAGGAGGCCGGGATTAAGACCGCAACCATCGAAATTGACGGGGATTATGCATATGGATACCTGAAGGGAGAGAACGGGGTGCACCGTCTCGTGAGACTTTCGCCCTATGACGCAAATAACAAAAGACATACATCCTTCGCATCGGTGTTTGTTACGCCAATTGTGAATGACAATATTGAGATTGTAATTAACCCGGCCGACATTACCTTTGAAACCTACCGCTCCAGCGGAGCCGGCGGTCAAAATGTAAACAAGGTGGAAACAGCAGTGCGTTTAAGACATGCCCCCTCGGGAATTGTTATTGAAAACCAGGAATCAAGATCACAGCTTACCAACAAGGAAAATGCCATGCGCATTCTCAAATCCTACCTTTATGAAATGGAGCTGCAGAAAAGAAGGGAGGCCCAGGCTGCCGTGGAAAGCACAAAAAAGAAAATCGAATGGGGCTCGCAAATCCGCAATTATGTGCTGCATCCTTATAAACTGGTGAAGGATTTACGAACCGATTATGAAACATCAAACACACAGGAAGTCCTCGATGGCGAAATAGATGATTTCATTAAAGCTTACCTGATGGAATTTGGAGGGAAATAAATAAGCCTAATAAAATTTAGTATAATCCACGTTGCCACAAAAGCCGGGAGGGATTGAAATATCTGGAAGTAAAAGGTATCCGGCCTGACATTATTCAATACAGGAACTCACTTTTGAGTGAAGAAGAAATTGTAAGGATTCTGGGGCTGCTAAAATTTAAACCGATTGACCTTGTGAGAACTCAGGAAGAAATGTACAGGAGGGAACTCAGGAACAAAAATCTTTCTGACAAAGAATGGGTAGAAATTCTTTCAAAAAATCGCCAACTGATGGAAAGGCCAAATTGTCGTAAAAGACAATAAAGAAGTATGGGGAGGTCCTCCCGGAAAAATTGAAAATGTTCTTTAACAGGTTTCTGCCAGGGACATTTAAATAATCATTTTTTTGGCGTAAATTTAGGATGTTATTTGCCAATAGCAGCAATGGCAACTTGTTTTGCCTGTTATATTCCCAGGCGCGGCAGAACATGAGGATAATTAATAAGTTAAACCTCTACCATATCAACCGTAAACTGTTTCATCATGCCAGCACCCGAATTCAAATTCCAGGAACCATTCCCCATCTGGGAGGATAAAACCGAGTATTACCTTTTAACCTGTCAGCATGTTTCGGTACAGACTTTTGCTGACACCGAAGTACTGAAAATTGAACCCTACGCACTTTCAATGCTGGCATCGGCAGCCATGCGTGATTGTTCCTTTTATCTGCGCACCGAACATATCAAACAGTTAGCAGCCATCCTGGACGATCCCGAGGCGAGCGAAAATGACAAGTATGTTGCATTAACAATGCTTAAAAACGCGGAAATATCGGCGCAGGGAGTTTTGCCATTCTGCCAGGATACCGGAACAGCCACGGTATTTGCCAAAAAAGGACAACAGGTATGGACCGGAGGTGGAGATGAAGAGGCCATCTCAAAAGGAATTTACAAAACCTACACCGGGGAAAACCTGAGGTACTCACAAACAGTGCCTTTGGATATGTACAACGAAAAGAACTCTGGAACCAATCTTCCGGCACAAATAGACATTTATGCCACCGATGGTATGAAATATCATTTCCTGTTTGTAGCGAAAGGTGGAGGCTCGGGAAATAAAACAGCTCTTTTCCAGGAAACCAAGGCCCTTTTGAACCCGGCCAACCTTGAAAAATATTTGGCAGAGAAATTGAAAACACTCGGAACAGCAGCGTGCCCTCCTTATCATGTGGCATTTGTGATTGGAGGTACTTCAGCCGAGGCCTGTTTGAAAACCGTAAAGCTTGCTTCGGCAAAATACCTCGATAATCTACCTACAACGGGCAACGAAGGCGGCAGGGCTTTCAGGGATGTGGAACTGGAACAGAAGATTCTGAAAGCAGCCTATGGTCTTGGAATAGGCGCACAATTCGGCGGAAAGTATTTTGCCCTTGATATCAGAATTATCAGGCTTCCAAGACATGGAGCTTCCTGCCCGGTTGGCATGGGCGTGTCCTGCGCAGCCGACCGAAACATCAAAGCCAAAATAGACAGGGAAGGCATCTGGATCGAAAAGCTGGAAACTAATCCGGGGCAGTACATTCCTGAAAAGTACAGGAAGGCGGATGACAGCGGAGGTGTTAAAATTAACCTGAACAAGCCTATGAAGGAAATTCTTGCAGAACTATCAAAACACCCTGTTGGGACAAGGCTGTCTCTTGACGGAACGATTATTGTAGGTCGGGATATTGCGCATGCCAAACTAAAGGAGAGGCTTGACAAAGGAGAGGGCTTGCCCCAATATATTCTTGACCACCCGATTTACTATGCAGGTCCTGCAAAAACCCCCGAGGGTATGCCATCGGGTTCCTTTGGACCTACTACAGCTGGGCGAATGGACTCCTATGTGGACCTGTTCCAGTCAAAAGGCGGCAGCATGATCATGATAGCCAAAGGAAACCGCAGCCAGGCGGTAACAGATGCCTGTAAAAAATATGGAGGGTTTTACCTGGGCAGCATTGGCGGTCCGGCTGCTATACTGGCACAGGAAAATATCAAAAAGGTAGAACTTCTTGAATATCCCGAACTTGGAATGGAGGCCATTTACCGCATTGAGGTAAAAGATTTCCCTGCATTTATCCTGGTAGACGACAAGGGGAATGACTTTTACAGGAAGTGAGATTAATTAATCTTTTATCAGAATAGTATGGCATGAGCCTGTCTCAAAAGCACAGTCTATTGTTATCCCGATAGCTACCGGGATGAGCGATAGCGAATAATTTAAATAGTTAAAGACGAGATGCTTCCCCCGCAGTTGCGGGTCAGTATGACAAATCAACCCAAATTACCATTTTTAAGTCAGCCTCTTTTCATTAAAACCAAACCTGAAAAAGTTTGGTTAACAGAATGTTAGATGAAACACCCATGTTTAGATAAACACAAACATAATGATAATAAAATCAACAACATGGGTGTTACATCATACCTTTTAAAACTATTTTTATAATGATGAAACACCTATGTATGACAGCTAGCACAAACACCAATGAACAAACTATGGGTGTTCCCTGTCTGCCGTCAGGCAGGCATCCGCTCGATAACGGCTGTTAAAAGCTAGAAGGTAATATATTGGTAATTAACAATATAAATATTTTGTACGGATGAAATTCTAAAAAATCAGTTATTTTGCATATATAGATAAATGCAGCTGGCATGAAATACAGAACCGAACACGATACCATGGGGCCTGTTGAGGTTCCAGCCGAAAGATACTGGGGGGCTCAAACACAGCGCTCCCTTGAAAATTTCAAAATCGGGAACCAGAAAATGCCGGTTGAAATCATCAGGGCATTTGCAGTTCTGAAAAAAGCTGCCGCGCTTACCAATGCAAAACTTAGCGTGCTTCCAAAAGAGAAAGCCGAGATGATTGCCCGTGTTTGTGATGAAATAATTGCCGGCAAACTGGATGAAGAATTTCCTCTGGTCATCTGGCAAACCGGTTCGGGCACACAGTCCAACATGAATGTAAACGAGGTGATAGCCAACAGGGCACATGTGCTTGCCGGGAATAAACTCGGAAAAGGAAAGACCTTTTTGCATCCGAACGACGATGTGAACAGGTCGCAGTCATCCAATGACACATTCCCCACAGCCATGCACATTGCTGCCTACAAAATGATTGTGGAAGTGACCATTCCCGGACTGGAGCTTGTGCGCAATACCATTGACAAAAAAGCGAAGGAATTCATTGAAATTGTTAAGATTGGCCGCACCCACTGGATGGATGCTACCCCGCTGACATTGGGACAGGAATTTTCGGGATATGTGTCGCAGATTGATCACGGATTGCAGGCACTGAAAAACACCCTCCCGCATCTGGCTGAACTGGCTTTGGGCGGCACCGCTGTTGGCACCGGCATCAATGCACCAAAGGGTTATGACAAGCTGGTGGCACAAAAAATTGCCCAACTAACCGGGCTGCCCTTTGTGACGGCTCAAAACAAATTTGAATCTCTGGCGGCACATGATGCAATGGTTGAAGTTTCAGGGGCATTAAAACGCCTTGCCGTTAGTTTTATGAAAATTCTGAATGATCTCCGCGTACTGGCATCCGGACCAAGAAGTGGCATAGGAGAAATCATCATTCCTGCAAATGAACCCGGCTCCTCCATTATGCCCGGAAAGGTAAATCCCACACAAATAGAAGCTTTTACAATGGTGTGCGTACAGGTAATTGGCAACGATACGGCTATCACGGTGGGGGGTATGCACGGACATTTTGAACTGAATGTGTTTAAACCCGTGATCATCAGCAACCTGTTGCAATCGGCAAGGCTGATTGGTGATGCATGCGTCTCGTTCAATGATAATTGTGCCATTGGTATTGAGGCCAATACCACAGCCATTCAAAAAAACCTGGAAAACTCACTCATGCTGGTTACTGCACTAAACCCCAAAATCGGGTATGAAAATTCTGCGAAAATTGCCAGGAAGGCATATCATGAAAACAAAACCCTACGTCAGGCTGCCATTGAACTGGGACTGCTTACCGATGATCAATTCACCGAATGGGTGGACCCCAGGAAGATGACAGGGGAATAATAGCACCCCGGGTTGAAAATTATTGAGGGGATAAGAATTATTAATTCCTTATTTGTTAACCACTACAGAGTATTGTTTTCTATTATAGTTCTGTTTTGACAATACCTTATTCAAAACGGACAAGGTTTAGTTTTTATTTAATTTCAATTCAGTTAAAAAAGTTGCCGCGTAGCGGTTATAGTTCTGTAGAAAATATTTTAAATTAGATTAATAAAATTTCCCCAAAGGGGAAAAACAATTTATCATGAAGCAGGGGGAATTTACACAATTGTATATTCATCTGGTTTTCTCAGTCAAAAACAGGAAGGCCCTGCTTGATAAAAATATTCGTCACCGTGTATTTGAATATATGAGTGCTATCATAACTGCAATGGGGCATAAGTCACTTATAATTAGTGGAGTGAATGATCACGTTCATAGCTTATTGGGTTTGAACCCAATTGTTACCATTTCAAACACAGTTCATGATGTAAAAGAAGCACAACACTTTTTATTAACAGTGAAAAATTATGCAAGGGGAAGTTCTCATGGCAGGAGGGTTACGGAGCTTTTTCTTACAGTCGGTCGCAATTAAAGAATGTGTATTCTTACATAGAGAATCAGGAGGAACATCATAAGAAAGTAAGTTTCAGGGATGAGTATCTTGCCTTTTTGAAAAAGTTCGAAGTTGAATTTGACGAGAGATTTTTGTTCGAGTTTTTTGATGAAGTTTAACCCCTACGGGGTACCAGATATTCTCAGCGATACTGCTTTTAAAATACTTTATGCCCTACGGGAAAAAATTTTATCTGCCTGATTATTAATAAAAATTGAACTTTTTTTGCGTGGTGCCTTCCTGCTGCAAACAGAGTTAAGGAATATTATCCTGAAGGATTATTTCCTTTTCACAATCCCGTAAAAAAGGATCAGTAGCAGGTTCTCAATCAGTTTTTCGGTTTCCTGGTTGTTGCCGCGTATAAACAAGGGAATTTCCAATCCCTTGATTGCCGTTACAATGGCTATGGTAGCCACCTCGGTATTCACCACCTTGAACTGGTGGTTTCTGACACCATCCCTGATAATGTTTTCAACCATAAGCAATTCTTCCTTGTCGTATTTTGCCCGCACCTTTTCTATGAAGGGTAAATGACCCAGGTAATTGCTTTTAACTGCATTGTAAAGGTTTATGGAATGCTGAAAGGAGTTCATGCGCACCAGTATGTATTTTTTTAAACGCTTGTAGGGGTCATGAATGTTGCGGGTGGATTTGATGATCTCATTTTTCATTTGCTCAGCCTCCCTGGCAACCACGGCTTCAAACAATTCCTCCTTGCTGGTAAAATAGTAATAAAGAGAGCTCTTTCCCATTTTTGCTGCATGGGCTACCTCTTCCATTTTTGTTTTTCTGAAGCCCTTCTTTCCGAAAACAATACCGGCACTGTCAATAATCTTTTCCCTGATATCCTCCCTGGATTTTTTCATTTTTGTTGTAATGTCAAACATGTGAGAAAATTACAAAAGATTTGGGATATACAAGGAGAAAATGAAAGATTTTTCGAATATTTTTCAAAAAAATTCCGAAAATGACTGTAAGATCAGTTTAATCGTCCTCCTCAATTTCAGAAATCTCGTATTAATAACTAAAAACTAAACTTTAGTACCGGAGTGAGGGTAATGGCCTCAAAACCCATCATGGTGAGAAATCCCTTGGTTCTGAGGCCAATTTGAACATAACTTTTTATTGGAAAATAATAATCAATCGAAGCTGAAAGCCCCAGGTCATCAAGTCTTTGTTTCCAGTCTTCACCTATAAAAGAGGTCGTACCGTACTTTGTCTCTAAAGAGAGGTAATTGAATTGATGAACATAATAGTTCAGCCCAACCCCAAAATGAAACATTGGAAGAAATTCCTGCCTGAATTGAATACCAAAATACTGGTATGTATGAAGATTTTTATAGTTATCAAGTATGACCATTACATCCTGAAATTGAAAATATCTTGATTCATTCAGGGTATTTGAATAATTGAGTTTTGAGTAATTTAATCCGATGAAACGGTTTTCTTTTAACCGGTATAAAAAGTTTAATTCAAATACCCCTATTATTTTGGGAAATTCTTCGAGATTCAAATTTTTGTAATCTGGAATACCACCAAAATCTCTCCCCCACCGGTTGTTGTATCCAATACCATAGGCAACAGAGAAATCAAAACGGTCTGTAATTTTTTCCTGAGCTTGGAAGTTCTGCGTAACAAATATTGCAAGAAATAAAATGATTCCACTTATTTTAAAATGAATAGGTGTCTTTATTAATATGTCTTTCATGGCTTGATTGTTATTGTTTAAATTTAGTCTAATAATAGCTTGCTCATTGCTAAAATGCTTTTCCAAAAACAATGCTGGCGTTCCAGTGGTTTGGGAACACGGGCATATCTTCAGGTAACCAGATTTCATTCGTGTCATTGAAAAAGTAACCGGTTAAATGCAAACCGAAAAAATATAGTTTTTTCGTACTGTAATTTAACAATAGGCCCGGCATGATAAATAATCCTTTGTTCCATCTTTTGTAATAATTTGTACCGTAATTAGTTACCTGATAGGGCGGGAATGTGTATTCAAAAAATGATAGAGAATGCAGGGATGAAAGGGAGAAATAAAACCCTGTAGCGAAATTGAATGAAAAATACCACCGGGGATTATGAATAAATGAAAAATGCAATCTTATGCCCATGGAGTGTTTATAAACTTCATCCCACCAGGCATGAAACAGATCGATTTCGTCCATACTCCGGATAAACATGTCAAGTTTCACTTCATCGCCGAAAAATGAGGGGTAGGAGTTGTTTTGTGCATACAGGTAAAAGGGCTCCAGGGAAAAGCTTTTCATAAAGCGGTATTGATAACTCATTGATAAGGAGATATTCCTCTTTTTTAGATAGGCATCAGTAAACAATGGTTTTCCCAGGGAAACCAGCAATGCATTTTTCTCAAAATTTTGTTTTGGCTGAATTACTGATGAGTCCTGAGCTGGCGAAAGAATGTAGATGCAGCTCGATAAAATGATTAATAGTTTTTTCATTTAATTGCAATTTAAACGGCCGGGTTAGCAACGCCTTAAAACTGTGGCCACCCGGCCGTATGTTTATCACTCAACAAGGCTGGTATGGTAATGATTAAAGACATAATCAATATTACCAATTCGTTTTACATTAAATGGAACACCATTGATTACATATTCTTGGTTTGTTGATGCTTTTCCAATATTTGTCAAAAACACCTGTCTTCTCTCCATTTCTGATTTCAATTTACAATGCTATTATTCTATTCTAAAAAAAATGCATCAAATCTTTCTTTTTTAGAATTCTCAAAAACTAAACTTAAGCACTGGAGTGAGGGTTATTGTTTCAAAACCACTGAGGGTGAAAAACCCCCTGCTTCTAATTCCGATGTTAAAATAATCTCTAACAGGACGGTAATAATCCAATGCTAGCCAAATTCCAAGATCATCAAGTCTGGATTTCTCATTCGCCCAAATAATATAGAAATATGGTTCCTGATAACTTCTTCGGAGAAGATTGGAATAGTAGAAATAATAAAATAAGCCTACTGATAGGTGAAGTTTGGTGTTGAATTCTTTACGAAAATCAATACCGAAAAAGTCTCTCACTTCAGAATTTCTGTAATTCTCTAATAAAATTACAACATTATAGTTCTCGATTATATAAGAATCATCCAAATTAGTCGATACTTCCTGCCGGGCATAGCTAAGGCCTATAAATCTGTTATGCGGCAGCCTGAAATCAAAACTGAACTCAAAAGCATGCCCAATCCTTGACAATTCTAAATTTAACATTTCGTGACCTGGAGAATTCCACCACAAATTATGATAGGCCATACCATAGGCAAAAGATACTTCAAACTGATTGATATGCTTCTCCTGTGAATAGGTTAATTGACAAAACATTAAAATAATTGCAGAAATGAATTTATTCATGTGTTGAAATGTTAGAAGTTTTTACCAATTATAAAACTTACATTATAATAACTATTGTAATTGTACACCAGGCATGGTTAAAAAGCCATTAATTATTGCCTTAAAATATTCAGTTTTATAGAAAGTCAACAGCCTTGTTTGAGGATCATGATGAGATTCTGTAATATAGTGTATAGTTGGTTTTGATGTATAATAACCACCTGCTAAATTAAATGATAAGTACCATTGATTATTGTTAATATAACTAAAATGCACCCTGACACAAAGGAAATGATTATAGACATCTTCCCAATGTGAATGGTAGAAATCAATGTCTGATAAAAGCATCTCTTTTTTGTTCGTCTTTATATAACTTTGGACAGGAATTGCTTTGAGCAGATAAATAAAATAGCTCAATTGCAAAGATCCTTGAAAAACAAAGATGATAATTAGCTGAAAATGATAGGTTTTTAAGATTCTTTGTTTTATCCGGGAACCAGGGCTTACCAATGGAAACAAATAAGGGTTGCTCATTTTTTCGCTTAACTTTGTCAGATCCTTCAATTTCCTTTCCAAAAAGCGGAAGACAATTACAAAGTATTAATGGTATTACTGTTTTCATGATAAACGTTTAACATAGCCGGGTTATCTTTCAAAACCCGGCTATGAATTTATTAATCAGCAAAGCTGGTATGCCAATGCTTGAAATAGAATTCAACTATTCCAACCTGTTTAACATTAAAATGAACTCCTCCATCTTCATGGGTATAAGTTGAATGGTTTCCAACGATTGTTGCAAGCGCTTGTCGTCTTGATATTTCATTTAGAGCTCTAAACTTTGCGCCTCCTTCCGTTAAAGTTACTTCTCCATTTCCACTCCATTCACTGTATGCTTCAATTTTACCATCAGATCCTATTTTGAAACCTGACTTATAACCAGCAGTTATTTTTGCAGTTCCTTTAAGGTTGTGATTAGAAAAAACAGCCATTGCTTGAGAATGCTTGGACATTCGCCAGTCAGAATCAAAATTACCACTAAAAGCAAGCCATTTAGGATTTTTTCCTTTAATATTATTTCTGTGAGTTCTGATATAACCAATAGTATGAGGGACACCTGATGCCACGATTTGTCCATTTGAAAAAGTAATGTTTCCCTCTCCTGCTCCTCTCTGTAAAGTTAATTTTTGATGCGTACCCAAAAACCCCATATATGATGTACCCAAAATCCTTATTTTGGGTATCCTTGTTGTAATCATGTCTTTATCATCTGTCATGTGATTATGATTTACATTGTAGGTTAGAAGTGTAGCTTCGTTTTCAAAAACAGGTGGTAAATTAGCGGATGACTGATAGGGGAAAAGTTCTATAAACTCACAGGGTTCTCCAGGAATATCACAAGGGTCAATAGGAATAATACCAAAAACCGGGTTGAGATCTGCAAAATCATTATCAATTACATCAATGATAATGTAATCCTGTTTCCCTGATTCGAATAAAAAAGCTTCATTATGGTCTGAGCCGTTTAACGGGTCATAGGAAACATAATATGATTCAAGAGGTTCTTGAATATCCCTGTTTTGCGAATAGGGGAAGAAAATCTGATATCCGTCATCTTCTAATAGCTCTGCTAAGTAGTCAAACTCGTGGAAAGCGGAGCTCTTTAATCTCACGGATTCGGGAAATCTTTCTTTAATCGCTCTCGATAGGGCGGGGTAGTTGTTTTTTCTTGAACTAAACTCGTTCACAACGGCATTTTTGAAAACCGTATTACCTGCATTTTTGTTTGAAAAAGAAGAAACAGCAGCAATTTCGTTTTTCTTTAGGTTATTCCTGCTTCCCATTAAAAATGTAATACTTACGAGTTCATTATACTCGTCAACTATAGTCATTGCGGTAAGGACTTCATTGGTTACTGCCGGATTTTGTAAAACAGTTCCAACTATCAGAGCAATTTCTCTTATGATTTCCTGTTCCGGAGTTTTCTCTGCTAATTCGATTCTTTCATGTGTACAAGATACAATAAATAGGAGTAGCACATTAATAATCAGAATTTTGCTTGTAAATGGTTTCATTTTACTTAATTTTGAGTTGGTAAATTTTCTAATTTACTGCCTCATCCCGAAGAAGATTCGCTGTCGTCAAGGGATGGGGCTTTTTATGCATTTTTTCTGAGGAGCGATGCAGTTTGGTATTTCCTCCAAACTCATCTTTGCACCATACGTCTGACGCATGTTACAAAAATGTTTAATTGCTCCTTTCAGAGGCAAATAAATTTTAATTTTAGTTTTTTGTTGCGATTGAATATTATTTAAAAGCCAATTATCCTATAAAATCAAAACAGCTTATATTAAATAACATCCTCAAAAAGGCAGGAAAGTCTTTAGAAAGACACCCCCTTGATAAGGCGGGCGATTTTGAACAAATTTATTACTGGAATATAAAAACACAGTCGATTTAGATCGAAAATTTTACCAAAAGCATCTAATTTATAAAGATTTTAAATAACGCTATTAAACCACTATATAATGATGCTACCAATTACCAGCATTTCGGGTACTCTGGTGTTTGAAAGTATAGCTATACAGGGAAAATGCGAATGTAAATCTCTTAAATAATTGATGTATCACCTATTCAGAGAATAAGAATTATTCAGATAATATTATCCTTAGGGTTTAATTGATGTTGCAGGATTACTCTTCCTCCACAATCACAAAGTCCATTTGCTTCTTCACCAGGTTGGCGCGCGCCATTTTTACTTTAACCGGATCGCCAAGCTGGAATACTTTTTTGTTCCTGCGTCCCACAAGGCGGTAGTTGTCCTCATCAAACTCGTAGAAATCATCATCCAGGTCGCGCATGGGAACCAGCCCCTCGCATTTGTTTACTACAATTTCAACATATATACCCCATTCGGTAACACCTGAAATTACCCCGTCAAATTCCTGCCCTATTTTGCCCGACATGAACTCCACCTGTTTGTATTTGATGGAAGAACGCTCGGCATCGGCAGCCCTGCGCTCCATTTCAGAGGCATGTTCGCACATTTTTTCATATTTCTTGGCACTTTTTGATTCCCCGTTTTCCAGGTAATGTGTGAGCAGCCGGTGCACCATCATGTCGGGGTAACGCCTGATGGGCGAGGTAAAATGCGTATAATGCCTGAAAGACAGGCCATAATGCCCAATGTTGTTGGTGGAGTAAATGGCTTTTGCCATAGCCCGTATGGCCAGTGTTTCAATCAGGTTTTGTTCCTTTTTGCCGTGTATCTGGTTCAGCAGTTTGTTCATGGAGGAAGAAAGGGCCTTGTCGCCCGAGAGGCTGATGTGGTAACCAAAGCGGTGAATAAAACTGGAAAAGTTCTGAATTTTTTCCGCATCGGGACGATCATGTATGCGGTACACAAATGTTTTTGCTTTACCTCCCGATGCCTTGTTTTCTCCGGGCTTGCCAATAAACTCTGCCACTCTTTTGTTTGCCAGCAGCATGAATTCTTCAATCAGGTGGTTGGCTTCTTTCATTTCCTTGAAGAAAACACCCAGTGGTTTTCCTTTGTCATCCAGGTTGAATTTAACTTCCACCTTGTCAAATGCAAATGAACCTGATTTGAGCCTGGCACTTCGCAGAACGCTTGCCAGGTTGTGAAGGGAAAGAATTTGTTCTTTCATGGGCCCGTCTCCGCCTTCAATAATCTTCTGGGCATCTTCGTAGGCAAAGCGGTGATCCGATAAAATGACGGTTCTTCCAAACCATTGATTCAGGACTTCTGCCTGTTCGTTCATCTCAAAAACTGCAGAATAGCAAAGTTTTTCCTCTCCGGGACGAAGTGAACAAATGAAATTGGAAAGCCTTTCGGGCAGCATGGGTACCACCCTGTCCACCAGGTAAACCGAGGTTCCCCTGTTGTAGGCCTCCTCATCCAGCAGGGTTTTTGTATTTACATAATGCGTAACATCGGCAATGTGAACGCCCACCTCCCAGTTTCCATTGGGTAATTTCTGCAAAGAGAGGGCATCGTCAAAGTCTTTGGCATCGGCAGGGTCAATGGTAAAAGTCGGGATTTTCCTGAAGTCCCTTCTTCTGGCAATCTCTTCCTTTGTAATACCTTCCTGTATGGTTTCCGATTCGGCAACTACCTCCTGTGGAAACTCAAGGGGAAGTTCGAATTCAGCCATGATGGCATGCATTTCCACTTCATGGTCGCCAGGTTTTCCAAGTACCTGGATAATTTCAGCGATGGGATTTTTTACATGCTCGGGCCACTCCACTATGCGGGCAATGGCCTTGTCACCTGGTTTTGCACCGTTGAGGTTTTTCAGCGGAATGAACAAATCAAAGGGCATCTGCCGGTTGTCTGTTACTAGGAAAGCGAAATTTTTGGAGATTTCCACCATGCCCACGAAGGTCTCCCTTTCCCGCTTTAGAACTTCCACCACTTCTCCCTCGAGCCTTTTTTTGCGGCGAATCGCAAACATAAAAACCTTTACCGTGTCTCCGTTCAATGCCCTGTTCAGGTTTCTTTCCATTATATATACAGGTTCGCTGAATGCCTCTGTAACAACAAAGGCTGAGCCACCGGGATTCATTTCCACAACGCCGACCACATATCCACCCCTGGATTTCAATTTGTATTTTCCCGGGTAAACCTCTATCAGGTTTTCATTCTTTTCCAGTTCTTTCAATGCGTTATCCACCAGTCTTTTTACCGAGGAGTCCCTTACTCCTATTTTTTTCGCTACCTGTTTGTAGTTGAAGGTTTTGGTGGGGTTGGTATTAAATACCGAAATAATTTGTGAAAGCAGCCCTTCGGGTTGGGTTACTTTCCCTTTCTTGGATTTTTTACTGTTCATTTTCAGGAAAGCAAAATTGGGAGTTTGTATGCTGCATGAAATGCTGCATGGAAGTTCTCATGATTTTGGCAAAGATACTGAATTATTCAAGAATTCAGGTATTTATGGCAGTTTCCATAATATTGTGGTTGTAAAACTTAAGAGTGGAAAAGCCTCCAATAGAAATATTCCATTAATTTTACAAAGAAATTTGAATACCTGATTCATGCAAGGCAACTTATTCCTCTACAATACGCTTACCAAAAAAAAGGAATTGTTCAGTCCTTTGAACCACCCGCATGTTGGACTTTATGTGTGCGGGCCAACAGTTTACGGGGATGCTCACCTTGGACATGCCCGTCCTGCCATCACCTTTGATCTGCTGTTCAGGTACCTGCTTCATTTGGATTATAAAGTGCGTTATGTGCGGAATATTACCGATGTAGGACACCTGGAGAATGATGCCGATGAGGGGGAGGACAAGGTACAGAAGAAAGCCCGACTCGAACAACTGGAACCCATGGAAATTGTTCAGCGGTACACCAACAGTTACCACAACAACATGAGAGAATTGAATGTGCTGCCTCCCGGCATTGAACCAAGGGCCTCGGGACACATTATTGAGCAGATAGAGATGGTGAAGGAGATACTGGCGAACGGGTATGCTTATGAGGTGAACGGCTCGGTATATTTCGATGTGGATAAATACAGTGAAAAATACCATTACGGGATATTATCGGGGCGCATCCTTGAAGACATGATGGCCAACACCAGGGAACTGGAAGGGCAGGATGAAAAACGCAAACCCTGGGATTTCGCCCTGTGGAAAAAGGCAGATAAGGATCACATTATGCGCTGGCCCTCACCCTGGGGAGAAGGTTTTCCAGGCTGGCACATCGAATGCTCTGCCATGAGTTCAAAATATCTGGGTGAGCAGTTTGATATTCACGGGGGTGGCATGGATTTGCTTTTCCCGCACCATGAGTGTGAGATTGCACAATCGGTGGCATGGCATGGTAAGGAACCTGCAGCAAGGTGGATGCACAACAACATGATCACCATCAACGGTCAGAAAATGGGGAAATCTCTGGGGAATTTCATTACCCTGCAGGAGCTTTTCAGTGGCAGGCACATACTTCTTTCAAAGGCTTTTTCTCCAATGACCATCAGGTTTTTCATCCTTCAGGCGCATTACCGCAGCACCCTGGATTTTTCAAACGAGGCCCTGCAGGCAGCCGAAAAAGGACTGGAAAGACTTTTCAGCGCTTTCAGGGTTTTGCAGCAATTAAAACCCTCAGATAAATCCACTTTCGCAGTGGAGGAATTTGAAAAGAAATGCTACGAAGCACTGAATGATGACCTGAACAGCCCTGTTTTGATTGCCCAGCTTTTCGAAGGGGTTAAACTTTTTCACTCCATGAAGGAAGGAAAAGATGGATTGAAGGAGGCTGAATTACAAAAACTGGTGAACCTGTTTCAACTCTTTCTGTTTGATATTCTGGGATTGAAAGAGACCAATGAAGGCGCTGAGAATGGCGTATTTAACTCACTGGTGGATTTAATACTTGACATCAGGTTGCAGGCCAAAACCAAAAAAGATTTTCAGCTTTCTGACCATATCAGGGACCAGTTAACCAAACTGGGTTTTGAAATAAAAGATACCAAAGACGGTTACGAATGGACCAGAAAATGACCGCTTTCCGCAGGCTCACAAAGGCTGTGGATATTGGAGGCATTCCGCTGGGGGGTAATTACCCGGTGAGAATACAATCCATGACCAATACACCTACGCTGGACACCAAAGCCACAGTCAGACAAATTACCGCTCTTCACCATGCAGGAGCGCATTATGTTCGAATGACCGTGACGAACATACGCGAAGCAGAAAATCTTGCAGAAATTAAAAAGGCACTGAATTCACAGGGGATTCAAATTCCCCTGGTGGCCGATGTACACTTTAATCCTGAAATTGCAAAAATTGCCGCACGACTTGTAGAAAAGGTCAGAATCAACCCGGGCAACTTTGGCGGAATGCTTCCTGTAAAAGAATATTCAGAAAAGGAATACAATATTTTATTTGAGAAGGCAGGGAAAGAATTTATCGATTTGTTGCAGGTGTGCCGGGAACACAATACTGCCCTGCGTATTGGAGTGAATCATGGTTCACTATCGCCCAGAATCGTTTCTAAGTATGGCGATACTCCGTCCGGCATGGTAGAATCGGCCATGGAGTTCCTGCGTATTTGTGAGGAAGAAAGGTTTAGCAATGTTGTTGTATCCCTCAAATCGAGCAATACAAGGCTGATGGTGCTGGCAAATCTTCTCATGGTGAAAGAAATGGACGAGGCTGGTATGAATTACCCCTTGCACTTGGGCGTTACTGAAGCAGGGAACGAAGAGGACGGGCGGATAAGATCTGCTGTGGGAATTGGCATGCTGCTGGCAAATGGTATTGGAGATACGATAAGAGTTTCGCTCACCGAAGATCCTGTGAATGAAATTCCGGTTGCAAAAAACCTGGCAGAGCTTTTTACATGCAGGGAAATTGCTGCAGCAGGTCAATTAAGGCCTGTTGGCAAAAGAGCAATGGAATTTAGCAAAAGAGAATCAAGTGCGGGAGAGAACAACAGGGGTAAAAATCCTCCTTTTGTTATTGTTTCCACGGGATTTAATGAGGCCGAAAAACTATTTGACAAGAAAGACCAAAAACCTGACTTTTTATTTGTGGGGGATGAGCCGGTTACAAATCAGCTAATTTTTGATGCCGGCATTATTCAGAATTACGCTGCCTGGATTAACGGAAACAAAGAGAGCAAGAGGGTATATCCTGTCATGTCTGCTGAAGAATATCTTTTGGAAGGGGAAAAATCGCATATTCTGAATTTTGTAAATGTTACAATAAAAGATATTGCCGAGGAATTTGTAAAGCGGGTTCAGGCAGATAAAACCATGGTGCTTGTTTCCAATGCAAAAGAAGGTAATGGCTACCACACGCATTTCGATCTGTTTGAAAAACTTCAGGAGTTAAATCTGGAAGTTCCGGTAATTATCAGGCAAGTACTTGAAGTGTCGGATTATGAAACTTTTCTGCTGAAAGCTTCTGTTCACGCCGGAAGTTTGTTTCTCTCGGGCATGGGAGATGGTATTTGGCTGGAAGCTTCGCCAAATTTTATACCCGAAAGAGTGAGAACAGTTTCTTTCGGCATTTTGCAGGCAGCACGGGCAAGAATCAGTACTACGGAATTTATTTCCTGCCCCTCCTGCGGACGCACCATGTTCGACATTGAAGAAGTTACCCTGAAGGTAAAGCGCAAAATGGCTCATTTAACCGGACTGAAAATTGCCGTGATGGGCTGCATTGTGAATGGTCCGGGTGAAATGGCTGATGCTGATTATGGCTATATAGGAGGGGCCAGGGGGAAAGTAAACCTGTTTAAGGGCAGGAAACTTTGTAAAAAGGATGTGCCGGAAGCAACCGCCCTTGAAGAACTCGTGAAACTGATCAAAGACAATGGTGACTGGAAAGATCCTGAATAAAAGGGTCAATCAAACCCGAACAATTCTGTAACTTTCATACCAGGTTGCAGCCAGATGGCCTGCAGGCCAACTTTTTTCGCGCCCTCTACATGCTGGGGTGAATCGTCAATAAAAAGGGTTTCTTCAGCAGAGAGATTGTTTTCCCTCAGGATAATTTCATACGCCCCGGCCTCAGGCTTGCGAGCTCCGATTAAATGCGAGAGGTAGATTTTCTCGAAGTAGCAATCCAGGTGTTCCAGACCGTTTTCTGTCCGAATCATTTCATAGAACTTTTCTATGTGAACCTGGTTGGTATTGCTGAGTAGGAATAGCCTGAAGCTTTTTCCAATCTTTTCAATGAAACGGATGTTCTCTTCGGGTAGCCCCAGCAGCATGGCGTTCCATGCATCATCAATCTGTGTGGAAGAAAGAGGTAAGGAGGAGATTTGGTTGATTTTCCTGCGAAACTCATCAGCGGTGATTTCACCTCTTTCAAACCGGTCAAACAAATTCTGCTGGTTCATCTGGGAGTAAATCCGGTCAAAATTCTGAATACCAAGCCGGATAAACTCAAGAATTGTCTTCTGGTAATCCACCCGAAACAATACCCCTCCGAGATCGAAAATGATATTACGTATGGGCTTTTCGGGCAGCGGGAAGAATTTGAAATTTACCATAAAAATGTGGTTAAGCTGTTGATAAATATATAACAATTATGTAATATTGCAGTCCGCTAAAAAAGCGAAGGAAATTTAGGGCCCATAGCTCAGACGGTTAGAGCACCTGACTCATAATCAGGGGGTCCCTGGTTCGATCCCAGGTGGGCCCACTTACTTTTCTTGGGCTGTTAGCTCTCCCGATAATTATTGGGATGGTTTAGAGCCAATCTTCAAGGGCTGTTAGCTCAGTTGGTTTAGAGCATTACCTTGACAGGGTAGGGGTCACTGGTTCGAATCCAGTACAGCCCACAAAAAGACTCCCCGGTTCTCATCGCTTTGTGAATCAGTATTAATGTTGATTGGGGTCACTGTCCCGATTCATCGGGACGAATCCAGTACAGCCCACAAAAAGACTCCCCGGTTCTCATCGCTTTGTGAATCA
>JBBIHY010000004.1:43884-78944 GCA_037446695.1 Bacteroidota bacterium
GTATTAATGTTGATTGGGGTCACTGTTCCAAATTCTAAGATATAAACAAACAATTCGGTAACTGTTTTTCACAAATTTTTTATCAGGAACCTAACCGGTCTTTCTCAGTTTTACAAACGGAGTCTGCCTGTTGATTACTGCAAATACTCAGGAGATAAATTTGAACTTGACGGCATTTAATACTGTCCATGTGCTTTGCCCTCCTCCAGGTTTGTTTTGTAGTAGATACGGAATTCCAGATCATTGATAATTGCAGACCTTGCTGCGTTTGTCAGATCTGTTGTTATCTTTTTATTGGCCAGTTTGCTTATTCTGGTTTTGCCACGTATACTGCTCCCGGATGCAGATACAAAAAAGGAGCGACACCGAAATAGTGTGCAAATGACCTGGCATCGGTTATCCCCGTTAAATTATTGGTACTGAAAATATGTATCACTGCATTCACAAAACCTATTCCGGCAGTACTCAGAAGAAGATCATAGTTTTTTTTCAATTCCTCCTCCTGAGTAATTAATCTGACAGCCTTTAATTCACTCTTATCATTTAAATTGTTTTAAATGGTGAGAAGCAATTAGAAAAAAAACTTGCAGATTTGTAGTTCCAATTTTTATCCATGGATATTTCACAATTTTTCGAACTTTTTTATCAGAATCTTCTTCAATCTACCTGGCTTGAAATTGTTGCCGTTATTTTTGGTTTACTGAGTGTCTGGTATGCCAAAAAGGAAAACATTCTGGTATATCCAACAGGCATCATCAGTGTACTTATTTATGTATACATCTGCTTTTTTGCCAAACTGTATGCCGATATGGGCATTAATTTTTTTTATTTCATAATGAGTGTTTACGGATGGATAATGTGGACAAGAAAAGACGATCGAAAACAATCATTGAAGATAACGGTTTGTAATCTCAGGGAGCATCTTATAAACTTTTTTGCATTTGGTACATTTTTTCTTTTTCTGAGTTTTATTCTGAAGAATTATACTGACAGCGATGTACCATACTGGGATTCACTTACCACGGCAATTTTTATTGTTGCCATGTACCTTATGGCCCGCAAAAAACTGGAAAACTGGGTGGCATGGATAATTGGCGATATAGTTTCAATTCCCCTTTATTTTTATAAAGGTTTGGTTTTTACAAGCTTTCAGTTCACGGTTTTCTTAATTTTGGCTATCTTAGGATACATTGAATGGAAAAGAAAGCTTGCAGAGGCAGAAAAAAATCCCGGTTAAAATCAGGCTAAATCATGATCGCGTTTAGAAAAGTAATATTGATTCTCTTCATGTTTGCAGCGATTATAATCTCCTGTAAAAAGGATTGCGATTTTGTACCTGTTTCAGCTACCATTGTAAAATTTTACCGGATTGTAAATAATAACGAAGTGCAAAGGAGTATTGACAGTATTTATCTTTATCCAATGGTACTTCCCGACAGTATATTATACAACTGGACCAGGAATGTAAATACAATCAGGCTTCCTCTTTCACCAATGACAGATAGTACAGATTTTGTTGTACATTTTAACGAAACTGTTGATACAATCAGGGTCTTTTATCAGCGGCAACTCTATTTTGTTTCTGATGAGTGCGGGTTTTCCATGAGTTTCAAGCTGGATTCATTAAAACATTCATATAATAGAATCGACTCAATTAAAATTAAACAACCCAATATTTTGCCAGTGAATGAGGAGCATATTCGCCTGTATTTTTAGTTGTTTCATCATAGCGGGGATAAATGCCCAGGTTCAGCAGGATTCTGTCTTGCCGGCTTTGCGCATTGGGTTTGATTTGAGCAATTATGGTTTTTACATTGCGCAAAAAGGGTTTCTTTCCAATGAATTCAGCCTGGATTATTCCCGCAACGGAAAAAACATTTATGCCCTGGATGTTGGGTTTATTTCCGGTGGGGTAAGTTCAAGTGATTATATCATGAAAGCAAGTGGTATTTATTCCAGGTTAGGAATTGACAAGAATTTCCTGAATCACCCTGATGATGTACTTTCTTTGGGGACCAGACTGGGATTCAGCAGGTATTCCTATAGCCCGGATAATGTAATTTTCCGTGACCCTCTTTGGGGAGATTATTCAGGAGGTATTGAAACACAAAAAATGACTGCTGTATGGATTGAGGCTGTTATGGGAATCAAAACGGAGATTTTACGCAATGTTTATTTAGGTTGGTCAGTAAGCGCCAGAGTGATGCTCAGAAATCCGGGCAACGTATATTTTCCTGAATACAAAGTGCCGGGTTATGGAAGCCTTAAAGGGTCTGTATCCCCTGGTTTTGGATTTTTTGTATTCTACAGAATTCCAATTAAAAAGAATGGTTCAAACAAGGCATATGATTAGAAAATTACTCTTTTTATTGGCCATTTTTATTACAGCCACGCAACTGAATGTTCATGCCCAGCAATATATTGGCTCAGTTGGGCTGAGACTTGGAACTCCTATCGGGGGCGCAGGAAAATACTTCTTAACGGAGTGGCATGCAGTGGAAGGAATATTTGCAACAAGTTGGGATGGTTTCAGCGCCACGGTTCTGTTTCAGAAGCACTGGCTGGTGAAAAGGCGTACTCCCCTGTTTGGGTATTATGGCGCAGGGGCTCATGTAGGATTTTGGGATAGCAATGCCCCCTGGGTGGATAGCAGCATCAGAAAGGCTATTTATGGGGTAGATGCAGTAATTGGTATGGAGTATATCATGGATGAAGCACCAATTTCAGTCAGCGTAGACTGGATACCGGCATTGCATTTCAATGCAGACAGGAAACTTTACCCGGGACAGCTGGGTGTAACGATCAGGTTATACCTTTATTAAATGGGCTTTTGTTGTTTGATTTACTGTTGTTCAACCACTCCAATTTTTTAAAAAATTTTTTGCAGTAAAAAAAATTATTTTACCTTTGCAGTCCCAAATGAATTGGAAACTTTATTTGGCCCGTTCGTCTAGGGGTTAGGACGCCAGGTTTTCATCCTGGTAACAGGGGTTCGATTCCCCTACGGGCTACTAAAATTTAATTTAAGAAAATGGCGAATCATAAATCGGCAGAAAAGAGAGCAAGGCAAAGCGAAAAACAACGTGTTGAAAACAAATATTTTGCACGCACAACGCGCAATGCCATTAAGAAACTGAGGGGTGAGCAGGATAAGGAAACAGCTCAGGCTGAACTCCCCAAAATGGCTTCCATGCTTGACAAACTTGCAAAGAAGGGTGTTATTCATAAGAACAAAGCCGCCAACCTGAAATCCAAGCTTACCAAACAAGTTAATAAACTAGGCTAATTTTTAGTTTATATACATTCAGGCTGCATGAAATTCATGCAGCTTTTTTTGTTTTATAATCAATGTGTTACTCATATTTTGTATATTTAAAAATTTGGAACATATTGATCTAATCTAATGCCAGATAAAAAATTAAAAATCAAGGACTGGTCAAGGGAGGACAGACCAAGAGAAAAACTAATGGCAAAAGGTATATCTGCTCTAAGTGATGCTGAACTGGTTGCTATTTTGATTCATTCGGGGAACAGGGAGGAAACCGCAGTGGAGTTATCCCAGAAAATACTTCGTTCAGCCCAAAACAATCTTCATGAACTAGGTAAACTTACCGTGAGAGATCTTAAAAAATTTAAGGGCATGGGTGAGGCAAAAGCCATAGCCATTGTCGCAGCCATGGAATTGGGTAAAAGACGTGCAGCAAATGCAGTTATTGAAAAAATGCAAATCACAAAAAGTTCAGATGTATTTGATTTATTTTCTCCGCAACTGGGAGACCTGCCGTATGAGGAATTCTGGGTTTTATTTCTTAACCGGTCCAACAGGCTGATTGAAAAGCAAAAAATCAGCCAGGGAGGAATTTCGGGTACTGTCACCGATATCAGAATAATACTAAGGCACGCAATTGAACTGCAGGCATCTTCCATGATTGTATGCCATAATCATCCCTCCGGTGGACTAAAACCGAGCCAGAGCGATATGGATATTACAAAAAAACTGGCTGAAGCAGGCAAACTAATGGATGTAAAATTACTGGACCATTTGATTGTGACTGAAACATCTTTTTTTAGCTTTGCAGATGAGGGTCTGCTATAATCAATTACAAATCCAACTACTATGATAACGAATCTGGGTGAATCAAACTCCATTCTCAATAAATTTATTTCTGAACTGAGAGATACAGGTATACAATCTGACAGAATGAGATTCAGGCGAAACCTTGAGAGAATAGGAGAAATATTTGCCTATGAGATTAGTAAAACATTTGATTATAAAACTGTGTCGGTTACAACCCCACTGGGGATTGCCGATATGCAGCTTGCAACAGAAGTGCCCGTGCTTGCCACTATTATGAGGGCAGGCCTTCCTTTTCAAAATGGACTGCTGAATTATTTCGATATGGCCGAAAATGCTTTTATTTCAGCTTACCGTAAATACTATAAGGACGGTACGTTTACCATTCAATTTGAGCACCTCTCCTGTCCGCCCCTCGATGGAAAGACAGTTATCCTGAATGATGTCATGATGGCATCAGGCTCTTCCTTTGTGCTTTCCTACCAGGCTTTGCTTGGAAGGGGGATTCCAAAGCATACCCATATGGTTTCCATTATTGCAAGCAGGGAAGGCATAAGCTATGTAAAGCGTCATTTGCCTATGAAAAATATAACATTATGGGTGGGAGCAATTGACGATGAGCTTACAGTGAAAGGCTATATTGTGCCGGGTTTGGGAGATGCGGGGGATTTGGCATTTGGGGACAAATAAGTATTTGCTTTTTCCAAACGAATTACCTGAAGGGGGTCGTTACATTCTTTCAGAAGTTGTTCCATGGATTTCATCAAAACCGGGTGAATAAATTCAGGATTGATTTCACATAAAGGCTCCAGCACAAATCTTCTTTCGGGTATCCGGGGATGAGGAATCACAAGATCGTTTGTTTGCAGAACAATATCATCGTAAAACAGAATATCTATGTCAATAGTCCTTGCATGATAGCCATTACCATTTCTTGTGCGACCCAGCCTGTTCTCAACATCCTTTGTTAATTCAAAAAATTCATATGCATTTAATACAGAATTGAACAAAACCACCTGGTTAAGAAATAAACGGCTATCGCTGAATCCCCAGGGTGCTGTTTCGTAATATGATGATTTTTTGATTATTTCACCTGCCACCGATTGTAATAATAAGGAGGTTGACTTCAAATAATGCAGTCTGTCTCCTAAATTTCCACCGAGTAATAAATATACCTGAGCCAATTTATCAAAACATTAATGCGCGAAATTAATGGATTTATATGAATTAATGATTTTTTGAATTTTCAGGAGATAATTGTAATAAATCATTCAGGGAGTGGACTTATACTTAATGCAAGTTATAAACTAAAAGTAAAGAAGTATTATCTTTAACAGAGTGCTTTTCAAAGACAAAACCATAAAAATTAAATTATATGAAAGAGTTTTTTAAATATCTGCTTGCCTCTGTAATTGGGGTATTCATTTCATTTTTTCTCGTTTTACTTGTATTCTTTGGTGTACTGGGAGCCATGGTTTCTTCAAAAGACAAGCCGGTTGTTGTGAAGCCCAACAGCCTGTTTCATTTAACCCTTGACAAACAGATTGTTGACAGGGCTTCTGATAATCCTTTTGAAAACATTGCACCATTTCCCATGGCGCAGGGAGGGAAAATCGGATTGAATGATATTCTGGAAAACATAAAAAAAGCAGGGATAGATGAAAACATTAAAGGTATTTTTCTTGATTTAAGCTCCCTGCAGGCAGGTATAGCTACCATTGGGGAAATCCGTGACGCCCTGGTAAAATTCAGGGAAACAGGAAAGTTTGTTATCAGCTACTCCGATTCCTATTCCCAATCCACTTATTACCTTGCCACAGCGGCTGATAAAGTTTATATGAACCCGGCCGGGTATATGGAATTTTTAGGACTTCGATCAGAAATTCTTTTTCTCAAGGGTAGCCTCGAAAAACTTGGACTTGAACCACAAATTATCCGTCATGGCAAATTTAAAAGTGCAGTAGAGCCTCTCATGTATGATAAAATGTCGGATGAAAGTCGTCTACAGGTAATGACATATCTGAATTCCATGTGGGATTATGTCCTTGTGGGAATTTCGAAACAACGGGATATTCCTGTTCAGCAGTTAAACCAGCTTGCAACCAATCTTACCATACGAAATGCTTCTTCGGCAGTTGAAAATGGCTTAATTGACGGACTTAAGTATCGTGATGAAGTGGTTGGTGAACTCAAAGAACTTATTGGGATTGAAGATAATAAGGATTTGGAGATGATAAAGTTACCCCGCTACAAAAAAGTTCCTATGCCAAGAGATTTTAAAGGAATTGCACGCGATAAAATTGCCGTTATATACGCTACTGGAAATATTATTATGGGTGAAGGTGGTAATGAGGTAATTGGCTCCGAGGGAACAGCCAAGGCAATCCGACAGGCCAGGAAAGATTCTACCATCAGGGCTATTGTGTTCAGGGTGAATTCAGGCGGAGGAAGTGCTCTTGCTTCAGAGGTTATCTGGAGAGAAGCTTTACTTGCCTCACAGGTGAAACCCTTTATTGCTTCCATGGGAGATGTGGCTGCATCGGGAGGGTATTATGTGTTGGCTGCAGCAGACACGATTATTGCCAGCCCCAATACAATTACCGGGTCCATTGGTGTATTCGGGTTATACCTGAATATGAAGAAGTTTATGAATGAAAAGCTGGGTATAACTGTGGATGTGGCAAAAACCAATCCCTCAGCTGATCTTGGCAGTCCATTCAGGGCACTTTCTGCCTCGGAACGGGTAATTGCACAGGGTGTGGTAGATGAGATATATACTACTTTTGTCAACAGGGTATCGGAAGGCCGTGGACTTTCCTATGAGGCCGTGGATAAAGTGGGTGAAGGAAGAGTATGGTGCGGAACCAATGCAATGGAAATCGGACTGGTGGATTTATTTGGTGGCCTTGAGAAGGCTGTTGAAATAGCTGCTGAAAAGGCTGGTGTTGAGAACTACAGGATAGTTGAATTACCCAAACAGAAGGATCCCATTGAGGAATTAATGAAAGGACTTACCGGGGATGTTAAAATGAGAATACTCAGAAAAAGCATGGGAATATCCGCCAGATACTATGAAATTGTGGAAAAAACTTTACAGAACCAGGGCATTCAGGCCCGGATTCCTTATGATCTGGAGATTTATTAAGCATTTTAATTTGTAATTTTAGCCGGGGATTGCTATAATTCCCGGCTATTTTTTAACCATGAAAAGAAGTCATCCTTTCATTTTTGTTCTGCTTTTGCCCTTTTCCTTGTTTTATGGAGCAGCAGTTTATATCCGTAATTTGTTTTTTGATTTGGGGTGGCTGCCATCCAGACAGTTCCGTTTACCAATTGTTTCCATTGGAAATCTTACTGCCGGAGGAACAGGTAAAACACCCCACGCCGAATACCTTATTCGTTTATTAAGACCTGAGTTCAAGATTGCATTGCTTAGCCGGGGTTATAACCGGAAAACAAAAGGGTTCTTTCTGGCTGATGAAAATTCTACAGCAGACACAATTGGAGATGAACCCTTCCAGGTGAAAAACAAATTCAGGGAGGTAGTTGTGGCGGTTTGCGAAAGCAGAAAAAAGGGGATTGAAAATCTCCTGAGAACTTATCCTGATTTGGATGTAATAATTCTCGACGATGCCTTCCAGCACCGGTATGTTGAGGCAGGATTGAATATTCTTCTCATGGATTACAATCAGCCGTGGGATAAACAATTTTTGCTTCCAGCAGGGAATTTAAGGGAACAAGTTTCAGGGAAGGAAAGAGCCCATGTTTTTGTTGTTGCAAAAACTCCTGCAAGTGTGAAACCAATTGAAAGAAGGATAATTATAAAGACCATTCAGCCCAGGCCTTATCAAACCACCTTTTTTAGTACGCTGATATACGGAAAGACCTCCTTTGTGTTTGAGAACGGGGAACAGGCTCCTGGCCTTGAGGAATTGAAACTGAAAAAAACAAGGATTCTGCTTGTGACAGGAATTGCCAACCCCCAGTTGCTTGCCAGCTACCTTTCGTCCTATGGCTTTGATTTAACCTGTATGTCATATAAAGATCATTATGCCTTTAGTGACGATGACCTTGTGGATATTTTTAGGAAATTTGAAAACATTGATTATCAAGAGAAAGTAATCCTGACAACTGAAAAAGACGCCATGCGTTTTAAAAAATTTACTAATATTGCCGGGGAATTAAAAAATGTGTTGCTCTATATACCTGTTGAGGTGGAGTTTCTTGATAGCGACGCGGATAAATTTAATCATCAAATTGTGAATTATGTTAGAAAAAGTAAAAGAAACAACCTCTTTTATTCAAAGCAAAATCAAATTTCAACCTGAAATCGGTATTATTCTTGGAACCGGTTTGGGGGGAATGATTCGCGAAATTGAAGACCAGCAAATTCTTGAATACCAATCAATACCAAATTTCCCGGTAAGCACCGTGGAAGGGCATAACGGGAAATTGATTTTCGGAATACTTGGCGGGAAAAAGGTAGTAGCCATGCAGGGAAGATTTCATTTTTACGAGGGGTACAGTATTCAGCAGGTTGTTTTCCCGGTGAGGGTGATGAAGTTCCTGGGAATTAAATACCTCATGGTTTCAAATGCCAGCGGAGGTATCAATCCTGATTTTGAAATTGGAGACCTTATGATAATTGATGATCACATTAACCTGATTCCAAACCCCTTGATTGGTCCGCATAATAAGGAATTTGGCGTGAGATTTCCCGATATGAGTGAACCCTATAGCCATAAACTCATTGAGAAGGCCAGGGAAATTGCCCAGAAGAAAGGTATTAAAACCCAAAAAGGGTGTTATGTTGGGGTTACAGGTCCGACACTTGAAACCCCTAAAGAATACCAGTATTTCAGAATAATTGGTGGCGATGCGGTTGGCATGTCCACTGTACCGGAAGTTGTTGTGGCCCGACAAATGGGTCTGCCGGTATTTGCAATTTCCATTATTACCGATTTGGGAGTTCCCGGTAAAATTGTAAAGGTTACCCATGAGGATGTTCAAAGTGTTGCTCAGATGGCCGAACCCAAAATGACACTTATTATGAAAGAACTGGTAGAACAGCTCTGATTCTTATATAAGATTTCTCTCAGCTTTTTGTAATAATTAGAAACTCTTATCGTCTTATTACTGCATTATTTATTATTAAAAAAACCTGCCATGGAAGAGAACAGAATGAAAAAACATATCAGCGCTGTGGCTGCTATCAGGATTGCTTTGCACTCCATTGGACTGCTGGGAGTTATTATTGGTTTTGCCGCTGTAAATTTTGCTTTCAGCTTTATCCCTGTTGAAAGCTTGCCCGATGCTGTAATGCCTATCATTTCAGGTATTATCTATTTTGTGTTTGTTGTGATTGCCGCTGTATCAGTTTTAGGATTAATTGCGGCCATTGGTCTTCTGAGCTATAAACCCTGGGCAAGGATTTTAACGATTGTTGTTTCGGCAATCAGTTGTTTAAACATTCCCGTTGGTACCCTTGCCGGAGTGTATTCAATTTGGGTGATGCTGCAGGATGACACGTTAAAACTGTTTCAGAACGAAGTCTAATCTGGTTATAGGCTAGTATAATTTTCCTGCAAGCACACAGGTTTTTTTAAACTGCTTTCTGGTGCCGTCGGCATGAAACAGGTCAATATAAATGAGGTAAATGCCCAGAGGGGACATTTGCCTTGCATCGTTTGTACCAACCCAGGAGAAGAACCCGCTTGTGCCAAGAATTTGGTTTTGCACAAGTTTTTTCACCGTTCGCCCCCTTGAATCGTATATGATGATATTGGCTACAAAACCAGGTTTTTCAAATTCGTAATGAATGTTTACAACATCATCAAACCCGTCATTATCGGGGGAAAATACCTCTGGTTCAATGGTTATTTGCCTCTGGCTTTCCTGCAGTCCGTCAACAAATTGTGAATTTTTATAAGCTGGAGTTGCAAAGCCGACCGTCTGCGAGGCAGAATGCCAATTTTGCGGGTCATTGGTTTCGCGGTCGAAGTTTATTCTTTCAAGAGAAACACCTTTTGCTCCGGTTAGTAGCGGATAATGCATACTTTCAGTGTATGAGAATTCATCCAGAATTTCCATGCCGGTATTTAGTATTACAACTACTCCTTGGTCATTGTTAAAGGCAGGGAGAGTTGAAATTTCTGAAAATCCGTATGGATTAGGAGTGTAATAGTGGTTAAGAGTAGCCGGGGTACTGGTAGTAATAACAGCGTATTCCCCCGGGAAAACAAGAAATCCTTCCGGTGAGGACTGGTTGAGCGATCTCAACTCGCCTGTTTTGGCATCCCGCGATGCTACGATTACCTCCCTGAGATTTATTACCTTTTGCGATCGGTTATACACTTCCACAAAATCCACTCCGCCTTCATGAGGGTTAAACAGAATTTCATTCACAACCAAATCAAAGAAAGAAGGCTGCTTGGGTATGGCAAATTTTGCTTTATTTCTGGTACCGAGTAAATTGCCGGCACAATCATAAATGCTTCTTTCAACAAAAAGTTCATAGGTAACATCGCTAATGAAGGGCGTTGCAAAAACCAGGTCCACAAAAGTAAATAGCGGAGGATTTATAATAACCTGAACCGGATTACCAATTCCCATGTTAACTGAAAACAAATCAGCAGAGGTAATGCTTTGGTAATGATAGGATTCTGTAAAAAACACCCTTAGCAGATTAGATGAGACTGGGACAACCCTGTTTACGAGAATTGGATCCGTATCGGGCCTGAGGTTTAAAATTGAATTAATTCTACCCGGAGTGCCTCCTGAAGGGTGGGTCGATGCACTCCAGTTGGATGCTCCTGCACAGGGATTTTCAGGATCAATCTGTTCCAGCGACCATCCGCCGCTGGCTTTAAAAGAACTTCCATACCATTTTTCTTTATAAGCAACAGCCGAAATTACATTATCCTGCTTATCCAATAAAGAAATTGTTTGACCAGCATCAGAAATTGCAGGGAATGATTGTATTCCAAGCGTCTCACCGTATTGTGAAAAGGCACTTACATGATTCGGATGACAAAGTACCAGGTAGCTGCCGGGTTGCATTTGATATTCTGGTAAGGATCTACTGGATGTTCCAATTCGCAAATACCATCCGGTTAAGTCAATTACATAACCCGATTTGTTGAACAACTCTAGGTATTCCTTTCCCGGTAATCCAAAAGAGGGTTCAGGGCGTGCCATAATTTCATTTATTACAACATCATATGGCATAGCGATGTAATAAACAAATTCCAATACAGTCGGATTCATTTTATCCTCAAATTTGTCTTTTATGTTTTCCAGATTAAGACTATAGGAGATTTTTTGAATAAAAGGTTCAGCAAATTCAATAAATACTTCATTTAGGGCCAGGGTATTTACCGATGCTGCAATGGGGTTTATATTACCGGGGGTAATGAAATAGTTTGATGTTGTTTCTGCCGAAGAGATATTGACTTCCCTGTTGAAGGATATCTTGATTCTGTTACCAGCGGTTATCCGAAGGCCAACAGCTTTGAAAGATTCATAAAAAAGAATGATACTGAAGGGAAGCATAGTATTGCCCGCCAGGTCACTAATTCCGGTAACACTGAGTTCAAAAGGCACCTGCTCAGAAAACGATTCTGCAAAACGAAGCATAACGGTGTGTTTATTTCCTGCCATGAATTCAGCACTTACGGGTGAAATACTTCCATTTACGAGGTAGTTTGTTAAATCAAGCGCAGATAAAGGGTCGGGATTTTCTGAAAAATGAAGCGAGATAGTACTCCCAGTGAGTACTTTAGCACTTGTAATTTCCGGAAGTATTGTATCAGCAACAGGAGGGCCGATATACAAATCATCCATCCATAATAAACCTGCCCTTGTACGTGTGTAAATAAATACCAATCCGCAGGCTAAGCTGGATTGATGTGTATTATCATTTCCTGTTCCTTCGCTCACAAGATTGTTGAAATCACCCTGACGGTCAAGCTTTAATTCCCATGTGCCACCAGGGAATCTTGTTACTTCCATTCCAGCCAGTGTATTTGGATTCCAGTCCAAAGAAGAGGAGATTAGAGTGGCCGAAACAAGGCCATTTGTGATACGCCAGAGTTTTAAAAGGTCATCAGTCCCGGTAAAATTTACTCCAACGGCATAACCATTGGCGCCAGAGGATAAATTGGCACGATCACCAGCAAGAAAAAACCAGAATTTATTTGACCCGGATGGATCCCAGTTACCATTCCTCAGTTTCACTCTCCAGGTGAATGTATCAGCGTTAAAATCGGCTATATATAGAGGGTGGAAGATGTGGCTTGTGTCCGAACCAGTGACGTGTTTCAAAGAAAAATCACCTGAAATTGGAGATTCCTCCGAATTCTCCCAGTCAGCCAGGTTGCTCCAGCCATCCAGTGTACCATGCTCAAAATCATCTGTCAGATAAACCGGTTTTGCATTTTTGCGGTGAGAGCTTACATTAATATTATTTTGGCAGCATAACACGGAAGAATAAAACAGCCCAAGACCTACAATACAATGAACACCCAATATTTTCAGGTAATGCTGCATGAGAATAAATTTAAAAAATTCCCGCCAAGGTTTCTTCTATAATAAAGATAATTAATTTTACATTTTCAGAAGAAAAAATCTATTCAGAAAAAGAGTTATATATGTTTAAGGTTGCTGTTGTTGGATCCACCGGCCTTGTTGGTCGTGAAATGTTGAAAGTGCTTGAGGAAAGGAGATTTCCAGTATCGGAGTTATTACCTGTTGCTTCCGCCCGTTCTGTCGGGAAGAATATTGTTTACCGGGGGAAGGAAGTGTCGGTTATGTCTATAGAGGAGGCCATTGCACAAAAACCCGACCTCGCTTTGTTTTCAGCAGGGGGTGATACATCGAAAAAGTTTGCACCTGAATTTGCCGGGACAGGAACAACCGTTGTGGACAATTCCTCGGCATGGCGCATGGAGAAGGAAATTAAACTGGTTGTGCCCGAAATTAATGCCCATCTGCTTGGCAAAAGTGACAAAATAATAGCCAACCCTAATTGTTCGACCATTCAAATGGTCATGGTACTGGCTCCCCTGCATAAGAGATATGGGTTAAAAAGGATTGTTGTATCTACCTATCAGTCAGTTACCGGAACCGGTCAAAGGGCAATGAAACAGCTTGAAAACGAGCGCAGGGGAGAAAAGGGAGAAATGGCATATGCTTACCGTATTGATTTGAATTGCATACCCCAGTGCGATGTGTTTACTGAAAACGGCTACACCAAAGAGGAGATGAAAATGGTGAATGAAACCCGTAAAATACTGGGCGATAAATCCATTGGAATTACCGCAACAACAGTCCGCGTTCCTGTCATGGGCGGTCATTCCGAATCGGTCAATATTCAATTTGAGAAAAGTTATGATATCGCCGATGTAAAGGAACTGCTGGCTCTGACCCCCGGTGTTTTAGTGATGGACGATCCGGGTTCACTGAAATACCCTATGCCCCTGATTGCTGCAGGAAGGGATGAGGTATTTGTAGGTAGGATACGCAGGGATTATTCTGCCCCAAACTCCATGAACCTTTGGATAGTAGCTGACAACCTGCGCAAGGGAGCTGCAACCAATGCCATTCAGATTGCAGAATACCTCGCGGAAAAAAAGCTGATTTAATCCGGATTTCTTAATACAGAAAGTTATCGTAAGGATAGCGCGTCCTGTGAATTTCCTTTACCTTGTCATATAAAAGCTCCCTGAATTCATCGAGGTTGGTTTTTTCAGTTGCCGAAATGAATATGCTGGGATTGTGGTTTCTGGCAATATACATTCGCCCCAGCTCTAGAAGGCTTAAATTTTCCCGCTTCAGGGGAGTCAAATCATCCTCATCTTTTGGTATGCTTTGGTAAGCATCTATTTTATTGAATACCAGGTAAACAGGCTTGTCATTTGCCCCTATCTCCATAAGGGTGTGGTTCACCACATCAATTTGCTCCTCAAAATAGGGATGAGAAATATCCACAACATGCAGTAAAATATCGGCTTCTCTAACCTCGTCAAGGGTTGATTTAAAGGATTCTACCAGTTGGTGTGGAAGTTTTCTGATAAAACCAACAGTATCGGAAATCAAAAATGGCAGATTTCCGATAATTACTTTGCGCACGGTTGTATCCAGGGTGGCAAATAATTTGTTTTCGGCAAAAACATTTGATTTGCTTAGCAGGTTCATTATGGTGCTTTTCCCCACATTTGTATAACCCACCAGGGCCACCCTGATTAATTTTTCCCTGTTTTTTCGCTGTGTAACCATTTGTTTATCAATGGCTTTTAGCTTAACTTTCAACCTTGCAATCTTATCCCTGATTATTCTCCGGTCGGTTTCAATTTCTCTTTCACCGGGACCCCTCAGACCAATACCCCCTCGCTGTCGTTCCAGGTGGGTCCACATACCGGCCAGCCTGGGGAGCAAATATTCATATTGTGCAAGTTCAACCTGCGTGCGGGCGTGCGATGTTTTGGCTCTTTTGGCAAAAATGTCCAGAATAAGATTTGTTCTGTCCAGTAATTTACATCCCAATATTTTTTCAATATTCCTGAATTGAGTTGGAGATAAGTCGTCATCAAAAATCACCATGTCCACCTCATTTTTCTTTACAAATTCTTCAATTTCTAAAAGTTTGCCTGTGCCAATATAGGTTTTTGGGTGTATGGCATCAATTTTTTGTACAAAAGATTTCAATGGAATTCCACCGGCAGTTTCAGTCAAAAATGCCAGTTCCTCAAGGTATTCCTTTACCTCCCGTTCGCTTTGGTATTTCCCCGATGTTCCGACCAGAACAGCCGTTTCTGTTTTTGGTTTTGTATTGAAACTGTTTATCATTCCCCCATATTCCTTTACAGCCTGCAAATATAATGATTTTCGGGGTAGCCTGCAGCCAGAAAAAAACCGGAGTGGGCGGACTCCGGTAAGTATTTTATCTGGCGACGAATCTCACAGGGAAAACAAATCTGACACTGACAGGCTTATTCCATTGTCTGCCAGGTTCCCAGTTTGGTGATATGGCAACCACCCTGGCAGTTTCCTCGTCCACAGAAGGATGCACACCTCTCAAAATGTCTATATCAGATACTGAACCATCCCTGTTCACAACAAAACTGATATAAACAGAACCTTCAATTCCTGCTTCAGGTGCTTTTTGTGGATATCTGAGGTTCTGATTTATCTATCGGCTGAACGCATTATGGTGCTGTTCCACAAAAGTTGGCATGTCTTCTACTCTTTCGAAAGTATCATAACCTGGATCAACATGTTCCTCCGGATTAACGAAATTTACGGGAGGAATGAAGGTGCCGGTAATTACTTCCACAGAAGGGATATGGATATCAGTTGGTAAATCCACCGGTCCCTCGTGAACTATAATTACTTCAGGAGTTGCTGGAGGCTTCTAGATTATCTCTTCGGGTATAACCGGAGGAAATTCTTTTATGGTTTCAATTATTTTACCAGGAATAAATTTTTCAATCCCTGGGGCTGTTCCATACCACTAATGTTAATTCTGGTATTTGTGCGGGCTTCAATATCTTCAATCACAAAATCATCCGTAATTTCAATATCGTCCTCTACTATTTGAAGTTTTTAAGGCAATTGTGGCGGTGGTGGCGGCGAGGGTTTAATTTTTTCCTGCCTGGTTATAGGGATAATTTCTTCTACCATAACCAACTGACCCAATTTACCAGGTGAATTGTTTGTTATATCACGAGAGGTCCGCTCAAATGCGATTAACAGGAAAACCGGCACAGCAATAAGGCCACACTGAAAGAGAAGAAATTTTTTCTTTTCAGGATTTTCTTTTTCAGACTTCTTCAGTTCAAAGACTTAAAGATTTTATAAAAAAGACATTTGAATAAGTAATGAGTAACAAAAAAAGCAGAAAATTTTTATTACCCTGAAAAAAAAACGCGACCCGGGTCGCGTTTTTCTAATTACTAAAGAATCTATAATTTTCAACGAATTAAATTCCGGTTCCTCCTTAATCCCTCCCCGATGGCAATTTTCATTGCATCCACTGTTCTGAAAATCATATCAAAATCATTTGGGAATGGAATCAGGGTTGTTTCAATCAGCTTCCTGTCTTCAGGAGATAAGGCCTCAACATTTCCAATTGCACGGGCTGAAGCGTGCTCAAAGATGCTTCTGGTACCTATGGGTTCCCTCTTTAGCATCCTTCGTGGATTTTCTGAATAAAATTCAATATCTCCCTCAACAACTGCAATTTTCTGCTGTTGCTTTTCAATTACCGTGCAGGAAAGAGTCTTGAATTTTGGGATTTTAATATCGTTTCCAAGAGAGTCTTTCATCACGTTACCTCTTGCATCTTTTGCATATTCAAAACCATCTTCAACCTGCCGGGTTACCATACGGTCTTTTTCATTTACCATGTCTGGAGAAATGTCTATCAACCTCAGGTTTACCACAACGTAATAGTCATAGCCTGCATTTTCATCAAGATCCTTAAAATGGTATTCTACCCAATCGCCGCCAAGATATTGTGGGTTTACAATTAATAATTGCTCCTTATATTCCGGCGAAAGGTTTACGATTGTATGGTTCTGCACATATACCAGTGCCCTGCTCATGCCTTTCAGACGGGCTTCCTGAATAAGCTGGTTTACATCCTTATAATCACTGCTGTATTGCTGAACCTTGCGTAACTCATAATATGCCTGCCGATGAGCTTCCTTGTCATTTTCCTTCAGGAGCTGGAGGGCATTGTTATAAAAATACTCAGCAGCTCCGCTCTTTGCAGCTACGATTTCGTGATCGTAGTCAATGTAAGGATAGCTGATGGTTCTGTCGGGTAAGTTCAGTGGTGTAACGGTACGAACCAAAGATTGTCTGTTTTTGAGGGCGATGTATCGGTTCAGCATCTCATCCAGATTTCTTGCACTGGCCTCAACCTTAAGAAATTTAATTCTTTCTAGGTCACGATCATTGGCAAGATTGTAAGCCCTGTCAAGGGTCATTATCTCTTCCCTGTTGTTTGGGTTTTTCATGAGTTTTTTTACAGACTTATGAATAGCCTCGTCGTATCTTCCCTTTTGTAAAAGCTTTTGCGAAGAAGTACAACCACCAACCAGAAAAATAATAATTAAAAAGTGTAGTATCTTTTTCATTCGTACAAAAAATATATGTCATTAATTACAAGTATGTTACACCTTATCGATCAATGCTCTTTAACAAGAGGATGCCTGCCTGACGGCAGACAGGGAACACCCATGTTGTTGATTTTATTATCATTGTGTTTGTGTTTTTCTAAACATGGTTGTTTCATAATTAAAGAATGGAGTTAGTTCTTTTGAGATTAATTACAATTTTGAGGCCATAGTTATTTTTTGCCAAACAAAGTTTACGCCCGGCAAGTTAAAATGTTACAAAATAAAAAGCAAGAAAGTTTTTATGATTCAGGAAAGTATAATAAAAAAAGGCCGGGTAAACCGGCCTTTAATATTATTGTAATACGAAGTTTATCGGGAATGTGAATCTTACACGAACCGGTTTCCCTCTTTGTTTGCCAGGAGTCCAGGTCGGGGATGACATAATTATCCTTACAGCTTCCTGATCCAGTGCCGGGTCAACACCCCTTACAACAACTGCATCGGAAATTCTACCGTTGGCGTTTACAACAAACTGAACAAAAACCCTTCCCTGAATGCCGTTTTCGGCAGCTATCTGGGGGTATTTCAGGTTTGCTGCAATCCAGTTCCGGAACTCATTTGAATCCTTTCCCATAAAAGTTGGCATATCTTCCACAATGATGAAAATCTCTTCTTCCGAAACTTCCTCATCATCAAATTTGAATTGGGTTACCTCAATCCTCGTATTCTGACGGGCCTCAATGTCATCAATTTTCAGTTCATCTTCAATATCCACGTCATCTTCTACAATCTGTAATATCTCGGGAATCTGGGGTGGTGGTGGCGGCGGTGGTTTTATTTCCTCCTGCCTGGTAATCGGGATAATTTCCTCTTCCATGACAATGTCACCAAGCTCTCCGAGAGATCCGGTCATTACATCGCGTGTGGTCCACTCAAATGCGATAAGCAAAAGGGACAGCACGGTTACCAAACCAATCTGTAGAAACAAAGATTTCTTGTTCTCAAGGTTTGCTTTTTCGGATTTTTTGAGTTCCATTTTTCATAAAATTTAGGGCATAAAAATACCTATTTCATACTAATAATCAAATCAATTTCATTTAAATTCATTCAAAATTAAATATTCGTGAGATTTTTCATAATGAAAACCTCATTACGTTTCTTGTTTTTTCAAAGAACTTCTGAAAGAATCTTATTAAAATACCACAAAAATTATGCCGGGAGTCCTGTAAATGCAAACTATTTTACAATCTTCAGGCGCTGAAATTTTTTGATTTTTCTTCAAAATAAAAAAAATTTGTACTTTAGCGCTCCGATACGGGGACATAGCTCAGTTGGCTAGAGCGCTTGCATGGCATGCAAGAGGTCGTGGGTTCGATTCCCATTGTCTCCACAAAATGGACAGGCTGAAAAGTTTGTCCATTTTTGTTTATCCTTTACTTAATTCAGTAAATTTGTTTGAAAATAACCAACCATGAATAGAGTTATTGCAAACCAGAGAACCCGGAGCTTCTTTTATTTATTGAATGCGGCTCTGTTCATAGCCCTTTTGCCTGCAAATTCTCAGGAACAGATTAAAAAAGTGAATTCTGCGGCAACAGATGTTAGAATTTTTCTAAGTGGTGCACAGGTTACCCGAACAGCCTCACTGACCATTGAGCCTGGTGTTACTGTTTTTGTACTTGAAGGTTTGTCGCAATACATTCAACCAGCCACCATACAGGTAAATGGCCGTGGAAACTTCATTATTCTCGATGTTAACCACCAGATAAACTACCTGCAGGTGAGGGAAAGGAGCCAAGATTTAATTATACTTGAAGACAGCCTGAAAATTCTCCTGGAACAGGTGGAGTTTGAAAGGGGCATGTTATGGGTTTCAAAGGAGGAAGAATCTCTGTTGTTGGCCAACAAAAACCTTGGTGGTGCACAAACAGGTGTTCGCTCAACTGATTTAAAAGATGCTGCTGACCTTTTCAGGAACAGGCTGAGAGAAATAAAAATCAGGCAACTGGAATTGGGAAGAAAAATAAAATCACTCGAAGAAGCAATCCAGAGAGTCAGAAACCAGCTAAATACTTTACAGGGAGTTTCCAGCCCACCTACAAGTGATATTTTTGTAAAGGTTTCGGCTGCTGCCAGAGCAACCGGTACGTTGGAACTGAATTATTTTACCGGAGGAGCAGGATGGCAACCATTGCACGATCTTCGTGCTGGAAAAATCAATGAGCCCGTTGAGCTTATTTCAAAAGCGAATGTTTTTCAGAATACCGGAGAAAAATGGGAGAGGGTAAAGCTTGCTATTTCGAGTGCCAACCCGGTTCAGTCGGGAGTAAAGCCAATATTGCAACCCTGGCACCTTGGATTTTATGAGCCTCCTTCTCCTTCCCATGCGCTTCAAGGCAGGGCTTCCGGGGTTGTAGGAATTCGGAGTGCGAAAAAAGCAATGCCTCAGGCTGCTGGTGAAGAAGTGCTTGCTGAGGCTTTTGCTTTAGGTGATTTTGTATCTACAGTGGAAACCCAGGTAAGCTTTGAGTTTCAGGTTGCCATGCCCTATACATTGCCTTCAGATAATAAAAAGTACACGGTGGATTTGCAAAAACTAAGCCTCCCGGCAGAGTTTGAATACCAGTGTGTTCCTAAAATTGATACTGATGTTTTCCTGGTTGCAAAAGTTTCAGGCTGGGAAAATCAAAGCCTTTTACCTGGTGAAGTTCAGTTGTTTTTCGAAGGAACTTTTGTTGGTAAATCTTATTTGGATCCAAGGGCAGCTTCAGACACACTGCAAATTTCACTTGGCAGGGACAAGGGTATTTCGGTAAAAAGAACAAGACTGCCTGAATTTACCGAGAGGAGTTTCCTTGGCCAAAACAGAATTGAAAGCCGCGGATGGGAAATTGAGGCACGAAACAATAAGTCTATGACAGTTAAATTGATGATCGAAGATCAATTACCGGTTTCCACCAACAAGGAAATTGAAATTACTCCCAATGAAATTTCAGGAGCTGATTTTAATAAGGAAACCGGAAGACTGATTTGGAGAATGGATCTGAAACCCGCTGAAAGTAAAACATTCAGGACGAAATACAGTGTACGCTACCCAAGAAGCAAAACCGTTATTCTTGATTAGATATAAAAATATTCTTGTTCTTTTGAAAATTCCGTTTAATTTCGACCGGAATTTTTATTTTTATTATGGACAGAAGAGTATTGGTTTTATACCTGAGAGACATATTCAATAGTATTACACATGGTATTGGTGTTTTATTAAGTGTAGCAGCCCTGGTGCTTCTTGTTGTTTTCGCAAGCCTGAGGGATGCTGATGCCTGGAAAATTGTGAGTTTTGCTGTTTATGGTGCAAGCCTTATCATTTTATACATGGCATCCACCCTGTTTCATGCATTTCGAAGCGGGAAAACGAAGCATTTTTTAAATCTCTTTGATCATTCTTCCATATTTATCCTTATAGCAGGAACATATACTCCTTTTTGCCTGGTTTCCATGCGTGGCCCCTGGGGGTGGACGATTTTCGGGATTATATGGGGACTGGCGATTGCCGGAGTTCTCTTCAAGGTTTTCTTTTACAGTAATAAACTCCGGGTTATTTCCACTATATTATACCTTGCCATGGGGTGGCTGATATTAATCGCCCTCGGACCCTTGATTAAAAATGTTCCGGCTGGAGGTTTGTACTGGCTTCTTGCAGGAGGTCTGAGTTATACAATAGGAATCATTTTTTACCTGTGGAGAAAATACTGGTTTAATCATGTTATCTGGCATTTATTTGTGCTCGGCGGAAGCATCAGTCATTTCTTCGCCATATTTTATCATGTGTTGCCTGCATGAAAATCACAAACTCCTTGCAAATTCAGTTAAAATCATTACCGACTTTTTTTTTTCTTCAATGAAACCCATGTGTCCCGAATTCTCCAAAGTAATTGTTTTTCCGGTTTCGGGGAGGTTGATTCTAAGGCCAACTTCGGTGTAAGGGATATAATTGTCATTTTTACCAAGAATCAGTAATACTGGAACTTTGGTTTCTTGAAGAATCGCTGATCGGGATGGTCTTATTTTCATGCCATTTAATGCCGCAATTATTCCTTCAGGGTTGGTTTTTGCTGCAATCTCTTTTGCCAAATCAATTTCCTTAGAGCAGCTTGACAGGTTTTTTTTTGAAAATCCGTTTGGAATATTTATGTTAAAAATAAGTTCCTGTTTTCCTGTTTCCACAAGGGATATCTCACGATTTCTTTTTTCAACGGTTTGCACACTATCGGGATTTGGATGAGAGTGGAAAAGGCAGAAGCCGGAGAGTTTTTCCGGATATTTTTCAAGAAATGCAAGGGAGGCATATCCTCCAAGGGAGTGACCAACCAATAAGAATTTATCTAATTGCAGGTGGTTTACAAGCTTAAGAATAGTTTCAGCGAAAAGCTCCATGGAATGCACCCCTGCTAATACTTCTGACTGCCCGAAACCGGGTAAGTCTATCCTGACCACATGGAAATCCTTTTCAAGCATTTCAGAAAAATCACCCCATATATCTCCTGATTCCAGGTAACCATGAACAAGCATTACCGGAAGTCCTGCTCCATTGGACTGAAAATACAGCTTTTTGTTGTTGATTGTAATAAACTTTCTCATAAAATTGAGTTTCTCTAAGTTTGTGGAATGGATTCTAAAAAAGACTGTTTAGACCAATTCTAAATTAATCGTTTATGTTGCTAAATATATGAAATAAGTATGCAAGAAATTACATTTGTAGAGATAGCAGGATAATAAGAAAAATCTTTTCCATTTAACCACTTAATCTTCACTCTATGAGTAACTTCTTTAGAGCTTCTGTCGGAAAGAAATTCCTTGTCAGTCTGTCGGGTTTATTTCTGATTACCTTTCTGGCTGTTCACCTGACAGTAAATATGTTTTTACTTTTTGGTCCGGAGGCCTACAACAAAGCTGCGCATTTTATGGCAACAAATCCCATTATAAAAGTCATGGAGCCAATGCTCGCCATAGGATTTTTGCTGCACATTTTTTACGCAGTTGTTTTAACAATTGCAAACCTTAGAACCCGGCCAGAAAACTACCAGATGGTTGATCAGAGGGAGGCCAGCACCTGGGCTTCAAGGAATATGTTTGTGCTGGGAAGCCTGATTTTTATTTTCCTTGCGCTGCACCTGTCAAACTTCTGGATTAAAATGAAATTTGGAGAAATGCAGTATATTGAATATGCAGGAGTCTCCATGCAAGATGCGTACAGCCTGGTAACAGCAAAGTTTGTAATATGGTGGTATGTACTCATATACGTTGCGGGAGCTGTTTTCCTGGGATTTCATCTACTGCACGGGTTTCAATCAGCATTTCAAACCATTGGATTGAACAACGAGACATGGAGAAAAAGATGGGTCCTTTTGGGAACAATCTATTCGGTTGTGATTGCAGCAGGATTTTCCATTATACCATTGTATTTTTTAATTCAAGTATTTTTAAGCTAAGACTATGATAAAACTAGATGCTAAAATACCCGATGGCCCACTGGCTGAAAAGTGGAGCATGTATAAAAATTCTGTGCCACTGGTAAACCCCGCCAATAAAGCCAAGCTTGATATCATTATGGTTGGCACCGGTCTGGCTGGTGCTTCTGCAGCCTCCACCCTTGCGGAACTGGGCTATAATGTGAAAGCTTTTTGTTTCCAGGACTCTCCCCGGAGGGCTCATTCCGTTGCAGCCCAGGGAGGCATAAATGCAGCAAAAAACTACAAAAACGATGGAGATAGTGTTCAACGGCTATTTTACGATATAATAAAAGGAGGAGACTTCAGGGCCCGCGAGGCAAATGTTTACAGGGCTGCCGAAGTGAGTAACCAGACAATTGACCAGTTGGTTGCATCCGGTGTTCCTTTTGCCAGGGAATACAGTGGATACCTTGACAACAGATCTTTTGGCGGAGTGCAGGTTTCAAGAACTTTTTATGCCAAAGGACAAACCGGGCAACAGTGTTTATTGGGTGCCTATTCGGGCATGATACGGCAGATTGCAAAGGGAAAGGTAACCATGTACAGCAGGCGAGACATGCTCGACCTTGTTGTTATTGACGGCAAGGCAAGAGGCATTATCGCGAGAAACCTTGTTTCCGGCCAGATTGAAAGACACTCTGCTCATGCGGTTGTTCTTGCAACAGGTGGGTATGGAACCATTTACTATCTGTCAACACTTGCCCTTGGCTCAAATGCCTCCGCGGCGTGGGCAGCTCACAAAAAGGGAGCTCTTTTTGCCAACCCCAGCTTCGTGCAGATTCACCCGACAAGTATTCCTCAGTTGAATGATTACCAGGCAAAACTCACTTTGATGTCGGAATCATTAAGGAATGATGGCAGAATTTGGGTACCAAAGGAGAAGGGAGACAAAAGACATGCCAACCAAATCCCTGAAGATGAACGGGATTATTATCTTGAAAGAAGGTATCCTGCCTTCGGTAATCTCGTTCCAAGGGATGTTGCTTCGCGTGCAGCCAAGGAAAGATGCGATGCCGGCTATGGAGTTGGTGAAACAGGACTGGCAGTTTACCTTGACTTTAGTAAAGCAATTGAAAAACAGGGGGCCAAGGCTATTGAAGCCAAGTATGGTAACCTGTTTGAGATGTATGAAAAAATTACGGGAATTAATCCTTATAAGGAACCAATGAGAATTTATCCCGCCGGGCATTATACCATGGGAGGGCTTTGGGTGGATTACGATCTGATGACTACTATTCCGGGACTTTTTGCCATTGGGGAATCCAATTTTTCCGACCACGGAGCCAATCGTCTCGGTGCAGCTTCCTTAATGCAATGTGCAGGTGACGGTTATTTTGTTCTTCCCATTACCATTGGCAGGTTCATGTCGGGGGAGATTAGAACACCCAGAATCTCAACAGATCATCCTGAATTTGAAAAAACGGAAAAAGAAGTGAAAGAAAGACTAAAAATGTTCCTCTCCATTAACGGAAAACAAACTGTTACTTCTTTCCACAAACGTTTGGGTAAAATCATGTGGGATTATTGCGGAATGGTTAGGAATGAGGAAGGATTGAAAAAGGCGTTGAAAATGATTGAGGACTTAAAAGATGAGTTTAACCGGGATGTGAAAATTCCTGATACTGAGGAAGAAGTAAACCAGGAATTGGAAAAAGCCGTAAAAGTTGCCGATTTCTTTGAACTTGGAAGATTAATGTGCCTGGACGCCCTCGACAGGAAAGAATCCTGTGGTGCTCATTTTCGTGAAGAAAGTCAGACACCTGAAGGAGAGGCAAAGAGGATAGATAAAGAATATTCATATGTAGCTGCCTGGGAATACCAGGGTGCAGACAAGGATCACAAACTGCACAGGGAGGAATTGAAATTTGAAAATGTGGAATTGAAGGAAAGAAGCTACAAGTAAAATACCGACAAAAAACAGACAATTATGAACATAAAACTCAAAATATGGAGACAAAAAGATGCCAAATCAAAAGGCAAAATGGTTTCCTATGAACTAAACAATGTTTCGGAAGAGATGTCCTTCCTGGAAATGCTGGACTTTCTTAACAAAAACCTGATTGAGAAGGGGGAATCACCTGTGGCTTTTGAGCACGACTGCCGTGAAGGTATCTGTGGTTCCTGCTCTTTGTTTATTAATGGCAGACCACATGGCCCCGGCTTTCTTACTACAACCTGCGAGCTGAGAATGACAAAATTCAGAGACGGAGATACCATTGTGATTGAACCCTGGCGGGCAAGAGCTTTTCCGGTAATCAAGGATGTAATTGTTGACCGCTCAAACTTTGATAAAATTATGCAGGCCGGGGGGTTTATCTCCGCTACAGCAGGTTCTGCTCCAGAGGCCAACTCCCTGCCAGTTTCCAAGGAGCATTCTGATGAGGCTTTTGATGCTGCCGTTTGCATTGGTTGTGGTGCATGTGTAGCGGCTTGCAAAAACTCCTCTGCCATGCTGTTTGTTTCCGCAAAAGTTTCCCAGTTGGCTTTGCTCCCGCAGGGTAGAATAGAGGCCAGTAAAAGGGCCAAGAGCATGATTGCCAAAATGGATGAACTTGGATTTGGCAGTTGCACAAATACAGGCGCCTGTGAAGCTGAATGTCCTAAAGGAATCTCCCTTGCGCATATTGCACGCCTGAACAGGGAGTTTTTAAAAGCAAGTTTCTGAGATATTCCCTAAAGAAAAAGCCGCATTTGCGGCTTTTTTTATTTCATGATAGCTTCAATTTCTTCCACAGTTTTTGGAACGGGTTTTCCAAGAACCCTGTGGCCATCTTTTGTAACCAGCACATCGTCTTCAATGCGGATTCCGCCAAAATACCTGTAAGTTTCAACCTTTTCATAATTAATGTACTCGGTAAACTTATTTTCGCTTTTCCACTTATCAATTAAAGCGGGTATGAAATAAATTCCCGGTTCGACAGTAAGAACATAACCTTCTCGAAGTTTTCTTCCAAGGCGCAGAAAGGCAAGTCCAAACTGAGAGGCACGCTTAATCTCATCATCATATCCCACATAATTCTCCCCCAGGTCTTCCATGTCATGCACATCAAGTCCCATCATGTGCCCAAGTCCGTGAGGGAAAAACAATGCATGTGCACCTTCTGAGACTGCTTTTTCGGTATCTCCTTTCATCAGACCCAGATCTTTTAGTCCGGCAGCAATTATTGTGGCTGCCATAAGATGAATATCCCTGTAGGGAATGCCTGGTTTGATCGCCTTAATTGCTTCTACGTTGGCTTTGAGCACAATCTCGTAAATTTCTTTTTGTCGCCGGGAAAATTTTCCGCCAACCGGCACAGTGCGGGTGAGATCACTGGAATAACTCATTTCGGTTTCAGCCCCTGCATCGCAAACCATCATTCGTCCTTCTTTTAGCATATTGCCATGATAGTGGTTGTGCAGTGTCTGCCCATTGATACTGAGGATTACCGGAAATGAAACGGGCCCACCGTGGCTGAGGCTTATTCCTTCAATTTTCCCGGCTATTTCCCTTTCATAAACTCCCGGTTTTGCCATCTTCATTGCTGTTGTATGCATTTCCCATGCTACATCCACTGCTTTTTCTATTTCTTTAATCTCATGCTCATCTTTGACAGATCTGAGAGCAACAACCCCTTTGATTAATTCCTCAGATGCATTAGCCTTGATATTTGCAGCGGGGATACCAAGATATTTTTCCAGTCTTAAAATTTTTTCCGACCTGTAAGGTGGCAGATAATGAATCTTTTTTCCTGATTTTTTTGCATCAAGGAGAAATTCTTCCAACTTGTCCATTGGGAAGGTGTTTTCAATTCCCACCAGCCCCCCTTTTTCCTGCATGGTTGGCTGAGGCCCCATCCATATTATCCCATCCAGGGTTACATTATTACCGAAAAGGATATCCTTCCCCTCGTCAATGTCTATAATGGCAGCCAATCCGGCACCGTTCAACCCGAAAAAGTAAAGAAAACTGCTATCCTGCCTGAAATGATAGGTGTTTGCCGGGTAATTCATGGGAGCATCCTGGTTTCCAAGAAACAGGGCAATCCCTGAGGATAAACTCTTCCTGAGTTTGTTTCTTCTTTCGGAATAAATTTTCGCTTCAAACATGGGTATAGTGTTTTGATTTATATTTTTCTCATGAACGCTAAAATAAGTGTAAAAACTCCAATTTACAAAACTGCTTTCCAGCAAGCAGAAATTAACAAACTGAAGGCCAGTTGTAAAAATTCGATAAAAATAATGCGAATACTATTGACTTGTGGTTTTAATTTTTTATATTCGCAAATGTGCTGCCGGATATTAACACTCCTTCAACATTTTATTAACACATGCCCTACCGTCGTTTACCCAACACAGATGCTGCCAGGTTGAAGGCTTTAAAAGCGGCGCTTTCAAAGGCAAAGGAACTTCCTCCTTTTAAGCTTGCATTTTCACAGAAGAGTTACCAAAAGATACAATCCTTTTTACCATCCTTTGAGCATGGAATAGTCCAGCACAAGCAGGCTTACAATATTCAGATAAAAAGGAACAGGGAGTACCTGCAGCAAATGAAGAAGGCAAGGCTTTATATTTCTCATTTTATTCAGGTAACGAAAATGGCGGTTATGCGAGGTGACCTGCCGGCCAATATCCTGAACATTATCGGGATTGAAGAATTTGTAAAAAAAAACTATACCCTTGCTACGGAAAAGGAAATAATTGAGCTTGGCGAAATAATTATTCAGGGAGAAACTTTAAGGATAAAGGAAGGCGGTACTCCTATTGCCAATCCAACAGGTGCTATGGTAAAAGTAAGGTATGAGAATTTTATGGATGCGTACAGGCATCAAAAAACCTTACAGTCAAATACTGCCAGGGAGCAGAAAAGACTTGCAGAACTTCGTCCGGTTGCCGATGAAATCATTTTGCAGATTTGGAATGAAGTGGAAGAAACTTTCAGGGAGCTTTCTGATGATTTGAGAAGGGAGAAAGCCAAGGAATATGGGCTTGTATATGTTTTCAGAAAAAGTGAAATCGGGAAAATCAATTTTTACGACTATCAGCAACCTAATGTTATTTAGCCTTGTCTGAAATTGGACCGGAAGAAGCGCATAAGGAATAATAAAACAAGAGCTCCGGCCACGATAAAATAAAAGGAAAGGCTCTCCTTCCCGAATTGTTCGAAAGACTTTTCAACACCCTCTTTCCCAATATAATAGTATATCATCACCGCCATAGCATTATTAAAGAAATGTGCCAGTATTGGATACCAGAGAGACCCACTGTAAACAAACAAATATCCGAAAAGGATTCCCAACAGGGTTCGCGGCAGAAATCCAAAAAACTGAAAATGTAAAAAACTGAACAGGGCAGCAGCCAGAAAAATTCCCAAGTGGATATTTTTTGTCCAGTCGCTGAAGACCTTTTGCACTACGCCTCTGAACAGAAGCTCTTCGCCAAGTGCAGGAATCACAGCAATCATTAACAGGTTAAACAAAAGTCCACCGGCCGAATCCATATGTAAAAATGCTTCAGTTAATCTTTCGGCAGAGTCCTCCGCCCTCCGCATCCAGTCTTCAACCGGAGACAGCCACTCCGGAAGATGTAATCCCTGGTTAATTTGAGTAAGGAAGGCTATTACCGGAAGCGATGAAAATATCATTAGTAATGCGATGAGGGAGGGCAGGAGCCTTGGCGCCTTTAAAAGTTTCAGGTAGCTTAGTGTGTTCCCGGAAAACAAATATGCGATAATAAAAGGCGGTATCAGGAATAAACCAGTTGACTGCGCTATTTGAAGGTATTTTAAGAGAGTCAAATTTTCGGGATTGGTCAAATCCTCAAGGGCATTTATCAGTTCAAGAGGGCCGATTCCGAATAGGGGAATTGCAAGAATTATGGCAGCAAAAAAAGTGAGGATAAAGCAGGAGAAGGAAATTACTGCTGCAACAAGCAACTTTGTGAGCGGATGAGACTGATAAAAATAGCCGGGATTCATTCGTTGTAATTAGTATTTTTGTGCTTCAAATGTAAAAATAAAACTGTTGGCAATAATAGCAAATATTGATTTGGGTAAATACCCGTTGCTGCTTGCTCCCATGGAGGATATCACAGATCCTTCTTTCCGTTATTTGTGCAAGCAATTTGGTGCCGACCTGATGTATACCGAATTTATATCATCCGATGGTCTCATAAGGGATGGAAAGAAAAGTTTGAAGAAGCTGGATATTTCTGATAATGAAAGACCAATAGGTATTCAACTCTATGGCCACCTTATTGAGTCAATGGTTGAAGCCTGTCATATTGCAGTCAATTCCAAACCCGAATTAATTGATATTAATTACGGTTGTCCTGTGCGAAAAATCGCTCACAGAGGTGCGGGCGCAGGTATGTTGCGCAATATTCCTATGATGATGGAAATGACAAAGGCAATCGTTAATGCAACCAATCTTCCTGTGACAGCAAAAACCCGCCTGGGTTGGGATGAAGACAGCAAGAATATTGTAGAGGTTGCTGAAATGCTTCAGGATACGGGAATAAAGGCTTTGACTATCCATGGACGCACACGGGCACAACTTTATAAAGGAGTAGCAGACTGGACCCTTATTGGTGAAGTAAAAAATAATCCCAGGATGAATATCCCCATTATTGGGAACGGTGATATAGACGGACCGGTGAAGGCAAAGGAAATGTTTGATCATTACGGGGTCGATGCCATTATGATAGGAAGGGCAACAGTTGGAAGACCCTGGATTTTCCGGGAAATAAAACACTTCCTGAAAACAGGTGAAAAATTGCCGGAACCATCGGTGAGAGAAAAAGTGTCTATTGCAAAGCTGCATTTTCAAAAATCAGTTGAATTCAAAGGAATCCCTCGTGGGTTGTTTGAAATGAGAAGGCATTTTGCATCCTATTTCAAAGGCTTACCCGGTTTTAAAGAAATCAGGCTGAAACTGCTTACTTCGATTGAACCCGAAGAAATTTTTCAATTACTTGATATAATTGAGGACAGGTATGGGGAATAAGGGGTTTTAGTAAAGAAAGAATTGAAAATCACCTGATTTATCCTGTCAATTATTCAAATTGGTTTATTTTTGTGTCTCAAAAAATTAGCAATCTTCTCAAATGGCTCAGGACGAAATTTTCAAGAAATTAACTGCTCATTGCAAAGAATACGGCTTTATATTTCCCTCCAGTGAAATTTATGACGGCCTGAGTGCCGTATATGATTATGGACAGTATGGGGTAGAGTTGAAAAACAATATCAGGAAATACTGGTGGGATTCTATGGTTTTGCTGAATGAGAACATTGTTGGCCTCGATGCTGCCATATTCATGCACCCCGAAACCTGGAAGGCCTCTGGCCATACCAGTGCATTTAACGATCCTTTAATAGATAATAAGGATTCAAAGAAACGTTACAGGGCTGATAATCTGATTGAGGAGTATCTGCAGAAGATTGAGGAGAAGATTGAAAAGGAAATCAGCAAGGCTGCCCAAAGATTTGGTGACAAGTTTGACGAGGCCATTTACAGGCAAACCAATCCCAGGGTATTGGAATATATTTCGAAATACAACTCGATAAAAGCTCGTTTTGTAAAAGCTTCAGAAGAAAACGATCTGAAGGAATTAAAACAGATCATACTCGACTGTGAGTTAGCTGATCCAGTTTCCGGCTCCAGAAATTGGACCGATGTAAGGCAGTTTAACCTGATGTTTGATACAAAGCTTGGTTCTGTAAACGAGGAGGCAAACATTATTTACCTCAGGCCGGAAACAGCACAGGGAATTTTTGTTAACTTCCTGAATGTTCAAAAATCGGGGCGCATGAAAATTCCATTTGGAATTGCGCAGGTAGGAAAAGCCTTCAGAAATGAAATTGTTGCCAGGCAGTTTATTTTCCGCATGAGAGAGTTTGAGCAAATGGAGATGCAGTTTTTTGTTCGTCCCGGGGAAGAATTGAAGTGGTATGAACACTGGAAGGAGAAGCGAATGAAATGGCATCAGTCATTAGGAATCCAAGCATCAAAATTCAGATATCACGATCACGACAAACTGGCTCATTATGCCAATGCTGCCTGTGATATTGAGTTTGAATTTCCATTTGGATTCAGGGAGGTGGAAGGAATTCACAGTCGCACCGATTTTGATTTATCCCAGCACCAGAAGTTCAGTGGCAAAAAACTTCAGTATTTTGATACAGACATGAACGAAAGCTATGTGCCCTTTGTAATTGAAACATCCATTGGATTGGACAGGATGGTTCTTTTAATTATATCAAATGCATATACCGAGGAGATTGTGCCCAAAGATGAGGGTGAGGGAGAACAAAGAGTAGTTTTAAAAATCCCCCCGGTTCTTGCACCTGTTAAACTTGCAGTTTTGCCACTGGTGAAGAAGGACGGCCTTCCGGAAATTGCAAGAAAGATTGTAAATGACCTTAAGTTTTCATTTAACTGCCAGTATGACGAGAAAGACTCGATTGGCAGAAGGTACCGCCGTCAGGATGCTATTGGAACTCCCTATTGTATTACAATAGACCACCAGACCACACAGGATGATACGGTTACTATTCGTTACAGGGATACAATGAAGCAGGAGAGAGTCCCAATTTATCAACTGGTGTCAATCATAGAGGATAAAGTAAGTGTTAAAAAGCTTCTGGAGCAGCTTGAATAACTTATGAACAAGGTTCTCATCATTACTTACTACTGGCCTCCTGGCGGAGGTTCCGGGGTGCAAAGGTGCCTGAAGTTTGCAAAGTACCTGGGTGAGTATGGCTGGGAACCTGTAATTCTCACAGTTAAAAATCCCGATTATCCGTTATTTGATAAATCATTGGAGGATGAGGTTCCTGATTTTATGGAGGTATTAAAAGTACCGGCCTGGGAACCATACAAATTGTATCACCTGGTTACAGGAGGTAAGAGAAAAAGAACCAATATTGGATTTATTTCGGAGAGAAAAAAAATATCCATCACAGAAAAGATTTCTGTCTGGTTAAGGGGTAATTTTTTTATTCCCGATGCCAGAAAATTCTGGATAAAACCATCGGTGCGGTTTCTTGATAGGTATTTACAGGAAAACAAAATTGACTGCATTTTGAGCAGTGGTCCGCCCCACTCGGCACACCTGATTGCTAGTGAGATTAAACAGAAATTTCATATTCCCTGGGTGGCAGATTTCAGGGACCCATGGACAGGAGTATATTACTTTCAAAGCCTGAAACTTTCAAATACTTCTTTGAGAAAACACCAGGAGTTAGAAAAGAAAGTACTTTCCTGTGCTGATGCAATTACTGTGGTGGGAGACACAATGAAAATCGATTTTCAAAAAATTACCGGTAAACATATCGAGGTGATTTATAATGGGTACGATATTGAAGACTACCGTAGCAGGAATGTAATTCATGATGAGAAATTTACCATTGGGTATACTGGTATGTTTTTCCGGGATCAAAACCCGCCTGAGTTATGGGAGGCCTTGAATGAGCTGGTAGAGGAACTGGATGATTTCAAGGAGAATTTAAAACTTAAATTTTCAGGCAAGATAGATGCTGTGGTACTTGACAGCATTGAGAAAGCGGGATTAAATGAGTTTCTGGAACATAAGGATTATATAGAGCATAAAGAGATTACCAAAATACAAATGAGTTCACAGGTTCTTCTGTTTTGCATTAACAGGGTTGAGAACGCCGAATATATTCTTACCGGAAAAGTTTTTGAATACCTGGCTGCAATGAGGCCTATTCTGGGTATTTGCCCTGCGAATAGCGATGTGGCAAAGATTATTGCCCAAACCCAATCAGGGATTACAGTTGATTTTGGACAAAAAGGAAAACTTAAGGAAGTAATTACCGCCTACTATAAAAAATTTAAAAAAGGGGAACTTAAAGTGAGTTCCAAGGGAATTGAAAGGTTTTCAAGACTTCAATTAACAGGAGGTCTTGCGTCACTTCTTCATCAGGTTACCTGACAATGGTTATTATTCCTGAAACGGGTGGTTGCCCGTTATTCAGTGTAATAATATAATAGTAAGAATCCATTGGCAGTGGGGTTCCGTTTGAGGTTCCATCCCAGGGCCTTGAATAACCCTCTTCGGAGCGAAATATAAGTACTCCCCACCGATTAAATACTTCTACCACTGCATAAGGATAAGCCTGTCCAAGTGTGCCTCCTTCCGGACTGCCGATTACCCAGGTATCATTAAATCCATCACCGTTAGGAGTAAATGTATTTGGGATATTGATACACAAAGGATTCAGCGGAGTTACTACAATAGATTGGTTAAGGATACAATCATGGAAATCTCTTACCGTAACAGAATATACTCCGGAAGTAATTCCTGAAATATTTTCAGTTGTTTCTCCCGTTGACCAAAGCCATGAATAGGGCATAGTGCCACCATAAGTGTTCAGTAAAATCTGACCTTCGGTTGTAATATCGCAATATGGCGATTGAATAATTGGATTGATTCTGAGAGGATCTGGTTGAGTAATGACTATTGATGCATCAAAATAACAGTTGTTCAGGTCGGAAACCCTTACCAGATATCTGCCTGCGAACAATCCGGTTAATACTGATGTGGATTGACCTGATGCCCAGTCGAAGAAAAAGGTGCCAGTACCTCCTGAAGCAGAAAGAGAAATCTCGCCATCATTATAGCCATAACAAGTAGCATCAGAAGTGAAGATATCAAGATTCATAGCCGGTGGTTCGAACAGTGTTATTTCTCCATAGGCAGGGCAATTCACAGCATCCAACACATTGACGGAATAAGTTCCGGCACCAATGTTTGTAAGGTTTTGAGTGCTGGCGCCGTTGCTCCACTGGAACCGAAATGGTGGATAATCACCTATTATTTCAAGTATGATGGAACCGTCAGATGCTCCGTTACAGGAAACATCCCAGCCATTATAGTCAGTAGTGATTACCGGAGTGACAATAAACGGGGGTAATGAACCAATCGTAACATAAGCATAAGCAATACATCCCTTAGAATCTGTAACTTCAACAGTATAATCCCCTGCAGCAAGACCTGTTTGATCCTTAAGTGTCGGATTTACCGGGAAACCAACAGGTCCTGTCCAGAAATATGTATATGGAGCTGTTCCTCCGGTTGGTGTGACAGTAGCAGTTCCGTCATCATTGATATTGCAACTGGTATCGGTTCCTGAGGCTGTTGCTTGCAGTAAAGGGGGCTGTGTAATAGTTAAAGCCGCCTGCCCGACCAGGGTTCTTAAATCATAGATACACCCTAAAGCGTCGGTAATAATTACATAATATTGCCCGGCCACGAGATTAAACTGGTCTTTTTGAGTATTGTCAGCAAATATAAATCCCGGCGGACCATACCATTCATAGCTTAAAGGCAATCGTGCGCTTGAAGCTGTAACATTTATAATAATGTAGCCATCAGATCCTTCAAAACAACTAACATTTTGACGTATCGGAGGTGAAGCAAAAATTCCACCAGGTGTTGGAATAATTATATTTCTTGTATGTTGACAATTATTTGCATCTGCAATGGTAATTGTATATACTCCAGAGATTACATTAAACAAATCTTCCTGGGTAGAAGAAAAACCGTCAGGTCCTGACCAGGCAAAAGTAAATGGTCCTGAGCCTACCGCAGGAATCAGATCAACACTTCCCGTGTATCCACCAATACACTGAGGAGCATCAACACTATGTCCCTGATAAGGATTAGGATTCACGCGAATAACCACATCAACCGCTTGGCCATTTGCGCAGGATGTGCCGGAAGACCTGGGCACAATGTGATAAGTAAGGTATTGCGGGGTATTGGTATTATTTGTCAGGTTTTGAATTATTCTGAAATTATTCTGCAATCCGTTTTGTGAAGCAGTAAATCCGGTAACATCTCCCGGAACTCCCGTTACGGAAGTAGTATAGTCAAATACAATTCCGGGAACTGTCATAATGGTAGGAGAGAACAATACAAAGTCTGCATTCGTCTGATTACAAATGGTATCAGCAAGGAGGGAGGGGATGACTCTGGGTCGGGGATTGATCGTAATTACTAGCGTAATTGGAATTCCATTTAAGCAAGTAATTCTTCCTCCTCCTCTTTCAATTTTTGGATTGAAGGTGTAAACTACCGTTTGAAATGCATCGGAATTGTTAATCAGGTTATCAGACAGGTTGATTGCTGTCTGGTTCAGCAGCCCTGCAGCCCAGTCTCCCGTGACACCTGCGGGGTAGTTAACCGACACATCATAAAGCCACTGACCACCTGCATTTACCGTGTTGAGACTGGTGATATTAAACTCTGCCGTACCGTCATAGCAGAGCACATCTTCCACCTCCACCACCTGGATGCGTGGTCTTGGATTAACTTCTATCAGGATTATCACCGGTACACCATCCTGGCAGA
>JBBIHY010000004.1:79044-188352 GCA_037446695.1 Bacteroidota bacterium
GTTATCAGACAGGTTGATTGCTGTCTGGTTCAGCAGCCCTGCAGCCCAGTCTCCCGTGACACCTGCGGGGTAGTTAACCGACACATCATAAAGCCACTGACCACCTGCATTTACCGTGTTGAGACTGGTGATGTTAAACTCTGCCGTACCGTCATAGCAGAGCACATCTTCCTGTGGAGTAACAGCGATGACAGGCTGAGGGTTTACTTCAATGGGGATAACCGCTGTAGGTATTCCCGGGCAAACGGTAGTACCGTCCGAGAGAACAATATAAGGTGTGAAGAGATATTCAACGACACGCACTATTTCTCCGGAGTTAACCAGGTCATCAGTAAAAGCAGCGATGCCTGTAGCAGTAAGACCTGTGAGGGTAACGGTATTTCCTGCCGTACCGTGAGTACCATTGACATCGGCCGGGTAGGTAATCTGTACATCGTATCTCCACTCGGCACCAACACTTACGGCAGTATTTACTGTTGAGATATCAAAGTTCACTGTACTGTCAAAGCAGAGCTCATCCTCCTGTGGAGTAACCACAATGACAGGAACAGGATTTACCCAAATGATTTGATCCTGAGAAGCAATATTACCACAGACATCTGCTACTGACCAGGTTCTGATAATAAAACCACCTAGTTCACAGCTTATTAAATTTGAGGTGTCGTCGGAATAGGAAATAATTAAATCACCAACTGGCGTACAATTATCTGATAAAACCAATAACTGGCCAGTGATTGATGGGTCAATATCATAATTACAATCTAATTCTCTACAAATTTCAATATCTACTGGAACTGTGAAAAGTGGGGGTGTGATGTCAACAACGGTGATTGTCTGGGTAACGTTGATGGAGTTTCCACAGACATCGGTTACCGAGTATGTACGGGTTAGGATGTAAGGGTCAGCCGTGCAACCTGCACCACCATTGTTTGCATCAGATACCCAGGCGACAACGGGAGCAGCAGTACAATTATCTGCCTCATCGGTGACCACGGATATATCGGGAGCTGGGATATCGGCGACACACTGCACATTGATTGGAGCGGGGTTGGATGCTGTAGGGGGAATATTGTCTTCAATAGTAATTATCTGATCTTGTTCCGTGAAATTACCACAGAGATCTTCCACTCTCCATGTCCTGGTAATAATCGTTTCACCTGTGCAGGAACCAGCAATGGTTACATCAGAATAACTTACTGAAGGTGAGGGGTCGCTGTTATCCAGTATATCTGTAGGTTCTCCAGTTATTAAAGGATCTGCATCATAATTACAGGCATTGTCTTTGTAAATAGTAATATTTACAGGAACAGTAAAGGTAGGTGCCTCGCTATCAATGCTTAATTCTGCATAATTACTCTGAACCGAAGTATTCGCATCGCTTACCACACAATAGTATTCTCCTGCATCTCCGACAACTAAATCATTGATTGTTAAAGTAGAACTTGTAACATTTTCGTATTTTGCACTTTCGATAAGTTGTATGTCCGGACTGCCCACCTTATACCATTTGTATGTTAAAATTCCTTTTGCTTCTGCCGTGACAGAAAACTGAACATCACTGCCAATGCAGGCATTCAAAACAGGATCCGGCTGGTCAGTAATTATGACTATGATTTTACCAATGCCGAAATGAGTTTCAGAAGTGGAAATTCCTGTGACAAGATTGTTTCTTGTTATGACAGTTCCCACGGGGTCAACCGGAGTTCCGTCTGTGGTCCAATTGCCAGCACCTGTGCGGCGGATTATTCTGGCAGAAGAGTTAAAGTCAGAAAAACCATCTGCATTAAGAGTAATATTAAAACTGGTGGTAGCTAAACTTCCGGCAGCTGTTATTAACCAATATCCTTCTGTATATTGTTCTGAAATTTTTAAACCATCATGAATATCATCTAATGGTAAACCTGAACTTCCCGGATTATTTGGAACAAACTCTGTCGTAATTTTGCCATTTGTAAGGTTCTGAAAGTTTAGGGTAAGGTGATTACTGTTCAGGGAAGTGCCAACTGGAAAAAGATAATCTGTTCCGGTGGAATTATGCCAGCGCCTTAATTTCCCAACTACATTTCCTGAAACGTAATTTAATATTCCTGGTGATCCTGTACTCGTTCCGACTTCCAATATGTGCCCGCTTGCAATGATATTTCCATCATCCATTGTCAATGAAGTGCGGACCCGGGTATTCCCGGACAATGATTTATTTCCTCCCCCCTGGATAAAAAGATTATTATAAGCGGTGGATGGAATTATTTCCTGGTTTCCTGCTCTGTTATAGTATACATTACTACCTGAACCGCCGGTTGTAGAAAATGTACCAAGGTCATTGAACTCCCCTGAAAAGATAAGATTGTGAGGCACGCCAACTGCTGTCATATCAATTTCTCCGGCTGCAGCATTCAGGTTTCCTAAAAGACTTACTGTCTTTACAGAGGTAATATCAAAAAACAGTTTAGCACCCGAAGCTATTTCAGTTTCTCCAAAAACTGTAAGATTACGGGGATTTGATGTCAGACCGAAAGTGCCTGCCTTAATTGTCAGGTCACCATTAACAATCACATGGTCATTCGGAAACTTGGTGCCTGAACCATCAATAACAAGGTGGTGATAGGTTGTTCCTTCTATGGGCTGATTAGCGGTTCTAGAGTACTCAACGGTGTTATTTAGTGCAACAGCATTCAATGAGCCAATCGCCATAGGAACTACCCCACCATTATAAACCAGATATGATCCCGGACCCTGTTGCCAAACAGATCCTCCTATTTGTCCGTTCAATTCTACTCCAATAAATACTGTGGAAGTATTGTTATTTGTAAGGGTCCGATTTTGCGCAACAAACACATATTGAGCAAACTCCATTGGTCCAACACCCGAAATTGTTTGATCGTTGACCAAAAACTGAACCCTAGAAGCTAAAAAAGAATTTTCTGCTGAATTATTATGAATAATCCCTCCCCTGATATCAAGATTTGCAGATGAACCTGAGCCAAGCGTATTCCACTCTCCGGTGGCGTTTATGGTAATCAACCCGATAAAACGATTTACCCCACTTCCACTAAAAAAATCACTGAATTCCCCATCAATTGAAGTTGTTCCCTCAACAGTGAAATTATAAGAATCGGCCTCAAGTATTCCGGATAGAATGTTTAAATTTCCATTAATAGTGGTATGTCCCTGCAAGGTTTTTGTTCCACTTCCGGAGACGTGCAGAATTCCATAATTTACGGAGGCAAATACCTGTTGATCTCCGGCTCTGCCATAGTTTACAACGCCTGTGGTTGTGGAATTGAATGAACCAATTGCATTGTTAGCCCCATTCAGGTTCAGGTTATGGCTTCTGCCAGTCTGGCTGATATCAACTAAACCGGTACCACTTAAATTTCCATTAACAATCAAAACTCTGTCAGTAGCAGAGCTGAATGTCAAGTTCCCGTTTACAACAAAATTATTAATAGAAGTAGCGGCAGGGACATTATAACTGTAGTTGGACCCACCCCTGATCGTAACTAAAGGAGGGATTTCGTTTTGTCCCGGCCAGCCTTCTGCTGGATTGGCTACCCATGAAACACCATTGTATCTTTCCCAGTTTGCTGAATTATTCCATTGATAAACAGAGGCATCGGTAAATCTCGTACGATAATCGCCTGTCTGCTGAGAAAATGAAGGAATGGATAAGGCCAGGCCTGTTATTAAGTATAAATGATATGCTGAAAATAATCTCAGAGTTTTTAATAAACAAGGTCTGTGTTTATAAGAGTTTCCTATAAACAAAGAAGTTACAGACCGATTGATGGGCCTATTTAAAAAACTCTTTACCACCAAAAAGTATTAAGTGTACAAAATATTAATATTCAAAGAGAAAATCTAATGCTTTTACTAATTCTATTTTCTTTTTTTACTGGTAATTCAGTATCTTCCATGAATCGCCTTTAATCCTTGATCAGCAAAAATCATATTCCCGAGATATTAACACGTTCATTAACTTTGGTTTTACGTAAATTTTGGGAAAAAGGTTAGTGTTAGGTAATCAATATGATATTGTAAATTAGTTAGTTATAAAACAACTGAAATGTTTTATTTTTTAGCTATCCGAATGATAGTTACTCTTTATTAACCAGATTACTAATTTTGACAAATGGTTGCATTTTTTTGGTCATTTAAAGGGTTATTTTGATAAAAGTGAACGGTTAATAATCAAGTCTTTCAGTTAACTTTCTGTGCCTGATGGAAACCGAATTTGAGCAATTGAAAAAAACATGCATGATTTGCATGAAATGTAGTTTATCACACAGCAGAACACAGGTTGTCTTCGGTGAAGGGAATATTTATGCGGGAATTATGCTTATTGGGGAGGGTCCGGGATATTATGAAGATGAGCTTGGCAGACCTTTCGTAGGACCTTCCGGTGAGCTGCTTGATAAAATTCTGGGAGCCTGCGGTTTTACCAGGTGGGAACATGTGTATATTGCAAATATCGTGAAGTGCCGTCCACCTCAAAACAGGGAACCCTTACCGGAAGAAAGACAGGCTTGTCTTCCCTTCCTTAAAGAACAGATACGGTTAATTAACCCCAAAATCATTGTTTTACTGGGCGCAACTGCACTTAAAGGGTTAATTTCATCTGAATTAAGAATATCTGAGATTCGTGGCTCCTGGATGGAATGGGATTCTCGCCAGGTTATGCCAACATATCATCCTGCGGCACTTTTAAGAAACCCCGGCCTTAAAAAAAATGCATGGGAAGATTTTAAACAGGTTGTGTTGAAATACAGGGAGTTGCTCAACCCCGGCCATTACTGTGCCTTCATTTAATAAATCATGAGAAAGCATTTAACCCTGTTACATCATTCCCTGTAATTAAAAGGTGAATATCATGAGTACCTTCATAGGTAATTACTGATTCCAGGTTCATCATATGTCTCATCACGGGGAAGTCTCCCGTAATACCCATTGCTCCGAGAATTTGCCTTGATTCCCTCGCAATCTCCAGTGCCATGTTCACATTGTTTCTTTTCGCCAATGAAATTTGTGCCGGGGTGGCCTTATTATCATTCCGGAGTTTTCCTAAACGCCATGCAAGAAGCTGGGCTTTGGTAATTTCTGTGAGCATTTCGGCGAGCTTTTTCTGGATAAGCTGGAAAGATGCCAGGGGTCTGTTGAATTGCTTTCTTTCCAGAGAGTATTTCAAGGCTGTATGGTAACAATCTATGGCCGCACCAATTGCTCCCCAGGAAATGCCATACCTTGCAGAATTGAGACAGGTCAGAGGACCTTTCAGCCCTTTGATTTCAGGGAAGACTGCAGAATAAGGTATTTCAACATTGTCGAATACAAGTTCCCCGGTAACTGAAGCTCTCAGAGACCATTTGTTTTTTATTTCCGGAGCAGTGCATCCTTTCGTTTTGGGATCAACGAGTAAACCCCGGATATCTTCATTGTCATCTTTTGCCCAAACAACTGCCAGGTCGGCAATGCAGGAGTTGGTTATCCACATTTTTGCACCGTTAAGTAAGTAAAAACCGTTTTTATCCTTTATTCGTGCTTCCATGCTGCCGGGGTCCGACCCATGATTAGGTTCAGTGAGGCCAAAACACCCTATTATTTCTCCTTTTGCAAGCTCCGGCAGGTATTTTCGTTTTTGCTCCTCTGTGCCAAACCTGAGTATGGGGTACATTACCAGGGAAGACTGAACGGATGCTGCAGAGCGTATGCTGCTGTCGCCCCTCTCCAGCTCGGTCATAATCAGACCATAGGAGATCTGGTCTAAGCCTGCACCTCCGTATTCAACCGGGATAAAAGGTCCGAGTACGCCCAGATTTCCCATTTCCCGCATGATTTCTTTAGGGAAATGGTTCTCCTGTGCCCATTGTTCAATATTGGGTTTTACGGCTTTGTTTATCCAGTTTTTTACAGAGTCGCGAATAATTTTATGCTCTTCAGTGAGAAATTCGTCAAGATTGTAATAATCTGGTGACTGAGGAATTTGATGATTCATAAAGTTTTCTGATGGTGCAGAACAAATTTAAACCAAATATTTACATAAGTGCATATGTTCTTAAACTCTTTTGAATTCCAGTGTAAAACAATTTTCGCCCTGGGCAAATAATAAAAACCCCGGCCTTCACCTAAAACGAAAGCCGGGGATTCTTATAGGAATCGAACATGTTTGCGAATAATCACAAACACCAATGAAAATATCAAACATGGAGTTCCCTGTCCGCCAGCAGGCATCCGTTTGTAAAGAGCATTAAACGATAAGGTGTAACACGCTTGTAATTAATAACATACATTTTGAATATGAAATACAAGCTATTATTTGTAATCCGATATTGTTAAGGATTCTAAATAATCAGCATGGCATCACCGTATGTGCCAAACCTGTATTTTTCCTTGATTGCCAGTTTATATGCCTTGAAGAGTAAATCAAAACCTGCAAAAGCGGATACATTCATTAACATGGTCGACAAGGGGAGATGAAAGTTCGATATCATAGAGGAAGGAACACTGAAATCGTACGGTGGAAAAATGAATTTATTGGTCCATCCGTCGTATGGCTTAAGGTGTCCCTGAGTGGAAACTGAACTTTCCAGGGTGCGCAAAACAGTTGTACCCACAGCGCAAACATTCTTTTTCCTGTCCTTAGCTTTATTTACAATCCGCGTTGCCTCTTCGGCAATTATAATCCGCTCAGAATCCATTTTATGCTTTGTAAGGTCCTCAACATCCACCTGCCGGAAATTACCCAAACCAACATGAAGGGTAATTTCTGCAAAGTTTACACCTTTTATTTCCATCCTCTTCAGCAGTTCACGACTAAAGTGCAGACCGGCAGTAGGAGCAGCCACGGCGCCTTCGTGTTTTGCAAAAACAGTCTGGTACCTTTCCCTGTCCTCTGGTACCACATCTCTTTTAATAAATTTAGGGAGGGGCGTTTCTCCAAGGGTATAAAGGGTTTCCTTAAAGTCTTCGTAAGAACCATCATAAAGGAATCTCAGAGTTCTTCCGCGTGAGGTTGTGTTATCAATTACCTCAGCAACTAGCATATCGTTCTCTCCAAAATACAGTTTGTTTCCTATTCTTATTTTCCTTGCAGGATCAACAAGTACATCCCATAAACGCTGTTCGCGGTTGAGCTCCCTTAAAAGAAATACTTCAATTTCAGCACCGGTTTTTTCCTTATTTCCCATTAACCTGGCCGGAAATACTTTGGTGTTGTTAAATACCATTACATCATCGGCATGAAAAAAATCTATGATGTTTTTGAAAATTTTGTGTTCAATTTTACCCGAATTCTTATGGACAACCATCAGGCGCGATTCGTCGCGGTTTTCAGAAGGAAATTTTGCAATTAAATCAGGTGGCAAATTGTACTTGTACTGTGATAATTTCATTATTATGATGGATTTTTATGTTTTCAGAGCAGTGCCCCTTATACGAAACAAAATTAAATTTGTTTTATTATGTTCAGACTTTTTTCAAATTCCCCAAAACTCATTGCATCTGTATTCAGAAAGGAGCCAATGGCAGTTCTTTTAAGTGACTTCAGGTAGGCTCCTGAGGATAATTCCTTTCCCAGGTCATTAGCAATGGACCTGATGTAGGTACCTTTACTGCAAAGGATCATTATCGTTATTTCTGGCATATTGAAGTTCAATACCTCAATCCTGTCAATTTGAATTTCAACCGGTTCAAGATCTTTTTTTTTCCCCTGCCGTGCAAATTTATAAGCCCTCCTGCCTTCAATTTGCTTGGCCGAATAGATAGGTGGCATTTGTTTTATTTCTCCAAGAAACCCTGAAATGGCAGAATATAGTTTATCCTGGGTAATATGGGAATATTCAAAGGTTCCGTTAAAAAGTGTTTCCAGGTCGTACGAAGGAGTTGTTTTACCAAATTCAATGGTGGCAACATATTCCTTTTTCAGGTTTTGGAATGAACTGATTGTTTTTGTGGCCTTTCCTGTACATACAATGAGCAATCCTGTTGCCAGAGGATCCAAAGTTCCTGCATGACCTACCTTGATCTTTTTTTCTCCAAACGAATGACGAATCATAGACCTGACTTTATTTACCAGGTCAAAGGATGTCCATCCATAGGGCTTGTCAAATAACAAGACCTGGCCTTTTTGAAAATCCTCCAGTGTGAACTTATCCCTCATCCTTTATTAAATCAGTATTGCAGTAATTCCAACCAATGCACAATAAACTGCAAAATAGAGGAGGCGTCCTTTCTTTACAATATGAATCATCACTTTGCAGGCAAACACACCGGAAATAAAAGCTGAAATAAATCCGGCAAAAAGAGCAGTAGTTTCAACAGGTGCAAATCCCTGTTGCCAATATTTCCAGGTATCCAAAAAATTAATTCCAAGAACAGGAATTAAAACCATAAGAAAAGAAAACCTGGTGGCCATGTCTTTATTAACGCCAAGTAATAGCGCGGTTGAAATAGTTGCACCAGATCTTGATATGCCCGGCAGAACAGCAAATGCCTGCATAATACCGATTATAAATGCTCTCAGGTAGGAAACATCTTTCTGTGTTGTTTTAATTCTGCCAGCAAGAAAAAGCATGGAGGCAGTAATTAAAAGCATAAATCCCACAAAACGAATATTGCCGGTGTAGAGACCTTCAACAAAATCCTTAAATAGCAGGCCCACAATTCCGACAGGTATCATGGATATGAGAATTTTAACCACAAATTTTGTTGATTCATTCCATTGGAACAAAATACTTTCCCGTGTAATCTTTTTAATTTCGGAAAAAAAAACAACAATTGTACTTAACACTGTTGCTCCGTGTACAACAATTGCAAAAGTCAGATTTTCACCGGCCTCTGTTTTCAGAATTGCCTGACCGATTTCAAGATGTCCGCTGCTGCTTACAGGCAAAAACTCTGTTAATCCCTGCAGCAAACCCAGCAAAAGGGCTTCTAACCAATTCATGCGTAAATGGCTTCCTGGTAATTACTCTGTTTAATTCTCTTTCTTCTTTTCAGAAGGTTTTTTCATAATAGCGTAAATCTGGAAAAGAAAACCGAACAACACGATAACGGGCGCCAGGGTAATTCTTCTGAAGCTGAATATTTCAGGATTGAATACATTGGGATCGTCTGACCCACCCCCTATCATAAGCAAGAACCCTATAATGATTATTACAAATCCAATAATTATGAGAGTATAGTTCTCCCTTGTGAAAGGGAAATCAGGTTTGCGGGGTTCATCTTTTTTCTTTATCATGACAAACTGTTTAGTAGTATAAACGATCAATGTGCATATTTAAAAACTTGTTAACGGCAAAAAAGGTGGACAGCCAGTTCAGGCCAATTCCAACGATAATGACCATAAGAAACAACAAACCAATGGTTTCCAAATCCTGCAGGCTGAAAATATCCATGAATTGTTGCTGTGCAAAATAAATTACAATTGCGAGAAGGAAATTGGCAAGAACAGCTGCATAGAAACCATGAATAACACTTTTTACCAGGAATGGTTTCCTGATAAAACTTCTGGTTGCACCAACCAGCTCCATGGTTTTAATGATAAATCTTCTTGCGTAAACCGAAAGCCTGATGGTGTTGTTAATTAAAGTGAGCGAAATGAGAAACAGGAGAGAACTGAAAGAAAGCATTATAAGAGTAATTCTCTGCACATTTTCATTTACAAGGTGAATGAGAGATTTCTGGTAAAAAACCTCTTTTATCTGGGGAATCCCCTTTAATTCTTCCTCAATAACCCTTATGCTGTCATTATTCGCATAGGCAGCAAACAAATGCACCTCGATAGACGCAAGCAGCGGATTATAACCTAAAAAATCAATAAAATCCTCTCCGAGAAGTTCCTCCATTTCCCTGGCAGCCTGTTCTTTGGTGATGTATCGTGTTGATTTTACATATCGTGCAGCATCCAGATTTTTCTGAAACCTGATAATGTCAGCTTCTTTTACGTCTTCATTGAGAATTACCGAAAACCCGATGTTTTCCTTCACATAATCGGAAAGGGATTTTGCGCTTAGGATAAGCAGTCCCAGAAGGCCAATCATAAAGAGAACCAGAGATACACTCAGGATAGAGGTAACATAAGAGCTCCGTAACCTGCGTTTAACTACCCTTGATTCGCTTTTCATGTCATAAAATGAACTGCAAATTTATAAAAATGCAGCTTACTTTCCTTTTCTTCTCCAAAATATCCCCTGAGAGCCTGTTTTTCCTTCAATGAATTTCTTCATAAGCTGAAATAATTCAGGAGTTATTTTTAAATAATAGGTGCAGGCAATATAAACAGTTGTAACAATAAACGACCTGATAATGATATCAGCAATACCTGACTTTGTGGATGGCAGGAGGAATCCCAGAATCAGTGTTGCCATGATCAGAAGAACAATTTGCAGCGAACGCAGATTAAAGGGATTCAATCCAAATTTTTTTCTGATAAAAAAAAATTTGAGAAAATTGTAGAGGAAACCTGATATCATTGTGGCCAAAGCTGCACCCTTCAGCCCCAAAACCGGGATTAACAAAATGTTGGTAATAATGGTAAGAACGATCAACAAATACAAAAGTCCTACTCCCCACCGGTAATATTCCGAATTATAGATCACGGAGTTATTAACCCCGGTTGCCATATTGAACATTGTGCTGAGCGAAATCATAAAAACCACATTTACCCCCATGCTGTAATCCCTGGGGAGTATCTTAAAAAGATCATGAATGTTTATGTTTATTCCAACAAAAAGTAAACCTCCCAGCAGCAATAAGTAAAGGGAGGAATCGTAATATATTTTTTTGACCTCCTCATTGTTTTTTCTGGCAAGGGCATCGGAAATTTTGGGACCGGCAATTTTTTCAAGCGCCAAAAGAGGAGCCTCGATAATGGTTGGTATAAATGCTGCAACTGAATAAATTGCCACCATGGAGAGATCAAGAAATTTTCCCACAAAAATGGTATCAATGTAACGCAATCCTAGAGAAGAAAGACTGGCAACAGACATAACCAATCCGTAATTTATCACCTTTTTAATTCCAATTTTCCTGAAAGAGTAAAAGTTAATTCTGAATCCTGGTTTGTCGATTATGAAAATATAACCTGTGAGTATTAAAGCCTGCAATCCGTAAATCCCTACAAAAAGAATGATAAAAGAATCAAAACTAAGCCACTTCAAATAATATAATGAAACAATAACGATAGAGACTATTCTTATAATTACATCATTCAGAAGAGATGGAAGAGAAGTCTTAAAAAGTGAGTAACAATAAATGTTTAAAAGTGTATTGAATCCGAGAAAAAGCATGAGAGGGAAAATCATATGGAAGAAACCTGAAAGCAGCCCGGTTTCATCCGGGAAATTTTGAATTATGTTAGGTTTAAGAAGCCAAAGCGAGGTCCCAAAAAACAGGAAGCCGACAAAACCAACCAACAGCAGGAAACCAAAATATCCGTTATTTCGGTTTTCAGGGTTTTTCAGCAAGGGGAAGAACCGGATTGTAATATTCCCCAGGCCTAATGGCATAATAGTTGACATCAGGGCCGAAAAAGAAAACAAAATCCTGGTAAGTCCCAATTCTTCTGTGGATAAAAAGTTGGGTTGTATTACTATAATGTTTACAAAACCTATCAGGATTCCTGTGTAGGTAATGATGGAGTTAACAATACCCTGTTTCCTAATTTCTCCCACAATATGTATTTATTATTTATTATCATGATAAAGGAAAGCGATTAAATTTCCTTCCTGAATTTCTGATAAATAAAAAAGATCTCCTTTTTGGTTTATTTCATAGGGTTCGTATCCCACACTTCCCAAAGTCTGGTAAATCTCATAGGGCCTTGTTCCGTTTTTTTCCAATAATGCTTTGTTAATTTCTACCAATACAAGCGGCTTGAATTTCCTTAGGGTTTTAATCATTCCTTTCAACACTTTCATTTCAGCTCCTTCTACATCGATTTTTACAAGGTCAAGCCTTTTTGTTTCTTCGTCTAAAAAAAAATCATCTCCTGTTATTGTCTCGACCTTTTCCCTGACACCAGAAAAATGGGTATGTTCACTAAAGCTGGCAGTACCTGTATTTTCAACATCTGCCGTAAATATTTCAATGATGCCGGTAGTATCCGACATTGCCTTATTAATAACTTTTATATTCTGAAATTGATTCAGGTGAATGTTTTTATTCAGCTTTATGAAGGTATCTGTTACCGGTTCAAATGAATAAACTAAGCCTGTACCCTTTACCCTTTTGGCTGCCATCAATGAATAGTAACCAATGTTGGCACCAATATCTAAGACAATCATTCCTGCCCTAAGGTATTTCTTCCAGAATTTGGTCTGATTTTTTTCTATTTCGTATCTGCCAAAAAAATAAATCTGTTTTTGGATCCAATCATCAAGATTTGCTTCAATCACAAGGTCCTTGTCAAATCTGGTTTTTTGAATAATGCCACTGGATATACCCGACTTTCCCAGCCATCTTAAAACAGGGATTTTACCTTTTCTTAAGGGGAAGTATCTGAAATAAAGCTGTAGAAGCCTTGTTAAAAAAAGCTTAATCATAATGATAATCAGGGGGATATTACTTTTAGCTTTCTGTCATACAAAGAAAGAAAATTAAAATAACTTTATAGGGAACTTCAATACTTTTATGGCATGCCTAAAATAATATTTCTTACATGCTGGTACCCAACAAAGGAGAACCCTGCTGCCGGCATATTTATTAAAGAACATGCTAAAGCCGTTTTGCATACGGGAGTCGATATTACAGTTATACACCTTAATGTCAAAAAGGGTAATGGCATATTAAAAGTTTCACAGGAAAATGAAGTTTCGGAGGGCATTCCAACAACAGTATTTCATATTGAATCAATTTTTTGGAAATGGATTTACCAGATTCCAGTTTTCTTTTGGTGGATAATCAAGGGAGTCTTAAAAAAAGATCAAGGGATGTCTTCTTTTTCGGGAATTGAGATAATCCACTCCCATATCACATTTCCGGCAGGACTAATTGGTCATAAATTATCCCAAAGTATTGGGGTACCCCATATTATTTCAGAACACTGGTCAAAGTTAAATTGGTTTTTCAGGACAAGTCCCTTTTCTTTAGCTGTAAGAATCGCCTTCAGGCAGGCAGATGCTGTTCTTCCGGTTTCGCCGGTTCTTGAAGAAATTATTCGCAACAATTGTTCTCCCCTTAAAATGGTTTTCATTGTCCCCAATGTAATTGACAACAACATTTTCTGCTTCAGGCAAAAGCGCACTAAAAAAAAGATAGTTTTTTGTGCTGCCGGGGTATGGCAAAAGAAACGAAACTTTATTAAGCGGCCAGACCTTTTTATTGAAGCTTTGGGCAGGATAAAAAACAGAAAGAATATCGATTTTAAATTAGTAATCGCAGGGGGAGGGAACCTTACAGAAGAGCTTAAAAACAAATGCAATACACTTGGCATTGAGTCTGAGTTCAAGGGGTTTTTAAAAAAGAATGAAATTGCTGCATTGATACAGGAATCCACGTATTTTCTTCATGCAAGTGAATATGAAACTTTTGGTATTGTTGTGTATGAAGCATTGGCTACCGGCACCCCGGTAATTGCTTCAAAACTGGAGGTATTTCATGATTTGATCAATGATAGCAATGGAATTCTTTGCAAAAATACCGTGGAGGAATGGGAGAAAGCTATTGAATTGGTAATTCGAAAGGAATATAACAATTTTGAAATTTCGGAATCTTTACGGGAAAAGTTTTCACCAAAAGCTGTTGGAGAATCCATAGGGCATATTTACAAAAAAATCCTGCCGGATAACCTACAGGATTTTTATCGAGTTGAATAGTAATTAGTCTATTATTTCTGTCCAACCGAACTTATCTGGCACATCTCCAAACTGAATACCGATCAGGGTATCGTAGATCTTTTTTGAAATCGGTCCAGGCCTCCCATCTTTGCAAAACTGATAGGTTTTCCCTGTTTCCAGGTCAAAAACTTCGCCAATAGGTGCAATGATTGCAGCGGTACCGCACGCACCTACTTCATCAAAACTTTCCAGTTCTTCAATGGCGACTGGTCTCTGTTCTACCTTCATCCCCATATCCCTGGCAATATCCATTATACTTTTATTGGTAATTGAGGGTAATATGGAGCTTGACTTTGGGGTTACATAAGTGTTATCCTTGATTCCAAAAAAGTTTGCTGCTCCAATCTCGTCTATGTATTTTTTTTCTTTTGCATCGAGGTACATCGGGGACCCGTAACCTGCTGTTGCTGCTTTGTTCACCCCTCTCAGGCTTGCGGCATAATTTCCGCCAACTTTGATATCACCAGTACCAAGCGGAGCAGCTCTGTCAGAGTCCCTTACTATTGCGATTTTCACAGGATTAAACCCTTCCTTAAAATATGGCCCAACTGGTGATACAAATACAAGGAAAAGAAACTCCTTGGCCGGTTTAACACCAACCTGTGCACCTGTACCAATAAGCAATGGCCTAATGTACAGTGATGCACCGGTGCCATGGGGAGGAACAAATCTCCGGTTCAGTTTAACTGCTTTAATAACGGCCTCCCTGAAGATTTCTTTTGGTACTTCCGCCATAAGAATTCCGTCAGCCGAAGTCTTCATTCGCCTGGCATTATCTTCCCACCTGAAAAGTCGTATTTTCCCATCTTTACCCATAAAGGCCTTCATCCCTTCAAAAGCCTGTTGTCCGTAATGTAACGAGGTAGCGGCAATGTGTATATCAACAACTTCCGAAGAAGAAACCTCTAATTCCCCCCACTTACCGTTTTTATAGTAACACCGCACATTATAATCGGTTTTTACATAACCAAAAGGAAGATTTTTCCAATCAATATTTTCCATAATAACTGTTTTTGCAGGGATATTTCAAATGTGCCTCAAAAGTAGATATTCTTGTTTTTTATTCCATGAGAATAAAAACTGTTATACAATATACTTTAAACAAATTGATTCCTGAGAATCTTCATTTGTTCCTCTTTTGAAACATTTCTCATTTTATTAGCAGTGAAAGTATAAAACTCATGTTTTTCAACAAAAGAAATGAAGTTTTCAATCCACTGTTTCTCATTTTCAGCAATTCCGTATTCTTTTTGTTCCCGGAATAATTCAAGAGCTGCCCCTTGTAATTCCGCCTTGCCAAGGAAATCATAATAGGAATCAAACATAATTTTTTCCAGCTTGTTGGCCGGTTTCATTTTTTCAAAAGAAACGCCCAGCAAATGACAAACTTTAAGGGCAATACTTTCAGAATATTTGAAGCGGGGAAGGATGTCCCTGGCAAATTCGCACCTGTAATCTTCATGTCTCCTGTAATCAGTCAAAAACCCCGAATTCAGAAATACAGCGGCAGTTCTAATGATAAGCATTTCTTCATCATTCAGGTTCTCTGCCCTGCCGATCAGCTCCACATTGGAGGAAACATTCATAGCATGCTTGATATTATGAAAGTAAAGATTTTCTGGTAATTCGTTTTCCAACCTGTTGAAAACATACTCTTCCAGATCCTGCAATTTGAGCAACTGCATTTTTATGAAGAACAATTCGTTTGGAACAAGCCCCTTGGAATCTACAGAAAGTTCGGGGCGAATGCCTTTAACGAAATACATATCAATATTGCCCTTGTATTTCACCGGCATCATGCCCCTGTATTCACCTGCAAAGAAATCATGTGTCAGTTCGTATGTGCTTCCCGAAATATTAATTTTACCCGGCTCCCCCGAAGATTCCATTCTGCTTGCAGTGTTTACAGTATCGCCCCATATATCATAAGAAAGCCTCTTTTGACCAACTACGCCAGCAATTACGGGGCCTGTATGAATACCTATCCGCAGGTCCCAAACTTTCTGATTATCCTGTTGCAGTTGTCTCATGTACTGAACCATTTCCAGTGCGGCAAGAATTACCTCGACCGGGTTGGTTCTGTTTTTATCGGGGATTCCACCGGCGCACATATAGGCATCACCTATTGTTTTAATTTTTTCAATGTTGTATTTTTCAACTACCGAATCAAACTTGAGAAAGAACTTGTCCAGTTCGTCAACCAGAATCTCAGGATTCATTTGTTCGGCTATCCTGGTAAAACCCTCAATATCAGAAAAAAGTACAGTAACCAGGTTGTACTTTTGGGATGATGCCTTTCCCTTGGTTTTAATTTCATCTACAGTATCCTTTGGCAGGAGATTGGCCAGCAGGGCTTCCGAATTTTCTTTTTGTTTAAGAAGTTCTTCGGTACGGGTATTTATTATTTGTTCCAGCCGATGTCTTTCCCTGGCAAATCTAAGAGCCCTGTTCCGTATTAACATATTGATAAAAGAGACAATAATGAGCATATAGAAGGAATATGCCCACCATGTTCTGTAAAAAGGAGGAATAAACCGGAAAGAAAATGTTACCACCTCAGAAATATCATCCTGAATACTTTTAACCCTTAATTTAAAAGTATAATCTCTTGCAGGCAGATTTGAATATTCCTTGAAACTGACGGTACTCCAGGCGGACCAGTTATTTTCAAATCCTTCGAGCATATATTGAAAAAGTGCATTATCTTCACTTTCGTAGTTTGTTGTGGCAAAATCAAATCTTATAGAGTTAATTGGGTAAGAAAACTTCTGGATTTCGTTCCGGTAGTTATCGCTATTGCTGCCATAATAAACTACAGAATCGGAGTTCCATGTTACCTTGCTTATCAGGGCATGAATTTTCTCATCTTTCCTTATCACTATGGTTGTGTCCATTCTTAATATACCATTAAATCCTCCGAACCATATTTCTCCCTTTTCATCAGGGTAAATGGTTTTTATATGAAAATCCTTTTTCCGTTGAAGAGGAAGGGATTTGAGCCGGTACTCTTTTTTTTCTTTCGAATATTTTGCTACAGCTGTTTCATTTGTCTGATTGACGGAATTGTATTTATTGAACCATAAATTGCCTGATTTGTCTTCAGTAACCGGATACAGCCAAATATTACCCAAAGAGAAATCAATTCCAATAAGAGTGTCAGGGTAAAATGTTTTGTCTGAATTATTAAAACGGTAAATTCCTGCTGATGTTAAGAATACAATGCCAGCACTGGTTTTATATACCTTTATCCATGTTATTTTTTCCGGCAGGCCAGAGGAGGAATGATAATGCTCCACATCTGATTCTGCGAAATTTTCTTTCTTTATAATTCTATAAACCCCATGGAAGTCAGTGGAAGCCCATAAGTTGCCATCATCTTCCTCAGCTATACTTATTATTCTGCTTGTTATACCAGGTATCTTAACTGGTTCAGACCATCTCCCGGCGCAATATTCAATCAAAGCCAGCCCGTCTTTCAGCCCTGCAAAAACACTCGAGGCTTTATCCTGTGATGCAATTACGGTTTCAAGCTCTCCCCTGTAAAGAAACTCCCCGGAGAAATCCTTAATCTGGAAAATGCCGGCTTCAGAAGAAACGAACAGCAAATCTCCAAGGGCATAGAAGCTGTAGCAGATGTTTCTTATTCCTTCAACCTGCAAAATTTTTGAAAACAGATTGTCCTCTGCTTTTGTCAAATAGAATACTCCCTGGGAGCTTGCAAAATATATGACCCCCTTGTGACGGATTATAGAAGACACACTGCCTCTTATTCCGTAGGTGCGGTCAAAATAAGTTACAGGTGATGGTATTTCCACCCGGCTTAATCCGTTATTATGAAGTACCCATAAATTGTCAGCGTGGTCAATGTAAAGGCCGGAAACAATATCTTCCAGTAATCCATGATCCCGTCGGATTTGGTTAATAAGTTTTCCTGATGAATCCATGACCAGAAGCCCCCCTCTCCTGGTGCCAAGTGCGTAATTTCCATCAGAAAGTCTTATGCCTGCACTGTATCCGTATCTCTCAAAATGTATATGAAGTTCTGAGGGGAAAGGATAGGCTGAGGATTTTCCAAGTACATAAAATCCGGGTGAGTCCTTTACTTTTACAAGATAATTATTTCCGTAGGGTAAAATGTCCTCAACGGTTTTGCCACGAAAAAACTCTCCCGAAGGATGCGGAACAAGTTTTTCATTCTGGTAAAAACTGATTCCCTTGTCCTGATCAAAGGCGAACAGAACAGAATCAACAATAAAAATTTTAAAGGCATCATTATCGAAAGAACCGGAGATCGTAAATTCCCCATCATAAAAACGGACGAGTTTATTTCCGGTGATGAAAAACACATTCTTCCCAATGGACTTGACAGAGGATACCTCTCCAAGTGGAAGCAGGTAAGAAGGTATTGAATCTTTGAGTGAGACAAAGACCGACTGATAAATGGAATTTTTAGCAAGAAACCCAAATTCATTGAATCCTCCGGCATAAACTTTTTTATCCACAGTTGCGGTAATGCCTGGCAGACCATGAAACCTAATCTGCCTCCAGTATGCACCATTGTACTCAAGAATTCCATTAAAGTTTCCAACAAAGAGAACCCCCTGATTGTCCTGGGCTATCGAATGGCTTTTACTGCTGAAACTGTAATCCTTAAAAAAGAAAACCTGAATATATGGACTGCCGGGTTCATTGCCATATACCGATAAAGTTGTTAATTTTATCCCCCCAAAAATGATGGTAAGTAAAAATATAAGGGTAACTTTATGCAAAGTTTTGAAAAAATTCATATCTTGAGGCTCTGCAATATGCTTCTGAAAATTAAGTCGTTTCAAATTTAAAACTTTTATAATTACAATCATCACTAAACAAATCTAAATTAAAGAACCGCTATGGAAACATCGAGAAAGCCTATTCTTGTTCCCTGGGACTTTACCAAAATTGCTGAATATGCATTTGAGTACGCAGTTAAAATTGCCCGGATTGATGGTAACGAAATTTACCTTGTTCATATAGCCAAAAAAGCCGATGAAGTTGAGAAACTAACAGGCATGCTGGAAATATTTTCAGTCGAAGCCTTTAAAAATTTCAACATTAAACCAAAGGTACTTGTTCGTGAGGGTAATATTTTTACTACCATTGTGGAAGTGGCTGATGAAATTCAGGCTGAAATGGTTATCATGGGCACGCATGGAATCAGGGGTATGCAAAAACTTACAGGTAGTTGGGCACTAAAGGTGATAGCAGGCTCAAAAGTACCATTTGTGATTGTTCAGGCACCTCCAGGAAACACCAAATTCGAACACATTGTCTTCCCAGTTGATTTTAAGAAGGAAAACAAGGAAAAGGTTAACTGGCTCGTATATCTATATCAGCATTTTAAGTCGAAAATTCATATCATCAAGACCCAGAACAAGGATCCCCGCCTTGTGAAGAATGTGAATGCCAACATTGCATTTACCAAAATGATTCTGGAGCAGAAGAACGTAGAGTATGACATGATTGTTGCCGAAGGCAAGAAAAGTTTTGCCAACGAAACAATTGAATATGCGCAGAAAATCAATGCCGAACTTATACTTATCATGACTACCAAGAACATTGGTTTCACGGATTATGTTTTTGGTGCCGATGAGCAATACATAATCGCCAATAGTGCAAAAATACCTGTGATGTGTATTAATCCAAGGACAGGACTCACAACAGGAGGATTCTCTTCCATGGGTGGTTAATGCCATTTTTATTATCTAATTTGCACCGGGGATTTCAGACCTGATAACCTGAAACCTCCCCGGTGTTTTTTATTTACACTTATATTATGAGGCTGGTTTTTGCTACACATAATCCACATAAACTAGAGGAGATTAGGCAACTGCTTGGATCCGAGATCAAGTTGATTAGTCTTGATGAAATTGGCTGCAATGAGGAAATTCCCGAACCCTTTTCAACACTTGAAGAAAATGCAAGGGAGAAAACCAGGTTCGTAAAGGAAAATTACGGCTATGACTGTTTTGCTGATGATACCGGACTTGAAATTGATGCCCTGAATGGTGCACCCGGTGTTTATTCAGCCAGGTATGCTGTTGGTGAAAGCAAATTACCATTGAAAGAAAAATTCAGGGCAAATATTAAGAAGGTTCTCCGGGAGATGAATGGTGAAAGCAACCGAAGGGCCAGGTTTCGCACAGTAATATCTCTTCACCTGAATAATACCTTTTTTCTTTTTGAAGGAATTGTGCAGGGACACATTTTAAATGAGCCAAAAGGAGAGGAGGGGTTTGGTTATGATCCTGTTTTTCAGCCGGAGGGTTTTGACAAATCGTTTGCCGAGATGACCCTTGGTGAAAAAAACAGGATAAGCCACAGGGCCATTGCCTTTGAAAAACTTAAGGCGTTCCTCAGAAGTAGAGTAAATCCGCGTGCTTAAAATAAAACAGCAGGAAAATGGGTTATAATAACCTGAAACAGATTTTCATGCAACAGAAGAAATTTTTTTTCATTCTGCTGGCCCTTTGTTCTGGCTATATAAACAGCTATTCACAGTTACCACTCGGTGGATGGAGGGCTCATTTCCCCTTTCACAACGGAATAAAAGTAGCTTCTGCGGGTGACAAAATCTATTGTGCCACCAGGCTGGGACTGGTTTATTTCGATACGAAGGACAACAGCCTGGGTACCCTCACAAAAATCAATGGCTTGTCTGATATAGGTATTAGTGCAATGGATTTTTCAGAGGGAGACAAGGTTCTATTGGTGGGATATGAAAACGGAAATATTGACCTGGTGCGTCCCAAAATGATTACGAACCTGACGGATATCAAAAGAAAACACATACCGGGGAAAAAATCTATTAACAGCTTCCTGGTTATTGATGAAAGAGCCTACCTTGCCTGCGGCTTTGGAATAGTTGTGATTCACCTGCAGAGAAACGAAATCTCTGACACTTATATCATAGGTCCCGGTGGTTCTTCTCTCGAAATTTTTGATTTGACAACTGACGGAAACAACCTTTATGCCGCTACTGCCAGGGGAGTTTATTATGCCAGTCTTTCTGCCCCCAATCTTGCAGACTTTTCCAGCTGGAACAGAATCAACACACTTTCTGAGCCTGATGCATCATATAAATTTGTCAAATGGTATGTAGGGAAATTGCATGTTGTGAAGGAAAACCAGGCCGGGAACGAAAACATCCTCGTGTTCAACGGGGGATTCTGGGAGTCATTTTTTGTAATGGAAGGAAAAGTTAGAGCATTGAAAGTTTCGGCGGGTAAATTGCTTGCTGCCGGGGAACAAAAAGTATTTGTACTCAACCAAAACGGAACTGTTGCCCAGGAAGTCAATCATTACGGTTTTGCTCAACCCAACCCCATGGATGCCATGCTGTCAGATGATAATGAATTATGGATAGCCGATTTCTTTAAAGGATTAATCAGAGGGTCGGGGACTATATTTCAGTCCATTCACCCAAATGGTCCGGGCACAGCCAATTCATTTCACCTGTCAGTCAACTGGGATCATGTTTTTATGTCGGGTGGGGGTTATGATGCCTCAAGGCTGAATTTTTACCGTAACGGTGAATTTTTCCTTTACGAGAATGAAAATTGGATATCCAATTTTGATATGGACGCGAAAGATTATGTAAGAATACAAACACATCCTTCGATAAAAGACAAAAGATTTGCGGCTTCGTGGGGTCATGGTGTGGTGGAGTACGACAAGTATTTTGTGACCAATCGATTTACCCCGTCCAACAGCACCCTGCAATCAATCATTCCCGGAGATTACTGCAGAATTGCCGGAATGGTTTTCGACAAGGAGGAGAATTTATGGGTGACCAACAGCACGGTTTCCGAACCGGTTTCGGTAAAAAAGAGGGATGGTACATGGAAAAGTTTCCCATGGGGAGGGATAATTAATCACCACACAATGGGGGATATTATTTGCACCTCCAATGGTCATCACTGGGTTTTGCTGCCCCGCGGAGGAGGACTGTTTGCCTTTGATGTGAACGGTACAATTGAAGACACAAATGACGACCGGATTAAAAGATTCAGTCTTATCGACGAAAATGGGGCATTTATTACCAATGAGGTGTATTCCTTTGTCGAGGACAAGAACGGAGCAATATGGGTGGGTACCAACGACGGTATTGTGGTTTACTTTAACCCGCAGAATGTTTTCAGCGGGGAGAATTTCCATGCACGACGGATAATAGTACCCGGAATTAACCCGGGAGAAGGAGCTTATCTGCTTGCCAACGAGGTAATTACTTCCATTTTTGTGGACGGAGGTAATCGAAAATGGGTGGGGACTGAAAAAGCAGGGGTGTTTTTGCTTTCACCTGAAGGCACCGGGCAAATCCTGCATTTTACAACACAAAACAGTCCGCTGATTTCAGACAACATAACAAGTATAGCCGTGCATCCCAAAACAGGCGAGGTGTTTATTGCCACAACCGAAGGGCTGGTATCTTACAGGGCTGATGCTACAGAGGGGAAAAAAGCCTTCACAAATGTTCTTGTATTTCCAAACCCCGTCAGGCCCGAATATGACGGACCTATATCTATTACTGGACTGATGGAGGAAACCATTGTGAAAATTACAGATATTAACGGTTATTTGGTTCATGAAACTATTTCGGTGGGAGGACAGGCTACCTGGGACGGAAAAAATCTAAAGAGAACACGAGTATCAACGGGGGTTTACCTTATTTTTCTTTCAAACAGGGATGGCTCCGAAACCCATGTGTCAAAGATTCTATTCATCCGCTGAATATGTTGATCAAGACTTCAGGCATTGTATTGCATCAGATTAAGTTTTCCGACAGTAGTATCATCGCACACATTTATACTGAATATGCCGGAAGGCAATCCTTTCTCATTCAGGGGGTAAGAACCAAAACTACTTCGAAAAAAATCAACCTGCTGCAGCCCATGTTTATACTCGATCTGGAAGTGTATCACCGTCCGGGTCGCGAACTGCAAAAGGTAAAAGAACTCAGGGTCAAAACTGTATATACCAGCCTTCCCTATCATCCTGTAAAAACAGCTATTACACTTTTTCTGGCCGAATTGCTCTATAAGGTACTGAAGGAACAGGAATCCAATCCCTCACTTTTCTCGTTTCTGGAAAACTCGCTGGAAAAGCTGGATGTGATGGAGGAAGAGGTCAGCAATTTTCACCTGGTTTTTATGCTTCAGCTTATCCGTTACCTGGGTTTTGTTCCAACTAATAATTACAGTAAGGAAAATTGTGTTTTTGATTTGCAAAACGGAATCTTTATAAACACTCCTCCCCTGCACCCTCACTACCTTGGTCCCGAACTTGCGGAACATTTCAGCAGGCTTTTGGGAAACGGTTACCGTGATAAGCATCAGGCCATGAACAGTGTTCTCAGAAGCAAAATGCTTGACAGTATTCTGCAGTACTATTCGCTGCATTTAACAGGTATGGAGAGGTTTAAATCCATTGAAGTACTGAGAGAGGTTTTTCACTCTTAGCCTGGTATTGAAGATTGAGTGAACCTGTTTTTCCTCTTTTATTTCCAGGGAAGCTGGATTGGTTTCGTGGAAAGGTCAATTTGTCCAACTATTTTACCTGTTGGTAAAAATGAGCAAAACATTGCCATGAAAAACACCCTACAATATGTCAAACTAGACTAAATTTGGTTAATAATTAACAGTAGGGTAAAACCAGTATATTTTTTGTAAGCTGTATATTTGCCCACTGTTTTAAAAATCGCCATGGTTACTAAAGTTTCGGGAAACGGATTTGATGTGGCCGATTCCATTGCAAAAATGGCCGCAGCCGATGATGTTATTGATTTGTCACGCGATGATTCTGCCGTTTTACCCGACCTCCGGCTCATAGACATCGCCAGAAAATTTCTGGAAAAAAGTTCAGGAGCTTATTCACTGCCTGCCGGAAACCCGGGCTTGAGACAAACCATAAGCAACCTGACAGAAAGGGATTATTCCTGCCGGTTTAATCCTGATACTGAAATAACCATTACTTCGGGCGCCTTGCAGGCTGTTTACACAGCAATAAGTGCACTTGCCGGGGAAGGTGATGAGGTGATAGTTATTGAACCTGTCCATCCCGCGTATTTCCGTGCCATTCTTGCATCGGGTGCCCGGCCGGTTTATGTTTCCCTCAAGCGACCCGACTATGCACACGACTGGGATGCTGTTCAAAAAGTGATAACCGGACAGACCAGGCTAATCCTGATAAATTCTCCTCACAACCCTACAGGACGGATTTTGACTGCTTCTGATCTGGAAAGGCTTCAAAAGATTATCCTGGGAACAAACATTACGGTATTGAGCGATGAGTCCTTTTCCAATATTGTTTTTGAAGGGTATGACCACCAAAGTGTTGCAAGATTTCCCCAATTGATGGAAAAAAGCCTTGCCGTGTTCTCCTTTGGTAAATCGCTCAACATAAGTGGCTGGAAAATAGGATATTGCCTTGGGCCCGAAAAACTAACCAGGGAATTCAGGAGGCGGCAGCAGGTAATAACAGGAAATGTGAATACTCCATTACAAATGGCTATTTCTGAGTACCTGATACAATTCCCCGATGCCTTAAGAAAACTGGTTAGTTATGAGGAAAACAGGAACCTGTTTGTGAAAAACATTCAGGGATCCAGGTTTCAGTTTAAGACATCACTTGGCACTTATTTTCAGTTACTGAATTATTCAGCCATTTCGGAGGAAAAGGATGTGGATTTTGCCATGCGCCTGATAAGGGAACACGGCATTGCAAGCCTTCCATTGTCATTGTTTTACCATGACTCGGCCGATACCAAGGAAATTCGTATCAACCTGTCAGTAGATAATATTAAGCTTGAAAAAGCTGCACAAATACTTTCGCAACTCTAAGGATAAAAATTTTGCCTGAATGCAATTAATTTTGCATCAGCAAGTTTTATAAGAAAAATTTTCATTCTCATTTCTTAATTCCTGTACATGCCCATAATCAATTCCCTTATATCGTGGATAAATACCAAAAGACTGCATGAAATAGATTTTTTCAAGAAATACCCCTGTGATGTGCAGTCTGAAACTTTTTTCATGTTACGGGATAAGGCAAAATCCACAGAGTGGGGGAAGAAATTTGATTATAAGTCAATCCAACGAATCGACCAGTTTCAGGAAAGAGTACCCCTTCAATCTTATGAGGATATAAAGCCGTATGTTGAAAGGCTGAAAAATGGAGAAAAAAATCTGCTATGGCCAGGACAGGTAAAATGGTTTGCGAAATCATCGGGTACAACCTCCGACAAGAGCAAGTTCATTCCCGTAACCTACGAAGCCCTCCAAGATTGCCATTTTAGGGGTGGTAAAGATGTTCTTGCCATTTATACACATAATAATCCTGACACCGGCATATTGTCTGGAAAATCAATGATTATCGGTGGAAGTCAGCAAATCAACAACATCAGCAACAACTCCTATTACGGCGACCTTTCTGCTATACTAATCAGCAATACCCCTTTCTGGGTGGAGTTTATGAGAACCCCTGCCCCCAGAATTGCTCTTCACGATAAGTGGGAAGAAAAACTGGAAATGGTCACAAAAGAGGCTGTCAGGGAGAATGTAACCAGTATAGCTGGTGTACCTTCATGGAATTTGGTACTCATAAAATACATTCTGCAGTATACAGGCAAAAACCATTTGCTGGAATTGTGGCCCGAACTGGAATTGTTTATTCATGGAGGAATTAGCTTCCTGCCCTACAGGGAACAATTCAGAAAAGTTATCCCTTCTGACACCATGAAATATATGGAAACCTACAATGCCTCGGAAGGATTTATTGCACTGCAGGATGACCCGGCAAGAGATGATATGCTTCTGATGCTGGATTATGGAATTTTTTATGAGTTTATTCCCCTTGAAAATTTCGGGGATTCCAATCCTCCGGTTTACACAATTGGCGAGGTGGAGCTCCATAAGAATTATGTGATGGTGATAACTACCAATGGAGGTCTCTGGCGTTATGTGATTGGCGACACGGTGGTTTTTACCTCCAGATTTCCGCATAAGATAAAAATCTCAGGTAGGACACGGCACTATATCAATGCTTTTGGTGAGGAGGTAATAGTTGATAATGCCGACAATGCACTGAGGGTGGCCTGCGAAAAAACCGGTGCTGTAATAGTTGATTATACAGCCGGCCCGGTTTTTATGGAAGAGAACAAAAAAGGCTTCCACGAATGGCTCATTGAATTTGAAAAAGAACCCGAAAGCCTTGATTTTTTCAACTCGGCATTGGATAATGCCCTGATGGCGCTGAACTCCGATTATGAAGCCAAGCGGTACAAGAATATTACACTTGACCCTCCCGTAGTTCACAGTGTGAAAAAGGGGCTTTTTTACAACTGGATGAAGGAAAAAGGCAAACTGGGAGGGCAGAATAAGGTCCCCAGGCTTGCAAACAACAGGCAATATCTTGATGAGTTGCTGCAAATGAATAAAACTTTATAAAGTGAAACATTCATGCTGACTCTAAGTGACATACAGGAACATGGCTATGACATGGGATGTTTCATCCGGTAAATAAAATACAATACAATAAACAGATGAAAACCTTCCTCTGTCTTGCCTTTGCCTGCCTGTTTTTCCTGGCACCGGCACAGGAGAGTTTGCAGTTTTTACAGGAAGTTGCTGCAGAGGGGCAGATTTTTACCACTGACAGACTTGGAAATTTTTATGTGGCAAACGGCCCACTTTTGAAAAGATTCACTCAAAATGGAAAGCCCGAAGGAGATTTCCGGTCGGTATCTCCCGGAAATATTTCCCGTGTGGACGCATCGAATCCCATGCATATTCTTGTTTTTTACCGGGACTTTAACCAGGCCGTATTTCTCGACAGGAACCTTACTCAAAAAAGCAGTCCATTATCGTTTACAGAGATTGGAATTGAAAACGCCGAGTTGGTTTGCTCCTCCTCCAAAGGAGGAATATGGGTACTGGACTGGCTGAAACGCGAACTGGTTTACATTGACAATGAAATCAGGATTGCCTTCCGCAAATCACTTCCTGTTGGTGTTGTACCTGCCAGTCAGCAGCCCGGCTTCATGACAGAAGACGAAAATCAGCTTTATATTTCTTTTCCTGGGGCAGGTATTCTGCAGTTTGATCTCATGGGGAATTACAGGGGATTGCATCCGGTTGATGCGGCATTGGATTTCCAGGTATCGCGAAATGATTTTCTTTTTGTGCAGTTAAACAAGGTAAATATTTATTATCCGGCAAGGTATACCAGGCCAGTTGAAACGGGAATCAACACGAAAATCCTGTCTGTACGCCGGGAAGGAAACAATTTTTTTGTTTTTTCGGGCGTAGGAGTTTTTATTTTCAATGCGATTTATATTATTGTTGGTCAACTGAATAGCTAATTATTTCGGGCATTGTTCATAAGTATTCGGGAGGGGGAAACTACCCTTTCCCATTTTTTTTCTACTTTTAAAAATTCAACCTCATAATCCAAAAATTTATGCATATAGCGGTTGCAGGCAACATTGGGTCGGGCAAAACCACCCTTACCGAACTACTGGCAAAACATTATAACTGGACGGCCCATTACGAAGTTGTGGATGACAATCCCTACCTGAATGACTTTTATGAGGACATGCAGCGCTGGTCGTTCAACCTGCAGATTTACTTTTTGAACAGCCGTTTCAGCCAGGTTGTTGAGATCCGCAAAAAGGGGAATACAGTTATCCAGGATCGCACCATTTATGAAGATGCCTATATTTTTGCACCCAACCTGCATTCCATGGGGCTCATGTCAACCCGTGATTTCGAAAACTATTTCACCCTTTTCAACCTGATGAGTTCGTTCGTTATGCCCCCCGATTTGCTTATTTACCTGAGGGCATCGGTTCCAACTCTTGTGAACCAGATTCAGAAAAGGGGCCGAAAATACGAAAACAATATACGCATTGATTACCTTCGCCGCCTCAACGAGAGGTACGAGGCGTGGATTGAAACCTACAACCTTGGGAAATTACTGGTGGTTGATGTGGACAACATCAAGTTCCAGGATAACCAGGAACACCTGAGCAAGGTCATTGACAAGATTGATGCCGAGCTGTACGGGTTGTTCTAAAACTAATCAGTTAATAATAAAATCCTGGTGGAACTTTACCAGTTCTACGAATTGCTGTACCCTGTTATATATTTGTGACTGGGTTAAATCGCTGAGGTTTTCAGTACCGAATTTCTCCACACAAAACGATGCCATTGCTGAACCAACAATAATAGCATTTTTCATATTCTCAAAGGTGACATCACTGTTTTTGGCGAGATAACCAATAAATCCTCCTGCAAACGTATCCCCGGCACCGGTTGGATCAAATATTTCCTCAAGAGGCAAAGCCGGCGCAAAGAACACCCTGCGGTCGTGAAACAGTAATGCACCATGTTCCCCCTTTTTTATTACAAGGTATTCGGGTCCCATAGTAAGGATTTTTTTTGCTGCTTTCACAAGGGAATATTCACCGGATAATTGCCGCGCTTCAGAGTCATTGATGGTTAGTACATCTACCATGCTGATTGTACGCATCAACTCCGAGGGAGTGGTTTCCATCCAGAAGTTCATGGTGTCCATGGCAATCAGTTTTGGCCTGTGCCTGAGTTGCTCAATCACCCTTCGTTGAACGACAGGGGATAAATTTCCCAGCATCAGAAAATCTGCTCCCTGGTATGATTCCGGAACAACAGGATCAAAACTGGCCAGCACATTCAGTTCCGTAACCAGGGTTTCCCTGAAGTTCATGTCGATGTTATATTTCCCCGACCAGAAAAAACTCTTTTCGCCCTTTTTTACCACAAGCCCGTCAGTATTTATGCCGCGTTTGTTAAGCAATTTGATGTATTCATTTGGAAAATCATCCCCCACAACAGAAATTAACCTCGGACTTTCGGTGAAATAAGAGGCTGCAAGACTGATAAAACTACCTGCCCCGCCAATAATTTTATCTGTTTTCCCAAAGGGAGTTTCAATCGCGTCAAAAGCAACACTGCCGACAATTACAAGACTCATAGGCTAAAAATCGTGAATTTCTTATCAAAGATATTGTTTTATTCACGAAATCCTTTTAGTTTTGCATCTCAATTTTCCTCCTTGGCTCATCCCGATAGTTATCGGGAGGTTAGAGTCCCGAGACTTCGGGATTAATCAGGGTGGAAAGTAAAGAGTAGGGTTAGTTATTTAGTATATTCCTCCTTAGCTCATCCCGATAGTTATCGGGAGGTTAGAGTCCCGAGACTTCGGGATTAATCAGGGTGGAAAGTAAAGAGTAGGGTTAGTTATTTAGTATATTCCTCCTTAGCTCAGCTGGTTAGAGCACCTGACTGTTAATCAGGGGGTCCTAGGTTCAAGTCCTAGAGGGGGAGCAGGAAGGAGGCAGAAAAGCCTCCTTTGTTGTTTAAATTATGTTTTACGTTTACATACTTTTCTCACCGTCTTATGATAAGTATTATACAGGATATTCGGAATTTCCTGAAAAGAGATTGATTTACCATAATACATCTCCTTACAATTCTTTTACTTCAAAGTTCAGGCCATGGGAGCTAATGATATCAGTTCCGGTTGGGAGCAGAAGTCAGGCGATGAAGCTTGAAAAATTCGTTAAAAGTCAAAAATCAATCGATTTTATTAAGAAATTTATATATGATGATAATTATCGTATGTCAATCTTTGAAAGCATAGGTTAGAGTCCCGAGACTTCGGGATTAATCAGGGGGTCCTAGGTTCAAGTCCTAGAGGGGGAGCAGGAAGGAGGCAGAAAAGCCTCCTTTGTTGTTTAAATTATGTTTTTTGCTTACGTATTATTTTCATAGCTGCGCTGGCACGTGTTTATAACACTTGCTTATTCTTTCGTGTCGTTTGTAACGACTAATATTGCAGTGTCCGTTCATTAGTAAACTATACCTCCACCCTCACCAGGTAACCGTTGTGTTTACGAATGTTTAAGGCAAGACCGTTTTCAAACAGCAGGTATTGTCCCTTGATGCCGTTCAGGGTACCGCTTATGTCGGGGTTTTTTTCAAGGTCAAGGGTGGCAACTTTTTCGGGGTAGCGGGTTACCGGGTAGTTTATGTTGGTGATTTCGGTTTCTTGCAGCAAATATTCCTTCATGTGGGCGGGCAACAGGGCAGTGGCTTCCTGTGCAAGGGACATCAGGTTAATGGGGCCGGGTTCCTTATCAAGCAGCATATTTCTCCAGTTGGTTTTGTCGCTGAAATGCTTTTTCAGTTCTACTTCTGCCAGTCCAGCTGTATGCCGGTTAGGTGTTATTAAAAACATTACCGCCTGTTTGGCTCCCTGGTCTATCCAGCGGGTAGGTACCTGTGAGAGCCTGGTTACACCTACTTTCAGTCCGTTTGTGTTGGCAAAATACACGATGTGTTCCTGCAGGCAATGGCCCTGCGACCATGCCATGTCGCGAGTGATGCCTATATGAGCCTGGCAAAGTTCGGGACGCAAAACACATTCGCTGGTTTCGGGTGCTGTTTTCAGGCAGGAGAAACAGTAGCCCTGGGCAAATGATTTGGCCGTTTTTCTTCTGCAGCCAATACAGTAAATCTCATGTTGGTATTGCAGGTGAATGTGTTTCCCAATCAGTTCGTTCATGGGTACCAATTCAGCACCAACAGGCAGGTGATATTGCACCACTTCACCCAAAGTGGATTTCATTTTCAGTAAAGTTCCTTCAAAAACCATAAAAAAGTTTGTTTTGCAACCACTACAAAATCAAGGCATTAAAAAATAGATTGCATTTTTAAAAAGATTTTTAGTACTATGTATAGCAAAGTAATAAAATAAATATATATCTTTGCAATGAAAGCAACAGTGTATTAAAAGGTATTTTAAATTTTTGTATCATGCAAAGCAAACAGATAAAAATACAGGATTTTGAGATGAAAGCAAGGCAATTTCTGTATGATTTCATTGCGGGGGTATTTCTTCCTGAAACGGGGAAGAGGTTTATAAATGGTTTACCGGGGAGGGCGGAGCCGGGATTATTAAGAGCAGAGGTGTCTGTCTCATCAGTAAATTTTGTATTGTTTTGTCATGCTGAACGTTAGCGAAGCATCTCATATTTAGTTTTTAGATTCTTTCCCCTCCAAAAGGGCGAAGTCAGGATTACCAGAATATATACTTTTTAGCCAGCCTCAAATTACTTTCAAAACAATAGTCCAATGAAAATAACCATCACCATCAATCTGAACGCAAACATCTTCCACATTGACGAAGACGCCTATGAGTTTCTGAAGAGCTACCTGCGCTCCATAGAGCTGCATTTTTCCAACAGCGAAGAAAGGAAAGAGATCGTGGCTGATATAGAGACCCGTATGGCCGAGTTGTTCAGGGCAGGTTCATCCAATCCCAATGTGGTCATTACTATTGCAGATGTGGAAAAAGTGATTGGTATACTTGGCCGCCCCGAAGAAATCGCCGGGAACGAAAGCACTTCTTCCTGGAGGGAGCAATACGGTTACAGCAGACCGCGCAGGCTTTACCGCGATATTGATAACCGCATTTTTGGCGGGGTGTGCAGTGGACTGGCAGCCTATTTTGACATTGACGTTCTCCTTGCACGTATTCTTGCAGTGCTGCTGGTCTTAGCCGGTGGTGGCGGACTGATTGTGTACATTATTCTGTGGATATTTGTTCCGGGGGCGGTTACCACGGCACAAAAAATCGAGATGAAAGGCGAGCCGGTCACAATAAAAAATATTGGCAAAGCCGTGAAGGAAGAATTTAAACAGGTAAAGAAAAATCTGAAATTATAAATACATAGCATATGAACTCAGAAAATGCAAAGGCGCAAATGCGCAAGGGTGTTCTGGAATACTGCATATTGTCGCTGCTGGCTAATCAGGATTGTTATGCCACCGACATACTGAAGGAACTTAAAAAATCGAAGATGATTGTGGTGGAAGGCACCCTTTACCCCCTGCTTACCCGGCAGAAAAATGCCGGATTGCTCAGCTATCGCTGGGAAGAGAGCACACAAGGTCCACCCAGGAAATATTATACTCTTACTGGGCAGGGAAGGGAGTTTTTGACAGAATTGGACAATGCCTGGAAAGAACTGGTGGATGCAGTAAGTTCCATTAATAAAAATCGTAAAAAATAACCAAATAAATATTGTACGATGAAACACCCATGATAGTACCCAGGCACAAACACGGATGAACAAACTATGGGTGTTCCCTGTCTGCCGTCAGGCAGGCATCTGCTCGATAATGAATGTTGAAAGCTAGAAAATAATGTATTGGTAATTAATAATATAAATATTTTGTACAGATGAAAAAAGCAATCAAAATCAACCTGGGAGGCATGGTTTTTCATATTGACGAAGATGCCTATGAAAAACTCAAACATTACCTCGGTTTAATAGAAGAGCATTTCAGCCGCAAGGAAGGCGGAAAGGAAGTGGTTTCGGATATAGAGTCACGCATGGCCGAGCTTTTTCAGGCCAAACTGAGTGATGGCAGGGAAGCCATCATACTTTCCGATGTGGAAGAAGTCATCAAAGTGATGGGCGATCCTTTGGAACTGGCCGATGAGGAAGAAAAAGAGGGATATTCCCGCAGGTCATCCAGGGCCAGCAGGCAGGCCAACAGGCGCCTGTACCGCAACCCCGACAATGCCATACTTGGTGGTGTTTGCAGTGGCTTGGCCGCTTATTTCGGGATTGACCCCCTTGTCATGCGGCTCATTGCCTTTATACTGCTCATTTTTGGACACGGGGTAACCGCCCTGGTTTACCTGGTAATGTGGATAGCCATACCCAAGGCACTCACCATTTCACAAAAACTCGAAATGAAAGGCGAAACGGTAACAGTATCCAATATAGAGCGCACCATTCATGAAGAAATGCGCGATGTAAAGGCCAACTTCAAAAAAATGAGCCAGTCAGAAGGTGCAAAGAACACAAGAAATGCCCTGAATGAAATTTTTATCGTATTTGGAAAAATCCTACTGTTTTTCGTGAAATTTGTTTTAGGAGTAATTGGACTGGCCATGATTTTTGCAGGTATCGTCATATTGCTCACATTTTCAGGACTGTTTTTCTTCAAGGGCGAGTTACTCCACTTTGGGATTATGAGCGGTGAACTGGCCTTCATTCCGGAATTGGTTTCCTTTGTGGTATCGCCTGCAGCACTCACTATTGTACTCATTGCCTTATTTTTCTTTATTGCCATTCCTTTAATTGCGATCATATATGGAGGACTCAAACTCATTTTCGGCTTCCGGTCGAATGACAGGGCTGTGGGCCTGATAACCTTCCTGATCTGGATTCTAAGTCTGGGCACCCTGGTTACCCTTGCAGCCTTTGAAGGAAGCAAATTTACCACACGCACGCCTGTGGAAACAGTAACTGAAATAAGCTCTCCCGACAAAACCATTTACCTGCGCACTAAAGCGGTAGACTATCCCGAACTAACCAGCCTTATCTCCATTGATGATGCAAAGTACAGGGTATATTACCATAAGGAGGACAACAAAATCTATGGTGTTCCCAGGTTAAATATTCGCAAGGGCAAGAGCGAACAGGTTGAATTCGAGGTAAGGAAACAGGCTTTTGGGCAAAACAGGAAAACCTCCCGGCTGAGTTCTGCTGATATTGAATACTTGTGGACACAGGAGGGGAATGTAATTTATCTTCCGTCCTATTTTGACTCTGGCAGCGAGGGCAAATGGAGATTTCCCGAGGTGAAACTTTACCTTTATGTACCCGAAGGATATGAGGTAGTTGTGGAAGAGGGACTGGAAGACATCCTTGCTTCGGTATCAAATGTTTCAGAGCGCAGGTTATGGTCCATTCCCGGTAAAAAACTGAAGGTAACGGAAAGTGGTATTCATGTGGTGAATTAGCCCCCATTCCAAACTCATCTCCATGGGTAAGGTCTTTGGAGTTATGCTATATGTTGAAGTTGTCTGTAATTAATTTCCGGAAAGAATTAAACCAGTCTTATATTGCCTTTGGCTTCAGCCGCATAATGGGAAAATGGGGCTAAAGCCCCCGGTGGTTTTGTTTTGTTGGTTGGCAATCCGTCAACTGAAGCTGACGGGAATGAAGAATTATAAAAAGTTTATTTAATTTCAAATTGTCATTGGCTTTATCCAAAGAAATTGATTTTCATCAATTGTTCATTCAATTAGATTGCCTTTGGCTTCAGCCGCATAATGGGAAAATGGGGCTAAAGCCCCCCGTGGTTTTGTTTTGTTGGTTGGCAATCCGTCAGCTTAAGCGGATGGGAATAAAGATTAATTAAAGTTCTAATATCATTTTTGTAGTACCTGCGATATAAAAGTACTATTCCAGCAAAGTTTGGACTGAGAGCCAAGATAGATTTCATTACACAATTTGCAGGTACAATTTTTTTATTACTTTTGCACTGGCTTAAAAAAGCCATGTGATTGTCCGATGGTGTAACGGTAGCACTGCAGATTTTGGTTCTGCCTGTCTAGGTTCGAATCCTAGTCGGACAACAAAAAACCCCGTCACAAACGGGGTTTTTTAATTCTGCCCATGGGTTTCCTTTTCGTAAATATTACTTACCAGTCACCAACCATTTTAGAAGGGCGGTCATAACTTTTACACCCTTTTGCTCAAATATATCCACACGGACTTTTTTTTGCCCCCTTTTTTTCGTTTGAAGTTCCTTCAGGATTTCATCAACGCCGGATTCCGTGAAAGCGGCCTTTGAAAATACAGGCCCCGTTGCTGGTTTCAGATATCTTAATTCAGCACTTCAAATGACCGGGATAACTTTGAGGGCGTAATCCTTAAAATTTTTGTGGCGAAATTCTCCGCTTGTGGCATCGGCAAGTGGGTATAAAGCATTGGCATGCATGATTCCAAGATGATTCAGATACTATTCCCTGAAATCAATATTATAAATAAAATCATCGCCATATTCTGCCTTTTTGATTCCTATGAGTTTGTGGAAAGGAATATCTGGAATATTCATATTTCTGGGTCATTAAACTACATACCGGGTGGTGAAGCAAATATTTATATTTTATTTAAACTGACTTCTGACCTCTTCCTGCATCACGGTAAATGCAAGATATTTACAGCAAGTAATGTCATAACGACCATGAACCTGCTCTTCTTACCGCATCGGCCCATTTGCTTTTCAATGAAGAGATTTCTTCCGGAGAGAGGGTCCCAGTAAATTTCCTGTCGATTCTCCATTGCTGCTTCAGTTCATCCAGGTTTTGCCAGTACCCGGTAGCAAGTCCTGCCAGGTAAGCTGCGCCCAATGCGGTGGTTTCGGTGATTTTTGGCCTTAGTACCGGAATGCCCAGGATGTCGCTCTGGAACTGCATAAGCAGGTTGTTTGCCACGGCACCTCCATCCACTCTGAGTTCAGTGATTTCCATGCCGGAGTCTTTCTTCATCACATCCAGCACATCCATGGTTTGGTATGCTATGCCTTCAAGTGCGGCACGTGCAATATGCCCCCTCGTGGTACCCCGGCTGATGCCAATGAGCATTCCCCTTGCATGCGGGTCCCAGTAGGGTGATCCAAGCCCCGTAAATGCAGGCACAAAAAACAACTCACCGCTGTTTTCAACGCTGTTTGCAAGTTTTTCCACTTCGGCCGAAGAGCTGATTACACCCAGCCCGTCGCGCAGCCATTGTACCACTGCTCCACCGATAAATATGCTTCCTTCGAGAGCATACTGTAAATCATTGCCAATTTTCCATGCAACGGTGGTAATAAGTTTGTTTTCCGAAAGGAATGGTTTTTGCCCGGTGTTCATAAGAATAAAACACCCTGTGCCATAAGTGTTTTTTACCATGCCTTCTTCCACGCACATTTGTCCGAACATGGCAGCCTGCTGGTCGCCGGCTATACCTGCAATAGGTACCTGAGACGAAAAGAAAATGGTATGGCTGTGGTCGTATATCTCGCTGGAGTTTTTTATTTCGGGGAGCATGCTCCGGGGAATGTCAAACAGGGAAAGCAAATCATTGTCCCATGCAAGGCTGTGAATGTTAAAGAGCATGGTACGGCTGGCATTACTTACATCGGTCACATGCGTTTTACCCTGGGTGAATTTCCAAACCAGCCAGCTATCCACCGTTCCAAATGCAAGTTGACCATTTTCTGCCTTTTGGCGTGCACCGGGCACATTGTCCAGTATCCATTTCACCTTCGTTGCACTGAAATAGGCATCAATCACCAGCCCGGTTTTTTTCCTGATTATTTCTGCATAACTGTTGTGGATTAAATCCTCGCAGAGGGCTGCTGTTCTCCTGTCCTGCCATACAATTGCATTATAAACGGGCTTACCGGTTTTTTTGTCCCAAACCAGAGTGGTCTCCCTTTGATTAGTAATGCCAATGGCGGCAATGGATTTTCCGTTAATGCCCATTTTGGATACTGCCTCGGCAGCCACGGCCATTTGTGATGACCATATTTCGTCGGGGTCGTGTTCTACCCATCCGGGTTGAGTAAAATACTGGGTAATTTCCTTTTGTGCCAGCGAGCAGAGATTCCCGCTCCTGTCGAAAACAAGGGCACGGGAACTGGTTGTACCCTGGTCAAGTGCCAGAATGTATTTGTCCATCATTGATTCCTTGAAATGTGAATATTAATACATTTTAAAGTAGGCAATTTAATCATTTGATTATGAAAGCTGGTAGGAGTTCATTTAAAAACTCACTCTTAAGCCCAGGGGCAAAACTGTAAGAACTTTTACATGATGCGGGTAACAAGGAAAGAAAGGTGCAAAATAAAGCCGGGAGGGAGGAAACAATACTATCAGCGGGGAGGCCACAAAATGCACATTTTTTGTAACATTATTTCTACAGTTCATTCATTGTTATTGTGCATGCCTAACTTTCTGTCATTCTACCATTGAAGGGAAACACCCCCGCTCCTGCCAAAGATTTCCAATATATTTTATACCCAAAAGGTTGGATTTTGTAAATACTATTCAGCGAGAGTAATCCCCAAAACTCATCTGACCCAAACCGTCTTTCTCCGGAATAGTTGATGCCAATCCGATTGGTCTCAAAGGATAGGCCCCATGACCACTTTTCTTTCCATTGCTTTTGGTAATCAAAATATTAACGAAAACTCAGGGCAAAATCACCTCCTATCATGAATCCTGATTGCAGGGAAACAGACTGTTGTTTTTTCCCTTCGGATAATTCCCGGGAAAAGGATTTTGTTCCGTAAAAAGAAAAGAAGAAGATTAATGTCAGAATGAAATATGATTTCATTTGTCAGTCAATGATTTCAAGCATATCATCCACCGGCTTTTTTTCTTTTGGAATTACCGGCCTGTCGGGTTTGCCAATTGCCACGAAAGCAATCAGGTGGTGTGGTTCTTTTATTTTCAGCAGGGGTTCAATGTCCTGCTTGGCTATCATGGGTGCACTCAGCCAACATGCGCCATAGCCAAGGTCAACCGCTGCCAGCAGCAGGTTTTGAATGCAGGCTCCAGCACTCTGTATATCGGGGTAATTGCGCATACGGTTGATCTCATCGTGCGAAATGGTTACTCCTTTTTCCAGAACGGTTTCGTAATCCTCCATGGCAAGGGCTACAAGTGCCGGAGCATCCTTGAAAAATGTGGCAAACCATTCCACCTGCGATTTCACATTTTTTGAGGCTTTTGACTGATTCTCAGGCAACTCGGCGATACGGGCCGAAACTTTCATGGCCAGTTTATTCAGAATTTCCTTGTTTCGAACGATGATAAATTTCCACGGTTGGTAGTTATTCGCACTGGGAGCGAGGCTGGCAAGCCTTACCATTTCTTTCAAATCGGCCAGGGAGACTTCTTCGTTACGGAAGGTGCGCACACTTGCCCTGTTTTCAATCGCATGTTTCAGTTCCATATTTGGAAGTTTTCAATAAAGATACTCAGAAGGAAATAAAATTCCAACACTATTGTCCGGATGGTTGATTTCTGGCAGTCCGGTTCCAGGGGAAAATATTTTTTCCAAATTTCAGCGGCCTGAAGAAAAAAGCGACCAGGCCTTTCTGGTTGAGGTTATTGTGCCTGCTCACAAGATACACGCCAATAAAAACCAGCAGTCCCGCCATTATTTTTGTTGCATTCAAACTGTCCTTCCCCAGTAAAACGGCAACCATTGCAGCAATGAGCGGTTGGGAGTAAATATAAATACTCACCGTGGAGGGTTTTACATGCCTCAGGCCGTAAATGTTGAACAGGTAGGCAAAAAAGGTGGTAAACACCACAACATAAATTAGGGCAAAGAATATCCACCATGGCATTTCACTCCACTGAATGGCCATAAAATGGTTGAAACCTACAGGGGTGACAAAAACCAGGCCTGCTGTAAATACCCACTTTATTACTGTAAATGGTTTGTATTTCTGCAACAGGGGTTTGGCAATCACCAGGTAAACAGAATAGGAAAATGCGTTGGTGAGCAGCATGAGATTACCAAGCATGTTTTCAGAGCCAAAGTTAATTTTACCGTTTCCCAGGATAAGCAGGCTGGTTCCGGAAAAACCTGCAATGATTCCACCAATTTTAGCTGGTGAAACATGTTCCTGTGCCATGAGTGCAGCCACAACCAGCACCCACATGGGAATGGTTGTCATAATGAGGGAGGCATCAATTGGTGCAGAAAGGTTTAGTCCGGTAAGGAACAGCAACTGGTTAACCGCCACTCCCAGCAGTCCTGCGACCAGCAGCCTGTACATGTCTTTTTTATCAATTTTCTCTTTTTCGCCCAGGGCGGTGAATATCCAGAACATAATGGCTGCTCCCAGCACCCTTACAACAGTTAGCCCAAAGGACTGAATATATACAGGCATGATTTCCTTGGCAATGGTGTAATTAATACCATAGAAAACATTTGCCATGAATATTGCCAGGTGTGCCCTGATTAGTGGTTTGCTCATGAAAGTTGCCCGGGGAACGGGATGCTGATAATAATCAACAATATGAATCGTTTGCAAAATTAATTGCTTTTGGTGAGTATTTTCTTTTAACCAAAAAATAATGAGCAGAGAGGGATTTTTCAAAAACCTAAACTTTTACACCTTATCTTTGTTTAATTTTTTTGAATTCCCTTATTGAATGTCTTCAGACAAACCTGCCGGTAACGGGCACTGGAAAAAAATAATTGTTCCAATTATCATTGGTCTTGGGGTTGTTGGCTATATGCTTTATAACGAACTGGATTTAAGTCTTTTTTCGATGGTGCGGTTTTCGTGGTATACCCTGTTTTGGTTTGTTGTTGCAATTCTAATGATTGTAGTGAGGGATTTTGGATATATGGTCAGGCTGAAAATTCTCACCGAAGGAGAATTTACCTGGTGGCAGTGCCTCAGGGTTATTCTGTTATGGGAGTTTTCATCAGCTGTAACACCTTCGGCCATTGGAGGAACGGGAGTGGCCATTTTTTATGTCACCAAGGAAGGCATCAATGTTGGGCGCAGTGCCGCCATAGTAATGGCCACTTCTTTTCTTGATGAATTGTATTTCATTATTATGCTGCCCATGCTTGTTATTCTTGTCAGCGGCTCTAAGTTGTTTGCTGTGGGCATGGCCGAAAGCGGTGAAGTTCTGAGCTTTGCCAACGAATTTTTCTACTTTGCAGTGATTGGTTACGGGATCAAGTTTTTTGTTGTGTTGATCATGGGGTATGGTTTGTTTATAAACCCCAGGGCTATCAAATGGATGCTGCTTAGAATTTTCAAACTCAGGTTCCTGAGAAAATGGCGCCCCAGGGTAAATGATACAGGAAATGACCTGATACATGCTTCCCGGGTATTCAGACGTAAATCCATTTTCTTCTGGCTGAAGGCTTTTGCAGCCACAGCATTTTCATGGACGGCAAGATACTGGCTCGTGAATTTCCTTATACTGGCGTTCTTTTTAGTGGAAGACCACTTTCTTATATTTGCCCGGCAACTGGTGATGTGGATCATGATGCTGGTAAGTCCCACGCCCGGCGGAAGCGGATTTGCCGAATTTGTTTTTTCCCGTTACCTGGGTGAGTTCGTTCCTGTGGGTTTTGCTGTAATGATGGCCCTCATCTGGCGTATGGTAAGCTATTATCCCTACCTGTTCATTGGGGCTGTAATTTTTCCGCGATGGGTAAGCCAGAAATTTAACCTGAAAAGGGCTGTGCCCAAAAACACGAAAGACTGAATTTAACCTCTCAAATGAATGAGGCGCTGAAGGATAGATTCGAAGATTACCCGCCCATCGGTATTTCCCAGTTCGTCGTCAGAAGCCCTCTCAGGATGGGGCATCATGCCAAACACATTTTTCTTTTCGTTGCAAACACCTGCAATGTTATCTACTGAGCCATTGGGATTAAATTCTTCAGAAATGTTACCATAGGCATCGCAATAACGAAAGAGGATCTGCTTGTTGTGCCTCATGGCTGCAATTTCATTCTCTTTGGCATAATATCTTCCCTCGCCATGAGCAATGGGTATTTTCAATGGCCTGGGATGGTTAATCAGCGAAGTAAGAGGAGTATGAATGTTATCGGGGGTAATGTAAATGTTTTTTGAAATGAATTTTTGATTTGTATTATGAAGCAGGGCACCCGGCAAAAGACCGGCCTCACACAAAATCTGGAACCCATTACAAACCCCGAATACAAATCCTCCTTTATTGGCAAAATCAATCACGCTGTCCATGATTGGTGAATAGCGTGCTATGGCTCCGGAACGAAGGTAGTCTCCAAAGGAAAACCCTCCAGGCAGCACAACGGCATCCACACCCTGCAAATCTGAGTTTTTATGCCATAACTGAATGACTTCCTGCTCCATGATGTTTCTCAGAACATAAATCATGTCCTGATCGCAATTGGAACCCGGAAAAATTACAACGCCAAATTTCATGAATTGATTCTTTTGTGATTACTACGGGTAAATATGACAAAATCATTTGCGCTCAAAGATAGATAGTTTTGGGAAGTTGTGAAAATTTTCCCCCTTGCAGCAGTCAAAGAATTTGAAATCCGCAAAGTCAAATACTTTGAAGACAGTAATTTTTCAGGCAAACTTTTTTCACCAAAAATTAAAACCCTTGAAGGTGAATTTCGTACAAAGATTGCACACAATAAGAGAAGTTGTTGTTGATGTATTGTAAGCTTCTTTAATACAAGGGCTTATGGTTATTCGGTTTTATTTTAAACATTGATTGCGTGTTGTTAACAGTTACAGACCAGGAGCTTCAATATTTTGTTTATACGCTAAAAGCTTCATCGGAGTATGATTTCAGCGAGTATTCGGACAAATCGCTGAAGCGTAGGTTGGTGAAAGTTATGACTGATAACCAGTGCGATCTGAAACTCCTGGTTTCAAAAATCAAAAACAACAGGAACTTCCTCGAAAGTGTGGTAAAGGAAATTACCGTAAACACAACCGAACTTTTCCGTGATCCCCCTGTGTGGCAAAATCTAAGGCATAAAATTTTGCCTAAGTTTCAGAACAATTCAAAAATCAATATCTGGCATGCGGGCTGTTCCACCGGGCAGGAAGTTTACTCCATGATGATTCTGCTAAACGAGATGGGCCTGCTCGATAAAAGCAAGGTGATGGCCAGCGATTTGAACAGCGATGTACTCGAGATATCGAAAAAGGGAGTTTACAAGTACAGGTTTAACATTGGGTACCTGGATAACTTTGATAAGGTGATCAAGGAGAATCCCTTCAACTACGAGGAATACAATGATGTGCCCTATGAAAAATACTTTAGCATAGACAAGGTAAAAGACAGCATACAGATGAAGGGTTTTTTGAGGGACGGTGTGATGTTTCGCAAACACGACCTGGTGACCAATGGGGCCATGAACTATGTAAAATTTGATATTATCATGTGCCGTAATGTGGTCATTTATTTCAATTATGATTTGCAGAACAGAATTTTTGAAATGTTTCACGAAAACCTCTTCAGCGGCGGATGCCTCATACTTGGTTTGCATGAGACAATTATGGGACCTGTTTCGTCAAAATTTGAAAGAAGGGGGCAGGTATATTTTAAAAAGTAGAATTGATGAGTTGTATCACCGGAAAAGACCGGAAAAAATGAAAAAAAATCTTTTTTTTTGACAATACATTAAAAGAACTGCAAAAAGGGAATGGAGGAGAACAACAAATACGAGATTGGAATTGTTGACACCCGCAAGGTGGTTCAGGCCATTTCAGATTTATTTGGCATGGATCTAAAAGATTATGCTCTCACCTCACTCAAGAGAAGGCTGGAGCACACCATCGGCGCCTTTGGTCTGAATGATGCAGATGGATTGATAGCACGGCTGAAAAAAGACCCCGGTTTTTTCGGAGATTTTATGCAGGAATTTAGTGTTGAGACTACAGAGCTTTTCCGCGATCCATCGGTTTGGCGAATGCTCAGGGACATTATTATTCCCGAAGTGATACAATCTACCGGATCTTCACGCATTTTCGTACCCATGATTTCGTCAGGTGAGGAACTTTATTCCCTGGCAATTCTATTAAGGGAAAGTGGCTTTGATGTAGCCTCCCAGGTATATGCTTCTTCTCTGTCAGCGAAAAGTATTGAGCAGGTAAAAACAGGGCTGTTTAATCCTGTAAAACTTGAAAACAGCGAATCAAATTACCTGAAGTTTTCAGGTAAGGTGGAGTTCAGCAAATACTATGCCAGCAACAATGTTACAGGCAACTGGGATCCTTCCCTCATTGAGAAGGTTCAGTTCATTGAGCAGAATACTTCCTTTGAAAATAGTCCACGCAGTGTAAGACTGGTTTTGTTTCGTAACAAGTTGATTTATTTTAATCAGCCACTTGCAGATACAGTCATTTCCTCTTTGCATCAAAGCCTTTTACCCGGAGGGTATTTGGTGGTTGGTACAAAGGAAAATATTCCCACAGGGATTACCGGTGCTGCCTTTCAGATAGTGGACAAAAATGAAAAAATTTACCGGAAAAAATGAAGTATAAGGCAGTTATAATAGGAGGTTCAGCCGGCAGTTTTCAGGTGATTACGCGCATTCTGAATTCATTGCCGAAGGATTTTCCATTACCTGTATTGCTGAGTTTGCACAGGTTGAAACATATCCGCAGCGGGTTCGTTGAGGCATTGTCCCTGAAATCCAATATACCAGTGGTGGAGCCTGATGACAAGGATCAGATTAAGCCCGGAATTGCCTACCTTGCTCCTGCCAATTATCACATGTTTGTAGAGTTAGGCAACAGGATTGCACTATCAACCGAAGAGCCGGTAAATCACTCCCGTCCTTCCATTGACCTTACTTTCATCACTGCTGCACAAGCTTACCGCGAAAAGGCAATTGGAATCATCCTGTCGGGCGCAAATAAGGATGGTGCAATGGGGCTGAAGAAACTGAAAGACCTGGGCGGTGTTGCCATTGTGCAGGACCCCATGGAATGCCAGGTGAAAACAATGACCGAAGCATCACTGAAACTTACCAAAGTGGATTATATATTAAAGACAAACCAGATTATTGAGTACTTAAAGAATTTAAAATAGAGAAACATAAAGGATGAAACACCCATGTAAGTCAGCTAGCACAAACACAAATGAACAAAATATGGGTGTTCCATCCGTTTGTAAAAGAGAATTAAAGGTCAAGGTGTAACATGCATGTAATTAATAACATAAATTTTTTGTACGGATGAAATTTTTGAAAACAAATAAATACCTGAGCCCTCTTCTTTTTCTCATCAACCTGGGACTTGTAGTACTTGTTGTTGCTGGGGTACGGGAACACGAGGTTCCGGGATCCACCTACCTTTATCTTGTGTTGCTTGTTGTTACCGGAATTGCCTTCCTCTCACTGAATCTACTTTCACAAAAAGAAGAGAAAATAGTGAGCATGGAAAAAATAATAGAGAATTCTGAGGCAGATGAGTTGGAAAAAGAGGAGGAAAATCAAGTAGAACTAACCACGGAGATAAATTATGGTGAATGGGTGGATGGTTTGCTGAAGAAAGCAAAAAAGGAAAACCTTACCGTATTTTCCGAGTCATTACTGGCACTGCTGGCGAAAGAATTTGAAGTTGTACAAGCATTGTATTTTTCACTGGATAAGAAATCCGGGAATTTCACCAAAATTGCCGATTACGCATACTATTCCGATGTGCCTCCCCGTGAATTTATGACCGGAGAAACCATTTCGGGGCAAGTGGCAAAAAACAGGCAGGTGATGAAAATAGCCGATATTCCTGAAAGTTACATCACCGTGCTTTCAGGACTTGGGTCTTCCTCTCCTTCCAATCTGGTAATAGTGCCCGTGGTGATTGAAAATGAATCGGTTGGGGTTATTGAACTGGCCTTTTTTACTGAACCGGGTGAGAAAGAAATACTCTTCTTTGAGGAGCTTGTGAAAAAAGCAGGAAGTATAGCAGGGAAATTTATCACTGAAAAATCATCAGAGCAGAAGAAATGAAGCAGATTGCACTCGATATGGATACAATGGGAAAAATCTACAACAAAACACTTGTTGGGTTTTTCGCCGGATTTATTTTACCATTTTCTGCATGGATTTGGGAATTTGCCACGAAAAATTACCCTCTTATTTTTCGTGGACTCGGACAAATGCACCGGGATAATCCGGTTTTGTGGCTTTTGGATTTGATTCCTGTTCTTGCGGCCATTTTGGTGTATCTTTTTTATGTTCAAAAGGAACAAAAAGCACTGGCCTTGCTCACCGAATTGAAAGAGAAGGAGGAGAGCATCAGCAGGAATGCTGCTTTTGCGAAGAAAATCGGCGAGGGTGATTACACAGCTGACTCTGAAGAAGTAAGCCAGGACGATCTGCTGGGGCAGTCGTTACTGCTGATGCGCAGAAACCTGGTGGCAAACAGAAAAAAAGAGGAAGAACAAAACTGGATTGCTGAAGGGAAGGAAATAGTGGCCAATATCCTGAGACTGAACAACAATCTGGATGAGCTCACCTACGAGGTGCTGGTCCTGCTCATCAGGTATATCAGGGCTATACAGGGGGCAGTCTACATTTACAGTGAGGAAAAGAATACCCTTGTCAATTTTGCCACCTATGCCTTTAACAGGAAAAAGTATATAAACCAGGAATTTAAAATCGGACAGGGACTTATCGGGCAATGTGCCTATGAAAGGGACATTATTTACCGCACTGAAATCCCCGATGATTACATGACCATTACTTCGGGAATCCTGGGAGATAAAAAGCCTAAAAGCCTTTTACTGGTTCCACTCATTACCGATGAAAAGCTGCAGGGAGTTCTTGAGTTTGCCTCCCTAGAGGAGGAAATTTCCGGACTCACCATAACTTACCTGCGCGAACTGGGGGAGATCATAGCACGCACCATTTTCAATCTCAATATCAACAAGAAAACGGAGAAACTACTGCAGGAAGCCCGGCAGATGACCCTGGAATTGCGTGAGAATGAGGAACAGCTTCGTCAGAATGCCGAAGAAATGCGTGCAACGCATGAGGAGTTGGAAAGGTCAAATTCCCAGTTGGAATCCAAAATCAAGGAGGTGGAAATTGCACAGAAGAGGCTTCACTCCCTGCTGGAAAACGCCTCCGAAATAATTTCCATTTATGATCGGGATATAAAACCAAAGTATCTGAGCCCCTCTACAACCAGGATTCTGGGATTTACCCCGGAGGAAATGATGGCGGGCAAAGATTTTGACAGGCTTACACCAAAAGGTGATCAGGACCTCAGAGAGATGTTCAGCACCCTGTTGAAGAATCCTTCCGAGCCGGTTACCATTCAGTACACCTTTATCAAGAAAGACGGCAAAAAGATATTTATTGAAACTACAGGAAGAAACCTTTTGCACGATCCTGCCATTGAAGGTATTATTCTGAACTCCCAGGATATTACCGAGCGGGTTAGGGCAGAGAAGGAAGAAAGAATGCGCTCCAAGATGCAGGCACTTTCGGAGAATTCTATTGACATAATTGTAAGGCTTGGGGTGACAGGAAAGTTTTTCTATGCCAACCCCATGTTTGAGAACTTCACAGGGTTGAAAGCCGCTGAAGTTTCAAACAAGACCATAAGCGAGGTGAACATGAACGAAGTGTTGTTTGAGTTTTTCAGGGAGGCAATTAAAAAGATCAAGGCGGAACCGGAAAAACTCAACGCAGAACTAACAATTGCCCTGGCCGGGGAAGAGCGGATTATGAGTTTTAATGGCATTCCTGAATTCAATGAGAATGAACTGGAATCAGTTTTATTTGTGGGGCATGACATAACCGAAGCCAAGCGCATTGAGAGGGAGATCCAGGACAAGAACCGTAAGATTACCGAGAGTATCAACTATGCCGAGCGTATCCAGAGCTCCATTCTTCCGAACTCCTACTTTATAAGGGAATTTTTGCAAAAGTCCTTTATTTTTTATGTGCCGCGCGATGTGGTCAGCGGAGATTTCCCCTGGTTTTTCCATAAGGGGGACAATATTTTTCTGGCTGCGGTGGATTGTACCGGACATGGTGTGCCGGGAGCACTTCTTTCGTTCATTGGCTATTTTATTCTCAATAATGTTGTGGACCACGACCGGGAACTGACTGCAGGGGAAGTACTGGACCAGCTTCACTACGGTGTGCGCAGAACCCTGAAGCAGGATATGGCCGATGCAAATGCCCGTGATGGTATGGATATAGCTCTCTGTAAGATTAACCTCAAGGAAAACAAATTAGAGTATTCCGGAGCACACAGGCCTCTTTACCTGTTAAGAAAGGGAGACCTCCAGGAGTTTAAGGGAGATCGTAAGGCAATTGGTGGTATTCCGCACAGGAATAAGCAAGAAACAAACTTCATGAATTATTCCATTGACATTAAAAAGGGAGACAAAATATTTTTCTTCTCTGATGGTTTGCCCGACCAGGTGGGTGGGGAAGAGAATAAAAAGTATGGCGCACCCAGGATAAGAGAAATTATTACAACCAATCCTGATTTCAGCATGGAAGACTACCACCGCTATTTTGCAGCAGATTATGAAAAATGGAAAGGTAGTTACAAACAGATTGACGATATTTTACTTATTGGAATAGAGTTTTAATTAAAATTATTGATATTTACCTTGTTAAAAAACCAAAGTATGAGCGCAGAAAAAAATGTAAAAGGCTTTCTGGAGTTTGTTTATGACTTTTATAAAACGATGAAAGCCCATGAGATTACCCTGGTTTATGAGGGGGAAATTACCCACCAGATAACCAAGGCGTTTACTTCACTCACGGAGTCAAGCATGATGAAGGAACTGGAATCAAACGCAGTACAGAAGAAAGTGTTTCATGTTATGGTGGAATGCCTTCAGAACATCAGCAAGCACGCCGATGAATTTGCTGCCAATGATTTTGTGTACTCGGGCAGAGGAATTTTTCTTGTCAGTAAGGGTGAAGGCGATTACAGTGTAACTACCGGGAATGTGATAGATAACAGCAGGACCGAAGAGCTGAGATCCCTGCTGGCAACTATTAACAGCCTGGATAAGGAGGGCTTAAACCAGCTTTACAAAACCCAAATCAAAGAAGGAAGATTATCTGAAAAAGGAGGTGCCGGGCTTGGATTTATTGATATAGCCAGGAAAACAGGAAAGAAGTTGATTTATCATTTTCTCCCCATTAGCGAAAACACATCCTTCTTTTTACTTACATCAACTATTTCAAGAACTTTATAAAAGGAGAAATCATGGAAGTTATAAAAATACTTGGTACCGATGATACACCAACCATCATGCTGGATACCACAAACGATATTTTTGAAATTGCAGGTCGTTCCCTGCCCGAGGATGTTGTTTCTTTTTATGATCCAGTTCTTACATGGCTGGGTAAATATGCTGCAAAGCCCAAAACAAAAACAGTGTTTAATTTTAAGCTGACATATTTTAATACGGCTTCCTCCAAAATCCTTCTGGACATTCTCATGAAACTGGAAGAAATACACAATGGGGGTAATGAAGTGCTTGTCAGGTGGTATTCACCTGAGGATGATGAGGACATGCAGGAAGCAGGTGAAGAATATGCCGATATTGTTGAGGTTCCTTTTGAACAACTTAGTTACTGAAACTTTCCGGCGGAACTGTTTTTCCCAGACAACTAAAAAAAGATGAGTGAGGAAATTTTAAAAGCCTTAATGCAATTATTTGCCCTGCTAGTGAAGCAGGATGCAGGTGTTGAGGAAAACGAAATTGAATATGTCCGGAATTTCCTTCATCAGCAATTGAATGATGAGGCTGCCGCAGAATACATCGCCCTGTTTGAAGAGCACGCTGGAATTTCCAGGTCACAGGAAAAACATGAGGAAAAAGACCAGGATTCCGGGGTCAAACTGACTTCGGTAAAAGATTCGGTAAGGATTCTTGGTATCTGCAGGAAGATAAATAAAACACTTACTCAAAAACAGAAGGTTGTCGTTCTGGTTCGCCTGTTTGAAATTGTCAATTCCAACAGGAAATTTTCTGACCAGAGAATGGCCATTCTCAATACTGTTGCCGAAGTTTTCAATCTGTCAAAGGATGAGTTTGAGGCGGTAAACCGTTTTGCTACAGGAGCAGGCTCAGAAAATATGGATTTTGCAGGCATTTTGCAAATTAATGACCAGCCCTCTTCCTGTTCGCAGGCTAAACATATTCATTGTGAAGCTTTGCACGGAAGTATCATCATCCTGCAAGTCAAAAGTGTTGACCTGTATTTTCTGAGGTACACCGGCAATGAGGATATTTACCTGAACGGTTTGCCCGTGCATAACCGCAGGGTATACCTTTTCGCCTCGGGCAGCACGGTAAAACTTCCCAAGGGGAAGCCTGTTTATTACAGCGATGTAGTGGCCCACTACCTGGCTGATGAAACAACTGTAAAGATATCCTATGCAGTGGAAGATGTGGGTTTTACTTTCAGGAACGGGGGTGTTGGTTTACGCAACATCAGTTTTTCCGAAGGACAGGGCAGGCTTATTGGTATAATGGGGGCAAGTGGTGCGGGTAAAACCACCCTGCTGAATGTGCTTGCCGGAATTGAGGCTCCAACAAAAGGGAAAGTCAGCATAAACGGAATAGACCTGCATGCTGAAAAGGATAAGCTGGAGGGAGTTATTGGGCTGATTCCCCAGGACGATTTGCTGATTGAGGAATTGACCGTTTTTGAGAATCTTTACTACAATGCCAAACTGTGCTTTAAAGATAAAGGCGAGGAGGAAATTACTGCTTTGGTGGAGAAGACCCTGAATAACCTTGGGTTGTTAGAACGCAAGGACATGAAGGTGGGTTCGCCATTGAATAAAATGATCAGCGGTGGACAAAGAAAGCGATTGAATATTGCACTGGAGTTGATTCGTGAGCCTTCCATCCTGTTTGTGGATGAACCAACTTCGGGACTTTCTTCCAGGGATTCAGAAAATGTAATGGACCTGCTGAGGGAACTTACGCTTAAGGGGAAATTGATTTTTGTCGTGATTCATCAACCCTCTTCAGACATTTACAAAATGTTTGACAATATGTTGATACTCGATACAGGGGGCTACCAGATTTATTACGGCAATCCTGTGGAGGCTGTCATGTATTTCAAACGAATTGATGCACAAATAAACAGTGAAATAGGAGAGTGCCCCACCTGTGGAAATGTGAATCCCGAATTGATTTTTAACATCATTGAGGCCAGGGTAGTTGACGAATTTGGCAAATACACTAACCAACGCAAGGTACCTCCCGCAAGGTGGGAAAGTTTTTTCAAAGAACACATCCGTCTTCAGGATATAGCCGAGGTGAAAGCATCGCCGCCTTCCTCACTCAGGATTCCCAACTGGCTGAAACAGATAAGAATTTATACCCTCAGGGATTTTTTCTCCAAAATCAGCAATACACAGTACATTGTATTGAACCTGCTGGAGGCTCCTTTACTGGCTTTTATTCTATCCTTTATTATCCGCTACATTGCCGATCCCAATTCCAGTGTTTATATATTCAGGGAAAACGAGAATATACCTGTTTATATCTTTATGAGCCTTATCGTGGCACTTTTCCTTGGGTTAACGGTTAGTGCCGAAGAGATTTTCCGTGACAGGAAAATCCTGAAACGCGAGGCATTTCTCAATCTTAGCCGTTCCGGCTACCTGGTTTCTAAAATATCCATACTTTTTACCCTCTCTGCTATTCAGTCCATGCTTTTTGTGCTCGTAGGGAATTATATACTGGGGCTTAAAGGAATGAATTTTCAATACTGGCTGGCGCTTTTTTCCCTGGCCTCATTTGCCAATATCCTGGGTTTGAATATTTCAAGTGCCTTCAATTCCGCTGTTACAATTTATATTCTAATCCCCCTCATTATGATTCCTCAAATGATACTCGGGGGTGCAATGTTTAGTTTCGAAAAACTGAACCGGAGTGTTGGCAGCGTGGATAAAGTGCCCCTTGTGGCTGATCTGATGCCGACAAAATGGGCCTATGAGGCTCTCATGGTAAGACAATTCAAGGACAATGCCTTCCAGAAATACTTTTTTGAAATAGAAAAGCGGGAGAATGCAGCCGACTTTAAGAAGGTATATTTTTTACCGGAGTTAAAGAAACGCCTGGATATTGTTTCACGTGAATATTCCGGAAAAGGGAATATCGATGCTGCCATGAATGAGTTCCTGGTTATCAGAAACGAGGTGGTGAAAGAGCAGGCACTGGTGCCTCTCATTGAGTTTTCGCAGTTGGATAGATTAAAGGCAGGAGAATTTGACCTTGTGGTTTCCGGGGAATTATACGGCTACTTTGATGCGCTGGATCAGCATTACAACAGGGAATATACAATTGCAAATACGCAAAAGGAAAATATCGTGAATTACTGGATGCAGCAAAATCCTGAGCAGTATCGCTTTTTAAGGGACAATTACTTCAATGAAAGTCTCACAGATATCGTAAAGAAGGTCTTCGAGAAGAATAAAATCCTGGAGTATAAACACCAGTTGGTACAGCAAATCAATCCCATTTTCAGGGACCCGGTTCCCGCAGGGTATTTCAGCTTCCGCTCGCATTTTTATGCTCCCACGAAGCATTTTATGGGCAGGTTTTTCGATACCTATTATTTTAATATTGTGTTTATTTGGCTGTTGACCCTGCTGCTGTACATTACCCTCTATTACGATTTTCTGAAAAAAGCCATTGATTCTTCGGGCAGGCTGAAGTTTAAAAACAAGGATGTTTTAAGCAAAAGTTAACCTGAATGTTTGTTAAGTTTTTTAAATTTGTTAGTTTAAGATCATCCAATTTTAAAGCTATGTTCAAAAAGCTGATTTTCGCAGTTCTGGCTGTTGCCTTGATTGGGTCCTGTAAATCGGGGTCTGACGGAAGGCAGGGTACGGAATTTGAAATTCCCGATTCGGTGATTTATGCAAATGCACTTGAAATTTCTTCCGAAGCCATGTCAGATATTATTTCCAATGTATCTTCTCCGGTTGAGATGGCTGCCCTGATCCGCAGCATTGGTGTGCCTTTTTCCAATCAATACCTCGCGCCCACTACCAATGTGGATTTATACAACACCAATTTTAAAAGGGCTTTTAACCTGGGTATTTTTGGCGCCAACCTGGGTTACCTGAATATGTATAACCGCACTACTTCTGTTATTGATTACATTTCCGCCATAAGAAGACTGGCCGATGGTCTTGCTGTGGGTCAGTTTTTTGACTTTGCCACACTGCGCCGGCTTGTATCCAGCCAGCAGAATCTTGATTCCCTTATGTATATCTCTGTACACAGCTTTAACCAGATGGACAATTACCTGCGGCAGGGGAATCGCGGGCACCTGAGCGCACTCATGGTGAGCGGGGTATGGATTGAGGGCTTGTATATTCTCACTCAGGTATCAAAAAACTACCCCAACAGGGACCTTGCCGAGAAAATAGGGGAGCAGAAAATTATTCTGAACGACCTGATGATAATACTGAAGAACTACCAGAGGGCTCATCCTCAGTTTGCCGAGTTGGTGAATGAGTTTGAAAAGATTAAAAAGGCCTTTGATCCGGTAAAAATCCGTTATGAGATTGGAGAGCCTGAGGCCATTGAAAAGGACGGGATGCTTATGATTATTCAGAATGAGAGAAGTATCATTGAAATCAGCGATGAGCATTTGGCTGAAATAATAAACATTACAGAGAAAATCCGCAATAAGTTAATACTTTAAGGTTATGAGACGATTTGCTATTCTTATTTTTACAATTGCCCTTATTGCTCCTGCCTTTTCCCAAACTACAGAACAGCTTGTGGAGATTTGCACTGCACAATTAACCGGGGCAACCTATTTGCAGGATTTCCAGGTACAACTGGGAGTAGCCGAGCCCGGGAAGCCTGTTCCGGTGGCCAAGTATTCCATCTTGTTGAGCCAGAAAACCCAATACAGGTTTTCTATATGCAATGCCGATCACTCGCAGGGTAAGGCCATTATACAGCTTTTTGACGGAAGAGGACTGATTGGCAGTAATTACAGTGCAGCTTCTGGAAAAGACTTTCCGTCATTTGATATTCAGATTCAGAAAACCGGGGTGTATCATGTGTTTATCTCTTTCCAGGACGGGAAACCCGGTACGGCAGTTGGAATTATGTCCTTTGTGAAAAGACTCTAAGTTTTAACTACTAAATATGAAAAGGCCCGAGAGGGTCTTTTTTCTTTCATAAAAATACATCATAATAGACCGAAACCATTCCGGAAAGGAGAAGAATGGTAAACAGGATCTCCTTCCAGCGTTTTGATCGCATAGAAAGGAAGTATTCACTTAGCAGGAAGGAAACCGGTATTGCCGCAAAGTAGATGATTTCAATATCGGCATTGTCAATCAGCAACCAGGAAACTCCTGAAAAAACAAAGATCCAGAACAGGAACAGCAACACTTTCCTTGAAAAAACCTTCCTGATGGCGATCGTTCTCAGCACCATCAAGCTTCCCAGCAGGATTAATAATCCAATCCAGGCCAGAATAACAATATTAGGAATACTCAGCTTAAAATATACGCTGACAATGGAGAATTGGTTAATGAGCATAGAGAAGGTACTCTGAATTTCACCCAACCTTATAAATTGAACGGCAAAAAACAGAAGGAACGGAAGAATCAAACCCATAAATGACAGCACCCACTCTCTCCAAATCACGGGCCTTAAAATAATGAGTCCGGCGAAAATAAATGGCCACAGGAATAACAACGGCAAATAAAAAAAGGTAGCCACTGAGAGAATAAAAGCAGCTTCGAAAAAATTATAGCTAAGGTTTTCCTTCCTGTAAGACAGAAGAATTTTTTCAAAAGAAAAAAGAAAAAGCAATCCTGCAAACACCGCAGGCGTGAGCTTTAAAAGTAACAGGAATGCAGAATTCAGGAGAATAAAAAACAACGCAGGAAGTTGGGTCCTCTCTCTAAGGAACCCATATTCGGAATTTAGCCTGTTCAGATTGAAGCCCGTGATGATAATGAAAGCAAGCTGGACCAATTTAGCTACCCATCCTGAACCAAGAATGTCGTAAAAAAACTGAAAAAATGGCATCTGCAGAAAGTCAAACGGTAAAACAGGTTCTGTTTGAATCAGAAATCCCGGAATCCAGAAAATTATACCTGTGAGAATAATCAGAATAATGACAGCCGGGGAATTTCCCTTGTAGAACCTGAAAAACATTATTTCGGTAGTTTTTTATTGGTATGATCAAGATCAAATCCTATGTCCCTGCGGAAATATTTCCCTTCAAATTCGATGAAAGAAGCATTTCTGTTTCCCTTCTCCAGGGACTCTCTCAAGGTGCTGCCATAGGAACAAACAGCCATTACACGCCCTCCGCTGGTTACCACCTGATTATTTTTCAATTCCGTACCCGCATGAAACAGAAAGCTTTCATCCAGTTTATCAAGGTTTGAAACAGGGAATCCTTTTTTATATTCCCCTGGGTACCCACCCGATACCAGCATGATGGCAGAAACAAACCTCGGATCTGTTTCAATGTGGAACTCATCCAGCGACTGGTTTGCCACAGCCTCAAAAAGTTCTGCCATGTCGTTTTTTATCCGGGGGAATACTACCTCGGTTTCGGGATCGCCCATCCTGCAATTGTATTCAATTACAAAGGGATTACCGTTTACATTTATCAAGCCAAAGAAGATAAATCCCTGGTAGTGAATTTCTTCTGCAATCAGACCCTGCATGGTAGGCTGGATAATTCGGGTTTTTACCTTTTGCATGAATTCCTCATCTGCAAATGGTACAGGTGAAATGCACCCCATGCCCCCGGTATTTGGCCCTGTATCTCCCTCTCCAATGCGCTTGTAATCCTTGGCTTCGGGCAGGATAAGATAATTCCGGCCATCAGTAAGAACGAATACCGAAAGTTCAATTCCCTTTAAAAATTCCTCAATCACCACTTTTTTTCCTGCTTCGCCAAATTTTCCCCCAAGCATATTTCGCAACTCATTTTCTGCCAGTTTAATATCATCCAGTATGATTACGCCTTTGCCGGCAGCCAGGCCATCTGCCTTCAGAACATATGGAGCCTGCAGGTTTTTCAGAAAAATTATACCCTGTTCAATATGTTCTTTGGCAACTGTAAAATGCCTTGCTGTAGGAATGCCATATTTATTCATGAATTCCTTTGCAAAATCCTTGCTTCCTTCCAGCATGGCTCCTCTGGCATCTGGACCAATAACGGGGATGTGCCTGAGTTCTTCTTTCTGCAGGAAATAGTCCCTGAATCCTCTTACCAGTGGCTCTTCAGGCCCAACAACAACCATTTGAATGTAGTTTTCAATGCAGAAGTCTCCTATTTCTGTAAAATTCAGGGCAGAAATGGCCACATTTTTTCCGTGGAGGGAGGTACCGGCATTACCCGGGGCAATAAATAAACTGGAGAGCCTGGAGCTCTGACTGAGTTTCCAAGCTATGGCGTGCTCCCTGCCTCCTGAACCGATTAAAAGGATATTCATGGCAAAACTAAGGGTGGGGTTATCTGCTTCCAAAAATAAAAAAATAAGAGGCTTCCTCCTGAGAAAGCCTCTTATTTTTCTATTAGATCTTACTCACCGGATGATAAGCTTTTTGGTTATCCTTGTATCCTGACCGGTAATCTGAAGCATATAAACTCCCCTTGCCTCATTCTGAAGGTTAATTTCCTTTTTCACAAAGGAATCTGCAGGATCCACCCTGTGGGTATAAACCACCTGGCCCACTACATTGTAAATGCGCACAAATAGCTCCCTGTTGCCCGAATTGGCAAACTCCACAATAAACTGCCCATTGGATGGGTTGGGGTATATGCTCATATTTCCTCCCGTGTCAGGGATTTGGTCAATGCCGACAGTCAGGGTGGAGGTTGTGTAAGAACAACCATTTTCATCAACAATGGTTATTGTATAATTTCCTCCGGTTAGCCCGGTGAATTGACCAGTCTGGTTGCTTACATTGCCCGGGTTCAGGGTATATGTGTAAGGACTTGTTCCTCCCTGTGCTGTTAAAGTAATGCTGCCGTAAGAACCTGGCAGGTTTTCTCTGACAATCACAGGAGTTGTTGAACTTAATGGTTCTGGTTCAGTTATTTCCACATCAAATCCCCAGGTTACAATACAGCTATTGGCATCCCTTACTGAAACCTGGTATGTGTTTTTATTCAGGTTTTCAAATACACCTGTTGCCTGCCAGGTGGTTCCGTTGATGGAGTATTCCAGTGCACCCGTTCCCCCGGAGGCAGTCACGGTAATTTTTCCGTCAGCCGCACCAAAGCAGGAGATATTTTCTTCCTCCACACCGGAGATCACAATCTCGGCAGGCTGGGTAATTACAACCGGGTTGGAAGTCCATACGGTTTCACAGTTGTTTGCATCCTTCACCCTGATGTTGTATATGCCTGCTGCAAGTCCGGTAAATGATCCGCTGCCTGCCAGCCAGTCCAGTCCGTTATTAATGGAGTAGCTCAGTGCCCCGGTACCGCCTGTAGCTGTAATCGTGATTGTGCCACTTAGATCGCCATAGCAGGCTGTGATATTCTCTGCAACAACATCTGTAATGATAATGGGCAAAGCCTCCAGTATGGTAATAGCTGTTCCAACCTGTACAACGCATCCGTAGGTATCTTTTATGAAAACATCGTACAAGTCGGGGATGAGGCCTGTAAATGAGTTTGATTCACTGAAGCTGAGACCATCGATAGAATATTCGTAAAAACCTGAACCTCCGGTGACCTCCAAAACGGTTATTGTCCCATCGTTTTCACCAAAACAGGAAACATTCTCTTTCACTATTGAGCCAGCTACAATTGGAGCGGGGTCAATCATGGTTACTACACCGCCAAATTTCTGGCAGTTGCCATCATTTACATAAATGGTATATGAGCCTGCATCCAGGTCGGTGAAAATATTACCTGGAAAATAAGTTGTTCCTCCGTTAATGGAGTATGTGTAATTACCTGAGCCTCCTGAAACTGAAATTTCTATTTTGCCATCCATCGCACCGTTGCATGTAATATTGGTCGGCATTGGCATAATGATAATCTCTGTTGGCTGCGTTATTACTGTTGTTTCACTCAGGGTTCTCACACAGGCAGGGAAAGCAGCATCACGAATCATCACGTGATAAGTTCCTGCTGTAAGATTTGTAAATGTACCCGATGATTGCCAGTTTGTACCCCCGTTAATGGAATACTCATATGTGCCATATCCTCCGGTTGCACCGGTAATGCTAATCTGTCCTTGGGCTGCGCCAAAACAGGTTGAAATGTTTGTAACATTTATCGTCGCATTTAATTGGGCTGGCTGAGTTATTACAACAAATTTGGTTTTAGCCTTCAGGTTGGCATCAGTTGCGGTAATCTTGTAAGTTCCGGGTACTAAACCTGTGACATTAACAGGGACAGAGTAAGTTCCTGAAGTTATTAAATCTACTCCTCTGTGTACTGTATATGATATTGGAGGAGTTCCCCCTCCGGAAATTGAGAAGTTAATAGTACCATCAGCTCCGCCAAAGCAGGAGACATTTGTGGGGGTTGGGATGATATGTATATCAATAATTTTGGCAATGAAGAGGTCAAGTTTGGTTCCTCCGTTTACAAGTTTAAAAGGTCCAAAATCAATGGTTGGAGAAAGGAAATAACCACCGAATACTGCACCCCCTTCTGTGTCAAAAGCAATAGCCCAGCCTTCATCATTAGCGGTTCCACCCACAAAGGAAGAACTGAGATAATTGAGGTTTCTGTCAAAACTTACAAGATAGACATCTCTTCCCCCTTTGCTTACTAAAGTATCGGCCATGGGACCCGGGTTAAGAATCATTGTTCCGGTGAAATAACCGGTTGTACTTATTATATCATCATGATAGGCTATTCCGAAATTGAATTCCTCACCACCGCTTCCCCATCTTCTTGCAGAAAGTAAAACACCATTTTTGTCATATTTAGCAACAAAACTATCCCAGGTGCCACCCGATGAGGTTAAGGTAACAGGAGCTCCACTGGGATTTGGGAAAGTGATACTGCCCCTGAACCGTCCTGTAAAATATCCGTTACCATCTTCATCGGATGAAATAAAGTTACCACCATAGGAGTCAATCGTGCTTGTAGCATGACGAATCCATTGTGCATCTCCGTTGTTATTAAATTTTACAAAAACCAGTTCATAGTTTGTCGCACTGGTGGAATTTATGGTGCCAAAACCATCAATTGTTACAAAGGTACGAATAGTAATAGTAGCAAAAAACCCTTCGTTTTGGCAAAGGGCCAGGCCTGATTCCAGTCGTGCCCAGTTACCCGGGAAATGTTTTGCCCAAACCAGGCTTCCATTGTTATCAAATTTAGCTGCATAACCGTTGTTATTTGCTCCACTGAAAACAAAGGAGGTTCCACCTCCAAAATTCAGGGTTCCTGCTGTAAAAAAACCAGCCAGAATAATATTATTATTCTGGTCGAGAATAACTGAGGAGGTTCTTACTGTTCCGGAGGCCGTTGCAAAACGATTCACCCATAAAAGGTTTCCGTTCGGGTCATATTTCACCAGGTAGGGATCAATACCTCCACCGCTGTTTAAGGTACCGTTTAATCCATTTTGGCTGTAAAATACAAAATTGGCTCCCGAAAAACTCCCGACTGCATAAATATTACCATCAACGTCAGTAACTATAGATTTAATGTTGCCTGCTCCAGCACCTTCCAGTTCGTTTGCCCATAACAGGATTCCATCTTTGTTGTATTTTGCAATAAACGGGCTATTGTAAGTGGTTGGCGAAGTCATTGTAACGGGACCTGTACTTCCAACAAATTGAATGGTTCCTCTTCTGAGTCCACCCATGATAACATTATCATTACTATCTGTTGCAACCACTTCAGCGGCAACGCTATCGGGACTTGTCACATGCCTTGCCCAGTCCCAGTATTGAGCGAAAACCTGCAGGGAAAGCAATAAAGAGAAAATCAGGGTGTAGAATTTTTTCATCTTTATCAGGTATTTTGTTAGAATGAACTATTTTTACTCAGAGGTATAACTATGCAATTTACGAAAAAACTTCAGGGATTGTTACCTATAGTAAGGATAATATTTTACCCTCAATGGTTGCACAGGGATATTTATCAATTAAAATAAAAGATTCATATACAATTTGAACAGATTCCTCAAAAACCAGATTTTAATTTAATGCCGAACACTATTATACACATTGGTTATCCGAAAACTGCCACTACCTGGTTTCAGATTAATTTCTATCCCTGGGTGAGGAATTATCAATACAGTGACCGGGAAGTGGTGAAGAAAGAATTGATTTTCAGAAATGCAATTGAGCTAAATTCTGATTCTGTTTATAGAGGACAGCAAAACCTTATTATTTGTGAGGAAATGTTGATTGGTAGTGTTCAGAACGGGGCTTTGCATGGGCTGTTAATGGAAAAAAACGCAAGGAGGATAAAGAGATATTTTCCGGATGCCGAAATCGTCATTTTCATCAGAAATCAGTTTGAGCTTATAAAATCCTCATGGTTACAGTATCTGAGAACAGGAGGTACCTTGAGTTTTAGGAAATTTTTGTTCCCCTCAAGAAAACTGAATCAAATAAACCAGTTTTTCCTGTTTGATTTTACTTTTTTTGAATTCAGCAGGATTATTGAGTTTTACAGGTCGGTTTTCGGAGAGCAGAAAATACATGTATTTCTTTTTGAGGAATTTCGAGAGAATCCAGGAAATTTTTTGAAGAATTATGCAGAGCAATTTAATCTGAGTATTGATTTGGGACAGATAAACCTGGGTCTGCGCAAATCCAGTTTCCCTTTGTGGCTGGTTCCCGTTGTCCGTTTTTTGAATACCTTTACCAATCAAAGTGTTTTGAATAAGTATTACATAATAAATATTCCCGGGATGTATGGATTGGTCAGAAAACTGATTCTTATTTATTCAAAGCGGAGAAATCATAAAATGGTCCCATATACAGGCAGCCGGGTAATAAGAGATTATATTGAAAACTATTACAGGGGTTCGAACAGAAAACTAACCGGATATTTTCCTGAGGAGAAGCTTAGAAGGTATAATTACCCTCTTTGAGATGAGGCCTTTGATCCACATAGGTTACCCGAAAACAGCCACAACCTGGTTTCAAAGGAATTTTTATCCTTATGTAAATGGTATATATCTGCCGCACCATAATCTGGTGAAAAGTAACATCATTGGACCTTTTGATCTGAGCTATTCACAGGCTAAGTATATGGAAGATTTCCGGAGGGAAGCAAATGAACGCCGGCTGGTAATCTGCGAGGAAAACCTGGCTGGCAGCCTGCAAAATGGTGGCATGCAGGGTTATCATACGAAAGAAACAGGGCTCCGTTTGAAAACTTTGTTTCCCGAGGCTGATATTGTTATCTTTATCAGAAAGCAACCTGAAATGGTTGCCTCAGCATACATTCAATATGTAAAAGGAGGGGGTAACTATAGCCTCAAAACCTATTTGTTTGACAAACAATATGATTTCAGCAACTCGAGAATGTTATTCTCCCTTGATTTTTTCAGGTACGATACAGTGATTGAATTTTACCAATCCCTTTTTGGCATAGAAAAAGTTCACGTTTTTCTATTCGAGGAATTTGCTGAAAACAATGAGCGATTTATCAAAGCTTTTGCAGAGAAATTTTCTTTGGAAACAGATTATACCAGTGTGGATTTTTCTTTTCAAAACATTCGCCTACGCAAAGGCCTGATTCCTCTTGCCCGGCTCACCAATTCCTTCTCAAGGCGCCCGGTAATTCATAAGTATTATCTTATTCACATTCCTTTTTGGTACAAATTGAATAAAAGCATGATTCTTTATTTGAACAGGTTCAGGATTTTTGGAAAATACCCGGAAGCCAGGTCTTTATTAGGAGGGAAGATTTATAACTACTTATGTAATTATTACAGGGAAAGTAATTTAAAACTTTTAAAGAAATACCAGTTAACTCAAATCCGCGATTACAATTACCCGGTTTAGCATTCAATGAATAAAGTAATTCTTCATATTGGATTGCATAAAACAGGAACTACATGGTTCCAGAAGAGATTTTATCCCTTTGTGGAAAACGCGGTTTATGTTGACAGGCAGTTGGTGAGAGATAAGATTCTGCTGCCGGATATTTTTGATTTTAATTCCGTTGAAACGGCTGTTTTCTTTTGCAATCAGGGAAGGATTATTATTTGTGAGGAAGATCTTACGACAGGCATCAGGGGTAACCTTTTTGTTCAGGAGGGATTACTTAAGAGGCTCAAGAGCACCTTTCCCGATGCGATAGTCGTACTTTTTTTAAGAAACCAGGTAGAAAAAATTGCCTCTACATATTGTTACTACCTTAAAAACAACGGAGGCACATTCGGATTTAATCGGTTTATTGGCTACAAACACGATAACCCCTATAATAATTTCAATTTTAAACCACAAAACCTGCTCTACCATAATCTGCTGGAGTTGTTATACAGCTACTTTGATAAAGAGAAGGTTCAGGTTTTTTTCTACGAAGATTTTTCGCACGACAATACAGCTTTTTTAAGAAAATACTGCACATTGCTTGATTTGAAGATAAACACGGGAAAGATTTCTTTTAAACGCGAAAATGAGCGTCTCCGTAAAGGACTCATTCCGGTGGCGCGTTTCTTAAATCTTTTTACAAGGCCTTCAATTCATCACCGTAGCGTTCTGCTTCCAATCCCAGGATGGAACAGGGTAAACAAGCGATTGCTTAATGGCCTTAATAAATATGGATTGTTTGGTGACCCTCCGCCGGCCATTGAAATTATGGGTAAAAAGAATTATGATAAATTATTCAACTATTTTAGGGAATCGAACAGGATACTTCTGGAAAAATATGGTTTCAGGGAGGTGGAGAAATTTGGCTATCCCTTATAATTGTTTTAGGTGGTTTACTCCTTTTTTCAGTAGATAGACAATGGAATTTCCAATAAACTTCAGCAGAAAAAACAAATTCAGGGGAATACAGCCCAAAGTAAACAAACCCCTGAGTCTTGCCCTGAAAGAATAATAAATTTGCTGTTCCCTTTTTTTAAATGAAACAGCATTGGACCAAACGCGATACTTAACCAAAACTCTTCCGGATATTTCGCAGCTTACTTTTTTTGCAGCCCTTATCCAGTATTCATAATCTTCACTGTTTTTGAAACCTTCGTGGTACATCCCAATATTGCTGATTAAATCACGACGAAACATTACAGAGGAGTGGCAGAAGAGATTGTTTTTAAGCAGGTTGCGTCTGATACCTTTTGATGAAAAAGGGAGGCGATTGTTAAAACCCTTCTGAACAGCAAGCGACAATCCGGTTTCATCAATCATAATAACCGAAGTTCCCATAAGGAATAAATCAGGGTTTCCCTTTAAAAGATCGACCTGGTATTCAAGTTTCTCAGGAAACCATAAATCATCACTGTCAATTCTTGCAATCAATTCCCCGGCAGCTTTATTAAGTCCAAAATTCAGACTTTTTGCCACTCCTGAGTGCTCTTTTTCAAATACTTTAACTCTTTCGTCCATATTGCTGAATTCCATTGCAATTTCTGCTGAAGAATCAGTAGATCCATCATTTATTATCAGGAGTTCCCAGCTCTTGAAGGTTTGATTCCTGACCGAAAGAATGGCTTCACTCAAAAACCTCTCTCCGTTATATACCGGCAGCAATATAGAAACCAGGGTTTTCATCTCTTAACTATACGGCTGATTATTCTTTCTGGCTTTAAAATCCCGGCAATAAATAACCATAACCACTTAATAACACTTTCCGACATCAGAAATTTCCTGTACATCCTGGCGTGAATATAGCTAAGGTAGATTTTCATGGCAGAAGTTTTTTTTCCAAAACTTTTATCCCTGGTTAAGAATAATTCCCTTGTTCTTTCAAGGCAAATACCGGAGGAAATGCTTTTAGGGTGAATTCTCACGAAGGTCAGTAATTCAGGCATATTTGCAAGTCTTACATTGCTTTTAACCAGGTCGCAGTAAAACTGGTAATCTTCCAGAGGATATTTTGAATCTTTGAAGGGATGTTTCTCAAACACCTCTCTTTTTCCCATTAAACAGGAATGGAGAAGAGGTATTTCTCCATTTTCAATCAATGCCACAATTTTCGCTGAATGCAAAGGTACATTGGTCTCAAAAAATGATTTGGGTGGTTTGCGGTGGAAATAATAAGCATTTGAACCAATCACATCAAATTCCGGATTTCGCTGCAAAAAGGAAAACTGTTTCTCAATTCTGTCCGGATGAATCAGGTCATCAGGATCTATCCGCAGCAAAAATTTTCCAGATGATTTTTCCACTGCATAATTCAATGCTGCTGAAAAACCCTTGTTTTGATTAAAAAAGAAGCATTTAAGTGGTAATATTCCCTGGTAGGATTGTAATTTTTGAACGGAATTGTCGTTTGAGCCATCATCTACAACAATTACTTCTCCCGGGAGCACTGTCGATCTCTCCAGCCAGAGGAAAAACTCGTCCAGAAATTCTCCGTTGTTATAATTTGCAGAGATTACTGAAATTGTGGGAATTTTGTTTTTCTTGATCTCTCTCATGGTTTTCCCTCAAGAAGAATTGTCAGGCAGGAAAATATCTTTTTGTACCTGAAGTTTTTTTCAGCAAATTCAACTGCATTGGCCGAAATTTCATTGTAATAACCCTGGCTGGAAATGAGTTTTGTTAAGTTGCTTAGAAAATCACTCTTATCATTATACAGAAGAACAGTATTTTCAACGGCTCCCAGCATTTCACCATAACCCGGATTATTTCGCACTAATACAGGCAAACCACAGCTCATGGCCTGAAGGCAAGCGTTTGGTATACCTTCGCGGACCCCCCCAAGAATAAATATATCTCCGGCTTGAAGATATTTTTCGGGATGATTGTCCCAACCTCTGAAAATGATTTTATTTCCAAGTTTTTCCTTTCCCAGCTTCTGTATTTCCAAAGATTCATTCATCTTATGTTGAAGAAAATGGTTTTTCCCGAAGTCTTTTTCTCCAAGCACAAGCCAAACAAAGTCAACATCAAAATTTGACAGATATTGTATAAGTTCAGGAAATCCTTTTCTGAAAGTCAGTACACCAAGCGTAATAAATACAAGGGCATTCTCGGGTATTCCCAGATTCATTCTTATTTCATTTTTCTCGCTTTGAGTGCTTTTATAAAATCTTTCCAGATTAACACCCTGCACCGATTCAAAAACCTTTGGTCCGCCTGGGAAATGTTCTTTGAAGCTTTTGGTAAAAAAAGGATGAAGGGAATAATAAACATGGATTTTTGAGAACAGAAATTTCCTGATAACACGAAAAACCCCGCTGGTGTTCAATATGGAATGCATATCGTCAACTCCCTGATTTGTAGAGCGAAAAATAACTTTACGACCAATAAACCAGCACCATATCAACATTATTTCAAGACCAATTGTTTTGCCACCAACGATAAATATTACCTTATTCTTAATACAGTAGACCAAATACCAGGCCTGTATCCATACCAGGGAAAATAATTTGGTAAACAAGTTTTGGTTTAAGTAGGGTATACGGTATACAGGAACGTTTTCTAGCAGTTCAAATGGCTTTTCCCTGCATCTCCGGTTTAAGGTGAGGACAGAGGCACAAATACCGTTCCTTCTAAGAAACCTGGCAAATTCGATTGTTGCCAAACCAGCTCCTGCTTTATGTTCAGGGGCATAGGAAAGCAGGAACAACCACTTTTCACTGATATTATCTGGTTTCTTTTTCATCAAGGAGTCTTGCCGAGGTGAAACTTTTCTCCTCCAAATAACCAAGAATTAAAGTTAGCAGATCTTTTGTTTTTGAAAAAGTATCAGGCCTGTCGTGCAGAACCAAAATACTGCCGTATGTAATGTGCTTTTTTGATTTATTGAATGCTTTCTCTGGATTGAAATCTTTCCTGTAATCAGCATAGAGCAAATCCCAGAGAACAATTTTGAATTCAGAGGGGAATCTTTTTAACTGCCAGGGAGTGATATGTCCATAAGGCGGCCTGAAAAGCCGCGAGTCAATCATTTTAGCAGCTTTGACATGGTTGTTCAAAAATTTTCTTGTGCTGATCTTAAATCCGTCCAGGTGTTCGTATCCGTGATTCCCCGTGGAGTGTCCTTGTTTTTTTATCATTTCGTAAATTTCAGGGAATTGAGCCACCTGACTTCCAAGGCAGAAAAAAGTCGCTTTTGCATTGGCTTGCCCGAGTAAGTTCAAAATACCCGGCGTTGAATCAGGGTGGGGACCATCATCAAATGTAAGGTAAAGTTGCCTTGCTCCTTCAGAGGAAAGAAAAACAGTTCCTCCCGTCGCAGAGTGCGCAAAGGCTGGCAGTCGGTAATAATCGAACACTCCTACTTTTCTATGGTTAACATAAAGGTTTTGAATAAATCCTCAAATTCAGTCATCACCTCATTGTAAATTCCCTCCTTATCGTATGTTTCGGTAAGATTCACAAGTTCCTGCAAAATGGACATGGCTCTTTGTTTCTCATAATCAACAAAACCTGCAAATGCTGGTCCAACTGAGAAATAATAATAAAGCTCAAACCTGCTAATCTCGACCATTTTTTTCACCAGTTGTCCGGCCTTCTCAGAAGCTCCTGCCTTGTAATAGGCTTCAATTATCGGGATAATCATAAAATTAAAGGGAACATTTTCATGAGGCAGGATTTCCATGCATTTATCAAGCACTATAAGGGCCGAATCTGTTTTGTTCTCATTTAGCAGGCTGTTTGCAAGACGGGAGAAATTATTCCTGAAATTGGATGCCATACGAATATTGGTTTCATCCAGGTAAATGTCCGGCTCATTAATTCTCCCCCAGTGGAATTTCTCAATCATATTTGTGAACATAATATCCGTGTGAACACGGCCAACCTGCCATTCTGTTGTTTCGTGCCTTACAGGAACAAGCCTAAGTGCCAGACCTTCCAACTGCAGGTAGTTTTCAAGGTTCAGGAAGTTTTCGCGGGGTACCGTCATTGCAAAATATACAGGCCTTTCCCAGTTGTTTGTGGCGAGAATATCGAGTACGATAAGGTCGGCCTTTGAAAGAAAATTTTTGTTCTCTCCCAGTTCCCATAAAACTTCTGGAACGATCCTGTCTTCCAGGTCACTGGTGACAGTTCCGTTGGCAAGTACCATTTCCTTGTTAACGGGTAGTGAAAGTTTACGGGTGGGTAGAAAGTCTATTGATTCCGTTTGAGATAAAGGAATCCTGGTTCTTGGGTCGTCGCTTCCTATAAAATCCACAAGCCGTCTCAGGTCCTGGTGCTCATCCACCCGTTCTGCAATATACACACCGTCACGTACACCCTGGATATATTGGTTCCTGGTAAGGCTAACCGGCAAAGGTTCTGAATCATAAACCTTTCTTTTCATCTGGTCGATATACCAGTCAGCGCTGAGGTAACTGAGATTCACAACCCTTATGTCGGTGCGCACACCCTCAACTTCCTGTGCATACCATAGAGGGAAAGTATCATTGTCGCCGTAGGTGAATAAGATTGCGTTGGGAGCGCAGGAATTCAGGTAATTGAATGCAAAATCCCTTGCAGTATATCTGCCTGACCTGTCATGATCATCCCAGTTTTCCTTTGCCATATTACCCGGGACCATTATCAGGCTTAAAATTGTAACAAGGATGGATGACAATATAGTTTTGTTCTGCTTGTCGAGTAAATGAATAAAGTTGAGGACACCCAGTCCTATCCAGATGGCAAAAGCGTAAAAGGAACCTGCAAAGGCATAATCCCTTTCTCTTGGCTGAAGCGGAGTCTGATTCAGGTATATTACAATGGCCATACCTGTAAAAATAAACAGCAGGCTTACTACCCAAAAGTCTTGTTTTTTCTGTTTTAGCTGAAACAGAAGACCTGCGAGGCCAAAAATAAGCGGCAGAAGATAATACTTATTCCTTCCCTTGTTGCTGAGTGCCTGTTCATGCAACATGTCCTGGGGGCCTAACCTGATTTCATCGATGAAATTAATTCCGCTCAGCCAGTTTCCATCCAAAATTCCACCGTTACCCTGAATATCATTTTGCCTTCCTGCAAAATTCCACATGAAGTATCGGCCATACATGTATCCAAGCTGGTAACGGAAGAAAAACCTGAGGTTCTCAGCAAAGGTTGGTTTTACGATGATTTCTCTTTCACCCCTGGCATTGACACGTGAAATCCTTTGCCCTTTTACATTTCCCCATTGCTGGTATTCCTTTATGTGGGAGGGGTCACTGCTGTACATGCGGGGAAAAATTGTTGTAAACCGGCTGTCGTACTCGTATTGAATGTTTTTTCTTGCAACTACATATTTGCCATCTTTTTGAATGTAGCTTGGCCTCAGTTCTTTTTCCCCGGTAGCAGGTGCACTGTAATACTGGCCATAAATCAAAGGCCTGTCCCCGTATTGTTCACGGTTGAGATAATAAAGAAGGGAGAAAACATTGTCTGGGCTGTTCTGATCCATGGGCGGATCGTCCATAGATCTGATCACAATTACTGCAAAACTGGAATATCCAATCAGAATGAAAGTAAAACTCAGGATTATAATGTTAAGGATTACTTTCTTTTTTCTGATAGTATAATTAATTCCAAATACGATGGCTGAAATAATAAGAATTGTATAAAAAAAGAATCCTGTCTTAAACGGCAAACCAAGACTGTTGACAAAAAACAGTTCAAAATAGGAGGCGATTTTTACAACACCCGGAATAATGCCGTAAATCAAAGTTGCCAGAATTATAACTGCAACTGATGAAGCCATTAATATACCTTTCAGATCGGGCTCATATTTTTTAAAATAGTAAACAAATACAATTGCCGGTATGGCAAGGAGGTTCAGTAAATGGACTCCGATGGAAAGCCCCATGAGGTATGCGATCAGAATCAGCCACCTGGATGAGTGAGGCTCATCGGCACAATTTTCCCATTTTAGTATTGCCCAGAATACCACTGCTGTGAAAAGCGACGAAAGGGCATAAACCTCTGCCTCAACTGCTGAAAACCAGAAAGTATCAGAAAAAGTATAGGCGAGTGCACCGGTCAATCCGCTGCCAATAATTGCAGCTATTTGTCCTGTGTTCATTTCTTCTGAATGGGTTGTAACAATCTTCCTTGCTAAATGGGTAATGGTCCAGAAGAGAAATAAAATAGTGAATGCACTTACCAGGGCTGATAATATGTTTACAGTCATGGCCACTTTATCCACCCCGGGAGCAAAAAGGGAGAAAAACCTTCCAAGAAGCATATAGAAAGGAGCCCCGGGGGGGTGTCCAATCTGCATCTTAAAGGAAGCGGTAATAAATTCTCCACAATCCCAAAAACTGGTGGCAGGTTCAATGGTGAGAATGTAAACAATTGAGGCTGTAAAAAAAGTAAACCAGCCACTTATATTATTTATAATTTGAAACCTTTTCATTTCATTTGAAGTTTAAAAAGGGCAAAGTAGTAAATCCGGATATTCTGTACCGGCAAAGAACGAAAAATTTCTTCAAATAACCGAAGTATTGCCATTTCATAATTATGAACAAAAAATGAGGCAATCTGCAGCCATTTTAGCAAGAACAGGATTTGCAATTCTGTTCATTTTCATATCGTTTGCCGGCAGCAGCCAGTACAGCCAGTCTCTATATCAAAACTACAGGGAAATCAATCCAGCCGACAGCCAAAAGCTATACCTGAATATTGAGAACGCCAATTTTTTGAACAATAATGAATTCTTTAGCGATTTTGTTGACGGGTATACATTGATAGGTTTTCATCTGACTCCTGAATTGGTTTACCACCCCAACAGCAGGATAAGATTAAAGGCTGGTGCTCATCTGCTTAGATATTATGGACTTGACAATTTCTCATCGGCCATACCTGTATTCTCATTTCAATTCAATATTACCCCTTCACTATCCATGATTTTTGGTTCCCTTTACGGAACAGCCAATCACAGGTTAATTGAGCCCGTTTATGAATTTGAAAGGTTCTTTGTTAAAAATCATGAGAGTGGCCTTCAGGTGTTTTTTACTAGGCAGTACCTTTTTTCTGATACCTGGCTGAACTGGGAAAAATTCATTTTTGAGGGAGACCCTTTCCAGGAGGAATTCACTATGGGTACCTCGAATGTTTTTTATGTTAACAGGGAAGATTCAAACTTTCGTGTCAGTTTCTCATTGCAGGCCATCGCTTCTCACAAGGGTGGGCAGATAAATGTTGCTAATACCACTGTTCAGACAATCGTTAATTCATCCGCCGGGATTTCTCTCAAATTTTTATTCCCTGAAATACCTTTCAGGAGCCTTGAGTTAAGTCAGTATTTTTTGGGATACAATGATTTGTCCCATACAAAGAGGCTTCCATTCCAACAGGGATGGGCATCTTATACCAATTTGATTGCTGACTGGAGAAGCCTTACCCTTGGAGCCGGTTACTGGTATGCTGATAAATACATCACAAAAAGAGGCAGGCCTGTTTTTCAGTCAGTTTCTGTCAACAATCCTGAGTATTTTGAAGAAACCAGGCAACTGATAACATCCAAAATTATGCTTAACAGGAATCTGGGGCAGGAGGTTAAAATAGGAATACGGTTTGAAAGCTATTATGATTGGGTAAATAAGACCTTTGATTACACCTATGGTTTGCATATTATTTACAGTCAAAGGTTTTTTCTCAGGAAAACGGAACCTTTATAGTATTGCCACAAATCTCCAGGGTTTGTTTTTCCAGTCACCGGCATAATTAACACCTATTCTCGGAGTGGTTTTATAGGGGATATGAATTCCGTCATCCTCCAGCCAGAGTCTTGGTGAAACAGTTAAATTTTCACCGTAGAATTCTTTTCCGATTTCCAATTGCCTGGTAATTCTTCCCGGACCATTTATATCCCTGAGTCCTCTTATAAGCACTGCCTGTGGCTGGTTTTCACTGCCGGTAACAAAATTTAGCATCCAGTGTATGCCATAAATCAGGTAAACATAAACATAACCACCCTTTTCATACATGATTTGATTTCGGGGAGTTTTTCCTCTGCTGGCATGGCATGCGAGATCCTCTTCTCCCCTGTATGCTTCGGTTTCTGTTATCATGTATTTGAAAAACATGCCGTTTGGAATTTTTCTGATCAAAATTTTTCCAAGCAGAAGAGGTGCGACCTCCAGAACATCCTTTTCAAAAAATTCCTCGCCTAGTCTAGCCATTTACTGTTATTTGCTGAAATTAACACTTGAAACCTGTCAATTCAATTCACCTCTAAAATAGTCAAAACAAAAAACTTTCAGTACCATGAAAATCCATGATTAAAAGCTCCTGATTAAGTCTGAAGTTTTAATAAAAATATTAAGTTTGCAGCCTGATTACGAACAGAAGCCTTTACACCAAATAATTAACAAATAAATTGTTAATAAAATTCTTGTTGTAAAGAAAATAATTGTATTTTTGCAGTCCATAAATTTTGGGTTACAAGCATTTTTGTTGAGGAATTATTAAAATACAGGTAGAAAAGTGAACACATTAAGTTACAAAACGGTATCGGCTAATAAATCAACAGTAGAAAAAGAATGGCTGTTGGTTGATGCAAGTGATGAAATCCTTGGCCGTTTGTCTTCAAAAGTTGCAAAGATTTTAAGAGGTAAAAGCAAGGCCTCATTTACTCCCCATGTTGACTGCGGAGACAATGTTATAGTGATAAACGCTGACAAGGTGAGGCTTACAGGAAACAAATCAATTGACAAGGAATATATTCACCACACAGGATACCCCGGAGGGCAAAGGGCTGTAGGATTTCAGAAGCAAATGGCCAAAAACCCTGCTTTTATTGTAGAGAATGCCATAAGGGGAATGTTGCCTAAAAACAGGCTGGGTAAAAAGATCCTTGGCAATCTGTATGTTTATGCAGGAAGTGAGCATCCTCATGCAGCTCAGGAACCCAAACAGATTAATTTAAATTCTATTAAATAACGGTTATGGAAGTTATTAACGCTATTGGAAGAAGGAAAGCAGCCGTTGCTCGCGTATTTGTCAGCGAGGGTAAAGGAAATATCACAATTAACGAAAGAGATTACAAAGAATATTTTCCCACAACACAATTGCAGTTTATTGTAAAACAGCCACTTGATGTACTTCAGGTAGACGGTAAATATGATATAACTGTCAGCCTTGATGGCGGTGGAGTAAAAGGTCAGTGTGAAGCCTTAAGACTCGGTATTGCCAGGGCAATGGTTAAGATTAACCCTGAAACCAAATCGGTTCTCAGAGCCAACGGATTTCTTACAAGAGACCCCCGCGAAGTGGAACGCAAAAAACCAGGTCGCCCCAAAGCACGAAAGAAATTCCAGTTCAGTAAACGATAGTCTCTCGGTTAGTTTAGTATCTAAATTGGCAAGACTTCCTTATTTGGAGCTACTTGTCGATTGCTAAAATGAAGAAGGTAAACTAATTTAAAAATCAATACATGCCAAGAACAAATTTTAATGAATTACTCGATGCCGGAGCGCATTTCGGGCATTTGAAAAGAAAGTGGAACCCCGCTATGGCTCCTTACATTTTTATGGAGAAGAACGGGATTCATATCATCGATTTGCACAAAACAGTTGTGAAAATTGACGAAGCCTGTGATGCAATCAGGCAGATTTCACGATCAGGAAGAAAAATCCTTTTTGTTGCAACAAAGAAACAGGCAAAGGACATTGTTGCCGAAAAAGTGAACTCAGTAAATATGCCGTTCGTTACAGAGCGCTGGCCCGGAGGTTTGCTCACCAACTTCCCTACCATTAGAAAAGCGGTGAAGAAAATGTCAACCATTGACAAAATGACTGCCGATGGCACCCACAGCCACCTTGCCAAGCGCGAACGACTACAGGTATCACGTCAAAGGGAGAAGCTCGAAAAAAACTTCGGAAGTATTGTGGATCTTACCCGACTTCCCGCTGCGTTGTTTGTGGTGGATGTGATTAAGGAAAATATTGCTGTTCGTGAAGCGAAAAGGCTCAATATTCCTGTATTTGCTATAGTTGATACCAACTGCGATCCAAATTCTGTGGACTTTCCAATACCGGCAAATGACGACGCATCCAAGTCTATTTCCCTGATTGTGGATTTGGCCGTGAAAGCTATCCAGGAAGGAATGGATGAACGCAAGCTGGAAAAGGATAAAGAGGTGGTTGCCAAAGAAAAGAAAGCAGCTGAGAAAAAAGAGGCAGGTAAAGAAAAAGAAGCTCAGCCCGTAAAAACGAGAGCCAGAAAAGCAGTTGCCCAGGAAGAAGAAGCCAGTGAAACCGATGAATCAAACGCAAAACCAGCCAGGAAAAAGGCAGGCACTGCAAAAAGGGAAATCGAAGAGTAATAAAAGCTTAATAAGGAAAGATATTATGAGTGAAATTAGTGCAGCCGACGTAAAAAAGCTGAGAACAATGACAGGTGCCGGCATGATGGATTGCAAAAGAGCACTGGAAGAATCTAATGGTGATTTTGATGCAGCTATCGATATAATTCGTAAAAAAGGCCAGGCAGTTGCAAACAAGCGTGCCGACAGGGAAGCTACTGAAGGTGTTGTGCTGGGTGGTGTTACAGCTGACGGAAAGCGAGGAGCCATTGTTGTGCTCAATTGCGAAACCGACTTTGTAGCAAAAAACCAGGGTTTTGTTGAACTCACCAGGTCCATCCTGAATCTTGCACTGGATAAGAATCCTTCAAACCTTGATGGACTGAAGGCCCTCAAACTGGACGACATGACAGTTGCCGAAGCTGTTACGAACCAGATTGGAGTAATTGGTGAGAAGATAGATTTGTCCTATTTTGAAAAAGTTGAAGCTGCCCGGGTAGTTTCATACATTCACCCTGGAAATAAGCTTGCTACCATTGTGGGTTTCAACCAGGTGGTTGATGTAACCGTTGGTAAGGATATTGCTATGCAGATTGCTGCTATGGCTCCAGTGGCTGTTGACAAGGATGATGTGCCAACCACTGTGATTGAGAAAGAAATCGAAATTGGCAAGGAACAGGCGCGCAATGAAGGAAAACCTGAGGAAATGCTCGAAAAAATTGCTTTGGGTAAACTGAACAAGTTTTACAAGGAAAACACACTTCTTAACCAGGAGTTTACAAAAAACAACAAGCTCACTGTAAAGCAATATCTTGAGCAGGTAGACAAAAACCTCACTGTTACCCGATTTTTAAGGTTTACACTGAATAATTAATCAACTTAATCAGGAAAAGAGAGCCACAGGGCTCTCTTTTTTTTGTTTTATTGTATTTTAGCAGAAAATCCAGTAAATGGCAAAATACAACAGAGTTCTACTGAAACTGAGCGGTGAAGCCCTCATGGGCAAATCACAACAGGGAATTGATACCGCAATACTCAATGATTACGCTACCCAGATCAAAGAGGTTGTTAGCCTGGGGGTCAGGCTGGGAATTGTAATCGGGGGAGGAAATATCTTTCGCGGGCTGAAGGGAACCACGAAGGGGTTTGACAGGGTAAAAGGAGATTACATGGGTATGCTTGCCACGGTGATCAACGGGCTGGCCATTCAGTCGGCTCTTGAGGCCATAGATGTTAAGGCAAGGGTTGTTTCGGCCATACGCATGAAGCCGGTTTGTGACGGCTATTTTAAACCAGAGGTAATGCAAAGACTGGATAATCACGAGGTGATTATTTTTGTTGCAGGAACAGGAAACCCCTATTTTACAACCGATACGGCCGCTGCTCTGCGGGCTGTTGAAATGGAGGCCGATCTTTTGTTGAAGGGTACACGCGTAGACGGGGTGTTTGACTCCGACCCGGAAAAAAACAGCAATGCGGTAAAGTTTGATACAATTACATTTGATGAGGTATACGAGAGAAATCTGAACGTTATGGATTTAACGGCATTTACCATGTGCAGGGAAAATAATATACCCATCATCGTGTTTAATATGAACAAATACGGAACACTTAAACGAATCATTTCAGGAGAAAATATCGGCACCTTAGTGAAAAAATAAATATATTTATACCCATCTGTTTAAACACAATTATTTTAAGCCATGGAAGAAGAAGTTGATTTTTTAATGGATGTCACCAGGGAGAAAATGGAAAATGCCATTACCTACCTCAGGGATGAACTGCTGAAACTTCGGGCCGGTAAAGCCAATCCGCATATGCTGGATGGTGTGGTCGTGGATTATTATGGGGCAATGACCCCGCTTAACCAGGTATCCAATGTGAATTCTTCCGATGCCAGAACCATTCTGATTCAACCATGGGAAAAAAGTATGATTGAGCCAATTGAAAAAGCCATTCTGCACGCCAATCTGGGGTTCAATCCGGTAAACAACGGCGAGGTGATAAGGATTAATGTCCCCGCACTTACCGAAGAAAGGAGAAAAATTCTCGTAAAACAGGTGAAGCATGAAGGGGAAAATGCCAAAGTGAGTATCCGTAATGCCCGCCGGGAGGCGAATGAGGAGATTAAGAAACTGCATAAGGACGGCCTGCCCGAAGATTTGGCAAAAACTACCGAAACCGAAATACAGAAGCTCACCGACAATTATTCACACAAGGTGGATGAATTGCTGGAGAAGAAGGAGCAGGATATTATGACTGTTTAGATCACTGTATTGAGGCAAATCCTATTGCCGACTTCTCCCATTTGGGCGATGAAAGAATCTTGTTTTTTATATCGCGGGCAGAATCTGTGATAGTCCACATGTTCCGGTGCTCTTCCCTGAGGAAATTTCCTTTGATCATATTTTCCAGAAGATCAACCAGGGGATCATAAAATCTGTGTATATTCAGTATTATTATTGGCTGAGTAAACATACCCAGCCGCTTCATTGTGATTACCTCCATTAGTTCTTCCACAGTCCCGCATCCGCCCGGAAGTGCAATCACACAGTCGGTGTTTTCTATCATCAGGCGCTTTCTTTCATGTAGGTCTTTCACCAGAATAAGATTATCCAGCTTGCTGTGCGACCATTCCACTTCTGCCATAAAACGGGGAATAATACCGGTTATTCTTCCCCCTTTCTCAAGAGCTGTATTTGCAAGTGTTCCCATCAGACCAATACTGCCACCCCCATAAATGATTTCAATATTTTCTTTTACCAGTTCACCGGCCAGTTCAGCAGCGGCCTCAAAATACAAGCGGTCCACTTTCTGGGAAGATGCACAATAAACGGTTACTTTTTTTAACATAGCGAAAAAAAGAAAAGGCACTTGATAAAGCCAAATGCCTTGGTATGAAAATACAGTTTCTTTTATAAAAGTGCCTTCAGTTTTGCTACGATGGCAGACTTTTGTACTGCGCCTACCTGTTTGTCAGCAACTTCGCCATTCTTGAAAAACAGGAGGGTGGGGATGTTTCTTATTCCGAATTTTGCAGATATTCCCGGGTTGCTGTCAACATCGACTTTACCAACAACTGCCTTGCCTTCGAATTCCTGTGAAATCTCCTGGACAAAGGGAGCAATAATCCTGCAGGGACCGCACCATTCTGCCCAAAAATCAACCAGTACAGGCTTGCCGGATTTCAGAACCAGTTCATCAAAATTCGCATCGGTTAATTCAATAGCCATGATAGTATGTGTTTATCGGTTAATAATCCTGTAATACAAATATACATTCTAGGAATCAGATTTCTAGTTTACAGCAATTTCAATCGTGGAATTTTTTTTCAGAAACTCCATAAAATCATCTGTGAGTTGTATTTTTTTTGTCCTGGAAAACAGGTCAACGGCAACTCCTTCAGTCCTGTCATAAATCTTAAATTTCAGAAGTATTTTTCCCTTGTTTTTATCACTAACATTTATGAGTTGATTGATAATCTCATCATTGATTTCCGAAAATGGCAATTTCAATGTAATGCTCCTGATAAGTTCCTCTCTGACATTTTCCAGTAAGGTTATTTTGTTCACCTTAAGTTCCAGTTCGGCTTCATTCTGAAATCTTGGAGCCACTCTTGCTCTGATTAATATGGTGTACCCTACCTTAAAATAATTACGATAGGTGACAAAATCATTTCCAAACATGGTCAACAGATATGATCCGGTATAATCTTCCAGGCTAAGCCGGCCATATGGTCTTCCGTTTTTTGTAAGTAATTCTTTTGCCTCAGTTACAATACCGGCTATGGTAATGTCTTTCCCCCTGAGTTGCTGCAGTTGCCCCAGTTGGTTGATGTTATGGGTAACAAAATTATTGATTTCCAGACTGAATTCATCAAGTGGGTGAGCGGAAAGGAAAATTCCAATCAGTTCTTTTTCCTTGTTTAATTTTTCAATTTTTGACCATACGGGGGTGGAAGGGATTTCAATCCTGGGTATTTCTAGTTTGGCTGCACCCCCAAAAAGCGAGTTCTGTTGATTTGCTTTATCTTCTTGGTAATTAATACCATACCTGATAAGGTTATCAATAAAGGTATTGTCCTTGAAATCGGTTGCGAAGAATTGTTCCCTTCGTATTTCCGTAAAGCAGTCAAATGCCCCTGCCACAGCCAGCACCTCAAATCCCTTTTTATTGATGAATTGCAGGTTTACCCTTTCAGTAAAATTGAAAATATCAGTATAGGGTCCATGATTTCTCCTTTCCTCAATTATCTTGCTTACGGCATTTTCGCCAATTCCTTTGATTGCGCCCAGTCCAAAGCGTATGTGTCCCTCTTTGTTAACGGTGAATTTTATGTTACTTTCGTTCACATCGGGCCCAAGCACCATGATTCCCATTCGCTTGCACTCATCCATAAAGAATGTAATCTTTTTAATGTCGCTGATATTTCTGCTAAGCACTGCTGCCATAAATTCCCGCGGATAATGAGCTTTTAGCCATGCAGTTTGATAGGCTATATAGGCATAGCAGGTAGAATGGGACTTATTGAAGGCATATTGTGCAAAGGCTTCCCAGTCGGTCCATATTTTCAGCGCTATATTTTCGGGATGCCCGTTTTTCAAACACCCCTGGACGAACAGTTCTTTCAGCTCATCCATCATTTTCCTGATTTTCTTTCCCATTGCTTTACGCAGTGAATCGGCCTCACCCCTTGTCATGCCTGCCAGCTTTTGTGCCAGCAACATAACCTGCTCCTGGTAAACGGTAATGCCATAAGTCTCCTTCAGGTATTCCTCTGTTTCAGGTAAATCGTATACAATTTTTTCCTTGCCATGTTTGCGGTTAACAAAACTGGGGATATATTCCATTGGTCCCGGTCTGTAAAGGGCATTCATGGCAATCAGGTCCTCGAACCTGTTGGGCTTCAATTCCCGCAGGTGTTTTTTCATACCAACCGATTCAAACTGGAAAATAGCGGTTGTTTCCCCTTTGCTGAAAAGTTCATAGGTATTTGGATCTTCTAAAGAAACATGATGTATGTCAATGTCCTGCGCGGTGCTTAATTTTATGTTTTCAAGGGTGTCCTTAATAATGGAAAGAGTTTTCAGTCCCAGGAAATCCATCTTGAGCATTCCAACTGATTCAACATGGTCCCCGTCATATTGGGTCACCAGCAGATCGGAGTCTTTTGATGTACAAACAGGAATGTGGTCAATCAAATCATTCTTTGAAATGATAATCCCGCAGGCATGCAAACCAGTGTGACGCACTGAGCCTTCAAGGGTCTCGGCAAATTTCAGTGTTTTCGCAACCAGCTCATTTGGTGAATTTCTGGCCATTTCAAGTTCCGGCACCTCTTTAAAGGCATCTTTTAATTTCGTGCCGGGCCTTTCCGGAACCATTTTTGCGAGTTTATCCGCTTCGGGCAATGGAAGCTTTTGAACGCGGGCAATATCTCTTATGGCCATTTTGGCAGCCATTGTGCCAAAGGTAATGATATGGCCCACCCTGTTTTTGCCATATTTATCAACAACATACTTCAATACCAGTTCACGGCCGTCCTCGTCAAAGTCAATATCAATGTCAGGCATAGAAATTCTGTCGGGGTTCAGAAATCTCTCAAAAAGCAGGTTATATTTCAATGGGTCTATATCTGTAATCTGGTTGCAATAGGCCACAACAGAACCTGCGGCTGATCCTCTCCCCGGGCCTACAGATACTCCCATGCGGCGGGCAGCATGCAGAAAATCCTGCACTATTAAAAAGTAACCGGGGTACCCCATCTTTTTTATAACTTCCAGCTCAAAATCAATTCTTTCCTGTATTTCGGCAGTAATATCCCTGTAGCGGAATTTGGCTCCCTCATAAGAAAGATGTTTCAAATATTCATCTTCATCAGAAAAGCCTTCGGGAAGGGGGAAATCGGGCATGATGGGGTGATTATTCAGCTCATAGTATTCAACTTTCTCTGCAATCTCCCTTGTGTTTTCAACCGCTTCGGGAACATCTTGAAACAGGTCCAGCATTTCTTCCGGTGATTTCAGGTATTCCTGCTTTGTGTAGATCAAACGGTTCGGATCATCCAGATCTTTACCGGTATTCAGGCAGATCAGTCTGTCGTGTGCCTCGGCATCTTCTGCGTGAATAAAGTGCACATCGTTGCTGGCGATTAGCTTAATATTATGTTTTCGCGCCAGTTCAATCAATACCGTATTTACCTGTTGTTGCCTGGCAAAAGTGTCTGCATCCATCTGCGGGTCACCTGATTTATGCCTCTGCAACTCAAGATAGTAATCATCTCCAAACACAGACTTGTATTGTAATATTTTCTTTTCTGCCTCCTCTTTCCCTGCATGCATAATTGTCTGCGGGATCTCCCCACCCAGGCAGGCAGAACAAACAATCAGTCCTTCGTGGTATTTAAACAACAGTTCCTTGTCAATGCGTGGTTTATAGTAAAAACCCTCCAGCCAGGCAATAGAAACCATTTTTGACAGGTTTTTATAGCCTGTTTTATTTTTTGCAAGAACAATCAGGTGATAACCGCTCCGGTCTTCCCTGCCGGTTTTTTCAAAGCGGGTATTTTCGGCCACATAGAGTTCGCAACCAATAATAGGTTTTACCCCTTTCTTTTTGGCCTCGGCATGAAATTCCTTTACTCCGAACATGTTTCCGTGATCTGTAAGAGCAATGGCTTCCATCCCCAAATCCTTCACACGGGTGAGTAAATAAGGAATATCCGAAGCTCCGTCAAGAATGGAATACTGTGAATGTACATGTAAATGAGTAAAGCTCATATTGTTCTGGTAATAAAGGAGTTGGGCGATTAGAAAAACGGTTGTTGCCTCATTATAAAATTACAAATTAAAGCCTCTTGAATTCCCGGTGTTAATAAAAATTTCATAATTCAGACAAAATTTAGAAAACAGACTATTGCGGGCTTGGGGAAAGTCATTGCTAAATTTGCCGGATTTATTTTCAGAACTGATTAATAATTGTATCTTTGCACCCACATTAAAAAATAGGTTTAATTTTAATTTAATTTCGAGCATGCCTGTAAAAATCAGATTAGCTAGACACGGAAAGAAAAACAAGCCGTTTTATCACATTGTAGTAGCTGATAGCAGGGCGCCACGGGATGGCAGAATTATCGAAAGGATTGGGGCATACAACCCTAACACAAATCCTGCTTTTATTGAACTGGATTTCGATAAGGCTTTAAACTGGCTTCAGAATGGCGCTCAACCTACAGATACTTGTCGTGGTATTTTATCCCGCCAGGGTGTATTGATGAAAAAGCACCTGTTGGATGGGGTGAAGAAAAATGCTTTCAGCCTGGAAGAGGCCGAGAGCAGGTTCCAGAAATGGTTCCAGGAGAAACAGAAGTCTGCCGAGGCTCAAAAAGACAAACTCACCAGGAAACAAGCCGAAGAGCAACAGAAATTAATTGCTGCCGAGAGCAAGGTGCGTGAAGAAAGGGCTGAGACCATTGCAAAAAAGAATGCAAAACTGGCAGCGAAAGACGAATCCGCTGATTCTGCTGAGGAGGTAGCCGTTGCTGAGGAAACTGCAGAGGTTGTTGAAACTGCTCCTGAAGTAGCTGAAAAAGAGGAGGTTGCAGAAAAACCTGTTGCTGAAGCTGAGGTGACAGAGGAAGAACCTAAGGTTGAAGAAAATGCTTCAGAAGAAAAGCAGGATGAATCAGAGGAGACTGAAGCTGCAAAAAAGTAGCCAAGAAATTACTAAATGATAGAAAGAAAAGAATTCTATCTCTTTGGAAAAATCTTAAAGTTGCATGGTTTTAACGGGCATCTGCTTGTAAAGGCCGAATCTTCGTTTAAAACAAATTTTAAAAAATCGGAACCACTATTCCTTGAGTTTGACGGAATACTGGTTCCTTTTTTTATTCTTGATTCTGCGCAAACCACCTCTGACAGCTATCTGATATTGCTTGATGATATTGACAGTGATTCCAGCGCAAAGGAATTTGTTGGCTGCAGTATTTACCTTCCACTTGGGAAAAAAGGGAAAGGCAAAGATCCTGCCGGAGCTTTATTTATGCTTGAGGGTTACAGCCTGATTGATTCCAAAGGAGCATACACCGGGAAAGTTGAGGAGGTTGTAAATATTCCGCAAAACAACCTTTTCCGGGTAGTGTTGGAAGAAAAGGAATACCTGTTTCCGGCCAATGATGATTTCATTCTGGCAATCGACCATAAGAAAAAAGAAATCCATTACCAGATTCCTGAAGGATTACTGGACATTTGACAGACAACCTGCATGTAAGGGTTTTTTCAATTCAGGGTACCAGGGTTAATTTCGTGTATCCTTCGGTGCAGCAAAAATTGTCCTTTCCCGTCTTTCAAGCAGAAAACAAATTAATTAATTAACTGGAAGATATGAAAAGGGCATTTATAATACAAAAAAGGCTGAAAACCATCTCCGTTTTTCTCTTGGTCATAGTTTTGGCTGTTGCCGGCACTGTCAACCTGATGGCGCAAAAGGATAATGTAAGAGAAGAAAGGGCACTGCAATCATTTACAAAGTTTGACATTGGCATAGCGGGAGAAGTGTTTATACAGCAGGGAAAAACGCAGAAGTTGGAAATAGAGGGAGATCCCAATATCATTGCCGATATTGAAACAACGGTCTCAAACGGGAATTTGAGGGTAAGGTACCCTGGCAGGTTTTTTCAAACCAATAACTCCCGGATTAAAATTTTTATTACCATGCCTGTGATTGAAGGTATGAGTATTTCGGGATCAGCCCGGTTAATTGCAGAAACACCTTTAAAGGCTTCCTCTTTGGACCTGGCTATAAGCGGAAGCGGCAAAATCAGAATTCCTGAACTAAGCGCTGAGAGGATAGATTCCAGAATTTCCGGATCGGGGGGAATAGAGGTAGGGGGCGCAAAGAAGACTGAAGAACACAGGATTTCGATAAGCGGGTCAGGGAAATTATACATGCAGAGTCTACCCACCAATGTGGTTTCCGTCAATATCAGCGGCTCCGGCTCATGCCGCATTTTGGCAATGGAACGACTGGATGCGAGAATTTCGGGTAGCGGAGAGATCCATTATTATGGCACACCCCTGATTGATGCAAGGGTTTCAGGCTCGGGCCGGGTGTTGCAGGCAAAGTGATCCACCTCCATATATTTTCCCTAAGGAGGCTGTTAACTTCAGCTTCCTTTTTTATTCCCTTATAGTCAAAATATTATCTACGGTTGAGACCATGTAGATTGAGGATGGACGGTATGGATTTATATCATTTTGTCTGCATTTTACAAAAATCAACCAGAGCATGCAATTCTTTAACAATTTTCGCAAAAAATACGGGAAATGGTTTCCTGCGTAAATTTGCGGATGTGGATTGGATGGGTTTTCGAACCTTGCAATCAGTTAAAGGCAAAAATCGTCTGTGGGATTTCTGATACCGGTGCTGCCATCATTTGCAACCAGATTTTCAGGGAGGTTGATGGCCCCATGATAAATCAGGGTTACAAAGGTATCCTTATTCTCCCTAAGTGGAATGGTTTTAACCGGCACACCAACAACATATTTCCTTACCACCTCAATCCCCGGAGCGAGGATAAGCCTATTTTAATAGGGGTCTTTTGTTTGATTTCCTCTTGGAAATTGCTGAAATCTGCAGTCTTTAATCCTATATCCTTCAATTTGTTAGTGGGTAATGTTAAACAGATACAGAGTAGTCTCTCAGGGCATCGTTTAATGATGTTTTCAGGTTGGTGGATTGGGTTCTTTTCCCAATTATGAGTGCGCAGGGAACCTGGTAGATACCCGAAGGAAATTCTTTGGGGATTGTTCCGGGAATTACTACCGACCGGGCCGGGACAAATCCCCTGTATTCAACAGGTTCCTCGCCTGTAACATCAATAATTTTTGTGGAACCTGTAAGCACAACATTGGCCCCCAACACAGCTTCTTTTTCAACGCGAACACCTTCCACAACAATGGATCTTGATCCCAGGAAACAACCATCTTCCACAATAACCGGTGAAGCCTGTACCGGCTCAAGAACACCACCAATTCCTACTCCTCCGCTCAAATGCACATCTTTCCCGATTTGTGCACACGAACCTACAGTTGCCCAGGTGTCTATCATGGTTCTTTCATCCACAAAGGCTCCAATGTTTACATAGGAAGGCATCATAATTACCCCCGGGGCAAGGTAGGAGCCAAACCTGCTAAGCGCCATTGGTACAATTCTGACCTTTTGATCGCTAAAACTCGTTTTCAGGGGAATTTTATCATGGAATTCAAACGGACCCAATTCAATGGTTTCCATTTTCCTGGTTGGGAAATAAAGAATAACCGCTTTTTTAATCCACTCATTCACTTTCCATCCATTCTCTGTGGGTTCGGCTACACGCAGTTCTCCCTTGTTTAAAAGGGCTACAACTGTTTCAACAGCATCAATTGTGGAATGCTCACAAATGAGTGTGCGGTCATCCCATGCTTTTTCAATTATTTCAATGATATGTTCCATAATAAAATTTTATCACCGGTTCCAAATCAGCTTTAAAAATACGGAATCTTCTCCTATTAGTCTTAAAAATTGTTAAATGCCCAGCGATAATCTTCTCTTCTTTTCTTAATGAAAAGAAAATTTAAAATATCTGATTATTTTGCAGCCTACCGAAAAACAACTAAAACAATACATCATGAAACACCCTGTGAAACTATGCATGGTAATTCTTTTCCTGGCTCATAATGCAAACCTTGTTGCGCAGGAGAGTCTTACGTATCAGCTACCTCCAAAAGAGATTATTGAACTTGTGGATGCACCTTCTGTACCATCAGTAGATGTAAACCCCCGAGGCACAGTGATGTTGCTCCTGGAAGGACGTGAGCTGCCCACGATAGAAGATTTGGCCACGGAAGAGCTCAGGATCGCGGGAATGAGAATCGATCCTGCAACAAATGGTCCCAGCCGTGCAGGTTATAGCACCGGCATAAAAATTATGGACACTGACGGAAAGAATGAAAAAACTGTTTCAGGATTACCAGAAAATCCTAAAATCAGGAATTTACGCTGGTCACCCGATGGACAAAAAGCAGCCTTTACAAATACCCTGATAAATGGGATTGAACTCTGGTATATTGATATTCCATCTGCAAGGGCACATAGATTATCGGGAGGTGTCTTGAATGATGTTATGGGTAATTCATTTGCCTGGCTTTCGGACAGCCATACATTACTTTACACCGCTATACCGGAAAGCAGAGGTAATTTTCCTGTGAAACCCTCTGTTCCCACAGGACCAATTGTGCAGGAAAATCTTGGCCGAAGGGCAGCCGTTAGAACCTTTCAGGATTTGATAAACAATAAGTACGACGAGGATTTGTTTGATTATTATTCTACCGTTCAGCTCACTTCTGTGAATTTGGGGGGAGAAACAACAAAACTTGGCAAGCCTGCGATCATCAGCTCCTTTAGCACCTCTCCCGACGGAAACTATATACTGGTGAATATTATCAGGCGCCCCTATTCCTATATTGTTCCTTACGGAAGGTTTCCATTTACTGCCGAAATATGGAACAGGAAAGGAGAGATGGTTCACCTTCTTGCTGATATTCCCCTTGCCGAAAATATTCCCAGCGGTTCTGGGGCTGTCAGGGAAGGAAGGCGTAATTTTTCGTGGAGGGCTGATGAGCCGGCAACAATCTATTGGGTGGAAGCCCTTGACAAGGGTGATCCTGCCAACCAGGCAGAGTTCCGCGACCAGGTGTTTTACCTGAAGGCTCCTTTTACAAGCCAGCCGGTTGAGGGTGTGAAAACCCAATTACGCTTTACAGGAATTACCTGGGGTAAGAAAGACTTTGCCATTGTAACAGAAATGTGGATGAGGGATCGGAAAGCAATTTTAAGCTTTTTTGATCCCGAAAAACCAATGGCCACAAAAAAAGTAGTGTTTGACAGATCCATGGAAGACAGGTACAATAACCCCGGCACATTTGAAACTACATGGAACCAATATGGCCGTTCCGTGCTTCTGTTCGATAGCAGGGGCCGCAACCTTTACCTTTCCGGTCAGGGTGCCTCACCTGAAGGCGACAGACCCTTTATTGACGAGTTTGATATTCGAACACTAAAAACCAAAAGATTGTGGAGGAGTGAAGCTCCCAATTATGAAAACCCCAGTACCATATTGGACATCAATAAAGGCCTTGTATTAACCCGTAGGGAATCAGTGATTGACAGACCAAATTTCTTTATCAGAAATTTAAAAACTGGAAGAATAACCCAGGTAACTTACTTTCCGGATCCTTTTCCTCAATTAAGAGAAATAAAGAAAGAAGTAATTCATTATATGAGGAATGACGGGGTGCCCTTGTCCGGGGAATTGTACCTGCCTGCAGGTTACAGGACTGAAGACGGACCGCTGCCGGCTATCCTTTGGGCCTATCCCAGGGAATTTAAGAGCACTGATGCAGCCGGACAGGTTTCAGGTTCACCCTATACCTTTACCCGGGTAAGTCCGTCTTCCGTTATTATGCTTGTAACCCAGGGATACGCAGTGCTGAACAATGCCAGCTTTCCTATCGTAGGTGAAGGAGATGCCGAACCCAATGATACTTTTATTGAACAGCTTGTAGCCAACGCTGAAGCAGCCATTGATAAGATTGTTGAAATGGGTGTTGCTGACCGCAACCGTATTGCTGTTTCAGGTCATTCCTATGGGGCCTTTATGACTGCCAACCTTCTTAGCCATTCCAGCATTTTTGCAGCCGGCATAGCGCGCAGTGGTGCATATAACCGCACGCTCACACCCTTTGGATTCCAGGCAGAAGATCGCAACTACTGGGAAGCACCCGAAATATATTTCAGGATATCCCCCTTCAGCTATGCTGATAAGATGAAAACCCCCCTGTTACTAATTCATGGAGAGGCTGATAATAATTCAGGGACATTCCCAATTCAGAGTGAAAGATACTATGCCGCCCTGCAAGGGCATGGTGCTGTAACCCGGCTTGTTATGCTGCCGCACGAAAGCCATGGATATGTGGCAAGAGAATCTATTCTCCATATGTTTTGGGAGTATGTGAACTGGCTCAACAACTATGTGAAGAACAGAAAATAATTTGATACTTTTACGAATTATCTGAAGATTGTCTGATTTTTGGTTTTATTTTACTTCTTCCCCGCATTAGCCGGGGAAGAAATTTATTAGCACCTTATGAACGAAGTGCAAACACCTCATTTCCCCGATATTCAGGAGGCCCACAACAGGATAAAGGGAATGATTCACCGCACCCCGGTATTAACTGCCGTTACTGTAAACAAAATTTTAGGCGCAGAACTCTTTTTCAAATGTGAGAATTTTCAAAAAGTAGGTGCATTCAAGTTCAGGGGAGCCTGTAATTCGGTCTTTAGCCTTGACGATGAAGCAGCAGCCAGGGGTGTTGCAACACATTCCTCGGGGAACCATGCTGCTGCACTGGCACTTGCTGCCGCAATGAGAGGGATAAAGGCTCATATTGTAATGCCCCGAACAGCCCCAGCCATAAAAAAAATTGCAGTGGAAGGATACGGTGCTAAAATTACTTTTTGTGAACCTACTTTGCAGGCAAGGGAAGAAACACTGGCAAAGGTGATTCAGTCAACAGGGGCAACCACAATACACCCATACAACTATGCACCTGTGATTTGCGGACAGGGGACTGCCGCAATAGAATTTCTCGAAGAAGTGCCGGTGTTGGAAATTATCATGACTCCTGTGGGAGGTGGCGGGCTGCTGAGCGGAACATCCATTTCAGCAAAGGCAATAAAACCGGAAATAAAGGTGTTTGCGGGCGAACCAAAAAATGCTGATGATGCCTGTCGCTCTTTTCAATCAGGGGTGTTACAGCCTTCGGTAAATCCTGGTACCATTGCCGATGGCCTGCTCACCTCCCTGGGTGATCTGACCTTCAGGATTATCCTTCGGAATGTGGATGATATCATCACTGTATCGGAAGAAGGCATTGTAAAAGCCATGCGACTCATCTGGGAACGCATGAAAATCATCATTGAACCTTCAGCTGCAGTACCCGTGGCTGCAGTACTTGAGAACCCTGCTGTTTTCAGCGGGAAAAAGACGGGAATTATTCTGTCGGGCGGAAATGTGGACTTAAGCAGTTTGCCTTTCTCCTAATCTGCAGGATCCCTTTTGAAATAAAAATCACATTTCATTGGGTAGTGGTCGCTTAAAACCACAGGGATCTTTCTGAAGTTGTAGCTTCCCAGTGATTTGTCATGCAGAATATAGTCAATCCTAAGGAACGGGATAGGTGTAATGTATGTGCTGCCCAATCCACGACCTGATAACACAAATGCATCGTCAAGGCTTTTTCTTAAGGTTGTGTATAAATAGGAAACCGGTGTTTCATTGAAATCCCCGGCAATTATTAACGGGTAAGGCGATTTTTCAATATAATCCAACAGGATTTGCAACTGTAGAGAACGTTTGACAAATGCATTCCTTATGGAATGAAAAATATTCTTCAGGCCCGCGTACTTATTTGTATTGTAGGGGAAACTATCCACAAAATGATTGATGGAGCCCGTAATTTCAATGGATTGCAGGTGATTGTTAAAAACCCTTATCGTATCGGAGTTGATTTTTATATCGGTAAAAATACTTATGTTGTTGGTGTTTTTAAAACGAATGGTTCCTGTTCGCACAATGGGGTACTTTGAAAAAGTAGCAATACCAAAATTTCTACTTCTGATATTCTTATTCGAAAAGGCTATGTGCGAGTATCTTTCATGCAGTTTCTGATATTCAGGATTATCGTTTATCGGATTTCCAGGGGTGTAAACATACTCCTGTATACAAATAATATCTGCATTGTAGTTGTTAAGCACTTCAAGGATTTTTATGTCTGTTTCAGGCTCTTTTATCCAATCATAAAAATTAAACAACCGCACATTAAACGAAATAAAGGAGAAGGAATTATCAGGGTTTACAGGCTCCCTGCCTGAGAAACTCAGTCTGAAAGTATTTCCCAAAGGGTACCAACCTAGTAGAATAGCCACGAGCGAGATCAGGAGAAATTTTTTCCTCCTTACGGTCCATAAAATGACAAAGCCAATATTTACCAGAAGCAAAAGCGGATAGGCCAATCCGAAAAAAGAGATGATTCCAAAGTCCTGCGGGTTAATGTAAACCGAAAGGTAGGCCAGTAAAAGAAAAAGCACGGCAAAATAGTTCGCCGTAAGGGCGGCACTTCTGAATATATTTCTGATAAACTGCCCAATTTTCAACTTTTTCAAGAAATTGGCGATTTGTGTTGTGTATCTGGAATAAATTCCAAAATAAAGATAAAAAATTTACCGGATTAGTTTCGCCTGCTTTGCCTGAACAGAATTTCTTTTTCTTCCTTTGTGAGACTGTCGTAACCCGATTTCGAGATTTTTTCCAGAATGCGATCTATTACCTCCTGGTTTTCTGCCCTGGATTTGTTGTATTCATAATCATCAGCAGTTCTTTTATAGGTTACCTGCATTTTTTTGCGTGGTTTAAACCAGGAGAAGATCGAATCCATTGCGCTGTTGAAGCCTTTTGCAATATCCTTTCCCTTCCTGTAACGCGAAATATAAAACCAGCCAAAGAGTGCTCCTCCCAGGTGTGCAATATGACCTCCTGCATTGGTTCCTGCAATACTGATAATGTCTAGTATAATGGTAAACAGGGCAATGTACTTCAGTTTAACAGGTCCCAAAAAAAGCAGGTAAATGGTGTAATTGGGCACATATACCGAAATGGCAATAACAATAGCAAGAACCGAGGCAGAAGCACCAAGAGCCACGGAACCAGGAAGAGCAACTTCAAAAACGGGGAATGCATTGAAAGCAAGCATGTATAATGCTGCCCCGGTGAGCCCACCAAGAATGTAAGTGCTTAATAGTTTCTTCCCGTCAAAGTATTCAAGGAAAATACGGCCAAACCAGTACAACCATAAAATATTGAATAGAATGTGCAAAAAGCCCAGGTGCAGAAACATATAGGTGAATACAGTCCAGGGTTTTCTCAGAAGGGAGTTCATTTCGGCCGGTACAGCCAGGTTATGCACCAAAACAGAAATAAAATCTGCCTCCCTGTTAAACAGGAAAAATACAACCTTTATAATGTTTATGACAACAAAAACAGCCAGGTTAATGTAAATCAGCCGGGTAAGAGTACTACCTTTCCTGAAGGATTGTTTTATTTCCTGAATAATGTCCATGGAGTGAGAAGTTTCAATAAAAGGTGCGGCCTGTTTTGTTCCAGTATTTGATAAGGATAAACCCGAACAGCATACCTCCCAGGTGTGCAAAATGGGCAATGTTACTTCCGGGCTTTGTGAAGCCAAGATAGAGTTCCAGTACCCCGTAAATAATCACGAAATATTTTGCCTTTATGGGTATGGGTGGGATTATCAGCATAAGCTGTGTGTTTGGGAAAAGCATTCCAAATGCAAGAAGCACGCCAAATACTGCACCTGATGCCCCAACTGTAGGAATATTCAATGCCCTGTTATAGGCAGCCATGCTTTCATCCAAATAATTTCTGCCGCTTGCCCAGAGTTCTGGTCCCTGGTTTTTTACAATCTCAATCTGCTCTGGTGTGAGTTTTGCCAGCAGAGACTGAACCTCAATGAAGTTAACCAGTGTATGTAATGCTGCCGCCCCCAGGCCTGTAAAGAAATAATAAATAAAAAACCTCTTGCTGCCCCATACGCTTTCCAGCACCCGGCCAAACATAAACAGGGCAATCATATTGAAAAACAGGTGAAAGATCCCACCGTGCATAAACATATGCGTTACTATCTGGTATGGGGAAAAAGAATCCGACCGGAAATAATACAGGCCAAGGATCCTGTTAAGATCAAGGTCCAAGGAACTTTGAAACACAAAACCTGCCAGCAAGGCCAGTACATTAATAATCAGCAGGTTTTTTACTACTAAGGGTATTCCGCCAAATGGTCCGTTCATGGTATTCGTTTTCAGTCAATTTACACTCTATTAACAGAGGGCAAATGGTTTTGTTGCGCAAATAGAAATGCAAAAATAATAAAAACTGCAGGAATGGTTGATGATTGTATTTATCCTGCAAAGATTACCTGAATTTCTTTTCCAGTTCATCCATTGAAAGAATGTAGATTACCGGCTTACCATCGGGGGAATAGTTGGGTGATTGACAGGCAAACAACTCATCCACAATTCGCTGCATTTCCTCATGACTGAGAACCTGTCCGTAATTCACCGACAGCGATTTGACCAGTGAGCGCGTGACTCTTTCGGTTATGCTTTCTTTTGGGTTGGATCCCGGATCATGAAATTCCTGAATCAGCAGGTCTATTATATCCCTTATGTCAGAATTTTTTAGATCGGCAGGGCAGCCGCTCACGAGAATGGTTTGGCTGCCAAAATCCCTTATGTCGAAGCCCAGTGCCGAGAGTTCGTCCATGATATCCTTCACTAAACTATAACCGGAAGCATCCAACTCAATGCGCACCGGGTAAAGCTGCTGCTGGGCAATACCCGCCGGTGATTTTGCCCTTATCAGGAGCTTTTCATACAGAATGCGTTCGTGTGCCCGTTTTTGGTTTACAATCATCAAGCCAGATTTTACCGGTGTGAGAATGTAACGGGTCTTGAATTGAAAAAAAGTATGATGCTGCGTTTTTTCTTCAAAGGGTATTGGTGTTCCTCTGCCGGATTCAGGGACTTTCAGGTCGTCTTCTCGGAAAAGTTTTTCCCAGTTTCTAAGCATATCGGGACTGTTGGACATGAACCTTTTCTCTGCAGAAGAAAAACTTCTCCGGCTTTCGTCAAAGGGATTGAATCCTTTGTCCACCTCAATGGCAGGGGGTGTAAATTCACTGTCTTTCCGCAGGACGGGGATTTCAATTTCCCTTCCGGCTTCAAAATCTATGGATGGAACTATATTGAATTTTCCCAGGGACTCCTTCACTGTGGCAAATAAAATCTGCCAGATGTCACGCTCATTCTCAAACTTTATCTCAGTTTTGGTAGGGTGAATATTGATATCAATGGATTCGGGGTTCACATCGAAATAAATGAAATAGGCAGGATAGGTTTCAGGAGGAAGAATTCTTTCGTATGCAGTCATTATGGCTTTGTGAAAAAAAGGATGCCTCATGTAGCGGTTGTTCACGAAAAAAAATTGTTCACTCATGGTTTTTCTGGCAAATTCGGGCTTACCAATGTATCCCTTTATTTTTCCAAGGGAGGTTTCACAAGTCACTTCAATAAGTTGCTGATTGATGCTTTTACCCAGCACGTGGACAATCCTTTGCCGAATATTGGTTTCCGGCAGGTGAAGTATTTCAGAGTCGTTATGAATCAGGCTGAATTCCACAGAAGGATTGGTAAGGGCCACTCTCTGGAATTCAATAATAACATGTTTCATTTCTGTACTGTCGGCCTTCAGAAATTTCCTGCGGGCAGGGACATTGAAGAACAAATTTTTCACCATGAAATTACTTCCGGCAGGACAGGCAACGGGTTGCTGTGAAACCACCTGGGAGCCCCTTATCACTAGATGAGTGCCGGTTTCCTCCTCATGCCTTCTTGTTTTCAGGTCTACCTCGGCAATGGCAGCAACCGAGGCAAGTGCTTCTCCCCTGAATCCGAGGGTTCTGATGGCAAAAAGGTCATTTGCCGAATGGATTTTGGAGGTGGCATGCCTTTCGAAGCACATTCTTGCATCGGTAACCGACATACCGCTTCCGTTGTCAATTACCTGCACCAGGGTTTTACCGGCATCCTTCACAATCACTTTTACACTCGTACCACCAGAATCCACGGCATTTTCCATCAACTCCTTCACAGCCGAGGCAGGTCGTTGAATCACCTCTCCTGCTGCTATCTGGTTGGCAACCGAATCGGGTAATAGATGAATGATATCAGACATCCTGAAGATGGGGGTTAGAAATAAATCAGATACCAGGAAAGAAACATAAGGGCGGCAAGAATGAGCAACAGTCGTATGGTGGACTTTCGTGACTCTGTTCTTCTGTTTGGGCGGAACCGGCTGCGCATTTTTCCCTTAATATCAACGGAATAGGCTTTCTCAATTTCCTTTGCCTTGTCGCTGTCATCCGTAACGCCCATTTCCTTTTTTATTTGGGCAATACGTTTTTGCAGTTCTTCCTTCCTTTCATCGTAATACCTTGGCGTATAGTTGAAAGATTTATTCTTGAAAAGTTTAAAAAAAGGTGCAAGTGCCATTTTCTGCCTGTTTTCTGCAAATTTACTCAATTATTTCGGAATCCCCCGATCCTTAATGGAACGTATAGGAGAATATGTTTCTTTTCTACAGGTTTTTTCTAAGGAAAAATGAGTTGTATTTTTTTGTGTTATCACAATTTCATGTAATTTTATATAAATCATTCGTGCACATGAAAGTCTCTTTCAGCATACTTTTTTACAGCCTGACAGCGGGTATTCTGCTGTTGCTATCTGCCTGTGAAAAAGAAGACCCCAACTCGGTTTACGGAAAATTTAAAGACCCTGACGATGGTAAAACCTACCGCACCATTGTGATTGGAGGACTGGAATGGCTGGCCGACAACATGAACAAAGGTATAATGATAAAAAGCAGCCAACAGCAGACGAATAATGAGGATGTGGAAAAATACTGTTACAATGACGACCCCAAAAACTGCGAACGATTTGGAGGACTGTATACATGGGATGAGGCAATGGGATATACAAAGGAGCCGGGGGCAAAGGGAATTTGTCCCACCGGCTGGTGGATACCTACCGATGCCAACTGGAAAGAACTCGAAATGTCCCTCGGAATGAGCAACCAGGAAGCCAATGAAACGCAATGGAGAAGCCTTGAGGTTGGTGATAAACTGAAACCAAAGGGATCCTCCAATTTTTCAGGGCAGCTGAGCGGTCACCGGTTTCACGGGGATGGGAATTTTTATGGCCTGAATCAGTCAGGGTCCTGGTGGTCTTCCTCATCGGAGCCCACACATGCCTGGAGAAGAACACTGGGGGAGGATGAGGGAGGCGTTTACCGTGCACTTAGTTCAAAACAATATGCCTTTTCGGTGCGGTGCGTGAGACATGCCCCAGTGAGCAGGTAATTACTCTGAAATTCTCGTAAATGCTTGTAAAAACATACGGCAGCGCAGTTTACGGCATCAACGCCACAATCATTACCATTGAGGTGAATGTGAATCAGGGAATAGGTTTCTTCCTTGTGGGATTGCCTGACAGCGCCGTCAAGGAAAGCCAGCAACGCATTGAGTCGGCTTTGCAATCCACCGGCTACCGCTGGCCGGGAAAGAAAATCGTTATCAACATGGCCCCGGCCGATATCAAGAAGGAAGGCTCGGCCTATGACCTGCCTCTGGCAGTGGGTATTCTTGCAGGCAGTGAGCAAATTCCCGCCGGTAAGCTTGATCGGTACCTGATAATGGGAGAATTATCCCTTGACGGGGGGGTGCAGCCTATAAAGGGAGTGCTGCCCATAGCCATACAGGCGCGTGAGCAGGGATTCAGGGGATTCATTTTGCCAGAACAGAATGCCCGGGAGGCAGCAGTTGTTGCAGGCATGGAAGTGCTTGGTGTACAAAGGCTTGATGATGTGCTCGCCTTTTTCAAGGGGGAAAAAGATATTACACCGGTGACAGTAAATATTGAACAGGAGTTTTATAACACGGTTAACGCTTATGAGCACGATTTTGCCGATGTAAAGGGACAGGAAAATGTGAAACGTGCCCTGGAAATTGCAGCCGCCGGCAATCATAACCTGATTATGATCGGCCCGCCTGGTTCCGGGAAGACAATGCTGGCGAAACGACTGCCTTCGGTTATACCGCCGCTCACTATGGACGAGGCGCTAGAAACAACCAAAATTCATTCTGTTGCAGGAAAGATTTCCAGGGATGCCTCCCTTATCATTGGAAGGCCCTTCAGAAGTCCGCATCACACAATCAGCGATATTGCACTGGTTGGCGGGGGCTCTTTCCCGCAGCCGGGTGAAATTTCCCTGGCGCACAACGGGGTATTGTTCCTGGATGAATTGCCAGAGTTCAAACGCAATGTACTGGAGGTGATGCGGCAGCCACTGGAAGACAGGCGCATAGTGATTTCCCGCGCCAGGTTTACCGTGGAGTATCCGGCAAGTTTTATGCTGGTGGCAAGTATGAATCCTTGTCCCTGTGGTTTTTACAACCACCCCGAAAAGGATTGTGTGTGCTCCCCGGGTGTGGTGCAGAAATACCTGAACAAAATTTCAGGACCGTTACTTGACAGAATTGATATTCACATTGAGGTGATACCTGTACCTTTTGAAAAACTGGCCGAAAGCAGGATTGCAGAGACCAGTGCAGCCATCAGGGAAAGGGTGGTAAGGGCCCGAAAGGTTCAGGAGAAAAGGTTTGAAGAGGTAAAAGGAGTGCACAACAACGCACAAATGAGCAGCAAACTCATAAGAAAATACTGCGTGCCTGACCAGGCGGGAATGAGCCTGCTGAAAACTGCCATGGAAAAACTGGGCTTAAGTGCCCGTGCCTATGATCGTATTTTAAAAGTCTCGCGCACCATTGCCGACCTGGAGGTAAGCGAGAATATACAACCTGCCCATGTGGCCGAAGCTATTCATTACCGCAGCCTCGACAGGGAGAATTGGGCAGGGTGAGAATTTTTATGCGGCGAAGCAAGTACGCCAGGCCAAACTTGGGAATTATGACTTTACACCTTATCCTGTTTACTCCTCCGGTTCCTCCTCATCACTCACCTCATACATTGGCGTATTAAACAGTTCATCCAGTTGTTTTTTTGCTTCCAAATCTCCCTGGTCTGCTTTTTTCTATAAACGTGCGGCTCTTATCCAGTCGGCATTGGCTGCATCGGCATTCAGGTTAAATATCATTTCTCCTGTTTCGGGGTCGATTTCTACCGGTTCTAATTTCCTGAACTTTTTCATGGCACAAACAAATAAAATGCCTCATAAGTTATTATAAAAACCACTTTACTCAATTTTTAAATTTACGAAATTTCTCATTGTCGGCCATAAAATATCAAATCATTAGTTGAATGTTTTTTCTGAAGTTAAATATTACCTTGCCTTTTTGGGCGCGACAAATAAATTTCAAACAGGATTGGAACTGATTTAGTCATATTGGTACGATGAAAGGATATAATTCCCGTTTCAATTTTATTATAATTAATTTAAAAAATTTTGCAGCCCCGAACTAAATTTTTCTAAATTTGTATGCCTTCAGCCGGAGGGCAGGTAGTTTGCACAAAATCAGCATTATAGCCTGCCGTGCTAAAATTTTTATTAATAACCATAAACTAAAAGAGGAAAAATGCCAGTAATTTTTTGGTTAGCGCCTGTCAGTTCTGTACTTGCCCTGGGCTTTGCCTGGTGGTTTTTCAAGCAAATGATGAAAAGCAGCGAAGGAACTGATACAATGAAAAAAATAGCCCAGCATGTACGCAAAGGTGCTGGGGCTTATTTACGCCAGCAGTACAAAGTAGTAGGGCTGGTGTTTATCATAATTACCGTTATTTTCAGTATCATGGCCTACGGACTGGGAATTCAGAACCCCTGGGTGCCTTTTGCCTTTTTAACGGGAGGTATTTTCTCGGGTCTTGCCGGTTTTTTTGGTATGAGAGCAGCTACTTTTGCCTCAGCCAGGGTGGCCAATGCCTGCCGCAATTCGCTTGACGGCGGCCTCAGGTTAGCCTTCAGAAGCGGTGCCGTTATGGGACTGGTTGTTGTGGGACTTGTATTGCTGGATGTCTCCCTCTGGTTTATTGTACTAAATATTTTCACTCCCGAAACTTCAGATGGCATGAAACTGCTTACCATTACTGCCACCATGCTTACCTTTGGTATGGGTGCATCCACCCAGGCATTGTTTGCCCGTGTGGGCGGGGGTATTTATACCAAGGCCGCCGATGTGGGTGCCGACCTGGTTGGTAAAGTAGAAGCCAATATACCCGAAGACGATCCGCGTAACCCCGCCACCATTGCCGATAACGTGGGCGACAACGTGGGTGATGTAGCCGGTATGGGGGCCGACCTGTTCGAGTCATTCGCGGGTTCCATTCTTGCCACTGCCCTGCTGGGGGCTGCTGCTTTCATAGGGTTTGGGCTGGAAACACAGCTGAGTGCCGTTCTTGCACCCATGCTGATTGCCGCAGTAGGCACATTGTTGTCTATTGCTGGGGTATTTATGGTAAGAACACGCGAAGGTGCTACACAAAGAGAATTGTTAAAATCACTGGGTTTTGGAGTAAATTTCAGTGCTTTCCTTATTGTGATATTTTCCCTTGGAATTTTGTATTTTTTGCAGGTGCCTAACTACTGGGGTGTATGGGGAGCCATTGTGGTAGGTCTGCTGGCAGGGATAGGAATTGGTCAGTCAACTGAGTATTACACGGCCTCGGCGTACAAACCTACACAAAAAATAGCAGCATCTAGTGATACAGGTCCTGCTACCGTGATTATCTCGGGTGTGGGAACAGGCCTGATTTCTGCCTCAATACCTCTTTTAATTATTGTAGTTGCTATAACCCTTGCCTACGGTTTTGCCACACCTGTTCTCTTTTCTTTTGCTGCCGAGCATATCAATTTTGGTTTGTACGGAATTGGAATTGCCGCTGTGGGTATGCTTTCCACACTTGGAATTACACTTGCCACCGATGCTTACGGCCCCATAGCCGATAACGCCGGCGGTAATGCCGAAATGAGCCACCTGGGCCCCGAAGTGCGCAGGCGCACTGATGCCCTTGACTCTCTTGGGAATACCACTGCCGCTACAGGTAAGGGATTTGCAATCGGTAGCGCTGCTTTAACTGCTCTTGCCCTTCTGGCTGCCTATTTTGAAGAAGTGAAGATCATGTTCGTGAAATTCCTGGATCAGCCAATGGCTATGATCAACGGGAAATTTGCCAAAGATGCCGACTTTATTGACTTTATATACCATTATGAAATCCACCTGATGAATGCCAGGGTAATTGTTGGCATATTGATTGGCGTGATGGCCGTATTCATTTTCAGTGGTTTGACAATGAATGCTGTTGGGCGTGCTGCACAGAAAATGGTGGACGAGGTAAGACGTCAGTTCCGTGAAATTGCAGGAATTATGGAAGGAAAGTCCGAACCCGATTATGCCCGATGTGTTGAAATTTCTACAAGAGGTGCTCAGAGAGAAATGCTGCTTCCATCGATGCTTGCACTGCTGATTCCTATTGTAGTCGGACTCGTGTTCGGTGTGGCAGGAGTTACAGGTCTCCTGGTTGGAACTATTACCTGCGGATTTGCACTCGCCATTTTCATGGCCAATGCCGGTGGCGCCTGGGATAATGCCAAGAAATATATCGAAGAAGGAAATCACGGGGGCAAAGGTTCCGATAATCATAAAGCTGCTGTAATTGGTGACACTGTTGGAGATCCGTTTAAGGATACCTCGGGTCCCAGTCTTAATATCCTGATAAAACTGATGGCAATGGCTTCGGTTGTTACAGTGGGTATTGCAGTGAGTTATCATCTGCTGTAGAACCTTTTATTTGAATGCTCATAGAGGCTGCCTAACCTTTTTAGACAGCCTCTTTTTTTCAGACAGGATAATGGTGATTAATTCCCGGGGAGAAAAGTTTTGATCTCCATTTTTACCCCATCAAAAACGGCATAGTTAAAATTCACCAGCCAGTCGCCAAGGTTGATTATGCGGGATTTCCCATTTTTAAGGGCTAAATCCAGCGGTATGTGCCTGTGCCCGAAAATAAAATAATCGTAGTATTCCTTTTCCAAAACGGAGTTACTAAACAAGATCAGGTGTTCTTTTTCTTCTCCCATGAAGGGTGTGGACAATTCCCTGGAATACCTGCTTTTGTGTGATAACCTGTGTGCCAGCCAAACGGTAAAATTGGGGTGAAGCCTCGAGAAAAGCCAATGCAATAACCTGTTGGTAAAAATCCACTTCAAAATTCTGGAACCTGTATGTTTGGATCCCAAACCGTCTCCGTGCGCCATATAGAACTTCTTTTTTGAGAAAGTGACAGTATAATAATCTTTGTGCACAATCATTCCGGTTTCTTTTGGCAGGTAATCACTTACCCACAAATCATGATTGCCTGTAAAAAAATGGACCGGGATGCCACTGTCTGTTATTTCGGCTATTTTTCCAAGAACCCTGGTAAATCCTCGCGGTACAACGTATTTATACTCAAACCAGAAATCAAAAATGTCACCCAGCAGGTAAATTTCTGCCGCGTCCTGTTTTATCTGGTCCAGCCATTGTACAAACCGCCTTTCACGGGGAATACTCTCTTCAGGGCTGGGCAACCCGAAATGTGCATCGGAGGCGAAATAAACTTTCTTACCCTTTTCCATGGGGGAAGATGAATCTGTTATAATATCAGAAAACCTGCCTGTCAATTTCTCAGTTAAATATGGCCTCAAGCCTTCTTGCCAGTTCACGGGGAGTAATGTCCTTTGCAACAATACCAGCCTGTTTGTCAATTAAAAAATTGGCAGGAATATTTTTCACATTATAGATTCCTGCAGATCTTGAGTTCAATAAATTCAGTTCACTGACATGGTTCCAGTTGAGCTCATTGAAAGCAATATTTCTGAACCATTCCTGGGTATTTCTTTCCATAGAAACCTGGTAAATATCGAAACCCCAGTTCTTGTATTGTTCGTACACTGGTTTAAAACCCAAATCGTGCCGAACACTTTCCCTGTCCCAGGAAGCAGAAAAAATTAGAAGTACATACCTGGCTTTCAGATCAGAAATCCTTAATGTATCACCATCCCGGTCTGGAAGTGCCAGATCAGGATAGGTGGATTCTATTTCTCCGCCCTGTTTTCTCCCCATAGCAAGCATGAGTGAAAGATTATATTCTGAAAGTTTTTGCTCGGCATCAGCAACCAAAGCTTTTACATGAGGAGACTCAGGCCAGATTTTGGAAAGGGATTCCGATACAATTTTCAGGTACTGCAAATCGCGCAGATCATCCAGTACCCAGGTTTCATCATCGTATTGCTGATAAAGGGCGGTAATACTTGCAAGTGATTCCAGGTTCTCAAGGATGAACCCAATTGAAAATCTTCTCTGGTTTCTGAAAATCTGAGTGATTTCTTCCTCAATTTTGTTCCTTTCTGTTTGAGAATCTACCCTTTCTGCTTCATTCAACAAAGCAAGTAACTGTGTAAGGGAATTTCGCAGTTGAATGTTCAGTTTTTGAACTGAAACAGATTCCGGCGAACCCGTAATTTCAGCACTGGTTAATAAATCAGATGATTCTGCGGTGATACCAATTTTTTCTCCCGGCCGGGCAAGCAGGGTAATAAAATTACGGTCGGAAAGCCTAAGGTTAAGAAATATGGGATAATCAGGATTTGTGATTCTGAAGCGAAAATTTCCCCTGGTATTTAACTTAATTGAATCAAGAGTTACAGTACGGGTAACTTCCACTCTTTCGACATACAAAGTTTTTCCTTCGCCATTGTCGATAACTCCCTTAATCTCTAATTTACTCTGTTGGTTACAGGCAACAAAAATTGCAAGAAATGAGGAAACAAGTAAGATACGGCCCATAAAATAGTTGAGGTATTATGTGTTGTTATTCAAGAACTTCTGCGAGTTTTGCACCTAATGCCAACCCCCTCAGATTTCGGGCAATGATCCTTCCTTCTTTGTCGAGTAGAAAATTAGCCGGTATGCCTTCAATCTGGTAAAGCGGAACGACCACCGAATTCCAGAATTTCAGGTCACTCACATGGTGCCATTTCCCCAATTTGTCATCTTCAATACCCTTTAACCATGCCTCCCTGGTTCTGTCAAGTGAAACCTGGTAAATTGTAAATCCCTTATTGTTAAATTTTTCATAGGCATCCACCAGGTAAGGATTTTCGTGCCTGCAGGGCCCGCACCATGCAGCCCAGAAATCGAGTAAAACATATTGCCCTCTCAGGTCACTCAGTTTGATGATTTTACCATCGGGACTTTGTAACTCTATATCTGGTGCGACTGCACCCGTGTTTAGGCTGGAAATACCTATATCCCTTGCCCGGATAGCATCTTTCATATCCCTTACATTTTCATTGAGGGTAATGGCATAGTCCAGGTCTGGGTATATACTCATTAGAACAGAGTCAACCAGGATGTAGTATTTGAAATCCTCTTCATGGTTTAGCACCATTGTGGTTGGATCAACCTGTTGGTAAAGTGCCATTAGGGAAGCCAGCGAAGCAGTGTTTCGCGAAATGAAATCAATTGTGAATTCTCTTTGTGCATTTGCAATTTTTTCAAATTCCAGCCGAACTTTGGTTCTCAGGCTATCAATTTCCTCTTCGGTACCTCCCAGGTTAGCCTGATAATAACTACTGAGTGAATCCAGCTTGTTAATGGTTTTTTGCATACTGGCATTCAGTAATCTCACCAGCTCAGAATCCTCCGAACCTTCCACCCGGTAGTTATTTCTGAGATTGACCAAGTCACCGGTTATGGTAATTTTTTCTCCGGGCTGCACCAGCAAAACCACCTGGTTGGCCGAAGTTTCCCTTAAAACAAGGAACCTTGGATTTTCAATTTTCCAATCAAACTGAAAATGTCCCTTGTCGCTTATTTTTACACTGTCAATGGGAGTTATATCAAATGATCCCATTTCAAGCAGGTAAATCATTTTCCCTGCGGCATTTTCCAGCTTACCGCTAATTTCAATATCTCCTGACTTATTGCCGCAGGAAACGGCCACAAAGAATAAGGTTGTTATTGTTAAAACCTGAATAAACTTCATAAGAATTGTTTAGTTTATTTGCACTATGAAAAATTAATTATGTAACTTGTTAAAGTTTACAGAATTTTGCGAAGATAAGGATTTTGTTTGAATTAAAGGAATATGGCCGCTAGCAGAGTTTTTCTCTTATTAATTAATTAACAAATATTTAGGGAAAGGCTTACTGTTCTTTGGCTCGTTTTTTATAATTTTGTTATGGTTTTAGTTTTTATTTAGACTAAAGAATGGCACTGTTCCTGAGTCCGGGAAATTTCTTTCAAATACATTGTAAAGTATATGAGTTACCTGAATTTTGACAAGACCCAGCTGATAAATCTTTCCTATTCCCTTGAGAGGGAGCTCATCCGATCCAACAGGGCAGGTTCCTATTCCTGTACTACCATAATCACTTCCAATACCCGAAAATATCATGGGTTACTGGTCGTTCCCCTTGAGCAACTCGATGGGGGATACCATGTCATATTATCTTCATTTGATGAAACAGTGATTCAGCATGGCCAGGAGTTTAACCTTGGCGTGCGCAAATATCCCGGTGATTATTACAACCCCAAAGGGCACAAATATGTTCGTGATTTTACCGCTGAAATGGTTCCAAAAATTACCTATCGTGTTGGCGGTGTCGTTCTCACCAAAGAAATGCTGCTGGTGGAAAAGGAAGAGAGGATGCTTATCAGGTACACGCTCGTTGAGGCACATTCTCCTACTACCCTTCGCTTTAAACCCTTTCTGGCATTTCGTAATATACATTCCCTGAGTAAAGCCAATATGGATGTGCTTACTCAGTCCATAAAGGTAAAAAATGGTGTTAAAACCCGCATGTATCATGGTTACCCTTATCTTTTCATGCAGTTTTCAAAGCCCGCTGAATATATATCCAGCCCCGACTGGTATTACAATATTGAATATTTCAAGGAACAACGCAGAGGGTACGAGTTTCAGGAAGACCTTTATGCTCCGGGGTTTTTTGAGCTTCCCATTAAGAAAGGGGAAGCCATCATTTTTTCTGCCTCTTTGAAGGAAAATGATCCCACCGGGTTTAAAAGAAAATTCGAATCGGAAGCTAAGAAACGTATCCCCAGGAATACATTCCGGAATTGTCTTGCTAACTCAGCCCAGCAGTTTATTTATCGTAAGGATCGTAAAACGGAGATAATTGCCGGTTATCCCTGGTATGGGCCTCGTTGCCGCGATACTTTCATTTCCCTGCCCGGACTGACTCTGGCAATTGGGGACGACAAAACCTGCCTTGATGTATTGAATACCATGGCGAAAAAGCTGGAAGGTGCCTTATTCCCCGATTGTTGTCAGGAGGGCAGGGTTGAATATGAATCGGCCGATATACCCTTGTGGTTTTTTTGGTCATTGCAGCAATATGCCGCCTATACTGGCCAGCACACACAAATCTGGAAGGAATTCGGGAAAAAGCTGAAACACATTCTTCATTGCTATAGGTGCGGAATTGGAGACAGCATAGGGATGCACGATAATGGCTTGATTTGGAATGAAAAGCCCGGGAAGGCCCTCACCTGGATGAATGCCTATGTTGAGGGAAAACCGGTTACACCAAGATCAGGCTATGCAGTTGAGATTAACCTCCTTTGGTATAATGCGGTTATGTTTGCACTTGAACTGGCCGAAAAATCAAAGGACAAGGCCTTCCTGAAAGAATGGGGGGAATTACCGGAATGGATTAAGAACTCTTTCCTGGAAAAATTCTGGAGTGAAAAGCTTGGTTACCTTGCAGATGTGGTTGATCACCAGGGTGCAGATTTCAGGGTACGACCCAACATGATATTTGCGGTTTCATTCCATTACAGCCCGCTGGATATTGACCAGCAGAAACTTGTCCTGGATACTGTTACAAGGGAATTACTGACTTCGCGCGGACTCAGAACCCTTGGTCCCAGGGAAGAATTGTACTCAGGTGTTTACGTGGGTAACCAGGCGCAAAGAGATTATGCACTGTTTAATGGTACTGCATGGCCATGGCTTCTGGGACATTATGGGGAAGGGATGCTGAAAGTGTTTAAGAAGAGTGCATTGGATAAGGTAAAAAACATTTATTATGGCTTTGAGGAGGAGATGAAAATTCATGGGATCGGTTCTGTTTCGGAAATTTACGATGGAGATCCGCCTCATAAGGCAGGTGGTGCTATCTCTATGGCAATAAATGTGGGAGAATTATTGCGCCTGAGAAGATTATACAGAAATATGACTGAAAAATAGCAGTTAAAGAGTTGGTTTATAAAGTGCGGTTATGAAGGTTTTGATGTTTGGCTGGGAGTTTCCGCCCCATATTTCAGGGGGGCTTGGCACTGCCTGTTATGGACTTACCAGGGGCATGTCAAAAATTCCCGGCGTGGAAGTTCTGTTTGTGGTACCAAAAGCATATGGAGATGAAGACCAGAGTGCTATAAAACTTTTCGCAGCTGAAGATATTCCGGTAATTAAAAAGAAACTTCATCTGAAAGGATTTCTTAAGGAGTTTACCCAGCTTGAGGTTTCATCCAGGCTCATTCCATACCTCTCACCGGAAGAATATGAAAAACAGATTACAGAGGTACAGGAATCCACTAATGTATTAAGTGAAGGAGAATCACTGGGGAAATTAAAATTTACCGGCAAATACGGGCCGGATCTTTTCCGGGAAATTACCGACTATGCACTCGTTGCAGGCACCCTGGCCGACCAGGTTCATTTTGACCTCATTCATGCACACGACTGGCTAACCTATCCTGCCGGTGTTGCTGCTAAACATGTTGCAAAAAAGCCGCTTGTGATTCATGTACATGCTACCGATTTTGACCGCAGCGGAGGCAGTGTAAACCCCGGGGTTTATGAGATAGAAAAATATGGCATGGAGCATGCCGACAAAATCATCACGGTAAGCAATCTTACACGAAACACCGTTATTGAGAAATACGGAGTTGATCCGGCAAAAGTGGTTACTGTTTACAATGCAGTGGAACCAATTAATGTGGAGGAGAAACTGAACTTTACCAAAAATGTTAATGACAAAATAGTAACCTTTCTTGGCAGGATAACCCTGCAAAAGGGTCCCGAATATTTTATAGAAGCTGCCAGTAAGGTACTGAAAAAAACACAAAATGTGCGGTTTGTGATGGCAGGAAGTGGCGACATGTTTCAGAAAATGATATGGCGGGTAGCTGCTCTTGGAATTGCCGACAAGTTCCATTTTACCGGGTTCTTAAGAGGCGATGATGTGATTCATATGTTTTCCATCAGCGATGTGTATGTTATGCCATCAGTCTCAGAACCATTTGGAATTTCACCCCTGGAGGCCATGCAATCCAATGTGCCCGTAATTATATCCCACCAGTCAGGCGTTTCAGAAATTCTCAACCATGCCATTAAAATTAATTTCTGGGATGTGGATGCAATGGCCGATGCAATTTACGGATTGATTAGCTATGAATCACTGTCGGAAATGTTTAAGAAATATGGGAAAAATGAGGTGGATAACCTGAAATGGGAAAACTCCGCTCTTAAGGTAAAAGAAGTTTACGACTCAGTAATGAACGGTCATTAAATTATTAATAAAGTCAGCTATTGTAAAGTATCTGAGGGGAAAAACATTGTAAAGGTCAATCTATGAAGACAATATGCTTATATTTTCAGGTACACCAGCCATTTCGCTTCAGGAGGTACAGGTTTTTTGATATTGGCGTGTCAAACTATTATTACGATGACTATGCCAATGAATCTATCCTTAGAAAAGTGGCCGACCGGTGCTATATTCCGGCAAACAATCTTTTGCTGGAACTCATTAAGGAATTCGGTGCCAACTTCAGGGTGTCTTTTTCCATTTCAGGGATAGCACTGGACCAGTTTGAACTGTATGCACCACATGTTTTGGAAAGTTTTAAAGAGCTGGCCAAAACAGGCAGCGTGGAATTTCTTGCAGAGACATATACACATTCCCTCACAGCCCTCCAGGATATGGAGGAATTTAAAGAACAGGTGAAACTGCATTCACAAAGAATAGAGGAACTTTTTGGACAAAAACCCCTGGCATTCCGAAATACGGAACTTGTTTATTCCGACAGCATTGGTGCGGCCGTTGCTGAATTGGGCTTCAAAGCAATGCTCACCGAAGGAGCAAAGCACATACTCGGATGGAAAAGTCCCAATTACCTCTATTACAATGCCTTGAATCCAAAGCTAAAGGTTCTTCTCAGGAACTTTAAGCTAAGTGACGATATATCTTTCAGGTTCTCGAACCGCTCCTGGAATGAATGGCCGCTCACTGCTGAGAAATATGTTTCATGGCTGAACAATATCGATAAAAAGGAACAGGTGGTCAATCTTTTTATGGATTATGAAACATTTGGTGAGCATCAGTGGGCCGATACAGGTATTTTTGATTTTTTGAGAGCTTTGCCTAAAGTGGTTTTTGCAGAATCAAAATTTACTTTCAGTACACCCTCAGAAGTGGCGGAAAAACTCGAACCTGTTGCGCCAATCAATGTTTCTTTTCCAATTTCCTGGGCCGATGAAGAGAGAGACCTGACTGCATGGCTGGGAAATGATATGCAGAACGAGGCCTTTAAAAAATTATATGCCCTGAAGGAACTGGTAAAAAAATGCGATGACCCTGCCATACTTACCGACTGGAAATATCTGCAGGTTAGCGACCACTTTTACTATATGTCCACCAAATTTTTCTCCGACGGGGAAGTGCATAAATATTTCAATCCATATGAGTCACCCTACGATGCTTTTATCAATTATATGAATGTTCTCAGTGATTTTTCCGAGCGGGTGAGGCTGGCCGTCAGTGAAACCGAAATGGAGGTGAGCAGGCTGGGTAAAATTATAAAGGAAAAAGAAGCCCTGATTGAGAAGATGAAGGACGAAATGAATCTTTCAAAGGAAGGGACGGATAAGAAAGGCCCGTCGTCCGCTAAAAAGAAGACAGTTAAAACTCCGGCCAAAAAAGCCCCGGTTAAAAAACCTTCCGGCTCCGGGAAAGTCGCCCGCAAACCAAAAATGAGACAATAGTGTTAAAAAAAACAGATTAGACATTTACTGAGAAAGTCCATAATTTTCGGGGCTGAAAAAATAACCCGGATTTGGAATCTTTCAACAGCTTGGGTTATTGGTATTGAATGATTTAGACAAAAAAAACATACTTCTATGGAAGCAACACTTAAAAAGCCCGATTTTTTATTTGAAGTTAGCTGGGAAGTTTGCAACAAGGTGGGGGGAATACACACTGTATTGTCCACCAAGGTCATTGCCCTGCAGAAACATATGGCCACTGATTATATTGTAATAGGCCCCGATGTGTGGAGGGATGAAGGTCAGAACCCTGAATTTATTGAGGATAAAATGATTTTTAAAGCCTGGCGGGAAAGGTCTCTTGAAGAAGGCTTGCGTGTAAGAGTGGGGCGTTGGAATATTCCCGGCAACCCGATTGCTGTTACGGTGGACTTCACAACTTTGATTCCCGAAAAGGACAAAATCCTGAAGGAATTCTGGGAGATATATAAACTCGATTCTATTTCGGGTCAATGGGATTATGTGGAACCTCTTTTGTTTGGGTATGCCGCCGGCAAGGTGATAGAAAGTTTTGTTCGCTTTAATACAAGCAGCCGTGAAAATGTGGTTGCCCATTTTCATGAATGGATGACCGGTTCGGGCATATTGTATCTCAACCATTATTTTCCGCGTGTAGGAACGGTATTTACTACCCATGCAACGGTTGTTGGCCGATCCATTTCCAATAACTATCAACCCCTTTACAGGGATTTTGAAAAGCTGAATGGCGATGCCAAGGCACAGGAATTGCATGTTGTGTCAAAACATTCGCTGGAAAAGCTTGCCGCAAAATATGCTGACAGTTTCACTACGGTGAGCGAATTAACTGCAAAGGAGTGCAGGCAGTTTCTTGAAAGAAACCCTGATGCAATTACACCCAACGGATTTGAAAACTCTATTGTTCCTCCCCCCCAGGACCTGGCAGATACACGGAAACTGGCCAGGAAAAAAATGCTGGAAGTTGCTTCGGCACTATTTAACTACCAGGTAGACGAAAACAGCATGCTGCTGGTACACAGCGGCAGATACGAAATGAAAAACAAGGGGATAGACCTGTTTATTGATTCTCTGGCACAACTCAATCGATCGGAAAAGTTCAATAAACCCGTACTTGCGTTTATCCTTATACCAGCAAATCAATATGGTGCAAAAAAGGAACTGCTGAATAACCTTCATATCCCCGAATCAGGATCGGCAATAGATAATCCATATATTACACATTATTTGCATGATCTGGATTATGACCAGATTATCAGGAAAATAAGGGAGACCGGTCTCAGGAACCACGAATCTGACAATGTAAAAGTGGTATTTGTGCCTTGTTACCTGAATGGAAGGGACGGCGTCTTTAACATGCCCTATTATGATTTGCTCACGGGTATGGACCTGAGCATTTTCCCCAGCTATTATGAACCCTGGGGATATACGCCTCTTGAGTCAGTAGCATTTTATGTGCCTACAGTTACAACAAATTTTACCGGTTTCGGTTTATGGGTAAAAAGTTTTGCATCAAAGAAAGATCAGTCTGTACAGGTAATTGAAAGAACAGAAGATAATTATGAACAGGTACGGGATGCCATTTGCAAATGGGTAATTGAATTTAACGGGAAATCCCAGGTTGAGAAGGAAAGGATAAGGGAAGAATCCTGCCAGGTGGCACGAAAAGCTCAATGGGTAAATATGATTGATAATTACCTGAAAGCTTTTGATATTTCTTTGAAAAAACTTTCTGAGAGATTTGTGCAGCCTGCCGAGCCTGAAGTTCCGGAACAAATTCCACCAATATTCAAAGTATTTGAATCATTTGAACCAAAATGGAATAACATAGTGGTTCAGAAGAATCTTCCTGAAAAACTGAAACCACTGGAAGCCATATCGCGCAATTTATGGTGGACATGGAACTATGAAGCCGAAGAACTGTTTATGATGGTGGATGGGAAGGCCTGGGAGGATGTAAATCATAATCCGGTACTGTTGCTCGAGAAAGTGAAATATGCACGCTTCATGGAGCTTGAAAATGATAAGACTTTTTTGAAGAAAATGAAGCAGGTACATGATAAACTCATTGCTTATGTAAAGGAACCCAAGGAAGAGAAACCCCAGATAGCCTATTTCAGTATGGAATATGGCCTGCATTATACCATTCCCATTTATTCGGGAGGATTGGGCATTCTTGCAGGCGATTACCTGAAAGAGGCCAGTGATTCGCGGGTGAATATGGTAGCTGTGGGACTTTTCTACAAATATGGCTATTTCAGACAGCAACTTTCAGCTGCCGGCGATCAGATTACCTCACTTGAGCCTTCCGATTTTTCTCATACAACCGCAATGCCTCTTCTTGACGAAGACGGTGGCTGGAAAACCATCAGTATCGTTCTGCCGGGCCGGACCTTGAAAGCAAGGATTTGGAGGCTTTGTGTGGGCAGGATACCCCTGTTTTTACTGGATACCGATTTCGAGGAAAACCTTGACCAGGACAGGTACATAACCCACCAGTTGTATGGTGGTGACTGGGAAAACCGCTTCAAACAGGAACTATTACTCGGTATAGGTGGTATTAGGGCATTAAAGGAGTTGGGAATAAATGCCGACCTTTTCCACATTAATGAAGGACATGCTGCATTCATTGGCATTGAACGCCTGCGGCATTACATCATGGAAGAAAACCTTTCCTTTCCCGAGGCGCTGGAGGTGGTAAGGGCTTCCACACTATTTACCACACATACACCGGTTCCTGCAGGACATGACTCTTTTAATGAGGACATGCTGCGCAGTTATATATCTCATTATCCGGTGCGACTGAATATCAGTTGGAAACAGTTTATGAACCTGGGGAAAATTCACCCCGATGATCCCAATGAAAAGTTTTCCATGAGCTACCTGGCTGCCAACCTGTCACAGGAGATAAACGGTGTGAGTAAGCTGCATGGCCAGGTGAGCAGGTATATATTTAACGATCTCTGGAAGGGATACATGGCCGACGAATTGCATCTTGGCTATGTTACCAATGGAATACATTACTCCACTTGGACCAGCAGGCAGTGGAAGGAATTGTATAACAATAATTTAGGAGTAGATCTTGCCGAAAACCTCGATAATGCAGAATTATGGAAGAAGGTGTATGAAATACCTGACCAGGTTATCTGGGAAACGCGTCAGGCACACCGGAAAATGCTTTTTAACTATTTGCTTGAGCGTTTCAAGGACAATTTTATCAAGAGATATGAAAACCCGAAATATTATCTGGAAGTAAAGGAAAAGCTGGATCCGAATGCACTCACCATTGGGTTTGCCCGCAGGTTTGCAACTTATAAGCGTGCCCATTTGCTTTTCAGGGATATAAACCGGCTGGCAAAAATTGTAAATAACCCCGATCGTCCCGTGCAGTTTTTCTTTGCCGGAAAAGCTCATCCGAATGACAAGGCCGGACAGGATTTAATAAAATACATCATTGGTATTTCAAAACGGCCCGAGTTTGTTGGAAAAATCCTCTTCCTGCAGAACTATGACATGTTCCTTGCCAAAAAGCTGGTGCAGGGCGTGGATGTTTGGCTTAACACACCAACGCGACCACTGGAGGCTTCGGGTACAAGTGGTATGAAGGTAGTTATGAACGGCGGACTGCACTTCAGTGTGCTGGATGGCTGGTGGGTGGAAGGTTACAAAGAAAAAGCCGGATGGATGTTACCTGAAGAGCAGCTCTACGATAACAACGATTTCCAGGATGAACTGGATGCAGATACCATTTACAATCTTCTGGAAGACGAGATTGTGCCCTTGTTTTATAATCGTGACAGCGAGGGTATTCCCGGTGAATGGGTTCAGTATGTGAAAAACTCCATAGCCCTTGTGGCTCCTGAGTTCACCATGAAGAGAATGCTCAATGATTACAGGGACAGGTTCTACAACAAGTTGCATGAACGCACGATGAAAATCAGGGAGAACGATTACGAACTGGCAAGGAAAATTTCGGGCTGGAAGAAACGCGTATTCCGCGCATGGGAAAGCCTTGAAATTGTAAATGTTTCCCACCCCGATGTGGCCAACAAGCCAATACTGCTTGGGCAGGATTATAATGGCGAGGTGGTTATCGACCTGAAAGAACTGCCACCTGCAAGCCTCGGGGTTGAACTTGTTGTAGTGGATTTCCACCCCGGAAACGGACAACCTAACATTGTTGAGGTGCAGGAGTTGAACCTGGTGGATGTTCAAAACAGTGTTGCCCGTTATGCACTTAACCTTTATCCCACCAGGGCAGGAGCATACAATTACGGCATTCGCATATTCCCCAAAAATCCTGATTTACCGCACAGGCAGGACTTTGGGATAGTGAAATGGTTGTAGCGATTAATCTCTGAAAAACCTTAAAAGTTCGTTATTTGTCATACTTAACGTCCTGTCTGCCGTTTGGCAGTCAGGCGTGAAGTATCCTTGTTAAGCGTAGCTTTTTTGTTACGCTTTTTTATTTCTGGTTGCGGGCACCGACATTTATTGTCGTTCCAAATGACGGAAAAACAAGCACGAATTGTTCCCTACACTAGCGGTTCAATAAACATCAAATTCTCTATTTCTTGTACTTTTTTGTCTGCCACACAAAAAAGTACCAAAAAAAGTCACCGTTGATGATAAATTTGCTGAATTGTAAGCTCAATTTTATCCTCGTATCCTAAGCCGTGCCGGATTAATTACTAAAGCATTTCATTTATCTTTAATAACCGGCACTTCAATGATTCTTAGCAGTCCCAACCACATTTAAATTTCGCACAATACAACGCAAATTTCTCATAGCGGGAAAAATATAAAGCCATATAGATTGGCCTCCGGGGATTTATGTTGGAAATCAAGGATTTGATTTTACCACTCAACGAAACAGGTAATTAACTATAGCACAATTATTTA
>JBBIHY010000005.1:0-12362 GCA_037446695.1 Bacteroidota bacterium
CAGTTGGCTAGCGCACTTGCATGGGGTGCAAGGGGTCGGAAGTTCGAGTCTTCTCACCCCGACTCATCAAAGGGGTCGTCTCGTCAGTCTTGTGACGAGATCACCCAGACTCATCAAAGGGGTCGTCCCGTCAGTCTTGTGACGAGATCACCCAGACTCATCAAAGGGGTCGTCTCGTCAGTCTTGTGACGAGATCATGCCGACAGATTAAGGGGTATCTTAATGATACCCTTTATTGTTCACGACAGTAATTTCACAAATGGACCTTCTACAGAGGAGTCCAATCTAACAAAAAGCCCTCTGCAAAATTTTGCAAAGGGCTTTCAACATACTGTTAAAAAGCTTATCGGTTGGATGGCAATTCCAGTCCAAATCCCTGCTTCCTGTCAGCAATTTTAAGTTTATAGGCAAGGAAAATGGAAATCAAACCGCACAAAACCAATACAAGGATAGGTATTTTGTAATCGTAATAGTTGAGCAACCCGTTGGCCTGCATCAATTTTACAAGTTCACTTATTTCGCCCCCCGAAAGTTTTCCGTCGGTCATAACTGAATTCTTTAATACATCAATATATTCACCTGCATCAGCCTGCAGGGCAGTAATTTTTCCTCCCACCTCATCCAGGTAATATACCACCTGATCCTGAGTTTGAGTCTGTGTAACCTCAAGGTTAGCCCTCACGGCTTCAATTTCTCTTTTAGTCTCTGAATTCACTGGTATTGCAATAAGCAATGCACCAATTCCCCAGTAGAACGCACCAAGTCCCCAGTTCTGAACAGTAAACATGGAAGCATAGGCTGTACCTAATCGGTTTTCGGGAACAATTTTTGCCACTGAAGGCCACATGGCAGCAGGAACAAGTGAAAAGGCAATCCCAAGACTAAGCAGCCCCATATATGCAAACGCAGGACTGTTGGAAAGGGACAATGAAACATGTGCAAAAATAAGCAGTAAGGCACCCAGCATCATAAGAGAGGCGGCTTTACCCCTTTTGTCCACAATATTACCAAAAATTGGAGTGAAAATAATTGTTCCCAGGGGAATTAAAGCAGATGTTTTTGGTCCGTTCTGTAACCACAGCCCAATCAATTCGCGGTTAGCGAAAACAATAGAACCAAAAATCGCAATGATGATGATACGGGCAAGTACCTTATGGCTGTTTTCTTTCAGGTTGTTTGGAATAAGAGTAACACCAAGGGCAAACAGGAAAACAACAATATAAACAAAAGCATTTCCAAACGCCTCACTTCCAAACAGGATAACTGATGCACCTTCAGGCAAAATATAACTGAAACCAAATTTATTTACCAGCAGGTCGGGTGCATACTGTATAAACGGAAAAACTGCTGAATAGAATGCAACGCATAAAAGGGTGATATAAAGGAAGGAACTGTTTTTAACCAGTTTCACCAAATCAGAGAACTTGAAATCTTCCGAAGTATCTGCCTTTGTTTGTGCAGCAGTTTCAGCAATTTTGGCAAGTTCTGCAACTGCTTTGTCCTGTTTGTCAATCCTGTAGTCAAAAAAGGTGTAAATTACAAACATTACCATGGTAATGCCAATGAGTGTAGCGGCAAAGGTAACCGCTGGAGCCACATATCCGCCTGCAATATCCAGCGAAATAGCAATTGCAAGGGCTGAACCCAACCGGCCAAATCCCATGTTGATACCCATTGCCAGGGCCACCTCGTAACCTTTAAACCATTTCACAAGGGTTCGCATCACAATCACGCAAACAACTTCAAGACCAATGCCAAATAGCACCCGGCCAAGAATTAATCCGGGAAGGGGATTACTGGTAAAAATCACTCCTGATGCAGTAAGGGCTGATACAAGTCCTCCCATTGCAGCAAGGCCTCCAAAAATAAATCCCGAAATCCTGATTCCGTATTTGTCCAGAATAATGCCACCAACTATAATCATACCAAATACATTGGCAATGGTGGTCAAACCGATAATTCTGCCAAACTGTTCACTGGTAAAGCCAAACTCGTTCTCCATCAGGTCTTTCAAACCCGAATAAAAATCCTGAAAATAATAGGTGGAAAACATAAGACCGCTTATTAAAAGCATTACCAGCCATCGCATAGCAGGAGCATCTCGCAAAGTTTTCTTCAAGTTATTTGTCATTTGAAAAAGTATTGGTTAATAATTGTTTAATAATTGCTTACAGTGTTCTCTTAAAATTAAGAAGGGACAAATATAAAAAAATCAGGAAAGAAACAAGGAAATAAATGACAGGGCTGTGATTATTTAAAATGAATTTTAGGATCTCAGGATAAAGAAAAGGAAAAAGGGGCAAAATTGCCGGTTTTAAATATTAACCAGGAGCTATCAGAGCCTGTCGATACAGTTTAAATCCTCAAAGGCAATTTTCAGCCTGTCAACCATGGCCTTCTCCCCTTCTCTTAGCCAGACCCGCGGGTCATATTTCTTTTTGTTTGGTTTGTCGGCACCTTCCGGATTACCGATCTGCCCCTGCAGGTAGTCACGGTTTTTCCTCTCATACTCTCTCACACCATCCCAGTATGCCCATTGGGTATCGGTATCAATATTCATTTTGATAACTCCATAACTGATTGCTTCGCGTATTTCTTCACGACTGGATCCTGAGCCACCATGAAACACAAAATCAACAGGATTGGCACCGGTTTTGAATTTTTTGATAATGTAATTCTGCGAATTCAGCAGGATCTTAGGTGTGAGTTTTACATTTCCCGGCTTGTATACACCATGCACATTACCAAAGGAGGCTGCAATAGTAAAATTCTCACTCACCTTAATCAATTCGTCATAAGCATAAGCAACATCTTCCGGCTGTGTATAGAGCAGTGAATTGTCAACATCAGTATTGTCAACTCCATCTTCCTCCCCGCCTGTAACCCCCAGTTCAATTTCAAGGGTCATCCCTATTTTGTTCATCCTTTTCAGGTACTTTTTACAGATTTCAATATTTTCCTGTAATGGCTCCTCACTCAAATCCAGCATATGAGAACTATACAGCGGCTTCCCGTAACTTTTGTAAAAATCCTCACCGGCCTCCAGCAAACCATCAATCCAGGGTAAAAGTTTCTTGGCGGCATGATCGGTATGCAGGATTACAGGCACCCCATACAATTCCGACATTTGATGAATGTGAAGGGCCCCCGATAATGCCCCTGCGATGGCTGCTTTTTCACCTTCGTTCAATAATCCCTTGCCTGCATAAAAAGCAGCACCACCATTGGAAAACTGTATAATTACCGGAGAATTAACAATTTTAGCAGCTTCCAATACGGCATTTATCGAATTGGTGCTAACAACATTTACCGCAGGCAAAGCAAACTGATTGGCCTTGGCAATATTAAAAACAGTCTTAACATCCTTTCCGGTTACAACACCCGGTTTCACTTTTTTCAAAATTTTTTCTGACATATTTGGATTTTTATAGTGGCATAAATCTATTAATAATGTTGCAAATTTATAAATATTCCGGTTTGCTGACATATTTTTTTAATTCCTCCATTCCGTCAAAACCTGCATTTAAATTGCATGAATAATTTTTTTTGTCAATTAGCTTGCTTTTAACGAAAAATTTATTAGTTTTGAATAATTCCTTATTAGGAATTATTCTTATTAATGTTATGACATTTCGATACGATGACATAAAGCAAAAACTGACCAACTACGGTTTAAAAATAACTTTGCAAAGAGTTGCCGTTCTGGAGGCAGTTTTCAGGTTGGATGGGCATCCCACGGCAGACAAAATAATGGAAGAAGTACATAAAAAGCATCCTGGTATTGCAACGGGTACAATTTATCATATTCTTGAAACCTTTTCTGATAAAGGATTAATTAAAAAAGTGAAAACTGACAATTACGCAATGCGTTATGACCCCATTCATATAAGGCATCACCATCTGTATTCTGACGAATCAGACAGAATTGAGGATTATTTTGATGAAGAACTGGATAGGGTATTGGAGGAATATTTCGTGAAAAAGCAAATCGGGAATTTTGAAATCAGGGACATTAAGCTCCAACTTATAGGGAAATTCAAATAACCATAAAATCATACAATCATGAAAGAAAAAAGTATTGAGTTACTAAACAAGGCCATCCGAGATGAACTGGCCGCTGTTCATCAGTATATGTATTTTCATTTTCACTGCGACGACCAGGGATATGATTTACTTGCCAACTTATTCAAGAAAACAGCAATTGAAGAAATGCTGCATGTTGAGCAACTGGCCGAACGTGTTCTTTTCCTGAAAGGTGAAGTAGATATGAAGGTTGCACATGAGGCAAAACATATCCATGATGTAAAAAAGATGCTTGAACTGTCCAGATCAATGGAGGAAGAAAGTGCAAGGGATTATAACAACTGGGCGAATGTATGTGCAAAAAATGCTGACTCTGTTTCAAAAAAGATATTTGAGGCTTTGGTAGAAGACGAAGAACGTCACTTTGACCAATACGATATTGAAATGGACAACCTGAAAAAATTTGGAGACAATTACCTTGCTTTGCAATCTATTGAAAGAAGCAAAACCATGGGGGGCAGAACGGTTGAGTAAAGACCCAGGTCGATTTTATATGGCGTGCAAAATTCTGCACGCCTTTTTTTGATAAAAGTCATTGACAAAGCCCACTCAAATTGACTACATTTACAAAAAAAAAGCAATGCAAATTTATTGCGTTTCCAATCTCTTCCACAACAACGGCAAAGGCCTTTACTGTTGCTGGATTTGCTGAAATTCACCAGCCGAATTATTCAGGATTTTCTTTTCCCTTTTTACTTATTATTTGATTACTGTTCCATGCAGGGATTGGTTTTTAATATTCGGAGTTTTTCTGTACACGACGGGCCGGGTATCCGTCAAACCATATTTTTTAAAGGTTGTCCGCTTAATTGTGCATGGTGCCACAACCCCGAGAGCAGAACAAGTGAACCCGAAGTATGGACAAAGATTGAATTATTGGGAGGTTCAAGGTTTGAACAGGATGAAACGATTGGAAGAAAGGTAAGCATTGATGAATTAATGGAAGGGATTCTGAAAGATCTGCCCTTTTTTGAAGAATCAAACGGCGGGGTGACCCTCTCGGGTGGAGAACCTCTTTTACAGGCTGAATTTGCCGAAGAACTTTTAAAAAAATGCAAATCGTATGGAATACATACAGCCGTGGACACCTGCGGTTACGCAAAGACTAAGGATTTTGAGAGGATTATACCTTATACCGATTTATTCCTGTATGATTTAAAAATTACTGAAAATCAAAAGCACAAAGAATTTACCGGAGAGAACAGTGATCTTATTCTTTCCAACCTGAGATGGATTTCTGAAAAAGGAAAAATAATACATATTCGAATACCATTGGTGGAAAATATTACCGATGTGCCTGAAAATCTTGAATCAATCAGAAGTATAATTTCAGGGACCAAAGGCATTGATCGCATAGATCTTTTGCCCTACCATTTCTCTGCAAAAAACAAGTATGAACGATTAAATAAGGATTACAGGGGAGTCTCAGAAAAAACCTATCCCCGCGATAAAGCGCTTCAAATCAAAGATTTCTTCAGAAATTCTGCACCTGTAATCACAATTGGTGGCTAAAAAAATGTGTTTATGACTGAACGAATCAAACAATTACGTGAACAAAGTCTGAATGCAATTAACTCCCTTTCACATGAAAGAGCACTGCTTGTAACTGAATTTTACCGGCAGGAAGGAATTGACAGGGATACCTATCCTATACAGCGTGCAAAATCTTTCAGGTACATAATGAAAAATAAATCCTTATGTATCTCTGAGGGTGAACTTATTGTAGGCGAACGCGGACCTGCTCCAAAAGCCACACCCACCTACCCTGAGATTTGTCTTCATTCGCTGGAAGATTTGGAAATCATTCATTCCAGGCCAAAGGTTTCCTTTCGCATAAGCGATGAAACCAGGGCCATTTACAGGGATGTGATAATCCCTTTCTGGAAGGGTAAAACTCAGAGAGACAGGGTTTTTTTAAAAATGACAGACGAATGGAAAGCAGCCTATTCAGCGGGAGTATTCACCGAATTCCAGGAGCAAAGAGCTCCGGGTCACACTGTAGCCGGCAAAAAGGTTTTCCAGAGTGGTATGCTCGACCTGGTAAAGGAAATTGAAAACCACCCGGAATTTCAGAAGGTATCCTCCAGTGGAAAAACCAGTCTCCCGGCAGAAGAACTTGCTGCCATGAGAATAGCTGCAATTTCCATAATAGACTTCGCAAACAGGCATGCAGATGAACTTGAAAAACTTGCCACATCAGAAACAAATGAAAACAGGCTGAATGAACTTGTGGAAATGATCCAGATCTGTCGTAAGGTGCCTGCCCATGCTCCTGAAACATTTCATGAAGCCCTTCAGCATTATTGGTTTATCCACCTGGGTGTCATTACGGAACTAAACCCATGGGATTCCTTCAGTCCCGGAAGGCTGGATCAACACTTGTATCCTTTTTACAAGAAAGAAATTGAGAATGGCAGTCTGGCAATTGAAAAAGCAAGAGAGCTTTTGCAGGCTTTCTGGATTAAATTCAACAACCACCCCTCTCCGCCAAAAATGGGAGTGACAGCCCAGGAGAGCAATACATATACTGATTTTGCCCTCATCAACCTGGGAGGACTAAAGGAAGATGGCTCGGACGGGGTAAACGAACTTACTTACCTCATTCTTGATGTAATCGAGGAAATGCGACTCCTGCAACCAAGCAGCATGGTGCAGATTAGTAAAAAAAGCCCCGGCCGTTTTGTAAAAAGAGCACTGGAAATTATTAAAACCGGTTTCGGACAACCTTCTCTTTTTAACACCGATGTTATTATTCAACAATTGCTGAGCCAGGGGAAAAGCCTTACAGATGCACGAAACGGTGGTGCAAGCGGCTGTGTGGAAACAGGAGCTTTTGGAACGGAAGCCTACACCCTTTCGGGCTATTTCAACCTCAACAAGGTTTTGGAAATTACCCTATACAACGGTACCGATCCCCGCACCGGGAAGCAGATTGGTCTTCAAACCGGCCCGGCAGGAAGTCTTGACAGTTTTGAAAAATTGTACACTGCCTTTGAAAAGCAACTAGAGCATTTCATCCGTATTAAAATTGAGGGTAACAATTCCATAGAAAGACTTTACGAAATATACATGCCCGTTCCCTTTCTTTCACTGCTGATTGAGGGTTGTATTGCCAACGCAAAAGATTATAATGCGGGCGGTGCAAGATACAATACCAGTTACATCCAGGGAGTTGGTTTGGGCAGCATTGCCGACAACTTTACCGCTATTGAGAAATGGGTCTTTGAAGATAACAAAATCTCCCTCCCTGATTTCTTAATAGCACTTGCCGGTAATTATAAGTCCTTTGATGACCTCAGGTATAACCTGGTTTACAAAACGCCTAAATGGGGAAATAACGATGATAAGGCCGATAAACATGCTGTACGGGTTTTTAATTCCTTTTACAGGCTGGTTACCGGAAAATCTTCTGCAAGAGGAGGTGTATTCCGCATCAACATGTTGCCTACCACCTGTCATGTGTATTTTGGAAGTGTAATAGGGGCCATGCCCGATGGAAGGCTGGCCGGTGAGCCCCTCAGCGAAGGGATTAGTCCGGTGCAGGGTGCCGATTGCAAAGGGCCAACTGCCGTATTACAATCGGCCGCTAAAATCGACCATATTAGAACCGGGGGTACTTTGTTGAACCAGAAATTCTCGCCTTCCTTCTTTTCGGTAGAAGAAGCGCTTGACAAACTCGCTGCCCTGGTAAGAACCTACTTCCGCATGGACGGGCATCATATCCAGTTCAATGTAGTAAATGCAGACACCTTAAAGGATGCACAAAAGAATCCGGAAAAGTACCGGGATTTAATTGTCCGCGTGGCAGGATATTCTGATTATTTTAACGACCTGGGCGAAGCTTTGCAGAATGAAATCATTAGAAGAACGGAACACGAGGATTCTTAAAATTATGCCTTTACGTGCCGTTCAGCATGATATGAGGAGCGAACCAGGGGGCTGCTTTCCACAAAGGTAAAGCCCCTTTTAAACCCTTCCATCCTGTATTTATAAAATACCTCGGGGGTTATGTACTCCACCACCTCAAGATGATAAGTACTCGGCTGAAGATATTGGCCGATTGTGAGCACCTTTACTCCGGCAGCCCTCAAATCATCCATAGCTTTTAAAACTTCCCTTTCCATTTCTCCCAGGCCAAGCATAATTCCAGATTTGGTGACAATTCCCGAGGCAGAAATAAATGAAAGCACTTCCAGGCTTCTTTTATAAGTCGCCATGCTGCGAATGCGCGGAGAAAGCCTCCATACCGTTTCTATATTATGAGATATTACCTCAGGTTTTTCATCAATAATCATCTGAATTAACTCCTTCTTTCCCTGGAAGTCAGGTATCAGAACTTCCATAGTAGTATTTGTATTCAGACTTTTTATCTGCCTGATGGTTTCCACCCAGAAAGCTGCCCCTCCGTCAGCCAAATCATCCCTTGCAACTGAAGTAATTACACAATGCCTCAGTTTAAGTGTCCTTATCGACTCTGCAAGCCTCCGGGGTTCCTCCCAGTCGGGTTTATCCGGCATAAGGGTTTTTACAGCACAGAATTTACAATTCCGTGTGCATTTGTCGCCAAGTATCATAAAACTTGCTGTGCCCGCACTCCAGCATTCTCCCTTGTTGGGGCAGTTTCCGCTTTCGCAAATCGTATGAAGCTCATGTTTCCTTATTAGATTTTTCACCTGTGAATATTTTTCTCCAACCGGGAATTGTGTTTTTATCCAATGAGGTAATCTTTTGACTTTTATTGAGTTATTCTCCATTCCTGCCTAAATATTGATGAATTGTTTAGCAGCAAGTTTAATTGAATTACCTGGCAAAGAAAAACTCTTTGGTTTAAAATAACCTTTAAATAATCCCATGTGGGATAATTCTGATAAACAGAATATCACATGCTTTGAAGTAAAATAAACCGGAAATCAGTATAATACACAAACTGATTAAAACCCGTAAGGCCAGTTCCCGAAAAATAATCCAAGCACAATAAAGAAAATCAACTGAACCAGGTACACGGGAAATGCCATAGGGTTGGCAGGTTGTTTCACATGGTAAGCATAAATGATGTGAATAAGGAAAGAGAAAACAAACCAGCCTGCAAAGTTATGAAGCGGAATATCTCCTCCCTCCCAGGTCCATAGATCAAATTTTGTGGCAAAGGGTTCGAGTGTATAATCGTAAGTCAGCATAAGCGCCGTTCCAATAATAGCAATGAGCCAGGGGCTCTTGAAGAATCGCTGGGCTATATCTCTGGTGACATAAATGAGCAGGAACCAGTTAATTCCTTTCAGGATAGGAATATCAAACAGTTTAAAACCAAGCGTTTCACCATATACATAAGAACCAAAAAGTAATTCGGTACGTACGCCATAATACTCAATCAAAAAACCTGCTATTAAAATGGCTGCAAAAGCAGAAAAAAACTCAAAGTCCCACTTTTGATGGAACAATAAAATCATAGTAATGGAAAACAAAATGTTGGGGACTGTAAGACTGATTAAAATATCACGCCATTCAGGAAGAATAAAGCCCGTTAATCCTACGCAGTAAATTATAATTAAAACTGCCAGTCCAAGGTAAAATTTTAGTTTTTGATTGATTACTATCATTTGCTTTGATAATTATTTTGAATAAGGTTGCTTACGATTTTTCCTGAAAGAAGGGCCAGTGGAATACCCCCTCCCGGATGCACGCTTCCTCCGCAAAAGTACAAACCCCTTATCTTTTTACTGAAATTTGGGTGTCTTAAAAATGCCGCAAGCCTGCTGTTGCTGGATGTGCCATACAATGAGCCAAGGTAGGAGCCTGTTTTAAGGTCAATTTCATCTGGAGTTAGAACAGCTTCAGCCTCAATAAGTTTTTCCACAGGCTTGTTCAACATTCTCTCGAGTTTGGCAAGAATTTGTTTCCTGGTGATTGCAATGGCCTCCTCCGTAAACAACCCCCTTTTTGCAGGCGCATTGATCATCACAAACCAGTTTTCCCCGCCGTAAGGGGCATCGGAGCTTACAAGCCTGCTGCTGATGTGCACATACACAGTAGGATCATGGTAAAGTGTTTTTGTATTAAATATGGCTTCAAACTCGCGCCGGTAATCTTCAGCAAAAAAAATATTATGAATGTCTAATTCCTTAAATTCCCGGCCAATACCCCAGTAAAAAATCAGGGCAGATGAAGATCTCTCCTGCTTCAAAATTTTTTCAGCGACTCTTTCATTCTCCAGCAATTTCAAATACGTATAGTATGCATCCAAATTGCTGACCACTACATCCGCTTCATAGAATTTTCCGTTAGCCTCTACGCCTTCCACTTTCTTGTCTTTCACCTTGATTTTTTCCACCTGTGTATCAAATTCAAACTTAACCCCTTTATTTTTTGCTAACTGAACCAATGATTCGGTGATTTGATGCATGCCGTTGGCCGGTAGATATGCACCCAGGTTGTACTCAAGATGAGCAATCAGGTTGAGAGTTGCAGGAGCCTTATACGGATTGGACCCGTTATAGGTGGCATACCTGTTAAACAATTGCACAGCTTTTGGCTGTTTAAAACGCTTATTATTGGATTGAAACATGCTTCTCAGAGAGTCAATTTTGTGAAGGTTGAACAATGCCCTGAAGGCCTTCCTGTTAAAAAATGTTTTGAATTTGTGCAGGGAATTATCAAGAAAAACCGGCTTTGTAAGATTGTACAACTCAGCCGCATGCTTCAGGTGATAGAGGGTCTTTTTGGCCGGAACCTGAATTTTATCCTCCAACTCCTTGGCAAGCAATTGTATATCAGCCGGTGCCTGTACACGTGTGCCGTCTTCAAAAAAATAATGACAGAGGGTTTGCAAGCGATGATATGGAAAAGACTCTTCAAAATTTTCTCCACACAACTCAAAAAGTTCTTTTACAAGGTCAGGCCGGGTAAAAAGCGAAGGACCCGCATCAAAACGGTAACCATTCACACTGAATTCAGAGAGCTTGCCACCTGCATAGGAATTTCTTTCCAGAATTGTTACTTCATGGCCGGTTGAAACCAAACGTATTCCGGCAGATAAACCGCCCATACCTGATCCAATAACTACTACCCTCATATTTGCCTAAACAAGTTTTGTGCAAATTTGTTTGAAAACAGCTTTTATTGCTTTCAAAAAAATAATGCTCAAGTTAAGGGATTATTAATTTTTATGCCTCAGTGAATTGAATAAAATTATTTGCCGTAATTTTACGACATAGTTTTAAAACTCCTGATAAAATGAATCCTCAACTAATTCAATTCATTGAAAGGAATATAATCAATTTTTTCGATGCAATTCCCGGACAAAGAAAAGACATCCTTGGCAAGCTGACCAACTTTCTAAAAAAGAAAATTGACGAACTCAAACCTGCAGAATTTATTTTTGTCTGTACACATAATTCCAGGCGCAGTCACATGAATCAGCTTTGGGCGCAGGCTGCTGCATCATATTACGGAATTCCCTATGTGCACTGTTTTTCAGGTGGAACTGAAGAAACTTCATTCAATCCGCGCTCGGTAAGAGCATTGCAAAAGGCAGGTTTTAAAATAAATCAACTGAGTGAGGGTGTTAACCCGCATTACTCTGTATTCTGGGGCGATGAACACGAACCGATAAAGGCTTTCTCTAAAAAATTCAGTCATACAAGCAATCCCCAAAGTGAATTTTGTGCCGTTATGACATGCACAGAGGCCGATGAAGCCTGTCCTTTTGTTCCCGGAGCCGAAGTTAGGATTTCCCTGCCCTATGAGGATCCCAAAATATCTGACGACACTGCCCTTGAGTCAGAAACCTATGAAGCCAGGTCACTTGAGATTGCGCGGGAGATATTTTACGCTTTTTCACTTGTTAAAACAATTACACCATGACATATTCCAAAACATCCCTGTTTGAGAAAGAGCTGCAGGAATCTGCCGGCTTTTTCAAATCACTCGCCCACCCTGCACGATTGGCAATTCTAAAGTACTTAGCAAATACAAAAGTTTGTATGACCGGGGATATTACTGAGGTTATCCCCCTGAGCAGAACCACTGTGGGTCAGCATTTAACCGAACTGAAGAAGTTGAATCTGATTAAGGGCGAAATTAAGGGCTCCAAAGTAAACTATTGTCTTAACAATAAAGTGTTTGGAGATTTTGTACAAAATTCCGTAAGACTGCTTGAGGAAATCAATTCCCAAAAGGAAGAAGGAATCTGCTGAAATTGATTAAAACTGCAGCTGGCTTAAGCAAATGTTTCTAATAATTGCCGTTGGCTTCAGCCAACGGATCAGGAACTGACAAAAAAT
>JBBIHY010000005.1:12462-143665 GCA_037446695.1 Bacteroidota bacterium
AATCGGCTTTAGCCGCATATAGAGAGTATGGGGCTAAAGCCCCTTTTTTGGGGGGCTTGGTTGGCTTATCCGTCAGCTAAAGCTGACGGGAATTGAAGCTTAATGATTTTCCAATTAATTAAACTCTTAAGAAAGATATTTTAATCAAATTTCTAAAATACTATTGCCGGTGGCTTCAGCCAACGGATCAGGAACTGACAAAAAATAATCGGCTTTAGCCGCATATAGAGAGTATGGGGCTAAAGCCCCTTTTTTGGGGGGGCTTGGTTGGCTTATCCGTCAGCTTTAGCTGACGGGAATATTGTGGGGGATTGAGTATTGCTAAAGCCTGCCGGCAGCAGGCAGGCTGACGGGAATTGAAGCTGATGGAAATAGAATTTTGTTAGTTTATTCGTCAACCAAAGGTGACTTGAGAATTTATTTATCTGGATTCTCAGGATAGTTAAAAAATTGAAATGATAATTATATTGCCGTTGGCTTTAGCCAACGGACTAAAAATTTAAATAAAATTTGGGCTTTAGCCCCATTATTCTAACCTTTAATTGTTTTCCACCCATACTTCTCCATAAAATCATTCACTTCCTCAGAGAATGAAACTTTTCTGTGCCTTTTTTCCTGCCCTTGAATATAACTCCTAACACTTTTAACATGGCTCTCGCTTACTCCCACAGCCCAAAAATCATCCTGCCAGCTGAATTTCCCCATTGTCAACTTATTTTTATTAATCCACAAGGATGATTCACCCTTTATGAGCCTGGCTACTTCACTGATTGACTGAGTTTTTCCCAATGAAACAAGACAATGAAGGTGGTCGTAATATCCATTCACGCAATCGAGCCAGATTTCCTTTTCCCTGGCATTCTGCATAATATGGTCATGCACTTTAGAAAGTATTTCTTTCGAGGAAAGAAATGGGATTTTATTCTTTGTGGAGAATACGTAATGAATGTAAACTCTTACCCAGCTCATTTGTATACTTTATTAAGATTATAAATTTATTTTATAAATAAAGATAATCTATTTTTTAATGGGGCTAAAGCCCAGAAGCAGAGAGATATGTTTTTAAACCGTCAGCTGAAGCTGACGGGAATTGAGGCTGACAGAAATGATATGTGAAAATTTATTAGATATTCATCAATTGCCGTTAGCCTTAATCACATAATCTAATGATTTTAAATTGCTACTGGCTTCACCCAGATGCTGCAGTTAGTTAAAATTGCCGCTGGCTTTAGCCAACGGAGGTTGGATTCAGGAACTAAACTTTCCCCAATCCCATATCCAGCATATCCTTTACTGTTCCTATTTCAATGTAGGTAACACCTGCGGCACGGCCAAAATTACCTGCTGCAATAACAACCAAGTGTTTTTCCTTCAGGTATTTGCTGGCAATAAGCATATTCAAAGCAACCTGAATGAATTCATGAGATGTCTCGCGGGGCTCCATAAACTGGGCATGAACACCATAGGAAAGCGCCAGCATTCTTACAACTCTTCTGTCATAACAAAGGGCGTAAATTATTTTATTTCCCCGGTAGGCTGACATAGCCCTGATTGTTCGGCCCGACATGGAGTCGGCAACAATAGCTTTGGCATCCAGATGTACTGCTGCCGTTACAGCCGATTTTATGAGAAAAGCCGATACCTTATTGTTGATCACCACTATGGGGATATCGTACATGGCTTCCTTGCTTTTCTCCACCTCCCTGGCCACAGTCGCCATAGTTCTGACTGCTTCAACCGGATAGTTGCCGTAAGCAGTTTCTCCACTGAGCATAATGGCATCGGCCTGGCTGTAAATGGCGCTTGCAATGTCATTCACTTCAGCACGGGTTGGTCTTGGGTTATTGATCATGGAGTGAAGCATTTGCGTGGCAATGATTACCGGTTTTCTCCGGTCAATGCACTTTTTGATCAGCATTTTCTGAACGCCGGGAATTTTCTCATAGGGTATTTCAATTGCAAGGTCTCCCCTGGCAACCATTACACCGTAAGTATGATCCAGAATTTCGTCAATATTATCCACCCCGCTCTGATTCTCGATTTTGGCTATTATTTTGATACTGCTTCCCCTCCTGACCAAAATTTCCTGAATTGCAAGAACGTCTTCCTTGTTTCTTACAAAAGAATGCGCAATAAAGTCCAGATCATGTTCAATGGCAAAATCGATGTACTCAATATCCTTTTTGCTGAGCGATGGAAGGTCTATGTGAACATTTGGTACATTCACACTTTTCCTGCTCTTAATCAAACCATCATTCATTACCTCGCAATAAAGCACATCATCTTCGCGGGAAACTGCTATCAGTTCAATATCACCGTCATCTATCAGTACCCTGCTGCCAAGTGGTACATCCCTGGCAATGTATTTATGTGTTACACAAACACATTCAGAATTACTGCTGCATTCAGCATCTCCTCTCAGTTTGATAATCTGTCCTCTTTTAACCTCTACCGGCACGTCACAGGCTGTTGTTCTTATTTCCGGTCCCTTGGTATCAAGCAGCAGCGCAATTGTATCAGACACTTCCCTCACTGCATTTACAACCCTCAGTGTATCCTCCAAAGTCTGGTGAGCCGTATTAAGCCGGACCACATTCATTCCATTTTCAAAAAGTTCTCTTATAAAGGCTACATCACATTTCCTGTCGGAAATAGTTGCCACAATCTTGGTTTTTTTCTTGATCATCCTGAAAGATATTAAGGAATTTGCCAAAGCAAAAATCAGGCAAATTTACGAAACACATTTTAACCACGGATAATAATTTCTTTAATCTTTCCCAGCAGAAATGATAACATTATGTTAAATTGCAGAAAAAACCCATGCTTCATTGGAGCTCTGCCATAAACGATTTTAAATCCTACCTCAAACTGGAAAGATCTCTGTCCCCCAACTCGGTAGAGGCCTACCTTAATGATATTGGCAAACTGGAACAGTTCGTGTCCATGACCATGCCCGGCAAAAGACCTGATACAATTGACCTGGGTGATTTGAAAAAATTCATTGAATGGATCAACGAACTGGGTGCTTCCACCAGGTCGCAAAGCAGAATATTATCGGGAATCCGGTCTTTTTTCCGGTTTTTATTTCTTACCGACCAGATAAGTAAAGATCCATCGGATTTGATTGAAAGTCCAAAAATCGGACGAAAACTACCTGAGGTTCTCAGCACCGAAGAAATTGACAAAATGCAGGCCGCCATTGATTTAAGCACCGCGGAAGGGCACCGGAACAAAGCAATTCTTGAAACACTTTACAGTTGTGGACTGAGGGTTTCAGAACTTATAAACCTTCGAATTTCCAACCTTTACTTTGATGAGGGCTTTGTAAGGATAATGGGAAAAGGTAGTAAGGAAAGGCTGGTTCCTGTGGGTGAAAAAGCAATAAGAGAAATTAATCTTTATATGGAGCAGCGAAGAGTACAACCCAATATAACTCAACAGGCTCAAAATATTCTCTTCTTAAATCGCAGGGGTTACAAGCTCACCAGGGTAATGATTTTCACCATTGTCAAAACCCTTGCCAAAAAGGCCGGTATTCACAAACCAATCAGTCCGCATACATTCAGGCATTCATTTGCAAGCCATTTAATTGACGGAGGTGCAGACCTGAGAGCCGTGCAGGAAATGCTGGGGCACGAAAGCATTATCACAACGGAAATTTATACCCACCTCGACCGGGAATACCTGCGGGAGGCCATTCTGAGTTATCACCCCAGGGCGAAATAATTAAGTGAGTATATCAAACTCCTGCATTCCAATCTTCCTATCTTCACCTACTCCTTTTCAGACTCATTAGAATAGCAAATGCCTGATTTACATAATTATCGGTTACTACAATTGTGAATTCGTTTGTAGTGGAAATTACCTCGTGAATATTGACCCCTGCCCAGGCAAGATTTTTCAAAATGTAGTAATACACTCCGGATATTTCAGTATTATCCTCCGGCAGCCTGATAGTCATGGAGGTGAGCCCGGTTTTTTCCGAGAGTAATTTCTCCTTCTCATAAATCTTCCTAATACTTTCATTCATAGACTGACTGACAATGATGGTACTTTCGTAAACTCCCTGCGAAAATGTGCAAAACAAATCCTTCTCCCTGTCAATCTGCTCCATTAATCGCCTGTGACAGGAAATCAATGAGGAGGTGTTTACATAGGTATAATCCCTTAAGTCAGAGCGAACAATGACATCGCCCAAATGATGCATAAAATTCTTAATGCCTCTGCTTATTCTCAGGTAATAACCCGGCGATCTGCGTTTGATAGCCATCACAATCGCTCCTTCCTTCACTTCTTCTCGCAATCTTGATTCCACTTCCGGTTTGATTTTCCTGGCCAGTGAGGAATGATTTATCAGCCCGTCAGTAAGTGCCTCTTCCAGAAAGGGGCTTCCTGTAATAATCTCATCAATAATTTTAGGAATACTCATTATTGTTTATTTTTTAACTTTTTGTGATTATTAAGTTCAAAATTACAAAATTTTTCACAATATCAATTCGTGTAGGTTTATTTGCACTAAAACTCACAGAACACCATGATGAAAGTTTTGAAATTTGGCGGTACTTCTATGGCCGGTGCGGCAAGAATGAAGGAAGTCGCCTCAATTGTTCTGCAAAATTCATCTGCCCTGGTTGTATTATCGGCCATGTCGGGGGTGACTAACAGCCTGGTGAGTATAGCAGAGAAAGTCAGAAATTCGGGCCGGCAGGCCGCCCGTGAAGAACTGGAATTACTCAGGTCCAGATTTGAAAAGGTCTGCTACGAACTTTTTCCTGACACCCCAATGCTTTTACTCGTTTCCGGTGAGATAAGCGCACACTTTAATGCAATCAGCCAGCAAATTGACCGGAATAAAAAAGAATTTGATGAAAAGTGGCTTTTGTCCAGGGGTGAAATCATTACCTCAGAAATCTTTTACCACCTTCTTGTGAACATGGGTGCCAGCGTTCAACTGGCCGGTGCCCTGTATTTTCTGCAGACCAACAGCGAAGGTGAACCTGTGCTTGAGGATATCAGGAAGAAACTCATACCCATTCTGGAAAACAATAAATCCTCCTACTATATCACGCAGGGATATATCTGTCTTAACCATAATGGCGAAATTGATAATCTCAATCGTGGCGGCAGCGATTATACTGCCACTCTTGCAGGTGCAGCACTGAATGCGCCCGTTATTGAAATCTGGACTGATATTGATGGTTTGCACAATAATGATCCAAGATTGGTGCCAGGCACTTCTCCAATAAGAGAACTTTCTTTTGAGGAAGCCTCTGAACTGGCATATTTTGGCGCAAAGATTTTGCACCCCGCATGCGTGTGGCCGGCCCAAAAAATGAATATCCCCATTTTACTAAAAAATACCCTGCAGCCAAATGCAGAGGGAACAGTGATTAACTCCAAGGGAAAACCCGGAACTCTCGCCATAGCTGCAAAAAACGGGATTCACATTGTAAAAATTCGTTCAGGACGAATGATGAATGCTTATGGATTTCTAAGGAGAGTATTCGAAGTTTTTGAGAAATACCGCAAACCAATCGATGTAATTACAACCTCAGAAATATCAGTTTCTTTAACAGTTGACAATGCTGAACAGCTTTCTTCTGCTGTCAGAGAACTCAGTGAACTGGGTCAAGTAACAAGCGAAAACCACCATGCAATTATCTGTGTGGTTGGTGATTCCATGGAGCACGATTTCAGGCTGGTAAGCCATATTGTTCAAAACCTTGGCAACCTGCCGGTAAAAATGATCTCCTTTGGCGGGGGAAAAAACAACATCACATTTGTCGTTCAGGAGAATCATCTGAAGCAGGCGCTCAATCACCTGCAGAATACTTTGTTTAACCAACAACCAAATGCAAATATCCCATGCTTTTGCCACAACTCATAAATACACCATCGTACCTTTATAATCTTGATTTGCTGGATGAAACACTTCAGCAGGCCAGAGAATGCGCCCGTAAATTTGACTTCACGATCCACTATGCAATTAAGGCAAACAACAATCCCGTCATACTTTCAAAAATCCTTCAAATAGGTTTTGGAATAGATTGCGTAAGTGGTAACGAGGTAAGTGCAGCCCTTGAAGCAGGCTTTGCCCCTTCCGGAATCGTATTTGCCGGTGTGGGGAAAACCGACGAAGAAATCCGGTTAGCTTTAGAGAATGACATTTTCTGTTTGAATTGCGAATCATTGGAAGAATTACAGGTGATTGCAGAAATTGCAGAAGAAATGAACAAATCGGCCAGGGTGGCACTTCGCATAATACCTGATATAGAGGCACATACTCACAAAAACATCACCACCGGACTGGAGGAAAACAAATTCGGTATACATCCTGCAATTTTGCATAAGTCCCTTGAGTTTTGTGATGAAAACCCGTACATCGATTTTATCGGACTTCATTTTCACATTGGTTCACAAATCATGAGTGAGGAACCATTTATTGAACTGGCAAAAAAAGCCAGCAGGCTCTGGCATGATTTTGAGATCGAAAAGCATGGCGGATATATCCTCAACCTGGGTGGTGGACTGGGCATTAATTATATTAACCCAATTGAAAATTCAGCTCCTGATTTCGGGAAGTTTTTTGGTATTTTTAACGAATACCTTGATTTGCCTGCCAATGTAAGAGTACATTTTGAGCTGGGGAGAAGCCTCGTCGGCCAATGCGGGAAGCTTTACACGAAGGTGCTATATGTAAAAGAAGGAAGACTGAAAAAGCACATTATTACGGATGCCGGTATGACCGAACTTTTGAGACCTGCTCTTTACCAGGCTTATCATAAGATTGAGAACATCTCAGGTGGCTCTGAAAGTTACGGAAACTATGATATTGTCGGTCCGGTATGTGAGTCTACCGACCAATTTGCAAAAAATATCGAACTTCCGCTAACGAAACGTGGAGACCTTTTGTGTATTTATTCCTGCGGAGCCTATGTGGAATCAATGCGTTTGCACTACCTTTTGCGAGAACCAATAGAAATATATTATTATTCCCGGGGAATATTTTACAAGGATGAAAATCTCTTAAAAGAGATAATACAAAAAAATGGTCACCATACAATTGATAGTATCACTTTAAAAGAGTATTCACCCTCTGGGCAAGCTTCCTGAAATTCGACCTTGTTTCCTCGTCAAAATCGCTGAATTGCTTATTGCTGCTTTTAATCATTTGAGCAAAAGCACTTGCAAGCATTACGCGAGACATGTTATTTTCGATAATGTATTCGCTGTTTTTTTCAGGAATTCCCACTCTTTGCTTTAAGATAAATTTCTTGAAATCGAGAGTTGAAAATAAATCTTCTACCTGGGAGGCCTGCTCAACCTGCAGAATGGTTCCTGAGCCACCCTCCCTGCCAGCCGCCAGGGATTTTTCAAGCTCATTTGTGTATTTTCTGTCCTGGGCATTATCAAATACCAGGATATGATAATCCAGGCCCCAGCCAAGCATCAGGTTTGAAAGCAAATGAAGTGACTGTGTTCCTGTGGCAGGCAAAAAAGAAACTTCTTTCTTTAATCCTGCAAGGAACAACATGGTGGAAAGATAATAATAGCTTGTTGTGTTCTCAACTAGTATGTTGTTTTTTTGCCTGATAAACTCATGCTCTGACAATCTCACCCCCATTAGTGAATAAATTGGGGATAAGGTATCCTGGGCTGCGGCATGGAGAGAGCCGGGATCAAAAATTACTGTTTCGCCGTTATCAACCTCATGTGACCTTTGCACGGCCAGAATACGGTAAAGCTTATTCAAATCAATCAAGTGGGGTGAATGTGTAGTGTAAACAACCTGGAGATGATCACAAATATCATCAAAAACCTTGAGCACATCTTCCTGCGCCCTTGCATGCAGGCTCAAACCAGGTTCATCAATTAAAAGAATCCTGTTTCGGCCTGCATGTTTCCTGGCCGAAGCCTTTAACTCAAGGTAAAAGGAAAGAAACCATCTCACCCCCCTGCTTCTTTGCTTTGGATAAAGCCTTTCCTGTTCATCCTTTATCCAGAATTCCAGGTATGGTTTTCCCTTTTTCTCAGGATCCTGAAAATCGTAATGTTCCAACTCAAAGGCGATTTGTATTTTGTTTGTCTTCCCGATGCATTGCCCCCAATAGTCCTGAAAATTTACCGTTAGTTCATTATTGAGATTTTCAATTTTTTGCTTCAGTATCCTGTTATTGGCCTGGGTAAAAAATTCGGGCTCCAGTCCTGCTATCACCAAAAAGTTTTTTACCGCTTTGTATCCCTCTACACCGGCATGCTCAAGGAATAAATCCTCAAGGTCTATTCGGTTAGGTAAAAGAGAAGAAAAATCCTCAAATAACTCAAAGTGGGGGATTTTCTCGTAGAACAGTTCCGCAACTTCTTCCCTGGAAAGGATATTTTCCAGACGGACATATTCCTCAGTGGCCAGCCTCGCAGATTCAAATTCATCCTTTCCTGAAAGCAGTTGCTTTAACTCTAATTGCTTAGTTCTGTAATCTCTCTTTATTTGATCGTAGGCGTTGCTTAATTGTATATAAAGATTTTTAAATTGCTCAACTTTCTTCAATAATTTGCGGTATTCTCCGTTCGTTGACGCCTTCGCAAGCAAATTTTCTGCTCCCATCAATTGGCCATAAGAATAATCCATTTTCTCCATTGAAGTTTTAAGGTCTCTTTGAAGCTCCTGACACCGGGCGGATTTATTCAAAATCTCACCGGTTGAGTTTAGTTCCTCCCTTATGGTTTTCAATTCATTGGCAATTTTTTCAGTCTTTTTTTCCAGCTCTGAAATTTCTGCATCTATCCGGGCTGCTTCTTTCTCCAGCAATTCTTTCCTTGTATTATCCCTGGTTTTTTGCAAATGTCTTTCAATCTCACCTGCTTTCCTGGTAAGCAATTCCGCTGATTTCCGCAAATTATTTACCTGCTGCTCAAGGCTTTCAATCTCCTCTATAAGGGCATTGTTCTTTTTTGAATATTCACCTGTTGTGCCGGAAACATAATCCTCCAGGTTCTGCCAGATATTGTCATACCCGGAGTATAACTCAATCAGCTCATCCCCTTCAAGAACCAGCCTGCTCTCAGTAAGGTTGCTCCAGGTTCTTGTTAAATAAATCTGTCCTGTTTCATTTATTCTTTCCCATACTCCTTCCGGAAATCTGTTCCCTGGTTGAAGAAGCTCACCGCTGTTTTCTGCATGAAATATGCAACTTATTTCAGGCATGGAGAGATCGCTGCGCAAAATGTCATCGGTAATTTTTCCATCAAAAAAACTCTTCAAGGCCTCCAGCACCGAGGTTTTTCCACTTTCATTCTGCCCTATCAGCGCTGTAACGTTATCAGGTGACAGGTTGTTCCACCCGGTATCCAGGATGCTCCGGTAATTTTTAATTCTGAAGGATTTTAATATCATATTTTCAATTGTTTGCTGATGAGTATTTCACGCCCATAACCAGTATGTCATCAATCTGTTCCTGCTTCCCCATCCATTCCGTTATTGTGGTACGAAGTATTTCCTTTTGCTCTTTCAGGGGTAAATCACTTACCGAGAGCAATAAGCTTCTGAAGCTGTTGTACATAAATTTTTTGTTCTTCGGCCCTCCGAACTGGTCAGGGTAGCCATCGGAAAAAAGGTAAATCACATCCCCGTTTTTTAAAAAGATTTCATGATTTGAAAATGATTTTTCTTCTACGGCGTTTATCCCGACAGGCATTTGGTCGGGTTTTAATATCATCATCTCCCCTTTCCTGACAAGGTAAAGGGCATTATTTGCCCCGCTGTACTGCAACCTTCCTGTTTCTTCGTCCAGTATACACAAGGCAATATCCATTCCATCCTTTGAAATATCATCAGCCCCGGTTTGACCAAGCGCTTTCATCACCTTCTCGCGCAACTGGTTCAGGAGTCTGTTGGCTGAGTAGTTGCAAGGCCTGGCCAGCAACTCATTCAAAAACGATATACCCAGCACACTCATGAGTGAACCAGGAACACCATGCCCTGTACAATCGGCAACAGCAAAGTATATTTCTCTCTCCTTCCTGTTCACCCAGTAAAAATCACCACTAAGAATAGCTTTGGGCATAAGGAGGATAAAATGGTCATGAAAGGAATTCTCAATCAATTTCTTCATTGGAAAAACAGCTTTCTGTATAACACGTGCATAGCGCAGACTTTCGGCAATTTCCCTTCTTTGCCTCTGAATCTCCGCTTCCTGGGGGGATAGGTGTTTTTTTCTTTTTAAAACCTTAGCCATAGCTTACAAAAAGAACATTACCAACTGCAAAATGTACGAAATAATCGGCAATTGGTAAAAAAATCAAAAAAAAAAGTTAAAAAAAATTATGGACTCCAGCCCTCCTGACAGATCAATCAAACTTTTTTCTGTTTGAATTGTTTTTATGACGAAACGTCCTGAAAATATCCGACAAAATGTCGTAAATAAAAAAAAAAGAATCATGGCAATAGATTTGTTATAATAATTCATCATAATTTTAGTTTATTAATCTGTTAAAAATTTAATTCACTCTGAAAATGGCACCTATTTGGATTATCATACTTTTTTTTATGTTTCTTAGCTGGCTGGTTGGTCATCAGCTTAAGACAAGATTCAGGAAATATTCTCAAATTCCAACAAATCACGGTATAACCGGAAAGGAAGTTGCTGAGAAAATGCTCGCGGATTATGGCATTAACAATGTTAAAGTTGTTTCGGTTACCGGCGAACTTACTGACCACTATCATCCACTGCATAAAACGGTGAACCTGAGCCGTGAAGTTTATTATGGCAACAGTGTGGCTGCTGCGGCAGTTGCGTCGCATGAGTGTGGTCATGCAGTACAGCACGCCAAAGCATACAGCTTTTTGCAAATGCGTTCGGCACTGGTTCCGGTTGTGAGTTTTGCCTCAAAGTGGGTACAGTGGGTACTTTTGGCCGGCATTCTCCTTGTACAGACTTTCCCCCAGCTATTGCTTGCAGGTATTGTGTTGTTCGGACTTACCACTTTGTTTAGTTTTATTACCTTACCTGTGGAATTGGATGCCAGCCGAAGGGCTCTGGTGTGGCTCAATAAAAGTGGCATCACCACTCAGGCCACGCATCCCAAGGCCCAGGATGCACTTCGCTGGGCAGCATATACCTATGTAGTGGCAGCAATTGCATCTCTGGCTACCCTACTCTATTACATTATGATATTTTTGGGAAGGAGGGAGTAATTCTCTTCTTTTTATATTTTGGGCTAAAGCCCCTGTGTTGCAGTAGGGGGATGAGCTAACCGTCAGCTAAAGCTGACGGAAATGTTATTAAAAATTATTCTGGATTCTGATAAATTATTTAAAGAATGCTGTAACATTTTTGATTTTCAGGCGTCTTTAGAATACACAAAACTCCTAAACAATTACCCAAACAAACATCACCATGATATTCCTTATTATAGCCATTTGCATCCTGCTGATAACCCTGGTTAACAAATTGATTTTCAAAAATATATAGTTCAGGAACATTAGTAATCGGGACTCTCCATTTTAACGAGTTCTTTTGTGGAGAGCAATCCGCAGGCAGCCGAGATATCCACTCCCCTGGATTGTCGCAGTGAGGTAAAAATGCCTTTTTTCCGAAGGCCTTCCATGAATTCATTAATAACAGGATCGGCACTGCCCTTAAGGGGAACACCCGGCACCTGGTGAAACCTGATAAGATTCATCCTGCAGCGGATTCCATTCAAAATCCTGGCTAATTCCTTCACATGACGCGCTGAATCATTGAGGTCCTTAAACATAATATACTCAAATGATACCCGTCTCTGCTTACCAAAATCATAATTTTTCAATACAGCCAGAATATCTTTTAGTTTGTAAACAGTTTCAACAGGCATAAGTTTTTGTCGTTCTACCTCAAAAGGTGAATTCAAACTGATTGCCATATTACAACGGCTTTTCTCAATAAATTCGACCATAGCCGGAATTATCCCAATTGTGGACACAGTAATACGTCGTGGACTGAGGGCAAAACCCCATTCTGCTGTAAGAATCTCTGTGCTGTCAAGCACAGCCTGCAGGTTGTCAAATGGTTCACCCATTCCCATATAAACCAGGTTGGTAATTTTTTCCCTCTCGGGCAGGCTGCGTAACTGGTTCACTATCTCTCCGGCGGTAAGGTTTCCCTGGAAACCCTGTTTACCTGTCATGCAGAATAAACAAGCCATCTTACATCCAACCTGGGAGGAAACACAGAGAGTGTTTCTGGTTTTCTCGGGTATATAGGCTGCCTCAATGAATTTATTACGGGCAGCCGGAAAAAGGTATTTCTTTGTGCCGTCAGAAGATTCCTCAACTTTGGTAAAATTACTTGTTCCGAATTCGTAGTTCTCTGCAAGAAAAGCACGGATTCTTTTCGAGATATTGCTCATTTCATCAAATGACTGTATATCCTTTTTGTACATCCAGTGAGCAATCTGCAGGGCAGTATAGGAAGGAAATCCCGCGTTTCTTATAATTTCCTGTAATTCGGGCAGCTTTTTGCCCAAAAGAATTTCTTTACCCATTAAAAAAAGATTTCAGCTAAAATATTGGAATAGGGTATTCCCCTTGAAATTAAAATATCCCTAACTTCGACAATCATCTCCACACTTCCGCAAAGATAAAACTTCCTGTCTGGAGGAATGTTATTCAGTTCAGTCAGGTACCTGGTCATCCTTCCTTCGTACAATCCTTCTCCTGTTTCCTGTGAGCAGCACCGTATATAATTATCTTCCAATACTGGTAAAAATGTTTCCTGAAAGTAAAATGAATTCCTTGTTTTACTTCCATGAATAAGCACCTTTTCATTAAAAAATCCTGAGAAAAACATAGAAGCGAAGGGAGCAATTCCTGTTCCGGCAGCTATCCACCAGGCTGGTTTTTCATCTCCCAGGAAGGAACCAAAAGGCCTTGAAATGTAAACCCTGTCACCCTGCTTTAGTTCCGGCAGCAAAGGGGTGAGATATCCTTCGGGTTTCACATCATACAAGAGGTCGATATAATTTTCCTGAATTCCACTCGCTATGCTGTAAAGCCTGCTTGGGCCATCTTTTTCGAATCCCAACGCAACAAACTGACCGGCAAGAAAATTTTCCAGCTTTCTCAATCTTAAGAGAAAAACACCTGTGGTAATTTCCTTCTGGCTAAGCACCTTTGTCTCATTCAAAACCAATTCCGATTGCAGGTTGCCTGGATTTTTACGCATGATGACAGATTCAATTCATTGAAGGGCAAAATTAATGAAAAAGCAGCAAAGCAACTCCCTAAAGTTTTAGCTGGCTCAACAAACGTTTGAAATTTAGTAATTCGCCATTCGGTTCAGCAAGGCAAGTGGATTAGGAGTGTTTTACCCTTAAAAAATATTTTTTTTGATTATTTTTGGGATAATTTTTCCTGTACAAATACTGAATTATTTATATAAACCATTGAAAATGACAAAAATGAAACGCGTTTACACTTTTGGTGACAAAAAGGCCGAAGGAAAAGCCAACATGAAGAACCTTTTAGGAGGAAAAGGAGCGAACCTGGCCGAAATGAACCTGATAGGAATTCCCGTTCCTCCCGGTTTTACAATTACAACTGAAGTCTGCACCGAGTACAATAAACTCGGAAGGGAAAAGGTGATTGAATTGCTGAAAGACGAAGTTCAGCAAGCAGTAAAATATGTTGAAAATATTATTGGAGGTAAATTCGGAGATGAAGAAAACCCTTGCCTGCTATCCGTTCGTTCGGGGGCAAGAGCTTCCATGCCAGGAATGATGGATACCGTGCTGAATCTGGGATTAAATGACAAGGCAGTGGAAGGCCTGATTAAAAAAACCAATAACCCAAGATTTGTGTGGGATAGTTACCGCCGATTTATAACGATGTACGGTGATGTGGTGATGGGCATGAAATACATGGGGCACAATGAAGAGGACCCCTTTGAAGTTATAATTGATGAACTGAAGCACAAAAAAGGAATTCAAAACGATGCTGATCTTACCACAGAAGATTTCAAGGAACTTGTTACCCGTTTCAAGAAACTCGTGAAGGAAACCACAGGGAAAGACTTCCCGACCGATCCATGGGAGCAGTTGTGGGGTGGCGTAATTGCGGTGTTTGAAAGCTGGAACAACCCACGAGCTGAGTACTACAGAATGATGCATGACATTCCTGCCGATTGGGGTACTGCAGTAAATGTGCAGGCCATGGTGTACGGAAACATGGGAAAAACATCCGGAACAGGTGTGGCATTTACCCGCGACGCAGCTACTGGTGAAGATATATTCAATGGCGAATACCTGATTGATGCCCAGGGAGAAGATGTGGTTGCCGGGATCAGAACTCCTCAGCAAATTACAAAGGAAGGCTCCCTGCGCTGGGCTAAACTTGCCACCATTTCAGAAGAAGAAAGAAAAGAGAAATACCCATCACTCGAAGAACTGATGCCTGAAATCTTTGCTGAATTGATGGAGTATCAGCAAAAACTGGAGGATCACTACAAGGACATGCAGGACCTTGAGTTTACCATTCAGGAAGGAAAACTGTGGATGTTACAGACACGTAACGGAAAACGTACAGGAGCTGCTATGGTTCAGATTGCAATTGATATGCTCAAAGCAGGCCAGATTGATGAAAAAACCGCTCTCTTGCGATGTGAGGCCAGCAAACTTGATGAATTACTTCACCCTGTTTTCGAAAAAACTGCCATTGCAGGTGCAAATGTTCTGGCAAAAGGATTGCCCGCTTCTCCCGGAGCTGCCACCGGACAGATAGTTTTCTTTGCCGATGATGCTGAAGTCTGGAGTCAGCAGGGTAAGGATGTACTGCTGGTCAGGATTGAAACCTCTCCTGAAGATTTGAAAGGAATGAACCTGGCAAAAGGTATTCTCACAGCACGTGGAGGAATGACATCGCACGCTGCTGTTGTTGCGCGTGGCATGGGTAAATGCTGTGTAGCCGGTGCCGGAGCCATAAAAATAAGTTATAAGGAACGTACAATGACCATTGGCGGTAAGGTTTACAAGGAAGGTGACTGGTTGTCTCTGAACGGATCCACCGGGGAAGTTTATGAAGGGAAAATTAAAACCATTGATCCGGAGGTGAGTGGATATTTTGGTGAACTTATGAATCTGGCGGAAAAACATACCCGCATGCATGTGCGCACGAATGCTGACACACCTCACGATTCAAGGGTTGCAAGGAACTTTGGGGCAAAAGGTATTGGATTGTGCCGTACAGAACATATGTTCTTTGAAGGAGACAGGATTTGGGCTATGCGCGAAATGATTCTTGCCAAAGATGAAGCCGGACGCCGTAAAGGTCTTGAAAAACTCCTGCCCATTCAGCGTGCCGACTTTGAAGGAATTTTCGAAGCGATGCAGGGACTTCCTGTTACCGTGCGACTTCTTGATCCCCCTCTGCACGAGTTCGTTCCTCACGAGGAGAAAAACCAGAAAGAAATGGCAGATAAGCTTGGAATTTCAGTTTCCGAAGTAAAAGCTGCCGTTGACTCCCTGCACGAATTTAACCCAATGCTTGGACACCGCGGTTGCCGCCTGGGAATAACCTATCCGGAAATTACCGAAATGCAGGCAAGGGCCATCATTGAGGCAGCACTTAATCTCAAGAAAAAAGGCGTTAAGGCCATTCCCGAGATTATGATTCCTCTCACCGGAACCTTGCAGGAGCTCAAACTTCAGGAGCAACTCGTACGTGAAACTGCTGACCAAGTTTTCAAGGAATATAATGACAGCATTGAATACCTGGTCGGAACCATGATGGAAATACCGCGCGCCTGTCTCACAGCCGATAAAATTGCAGAATCGGCCGATTTCTTTTCATTTGGAACCAATGACCTCACCCAGATGACATTTGGTTATTCCCGCGATGATGCCGGCAAATTCCTTGAAGTATACCTGAAAAATGGTATTCTCAAGCACGATCCCTTCCAGATACTCGATCAGGAAGGTGTTGGACAATTGGTAGAGATGGGTGTACAGAAAGGCCGTAGCACCAGGAAAGACCTTAAGATAGGTATTTGCGGTGAACACGGAGGAGAACCCAATTCAGTTGAATTCTGTCACAGGGTGGGTATGAACTATGTAAGCTGTTCGCCATTCCGTGTACCTATTGCAAGACTTGCCGCTGCCCAGGCTGCTATCAAAGAAGGCAGGTAAGTACTTGAATCTTTATTCTTAAGGGGTTGTTAAGAACATGTTCTAAAACAGCCCCTTTTTCTTTTATTTCCCATTTGATTATATCTATATAATTATATTTTTGCATCTTTGCAGCTTCAAAATTTCAACCTACTGTTCAATCGTTTGAATTTGGGCATGTAGTTAAAATAAGTAAATTTGAATCCTCAATTTTGTAAAGATTAAATTACAGTCATATGAACACAGTGAAACCTGCATCATTTAAGAATCCAGATCTTTCAAAATATGGTATTACCGATGTAAAGGAAATATATTACAATCTCTCCCATGAAGAATTGTTCAACCATGAAACAAATCCCTCACTTCAGGGGTTTGAAAGAGGTTTTGTTACAACAAGCGGTGCAGTAGCTGTTGACACAGGAATTTATACCGGACGCTCACCAAAGGACAAATACATTGTAAAAGAGCCTTCATCTGAAAAAAAAGTATGGTGGACAAGCGAGGAAGCTAAGAATGACAATAAGCCCATTTCCCCTGATATTTGGGAAAGTGTAAAGAAAACAGCAATTCAGCAGCTTTCAGGAAAGAAATTATATGTAATGGACTGCTTTTGTGGTGCCAATCCTGACAGTAGACTCAAAGTACGGTTTATCATGGAGGTGGCCTGGCAGGCACACTTTGTAAAAAATATGTTCATACGACCCTCTGAAGAAGAATTAAAGGACTTTGAGCCTGATTTTGTAACCTTTAATGCCTCCAAAGCCACAAATCCCAACTGGAAAGAACAAGGGCTTAACAGTGAAGTAATCGCAGCATTCAACCTGGGAGAGAGGATGTCGGTCATTCTGGGCTCATGGTACGGTGGAGAAATGAAAAAAGGTATTTTCAGCATGATGAATTACTACCTTCCACTGAAAAGCATTGCTTCCATGCATTGCTCAGCGAATGTAGGAAAAGAAGGTGATACGGCGATTTTCTTCGGATTGTCGGGTACCGGAAAAACAACCCTGAGCACTGACCCTAATAGAGCCCTGATTGGTGATGATGAACATGGCTGGGACGACAATGGCATTTTCAATTTTGAGGGTGGGTGCTACGCAAAAACCATTAAACTCAGTAAGAAAAATGAGCCCGGTATTTACCATGCCATCCGAAGGGATGCACTCCTTGAAAATGTAGTTTACGATGAAAAAACGGGAGAGGTCAATTACGACGATGCATCAAAAACTGAAAACACAAGGGTTTCATATCCCATTTACCATATTGATAATATTGTAAAACCTGTTTCCAAAGCAGGCCATGCCAGAAAAGTAATTTTCCTTACTGCAGATGCATTTGGTGTTCTACCGCCGGTTGCAAAACTTACTCCTGAGCAAACACAGTATCACTTCTTGAGTGGATTTACCGCAAAACTTGCAGGAACCGAACGTGGTATTACATCTCCCCAGCCTACCTTTTCTGCAGCCTTTGGTGCAGCCTTCCTGCTCCTGCATCCTACCAAATATGCCCAGGAACTTGTCAGGAAGATGACACAGCACAAAGCAAGTGCCTACCTGGTAAATACCGGCTGGATCGGGGGCGCTTATGGCGTTGGGAAGAGAATTGATCTGCCCGCAACAAGGGCCATCATTGATGCAATTCTGGAAGGAAGTATCGATGAACAGGAATTTGAGATGCTACCAATTTTTAACCTTGCTATTCCAAAATATGTAAAAGGGGTGGAGAGCAGGTTTCTAAATCCGCGGAACGCATGGACCAGCCATGCGGAATGGGATAAAGCCGCCAGAGAACTTGCCGCGAAGTTTATTGCAAACTTTGCTAAATACACTGATAATGAGCAAGGTAAAAAACTGGTTGCTTCCGGACCTCAAATTTAATATTAGATAGAAACGCACTGTTAAAAATTGATTTTCTGATACTTACAACAGATTATCCAGGCAGTTTGGAATTGTTCAATTTTATATCGATCTTTGCAGCCTGTTTATTTTTCTCAATTCTTAGTGTAACTATGCCCTGGATCTGGAATGCCTTTATTCTTCTGCTCGCTTACCTGATTGGTTCTGTACCCAACTCGTTGTGGATTGGACGGTTGTTTTTTGGTCTGGATGTTAGAGACCATGGAAGCAGGAATGCAGGTAGTACAAATACCATCAGGCTGCTGGGGTATAAGGCTGGCATACCTGTACTTTTGCTTGATATTTTAAAAGGATGGCTTGCAGTAAAACTGATATACTTCACAAACTACTATATACCTGCAACAGGCGATTACATTAACTTTCAGCTTCTACTTGGACTTGCGGCAATTATAGGCCACATATTTCCCGTATTTGCCGGATTCAGGGGAGGTAAAGGGGTTGCCACCCTCATTGGTGTTATACTTGCCATTGACCCGGTTTCCACACTTATATGTATCGGAGTATTTATGCTTACCCTGCTTATCACAAAATATGTATCACTTAGTTCAATGATTGCAGGTCTCTCATTCCCCGTTCTGGTGATTGTTGTTTTTAAAACTACAACACCCTCCCTTATTATTTTTTCGCTTATCGTGTTTGTCCTGCTGCTGTTTACACATCAGAAAAACATAGAAAGGCTTGCACGAAACCAGGAAAAAAAGGCTAATTTTCTTTTCGGAAGAAAAGAATAAATCAGGGGTATTTCTAAATTAACTCACTTTTGTGCTTAAGGATAAACTCGTCCTCAAGAATGTGCATCAATTCCTTTGCGTCGATGTCTTTACGAATTCTTCCTGAATCTGCGAGTGAAATCTCACCGCTTTCTTCTGATACGGCTATAACCATTGCATCAGTAGCTTCAGCCATTCCCAATGCAGCGCGGTGCCGCATTCCATAATTGGGAGGCAGGCTCGTGTTTTCAGAAATCGGGAGTACACAGCGTCCAGCAACTATTTTATCATCATTGATAATAATTGCACCATCGTGAAGCGGGCTTGATTTTGAGAAAATACTCTCTATCAGCCGGCTGGAAGTATCGGCATTCAGTATATCTCCAGTTTGTGTATATGGCAATAACTCCGATTGTCTTGCTATAACAATCAATGCACCAATTCTTTTATCAGAAAGATTTTTACATGCTTTCACAATGGAATTAACACGAACCTTTGGAGTGGGTTTGAAATCAAATGAAAAAATCTTATCAAAAGAGATTGTTCTGTTTGACAGGTAACGTGTACCAATCAACAAAAGGAACCTTCGTATCTCCTGTTGAAAAACGATAATCAGGGCAATTACCCCCACCCCGATAAACTGTCCGAGAATGGAACCCAGAAGTTGCATGTTCAGTGCTTTAACCAAAAGCCATACAAGGTAAAATGAGAAAATTCCTATAAAAATATTCAATGCTACAGTGCCCTTAATCAGCCTGTAAACCTGGTAAAGCAAAAATGCCGTAAGGAGGATATCAACAATGTCCAGAATTCTGAAAGCAATGAAAGCCGGTAGCATGAAAAAAAGTTTTTATAAATCTACTAACATTTTCAGCTATTAAAAACTCATCAGGATAGCCTTTTATTTCCTTATTCAGGTGGGAATTCCATCATTTTTGAAAACAACCTAACAACCTGCATGGCCTCTTTCACATCATGTACACGCAAAATCCCTGCACCCTTCATCAGTGCAACTGCATTTAAGGCGATAGTTCCATGGAGTGCATCCTCAGGATTCATGTCCAGGTGCCTGTAAATCATAGATTTTCTGGAAAGACCAACCATAACCGGGCATTCGACAATTTTTAAAACTTCCAGATTCCGAAGCAACCTGTAGTTATGATCCAGTGTTTTACCAAATCCAAAACCAGGGTCGATGATAATATCCTTTATACCTGTTTCTCTGGCTTGTGCAATCTTTGTTGCAAAAAAACCGATAATTTCTTTTAATAGGTTCTTATATACAGGATTAATCTGCATGGTTTGAGGAGTACCCTGCATATGCATCATAATATAGGGCACACCAAGAGACGCAACAGTTGCCATCATTTCTTTATCCATAGTTCCTGCAGAAATATCGTTCACTATAGCCACTCCGTAATTCTCAACAGCCATCCTGGCTATTCCTGAACGAAAAGTATCCACCGATAAAATTACAGATGGAAATTCATCCCGAAATATCTGTAAAACAGGCTGCAGCCTATTCTTTTCAATTGTTTCATCAATATTCTCAGCGCCGGGTCGGGATGAATATGCCCCAATATCAATAAAATCAGCACCTTCCTCGATAAATTGTGTAATTTTTTTTCTGAGTTGATCCAGGTCAGATACCCTGCTTCCTGCATAGAATGAATCAGGAGTAATATTCAAAACGCCCATTATCCTGGGCACTGATAAATCAATAAGTTCCCCCCTAACCTGAACAATATGATCCTTGCTGAATAATCCTGGTTGAAATTTATCTGGCATTATAAAGAAAAATTAGCTCAAGCGAAGGTAATAAAATTGGTCAAAAGCCTGCCTGGTTGCCTGAAAAATTAAAAGCAGCAGAATCAGCTATATGAATCAGCCTGTAACTGCCCTGGACGATTTCATTAGAAAACAACACCTTCCTGTTGATAAATTGCAATCTTAATTTCGCCAAAATTGTTTGAAATGCATTTATCTTTAACGGACAATTATGCTTTCTAAAACCCAGAAATACCGGAAATGAAATTTGTTGTTATTGAAGGTCTGGACGGTTCAGGAAAAACAACACAGGTAAACCTGCTCAAAGATTACCTTTACCATGCCGGAATAAAATACCAGTACATGCATTTTCCCAGGACCGACACCCCTGTTTATGGAGATATGATTGCCCGTTTCCTGAGAGGAGAGTTCGGACCAATCGATGCTGTTAATCCATATCTCGTTGCATTGATTTATGCCGGGGACCGTGATGAGGCAAAAAATATTATTACAGGCTGGCTGGCAGAAGAGAGTCTTGTGCTGGTTGACAGATATGTATATTCCAATATTGCCTTTCAGTGTGCAAAACTTACTGATATCCAGACCAGAGAGCAACTGAAAGACTGGATCCTGCACCTGGAATTCTCCTATAATAAAATTCCTAAACCTGATCTGGTTTTATATCTTGATGTACCATTTGAATTCACAAAACAGAATTTAGCAAATCACCGGCAGGGCAGCGACAGAGATTACCTGAAAGGAAATATTGATATACATGAAAACGATATCAGCTTTCAGGAAAAAGTGCGGCAGATGTACCTGTGGCAAAGCAAAATGGATCCGGTTTTCAGGGTAATTGACTGCGCATCGGAGAAAGGCAAGATACTGCCTCCCGAGGAGATTTTTCATAAAATCATTTCAGCACTTACCGCGAAAAATATACTCCTGTAATTAAAAAAATTTATACCAACCGGCAGGTAATTTATTGTTAGGTAATACAGGTTTCCTAATTTCGTAAAGATTATGGATGTTTATTTGTATTTTTGATTTTTCACCCGAACATACGTGCATAATCCATAAAACATGAAATCCCTTAAAAAAATTCTCAGTTACACAAAAAGCCTCAGTAGTATCCTTGTTGGCCTGGTATTCATTTTCTCAGGTTTTGTAAAAGGCATTGACCTGCTTGGCTCAACTTATAAATTTACTGATTACTTTGTGGCATTTGGAATGCCTTCGCTTGAATCCCTGTCTCTGTCAATGGCCTTTATACTGGCAGCACTTGAATTTGTAATTGGGGCAGCTCTTCTTTTCAGGGTCAGAATGGTGTTTTTCTCCTGGCTCTCTCTTCTTTTTATGGGCTTTTTCACCCTGCTGACACTTTATGTGGCCATAACCAACCCGGTCTCCGACTGTGGCTGCTTTGGAGATGCAATTGTAATTTCCAACTGGGCAACCTTCTGGAAGAATATAGTTCTTATCCTGCTTGTATTAAATGTGTTTATATTCCGAAGCGATTTCAGAAGGTTTTTCCCTGATCCTGCGCTGGAATGGGGCCTGCTGGGAGGCATGCTGCTGTTCTTCACACTTATTTCATTGTATTCATATAAACACCTTCCTGTACTGGATTTCAGGCCTTTCCATGTTGGGGCCAATATTCAGCAAAAGATGGATTTCCCGCCTGATGCCCCTATGGATGAATTTAAGGTAACACTCATTTATGAAAAAGAAGGTAAACTGAAGGAATTCTCCATGGACAATCTCCCGGATACTACCTGGACATGGGTAGAAACAAAAAGCATCCTTGTGAATAAGGGATATGAACCACCCATCAAAAACTTCACGGTTGAAACTGTTTATGAACGGGATGATATAACTGACTTTATCCTTTCCTATGAAGGTCTCACATTTCTGATTATTTCCTACGACCTTAACAAGGCCAATACTTCGAACCTTGAAAAAATAAAGAAACTTTCAGAATATGCGCGTCATTACCATCATCAGTTTTATTGCCTTACTGCATCACCTGCACCCGTTATTGAAGAATTTGTTGAAAAACACGGCATTCAGTATGAATTTCTGAATGTTGATGAAATCACCCTGAAAACAATCGTGAGATCAAATCCCGGCCTTGTTATAATGAATAATGGCACCATCATTGGCAAGTGGCACAACAATGATATACCCGAAGCTGCAGAACTAGAAGATAACGCTTTCGCCTGGGTACTCGATCAGATGAGAATATCTCATGAAAGAACAAGAAAATCCTTCTACATTTTTCTGTTTCTTTTTGTGGTCAGTATGGTATGGAATATCAGGAAATCCATAAAATCTGATTTGAAGTGATTCAGTTTCTTCTGCGAAGGCTGTTTTACGGTTTACTGGTACTCTGGGGGGTACTTACCCTCATTTTCTTTTTGTTCAATGTTTTACCGGGCGACCCGGCCCGAATGATGCTCGGCCAAAGGGCCGATATGATGTCTGTTGAAATGATAAGAAAAGATTTGGGACTTGACAGATCGGTGGCCATGCAATATTTAAAATACATTAACGACTTTTCACCTATTTCAGTTCATTCCCTGTCTCCTCAGAGTTATTTCTTTCTGGATAAGCAGTTGTATGGAGTATCACTTACTGTTCTCACCATGGGTGAAACCAGCGTTGTACTGAAACCGCCCTACCTGCGAAGATCTTATCAAAGTCGCCGACCTGTTTCAATCATTATCTCAGAAACCCTGCCAAATACTTTTATCCTGGCCCTTACTGCAATGGCATTTGCCACAATAACAGGAATTATCATGGGGCTTTTCGCCGCCCTGAAAAAAGACAGTTTCTACGACCGTTTTTCCTTGGTTATTGCTGCTTTTGGTATGTCGCTCCCATCATTTTTTGCAGCCATTCTTATCGGTTGGTTGTTTGCATTTGTGCTGGGCAGTTATACAGGACTCAATCTTACCGGAAACCTGTATGAAATTGATGATTTTGGTGAAGGACTTAATCTTCGCCTGAAAAACCTGGTACTGCCCTCCTTTACGCTGGGAATAAGGCCGCTGGCGATTATCCTGCAGTTAACACGCAATTCTGTTCTTGATGTACTTTCACAGGATTATGTTCGAACTGCAAGGGCGAAGGGACTGAATATGTTCAGGGTTGTAAGCAGGCATGTTATGAAAAACGCCTTAAACCCGGTGGTTACGGCCGTTTCGGGATGGTTCGCCACCCTGATGGCCGGAGTCATTTTTATTGAATACATTTTCGGATGGAAAGGGCTGGGCTTCGTGATTGTAGATGCATTGAATCATTATGACCTGCCCGTTGTCATGGGAAGTGTAATTACTATTGCCATTATTTTTATACTGGTGAATATACTGGTGGATGTGATCTATTCCTGGCTGGACCCAAGAGTAAAACTATTTAACTAATAATAAGCAGCTTATAATTGATTTGCTCTGAATTGATCTTTTTAAATCTATCCAATTAATTTACCTGTAAAATTCTTTATTAAAAATTACGGAAAAGAAAAGTTAATTTTCCCATTCGCCATATAAAAAAAGAATATTCCTTTTAAAGGAAATTCATAAATTTGATTTTGATTTACGGGTAAAACCTATTTTTATGCGAAGAAAAATTGTTGCAGGAAACTGGAAAATGAACAAAACAATTCCCGAAGGAATTGCAGTTGTTCAGGAATTCATCGAATTGTTGAAAAAACATCCCGCCACTGATGTTCAGGCCGTTATCGCACCTCCCTTCACCCATTTAACAGAATTTGCAAAAATCCTGAAACCCTATGCCTCACTTGGTTCTCAGAATTGTGCAGCAGAAGAGAAAGGAGCATTTACTGGAGAAGTTTCGGCGGCAATACTGAAATCTGCCGGAGTGGAATATATCATACTCGGACACTCGGAGCGCAGGCTTCATTATCACGAAACTGATCTAGAAATAAATAAAAAAGTGAAGCTGGCTCTGGCTCACGGAATGACACCTGTTTTTTGCTGTGGTGAGAAGCTGTATGAAAGGGAAAAAGGAATTCATATTGAAATAGTTAAACAACAGGTAGAGAAAGGATTGTTCGACCTGTCCCCAGATGATTTCTCTCGCGTTGTTATTGCGTATGAACCGGTATGGGCAATCGGGACAGGAAAAACCGCTACTCCTGAACAGGCACAGGAAATGCATCGCTATATCAGGAATCTCTTAGAACACCAGTATGATGCCGATATCGCCAATCAAACCCCAATTCTCTATGGAGGCAGTTGCAAGGCATCCAATGCGAGGGAGCTGTTTGGCAATGCCGATGTTGACGGTGGGCTTATAGGGGGAGCGTCGCTTGACCCAAAAGAGTTTCTCGAAATTATCCACTCTTTCTAATTTTCCCTGCCTTGCAATTTACAGAGCTCAATCTCAGAATCAAGCCTTTTTCAGATGAGGCAATTGAGATGATTTCTGCTGCACTTACTGATGAGGGATTTGAAGGTTTTCAGCAAAGCGGGAAAGCATTACTGGCATACATTCCTTCCAACAGATTTTCTCAAAAACTCCTGCTTCAACTGATTCAAAAACCAGTTTTTAAAAACTATTCTTTTGAAATAAGCCAATCCACAATACAGGAACAAAACTGGAATAAACTGTGGGAAAGTAATTTTGAACCGGTACTTATTGATAATTCCTGCCTTATTAAAGCACCTTTTCACGAAGATACTCTGGAAAATGGCATCGAAATAGTAATTGAACCCAAGATGTCGTTTGGCACGGGACACCATGCCACCACCCGACTGATGGTCTCAGAAATATTAAAAACTGATCTCAAGGGAAAATCTGTACTGGATTTGGGCACAGGCACTGGAATTCTTGCCATACTTGCCGCAAAAATGGGTGCAAAGGATATTACTGCAGTTGATAATGACGAATGGGCATTTGAAAATTCAAGGGAAAATTTCTTGCGAAATAGCGAAAAAAAGATTATCACGATTTTGGGTGATACCAGCAAAGTTCAGAATAAGACATACGATATCATATTTGCAAATATTAATAAGCAGGTAATACTGAGTGAACTGAGCCATTGGATCAAATTACTGAATAATAATGGAATACTTTTGATCAGTGGCATCCTGGAGGAAGATGAAAATGACATCTTAAGAATATTACCAAAAGAAATTAAACTAAAAAAAAGGAACTCTTCCGCCAAATGGATTCTTATGTGTTTTCAGAAAGAGAGGAGCTAAAAGTCTGCTTATGAAAAACCATTACCTGCTCATCATTTCCATGTTATTTATCTTTCACCTGGAAGTGAATTCACAGCAAATATTCAGGTTTTCTGAAGATCCGGGAGTTTTTCAACAGGAGTTGAACGCTTTTATGGGACCAAATCTTAACAGGGAAGAACAGTTATTTCTTGTTTCCTTTGCAACTTTGTGGGACTCCACACATTTTTCTGAAAATTCAAAAAACAGAATTATTGAAATTGCCAATCTGCTCTCGCAACGAAGGGCTCGACCTGTTCCCCACTTTATAAATTTTCTCTACCTGTTGAATACCACCTCTGAAAAAAGTCTTCCTGATGAGGATGTGGCCAGGATTCTGAATGGTATATATAGGCTTCCTTCTTCACAGGGCTTCACTCTGACAGCCTTTAACGACTTCCTGGTAAGGTTAACCCAGTTTCTGAAAACCAGAACCATTTTTTCCTCCAACTCAGTACAGTGGAGTGTATCAGGGAATAATTATTCCATCAATTCTGCTGAAAGGTTTGAGATTATATTTTCCGGGGTAGATCTTATTGGAAAAGCCAGAAATGACAGTCTTGTAATTTACAGGACAAATGCAATATTTCTGCCTTTTGAATCCTTATGGCTGGGAGCGAAAGGTGTTGTTACCTGGAAAAAAGCAGGGCTGCCGGAATCAGATGTGTATGCCGAGCTAAAAACCTATGAAGTGGTTTTAAGTCGACAGGATTTTATTGCAGATTCAGCCCTTTTCACCAATAGAATCTATTTCAGTGAACCTATACTGGGAAAAGTTACTGACAGGATATCCCGTCTGGGGAATCCTTCTGCGTCTGATTTTCCACGATTTGAGTCCTACAAACAGGATTTTTCAATAGAAAATATTTACAGGGGCATTTATTACCGGGGCGGATTTTCTATGCATGGTGGAAGGTTAATCGGTTCAGGAACTGCAGAAAAAAATGCAAGCCTGATGATTCATAACCAGGACTCCCTGCTGATTACTACCAGGTCGAGAAGTTTTGTGTTTTTGCCAAACAGGGCTTTTTCCAATAATGCCACTCTTTTAATTCACCTGGGCAACGACAGTATTTACCATCCTGAACTTGCTTTCAATTACCTCACTGGTGGAGATGAAGTCTCATTCTACCGCACAGAAAGAGCCATGTCGGGTAGTCCTTATTCCAATAGTTATCACGGACTTGATATGACTTTCGAACAGCTGATCTGGAAAAGAGGAGACTCACTCATGTATTTCACCATGCCAAGAGCCAGTTTACTGGGAAATGCAAGTTTTGAAAGCCTGAACTTTTTTAACAGTAGAAACTATGAAATGTTGCAGGGCATGGATGCCCAGCATCCTCTCGTGCTGGTAAGAAATTTCAGGAACTACTTTATGGGCGAAAACCTGCCAGTGGTGGAATTTGCAAACTGGGCAAGAAAGAATGTGAGCGAAATAAGGCATCTGTTGCTTGAACTTGCACTCAGGGGGTATATTTTTTACGATTTTGAAAATGATTATTTCCGCATCAGGGAAAAATTAATAAACACCCTTCAGGCTAACACGGGAAGAATTGATTACGACATTATCAACTTTGTTTCAAATACCGAGTCGCCACTCGAGAATGCAACCTTTAACCTGAACACCTATGACCTGAGGATTAACGGAATTCCCCGGGTTTTCATCAGCAATGTTCATAATGTTAATATTTTCCCCTCCAACAGCAGGGTAACCGTTAAAAAAGACAGAAACTTCCAGTTTGATGGAATCATTAATGCCGGAAACCTTACCTTCTATGGTAGCAACTTCTTTTTTGATTACAACGACTTTAAAATTACCCTTCAGAATGTTGACTCTTTAAGCCTGAGGGCCGAAACCGACAGACTGGATGAAATGGGAAGAAAAACGCTGATAGAGGTACGTAACAGGTTGAGGAATGTTACGGGAGTTTTGTTTATTGATAAGCCTGCGAATAAATCCGGAAGAGAATTAAATGCAGACTATCCCAAATTCTCAAGCACAGAACTTTCGGCCGTTTTATTCAGTAATCCCGGGATACAAAAAGGAGCGTACACAGCTGATAAGGTTTACCTCCAGGTGAATCCATTTCAAATGGACAGCCTGAATACTTATCAGAATAAGGATTTACGCTTCTCCGGAAAATTTGTCTCCGGAGGCATTTTACCCGATATTGAACAAACCCTTGTGCTGCAGCCCGATTTTTCGTTGGGATTTACCTACCAGGCACCCCCGGGTGGAGTTCCCGTTTACGGAGGCAAAGGTGTATTTCATGAGGCAATCAACCTGAGTAACAGGGGTATCATAGGCACCGGCCGGTTAAATTTTGAAACTACGGAACTCACCGGCAGGGAGTTTTTTTTCTATCCCGACTCCATGAACCTGATGGACGCAGATTTGGTTGTAAAACAAAGATCCACAGGAAACCAGTTTCCCGGAATACAGTCAAAAAACAATCTTGTGCAATGGATCCCGGAATCCAACCAGATAAGTGTTCGGCAAAAAGACACCCCTTTTACTATACATAACCAGTATACAACACTCAAAGGAAATATCTCCATCTCTGCGTCCGGTGTAACCGGTTCCGGCAACCTGAGTTTTAGTGATGCTACAATAACTGCCGGTAAATTTGTATTTACCGCAACTGAGTCAATCACAGATTCAGCAAACTTCGCTGTAAAATTATCTGCACAATCTGAGAATTCTTTCAGGGGGAATAACTTCAGGGTGAAAGTGAATCATGCTTCAGGCAAAGGTGAGCTACATTCCAATGAGGGAATCAACCGTGTTGAATTCCCTGTAAACAGGTATGTTGGATTTGTTGAAAAAATGGAGTGGAGTATCCCCGAAAACAATTTAAGACTCTATTCCTCCCAAATACATGAAAAGGAGGAATATCCTGGTGCCTGGTATTTATCAGTTCACCCCAGGCAGGATTCTCTTTCTTTTGTAGCCCCACAGCTCGATTACAATTACGCCACAACTACAATGAATGCTTCCGGCGTAAATCATATCAGGGTAGCCGATGCTTACATATATCCAAATGAAGGCAGGCTGACAATTGAAGCCGGTGCGAATATGAGAACGTTGGAAAACTCAGTTATTGTTGCCAACAGATCTTCACAATTGCACAAAATATACGAGGCCTTTACCCTTGTTGATTCCAGGAAAAAATACAATGCAAAAGGATATTATGACTATGTTGACAATACAGGAGAACCGCAAAAAATTCATTTTGAAAAAATTGAGGTAGGTGCAACCGGGCAAACCATAGCAAAAGGAACGATTAATGAGGCACAAGGATTTACACTAAGTCCCTATTTTGAATACCAGGGTGATGTTAGCCTCGCAGCCAATCAACCCTTTTTGAATTTTAAGGGAGGAGTCAGAATTGTGCATGAATGTGAAACTGTGCCAAGGACCTGGCTTTCATTCGAGTCAGAGATTAATCCAGAAAGTATTTATATTCCAGTTGCCTCCAATCCTGTTAACCTTAACAGGGACAGAATTTTCTCAGGCACCATCATTGGCAACGATTCCATATATATTTACCCCTCATTTATCTCTTTCCGAAGGAGATTTAATGATGCTCAGATATCCACGGCAGGTCAGTATCTCCATTTTGAAGAAGGGTTTAACAGGTATGTACTTGCCAGCAGGGAGAAAATTGAAAACAGAGGTGTCCCTGGAAATCTATTACTACTCAACAGGAATCAATGTATTCTGACAAGCCAGGGAAAAATAAACCCGGATATTAACCTGGGACAATTAAAACTTGAAGCCTCCGGATCGAGTATTCACAATATTGTTGAAAACAGCCTGGAGATGGATATCATGCTTACCCTTGATTTCTTTTTCAACAATAATGCCCTTCAGATTTTTGCACTGGATTTAGACAGTCTTCCTGGACCTGAAACCGCCTTTTTCAGATCTCCCGGCAACCTGTTAAAAATTCAGGAATTCATTGGTGCTACAAAAACAGAAGCACTATGGAAAGAGATAGAGGATGGCGGAAAATTTATAACAGTTCCCGGTGAAATAAATAAAACAATTGCTCTCAACAAGGTTCGACTGAAATGGAACCAGGAAAGCCGATCTTATCAATCATATGGTCGTATTGAAATAAGCAACCTGAAAGGTAAGCCGGTGCACAAATCAGTTAACGGATTCCTGGAAATATCAAAGCGTCGTTCAGGAGATTTCCTTGACCTGTATATTGAAATCTCTCCAACCAACTGGTACTATTTTGGATACACCAGGGGAGTAATGGTTGCATTTTCAACCAATAATGCATTTAACAAGGCATTGATGCTTCCTCCTGTTAGGCAAAGGCAGCTCGAAGTTAGAAGTAATGAAACAAGCTATATTTACATGATTGCCACTGACACCCGTATAGCACAATTCCTGACACGTTACCAGCGATTAATGCAACTCAGAAAAGAAGGCAAAACAGAGGAGATGGAGATCATTGATGAGGAATAAATCGGTGTAACTCTTTTATCTTCTATTCATTTTCCAAACATCCATGTCATATACCTCCTTTTTATCAATTTTAAAGCGAAGGGCAGTCATATGGCTGTGAAATCCTGACTTGCCGGCAGCCCCCGGATTCAGATAAAGCATGTTGAGCTTCCTGTCAAAGATAACTTTCAGTATATGAGAGTGCCCGCAGACAAAAATTCCGGGAGGATTTTCCAAAAGGCTTTTTTTCACTTCACGGTCATAATTTCCGGGATAACCCCCTATATGAGTAAGCCATACCTGCAGTCCCTCTGCATCAAACCTTAAGTTCCCGGGAGCCAGGCTCCTGAGTTCCGCACCATCAATATTTCCTGAAACTGCCCTCAAAGGTTTGAATTCAGATAGTCTCCCAAATACCTCCACCGAGCCTATGTCACCTGCGTGCCATATTTCATCCACCTCATAAAAGAAATCAATGAGCCTGTCATGAAGATAACCATGGGTGTCAGAAATGCATCCTATTCTTATCATACTTATTGCTAGTTTTCTTTAGTTACATTATGAACCTTATAACTTTCGCATGGTGTATAAAAAAGATTAAAGAAACCTTTTTTAATCTTCTTTCATGAAAATATTATATTCAAATGTAAATTCTTAATTCCGTATCAGTTGAATACAAAGAACTAAATTTGTAAGAAAATTATCTGGCAATGCATCTCTTTTACCATCCTGAGATAAAGGGAGAACAACATACTCTTGATGCTGAGGAATCAGCACATTGCGTTAAGGTGCTCCGGCTTCGTGAAAACGATATTGTTTATTTAACTAACGGAAAGGGGAGCCTTTTTAAATCAGTTATCTCTCTTTCAAATCCAAAAAAGTGTGAACTTCAAATTATTGAAACCCTGAAGGATTATAAAAAGCCCGACTATTTGCTTCACATTGCAATTGCACCAACAAAAAATATTGACCGTTTTGAGTGGTTTCTTGAGAAAGCTACTGAAATAGGAATATCCCGAATAACCCCAATCCTTTGCGAGAGAAGCGAAAGAAGAATAATTAAACCCGAAAGATTAAAAAAAATTCTGGTCAACGCTATGAAGCAATCACTTAAAACATACCTTCCTGTTTTGTATAACCAGGTAGGCTTACCCGCATTTCTTGATCAAAATCAGAATGGATTAAGATTTCTGGCTGATTGCAGGGAAATTGCAGATAACCATTTGTTTGAGAAATGTAAACCGGGAGAGGAAACCACTATTTTGGTAGGTCCTGAGGGTGATTTCACGGAAAAGGAATTTAACCTAGCCCGTGAAAAAGGATTTCAAAGTGTCAGTCTGGGTGATAGCCGATTGCGAACAGAGACTGCCGGGATAGTTGCCTGTCACACAGTACACCTGTGCAACAACGCCAGGGGGCAAAATCTATTTCCCCCGCATTAGTTCATCAGATATACTTATGAGCTTTTCAACCAGGTGATCACTTACTTCAGCCAATCGCGCATCTAAAAAAAGAAAAACTTCCCTGTATCCGGAACTGTTTTCTGGCTGAAATAGTTTTTCATCAATAAATTCAGCCTCAGGATCGTTCAAATTATTATAAATGTAATGCAGTGTGTAGTTGTTTCTCATAAGCGATTTTAACAATTATTAACATCGTAAATTCAAAACGCCGGTGAACATAAATTAGTATCTGGTATTAAAAAATGAATACGAATTTTAATAATTTAAAATGATTCTAACCTTGGTCAAAAATAAAAACCTGCAGAAACAATTCTTCTGCAGGTTCTCAAATTCACTTATTGTTGCATTAACTATCAGTTCATTGTTAAATTGATCCTTCTCTTTTCAATAATTTTCCTCAGGTTAATAAGTGCATACCGCATTCTGCCAAGGGCTGTATTTATGCTGACATTTGTCTGATCGGCAATTTCCTTAAAACTCAGGCCGCCATAGTGCCTTAACAGCACCACCTCTTTCTGATCTTCGGGAAGTTCGTCTACCAGCATCCTCACATCATTAATAATTTGATCCCTGATAATTATTTCCTCTATGTACTTGTCCGAGAACCTCCTGGAATTGAAAATGTCAGCCTCATAATTATCATTTGAAATAGTATTCATTTGTTTTTCCTTTCGGAAATTATCAATAATCAGGTTGTGGGCTATCCTTATTACCCAGGATAAAAATCTTCCATTGTCCTTGTATTTACCATCCACCAGGGAACAAATGACCTTAATAAAAGTATCCTGAAAAATATCCTCGGCAAGATGCTGATCTTTTACGATTAGCAGAATATAGCTATAGACCTTTTTTTTATGACGGTGTATGAGTGTTTCAATACCAGCCCTGTTTCCTGAAAGAAACAGTTCAACCAGTTCCTGGTCGTTTAAATGTCGGGTATCCACGGCAACCTCCTTTTTAATTAAAATATAATAGAGTAGAAGTTAATCCGATAGAAGTCCTCCCTGAATTAGTGAATAATGAAAAAATTATCCAAGATAACTGGTTTTCTGTAAATAAAATCAGATCAAAAATAAAAGAAAAAAAACAGAAAACTGTTACTTTCACATTTTTTAACTCAATAATTATGCCAATCAAAGGCAAAGAAGATAAAAATTCAATAGTAATTCGCGGGGTAAGGGTTCACAATCTGAAAAACATTAATCTGTCACTTCCACGCGAAAAGTTGATTGTTTTTACTGGTCTTTCCGGGTCAGGGAAGTCCTCTCTGGCCTTTGATACCCTCTATGCCGAGGGACAAAGAAGATATGTGGAGAGTCTTTCTTCCTATGCACGGCAATTTCTTGGACGAATGAACAAACCCGAGGTAGATTTTATAAACGGTATTCCCCCTGCCATTGCTATTGAACAAAAAGTAAATTCTCAAAATCCCCGATCCACAGTTGGCACCTCCACTGAAATTTATGATTACCTGAAACTGCTTTTTACCCGAATCGGAAAAACTTATTCGCCTGTAAGCGGAAAAATTGTTACACGCCATTCTGTAACCGATGTGGTTGATTTTATTGTGTCACAACCCGATGGTTCTAGAGCAGGCATACTTGCGCCCGTGAGTATAAAAAATGGAAGTACTGTATTAAAATACCTGGAACTTTGTCAACAGCAGGGAATTACAAGGGCAGAATACAAAAACCAGGTTTATCGAATCAGGGATCTAATTGAAGAGGTTAAAGAAATTGACCCCCGGCAATTGTTCCTGTTCATTGACCGTATAGTCATTGATTCGCAGGAAAATAACCTTACAAGAATATCCGATTCGGTTGAAACAGCTTTTTCCGAAGGCCATGGGCACTGTTTGATAAAGACCGGAAGGGAAGAGCAGCAGCAAATGCAAGCATTTTCTGTTCATTTTGAAGCAGATGGTATTGAATTCGATGAGCCAAGCGAGTACCTGTTTAGTTTTAATAACCCACTGGGAGCCTGTCCAAAATGTGAAGGATATGGTAAAGTAATTGGTATTGATGAGGAATTGGTTGTCCCTGATAAGAGTTTGTCTGTTTATGATGAAGCCATAGCCTGCTGGCGCGGCGAAAAAATGAGCAAATGGAAGGAGAAGCTGATAATGAACGCCCAACACTTTGATTTTCCTATACATAAACCCTTTTATGAACTGACCCAGGAACAGAAAAATCTTTTGTGGGCAGGCAACAAATGGTTCCGGGGACTCAATGATTTCTTTCAGCACCTGGAGGAGAAAGGTTATAAAGTCCAATACCGGGTGATGCTATCAAGGTACAGGGGAAAAACTACCTGCCCTGTTTGTTTGGGTACCCGGCTGAAAAAGGAAGCTTCTTATGTTAAAATTGCCGGAAAAGCAATCCAGGAGCTCGTGGATCTTCCCATAGAAAAACTAAGTAGTTTCTTTTCAACCCTCAGGTTAAATAAGCATGAAAACCTTATTGCCGAAAGACTTGTGCAGGAGATTAAAAGCAGACTGGAATTCCTGGTGAAAGTCGGTCTGGGTTATCTCACCCTGAATCGTCTGTCTTCCACACTGTCGGGTGGTGAATCGCAGAGAATTAACCTGGCAACATCACTGGGAAGCAGTCTGGTTGGCTCACTTTACATCCTGGATGAACCTAGTATTGGTTTGCATCCAAGAGATACGGAGAAACTGATTCAGGTAATTAAAAATCTTAAAGAAATTGGAAATACAGTTCTGGTTGTTGAGCATGATGAAGATATCATGCGATCGGCAGATCAGTTGGTAGATATTGGACCAAAGGCCGGAAGACTTGGAGGTGAAATTGTTTTCCAGGGAACCCATAAGGAACTTGTAAAAGAAGTTAACAGCCTTACTGCCAATTATCTGAGTGGTAAAGAAAAAATTGAAATACCCGATGTAAGAAGAAGATGGAATAATTATATCGAATTAATTGATTGCCGGGAGAACAACCTGAAGGGATTCAGTGTAAAGATTCCCTTAAATGTTTTCACTGTTGTTTCAGGCGTGAGCGGGTCGGGTAAATCATCCCTGGTAAAGGCAATCCTTTACCCTGCATTATCGCGCCTGATTAACGGGCAGGGTAACCGGCCAGGTAGTTTTGGGTCTTTAAAAGGTGATTACCATTTAATTAAAGCGGTTGAACTGGTAGACCAAAACCCAATAGGAAGGTCCTCCAGGTCAAATCCTGTTACCTATGTTAAGGCCTATGACGAAATCAGGAAATTATACTCCATGCAAAATGCCTCCAGGCTCAATAATTTCCAGCCCTCTCATTTTTCTTTCAATGTAGAGGGTGGCCGATGCGAAGAATGCCAGGGTGAGGGTATCATAAAAGTGGAAATGCAGTTTATGGCAGATATTCACCTTGTTTGTGAGAGTTGCGAGGGCAAGCGTTTTAAACAGGATATCCTTGATGTCAGGTACCGTGAAAAAAATATCCATGATGTTCTTGAAATGACTGTAGAAGAAGCGATTGAGTTTTTTGGGAGTGATTTAAAAAGTACAGGGGCAAGGATTGCTGAAAAACTTAAACCCCTGAATGATGTAGGTTTAGGCTATATTAAACTCGGTCAGTCATCAAGTACATTGAGCGGCGGAGAAAGCCAGCGCGTTAAGCTTGCTTCCTTCCTGGGAAAGGAAAAAAGCAGTAGTCATTGCTTATTCATCTTTGATGAGCCAACAACCGGGCTTCATTTTCATGATATCAGGAAACTTCTCGCTTCCTTTAATGCCCTCATAAAACAGGGTCATTCCATTCTCGTGGTTGAACATAACCTGGAAATTATTAAATCAGCAGACTGGGTCATTGATCTGGGGCCAGAAGGAGGGGATAACGGAGGTTTCATAGTTTTTGAGGGCACCCCTGAAAATCTTGCTCAAAGACGGGATTCCTACACAGGGAAGTATCTTACGAACAAATTGAAATAAAAAACCCCGGACTATTACTCCGGGGATTTTCCTTGTAGAAATATTTTACTTTGTCTTGAATCCAAACATGATTGCCACACACCCACTTCCTGCCTCCTGCTGTTGACCATCTGCCGGGCTTAACACCTTAAGCCAGATTTTCAACTGTTGACTGGATTCCAGGGTAAAATCCCATGTTTTTTTGTAATTATCGTCCCTGTTGGAATAGATTAATTTACGGTTTGAATCATAAATCCTGAACTCAATATTGGGTAGCATATCAGAACCACAAATAGCAATCCGGTATTCCTGGCCTGAATAGAAAGTCTTGTATAGTTCGGCCTCTTCACCAATTGACAGAACAGCTGCATGAAAATTCCCATCATGAATGTATGGAGTCAGCTCTACTTTGCAAATCCTGTTTGCAAAACTCTTACATTGTGCCTGCAAGGTAACCGGTAAGCTGGAAATTATGCCGGCAAAAAGTAGTATAATGAATATCTTTTTCATGATGTTATCATTTAGGAAATATAACTATTTCTGATCTCGCTCACCGTCTTTTTAAGGTTTCTGAAAACCTCCGGTGCAAGTTTCGCTTTGGTTTCGGCCTTTAGCGTGGTTACCTCCTCCTCTCTGGATACCCTAATATCACTGGTTGTAACTTTCACCTGGTCAAAAATGTCTTTAATTTTCACCATATCTTTCTTAACTGCAGCAACATCGAAATTCTCAATATTATCATCCAGCAGCATCATAACAACATCCAAAGACAGCTTCTGATCAATGATTCTTTCAACAAGTTTACTCTTATCCAGATTTTTTTCGTCAACAAGGTTAAGCGCAATATACAATCCCTCTAACCATCCTCCAACAAGCATTACGGCAGCCACGGCCTCCCTGTCATTTTCCTTCAGGAAGGAGCTGGAATTCATAAAGGTTTCGGAAATAATGTCCATAATTACATCCCTGTTGTTAATATTATCTTCCAGCCGCTGCAGCGTATTGTTATCTATCGCATCAAGAACTCCCAGACCCTCGGCAAGTTTTTTGGCAGTGGCCATGTACTTTATTGTGGCCTGAGTCTGGTCAAACAGACTGGCGTAACTCAGGTCGGTAGTATATATTCCAAGATTGAGCGCCATACTCCTGTTGGTGATATAATTTGAAACATTATCCACAGGGTTCAGCAGTTCTTCATTATATGTGGCCCCTGATGCCTTAATCAACATAGCTGTTTCAAGAGGGGATGGAAGTGCATAAAAAATCTGCTTAACACGGGTAAGGTCTTCCAGTTCATCCTGTCCAAACTCAACCGATAGATCAGGCCCCTTATCCTTTTTCGACCCATCAGTAGCACAGGCAGACATGAATGCGAGCAAGCCAAATACAAGAGCAAATCTCGCAATTTTAAAGGGTGAAGTTCTCAGATTCATAGTAGGGTTTTTTGCTTTTTATTATGGGAATTACTTGTTTTCGAAAGAAGTAAAAGTAATATTTTTCAATAATTTAAAAAAGGGTTTAATTTCGCTTCTTCATCCTGCTATTGCAAATTGCATGCAAAAGTTTTCAACCGGTAAAAATGTACCAATGGTAAATATAATTTTTTTTTTAATCCATTTAAAAACTGATGTAACAAATCATATAAAGACACATAATTATTCCAATGACTAAAAAAAATTCACCTGTGGTTTCCCTTTTAAAATCGAAAAACAAATCACAGATTCTGGAGGGGATTGAGTTATTCAAAAAAAATGGCAAAGCCGAAGAACTGACAGAAGTATTTCTTTTAATGAGATCCTCCTCTGACGAAGAAATTATTCGCAGTGCTTATTTAATGATTAGTGAAGTTAAGGATCAGTCAGCAGTTCGGGTAATTGTCCAAACCATCCTGGACAAGAATTTCTCGTCGATACAAAAATTACTGGTAGCCGCCTGCTGGCAGACAGGACTGGATTTTTCTGAACATCTTGGTGTATTTACTGATATTGTAAGAGAGTCGGAACTTGAAACGGGTATTGAAGCGCTCACAGTAGCTGAAAATTTTGCAGAAAAAGCTACTCTGGAAAATATCGAAACTGAAATTGAAATAACCAGAAAGTACATCAAAAATGACGCAGGGAGCAGCAATATACTTTCAGAGGAACTATTGAAGGTTCTGGAGCAAATGCGAAGGGACAAATCCTGAACTGATTTGTCCCTGTGTTTATTAACAATTTAAATTTTAATGAACCGAAGAAAAGTATTTCATAAACTGCGAACGCTCATACAGAACAGGATCGGGAATGCTCTGATAACTCATTTTTCCCCTGAAATCATTCACTGAATTAAAGTTGTTCTTCTTCATCCAATCCTCCACTTCCTTTAATAGCTTGCCAATATGGTCCACTCCATTCTTATACAACACTGAGCATACCTGCACTGTTTCGGCACCGGCAAGCAATTGCTTTATAACGGCCTCACCACTGTGAACCCCTGTAGATGCAGAAATATCCAACTTGTTTACCTTATCGGAGATAATCGCAACCCAGCGAAGATTCTGCCTGATTTCCGCTGGAGTGCTGAAAACTTCAGCGGCAGTAAGATTTAATTTATCAATATCAATATCGGGCTCATAAAAACGGTTAAACAACACAACACCCTTAATTCCAAGTGAAAATAGTTTATAAACCAGGTTGACCGGATTGGTAAAATGATTTCCAATCTTCATGGAAACAGGTAATTTTGTAACCATTTTTATTTTTGAGGCCAGTTCAAGGTACACCTTTTCGTATTCCGAAGCTTCCATGTTTTTATCTGTTGGAAGAGAAAAAACATTCAATTCTATCGCATCGGCGCCAGCTTGATCAATCTCCTTTGTAAATCTTACCCAGTCGCTTGCAGTAACACAGTTTATACTTGCAATCACAGGTATTGAAACGGCTGCTTTTGCCTCCTGTATCAGTTTCAGATACTCTCCAACCCCGTGTACTTTTGTATAATTTTTTATATAATCTTCCGCTTCGGGGTAATCATGATTCATAATAAGAGTGCCGGCCTCGTAATTGATTTGCTCCTCAAATAAGGATTTAAGCACTACAGCACCGGCTCCGCTTTTTTCAATTTTTTTTATTCTTTCAACCGAACTGGTTAATCCCGAACTACTGACAATTATGGGGTTTTTAAGTTTTAATCCAAGGTAGGTAACTTCCAGATTTAACATGTGAAACTGTATTAAATGATTAGTATCTATCTTTCACCAAAAATTATACTTCCAATCCGTACGATTGTAGTACCTTCTTCCAGGGCAATCCGGTAATCTCCCGACATTCCCATGGACAATTCCCTGAAATAAGAAACTTCCGAAAAATAGGAAGATTTTACCTTATTAAAAAGATCTTTAAGGTAAGAGAATTCTCTTCGTACAATATTTTCATCCCGGGTATAGGTAGCCATGCCCATCAAACCGCAAACTCTCGCATTTTTTAATTTTGGAGGTTCAATCATTTCCAGAAGGGCGAATAATTCATCTTCTGACAGGCCGAATTTTGTATCTTCTTCGGCAATATGAACCTGCAGCAGACAATCTATTACCCTGCCGTTTTTCCTTCCCTCTTTGTCTATTGTGAGTAAAAGTTTTACACTGTCAACACTGTGAATAAGATGAATAAATGATGCAATGTATTTGACCTTGTTACTTTGAAGATGCCCAACCATATGCCATTGAATATCAGAAGGCAGAAGTGGTTGTTTTTGAATCAGTTCCTGGACTTTATTCTCCCCGAATTCCCGGTGTCCAACCTCATAGGCCTGCAATACTTCTTCTACCGGTTTAGTTTTCGTAATTGCTACCAAACTTATACCCCCAGGTAACTCCTTTTTTAACTTAATGATATTTGACCGGATATCCATATAAAAATCTGAGTCTTTCGGGCTGGTTTCCAAAAGTACAAAAAAAACAGCCCCGAGAGGAATGTCCGGGGCTATTTATAACGGTTTAATCGAGTAAATGCACTACCAGTCCGCTCCTCAACTTGGGTTCGAACCAGGTGGTTTTCGGCGGCATGATATTGTCAGTGTCTGCAATATCCATTAACTGCTTCATTGATACCGGATACAAAGCAAAAGCCACTTTCATTTCCCCGCTGTTCACTCTTTTCTCAAGTTCACCCAGGCCCCTTATACCTCCAACAAAATCAACTCTTTTGTCGGTTCGCAGGTCCTTTATACCAAGAATATTATCAAGAACATGTGATGATAAAATGGTTACATCCAATACACCAATGGGATCATTATCGTTGTATGTGCCGGGTTTGGCAGTTAGTGAATACCAATTTCCCTCGAGGTACATGCCAAAATTATGCATTCTGTCTGGTTTGTAAATTCCGGCACCTTTCTCCTCCACCACAAAAACAGTCTCCAGCCTTCTCAGAAATTCCGCTTTGTTCAATCCATTCAAATCTTTCACTACGCGGTTATAATCTATTATTGATAACTGGTTGTCAGGGAAATGTACTGCCAGAAAGTAGTTATACTCTTCCTTTCCCGTATGAGCAGGGTTGTTTCTTCGTTTTTCGTTTCCAACAAGGGCAGCAGCAGCGGTGCGGTGATGTCCGTCGGCAACATAGGTAAAAGGAATTTTACTGAACAACTCGATAATCCTGTCAATTATTTTTTCCTCTTCAATCACCCAAAAATGATGGCCAACTCCGTCAACAGCTTTAAAATCATAAACAGGCAGATTGGATTTTACATAATCGGCAACAATTTGATCCAATTCAGGAACAGCCCTGTAGGTAAAGAAGACCGGTTCCATGTTCGCATTGGTGATACGTACATGCTTCATTCTGTCTTCCTCTTTATCCTTACGGGTGAGTTCATGTTTTTTTATAATCCCGTTCATATAATCCTCCACCCCGGCGCATCCAACCACTCCATATTGTGTTTTACCATTCATGGTTTGCGCATAAATATAGAGGTGCTCTTCATCGTCCTGCACCAGGTAGGCTTTCTTCCTGAAATTATTGAAATTATCCAGTGCTTTTTCATATACCTCAGGCGCATGCTCATCCATACTTTCCGGAAGGTCAATTTCCGGTTTAATAATATGCAATAGTGAGTATGGGTTCCCTTCAGCTTCTACCCTGGCCTCCTTTGAGTTCAACACATCATACGGTCTTGAAGCCAGCTCACGGGCTATTTGCTTGGGGGGACGCAATCCCCTGAACGCTTTTAAAATTGCCATAGTATAAATGATTAAATTGATTATTATTCATTTTCAAAAAAATATGTCCCTGTTGCGCTTATTATGCAGAACAACAGGAACATGTTTATTTATTAACTGCAAATTCTACTTGTTTACCTGAAAGGTTCTATCATCATTTTTTATAAATCTGACAATCTGACTTGCTGAAGCCAGGCCAGCATTGATATTTGCCTCGGCAGTTTCTGCCCCGATCTTTTTGGGAGTAGCATACACCCTTCCTCCAAATTTCTCAACCAGCAGTGCATGATTGTCAGACATCACATCGGTGGCGTATTTCAAATCTGCCCGCTCTTCCATAACTTTCATCAATCCCTCTTCATCCATCACCTCCTTCCTTGCGGTATTCACAAGGGTACCGCCCTTTGGCATTTTTGAAAGCAATTCATAGCCAATGGATTTCTTTGTTTTATCATTTGCGGGAATATGTAATGATATGTAATCGCATTTGCTGTACAACTCCTCAGTGCTGGCAAGCACTTTTACCCCGTCTTTCTCAATGAATTCTTTGGCTACAAATGGATCAAAGGCAAATACTTCCATTCCAAAACCTTTTCCATATTCAGCAACAAGCTTGCCAACATAACCGTATGCGTGTATTCCAAGCTTTTTTCCCCTGAGTTCATATCCGGTACCTGGCTGAAATTGGTTTCGGGCCATATAAATCATCATTCCCACAGCAAGTTCCGCAACTGCGTTCGAATTCTGTCCCGGGGTGTTCATGGCAACTACACCTTTTTCAGTGCACGCGGCCAAATCCAGGTTATCGTATCCTGCTCCGGCACGAACAACAATCTTCAGGTTCCCGGCTGCATCAACAACTTGCCTGGTCACCTTGTCACTCCTGACAATAATTGCATCCACATCTGCAGCAGCCTTAAGGAAATCTGCCGGATCGGTGTATTTTTCAAGAAGAACCAGGCTGAAGCCGGCTTCTTCCACAATTTTTCTGATGCCATCCACAGCTGCTTTGGCAAATGGTTTTTCGGTGGCTACTAAAACTTTGGTCATGACTTAAGATTTTATGGTTAAGGGGAGAATCCTGCCAAAAAGCAGGCGTTCTCCCCTGTAATTTATTTTAAGCTTTTGAGTTTTCGAATTCCTTCATGGTGTCAATAAGGGCCTGCACACTTTCAATAGGAAGAGCATTGTAGGTAGAAGCCCTGAATCCTCCAACTGAACGGTGCCCCTTTATTCCAACCATACCTCTTGAGGAGGCAAATGACTGGAATTCTTCTTCCAGGTGCTTATATTCCTCTTTCATGACAAAGCAAATATTCATGAGTGAGCGGGAATCTTTTTCTGCAGTGCCCACAAAAACTTTGCTGCTGTCAATCGCATTGTAAAGCAGATTGGCTTTCTTAATATTTATCTCTTCCATTTTCTTCACTCCTCCAAGGCTCTTAATCCACTTGAGTGTCTCTCTAACTGTGAAAATGGGCAGGCAGGGAGGAGTATTAAACATGGAACCCTCAGCTATATGTGTTCTGTAATCCAGCATAGTTGGAATCATCTTGTTGAGTTTACCTAAAATGTCTTCGCGCACAACAACGAAAGTAACACCGGCGGGTCCAAGATTTTTCTGTGCACCACCGTAAATAAGTGCATATTTTTTTACATCAATGGGGCGACTGAAAACGTCCGATGACATATCTGCAACGAGGGGAACCGGACTATCAATGTCTGTTCTGATTTCGGTTCCGTAAATGGTATTATTCGTTGTAATATGAAAATAGTCTGCGTCGGCCGGAATTGTATAACCCTTTGGGATATAAGTAAAATTCTTGTCTGCTGAAGAGGCAACAACATTCACTTCACCAAACAGCTTGGCCTCCTTGATTGCTTTCTTTGCCCATACACCTGTTTCAAGGTAGGCTGCTTTCTTATTCATCAGGTTAAAGGGTACCATGCAAAACTGCAGGCTTGCACCACCACCAAGGAACAAAACCTGGTATCCTTCGGGGATTTCCATGAGTTCCCTGAAAAGGGCAACAGTTTCATCCATTACGGCCTGAAAGTCTTTTCCGCGATGTGAAATTTCCATTATGGAAAGGCCAATACCATTCAAATCCAATACAGCCTTTGCTGTGTTCTCAATTGCAATTCGTGGTAAAATTGAGGGTCCTGCGCTAAAATTATGTTTTTTCATCCGTACAAAATATTTATGTTATTAATTATTAATATGTTACTGCCTAACCTTTAACTAGCGTTCTCAAGCGGATGGAACACCCATAGTTTGTTCATCCGTGTTTGTGCTTGGGCACTATCCTGGGTGTTTCATAGGTTGAAAAATTAAAATGTTTTCGGGTTAAATTGTATGCAATTTGCTAATTATTTTTGACAAACATAAAGTAAATGAACTAGTTATACAACATCTTAAATCGTAATCATCTGGTATTCAAAGATAGATCATTCACAACTGCAGGTCAAGAATTAAGTTCCGAAAGATTCACAAGGTATCCATCCTGCAAGACCGGAATCTTTTCAGTTACGCTCATTGTTAGACAATACTCCAAAACATCATCCAATCCAAGCTTTTTTAACCTGTGTCTCTGGGCTGCCTTTTCCATATAATTCACAATATTCTCTTTTGACATTGTCCATAGATCCACTGATGCCCTGGCAGAATCACAATCGGTATAAAAATTTTCAGAATTGAGTAATATTTCTGCAAGTGCACCTGCAAAAAGACTATCCTCGAGGTTAAATTTGCCCTTCCATCCTGCACAGAAAATTACCACATCGTGCTGTTGACGGATAAGCCATTGTGAAAGCGCACCAAGATTAATGAATGCACCAATGACAACCCTGAAGCAATCCCTGGCCATCTGTACAGCGTTGGTACCGTTGGTTGTGCTGTATGCAATTGTTTTGCCTGAAACCCTCTCCCCTGTGAAGTTAAAGGGAGAATTGCCAAAATCGGCGAAATCCAAAACAACACCATCCCGCTCAGCTGCCAGCAGAAAGCCTTTTTTCTTCATCTCTTTGGCCTCTTCTACCGTTGCTACAGGAATCAGTTTCTGTACTCCGTTTTCAAAAGCAGCTACAATAGCAGTGGTTGCACGCAGAATGTCAGCAATGACCACAATAGCCTTTTTATTGTGATAAAACCTGTACAATTCAGGTGTAAAACAAACTTCCACCTTATTTAATTTCTCCGGTCCTGACATAATAGAATGATATTATCCCTGCGGTGTAAAAATTTGTTCCAGGTTATTTTTTATAGATGGGCATTTTCACAACTTTTGCCTTCAGAAGTTTATTTCTTACTGATACGGCTATTTCAGTATCCGGTTTTGAAAATTCGGGTTTTACATAGCCCATTCCAATTCCAATACCCATCATGGGAGACATGGTACCTGAGGTTACTTTCCCGATTACTTCTCCGCTGGCTGACATGATTTCGTAATTTTTACGAGGGATTCCCCTTTCGATCATTTCAAAACCTACAAGTTTTCTCTCCAATCCCTTTTCTTTCAGGTTAAGCATGAATTGCTTGTCAATAAACTCTTTGTCATCTTTGAATTTGGTAATCCAACCCAATCCTGCTTCCAGAGGAGAGGTAGTATCATCAATATCATTTCCGTAAAGGCAAAAACCCATTTCAAGGCGAAGGGTATCCCGTGCACCCAACCCGATTGGCTTTATTCCAAACTCCTTTCCTGCCTCCATCACGGCATTCCAGAGTTTTGAAGCGTCTTCATTTGCGATGTATATTTCGCATCCACCTGCGCCTGTATACCCGGTTGTTGAAAAAATTGCGTCCTTAATTCCTGCAATATTGATTTTTTTTAAAGTGTAATATTCCATATCCTCCACATGGGTGTCTGTAATTTTTTGCATGGCTTTCAAGGCAAGTGGTCCCTGAACTGCCAGTTGGGCAATCTCATCAGATGCATTGTATAATTCTTTTCCCGGATATAACCCCATTGGCTCGCCGTGTTTTACAAGCCATTGCCAATCCTTTTCAATATTGGAAGCATTGATAACAAGCAGATAGGTTTCAGAATTAATGCGGTATACCAAAAGATCGTCAACAATTCCGCCTTCCCCGTTCGGGAAGCAGGAATACTGTACCTTGCCATCCACAAGTGCTGAAACATCATTTGTTGTAACTTTCTGCAAAAAGTCAAGAGCTTTTGGACCTTTCACCCAAACTTCTCCCATATGTGAAACATCGAAAACCCCGAGGGCATTCCTCACTGTAGTGTGCTCATCATTAATGCCTGTATATTCAATGGGCATATTGTACCCGGCAAAGGGATGGATTTTTGCACCCATCTGAACATGGAACTGATAAAAGGGAGTTTCTTTCATGGTAACAGGATAGAATGGTTTAGCTGAATATGAAGTGAGGCAAATGTAAAAATTTTTGAAATGAAAAAAACTGACATTAGGCAGGTGTGCTTCGGTTGATTTCAAATAATCACCATAAAAAAGGGCTATCTGACAGACAGCCCTGAACTTTCAGCAAATATTGTTAATTCCCGAGTACTTTAAATTCCACCCTGCGGTTCTGACTTCTGCCTGCTTCATTATCGTTTGTGGCCACAGGCTGCTGTGGTCCATATCCTTTAAATTCAAGTCTGCTGGCAGAAATTCCCCGTCCGACAAGGTAGTCGACGACAGATTTTGCCCTGGCCTGGGACAACCTCATGTTCAAATCCAGTGAACCGGTATTGTCTGTATGACCGGATATTTCAATTCTAAGGGTGGGAGTTTCGTTAAGCATTCTTACCACATTGTCGAGTTCCTTATAGGATGCAGGAGTTAAGGTAGATTTAGCCGTTTCAAAAAAGATATTATTCAAAACCACTTTTGTGCCCACCTCAATTTTTTCCAGTTTAAAGTCAAAAGAAAAATAAGAATCAGGCAACATACTGGAGAGTTTCATTACATCAATAAAGAAAAGGTAATCTCTCGCTGAGATCTCCACACCGTAATCCTTCCATTCGGGAAGACTTATCATGAAATTTCCAGAATTCCGGTCGGAGAAGGTAGTTAATATGACCTTACCCTGCTGCAAATCGAGTATCTCAATTTTACCGAAAACGGGGGTACGGTATTTTTTATCAACCAGTTTCCCTTCAAAAAGAATGGTTTTTGGTTTCTCAACAACCGGAGGTGTTTCTACAACCTTCTCAACAACTGTTACAAATACGGTATCTACCCTGGGAACCACAATTTTCACCGGAACTGGTTCTGGTTCCGGTAGCTTTTCCACAACCTCAACGGGAGGAGGGAGAAAATTCACCCTGTATATATCAAAACCTCCAAGGCCCTCAGATCGAATGGCGGAAAAGTATCCGAAAGCAGAATCAGTGGAGGAATAGAACAATTCGTCATCAGGGGTGTTGACAGGGTAACCAAGATTTACAGGCTTTCCCCATTTGCCATTTGTTCCTTTTTCAGAATAAAATATATCATAACCACCCAGGGAGTTGTGTCCCCTGGAACTAAAATACAGAGTATTCCCATCGGGGTGAACAAAAACCCCTTCCTCGTCATATTCGGTATTTATAACAGGCCCAACATTATTAACTTTCCCCCACCTTCCTCCTGGATCCCTTTCTATAAAGAATATATCCCTGCCACCCTGCGATCCTTTTGGCCTTGCGCTTACAAAATAAATAGTACTACCGTCGGCACTCATTGAAAAGGAAGTTTCCTTATGTCTTGAATTTATCTTTCCTAAAAAAGGATAGGGCATTCGCCATTTATTTCTCCTGTATTCACTCAGTAAAATATCACCCCTGCCATCTCCGCTAAAATTTACGTAAAGGGTGTTGCCATCAGGCGAATTGGCAAGCGCCACATCATTCTTTGGTGTATTAACAGAACTTCCCATATTCTGCGCTTTCCCCCATCCATTTTCATAAAAGGAAAAATAAATATCCTCGTAATACTTATTGTCAAAAGCGGCTTTATTACCCCCGGTAGTTCCCGGTCTGCGTGAAGTAAAATACATTCTGTTCCCTGAAAATGAAATAACTGAATAATAGTCATCAAATGGAGAATTAATATTACTACCCGGGTTTAAAATTTCAACTTGCAGAGGGTTTTTCATTAATTCGATTCCCGAAAGACATTCAAGAATATACTTTTCAATGAAAGGTCTTTCATTCTGTGCATCTCCCGGTTTTAAACCTGCAAGATACTTTTCATAAGATTTAATAGCCTCCAGAAAATCATAATTAAAGTGAAGGGCGCGCGCAATCATGAAATCAATGTCGGCAGTTACATTCTCATTAATCCCGGCGGCTTTGCGAAAATAATGCAGCGACTCCTTTTTCCTGTCTGAGTGTAAAAGAACCATACCAATATGGTAGTTCAACCCGGGATGATAGTTATTATATTCCAGGGCTTTTTTATAATGTTTAACAGCTTCATTAAAACTGCCCGGGCCTTCCTCAAAATGCTCATTCCCTAACTTCAGGTTTTGCCATGCCTGGGAAAATCCTGCTTCCTGGTGTTTGAATTCACCCCGCTTGATTCGTACCAGAGTCTGTGATGATACTTCTAATGTGAATCCGCAAAAAACGGGCAACAAAAAAATAATAAAGATCTTTAAATATTTCATACCGGAGAGGTTTAAAACAGGGCCAGAAAAAATACCTTTATAAAAACACTAAGATAATTCCTTAAAAATCAAACTGCAAAATTATTATACGCTGAAAGGATATAATAGGTTCCTGTTATTGTGATTAAATTCAGCGGACAATTCAAAAATATATTAATTTTGAAAAAAGAATTTGAAATGGTTCACTTTTTCAGCTAATTGGTTTCCTTCATGGCACACCGCTATAAATACATTGATTTAGGATATCTTGAGGAGATGTCGGGCGGGAAGAAGGAACTGATTTATGAAATGATTGAGATTTTTAAAAAGCAGGTTCCTGAGTTCATTGATAAAATGCATGAGTTTATAACCAGGGAAGACTGGAAGTCGTTAGGAAAAATCTCTCACAAAGCCAAAGCCTCGGCAGCTATTATGGGTATGACCAAACTGGCTGCTGATCTCAAAGCCTTTGAACTGTTGACAAATACCCGGGATAATAAGCTGGATTTTATCAATAAAATTAAAGATTTTGAAATAAGATTCAGGAATGCTATGGTAGAGCTGGATGAATATGTTTTATCAAGTGTAAAAAACAAAAAATGATCTCAACAGAAGTCAAAAACGGAGTAACAATCATTTACCTGACAGAAATTACCAGGTTAAACGCAACTGTTTCTGAGCCAATTAGGGAGAAAGCTTCCGTTTTTTTTGACACGCCTAAATCCAGTGTTGTTATCAGCCTGAAAGAGGTGAAATTTATTGATTCCTCAGGATTTGGAACACTCTTGTTCCTTATGAAGAAAGCCAAAAATAACTATGGTTCATTCAAGATTTGTGATGTTTCGCCCGAAGTCATGGAGTTATTAAAACTGCTTCAGCTTCATACAATTTTTGAAATTTTTCCCACCCTGCACGATTGCCTGAAAAGCTTTCCTGCCAACGGCAGCTAATTCTTCACCCGACACCACTGTTCCCATCAATTACTTACAGACAACATGCTGTTAGCATAATCAATTTTAACTGGCTTTTCTTTGTCGATGGAGCCGGCAATAATTCTTCTGGATAATTCATTCATAATGTATTTCTGAATTATCCTTTTTACAGGTCTTGCGCCATACTGGGGGTCAAACCCGGCCTGTGCCAGCCATTTAACTGCATTCTCAGAAATTTCGACTAATACACCCGCTGCAAGAAGAACTTCTGACAACTGTTTTATCTGCAATTTTACCACCTCCTCAATCTGCACGGCTGATAATGGCTTAAACATAACGATATCGTCCACACGATTCAGAAATTCGGGCCTAACTGTTTTCCTGAGCAACTCCAGAACTCTTCCCTTGATTTTTTCAGTGAACTCATCCCCTTGATTGCCATCAGTATTCTCAAATTCTTCCTGAATAATATGAGAACCCATATTGGAAGTCATAATGATAATCGTGTTTCTGAAATTAGCCACTCTGCCCTTATTATCCGTCAGCCTTCCCTCATCCAGAACCTGCAACAAAATATTGAACACATCAGGATGAGCTTTCTCAATTTCATCCAGTAAAATCACTGAATACGGTTTCCTTCTCACTGCTTCCGTTAATTGTCCACCTTCCTCGTACCCCACATATCCGGGAGGAGCACCTACCAGCCGGGATACCGAATGTCTTTCCTGGTATTCCGACATATCAATTCTTGTCATCAGGTTCTCATCGTTAAACAAAAATTCGGCCAGGGCTTTTGCCAGTTCAGTTTTACCAACCCCTGTTGTTCCCAGAAAAATGAATGAACCAACCGGTCTCTTAGGGTCCTGCAATCCTGCACGGCTGCGCCTGATTGAATCGCTCACAACGTCAATGGCTTCCTCCTGACCAACAATTCTTTTATGCAATTCGTTCTCAAGATTCATCAATTTATCCCTCTCACTTAAAAGCATCCTGCTTACAGGAATTCCTGTCCAACGCGCCACCACTTCAGCTATATCTTCTGAGTCAACTTCTTCTTTAATAAGTGAACTTTCAGCCTGGGCAGCGAGCAAATCCTGCTTTAATTTCTCAATGCGGTTTTCTGCTTCCTTTATTCTGCCATACCTTATCTCGGCTACCTTGCCGTAATCCCCTGAACGCTCAGCAGAATCGGCTTCAAACTTCATCTGTTCGATATCCTGCTTTATTTTCTGAATTTCATCCACCAATCCTCTCTCCATCTGCCATTTAGCTCTCATTTGATTTCTTTCCTCGCTCAGATTTGCAATTTCCTTACCCAATCCTGCTAATTTTTTATTATCACCTTCTCTTTTAATTGCCTCGCGCTCAATCTCAAGTTGTTTGATTTTCCTTTCAATTTCATCAATATCTTCGGGAACAGAATTCATCTCCAGGCGTAGTTTTGAGGCAGCTTCATCAATCAGGTCAATGGCCTTGTCAGGCAGGAACCTGTCAGTTATGTATCTTGAAGAAAGCTCAACAGCCGATAAAATGGCGTCATCCTTGATTCTCACCTTATGGTGGTTTTCATACCTTTCCTTTAAACCCCTGAGAATGGAGATCGCACTTAGTGTGTCAGGCTCATCCACCAATACTGTCTGAAACCTTCGTTCAAGTGCTTTATCTTTCTCAAAATACTTTTGATATTCATTCAAAGTGGTTGCCCCGATAGCTCTTAACTCACCCTTTGCCAGGGCAGGTTTTAATATATTTGCGGCATCCATCGCACCTTCACTCTTGCCTGCACCTACAAGGGTGTGAATTTCATCAATAAAAAGAATGATTTCACCATTGGAAGCCACTACTTCTTTGACTACTGACTTTAATCTTTCCTCGAATTCACCCTTGTATTTGGCTCCCGCAATCAGCGCTCCCATATCAAGAGAATAAATCTGCTTGCTTTTCAGGTTTTCAGGTACGTCACCACTAATAATCCGGTGAGCAAGGCCTTCAGCAATGGCAGTTTTACCAACTCCCGGCTCCCCTATAAGGATTGGATTGTTTTTTGTTCTCCGCGAGAGGATCTGGAGAATGCGTCGTATTTCGTCATCCCGCCCAATAACAGGGTCGAGTTTTCCCTCCCTGGCCATTTCATTCAGGTGAATGGCAAACCGGTTTAAGGAGTTGAAAGAATCCTCGGCTGATTGGCTTGTTACTTTTGATCCCTTTCTAAGTTCTGTAATTGCGTCCTGAAGAGTCTTTTCCGTAAAACCACTATCCTTCAGCATTTGTGAAACATTATCGCCCGATTGTAGAATGCCCATTAACAGGTGTTCAACAGAAACAAACTGATCCCCCATTTCTTTGGAAAATATAAGTGCCTTGTGCAATGAACGTTTAGCATCTGCTGAAACATATTGCTCACCTCCTGTAACCCTGGGATATGATTCCACAATATGGTTTAAAACCTGTTCAACCGAGCCGGTGTTCACTCCCTGCTTCCTGAAAATAAATCCTGAAATATTTTCCTCGGCATTGAGTATTCCCTTGAGTAAATGGCCGTTTTCAACAGCCTGGTGATTATTTCCCATGGCAATGGTAAAGGCCTGCTGAATGGCATCCTGCGCTTTTATGGTAAAATTGTCAAGATTCATTGTTTGAAAGATTTTTTGCTTCTGGAATGGCAAATACCCTGCCACTGCGAAAAAAGAGTAAGAAAAGGAAATTTTGACATCCTTTTCAATAATCAAAATGACTTATTGACCTTATTCTGCTGAAACAAGAAAACCCAGCAACAGACGATTGAATTCATCATAGTGGGTTTCCATGGGACTGTGTCCGCAATTATCAAAAATATAAAATTCGGAATCCTTTAACTTTTCGTGAATCCTTTCTCCTTTGCTAATGGGCAGCCATGTGTCATTATCCCCCCAGATAATAAGAGATCTGGTCTTAATTTCCTCCAAATTTACAGTGTAAATCTCGGAGCTGTGTAGAAATGATTGAATGATTGCCCGGGAAGTTCCTTTGTATAAAAACGGCTCAAGATAACCCTGCACAGCCATTGAATCCGGGGTTTCCCCATAGGCAGATGCAAGCAGTTCCTTGATTTTCTCATAATGAAAGAATCTGCTTCTGGCGATAACTTCCCCCCACCTGAGAACCGGAGGAAAATGAAGCAGGTTTATGAAAGGCCACCGGCTCAACTCCTTGCTTAAATCAAAGTAGGCTCCGTTCACCAAAACAAGATTTTCTGTTTTTTCAGGTTGTTTGACTGCCATGGCAACCACAATTGCTGCTCCCATGGAGTGTCCCGCAAGATTCCATTTATCACCCTCCAGGGTTTCAAGGAAATCCCACATGAGGTTAGCCCTTGAGGTGGGAGAATGATTGAATTCAGCCTTTTTATCGCTGAACCCATAAGCAGGCAAATCCACTGCCACCACCCTGAATCCATTTTCCATAAAAAACTCAAGATTATACCTCCAGGAAAAGGTGGAACCACTGAAACCATGAACAAACAATAAATTACCTTTAACCTTAGTCTCTGCTGGTTCAAACAATCTGTAATGCAATTTAACACCGTTTACTACGGAATAACGACTATCCGGAAAAGGCTTAAATCCGTCGGGCATTTCTTTTATGCCAACAGGCAACAAATAGGGAATTAGCATGAATAGAAATAGAAGTCCGCTCATAATAACAAGTAAGTATTTCAATATTTTTTTTGTTAAATGAATAATCTTCAAAAATGGGGATTAGCATTTGTGAGTATCCAAAACATTCCCAATTTAACACTTTTTAAGCAGGTTTTTAAAACAAGTGATGCCTTTCCAAAGTTTTCACCAAAATGAAAATCATCTTTTTGTTGATTTCACTTATTCACATTAAAAATATTTGTAGGTTTAGTCTTTGAATAAGTTTTGATTAAAAGATGAACAAACATTATGAATAAGTCCAATATGGTCAGTAGGTTTCTCAAAATTGCTCTTCTGTTAGTTTCTCTGTCTGTTCCCATAGTTGATTCCGTAGCGCAGGTTGCGGTCAATTCCCAATCAGGGGACAAATTCACTTTCAAGAATCCCCGAAAAAAATCAGTTACCGTAAATTTTGAGCTAATCAACAACCTGATAGTTATTCCGGTAATTGTAAATGACTCTGACACCCTGCATTTTATTCTTGACTCCGGATTCAATTCCATCATGATCTCTGACATGGGATATAATATGTCCATTTCGCTACAACAGGCCAGGAGGGTTCAGCTCATTGGCCTGGGAGAAGGAGAACCTGTTCAGGCATTGCGCTCCCAGGGAAATGATTTGTTTATTTCAGGTATTGTAGGCACAAATCAGGAAGTATTCGTTCTTGTGGAAGACATATTTCATCTATCATCTAAAATGGGTATGATTATAAATGGAATTCTGGGGCATGGTTTTTTCCGTGATTTCATTGTTGAGATTAACTATGACAGGAAGACCCTGACCTTTCATGATCCGGAAAGATACAGGTACAGAAAACTGCGCTGCAATAACCAGGAGCTTCCGATTATTGTGCAACAGAATAAATCATTCCTTCAGTCAAGCATTCAACTTGATGATACCTTAACAATACCAGCCTTACTGGTAATTGATACCGGCGGCAGCCATTCATTATGGCTTGATGGACATACAAACCAGCACATCCCCGTTCCCAAAAAAAACATTTCAACATTGCTGGGAACAGGGTTAAACGGACCTATTTTCGGGAAAGTTGCAAGAATCAATGAACTTAAAATCGGTTCGGTTCAGCTCGAGAATGTCATTGCATCATTTCCTGACTCACTTTCAATTAGCTATGCACTTGGCCTTGATAACCGGCAGGGAAGTATCGGTGCTGAAATATTAAAGAGGTTTAATATTATTTTTGATTATCCTAACAGGAAAATCACCCTGCGCCCCAACAGACTGTTCAAACAGGCCTTTTATTATAATGCAAGCGGAATTGAAATAAGCAATCCATTGCCGGGTTTCCCTTATTTCGTTGTTTCGGATATAAGAGCCGGCTCAAATGCGATTAAGGCAGGACTAAAACTCGAAGATGAGCTGATATCTTTACAGGGTGTTTCAGTCAATAAACTAAAACTGAATGATATCCATTACATACTGCAGGGAAGACCCGGTAAAACGATAAAAATGATTATACAACGCGATGGAGCAAGAATTCCAATTGAATTCAAACTTGAGGAAGTAATTTAAACTTTCACACCCTGGTATTTTTCCATTTACCATGCAATAGGTAATAAAAGGAAAACAGTCCTATCAGGAAGGCATAGGTAATCTCCACAGTCCATACTACGGCAATATTTGTCTGAATTACCTTTGTGAGGAAATAAACTAAAATAAAGTAAATGATTATGGAACCCAGTTCTATGGCGAATGTAACTTTTGTTCTGCCGGTTCCTGCCACTGCATTGAAGAAAACAAAGGCGATGGAGAATACCAGTGCAGCAACTGAAACTACATACAGAACCGGAACTGAACCGGAAAGAAGTTCTTCGTTATTGGTATAGATGGAAATGATAATCCAGGGGCTTATAGCGCAGGTAATTACAAGGACCATAACCATGAGAAAGGATAACTTCACAGTTTTAAAAATCACAGGCATAACTTCTTCGGGCCTTCCCTGGCCAATAAGATAACTTACAAGCGTATTTATGGCCGACGAAAAGCCCCAGATAGGTAGCATCATGATCAGGTAAACGCTCCTGATTATATTGGAGATGGCTAAAGGTACCTGTCCCATATTTTCAACAAACAGGAAAAACAAAAACCAGACCGCAAATGAAATGAAATACTGAAGGACAATAGGTGTGCTGAGTTTTATTATTCTGTGCAAAAGTTCATATTTGATAATCCCAAAACTGAAGATTTTGTAGTGTTTGAAATCAAATGTGAACAGCAGGAAAATAATGAAGAAGAGTAATGAAGTAAATTCTGCAATCACCGATGCAATGGCTGCGCCTTCAATTCCCAGTTCCGGAAAACCAAGGTTTCCAAATATCAGGCAATAATTCAGAAAAATATTTACCAGGGCCATCAGGGCTGTAGTCCAGGTAATAATATCGGTTTTAGTGATACCAATAAAAAAAGCACGGAAAACAAAACCAAAGAAGGCAAAAAAGATACCCCAAGCCCTGTAATTCAGAAATGCCAGTGTTTCAGAAAGTACTTCCCCTGAACTGATAAAAAGAGCCAGGAAGTTGAAGGAAAAAAACCTGATAAAAATAAATGAAAAGATCGCCATTATGGCAAGCATAATAAGCGCATGCTCAAAGATTGTTCCAATCAGGTTTTCCTTTCCTTCACCGTATCTTCGTGCAATGATTATTTGAACGCCAACTCCTATTCCGTAGCCCAGCATAATAATGGCAAGGTAGAATATCCCACCAATCGCAGAAGCACCAAGAGCAACCTCCCCCACCCTGCCAAGAAATGCAGTATCGGTTACATTAATAATGGTTTGCGCAATGCTGCCAAGAATGATTGGATACGAAATGTTCCATATCCTTTTGTAGCCAACAGATGTCTTCAACTTTCAATAATTAGAGCTCAAATTTAATGATATTGAAACAGATTCTGACCTGCGTTTGGATAATCGGCTTATGCTTGATGTATTAATTTTATTAACAATGCTCTAAATCACCTGTAAATATGAAACCTTTAAATTATGTATCCGTAGGCCTTATATTATAAACCAAATTCTTCAAAAGTTCAATATGGCAAAATTTTCCGGCACATTATGTTTGATTGGGTTTCTTATAGTTCTTGCTTTCTCTCAGTCTTGTAAAAATCCCCCTTCAGGGAAAAAGGATTTAATTGCCGGATATTACCCCGACACAACTTCTATTCAGATAGAATACGGACATGTAGTCATTTGTATTCCATCCCCTCACCGGGTGACAAAGTATTTATATGACAATAATTTTGGTTTTCGTGATGAACTGGCATTAAAACCCTTACCCAATACAAACTACCAGACAAACTTTCAGAAAGCAATTCATATGGGTATATTTGGCACCAACCAGGGTTATCAGCTGGTTTTCTCAAAAGACAGAGACAGCATGGCACTCTTCCTGAAAGTGAAAGAACTTGCCGGTTCACTGGACCTTCTTGATGCCATTGACCGCGAATCTATCAACAAGATTGAACAGCGAAGGTTTGAAAATGACACGATTCTTTCCTTTCTGGCCAACTCCTACAGGAATGTAAATACATTTTCGCGCCTACGGAACAAACAAAACTTAAGTGCATTGATTATTGCCGGCGGGTGGATTGAAAGCTTTTACCTGCTGAGCGAAATGCAAAACTATTACAGCAATGAAGATTTGGAACATTTATTAGCCGAACATAAATTCTCACTGAACAAATTGATTGAGATCCTTTCACCCTATTATGAATCAACCCGGGAGTTTAAAGAATTAATCGATAATCTGGTGGACCTGGCTTATGATTTTGATGCGGTGGAATACCAGTATGCGTATGAAGAGGCCGAAGTATATGCCAATAAGGGACTGACTGTTGTCAAAGGTAAAACAAAAATCTATTTTTCAGATGAACTGAAAGGTCGGCTTAAAAACAAAATCAATAAAATACGAAATGATATCTTATTTGCTCAGAGTTAAAATTTCAATCATGTCAGGAAAAAATATATTGCTGTATTTCATCATCTTGTTTCTTGTCTCAGGCTTTAGTGGTTTTGACGCAGAGCACTGCCACGATTATCTTCTTAAAAATTATATTTCAGATGAGCAGGAATATATTGCAGCCTTTAATGAAAATGACATGGCGTTTTTCTATGCCACATTTTACAAAAACACCACCTACCGGATTGTGGCCTGCAGCAAAACCTATGAAAAAGTGGAAATCTCATTATACGATAAATACAACAACCTTATTTTCAGCAGCAAAGACCTAAACTTTCCCGGCTACTGGGATTTCTATTTTGAGAATACGATGGAATGTAAAATTAAGCTTGAGAAAGGGGAGAAAGTTCAAAGGGAAATACATGGGATTGCAATATTGCTTATTGGATTTAAGAAATAATACCTTATTTTTAGTTGTTATTATCTGTCTGATTTTCAGACAAACAAATTTTATTTCTTTAGGTATATATGAGTAAGCAAATCCTCAAGGCCTTGATGCAACTTTTTGCAATCATCGCAAGACCTGAGAGTAATTCAAGTGACCGCCGTTCGGTGGTAGAATCCTTCCTGAAAAAACAACTGAACCAGGAGCTTGTCAATGAGTACCTCAGAATTTTTGATGATTATTACAATATCCATCAGGAGCGTCAAGGGGAGATAAGCAAAAGGAAAAAAAGAACTGCATCCAGTTCCGTAAGAGTGCTGGTAATATGCACAGAGATAAATGAGGAGCTTACCCAGCGGCAAAAAATCACAGTACTGTTCAATCTGCTCGAATTCATAAAAAGCGATACAGTAGATATAACCGAGCAGGAAATGGCTTTTGTCACCACCGTTGCTGAAACTTTCAATATCTCCCATGAAGAATTCACCCTCATAAAAGACTTTGTTCTGTTTCCTTCAGAAACCATCCCTGAATCCGAAAGGATTCTGATTATCAGCAGCAGCCAGGAAGGTATTTCTGCTCAAACCAAACAGCTCATAAGTGAGGGCCTAAAGGGTCAGATATGGATTCTGCATGTTGCTGTTTCCAATATTTACCTGATGCGATACATTGGTGAGGCAGAGGTATACCTTAACAGCCAACTGATACAACAGGATAAAGTGTATGCCTTTGATACAGGCTCTTCCATAAGGAATCCCAAAATAAAGCCGGTTTATTACAGCGACATTGTGAACCGGTTCAATATTGACAGGATAAAAACAAAGATAATATTCGAGGTTAAGGATCTGGAGTACCGTTTCAAGGGAGGAACAATAGGTTTACAAAAACTTTCATTTGCAGAAGAATCAGGCAGGTTAATTGGTATTATGGGTTCCAGCGGCTCGGGTAAATCAACTCTTCTCAATTCCCTGAATGGCACTCTGACACCTTCAAACGGAAAGATTCTGATAAATGGGATTGACATACATAAGGATAGCGGGAAAATTCAGGGATTAATCGGACATGTTTCACAAGATGACCTGCTGATTGAAGAACTCACGGTTTTTGAAAATCTCTACTACAATGCCAAACTGTGTTTTGATAATTACTCCGAGAAGGAAATTGTTTCCACTGTTAACAACCTTTTGAATAACCTTGGACTTTATGAAACCCGTGATATCCAGGTTGGCAGCCCGCTGAATAAAAAAATCAGCGGTGGACAGAGGAAAAGGCTGAATATTGCCCTGGAATTGATTCGTGAACCGGCCATTCTTTTCCTGGATGAACCTACTTCGGGGCTTTCCTCGCGCGATTCAGAAAACATACTTGACCTGCTCAAGGAACTTTCATTGAAAGGCAAACTGGTTTTTGTAGTTATACACCAGCCTTCCTCAGATATTTTTAAAATGTTTGATAAGCTGCTGATACTGGATACAGGTGGCCATTTGATTTATAATGGAGACCCTGTGGACTCTATCATATATTTTAAATCATACATGCAGCATGCAAACTGGAATGAAAGTGAGTGTCATGTTTGCGGTAATGTAAATCCGGAGCAGATTTTCAATATTGTTGAAACAAATGTACTGGATGAGTATGGCCGTCTCACGCTGCAGAGAAAAATTACTCCCCGGGAATGGTGTGCCCATTATACGGAGATTACTGCGCAAAAAGAAATTAAACCGGAGCAATATCCCTCCGGTTTACCTGAGATTACCTTCAAAATACCAAACAGTCTCAAGCAGTTTATGGTTTTTGTAAAAAGGGATGTTCTTTCAAAACTGGCCAATACCCAATACCTTGTCATTAACCTGTTTGAGGCACCCCTGCTGGCTTTTCTGCTGGCCTACATCGTGAGGTATTACGATGTGAATGTGACCAATAAACTGGGATATACCTTTGCAGGTAACAGCAACCTTCCGGTATATATTTTTATGTCGGTGATTGTAGCCATCTTTATAGGCTTAACGGTTAGTGCAGAGGAAATAATCAAAGACAGGAAAATACTGAAAAGGGAAGCTTTTTTGAATCTGAGCTGGTCCAGTTACCTGTTTTCTAAAATATTTGTCTTATTTGGCATCTCGGCTATACAGGCATTGCTTTTTGTCCTGGTTGGCAATTCAATCATGTCGGTAAAAGGAATGTATTTCCAGTACTGGCTTGTATTGTTCAGTGCATGGTGCTTCTCCAATATTTTGGGATTAGTAATTTCTGATAGTTTCAAAACTGTCATCACAATCTATATTCTCATCCCATTTCTGGTTATCCCCCAGTTAATACTCAGCGGTATTATAGTTAAATATGAGAAGCTGAATCCAGGTATATCTTCTCCCAGCCGTATACCCGTTTACGGAGAGATTATCACAGCCAGATGGGCCTACGAAGCCCTGGCAGTTTACCAGTTTACCGAAAACAACTTTGAAAAGGAATTCTATCCATACAATAAGGTACTGAGTTTTGCTGATTACAGAAAGAATTTCTGGATAAGAAACCTTATTAATAAAATTGATTTCATTGACAGAAATCAGAATAACCCGCAGGCTGAAGAAACCGTAAGAAATCACCTTGCACTATTGCGAAATGAAATTGGTATTGAGATTGAAAAGAACATACAGGTAGAATTTCCTTACATTTCCCACCTTTATTATGAAAATCTCAATACCGAGGTTGTTGAATCTACCAGAGAATACCTGAACCTGCTTAACAGGTATTACATAATGCTTTACAATAAGGCCAATTCTGAACGAGATAAGGTCATATCCTCCTATCATAATACCGAGGAATTAAGAGATAAATTTCTGACACGAAAAAATAAATATCAGAATGAAGCCCTGAGCGAACTGGTTAGAAATTCGAAGGAGCTTGAACGTATTGTTGAATACAGAGGCAGGTTACACCAGAAAATCGATCCCATTTACCAGGATCCTGAGGGAAAATTCTTAAAGGCTCATTTTTATGCTCCCTATAAAATGCTTTTCGGTTTTCCGGTTAAAACTTACTGGGCGAATATGATGGTAATATGGGCAATGTGCATTCTCATGTATATTGTGCTTTATTTCAGGTTACTGAAAAAACTCCTTGACAGTTCCGAAAGAATAGGTGAATTGAAGAAAAAGATTTTGCGAGCAGCAGAATAAAAAAGCCGCCCCGATAAATCAAATCTTGGCGGCTATTAATCAAATCCATTAAAACCGATTAGTCTTCCAGTTCTATCATTTCAAACGGAATTCGAATAATGGACTCATAATCCTCGCCTGCCTCACGCATATCCTCATCATCCTCTTCGTAGTACCATTTAATAAGCACCTCATTGCGTGCCTTATGAATGGCTTCCAGTTTTTTGAAAACGTCGAGAATACACTTCGAAGAACTGGTATTGAAATACTCCAGTTGAATATTCACCTCTGTTTTCCCTGCAGGCGTCTGTGTGTATTGCTCAAGCCAATCAACAAGCGGCTTGTAGAACTCAACAGAATTCTCAGGAATCGACCTGCCCTTGATTTCAATTAGTCCTTTTTGAGCATCAAACCTAACCGACGGGGTTTTAGGTGTGCCTTCCATAATTATAGGTTCCATTCCGACAGTATTTTAAGTAAACAAACTAAATTTTATTTTTCATTAATAAAGACATCCAGGTTAAAAAAATAATAATCGTTATTGAAATTCTGGAATTTGTAATCCAGTTTATTGCCTGTTTTCTTTGCAATATCTATAAGTCCAAGTCCGCCTCCTCCCTTGGCAGATAATTGCTGGTGATTGAGAACAAACTTGTACATATCCTTCAACTCCTCTTTTGTCAGGGAATTAATCTTGTCAATCTTTTCCTTGAGTCTCTTCACATTTTCCGACCTGACGAAATTTCCGGTTGATATCCTGAAATTATCTTTCATTTTCGATATAACCAGAATGGCAAACTTTGAGTCAAATTCGCCTTTTAGCCCTTCCGGAAACTCATCAACATGGTGGTAGAGGTTCTGAAGGCTTTCAACCAGAACATTATAAATCTTCTTTTTCACGGCAGAAGATGCCTCAATCTCATCGAGTTTTGTCTCGATAACATCGAGTACATTGGTTATTAAATCAGATGTTATACTCCCCTTGTAGGCAAGTAGAACGTCTCCTTCATTCATCCTCTGGAAACTCTCCTGCAAGTTAAAGCTCATATCAGGATTCTGAAATTAACCGGGAATTTATTCTGCCCTCAGTCAAAACAAAGATAAAAAAACAAAAATAGAATAACGCAAATTTAATGTACTAAAAGTAATGATAAGCAGCAAATTTCCAAACATCCATAGACCTTACCCAAAACACTTCACAGGGCAAATCTCAACGATAAACCCAATAATTTTATCCTTTAATGGCAATATTAATTCATTCGTCAAAAAAAAAGGCAATTCACAAAAGTTAAAAACCTTTTCGTTTTTGTGAGCCTTCATACAATCTGAATCTAAGAAATCTGCATTCAAGCGGTCCGTTAAAAAGTGTGATTTTCTCCTCCGCCCTTAATCCAATATGTTTGATTGACTCCATATTACTGCTCAATATCCAGGCTTCATAGCCTGTAAACCTTCTTTTCAATATATCACCCATGATAGTATACAGGGTATTGTTTTCGCCTGAGGATATCCTCTTTCCATAGGGGGGATTGATTATTACAATGCCCGGTGCCGCAGGAGGCTCATATTCTTCAATTGCACTGACTCTCAACTCAACGCGTCGCGAAAGAAATGCTGATGATGCATTTTTTCTGGCCAGGGCGATTACCCCCTGTAGCTTATCAGACCCGTGTATGAGTCCGTTTATTTTGGATTTCTCCTGATAAGACTCTGAAATCTTTAACCATAGCCTGCTGTCAAAATCATTCCAGTTTTCAAAACCAAACCGCTTACGGAAAATACCGGGAGGAATCTGGTATGCAATGAGTCCTGCTTCAATGGGCAAAGTACCGGAACCACACATGGGATCTATAAAATTTCCTGAACCATTCCATTTTGTAAGCATTATCATTCCGGCTGCCAGAACCTCATTTAGGGGTGCAGGTCCTCCACTTTGCCGGTAGCCACGTTTATACAATGGTTCACCGGAGCTATCAAACAGAATGGTGCAATCATCGTTTGAGATGTGAACATGTACCTGGAAATCCGGTAATTCAGCATTCACATTTGGCCTGCGGCCTGTTTTGCTCCTGAAATAATCAGCTATTGCATCTTTAACCTTTAGCGCTACAAACTGTGAGTGATTAAAATAGGGAGAATTGATCACACTGTCAACGGCAAAAGTCTGCTTTACATCAAACCAGGTGTCCCAGGCAAAAGAGAATGCGCCTTCATATAAATCCTTTTCGCTTCGCGCTTTAAAATGGTATACAGGTACAAGGATTCTTAAAGCAGTGCGGCAAAAGAAATTTGCCTTGTACATCATTTCGTTGTTTCCTGTGAAATAAACTGCCCGGTTGGCAGGCTTAACATCCAATGCACCCAGGCCTTTTAATTCCCCGGCAAGGATTCCTTCAAGCCCCTTGAAGGTCTTGGCAACCATTTCAAATTTGTCATTTTCTTTCAAGAGTGCTCCTTTCAGGATAAATTAAAATAAGATACCATTGCGTTTCTTGCATTTGTAAGTCTTTCTTCCTGGTTTCCGCGAATAATATAATAAGGGAAATTGTAATGTTCTATTTCTCCCTTGTACAAGGTAAAAAGTAAACGTCTCATTTCCCCACCATTTTCTCTCAAAGGGTCGGGTTCCCAGGGTAAATCATAATCACACAAAAGAAACAAATCAATATCCTTTTTTCTGAGTTCCGAATCTATCCATGCAGGGTAATCCCTGTATTTCATCAGAAACCATATTTTGATTATCACAAGGTGTGTATCGAAAAATATGAACCTGTTGGCTTTGCTTAATAGCTCCTCACCCCATTTTAGCTGCCCATAAGCTATACTTTCAATATCATCAAAAGTATATGGCCTTTTTAGGCGACTGATATAAAACCTGGCAAATTCCGGAACCATGACTGTTTGAAAGCACTCAGCAAGCTGCATGGAGAGTGTTGACTTACCTGTGGATTCAGGTCCGGTGATTACGATTTTTTTAATTGAAGACATTTACCGGGATGGTTCAATAATTATCTTTTTGCAGCAAATATAGCCAAATACGGGGAGCTATAATCCCCAATCAGGAAAAGTATTCAGAAAGATAAACAATCTGGTATAATCAACCGGCTTTGAGTTAACCGCCCAACTTCATGGAAGAAGGACTATTCAACGCCTGAGATACTGATCATAGAGTGACTGATTGGTGATTATTTTGATTGCTGTCTGGAAGGCAGGATCAGCCTCATTTACAATCTCGAAATACTCACTTGTATTCCATAAATCCCTTGCTATCAATCCCTTCAATTGAATTGCCATCATGGATTTAGATTTCTCAATGTCCCCCTGCACAGCTTCTATTCCTTCAGATTTTGCAAACTCCACCAACTGGTTCAAAATATCGGGGGTCATCTCAAAGTTTGACTTGTACCGGTTAAAATCAGGATATTTTTCTCTTAAAAGATTACGGTTCTGATCCACATAGCTCAGAACAAATCTGTTTAATGCACCCCGTCTGACGATATTTCTGTAAAAATTGGAATAATCCGTAGTATCAAGCGGAACAAAAACATCGGGCATAATGCCTCCGCCACCAAACACACTTCTTTTGCTTACCAGTGTGCTGAACCTGAGAGAGTCGGGAAATTGAATCATATCGGCACTAAAATATTCGCCATTTCGCATTCTGTCGGCCAAATCCCTTGCATAACCTGTAAAATCGTCATCGTAAGGCTTCTGAATCAGCCTGCCTGTAGGAGTATAATACCGCGCAACAGTAAGTCTTAACATGGATCCATCAGGAAGATTAATGGGTCTTTGCACCAAACCCTTACCAAAGGATCTTCTGCCAATCACCAGTCCCCTGTCCCAATCCTGCACTGCACCTGCGAGAATTTCACTTGCCGAGGCAGAGCCTTCATTGATAAGGACAATAAGTCTTCCTGATTTGAACTGACCTCTGTCTGTGGAGAAATATTCCATTTTGGGATTTTTCAGCCCTTCGGTATAAACGAGTAATTTTCTTGTATCAAAAAAGTGGTCGGCAAGAAAAATGGCTTCCTGCAAATAGCCTCCTCCATTATCCCTCAAATCCAGTACAAGGTTCCTTGCTCTTTCCTTTTGCAGTTTCTCGAGAGCTGTAAGAAATTCCCGTGTAGTAGTGGATGAAAAGCGGTTGAGCCTGATATAACCGGTATTCCGGTCGACCATATAGGCTGCATCCAGACTGTATATCGGAATTTTGTCACGCGTTATTGTAAAATCAAGTATTCCTGATGCTCCCCTTCTCTTTACGGTTACATTTACTTTGGTTCCTTTCTCGCCCATTAGCCGTTCACGAACGATACGATTTACAATCCCAACCCCTGCAACATTGACTGAGTTTATGGCTACAATCCTGTCACCGGCCTGCATTCCCACTTTTTCTGCCGGTCCTCCTGAAATCGTCTGAATCACCAGGATAGTATCATTCAAAATATTAAACTGAATTCCAATTCCTTCAAAATTTCCCTGAAGGGGTTCGTTCATTTCCCGCACCTCATCCTTTGTTACATATACCGAATGAGGATCCAGCTTTTTCAGCATCTCAATAATGGCATGCTCCACAATGGCATCTTCATCCACGCTGTCAACATAATAACTGATGATACTGCTGTATACCTTACTGAGTTTAAAAACCTGCTCATTGAAAACCTGTGTCCTGCCAATTAAAGAGAAAAAAGTAAACACAAGCATTAAAAGTATGCCTGGCAACCTGTTGTTGTTCATAATAAACATTTTATGCTATCACTTCACACAAAAAATGCATCCAGAATTTCCGCTATTAATAATTAAAAAACGGAGGAAAGCATTATTGATATATGTAAATATACGAATTTTATAAATTTTTATGATTTGATTTCAATGTAATTGAATGGCAGGTCAACCGCACTGGCAAGATCTTCTCCGTCTTCAAGAATCTGATCGTCTCCTTCATCATAATACCATTCAATAATAACCGGAATATTGCTGGAACCAATCAATTTAACCTTCTCCAGTATTTGCAGTAATAATTTTGCCGAAGAAGAATTGAAATAGGTTAGCCGGAAAACAAATCTTAGAGGAGAAATAAATTGTATCTTATCCTTTTTTGCTTCCAGAATGAGGTGCGTATAATTTTCCATCCAGTCAAGCAGGGGTGAGTAAAACCCAATCACATCCTCGGGCCTTGAAAACCCTGATATCTCAATCAATTGGTTTTCAGCACTCATATAGACTTTTGGAGTAAAATCGGTAGGTTCAATATGTAATATTTCCATCATGTAAATTTTTACGGAGGTTTCCGCTATTATTATTTGTTTATAAACGCATACAATCGTAAATAGGTATAGTCTTTATCAATTTCCTTAAACATGTAGTCAATCGGATTCTTGCTTATTTTGGCTACTTCCATTATACCCAGGCCTGCGCCACCTTTATTGGAAAAGCTACCATACTTCAGTTGATCAATATAAATCTTCCTGATTTCGGGAATGCTGAGGTCTTTCACCTCCTGAAGTCTTTTTCTCAAAGGTTCAATATCGGCATTGTGAACAACATTGCCTGAGCACAGACGAAAATAATGCTCGTTTAAGTCAATGCGGAATTCGGACTGATGGCTGTCTTTTTCTGTATCGTATTTTGACTGTCCCGAATGATGGAATACATTCTCCATCATCTCCAGAGAACAAAAGATAATTCTTTTCAGGGTGAACCTGTCAACATTATGGTTCTCAAGTATCTCGCCAATGGTAAATAATTGCTCGCCAATTCCATTATAATCCCAGTGTCCCAGCTGGCAATAGATTTCCTCGAAGGTATTTCTGTTATTCTCCATGGTGTTAAAGACCACTATTCCCATTCAATGGTTGCAGGCGGTTTAGAACTGATATCATAAACCACCCTGTTCACACCTTTCACTTTATTGATTATTTCACTCGAAACTTTACTCAGAAACTCATACGGTAAATGGCACCAATCTGCAGTCATTCCATCTGTGGATGTTACGGCTCTGAGTGCTACGACATTCTCATATGTGCGTTCGTCACCCATCACCCCAACTGATTGTACAGGTAGAAGAATTGCTGCAGCCTGCCATACCTGATCATACAGGCCGGCAGATTTCATTCCATCAATATAAATACTATCCACTTCCTGAAGAATCCTGACTTTTTCGGCAGTGACTTCACCCAAAATGCGAATTCCCAGCCCGGGTCCGGGAAATGGGTGCCGTCCAATCAACGAAGAGTCTATTCCAAGGCTTTTACCAACCAGCCGGACCTCATCCTTGAAAAGTAATTTCAGAGGCTCCACAATTTTCAGGTTCATTATTTCGGGTAAACCGCCAACATTATGATGGGACTTAATTGTGGCAGAGGGTCCGTTTACTGACACAGATTCAATCACATCAGGGTAGATTGTTCCTTGTGCCAGCCATTTCACATCGTTAATTTTATGTGCCTCTTCATCAAAAACTTCAATAAAGTTGCGGCCAATTGATTTTCTTTTTGCTTCGGGATCATTTACTCCCTTTAATCCTTCAAGAAATTTCGCTGAGGCATTTACACCAATTACATTCAACCCCATGTGCTGGTATTTGTCAAGCACACTTTGAAATTCGTTTTTCCTCAGCAATCCGTTGTCAACAAATATGCAGGTAAGATTGTTTTTAATTGCCCTCGAAAGCAGCACTGCTGCAACTGTTGAATCCACTCCACCCGACAGACCCAGTACAACCTTATCATTGCCAAGTTGTTCCTTGAGTTCCTGTACTGTATTATCGATAAAGGAGGCTGGGGTCCAGTCGGTTCTGCAGCCACAAATATGAACAACAAAGTTCTTCAGCAGGTTTTTGCCCTCGGTAGTGTGATAGACTTCCGGATGAAATTGAATTCCGAATATATCCCTGCCATTTACCTGGTAAGCACCTACCCTCACATCAGCAGTACTCCCTATTACCCTGAAACTCTCAGGCAAGGTGGTTATTGTATCACCATGCGACATCCACACCTGTGTTCCGTTGTTCAATCCCTTCAATAATGGGTTGGTATGTTCAACAATATGTAAACTTGCCCGGCCATATTCCCGGGTTTTGGAAGCCAGTACCTCTCCTCCGTTCTGCTGAGCCATAAGCTGAGCCCCGTAACATATTCCCAGAACCGGAAAACGGGTGGTAATTTTATTTAAATCAGGTTGTGGTGAATTTTTATCGCTCACTGAAAAAGGACTGCCCGACAGTACAACCCCTTTAACGCTATCATCAGGTTCAGGAAAATGATTGTAAGGATAAATTTCACAATATACATTGTGCTCTCTGATTTTACGTGCAATCAACTGAGTATACTGTGAGCCAAAATCAAGAATAAGAATTTTGTCGTGCATTGGCGATTTAGGTGAGGTATTTTAATAGGGTCAAAGATAAAAAATATAAAGTAACCTTAATTATCCCGTATAATCTGAAAGTCAACAATTATTGTCCGTGGATCAAACAATTCCGGCACCGGTCATCCAAAAACAGAAAAAAAAGTCATTATTTTCAACCTCTGCGTGATTTTAACCGAACAATTCGAAAATATCTTATTTTTACCATCTGCACCAAATATTTTCCCCGGAAATGAATCATACAATGTATAAAGACATGCCAAGTCACTACAAAAACAAGGCAGGATTGCTGATTCTGTTTTCTTTCATTTCATTCACAGCTATTGCACAAAGGGCAACCCTTATATTTGGAGGTGATGTAATGGGGCATATGCCTCAGATTAATGCTGCCTACAATTCTGAAACAAAACAATACAATTATAATTCATGTTTTGAATATGTTGCACCAATCGTATTGGCTGCCGATTTCGCAGTTTTTAACCTTGAAGTTACCCTGGCCGGTCCGCCTTTTGCAGGGTATCCTGAGTTTTCTTCACCCGATGCACTTGCTGAAGCACTGAAAAACATGGGTGTTCATTGCCTGGTTACTGCCAATAATCATTCCAATGACAGAAGAGGCAAGGGACTGCTAAGAACACTTGATGTACTGGATACCCTGGGGTTGCTCTATACAGGAACCTACCGCAACCAGGAAGAAAGAGATACCAGTGCGGTTCTGCTGGTTGAGGTAAATGCTATCCGGTTGGCTTTATTAAACTATACCTACGGCACTAACGGAATACCGGATACACCGCCTACCATTGTGAACCTGCTTGATACCTTGCAAATGTTTATTGATCTGCAACAGGCCAAAGCCCTTGAACCTGATAAAATTATTGTTGTAACACACTGGGGAAATGAATACGAACTCCTGGCCTCACCAAGGCAAAAAAGGCTTTATGATTGGCTCAAATACAACGGTGCAGATATTGTTATCGGATCCCACCCCCATGTATTGCAACCAATGCTCTGGGAGAAAACAGATTCCACAGAACATATTGTGGCATACTCACTTGGTAACTTTGTGTCTAACCAGAGGAGAAGGTATACTGACGGAGGAGCCATGTTTCAGATTGTATTGGAGAAAGACAGCCTGGGAAAAACATCTGTTGCAGAAGCAGGGTATTACCTAACATGGGTTCATACTCCAACAGAAAATGGCAGGCGACAATATTATGTACTCCCTGCAGCAAAATACGAGAGGGATGAGGAGCTTATGAAATCAGTCGAGGCTTACCAGCAGATGAAATTGTTTATCGATGATTCCCGCAGTCATCTTCAAAAACATAACATAAATATTCCCGAGTATTTATACAACCCGGAAAACGGTGTCTGGGCGATTCAGAAACCTGAAAAAATACAAGAACAGATGCCTGAAAACGATGTCAATCCCCCTGGGGGTCCCAATAAAATAATAGAATAGAATCTACATGTTATAATCTGATCTAATAAATCAGTTCCCTCACCCTGTCCATGATGTATTTCTCATAAACAACCTCGTATTTAGGCATTTCAAGAAAACAATTCTCAATGCGCTTTACTTTAACAAAGCTCCCGGGAAAAAGCAGGCAAAAGAATTCATCGTTTAATCCACTGGGTGAAGCACAGGTGAAAAAATGAACTTCCCTAAAAGTCCTGGATGATCCAACTTTTGAAAATAATAGTATGCTCTGAGAATATGCACTAATATCATCCATATAATTCTCGGCCTTCTTATTGGCCCGCAAACTATTGGGCATTTGATTGATTGAATAGGATTCATCAGGCGGGAAACTGGCAAACATAACTACTTCCTGATCTTTAAAGTTCTTCAGAACCTCAAATAATCCCTCGCTGGTTCTTACATAGGCAGGAGGACTAATACCAAGGTCCGAACACAAGCGCAGCTTTCTGGTTACAAACGACATATCCGGCCCTTTAGATTCATTGATTTTAACAAAAATAATTTTCATGGAACAGAAAATCAATAAATAAGTATTGCAAATTAATTCATACACTTAAGTTTTTAGTCTGTCAATCCTGTCAACTGAAATTTTTCTGCTTTTTCTATATCTTTATAAAAGAAAATCTTTATAAGTTTATTAGATTAGAGTTCATCCTTTCCATGGAAGACAAACTCAAAATAGAGATATGTGAAAGGTATAAGAGAAATGTAAGCTCTTCCAGGGATTGCAGCAGCCTTTCGATTGCCATCCATGAAACAACACGGAGGAACATCAGTCCAACCACTTTAAGGAGATTCTTTGGTTTGTTGCCGTCAAAATCAGGCTTTTCCAGGTATAACCTGGACACATTGTCAATTTACGCCGGCTATCCTGATTATGCATCTTTCTGCAAAAAGGAGGATAAAAAAAAATATGACAAAAAAAATTCTCTGCAAATAATCCGGAACGAGATAATCCAAACTACCAGATACACCCTGGCCAGTATCTCCCGTAAAGCCATGACCGATTTCAGCAGTACAATTCCAAGAAAGATGCTGAATATGGAGATTGACGGGTTTATTCAGTCCAATCATTTTGTTTTTCCCTTAATTGCACCCGGCGGGTATGGAAAATCTACAGCATTGGCTCACTGGGTGATCTCTGCACAAAACAATCATCTTGTTTATTTTGTTTCTGCATCTTTTTTCTATCCATTGATTTCTGGTTCAGGCAACACAAACAGATTCAGTTCATTGAATCTTGAAAAGGTGGATAATATCTATAATGTTTTCATCCGTGAATCCGGTAAAACAGATGAAAAGCTGGTTCTTGTTATTGATGCACTTGATGAAATTAGCGCTGAACCTGAGAAACTTCTGCATTTAATGAACTACATTCTTGATACAGCTTCTCTATTCGCTGAATCAACGAAAGTAAAGATTATAATAAGTGTTCGTGAAGCCGTTTGGCAATACCACCTTGGGAACCTGTTCAAAAAACACGAAGAAATTCAATGGTTTGCAGAAATAAATCCAAGTTTGGAGTCAGGTTATACAAATATGCCCTTTCTTTCAAATTCTGAAATCAGTGAAATCATTTCGGTCTATAACAAAACCAACCCTTCTCTTCTAATTTACGAGTCTATTCCCTGGGACCTGAGGGAGGTACTCAAAAAACCCATCAACCTTTATTTTGCAAACGAATTGCTCAAAAACGGGAAAACACCCGAAAGAATCTCCCAACTGGATATTACAAGGGAGTTTATTAAGGAATACGTTTTCAGGGGAAAGTTTGCAGAGCAAAAGGAGGATATTGTCTGGTCAATTCTTGAACTTCTGGAGAGCAGTGAGGAATCATCCGAAATCGCCAAGAATGATCTAAAGATGACTTTACCCATTCACCTGAAACGGGAAACTGCCTATTTCCAGGCATACAATGAACTACTTCATGCAGGAATCCTTAATGAAGAAAGGGAGGAAAACCGCTACGGAATTTATCAGACCAAAATTTCCTTTAAGCATCAAACTATACAGCAATACCTTTATTCACTGCAAACCATTAAAGAAAACGGAGGGATGAGTAAGCAACTTTTTATTGAAGTATGTAATAGCAGGCGAAATACTCTCTGGGTTTCACAGGTAATTGCAATTCTTTATGAAATAGCTTACGATGAAGAGGATTACGAGTCAATCTCTGACTTTTGTGAACTGCCTGAAGTAATTATAAAATCCTTTATAGTAACAAATACGGTAGGAAATAGTTTCAGAAAAAAGAATTCAATAACAAATAAGCTCATTGAGCATTCAGATTTTTTCACTTTAGATGTCGCAGATTATATTGGAAAAAAGGCTTCAGATAAGGAAATTTCAAACTTTGTTCAATTCAATTCAAAGTATTTAGGCAATATACAGATTCCAGGGGTTAATGAAATATTCCGAATTGATGATAAAAAGTTAACCGCCATAGCCCACAAATTTTTATTTGCAGTTAAACAGGCTGGTGTAATATACAGACACATCGAGAGCAAGAAGGGAAAAGGGAATTTTGTTGCCGAAGTCAGTATGGATGAAGTAAGTGAAGCCCAAAGTCCCATTGAGATGTTTTTTATTCTGAGTGCAATTGCAGCGGAGGGTATTCCAGCCCAGACTATTGCACCTAAATTTACAGGTCGCTTTAATAAAGGTGTTGATTATGTGGGAGATGTAAACCAATTCGCAAAGGAATTTGAACAGGATTTGCTGGTCATTGATTTTGCCATAAAAGAGTTCGGACTGCCAAAAAACCTGAAGTTAAGTGTTCATAGTGGAAGTGATAAGTTCAGCATTTATCCAGTCATTGGATTGTTGCTTAAAAAATACAACAAGGGTATCCATGTTAAAACCGCAGGTACTACATGGCTTGAAGAAGCTATTGGACTTTCTTTGGCAGGTAGGGATGCATTGCAACTAGTTAAAGATATATATATAGGTGGTTTAAACCGCTTTGATGAACTGTGCGGGCCATATGCAACCGTAATAGATATTGATAAAAGTAAACTACCAGGTATTCATGAGGTGGAGACATGGGATGGTAATACCCTTGCTGACACATTGCGCCATATTCCATAACACCCGAATTATAACCTTCACTTCAGGCAACTGATGCATGTGTCCTATAAGCTCGCAGCGGAACAGGGAGAAAGATATATTAATCTCTTAAGGGAACACAGTGAGTTAGTGGGACAGCAGGTAACTGAAAATATTTTTGACAGGCACATAAAGAGGCTCTTCGATTTATAAACAAACTTATTAAACCCTAATTAAATCATCATGAAAGCATTTATGGTTGAAAATTTCTTACTGCAAAATGAAACAGCAGAAGAACTTTACCATCAGCATGCCAGGGACTTACCCATCATCGATTATCATTGTCATCTTCCTCCGCAAGAGATTGGAAACGATCAAATGTTTTCTAACCTGACTAAGATATGGCTGGATGGCGACCATTACAAATGGCGCGCAATGCGGGCCATGGGTATTGATGAGAGGTATTGCACAGGGGATGCCGGCGATTATGAAAAATTTGAGAAATGGGCTTATACAGTTCCATTTACAATAAGAAATCCATTGTATCACTGGACTCATATGGAACTTCGCCGACCTTTTGGCATCAGTAAATTGCTCACCCCTTTCACAGCCCGTGAGATTTATGATGAAGCATCTGCAATGCTGAACACCACCGATTTCAGTGCAAGGGGTATAATGCGAATCATGAATGTGGAGTTGGTTTGTACTACTGATGATCCCGTTGATAGTCTGGAACATCATATTAAAGCACGAAATGATGGATTCGAGATTAAAGTACTGCCAACATGGCGTCCTGATAAGGCAATGATGGTTGAAAATTCTGAAACCTTTAATCAATATATCTTGAAACTTGAGGAAGCATCCAATGTGGACATCAGAAACCTTGATGAGTTTATTGGAGCACTTAGGATGCGACATGATTTTTTCCATGAGCAGGGATGCCGGCTTTCCGACCACGGTTTAGAAACAATTATTTCTGATGATTACACCGAAAAAGAAATAAAAGAGATATTTATTAAAATTAGATCCAAAGTAGAGCTCTCCTTTGAAGAGGTTCGTAAGTTTAAATCTGCAATGCTTTACATCTTTGCCATTTTGGACCATGAGAAGGGATGGGTTCAACAGTTTCATTTGGGAGCGCTTAGGAATAATTCATCAAGAATGCTTAGTAAGCTTGGTGTTGACAAAGGCTTCGATTCCATCGGAGACTTCGAAATGGCTAAACCACTTTCAAGTTTTCTCGACAGATTGGACTCCACGAATCAACTAACAAAAACAATTCTTTACAATCTTAATCCACGAGACAATGAACTCTTAGCCACGATGGCCGGGAATTTTAATGATGGAAGTACAGCTGGCAAAATTCAGTTTGGTAGTGGATGGTGGTTCCTTGACCAGAAAGATGGTATGCAAAAACAAATAAACGCTTTGTCCAGTCTTGGATTACTGAGCCAATTTGTGGGTATGCTTACTGATTCCCGCAGTTTCCTGTCATATCCCCGCCACGATTACTTCCGCAGGATACTCTGTAACCTTCTCGGTACCGACATAGAGAATGGAGAAATACCAAAAGATATGGAATTTGTTGGAAAAGTAGTTAAAAACATATGTTACTTTAATGCCAAAAATTACTTTGGCTTTTGAAGCCAAAACGATTTTACTATGAAAAAAAGGCCCCGAAACAGGGCCTTTTTTGCTGGCGGTCCGGACGGGACTCGAACCCGTCTCGTCAACCCCGTTGACGAGATGACAGGCAAAATTTCTAACTAAACGATAAAACAATATTTTCTGGTGAATTTATAAGGTTTTGCAATGACCTCTCTTTGAGTCTCTTAATTCTTTTCTCTTCCATAAGGGCTTCATGTTTTGATTCAAATTTCTTTACGTAAACCAGAGACCAAGGACCCTTACCAGCAGTGTAACGACTAAGGTTATTGTTATGTTCCCATAATCTTTTCTCAGGATCAATGGTCATTCCCTTATAAAAGATATTTTTTTCTTTACTCCTGATGATATAAGTGTAGAACATATTGCTATGGATGACTTTAAACAAATAAAGCCTCAAAAGAGGCTTTGTTTGTAGCGGTCCGGACGGGACTCGAACCCGTCTCGTCAACCCCGTTGACGAGATGACAGGCAAAATTTCTAACTAAACGATAAAACAATATTTTCTGGTGAATTTATAAGGTTTTGCAATGACCTCTCTTTGAGTCTCTTAATTCTTTTCTCTTCCATAAGGGCTTCATGTTTTGATTCAAATTTCTTTACGTAAACCAGAGACCAAGGACCCTTACCAGCAGTGTAACGACTAAGGTTATTGTTATGTTCCCATAATCTTTTCTCAGGATCAATGGTCATTCCCTTATAAAAGATATTTTTTTCTTTACTCCTGATGATATAAGTGTAGAACATATTGCTATGGATGACTTTAAACAAATAAAGCCTCAAAAGAGGCTTTGTTTGTAGCGGTCCGGACGGGACTCGAACCCGCGACCCCCTGCGTGACAGGCAGGTATTCTAACCAACTGAACTACCGGACCATTATGTAAATGAACAACTTAAATCTCTCTAATTCCCCGAACCCGTCTCGTCAACTCCTTGACGAGATGACAGGCATGTTCCCTATAAATATCGGGACTAACCAACTGAACTACCGGACCAATATTTCAAATAGCGTTGCAAAAATAACGCTATTTTTAAATTGTGCAAAATTCCAAATCAGATTTTTTGAAAAACCGTTCAACCATTCATTTCAAAAATGCTGAAATGAACACTTCCATATTTCCTCAGGTTTAAAAAATACGGTGTTTTACTAAAGTTAAAATCCCCTGAATGTTCCAGAACAAACCACCCTCCCGGGTTTAAAATCTGCTTTTCAAATATCATTCCAGGTAAATTCATAATACCTGGCAGAACAAAAGGAGGATCGGCAAAAATGATATCATACTTAAGGGTACATTTCTTAATAAATGCGAACACATCCGTACGATACACCTTCATTTGCATAAATCCGAGTTCTTTGACCGTTTTTTGTATAAACTGAAAATGGGCTGGGTTCACCTCCACTGAATCAACCAAACGGCTGCCTCTTGAGGCAAACTCAAACCCTATACTGCCCGTCCCTGCAAACAAGTCTAAAACTCTCAGGTTTTCAATATCGAAGTTATTTTCGAGGATATTAAAAAGGCTTTCTTTTGCAAAGTCGGTGGTAGGTCGCGCTGAAAATCTCTTCCCGGGAAATAACTGCTTCCCCCTGTATTTTCCGCTTATTATGCGCAATGATACAAATTTAAAAGATTATAAAAACGGTGTGCCGGAACATTTGCCAGTGTATAACTGTAAAGCGACTGCGTACTGAACTTTTCAAAATTCACCTGTCCAATAAAACTTTTAATCAGTTCAGCATGAGCAGACTCCTTGTTTAATTCCCCGCAGAAATTTACGGCAGTATCATCAGGATTAAGCTTCAACTGGTCAAATACATATAAAATGAAGAATGCAAAATCACTTTCGGTTTTGTACCGGAATGAGTTATGAAGTTCAATTTTGTTTTGTCTTGCAACAACAATATCAAAAAATTCCTTTTGTACGCTAATAAAAACCCTTGCCTCTGCAGGCTTGTTTTTTCCATCCATCAGAATTTTTTCAATAAAAGGGAATGACTGGCAATAAAACCTGGCACTGGGAAACCGGTCGGTAATTGCCTTCTCCAATGTTGAAAATACTGGATAAATATTCACTGCATCAGTTTGTTTCAACCTGTTATGCCTCACATGACTTTCGGAACTCAGTCCATGATTGAATGCAAAGTACTTTTCAATATTATTTTCATTGTAAAGGGGCAGGGGTACAAGTGTTGATCTTTCAGATATAAGAATGACACTTACTGATTGATAATCTCTGGAAAGGAATTCATCCTTTTCCTGGATCCCTGCCACAAGAGAGGGTAATTTTTCAATTTCCGTATCCTCAGGAAAAACATAATTTTTAAGTAGTATGTATTTGTTTCTTCTGATGTCAAGTACGGAAAAACAATATCCATTCAGTGAAACCTGAATGGATATATGGTACTGTGAAGTAATATTTATATCGAAAGTCTCGTCTATGAGCTCAAATTCAACCATGCATGGTTAGTGTTATTCCCAGTTACCGGCATTATTTGTAGCTTCGGTAAGCGATCCAACTTTCAAACCGGGAAACTGATCTCTTTTTATTCTTTCATCATTCATGTTAATTACCAACTGTCGATCAAGTCCGTTTAAAAGTATATCGTTGTGTACAGAAACTTCAAAAACTTCCACGCGTACACCCGATCCGGTTGTGATCTCACCTGCTCCCATTTCAAACTTTTTACCCTCTGAAAATGGAACGATTTTCAATGAATCAACAGGGTATCCTGAACCAAAAAGGGAATCAAGTATACTCACTCTGATGGTATCTCTAATGATAAGGCCTTGGGCAACTGCAACCGAGTCATCCAGGTCACCGATTTTCATTACCACATTAAAGGAATCTGTTCTGATAAAATTGATCAGTGTATCAAAATCACCGGTAAATCGTCCGTAAAGAGATCTGAAAGCCAGCTGGGCAGAACGAATATCTTTCAGCCTTTGAATTGTACGGTCGTATCTTTTTGTCTGTTCAGCCTTAAAACGAATTGGCTGGTTAATGCTGTCAACGAGGAGGTAGCCCAACACGATAATTGCAAGTGCAAGAACGATTTGAATAACGGTTTTCATTGTCTGGGGTTTGATTTTGAGTTTGCGTGCAAATTTATAAAAAAAATTAATTTTAAGCCTTATATTGCAGATTAATTCCCCGGAATGTTAAAAAACCATCTTGCCTCAGGGATATTCTCCAACCTGGATTATAATCCAACCAAACATCAGGAATCATCGGCTGAAGCCATTGCCGGTTTTTTAATTGAACAAAAACCCGACAAAGTCTTTCTGTTAAAAGGTTATGCCGGCACAGGGAAAACAACCCTTTTGGCTGCCCTTGTGAAAACACTGGAAAAATTCAGAATCAATACCACTTTACTGGCACCCACTGGCAGGGCTGCAAAAGTTTTGACATCTTTTACAGGAAAAACTGCATTAACCATTCACAAAAAAATCTACCGGCAACGCTCCAGCAAGGATGGATTTGGGGTATTTGATCTGGCTAAAAATCTCGTATCCAATACTGTTTTTATTGTAGACGAGGCATCCATGATTTCTGTTGAGTCAAGAGATGTGAGCATTTTTGGCAGTGGCAATTTACTGGAAGATCTCCTGGAATATGTTTATTCAGGAAAAAATTGCAGGCTGATTCTTGCCGGAGATTCGGCACAGTTGCCACCTGTAGGCTTTAATGAAAGTCCTGCACTGGATCCGAAACTACTGGATAATTATGGTTTCAGTGTGACAGAGTGTTTTCTTTCCGAAATTGTCAGACAGGAGGCCAACTCCGGCATACTCATAAATGCCACCCTGATAAGGAAAATGATTGAAACCAATAAACCTGCGGTTCCCGGGATTCAATTGAATAATAACTTTGATGTAAAACAAATCACCGGTGCAGAGCTGATTGAAGCACTTCAAACCTGCTACGACAGAGTTGGGCTTGAAGAAACGATTGTTGTCTGCCGGTCAAACAAAACGGCCAATACCTATAACTCGGGCATCCGAAACAGGATTCTGGGAAGGGAGGAAGAAATCTCACGCGGTGATTTACTCATGGTAGTGAAAAACAATTATTACTGGGCCGAAATTGATGAGACCATTAATTTCATTGCCAACGGAGATATTGCAGAAATCATGGCCATACACAAATATGAGGCAATGTATGATTTACGGTTTGCTGAAGTAACTCTCAGATTTCCTGACTATGAAAATTACGAAACAAGGGTTAAGATCCTTCTCAACACATTGACCATCAATTCGGCAGCACTTGATTCTGAGTCAAATAAAAAACTCTTCTATCATATAATGGAAGATTATGCCGAAATAAAGACCAAAAAGAAAAGGTTTGACAAGGCTAAAAACAATCCTTATTTCAATGCTTTACAGGTAAAATTTGCCTACGCGGTTACATGCCATAAAGCGCAGGGAGGACAATGGAAACGGGTATTTATTGACCAGGGGTTTATGAATAGCGAAAGGGTTGACACAGAGTATCTCCGCTGGTTGTACACTGCTTTTACGCGAGCAACCGAAGAGGTTTACCTGGTGAATTTCGGCAAACAGTTCTTTGCCGGACAATAATTACTTTCTGCCATTGAAAATAGGGCTTTTTTCTTCACATGTATTGAATTCCATCTGAATAGTGGCGTGCTGAATATTGAATTTTTTCAGTATCAGGTTTTCGAGTTCCAGACGAATAATATCTGTTTCCCTCAGGGTAATGTTTTCCTTCAGATCAACATGGCACTGAAAATAGTTTTGGTTGTCAGATAACTGCCATGCATGCAAATGATGTGCATTCTGAATGGCAGGATGTTTTTCTAATTCTGCTTTGATTTGAAAAACATCAGTATCTTTTGGTGCACTCTCCATAAGTATCAGTATGCTTTCACGGAGAATCCTCACTGCTTCTCTGATGATAAAAACTCCGATAATTACCGTGAGAAGGGGATCTACCCATATAACACCAAAAACCATGATAGCCAGTGAACCAAGAATCACACCCACCGAGGCCAGTGTATCTCCCAATAAATGAAGGTATGCCGACCTTACATTCAGGCTGTGCCTGGAATCTTTATGCAATAAAAGAACAGAAATAAGGTTGCCCGCCAGCCCAAACACAGCCACAATAAGCATAATGCTTTCATTGACAGGTTGCGGATTCTGGAATCTCTTGTAAGCTTCGAAAAACAGGAACCCTGAAACCCCAATAAGAACAGCCGAATTTATAAATGCAGCAAGGATCTCAATCCTTTTGTACCCAAAGGTGTTTTTACCGGTGGAGGCCTTTCTGCCGAAAAGAAAAGCAATGTAGGTAAAGATAATTGCAAGTGTATCTCCAAGATTATGGAAAGCATCAGAAATGAGTGCCAGGCTGTTGGACAATATCCCGCCAATGAACTCGGCAATGGTAATACCAAGATTCAAAAATATACTTACGACAATATTGATTTGTCTTGGCTCTTTCAAGGGGGGCATATTGTATTTTTGTCCTGAAAATTAATTAAAAACAGGACCATTTTGCAGAAAGGGCTTTCTAAAAAAAATATAAATCAATCAATCCCCTATTATCTTCACAAGCACACGTTTCCGGCGTTTCCCGTCAAACTCCCCGTAAAAAATCTGTTCCCATGGCCCCAGGTCAAGGCGCCCTGAGGTTATGGCAACAACAACCTCCCTGCCCATGATTGTCCTTTTAAGGTGTGCATCGGCATTGTCTTCATAACCATTGTGCCTGTACTGAGAATGAGGATGCTCGGGTGCCAGTTTTTCCAGCCATACTTCATAATCCTGGTGAAGCCCCGACTCGTCGTCATTAATGAAGACACTTGCCGTGATGTGCATGGCATTTACCAGTATCAGGCCTTCGGTTACCTTGCTGTCTTTTACACAGGCCTCCACCTGGGGAGTTATATTAATGAGTTCCCGGCGGTTGCGGGTTTCAAACCATAATTCTTTTCTGAAAGATTTCATTATTTGTTTTCTCTATACGTTAGAATCATTCAATTTCCAGTTCCTTTTTAATTGCTTTCACCTTATTATCCAGCCATTGATTGGCTTTTTCAAATTCCCCAGCACTGCCAAGATTTGTCTTTAATCCAAAATAGAACTTAATCTTGGGTTCCGTTCCTGACGGCCTGATGGATATTTTTGTACCATCCTTTAATATATACTGGAGAACGTTGGATTTTGGCAAATTCAAATCATGCCGCAAATGGCTGATCTGATCATATGACTTCTGCCTCAGGTAATCATGCACAAGCACAACATCACTGCCATTGACCGAATCGGGGGGTGAATTCCTGAAACGCTCCATCATTTTATTAATTTCCCTTACTCCTTCCAGTCCCTTTTTGGTAATAGAAACAAGATATTCCTTATAAAAACCAAACTTTACATAAATTTCCAGCAACATTTCAAAGAGGGTTTTTCCGTTTTCTTTTGCCCAGGCTGCAACCTCAGCAATAAGTGCACAGGAGCTTACGGCGTCCTTGTCTCTTACAAAATCTCCTGCAAGAAATCCGTAACTTTCTTCACAACCCGCAACGAATTTTTTCCTGCCCTCATTCTCCTTCATAATTGCGGAAATGTACTTGAATCCTGTAAGGACATCTAAACACTCAACTCCATACCTGGCAGCAACATCCATTATCAGTTCAGTGGTTACTATCGTTTTTACAACATATTCCCTTCCTTTGAGCCGACCGGTTTCTTTCATTACTGAAAGCAGGTAATAAATGAGAAGGGAAGCTGTTTGGTTACCATTGAGCAGAATAAAGTTGCCGGAATTATCGCGGCACGCCACTCCTACCCTGTCACTGTCGGGATCCGTTGCGAGTACCAGTTCTGCCTGGTTCGTTTCTGCAACATCCAGTGCCATTTTCATTGCCGCAGGTTCCTCGGGGTTTGGAGAGTGGACCGTTGGAAAGTCACCATCGGTTATATCCTGCTCGGGCACATTAAATATATTGGTGAAGCCGAACTCCTTCAGTGCAGCAGGTACCAGCACAACACCGGTACCATGTATGGGCGTATAGACAATTTTAAGATCATGCTGTTTCCTGATTATTTCAGGAGATAGTGATAAGCCTGCTACCATTTTCAGGTATTTGTTATCAAAAGCAGTATCCAGGATTTCAATCAGCCTGCTTTCCCTGTTAAACTTCACCTCCGATGGATCTGTAATGTTTTGAACTTCCTCTATGATTGCCTTGTCGTGCGGCTGAATTATCTGTCCGCCGTCGTCCCAGTATACCTTGTATCCATTATATTCTTTTGGGTTGTGTGAAGCAGTGATTACCACACCCGATTTGCAGCCAAAATGTCTGATTGCATAGGAAAGTTCGGGTGTGGGCCTCAATGATTCAAAAAGATATGCTTTTATTCCATTTGCAGTAAATATTGAAGCGGTTGTTTCGGCGAAAAAACGGCTGTTATTCCTGTTATCGTGAGCAATTGCAACCGAGATTTTTTCATCCCTGAATTGTTTCTGTAAATAGTTGCACAATCCCTGCGTTGCCATGCCAACCGTGTATTTGTTCATTCGGTTTGTGCCTACTCCCATAATACCACGCAGTCCACCGGTACCAAATTCCAGGTGTGTATAGAAACACTCCAGCAATTCTTTCTCGTCGTGTTCAATCAGGTATTTTACCTTTTCCCTGGTTTCGTTGTCAAAGCTATCTGAAAGCCATGATTCAGCCTTTTGTCTGGCCTGGATAAAAAGCTCTTCATTTTTCATGTTTAAGCGGGTTAGTTTTCAATTTGACTGAGGCAGGAAATCAGACTATCCTCCCAGTGTGGTATAAAGATATGAAAAACTGATTTTATTTTTGTCTTGCTCAGCACGCTGTAGGGTGGCCTGGCAGCAGGCCGGGCCAGGTCGCGTGTTTCAACGGGAATGATTTTATTGTGTTTGCCTGAATGTTTCAAAATGGCTCTTGCAAAATCATACCAGCTGCAAACACCTTCATTCGAATAATGATAAATACCAAATGGAGGATTCTCTAACTTTTCGCAGGCCAAGATAATGTCCAGCAATACTTTTGCAAGGTCCCTGGCATAAGTAGGACAGCCAACCTGATCGTAAACAACCCTTAGTTCATTATTGTCCTCAGCCAACCTGAGTATACTCGTGAGAAAATTATTTCCCCTCTCAGAATAAAGCCAGGATGTTCTTATAATAAAACTCCTGCTGTACTTCAACAACACTTTTTCCGACTCCAGTTTGCTTTTCCCGTATTGCGAAACAGGATTCATTGCTGATTCCTCGGTGTAAGGGAGAAAGTAATAACCATCAAAGACATAATCTGTTGAAAGATGAATCATTACAGAATTATAATTCATTGCCGAATCAGCCAGGTTTGCAACACCTTTTGCGTTCACCAGCATGGCCTTTTCAGGTTCCTCTTCAGCTTTGTCAACCTGTGTATAGGCAGCACAGTTTATCACATAATCAATACTTTGTTCCCTGAAAATGGTTTTGACTGCAACCTCATCCGTAATATCCAGGCTATCCAAATCGGTAAATATGAACTTAAACCCCTTATAATTATGGGTATAGGATAATCCTTCCAACTCCCATCCCAGCTGACCTTTAGCCCCGGTTACCAATATAGTTTTCATGAATTTAATTTGTTTACAGTCATTTAACAGGAATGTGTATCATATTTGGGAGTTCCAATCCAACATGAAAATTAAATGAAATCCTCCGGATTACATTGAAAACTTCAGGGAAAATTCATTTCAGCCTTGTCAAAACCGGGAAGCTGTTTATCCTTTTCAGAAATAACAGCCAACTCTGGCTTTATCATCCAATCCAGGTTCAGTTTGGAATCAAAGCAGTTAATACCGCGCTCTGCAGAAGGTTCATACAAATTGCTGCATTTATAAACTATTACGGCCTCATCGGAGAGAACGGAAAAACCGTGGGCAAAACCGGGAGGAATAAACAGTTGTTTTTTGTTCTCACCTGACAACTCCAGTCCAAAACTCTTTCCAAAAAAAGGTGAGCTTATTCTCAAATCCACAACCATATCAAATATCTTCCCACTGATAACCCTGATAAGTTTTGCCTGTGCATGAGGGTTTAGCTGGTAATGCAAACCCCTGATCACATTTTTATAAGAACGGGACTCATTGTCCTGTATAAAATCGTAGCCGAAAAAATTCTTCACAGTTTCCCGGTTGTAGCTTTCAAAAAAATGTCCGCGCTTGTCTCTGAATATCCTTGGCTCAAGAATAAGCAGGCCAGAAATCTCTGTTTGAATCACCTTCATAAGGGAATGTAAGGTTTCATGAATTGAATAAAGTACTTTTCTCGTTTGCTATGGTTACAAGATATTGGCCATACTGGTTTTTGGCCAGGGGTTGGGCTAATTCCAGCAATTGTTCCCTGTTTATGTAACCCTTCTTGTAGGCAATCTCCTCTATGCAGGCAACTTTCAAACCCTGCCGGTTCTCAATCGTTTGAATGAAATTGGAGGCCTGTAAAAGGCTTTCATGGGTACCTGTGTCCAACCAGGCCATACCTCTGCCAAGGACCTTTACAGTGAGTTTATTATCGACAAGGTACTCGCGGTTTAAATCCGTTATTTCCAGTTCCCCCCTGGCCGATGGTTTGAGTTTTTTTGCCCTGGCAGCCACATCAGGTCCGTAAAAATAAAGGCCGGTGACTGCAAAGCTGGATTTGGGATGCTCTGGTTTTTCCTCAATACTAATTGCCTTTCCATTGCTGTCAAATTCAATCACCCCGTAACGCCCGGGGTCGTTTACGTAATACCCGAAAACTATGGCTCCTTCCTTAAGTGTAGCAGCATCCGAAAGCAACCTGCTGAAATTATAACCAAAGAAAATATTATCCCCCAAAATCATACAGACTGATTCCTTGCCAATAAATTTCTCACCAATAACAAATGCCTGGGCCAATCCGTCGGGAGAGGGTTGTTCTGCATAATCGATTCTAAGACCATACTGTGTGCCGTCTTCCAGCAACTCCCTGTAGAGGGGCAAATCCTTGGGAGTTGAGATAATCAGAATCTCCCTGATACCTGCAAGCATCAGGACAGAAAGGGGATAATATATCATGGGCTTATCGTAAACAGGAAGTATTTGCTTTGAAACACTTTTGGTTACAGGATAAAGTCTCGTTCCTGAACCTCCTGCCAGTATTATTCCTTTCATTCACAGGTATTTTAAATTTTCAACCTCGTTTGCACAATAAAAAATATTTCCAATCAGGTTTTCAGAATCTTTCTGAAATAATTGATCGTTGTCTGCAACCCTGTTTCAATATCTACTTTTGGTTCCCATCCGTTCAGCTTCTCCTTCGCGAGGGAAATATCCGGCAGCCGCCTGAATGGATCGTCCTCCCTCACGGGGTGGTGAATAATTCTGGACTTTGAGCCTGTCATTTTGATTATTTTTTCGGCTAGTCCTTTTATCGTTATTTCAACCGGATTCCCTATATTGACCGGCCCGGTAAAGTCATCAGGAGTAGCCATCATCCTTACCAGGCCTTCAACCAGATCATCAATATACTGGAAACAACGGGTTTGCTTTCCGTTACCGTGAATGGTAATATCCTCACCCCTGAGGGCCTGAACAATAAAATTAGATACCACCCGCCCGTCATCAGGCTGCATATTCGGACCAAAGGTGTTAAATATGCGTACTATTTTCACTTTCACCTTATTCTGAAAGTGGTAATCCATAAAAAGGGTTTCAGCACATCTTTTCCCTTCATCATAGCAGGCCCTTACGCCCACCGGATTTACAAACCCCCAGTAATCTTCCTTCTGAGGATGCACCTTTGGATCACCATATATTTCACTGGTAGACGCCTGCAGTATTTTTGCATTTTTCCTCTTTGCAAGTCCGAGCATATTTATGGCTCCCTGTACAGATGTTTTTACCGTTTTAATGGCATTCACCTGGTAATGAATGGGAGAAGCAGGACATGCAAGGTTATAAATCTCTTCCACTTCAATGAAATAAGGCATTGTGACATCGTGCCTTACCAGTTCAAAATAGGGGTTATCAAACAGGTGAACAATATTTCTCTTGGAACCGGTAAAGAAATTATCGAGGCAAATAACCTCATTGCCATCCTGCAAAAGCCTTTCACATAAATGTGACCCAATAAAGCCAGCTCCCCCGGTAACGAGAACTCTTTTCATACATGTAACTTTTAGCCGGCAGTTGGTCTGCCAATTGCGTAATATACAAAATCTTTCTCCTTCATTTCTGCCGGGTCATAAATATTCCGTCCGTCAAAAATAACCCGTTGTTTCATTCTCCCGGCAAGTTCACTATAATTTAATACCCTGAACTCGGTCCATTCTGTAACTACTGCGAGTGCATCGGCATCATTTACGGCTTCATATGGTTCATTGGCCAGCTGCACCTTTTTTCCAAGTCTTCGATTGGCTTCCTGCATAGCCACCGGATCATAGGCTGTGATTTTCACACCTGCGTCAAGCAAATCCCCAATGAGGCGAAGAGAAGGAGCTTCTCTCATATCATCGGTATTAGGTTTAAATGATAATCCCCACACCGCAATTTTCTTACCCTCAAGTTTTTCACCAAAATGTTGCCGGATTTTCCTGAACAAGACTTTTTTCTGAAAATCATTCACCTCATCCACTGCCTGCATTATTTTCAGCACATAATTATTTTCTTCTCCCATCCTGATAAGCGCTTTCACATCTTTGGGAAAACAACTCCCGCCATACCCAACCCCGGGATAAATAAATTTATTGCCTATCCTGGGATCACTTCCTATTCCCCGTCTCACAGCGTTAATGTCTGCTCCCACTTTCTCACAAAAATTCGCAATATCATTCATAAAACTGATGCGCGTTGCAAGCATGGCATTGGCTGCATATTTGGTAAGCTCAGCAGAAGGAATATCCATATAAATGATTGGATGATTATTCAGAAGGAAGGGTTTGTAAAGCCTTTCCATAATCACCTTAGCTTCAGAAGAATCAGTTCCGATAATTATCCTGTCGGGTTTTAGAAAATCCTCAATTGCACTACCCTCCTTCAGAAATTCAGGATTGGATGCAATATCAAATTTCAGGTCCGAACCTCTTTTGGATAGTTCCACTTTCACCTTCTCTCTCACTTTCTCTGCTGTACCAATAGGTACAGTGCTTTTTGTTGCAATCACAAGGTAATGATTCATATGTTCTCCTATCTCGCCTGCCACCGATAGTACATATTTCAAATCTGCGCTACCGTCTTCATCAGGCGGAGTTCCAACAGCAATAAATACAACCTCACAACCCTGCAGGCTGTTTTTCAGGCTGGTAGAAAACACCAGGCGCCCCTTCTGCACATTCCTCTCAATCATGACATCCAGACCCGGTTCATAGATCGGAATCACTCCTTCTTTCAGCTTATTTATCTTTTCCCCGTTAATATCCACACAAACCACATTCACACCGGTTTCTGCAAAACAGGTTCCGGTAACTAATCCAACATATCCGGTTCCAACTACAAGAATTTTCATCAAAATAAATTTAGTTTAAAATGCATCAAAAAATCCGGGTGATGATTTCATTTCAGAAATAAAACCATGGTCACTCTCCGGTTATTTCATAAAAGATAGATTTACTATGCCAATGTGGATTCAAAGATAAGAGTTTATACTGATTAATTGGATAAGAAAAGGATTTCGTTCACCCGATGATGAAAACGACTGCTTTATTTGTGGTTATCAGGCCCTTTTTTTAGGTACATGTAGTTCTCATGGAAAATTAACAGCAAACATGGCTCAATTTAAGAAAATTTATCTATTTTTGCACCTCAATTAACATAATGTCTAACTTATTAATTTTTAGATTATTCAAATGGCTAAAAAAGAAAAAGACCCTTCCATCGAGGAAGAAAAAACTGTAAACGAAGTTAAAACAGAAGCTACTGAGGATATTGAGGAAGTAGCAAAAACCTTAGAAACTTTAGAATCCGAAGAGGAAGACCTGGAAGAAACTGAAGTTGAAACAGATGAATTGGAAGAAGAAGTTGAGGAAGAAATAAATCTCAGCTCACTGAAAGCAAAAAATGTCTCTCCCGAAGAATTTAACTGGGAAGAGTTTGAGAAGTCTCTCGCAGGATTCAGCAGCGATGAGAGAAATGAAATTGAGGAGAAATATAATCAGACACTCTCCACCATCAATACCAGTGAAGTAATAGATGGTACTGTTATATCAATGAACAAGAGAGAAGTGGTAATTAATATTGGCTCCAAATCAGAAGGTGTTGTCAGCCTGAACGAATTCCGCTACAACCCTGATCTTAAACCTGGTGACAAAGTAGAAGTGTATGTTGAGAACCAGGAAGATAAAAAAGGTCAGCTCATTCTTTCCCATAAAAAAGCGAGAGCACTCCGCTCATGGGATCGTGTGAATGAGTCACTTGAAAAAGACGAAATTATTAAGGGTTACATCAAGTGTCGCACAAAAGGAGGTATGATTGTGGATGTATTTGGCATTGAGGCCTTCCTGCCAGGTTCACAGATTGATGTAAAACCCATTCGTGATTATGATGCCTATGTTGGTAAAACCATGGAATTCAAAGTGGTGAAAATTAACCACGAGTTCAAAAATGTTGTAGTATCGCACAAGGCACTTATTGAAGCAGAGCTTGAACAGCAGAAGAAAGAAATTATTGCCAAACTTGAAAAAGGACAGGTTCTGGAAGGCACCGTTAAGAACATCACTTCCTACGGAGTATTTATTGACCTTGGAGGAGTTGATGGTCTGATCCATATAACCGACCTCTCATGGGGCCGTGTAAATCATCCTGAGGAAATCGTTCAACTGGACCAGAAACTGAATGTTGTAATTCTTGATTTTGATGATGATAAAAAACGTATTGCTCTTGGTCTGAAACAGCTTACCGCTCATCCGTGGGATGCCCTGGATGCAAAACTAAATGTTGGTGATACGGTAAAAGGTAAAGTTGTTGTTATGGCAGATTACGGCGCATTCGTTGAAATAGCCGCCGGAGTGGAAGGTTTGATTCACGTTTCAGAAATGTCCTGGTCACAGCATTTGCGCAGTGCGCAGGAGTTCCTGAAGGTAGGCGACGAAGTGGAGGCAGTAATTCTTACCCTTGACAGGGAAGAAAGAAAAATGTCCCTCGGCATCAAACAACTGAAATCTGACCCATGGGAGAAAATTACTGAGAAATATACAGTTGGTTCACGTCACACAGCCAGAGTAAGAAACTTTACCAATTTCGGAGTATTTGTTGAAATTGAAGAAGGTGTGGATGGTTTGATTCACATTTCTGATTTGTCCTGGACAAAGAAGATCAAGCACCCTGCCGAATTTACAGCAATTGGCGAGGACATTGAGGTGATTGTGCTTGAAATTGACTTGGAAAACCGTCGACTCAGCCTTGGACACAAGCAAATTGAAGAGAATCCATGGGATGTTTTTGAAACCTTATTCACTGTTGATTCCGTTCATGAAGGAACCATTGTTGAAATTTTTGACAAGGGAGCACTTATAGCTTTGCCCTATGGTGTGGAAGGATTCTGTTCACCTAAACAGCTATTGAAAGGAGACGGCAGCGTGGCAAAAGTTGATGAAAAACTCGAGTTTAAGGTTGTTGAGTTTTCAAAAAATGCAAAGAGAATTGTTGTTTCCCATAGTAAGGTTTACGAAGACTCCAGAAAGGCTGAGGGAGATTCTGCACCTGCCAAAGATAAAGAAAGCAGGAAGTCTGCAAAGAAGCCCAAAACAAACATGGAGAAAACAACTCTTGGCGATATCAGTGATTTGGCAGCATTGAAAGAAGAAATGGAACAGGGTTCCAAAAAGGGAAAAAAAGCTGACAAATAATAAATTTTTTTTGGCAGAACTGTTATTTCAATAAAAAAAAGTATATTTAGTCAAAATTTAGCTGCAATGGAGTTCAAAATTGACAAACTGGAAAAATATACTTTAATTCAGGTTCAGGAAGAAAAACTTGACACGCACATTGCGCCTACCTTAAAATCTGAATTGGTAATTATTTCTGGTCAGGGCGAGAAGAATATCGTTCTTGACCTTAGCAAGTGCCGATATTGTGATTCATCTGGTCTGAGCGCCATACTTGTGGCGAACCGTTTGTGCAAAAATGCCAGTGGAACTTTTGTTCTCACAGGTCTTACCGAGGCTGTTGAGAGACTGATAACAATCTCTCAATTGGATACCGTTCTCAATATTACATCCACCGTAGATGAAGCTGGTAAGCTCATCACAACCGATGAAATCCACAGGGGCTGATCGCTTAACCTAAGTGTCTTTCTCTGTTACAATATTGGGTAGCAGTTCGGCAGTTCCTACTTCTGAAAGATTTCCTTCCGCTCATCTGGTTAACCTGGATGAGCGGTTTTTTTTAATCGATTGTGGCGAAGGAACCCAGATGCAGCTTAGACGCTTTAAAATCAGGTTTGGCAAAATCAACCACATCTTTATCAGTCATGTGCATGGAGACCATGTGTTCGGACTTTTCGGATTGATCTCCACATTCTGTCTTTTAAACCGTAAAACTGATTTGCACATTTACGCACATCCAACCCTGAAATATATGATGGATGACCACCTGAAATATTTTCATGAAACCGAATTGCCATTTCAGATTATTTATCATTTCATTGGCACAAAAAAACCGGAAATCATTTATGAAAATGATCTACTCACAGTTACCTCTTTCCCACTGAAACACAGGATTCCAACCAGTGGTTTTGTTTTCAGGGAAAAGCCCAGGCTGCTGAATATAAAAAAAGAAATGGTGGAATACCACAGAATCCCCCTGAAAGAAATCCTGAAAATAAAATCGGGTGAGGACTTTATAACTGAAGAAGGAAAAACCATTAAGAATTCGCTTCTTACCCACCCTCCCCTGAAACAAAGGTCCTACGCCTACTGTTCAGATACTGGCTATACCGAAAAAATCCTGCCTTTTTTGCTGGAAGTCGATCTTTTATACCACGAGGCCACCTACGCAAACGATTTGGCTGCAAGGGCAAAAGAAACGCTGCACAGCACCGCCGCACAGGCCGCAACTATTGCCTTTAGGGCAAATGCCCGTAAGCTGATTATAGGTCATTTCTCAGCGAGGTACAAGGATTTAGACCCGCTTTTGGCAGAAGCAAGGGAAATATTCCCTGAAACCTGGCTCGCTAACGATGGCAATGTATTTGAAATTGATTCTGAAAGAACAGAAATGCGAATACAAAACAATCAGAATTGAATTTCATCCAGCACTTCCCAGCTTATTTTTCCATCCATGATACTGTATTTTAAAAACAATGCGCCGGCAATATGACCGTCTTCAAAATAGGCCACCACCCAACGATCGTTCAATACATGTATGGCTTGGGGCATATAAAATCCCATTTTGCCTCCATGTATACCCTTTCCTGATATCATGGCATCTTCTCCCATAAGATCGTTGCGCAAATCTTCCACGGGATTTTTCAAACCCAACTTTTTTAACCGTTCAACCTGGTAAGAATCCAGGAGAGGAGGGATTCCACCAAGGTTCCGCATTTCTGAGATAATATTTTGCAAACTATCTGAGATTGTTCTCTCAACATGATGTTCCAACTGTTCCGAATCACTTGCGGGTTGTGCCTCACTCCCCTGATAAACCAGTGATATGAGCAAAACCAAAATAATGAAACCCTGCAGTACAATTAATAATAGTTTTGGATCTTTTTTCATTGTTGTTACTGATTAATGGTAATTTGCTCATACAAAGGTAAAAACAAAAAAATATCAAAAGTCGTTTTGTCGATGTGCTTTAAAAAACTAAGAATCAAGCAACAGTTTTTTCTTTCTTCGTCATTATTGAGAATTATAAACTTAAAAACAAAAGTAATGACGTAGGTTATCTTCAATTTGTTTTATTTGTTCTATCTTTACTGAACTAAAAAAACCATCTGTTTTGTCAATAAAAGAATAGTATGGAAGATAAAAATAAGGCAAAATTTGTTGAAGAAGCTGGCTTGCTCATGGAATCTTTTGGAATGACAAGAATGTCCGGTAGAATTCTCGGGGCAATTCTGGTTTCCGACAATGAAAAAATTTCTTTCTTTGAACTGGTTGAATGGATCAGGGCAAGCAAGAGTTCCATCAGTACAAACATTAGACTGCTGATTAGGATAGGTTTTGTAAAAATGGTTACAATCCCTGCTGACAGAAAAACCTATTACATTCTGAATGACGAGATCAACTGGGGAGATTTGCTAAGCAACAGGATGAAAATGCTCACCCTGTTTAAAATTCTTCTCAGGAAGGCATGGGATTTGAGAGTTGACAAAAATGACAGAACAAGTAACTGGACGAGGAACGCAATAGGATTTTACGAGTGGACAGAGAAAGCGATGACAGAAATGATCGATAAATACAATAATACAGGAATAAGAAAGGAAAAATAAAAAACTGAATCATGAAAAAACTGCAGAATTTTATCTTAGTCATACTTCTTTTAACGATTGGACTTTTGGAGGGGATTGCACAGGATGCCGTTGAGATAATAAAAAGAATGGAAGACCGAATGCGAGGCACTTCCTCCTATGTTGAAATGACGATGACTACAGTAAGACCGCGCTATACTAGAGAAATAAGCATGAAAGCATGGACAAAAGGTGAAAACTTCTCTCTGATTCTGATCACTGCTCCTGCCCGTGACAAGGGTATCGCTTACCTGAAAAGGTTCAGGGAGATTTGGAATTATGTTCCCAGTATCGATCGCATGATTAAAATGCCACCTTCCATGATGTCGCAATCATGGATGGGTTCTGATTTCTCCAATGACGACCTGGTAAAGGAAAGCTCCACGATCCAGGATTTCCATCACAAATTGCTTCCTTCCCAAACTGTTGATGGATTGGAATGTTTCGTTATTGAACTCATACCTAAGCCCGAATCTTCGATAATTTACGACAAAGTGAAAATTTGGGTCACCAAAGGCAATTACCTGCAATGGAGAATTGAGAACTACGATGAAATGGGTGAACTTGTGAATGTAATAAAGATGAGTGATATAAAAACCCTGGGAGGAAGAGAAATTCCCACAAGGATGGAGTTAACACCCATGGACAGGAAAGGGAATAAAACCATTATCACCTACCAGAATGCCCGTTTCAATATGCCGGTTGAAGATAATTTCTTCACCGTTCAGAACCTGAAAAATGTGCGATAGCCCGCTGAAAGAAAAAAGTTACAATAAACGATACAATATTATGCATCATGAAAATACTTTTTACACTGGCCTGGAGAAACCTCTGGAGAAATAAGCGGCGAACGCTGATTACTGTGGCATCGGTATTTTTTGCCGTTTTCCTGGCAATTATAGGCAACAGCATGGAACAGGGCGCCTATGAGCGCATGGTACAAAACCTGGTAAAATTCAGCACAGGATACATACAAATACAGGATGTACTTTTTGAGGAGGAACCCTCCATCGATCATACCATGTTATACGATGAAACCATAGAGGCATTAATAACTGAATTTGCCGGTGAAATTGAATATGATGTGCCACGATTACAGAATTTTGCTCTTGTCTCAACGCCTGAAATCACCAGGGGTTCACTGATTATGGGAATTGACCCTGTAAAAGAGAACCGCTTTAATAACCTGAAGGATAACCTCATCAGTGGCGAGTTTATTAAATCTTCTGATATGTCGGTAATGATTGCCGAGGGTCTTGCAAATATTCTCAAATTGAAAACAGGAGACACCTTGGTTCTAATCGGACTCGGATTTCAGGGGACCAATGCGGCGGGAATGTTTCCCGTAAAGGGTATTATACAGCTGCGGGTACCCGAAATGAATAACAATGCTGTGTATATGCCATTGAATGCCGCTCAGTGGTTTTACCAGGCCGGCGACAGGCTCACATCCCTTATTTTAATGCCCAAAAACCCAGGAAATACAACCCAGTTGGCAGAAAAAATCACCACCATGATTGATACGGAGTGGTACAGGGTTCTTACATGGGAACACATGCTTGCCGATTTCTTGAAACTAATGCAGTTTGACCGCGGAGGCACACAACTGATGATGTTTATACTTTACCTGGTAATTGCCTTTGGGATTTTTGGAACCATTCTCACAATGGTAATGGAAAGATTGCGGGAATTTGGCATGCTCATTTCACTGGGAATGAAAAGGTATCAATTAGGCATTGTTTGTTTCCTGGAAACAATTTTCATTGCAGTGGTTGGGATTGTTGCAGGCACCCTTGCCTCACTTCCCATTGCATTTTTTTATAACAGGAATCCAATTCTTCTTACAGGGGATATGGCAAAGGCAATGCTAGAATATGGTTTTGACCCGGTCTGGCCTTTTTCACTGGATCCCCAGATTTTCATAACACAGGCACAGGTAGTGCTTATTTTAACTATCCTCATTGGGTTCTATCCTGTTATAAAAGTCCTGAGGTTGAATGTAACAGCAGCTTCAAAATTATAAATGATCAATTTCAGAAACTGTAAACAGAATAGTATGAAAATTATATTCATCATATCCTGGCGGAATATCTGGAGAAATCCAGTGCGCAGCCTGACCATCATCGCATCGGTTGCCGTAGGCTTATGGGCAGGTATTTTTGTCACCTCACTCTCAAACGGTATGATCAGCCAGGGTTTCGAAACTAGAATCCAAAACCAGATTTCACATATTCAGATCCATAATCCTGATTTTCTGAAAGATAAAAACACAAAGTTTGCCATTTCGGATACCAGAGAGGTTTTTGAAACGCTGGACGATAAAAAAGAGGTAGTCAGTTATTCAGGCAGAACCCTGGTTGAAGGCATGATTCAGACTGCATCCATGACCAGGGGAACAACTATTTACGGGATCGACCCTCTCAGGGAATCATCCACTACCCGTTTTGATGCAACCATTGAAGAGGGCGATTATTTTGAATCGATAGAAAGAAATCCTATTATAATCGGCCGGAAACTGGCTGATAAAATGAAGCTGGAATACAGATCCCGCCTCGTGCTCACTTTCCAGGATCTTTCGGGGAATATTACTTCAGCATCATTCAGGGTAACCGGAATTTACAAATCCCTGAACACGATGATGGAAGAACAGAATGTATATGTCTTACAATCAGACATATCCAGATTACTCGGAAATGATCCTGTGATAAATGAAATTGCCATAATCACTGCCGGACTTGAAGAATCGTCAATGATCGCGGGTGAATTCAGGGATAAATTTCCTGACCTGACAATCAGAGAATGGATGGAAATTGCACCCGATTTGATGTACATTCACGAATCAGGTAGCCTCCTACTGCTTGTTATTGTTGCAATCATATTGTTTGCGCTGTCGTTTGGACTTGTGAATACCATGCTGATGAGCGTTTTTGAAAGAACAAGGGAATTGGGAATGCTTATGTCAGTTGGCATGAACAAACTAAAAGTGTTTACCATGATCCTGCTTGAAACATCTTACCTGGCACTGATTGGTGCATTTTCAGCAATATGGATTGGACTGGGCACAATTACCCTGTTCAGCAGGACAGGAATTGACCTGAGCGCAGTCGGGGGTGATTCCATGAATGATTTTGGATATGATGCACATGTATTCCCTGCATTGGATACAGAATTCTTTTACCAACTTATCATACTTGTTATTGTTGCGGCCATCCTTTCGGCAATTTATCCAGCATATAAAGCATTGAAGCTTAAACCAGCCGAAGCAGTCAGAAAAGAATAATAAACAAAATAAATAAAACAGGCAGTCATGAAAATTATCAGAACAGAAAATCTTGGCAAAATATACAACTCCAAATCATTGCCGGTACAGGCACTCAAAGATGTGAACCTTGAGATTGAGGAGGGAGAGTTTACAGCAATCATAGGACCTTCGGGCAGCGGAAAAACTACTTTGTTAAATATGATAGGTGGCCTGGACAAACCCACCGAAGGGAAAATCTTTATTGGCGATACGGAAATTACAGGCTTGAAGGATTCGCAATTGATTGACTTCAGGCTACACAACATTGGTTTTGTGTTTCAGAGTTATAATCTCATTCCCGTTCTCACTGCAAAGGAGAATGTTTCCTTTATTATGCTGCTGCAGAAAGCCAGCAAGAAGGAAATGGATGAAAGGGCAACGGAACTGTTGAAACAGGTTGGCATGGAAGATAAAATTGATGTTCGTCCTTCAAAACTCTCAGGAGGACAACAACAAAGAGTAGCAGTTGCAAGGGCACTGGCCACGAGGCCAAAATTTATCCTGGCAGATGAGCCCACAGCTAACCTGGATACCAAATCGGCTTTTAACCTGCTGAATATTATGGCAAACCTGAATATAGAAGAAAAAATCACCCTTTTGTTTTCCACGCACGACCAAAGGGTTATTGAAAGAGCCCGCCGAGTAATTACCCTGGTGGATGGCCAGATTGATACAGACGAACGTTTTGATAAAGAATAAATTATTGTTCCTCCCCGATTTCAAGAATATGAATAAAGCTTTCTTACTCTCATTTGCACTATTCTTTACTTTCTCAATTCTTGTATTGAAGGCGCAGGAGAGTTTCCATAAAAATGAGAGCAAATTGCGCTTTTCAGGCTATATGAAAGAAATGCCTTCTTTGCAGTTCTCAGGAAATTTTGATGAAGTATTAAGGAACAATCTCCTGCATAACCGGTTAAATTTTGCATGGCACCCATCCAATCACTTTACAATTGTTGCCGAAGCCAGAAACCGGTTTATGGCAGGAGAGACACTGAAAAGATACCCGTTTTTGACCGACATTCTTGAAGATGATTCAGGTTACATGGATTTGTCCAGGGTATGGGCATCGGGTAAGGGATGGGCATTGCACACCAGCATTGACAGACTTTATATCGATTTCAAACTGGAAAAAATTCAGATCCGTGCCGGAAGGCAGAGAATTAACTGGGGAATAAACATGGTCTCGAACCCCAACGATTTGTTTAATAATTATTCATTCTTCGATTTTGATTATGTGGAAAGACCGGGCTCTGATGCTATACACATACAATACTTTCCTACCGGTATGTCAAGGTTCGAACTGGCAGCCAGTCCGGCAAAAGAAGCCGGCCAATCGGTTGTTGCAGGCTTGTACTCCTTTAACACCGGGGGATACGACATACAGTTCATTGGCGGATATTACAGGAGCAGGCTGGCTGTGGGCGGAGGATGGGCAGGTAATATTAAAAGCACCGGATTCAAGGGAGAACTCACATTCTTTAGTGACCTTGATTCCGTGGAGTATAAAAACAGGGCTAATCTGGTTGCAGCAATATCATTTGATCATTTGTTTTCAAATAATATATACGGTTTTGCTGAATTTCTGTATAACGGGGGCTATAACAGGCAGCACACTTCCATATTTGACCTCAACCAACCCCTGCGTGCTGATAATATTTTTATTTCTGAATATGCAGCTACTGTAAGTATAATGTATCCCTTTTCACCCATCTTTAGCGGAAGTTTGGCCTTGATGTACCTCCCGGATGAATAGGCGGTGTTTATCTCCCCTTCCATAAACTGGTCGGTTTTCACCAATCTCGATTTACAATTTGTATCACAGGTATTCAGGGGCAGCACCAATTCAATTTTCAGCCAGGCTGGCTCTGCATTTTACCTTGCCCTCATGTGGTCATTCTGATTAGGAAGATTTCTTAAACGAACCTGCAATTAAATTCTGCATTTGTAAATGAAAAATTAATCCATCGTAGGTCAAAATTGAAATAGAATCTGTTGATCTTATACTACACCTGAACTGGCATTGATTTTGACGAACAGCAAAAATAATTAACCCTTTTAATATTTTGATATATTTTCGTATTTTGTCTGTTGATACAATTTTAGTATTAATCCTATTTAGGTATCATAGAATTATTTGAAATCCAGTTTTAAGATTTAGAATATGAGGTATTTATTATTAATGCTGGTTGTTTTTCTGCTGGCAGTTTTTGGTTGCAAAAGTTCAAAAAAATCCAGAGACCAGAAAAAAACAGATAACACAGTTTGGGTGAACCCTTACATTGAACCTGTTATTCACTCAGGCATTACTGACATATTTAAAGAACACTCTGATCAGGAAAGAAATGAAATGAACATACAGGGCTTGATAAATTTCTGCAACAGAATGAATACTTTCTTTTCTCAAAGTAACTTAACTAATACCGAGGCCCAAATAATCTACCAGTATTTATACCTGTCCGGTCAGCTAATGAATGAACCAGCGGGAATGCCCGATCCTGAAGAAATCAGACCACATGAAACTCTCGAACAATTTAAATCCAGAAATGCAATACGCAAAAATGCGAATGAAACTTACAGCATTTTCTTTGTCAGAACAGGATGCGGTTATACCTTCTATTTTGGTCATTTCAATATTCCCCGAGAAGGTAAAAGACTGGATTTCAAATCAGAAGAAGTTTGGAGGGCTTCCATGCCTTGCTAATATTTCCCTGCTAAGAATAATCAACTCATAAAATATTTTTTGCACATGAAAAAATCTTTATTCCTGATAATCGTTCTGGTTCACTTAGGTGGGTTTATTTTTGCTCAGGAACAAATCTATTCATTTGAACAATTAGAAAAACTGAGTAATGAATTCACAGAAATATCTGAGCCATTACTAAAAGAAATGAGAAAAAGCCGAGAGCAGGCATTTGATATAGCATTTGAAAAAGGTTGGACTATCCGGAAAATTTTACCCACCGGTGAAATAATAGCCCTGCAGGGAATGGACAAGGCCGGTATGCCAATTTATTATTCAACAGATTTCAATACTCTGGCAGCTGCTACGACATCAACCAATAAGCTTTGGCCAGGAGGATCAACCGGATTGAACTTATCGGGTTCATCATCATTTTTAGAGGGCAGACTGGCAATCTGGGACGGAGGAAGTGTACTGGAAACCCACCAGGAGTTTTCAGGAAGAATTCTGTTGATGGAATCTTTAGTAACTTATAGCGGTCATGCTACACATGTGGCAGGCACTATGATAGCAGCAGGAATTAATCCTTACGCAAAAGGTATGGCATTTGGGGCAACCAGACTTAAATCATGGGATTTTGACGAGGATGGGAATGAAATGCAGGATGCTGCAGCAGGGCTTATTTTATCCAACCACAGTTATGGACGAATAGCCGGTTGGAGAAATAACACTAGCCGGGCAGGAACACAGAGTGATCCCTCCTGGGAATGGTATGGAAATATCAATGTGAGTGCCACAGAAGACTACAATTTTGGGTATTATGACTCTAAAGCAAAACTGTGGGATATGATTTCATACTATCACCCATACTATTTAATTGTAAAATCGGCAGGAAACAACCGTAATACAAATGGTCCCGCAATTGGTAATCCTTTCTGGAGATTTGATGCATTGGGAAACAGGGAGTTAATTTCCTCCAGACCAGCTGGTATTAGCAATAATGACAGTTATGATATCATTGCCACCTATGGCACCGCAAAAAATATTCTTACCATAGGAGCCGTAAACCCAATTGATGAAGGATATAAAAAGCCTCAGGATGTAGTCATTTCTGCTTTCAGCAGTTGGGGTCCCACAGATGATGGCAGGATAAAACCTGACCTGGTTGCAAATGGCGTTAGTGTATATTCGACCAGTTCAGGCAATAATAATAGCTATAGTACAAGCAGCGGAACTTCAATGTCAGCCCCAAATACTTCAGGAACCCTGATTCTGTTACAGGAACATTTTCATTTGCTTAATAACAGGTTTATGTTGAGTTCAACCCTGAGAGGATTGGTTTGCCACACTGCTGATGATGCAGGAAACATTGGGCCTGACTATATTTTTGGCTGGGGATTATTAAATGCGGAAAAAGCAGCAAATGTTATATCCTCCAATGGAGAAACAAGCCTTATCGAAGAGTTACTATTAAATTCAAATCAATCTGTAACCAGGAATGTTATCGCTAGTGGCAAAGAACCATTGATTGTTACCATTGCATGGATTGATCCGGAAGCAGAACCTCTGCCAATCAATGTGAGTGTTTTGAATAACCGCACTCCCAGATTGATTAATGATCTGTATCTGAGAGTTCAAGATGGTAATGAAACTATTTTTCCCTGGGTTCTGAACCTGAATAATCCGGGTGCACCTGCCATAAAAGGTGATAACCTTGTAGACAATATTGAACAGGTAGTGATTAATAACCCTATACCCGGAAAATCCTACACAATAACAATTTCTCATAAAGGCTCTGGCCTAGTAAGGGGACCACAGATTTTTTCGCTGATTGCCACAGGTATTGGTGGTGAGGAATTATGCATCTCAAAGGCCACCAACAGTGCTGATTCCCGCATTGACCGTGTAGAGCTGAATACCATCTCAAATCATACTGCTGCCGGTTGTCAAACCTACAGAGATTTCACTACCCTGAGTACAAATCTGCAGAAAGGTGGCCAGTATAATTTCAGAATTCAGACAGGAACCTGCGGAAATGAAAACCCCCGCATAATCAAATTGTATGCCGACTGGAACTCTAATGGAATATTTGAGGCTGAAGAACTGGTGGCTGTTTCCCCCGTAATCAACACATCAGGAACTTTCTCAGGTACAATGACAGTTCCAGGTCATGTGATAATTGGTGCTACAGCAGTCTTTAGGGTAGTTCTTACAGATACAAATAATCCTGAAAATATAATAGCCTGCGGCGAATATGCTAAGGGTGAAACACAGGATTATCTCCTGATTTTTGACAGAGCCCGAAAAGATATTGGACCGGTAAGCATTATTGGTCTGGAAAATGGTACCTGCTCTAACCCAAATCAGTACCTTGAGATAAGAATAGAAAATTTCGGTAAACAGCTCGTAGTAAACTTTGAAATTGAAGCAAAAATCTATGAAGACGGTGACTTGATAAAAACCCTGACCGGAACCTACATAAATGCCCTAGGTCCTTTGTCAGTAGGCGGGTTCTTGTTTGAAGATAGTTTTACCACTCTACCTGACAAAGAATATTCAATAATTATAAAAACGATTCTTCCAGAGGATCAGAATTCAGATAATGATCAGATTGTACACACGTTCAACACTGCAGTCCCGGTTGATTCACCAGAAGCACAAGCATTTCTATGCAGCAGAGATAATAGTGTTCAGCTTTCTGCGCAGGCTGATGGGTTTGTTTACTGGTACGATTCCCGGTCAAACGGAAAACTCCTGGCTACAGGTTCCACGGCGAGTTTAGCCGCACTTCCCTCTTCCGGAAAAGTTTTTGCCGCAAGTAATTACCTTTCCGGGAATGTGGGTCCTGCAAACAGGTATGAAGCTCCATGGACTGGAGGAGGATACAGCAATTTCCCCGGCCAGACATTTTTCACTACCTATGTGCCTCTCGTAATTAAATCTGCAAGACTTCATGTGGGTAATCCCGGAGAGATTACAATTTATGTTGAAGATTTTTTTAATGGAGAAATCGCTGCAGTTGCCAAGTTGATTGTTTCCCCAACAACGGATCCTGTTTCAGGTGAAGATCCAGGCAGGGTTTTTCCACTAAATCTAAATATTGAAAAACCTGGCACCTACAGAATGTTGTTTACTTTTGGTGCAGGAACAACTCTTTTCAGGGCAAATTCCCAAAGCAGTAATCCCTATCCCTATAGCATTCCGGGTGTTATAAGTTTCACCCAAACCAACCAGACAAATTCTACAGGGTTTTATTACTACCTGTACAATATGCAAATTGGTACTGCAGGTTGCGCAAGCGCTTTGATTGAAGTCGATATTCAAAGTAAACCCAGCCCGGTGGTAGATCTGGTGGCAACCAGACGCCTGGAAAACGGTCAATATATATTGGACGCAGCAAACCCAGGATCAACGTATTTATGGAATACAGGTGCAACCACCCAGACAATTGCTCCACAAAACCCCGGTGTTTACACTGTTATTGTTACCAACAAATGGGGTTGCAAAACCCAGGGAAGTATAAACATAACTGTTACAGGAATAAGTAACCCCGAAAATTTGAATGTGCGGGTATATCCAAATCCAAGCAAAAATTTTCTTTTTATTGAATCCCCGGAACCTGTTTTGGCCGAACTAATCAATTTAACCGGTCAAAAAATTTTTATTTCGGATAAATTCGAGACAAAAACGAAAATCCAGGTAAATAACCTGGTGCCGGGTATATACATACTTCGGGTTACGGAATATGAAACCCGAAAACAAGCAACATATAAAGTAATCATTCAATAGAAATAATTTTATTTCTGAATATGCAGCTACTGTAAGTATAATGTATCCCTTTTCACCCATCTTTAGCGGAAGTTTGGCCTTGATGTACCTCCCGGATGAATAGGCGGTGTTTATCTCCCCTTCCATAAACTGGTCGGTTTTCACCAATCTCGATTTACAATTTGTATCACAGGTGTTCAGGGGCAGCAGCAATTCAATTTTCAGCCAGGCAGGCTCTGCATTTTACCTTGCCCTCATGTGGTCATTCTGAAATAATAAAACCCGCCTCTGTGAAGAAGCGGGTTTTTGAATGTAATGAGTTAACTTAGCCTAGTAGGGCCTGATTTGAGAAACCGTATTGCCCTTGGCATCAGCAACTATGATCTTCACATCAGTTGGAGTTGTTCTTGAACTGAGTTGGTTTGAACCAGAGGCACTGCTTCCGCTAACGCTTATGTCAACACCACTAAGGACGGTAGTCCCATTTAATATTTCCAGCCTCACGGTTGACAGGTCGCCATCCACATCGGATACTGCCCAGCTAATATTTGCTCTTCTCCATGGACCAGATGAAGACCTGGTGTGAGTAAATGTATCAATGGCTGGTGGGTTGTTTCCGCCAGATGGTGCCGTAACTGTAACACTTTGCGATTTTGACCCTGTAGCTCCATCATCATCAGTAACAGTTAAGGTAACAGTATAGGTACCTGCTGCAGCATAGGTACGCGATGCAGTAACGCCACTACCGGTGGTTCCATCGCCAAAGTCCCACGCATAGCTTACAATGCTTCCATCGGTATCTGTTGATGAACTTCCATCAAACGAAGCAGTTAAATTGTTGACTGAATAGGTAAAGTTTGCAGTGGGAGGGTTATTATCTGGTGGCGGAGTAGTACCTCCAAAACCAAGTGTATATAGCAGGTGATTGTTGGTGGTTTTTGAATTTGTCACCTTGTTCTTGGTGCTATTGTTAGTTATTGCATCATACACCTGCTGTGCAGTAGCCCCCGGGGTTTTCTCAAGGAACAATGCAGCACCACCTGCAACGTGTGGAGTGGCCATACTGGTCCCGCTAATCGTATTTGTAGCCGTATTGCTTGTATGCCAGGCCGAAGTTATACTTGAACCGGGAGCAAACAGGTCCACACAATTGCCGTAATTGGAATAGGAAGCCTTTGCATCGCTGCTGGTTGTTGCACCAACAGTATAAGCCTTAGGAGCCCTGGCTGGTGAATAGTTGCATGCATCCTGCTCACGGCCGGCTATATTCCCGTTACCGGCAGCCACCATCACAGGAACCCCTGCATCATACATACGGCCAACGGCATCATCAATGGCAGTACTGCTGCCACCACCAAGTGACATATTTGCTACTGCTGGTTTTATATGATTTGCAGTAACCCAGTCCATACCGGCAATTACACCGCTGGTTGAACCAGAACCGCTGTTGTCAAGTACTCTTACAGCTATCAGAAGCACATTTTTCGCAACACCATAGGTAGTACCACCCACAGTACCTGCAACATGAGTGCCATGTCCGTTTCCATCATTTCCATCTCCGCCAAAAGCATCAAAGCCAAAAGAGGCGCGATTTCCAAACTCCTGATGTGTATACCTGATACCCGTATCCAGAATATAGGCCCTTACACCTTGTCCTGTTGCATCCCATGTATAGGTTTGATTGAGAGGTAAATCTCTTTGGTCCACCCTGTCAATTCCCCAGGTGGCATTGGATTGTGAACCGGAAATTCGCATGATACGGTCGGGTTCAATGTATTTTACCCGCTTGTCATTCCTCAATCTCACAAATTCATCATCCGTAAGCTTTGCAGAGAAACCATCCAGTGCATAAGCATAAACATGCTCTATCACATCCCTTGAAATTCTTGTATCTTCAAGAACAGAGGATGCAAACTCACGGGCAAATTCACGGGTTCCTTCATAATTTCTGCCCGACTTCAAAAAAGCCTTACCGGTAACCTCGGTATCAAAAACGACAATATACTTCCCTTTGATGATATCGTCATTTACAATTTCCCTTTCTTCTGCGGGATCTTTGCTGCAACCCGCAAATACAAGCATTGCTGCCATCATTAACAAAAAGTACTTTTTCATAGTTTGGTTTTAGGTTAATAAATAAGAGAAGTGGCAAGTTATCGCAAAGAATAAAAAATATCAATCTCTTTGGTGTATAAATAACGAACAAATTGATTGAACCACCTCTTTTATTGATGAAATAAAGATTTAAACACACAAAATGGAATATAGCTGTTGATAATTGATAAATAATGATTATGTTTCAACAAAAATAAAATTGAATCGGGTATTTGTTAAAACCGGGGATGGTTCTCATACTCTCTATGTACCGGAGTTAAAAGAGAATTACCATAGTAAGAATGGAGCAATTGGCGAATCCATGCATGTGTTTATTGAAGCAGGACTGAATGCGGTTACAAAGGAGGAAATCCATTTACTGGAAATTGGATTCGGAACGGGACTCAATTGCCTGCTTACCCTCATTCATTCAAAAAATGAATCAAAAAAAATCCATTATACGGGGATGGAGTTGTACCCACTTGAGAGAAGTATTACTTCAGAATTGAACTATACAAACCTCCTGGGAACAGAGTACCAGGGCATTTTCTCCCTTTTCCATGAATGCCCCTGGAATAAGAGGATTCAGATAGAAGACAATTTTCTGCTTTTGAAGATGCTGGCTGATGCTAATGATTACAAATTTACAGAAAAATATGATCTGGTATATTTTGATGCTTTTGCACCGGAGGTTCAGCCCGAAATGTGGAGCATTGAATTATTTGAAAAACTTTATAATTGCATGAATCCCTGTGCATTGCTGGTAACCTACTCTGCAAAGGGAAGCGTGAGAAGAACTCTTCAGCAAACCGGATTTGAGGTAGAAAAACTGCCCGGAGCAAAAGGAAAAAGAGAAATGCTGCGGGCAACCAAATATGGCTAGTATTTTTCAGGTATCCCAGCCCGATTTTCAAATATTTGATTTAACTTCGCCAAATTGTTAAATCCCTATCGAATGAAAAGATATTTGATTGTATTAATTATCGCAGGAATTTTGTTCCCTGTAAGTGCTGAAGCACAGAAAAAGTCCAGGAAAAAATCAGTCCCGAAAACCAAGGGAGTTGAAACAGCAAGTTCAATGAAAAATGAGCTTGACAGTGTAAGCTATGCCTTTGGAATGCTGATTGGAATGAATATGAAAGATGTGGGATTTGAAGATTTCAATTACGCCCTGTTTACAAATGCCATTAGGGATGTGATCACCGCACAGCCAAACAAATTTGACAATGAAACGGCAAGGTTTATCGTAAACAACTATGTTGGAAATCTTATGAACAGGGAAACATCTGAAAACCTGGATAACAGCACAAAGTATCTTGAGGAAAACAGCAGGAAAGAGGGAGTTATAACACTGGAATCGGGTCTGCAGTACCAGATCCTAGAGGAGGGAGCCGGACCAAAACCAGGACCAGAGAGCAAGGTAGTCGTTCATTATACGGGCATGCTCACTGACGGAACCATTTTCGATAGCTCCTACGATAATAATGAGCCAGTTGTAATTCCCCTGAATATGGTAATTCAGGGATGGTCGGAAGCTTTACAGCTTATGCCGGTCGGTTCAAAATGGATGATTTTCATTCCTCCCCACCTGGGTTATGCTGAAATGAGCCCTCCCGGAAGCCCTATCAAATCAAACTCCGTATTGATATTTGAAGTGAAATTACTTGACATTGAACAATAATTCTTGGAAAAACCATTACAAATTCATAATTTAATAAACACAATGAAGACAACAAGAATCATCTTTATTCTGGCATTGATTGCCACAATCATGGCATCATCCTGTACAAAAAAAACCTATAAGGCAAAACTGAAAAACGAACTGGACTCAATCAGCTATTCAGTAGGAGTAACTTTTGGAACCAGTCTGAAAAGCAATGAACTGGATAACCTGAACATAGATGCCATTGCGGCCGCCATTTATGACATATTCAGTGAAGGTGAACAAAAAATCACCCTTGTGGAAGCCCAGGAACTCCTGAATAATTATTTTATGATGAAAGAATTTGGGGATGTTAAAAAAGCGGGGGAAGATTTTCTTCAGGAAAATAAAACCAAAGAGGGTGTTGTTACTCTCCCCAGCGGACTGCAATACAAAATTTTAAAGGCAGGTACCGGTGCGGTTCCCAAATTTACCGATGTAGTTCTGGCACATTACCACGGCACCCTGGTTGATGGTACGGTGTTTGACAGCAGCGTGGAAAGAGGTGAGCCACTTGAATTAAATGTGAACGGAGTTATCAAAGGTTGGCAGGAAGCACTGCAACTTATGCCTGTTGGTTCAAAATGGATATTATACGTTCCCCAGGAACTTGCCTACGGCGAAGTTTACAGGCAGGGAAGTCCTATTCCTCCCTATTCTGCGCTTATCTTCGAAATAGAATTGCTGGATATAATTCAGAAATAAAGCCTAGATCATGACCAAAGGAGAAATAATAACTGAAAAAGTTCCCTTTCAGATAGAATTCTTTGATAAAGATGCACCGGAAACAGTTGCCAATTTTATCAAGCTGGCAAAAAACGGATTTTATAACGGATTGAAGTTTCATAGAATAATACCCGGTTTTGTCACCCAGGGAGGTTGTCCGCACGGAACAGGAATAGGTGGTCCGGGTTATACAATAAAATGTGAACTTACAGGCGACAACCAATACCACGATCGGGGTGTTTTATCCATGGCACATGCAGGAAGGGATACCGGTGGTTCTCAGTTTTTTATCTGCCACAACCGTGAAAATACCAAACATCTTGACAGGCAGCATACCTGCTTTGGTAAAATAACCAAAGGCCTTGAGCTGATTGAAGCCCTGAAACAGGGAGATAAGATTGAAAAGATTAATATTATTGAAGAAGAAAAATGAGTCTTGAGTTAACAGGAAAAATGGTTTCCCTGTTGCCGCAGCAAACAGGCGAAGGGAAAAACGGGAAATGGGTAAAACAGGAGTTCATCATTGAAACTCCCGGAGAATACCCGAGGAAGGTATGTGTTTCAGCATGGGGAGATAAGGCAAAGGATGCTGAAAACCTCCGTCCCGGAGATACCATAAAAGTATCTATCAATATAGAATCCCGCGAATACAGCGGTCGATGGTACACCGATGTAAGGGCATGGAGGATTGATAAAGTATCCGAAGGTTCCTTTTCCCGCCCAACAGACGAGTTACCTTCCCCTCCTCCACCATCTATTGATGATATACCGGGTGAACCGGACAATGACCTGCCATTTTAAAGGAAAAGCTGTTCAAATGAACAGCTTTTCCTTTTGTTACCAGGTTATTCCTTCTTTATACCTGCAAGATCCAGCATAAAGGCATATTCCATTGCGACCTCACGCAACCTCCTGAACCTGCCTGCAGCACCACCGTGACCCGCTTCCATGTTGGTATACAACAAAAGTGGATTATTATCTGTTTTGGTTACCCTCAATTTGGCTACCCATTTGGCCGGCTCCCAGTACTGCACCTGAGAATCATGCAAACCGGTGGTAACGAGCATGGCCGGATAGTTTTTGGCTTCCAGGTTATCATAAGGAGAATAACTCAGCATATATTCATAGAAAACCGGGTCGTTGGGGTTGCCCCACTCATCGTATTCGCTGGTTGTAAGAGGAATAGTTTCGTCCAGCATGGTTGTTACCACATCAACAAAAGGAACTGCAGCAAGAATTCCCCTGAACAGTTCAGGAGCCATGTTGGCCACTGCTCCTACCAGCAGTCCTCCTGCACTACCTCCCTGTGCAAAAAGCAGTGAAGGATTTGTATATTTCTCCTCAATTAAATACTTCGCACAATAAATGAAATCGGTGAAGGTGTTTTTCTTGTTCAAAAGTTTGCCTTCTTCATACCAGTAACGGCCCATCTCCTGCCCTCCCCTAATGTGAGCAATCGCATAAACAAACCCCCTATCGAGTAAACTCAAACGGGCAATACTGAATCTTGCATCCTGGCTGTATCCATAGGAACCGTAGCCATACAGCAGGGTTGGATTATTGCCGTTTAATTCCAATCCTTTCCGGTAAACCAGTGAGATGGGTATTTTTGTGCCATCTAAGGCAGTGGCATATAATCTTTTGGCTTCATAATTATCCGGATTAAAATCTCCCAGTACCTCTTCCTGCTTTAAAAGTGTTTTATCACGGGTTTCCATATTGTATTCAAAGGTTGATCCCGGTGTGGTAAGGGAAGAATAAGCATACCTGAGTAATTTGCTTTCAAAGTCGGGGACATTCAGGGCAAATGCCGAATACGTTTCCTCCCCAAAATCAAGGTAATGAGGCTCAGACTTATCCCAGGGCATAATTTTTATTTGTGTCAGCCCGTTTTTTCTTTCACTCAAAACCAGGAAATCCTTGAATACCTGCATTCCCTGCAACAATACATCCACCCGGTGAGGTACAACTTCTTTCCAGTTTGCCTTGCCGGTGCGTGAGACCGGGGTTTCCATCAGCCTGAAGTTCTCTGCGTTCAGATTGGTTCTGATCAGAAATTTATCCATGTAATGATCAACGGAATATTCAAGGTTTCGTTCGCGCTGCTGAAAAACAAGAAAATCTCCACATGGCTTGTTGGCATCAACAAATCTCACCTCGTCGGAAAGAGTACTTGAAATAAAGATCCCAATGTATTTTTTTGATTTTGTTTTTCCCACACCAACCGAATAGGTTTCATCGGCCTCAAAATACACCTCACGGCGGGTTCCAATATCTTCCCCTACAGTATATCTCCAAACCCTGTCACTGCGAAGTGTAATATCATCCTTGGAGGTATAAAAAACAGTACGATTGTCATTTGCCCAAACTGCATACCCATTTGTAAGTGGAATGGCCTGGGACAGAATTTCCCCAGTTTCGAGGTTTTTAAAGTACAGGGTATATTTTCTCCGGCTGAGGGTATCCACTCCAAATGCCAGGTAAACATTATCGGGACTCACACTCAAATCGCTCACATGGAAATACCCATAACCTTCTGCCATTTTATTCACATCCAGCATGATTTCCTCTTCGGCATCCAGGTTCCCTTTTTTACGGCAGTGTATTGGGAATTCCTTTCCTGTTTCAAATCGGGTATAATAATAATATCCGTTGTCCAGCACCGGCACCGACTGGTCATCCTCTTTTAATCTGTTCTTTATTTCATTGAAAAGTATTTCCTGAAAATTCTCGGTGTGCTTTAACATAGCTTTGGTATAAGCATTTTCAGCCTCCAGGTATTCAATCACTTTGGGGTTATCCCGGTTATTTAACCAGTAGTAATTGTCCACACGGGTATCACCGTGAATGGAAAGTTCCTGTGGGATTACCTCTGCTAAGGGGGTCTCGGGTAATTTTGTTTTGCAGGAAATAACAAGAAATCCCGCTATCAGCAAATAATAAATGTGTATTGAAATAGTCCTGAACATTTACTTATAATTTAAGGTTATGAAATAATTGAAATTGTAAAACTAATTTTTCGAACTTTTTGATTCTCAAATAACTCTAAAAAAGTCAGATCAATCGAAATGATTTAAAAAACTTAACGATATCTGTGTTATTTTTCTTACCCGGTGTGGTATACACTATAATCATATAAAACCTGCTTCCTGATAATACCATTCTTGATTCCATGTATACCTCACCATTTTCCAGGCTGATTTTCACTTGTCTGCCTTCCAGTCCGGATACCTCACATACGATCTGTTCTATTAATTCTCCTTCACCCATCATACCTTCTATGGCCGCGGTGTAAAATCCTTCCAAATTTACAATTGACCTGTCAGCCATAAAATCGGGATACATGGTAAAATTCAACATGTATCCAAGGTTACTGGATTTTTCAAAACCTGACATATCCACCTGAAACATATTCATTCGCATTTCACCCAATTCGGTTTCAACTTTTTGAGGATAGGTTTGAGGTTTCACAGGAAAATCAATAACGAAACCATATTCCGTGTTTTCGTATCTAATCCATTTGTCCGGTTCCTGAGATTGCAACATATCATAAAACATGGTAAAGATCAAAATGAAAGCAGTAATTTTTTTCATAACGAAAAATTTTTAAAATAATGAGTTTATATTATTAGTAAGGATACAGATTCATTTATTACTGACCAGCCCGGGTTTTCTGTTGTGAAAATCTGTCAGTTGCTGATAAAATGCTGCCAGGGCAAGCGGACTGGCCTCATCATATAAATTACCGAGAAACGAGATGCTTACAGGCGAACCGTTTTCACTAAACCCGTTGGGGACAACCACGCAGGGCTGACCGGTAAGATTGGTAACGAGCAACTGGGTACCGCCAAAACTTGGTGAGATGATTACATCAAATTCCTTAAAAGCATCATGGATCTGAGCCATCAGTTCAGTTCTTATTCTGTTGGCATTGATATATTCTACAGCAGGTATTAAGCGTGCTGCCCTGAAAATATTGGGCCAGGCGTTTTTTGTCTGTCTTACTAACTCATCATCCCGTCCTGATCTTGTAAGTTCATCAAAGGCCGCAGCGGCTTCGGCAGTAAGAATGATGGACAGGGCCTCCATGGGAATATCTTTAGGAAATTTCAGCTCATGCAATATGATTCCATTTTCCCTCAGGATCTCAAGAACTGCTAAATCTGATTCTTTTGAAGAATATTCGCTTTCAAAGTATTCTTTAATATATGCAACCTTCAGTTGAGTTATCTTTTTCGCATCGAGGAAATAAGGCGCATTCACAACGGCAAGGTCCAGGCCATCGGCACCCCTGATAAAATCAAAAACAATGGCTGCATCGATAGCTGAGCGGGTAATAGGTCCAATTTTATCCATACTCCACGAAAGAGCCATTGCACCATGCCTGCTCACCCTTCCGAAAGTAGGGCGCAGGCCTGTAACTCCGCATCGGGTTGAAGGTGATACAATACTTCCCCATGTTTCTGTACCGATTGCATAGGGAACCAGGCCGGCCGAGGTGGCCGAAGCCGAACCGGCCGAAGAGCCACTTGAACCCTGTTCAAGGTTCCAGGGATTTCGTGTCATTCCTCCAAACCAAACATCTCCGTATGCCAATGCACCCAGTGTGAGTTTAGCAACCAGCACCCCGCCAGCATTTTCCAGCTTTGTGACAATTGATGCATCTGCCACTATCATTTGATCCCTGTATGGCATTGCACCCCACGTAGTTTTATAATCTGTCGTAGCAAACAAGTCTTTCACGCCAAAAGGAATACCGTGCAAAATTCCCCTGTATTTGCCTGCTGCAAGCTCACCGTCCATTTTTTCAGCCTGACGTATCGCCCTCTCCTCGGTAATGGATACAACACATTCCAGGGTGTCACCGTATTTTCTTAGTCGCTCCAGGTAAAAACGGGTGAGTTCCGCTGAACTGATTTGCTTTGTCCTGATGAGTCCAGCAAGTTGAGGAATGGAATAGAATGCAAGATCCTGCTGGTTTGCAGGCAATCTGGCCGATAAATCAGGTTTCCAGTTGTTCCTGTTAGTACCTTTTGGCATAATAAAACCTGCAGGACGTGGGTCAAAAATCAGTGCCGGGGAAACAGCATTGTCCAGGTGATATTCCCTGATTTTTAAATAGTTATCGAGATTGCTTAAGAGTTCCGATTGCATGCTGTCAATTTCTGATGGGGTAAAACTCATTCCAATGAGGTCAGAAGCAGCAATCGTTTGCTTTTTCAGTTCCTTCACATCTTCACCGGTGCTTTTGCAACCGTAAATAAAAAGTGCAAACACCAGAATAACAGGTATATACTTCATTTTAGAGAGGTTTAATGAATAATTCAGGCAATTTAAGAAAACAATTTCATTTCATGCGGATATACCTTATAAAAGGTTTTTATAAATTGCACCTCTTAAAACACCCAATCATGATACTGGGAATAGACATTGGAGGAACAACGACAAAAATCGCCGGATTTAAAAAGGCAGGAGTGTGCGGGCTGCTCACCGTTCAGGCGAATGACCCGGTAACATCCGCATCGGGTGCCCTTGGGAAATTTATCAATGAGTTTTCCCTCCCGCTCCAGCACATTGATAAAATTGCTATAACCGGTGTAGGTTCTGCCTCGCTTCCTGATAAACTTTTTGGCATTCCGGTTAACCCGGTGGAAGAATTTACTGCAATCGGTCTGGGAGGCTTGTTTCTTGCCAAAAAGAACAGGGCGGTTGTGGTGAGCATGGGTACTGGAACTGCACTCGTGCTTGCAGATGGTAAGTCTGTTAAACATCTTGGAGGTTCAGGTGTTGGAGGCGGAACTCTGATTGGACTTGCACGCTATTTGTTGAATACTTCCGATTTTGATAATATTGTCAACCTGGCAAAAAGCGGTTCACTCGATAAAGTGGACCTGAATATCAGTGATATTTCAACCAAAAATTTAGGAGATATTCCGCTTTCAGCTACAGCCTCCAATTTTGGAAAACATCTCGACAATGCCGCACAGGCTGATCTTGCGCTGGGATTAATCAACCTTGTGTGTCAAACCACAGGAATGATGGCAGTATTCGCTTCACGCGAACATCAATTGGATGAAATAGTTCTCTCAGGAAAACTTGTAAGGTTACCCCAGGCAAAGGAAATATTCAGAAGGTTGGGGAAACTGTTTGGGAAGGAATTTTTTATACCTGAAAATGCAGATTATAGTACAGCGGTCGGAGCTGCTGTGGCTATCAATGGTCTGTAGAAATTATCTTGGTGCCAGTTCCTGAAACTGCAGGGCAAAGGTTACCGTCAGTTGATTTTTTACCTGTACCATCCCCATAAATTTACTGGGTGGATCCAGTTGAAAATCAGTAAATCTGAAATCATGAACGCCCCGCAAAATTTTTGTTCCATCGGGAGAAGGCTTTATAGAAAAAGTGATAACAGATTCCTTTGTGACGCCTGCCATGGTTATCCTCACCACCCCGTCCACAAAATCCTCCCTGCAGGAATCGCAGGGCAAACGGTTCAGGGAAATAAATGATATAATGATTTCCGGGTTTTCATTTGCTCTGAGAGTCTGCTGAAAATCCCTTGTCATGAGTGGCTTACCGCAATCAAACTGACGGGTATCAAAGACAATGCGGTTATTTGAAAAGGTGTACTTTTTACCATAATTGTTAAAAAGTATCAAATTATCGGCAGAAAAATACCTGTCAACACTGCAGGTAAAGTTGTTCACATTCGACTCACCCTTAATAATAATTGCACAATCATTTTTCACTAACCATCTCCTTTCCGGAAAGGATTCTGCAAAAAGAAAAACCCCTGTAAAAGCAATCAGAAATAAGGTTGTTAGTGCTTTCATGGTAGTGAGCTTTCGTTTACCATGTTTAAGTCTTCAGTGAAAAGCCGGGGAACCGGTTTATCCGGTTCTCCCGGTTAATACTAATCAGAATGCAACTGCAGCTTCAAGTACAAACCCGTTGAATTTTCCACCATTTCTGAAATCTGTGGAAATAAAGTCATTGTATCTCTGTGTAACGTACTCGAGTTTAACCATCATATTGGGTGTGGCGTACCAGCCAAGTGCGATCTGAGTGCGGTCAACCGATACATCATCAGTATATCCGGCAGGTCTTCCTGAGACCTTGTTGTACCTGCCGGCTACAAACAATTGTTCTCTTTCAAGAAACCTGTAAATAACTTCTCCGGCCAACTGGCTGAATTCCCTGTTATCATCGTCATTGGCAAATTCTGTGGCATTGCGTCCTTTTGACATTTCATAAGCACCAAATAATTCAAGACCTTTATACTTCACAAAAGGATTCACCATGAAAGATGTAACATTGGAGGTAAAATCAGGGCTGATTCTTGCTGAAGTAAACCTGTTGGCGGCTGAGGAAGCAGTTACAGCACCTCCTGCCTGGAAATTCCTGAAGTACTCAGGTTCCATAACAAAATAATAACGTGAGCCTGCTCTGTCTCCTGCATAAAGTGTATTTCTTGTAATTCCTTTATTTGTATAGAGACTTGCAGATAACCTGAAACGAAAATCATCACTTACCTGGTTGTCATATCCGATTTTTCCAAGAATAGATGGATTTTTCTTGATTGTGCCATGATCTTTTACATCACCCTGGATCAAACCATTGGTCATACCAAACAACACAAATAAATTCTCAATTGGTCTTACATATACCTCTCCTCCTATCTCTGTGGCAAAAGCATCCATGATGTAATTCTCTACAAATGGATTGTAAAAAGTATTTCCATTGTCACTCCTGCGGAATTGCTGGTCGCCATAATTGATTCCGAAATGGCCGATTTTCACAGTAACATAATCAGTAAACCATTGGGGACTTCCAAACATAGGCAGTTTGTCTATCTGGATGTAACCGCCTTTCACCCAGAATTCAGGATGATGACGGGAAGACATGTAATTTTCCAGTTTCACACGAATACCATCTTCCAGTTGAATATCAAAATTCAGGTTGGCTGTTGCCAGGTTAAAACCCGGGCTTAATGGATATAATTTATTTAAGTCAACAGTGCCTGTTCCAAAAGGGACGTTAACCGCATCGGCAGTATTGCTGTGGTTAATGGACTGGAACTGCTGAGTAAAATTGCCACCGATCCTCACCTTTAATCCTGTAAATTCAACCGTATCAGCCTTGGTTGTTTCAAAAACATTCTTCCCACGCTGATCAGCAGGACGGCCAAATTGGATGCCCTTTTGTGCATAAGTAACAAAAGGAAGTAAAATTGCAATCGTTAAAAACAAATTTCTAAATCGTTTCATAATTTAATTATTTAATTGTTAGTAATTTATTTATAAATCATTGTATATGTAATGGTTATATCATCAACCACTCGCAGTGCGCCAAGCAACATGGTAGGCGGGGTGACGTTGAAATCTGTCATTTTAAGTTTCTTTTCACCTTTGCACACTAGGGTATTTCCGTTTCCGTTGGTACATTCGGCAGATACTTCGACAATTTTTGTAACACCAGCAATACTCAGCCTTCCCTGGGTTGTGATTATCATTTTATCACCGTTTTGCTTCACCTGTGCAGGCGAGGTAGACTGAAAACTGATCTCAGGATTCTTGTCTGCTCTCAGTGCTTCCAGGGCTCTTTTTTCCAAACCTGATTTATCACTCTTCAGCGTGCTTTTTTGCAATCTAAAATTGAGGTACTGAAGACCTTCAGGTTTTCCATCGGTTAAGATTTTAAATTCAGCAAAACTGCTGGGGTTTGTTGTTGTCATCTCCCAATCATGTACATTCGAAGTACCCGATACTGTCACAGTTGAACCTGGTTGCACTGCCAACCTTGACTGACCTGTCAGCAAGCCCGAATGTATGCTCAGGACAAATAAGACCAGAAATGTGTTTAACAAGTTACGTGAATTCATTATTTTACCTTTTAGGATTTTAATACTTTATTATCTTTTTATGCAATATTATGTTATTTCAAAACTTAAACCAAATTAATTCTTGGGTAATTTTGAGCTATTCAATATGATTTACAGCAGAGAAATCTGAAACAATTTATTATTCAGGACTTTAGGTGCCTAATTAAGGATACAATGATTGGGAAAAAAATTTAACCTATTTTTCCAGTCTTTTTTTGATTTCCTTCATTTCAGATTTGATCTCGGAGAAGATTTTCCGGAAAGATTCATCCAATGTAGAGGAATAGGGCAATTCCCGGCTTATGAAATTGACAAAGCGCCATATTTCCCTGATTTCGGAAACCGGCACATCGTAGGGTTCATAAAGGGTATTGAGTGAATGTAAACGCAGTACCCCTTCTTCGCGAATGAGGTTTTCAGCAATTTTAAACACCACCCCGTCATTCAGGGTGAGAATGATACAGGGTTTCCCGCTTACCAGTGTATGCCAGTCCTGCACAAACTCCCCTGTAATCCACGAATCTTCGGGAACAGGCAGCATAGAATCCCCCTGCACCTGGAAGGCGCGGTACTTTTTACTTTTTGAAAGAAAAGGCAGTTGGAAAACAGGCAATTCACGAATGTATTCAGGATCGGTATAACCTGTTACATACCCTGCCTTGGCCTTCTCGGTAACCAGTTCAATGTTGTCGTCGTTCCCGCTGTTTACCGTGGTAGCCAGTACCCTCAGGTTGCTTCCCCTTATAAATACATCGTTCCCTCTCTCCAGCTCCGATAACTGGAACTGCGACAGAGTTTGCAGGTCAATCCTCAGGAGAGTATCCACTGCAATGTTGTAGTAATTTGAAAATGCCAGCAATACTGTTGCGTTGGGTACAGTCTGCCCGTTTTCATAATTATTCAGCGTGGTGCGCTTCATGCCAAGGGCAAAGGCAACATCCTCCTGTGTGCGTTTTTTGCGCTTACGCAGGTATTTTACATTCTGACTGAAATACATAGGCATTCTTCGGTAAAAAATTCAACTTTTTTCTTGTTTTTCAGAAAACAAATTTACTATATTATAGTCGTTATTTTGACTATTTAACAGTCAAATGTAAGCAAAGAAAAATGAAAAAGCAAGGGGAAGGGATGGAATGGTGGAGTGTTGGAAGAATGGAAGAATGAACTGTTGGAATATTGGAAAAGGGCTCACTACTCTCCTATCACCTCTTGTTTCTCACTTCTTTGCTCCGCGCCCTGTGCTATTAAAATTCGATGATTATAAAAAATAAAGATGAACCTCTCAGCGCGTAACATAGTGCATTTTGACCTCGATACATTTTTTGTGTCAGTGGAAAGGCTGATGAACAGCAGCCTGGTAGGCAGGCCTGTGATCATTGGAGGAGGTTCGGATCGTGGCGTTGTGGCCAGTTGCAGTTATGAAGCACGCACATATGGTGTACATTCGGCCATGCCAATGAAAATGGCCCGCCTGCTTTGTCCCGATGCCGTGATTGTGCGCGGCGACATGGAAAACTACAGCAAGTATTCCAACACGGTTACATCCATCATTGCAGAAAAAGCCCCCGTGTACGAAAAAGCCTCCATTGACGAGCATTACATTGACATAACAGGCATGGATCGCTTCTTTGGCTGTTACAAATGGACACATGAACTCAGGCAGACCATCATGAGGGAAACCGGGCTGCCCATTTCCTTTGGTTTATCCGTTAACAAAACCGTGGCAAAAATAGCCACGGGCGAAGCCAAACCTTCGGGCGAACTGTATGTAGACAGGGAGCATGTGCCTCCCTTCCTGGCTCCTTTGTCCATTAAAAAAATCCCCATGATTGGAGACAAAACCTTCCGCATGCTTCGTGCCATGGGTATTGATACCATTGCCACCCTCAGGCAAATGCCTTCTGAAGTGATGGAGCGTGTGCTGGGCAAAAACGGGGAAGAGATATGGCGCAGGGCCAACGGGATTGACGAAACGCCCATTCATCCATACTGGGAGCAAAAATCCATGAGTTCGGAACATACTTTTGAACAGGATACTACCGACATGGAACAACTAAGACGACGGCTGACAGGCATGGTGGAAAAACTCTGCTTTGAGCTGCGCTCACAGGAAAAACTCACGGCATGTGTAACAGTAAAAATACGATACGCCAATTTCGATACCCACACCCTGCAAAAGCGTATCCCCTACACCTCCTTTGACCACACTCTAATAAAAACGGTAAAAGACCTGTTTAGCAGGCTGTACAACCGGCGAATGCTCATCCGGCTTGTTGGTGTAAGATTCAGCCACCTGGTGCACGGCACGCAGCAACTCAACCTGTTTGAAGACACCCCCGAAATGGTGAACCTTTACCTGGCCATTGACAGGATGAAAAAACGCTTTGGCAAATATGCCGTTGTGAGAGCCATCAACACAAGGGAATAACCATGTTTACGGCACACACATACTACAGCCTGCTTTACGGCACCCTCCCCGTGGAAATACTGGTGGAAGAAGCCGGCAAAAAAGGTATTGAATCGCTGGTTATTACCGATATCAACAATTCCAGTGCATGTTTTGATTTCCTGAAATTATGCAGGGAAAAGAACATACATCCTGTATTTGGGATGGATTTAAGTGTGAACAACCATCACCTTTATACCTGCATTGCACGCAGCAACAAAGGATTACAGGAGATAAACCGGCACCTGACCACACATAACCTGGAGCAAAAAGCATTGCCCTCTTCGGCACCCGAATTCTCCGATGTGTTTGTCCTGTATCCTCCAGGAAGCAGGTCGTTCAGCCAGTTGAGGGAGAATGAATTCATTGGTGTAAGGCCATGGGAAATCCACAAAATCTATGGAGAGCCCTTTCAGTCAAATATGCATAAAATGGCAGCCCATTACCCTGTGAGTTTTGCCACACCCGAAGATTATGAGTTTCACCGCCACCTGAGGGCGATTGACAACAACACCCTGCTAAGCAAACTCACTCCGCAGCAAATAGCCAGGCCGCAGGAGTACCTGGTATCGCCGGGGGAGATGGAAAAACTCTACGCCCCCTACCCTGCCCTGCTCAAAAATTCCAATCACTTACTCAGGCATTGCAGTTATTCCCTTGATTTCGGCATACCCAAAAACAAAAGAACATTTACCGCAAGCAGGTACGATGATTACCTGTTGCTGGAGAAACTGGCCATGGACGGACTGGAATACCGTTACGGCAAAGACACCCGTGCAAGGCAAAGGCTGCAGAACGAACTGAAAGTGATCCATGAGCTGGGATTTTCGGCTTATTTTCTCATCACATGGGATATTATCCGCTACTCCATGTCGCGCGGCATTCACCATGTTGGCCGGGGCAGCGGGGGAAACAGCATTGTGGCTTACTGCCTTCGCATTACCGACATTGACCCCATAGAGCTGAACCTGTACTTTGAGCGCTTTATCAATCCGAAACGCACCAGTCCGCCCGATTTTGACATTGACTATTCCTGGCTGCAACGCAACGAGGTGACAGATTATATTTTCAAACGCTACGGCCGTGAACATACTGCCCTGCTTGGCACCATCAACACTTTTCGCGACAGTTCGGTCATTCGTGAACTGGGAAAGGTGTACGGACTGCCCAAGGAAGAAATGGATGCACTGGTGGACAAACCGTACGACCCACTGCTGCAGAACGAAATCACGAAAAATATTTTCGACTATGGCAGCCGGCTGATGGATTTTCCGCATCACCGCAGCATACATGCAGGGGGTGTGCTCATTTCGGAGTACCCCATTACCTGTTACACCGCGCTTGACCTGCCCCCGAAAAACTTTCCCACCACCCAGTGGGACATGTACGTGGCCGAAGAAATCGGGTTTGAAAAGCTGGATATCCTCAGTCAGCGTGGCATTGCACACATAAGCGAGTGTGCAGATATCGTACTGAAGAACCGCGGGAAAAAAATTGATGTGCACCGTGTGGAGCAGTTCAAGAAAGACCCCGTGGTGAATGAAAAACTTTACCAGGGCGAAGCCATTGGCTGCTTTTACATTGAGTCCCCTGCCATGCGCGGATTGCTCAAGAAACTGAAATGCCGGGACTACCTGCGCCTGGTGGCTGCCAGTTCCATCATCAGGCCGGGCGTGGCCAAGAGCGGTATGATGCGGGAATACATCAGGCGTTTTCACCACCCCGGTTCCTTTGAATACCTGCACCCCGTGTTCGAGGAGCAACTGAAGGAAACTTTTGGAGTGATGGTGTACCAGGAAGATGTGATCAAGATCGGTCATCATTTTGCCGGACTGGACCTCTCGGATGCAGATATACTCCGCAGGGCCATGTCGGGAAAATTCCGGTCACGCAGGGAGTTTGAGCGCATAAGCAATACCTTTTTTGAGAACTGCCGCAACAGGGGATACCGGCAGGAACTTGCCGGCGAAGTATGGCGGCAGATTGCCTCTTTCTCGGGCTATGCATTCTGCAAGGCACATTCGGCATCGTATGCCGTGGAAAGTTACCAGAGTCTTTACCTGAAAACCTATTTCCCGCATGAATTTCATGTGGCCGTGATCAATAACTTCGGGGGATTCTACCGCACATGGGTATATGTGAACGAGGCCAGACGGCACGGGGCGGCCATTCACCTGCCCTGCGTAAACAGGGGAGAATACAAAACCAGTATCAGGGGAACAGATATTTATCTTGGATTTGTACACCTGAAGAGCCTCGAAGAGCAGTTTGCCCGGCAAATCATCACCGAACGCGGGAAAAGAGAGTTCATGAACCTGCAGGATTTCATGAACAGGGTGCCGGCAGGAATTGAGCAACTGAAAATACTCATTCGGGCTGGTGCCTTCCGTTTTACCGGGAAAACCAAAAAGGAACTCATGTGGGAGGCCCATTTCTACGCCTCAAAGGACAGGGGAAAAGCTGCCGCACCGGATTTGTTCCCCGCACCCGTAAAAAAATACTCCCTGCCACCGCTGGAAGACCATTTGCTGGAAGACGCCTATGATGAGATAGAACTCCTTGAATTTCCGGTGAGCCTTTCAAGATTTGACCTGCTGCAAACCGGCTACAGGGGAAATGCAGTGGCGGCAGATTTACCCTCCATGATCGGGAAGACTGTCCGCATGACAGGCGACCTTGTCACCATAAAATATGTACACACGGTGAAAAAAGAATGGATGCATTTTGGCTGTTTCCTGGATGTGAAGGGGGAGTTTTTTGACACAGTTCATTTCCCCGACAGCCTGAAAAAATACCCATTCTCAGGACAGGGGGTTTACCTGATTGAAGGAAAGGTGGTGGAGGAATTTGATTTTCCAGGTGTTGAGGTGAAAAAGCTGGCAAGGTTACCCTACAGGCCCGATCCAAGGGCGGGGTAGAGTAAGAATGGCTGCCTCTCTTGCATTGATACACCACTCTGATTGTCATTCCTGCGAAAGCAGGAATCTTTATGGATCAATATTATCAATTGAGAAAAATAAGTGAAACAATATTTGGATTATTGGTATTTTTGATAAACAGGTATTGGAAAATCCGATATGTGGAACTTCAATTTTTATGTTTACATTACAACAAACTGGAATCATACTATTTTGTATATAGGCGTTACAAATGATTTAAAAAGACGAATATTTGAACACAGGAATAAAATAACTTCTGGCTTTACAAAAAAATACAATGCTGACAAACTGGTTTATAATGAGCATTTCAGTAAGATTGACGACGCTATTAAACGTGAGAAGAACCTGAAACGGTGGAAAAGAGAATGGAAAACTGAATTGATCTCAAAAATGAATCCTGATTGGCGGGATTTGCATGATGAAATTTAAAGACTCCTGTTACTCACATTCGGCGGAATGAAGAAATAAGAAAAAAGGGGAAGATCAAGATTACCAATCCGTTAGAAACCAAAAGGATAGAACATTTGTGGCTGAAAAGAAATTTGAAGATTCCTGCTTTCGCAGGAATGACATGGAGGGGAACCTGGAATGACAGAGAGGAGAAGTAGTATTGACAAAGAGAGAATGCAAAATTGATAAAAAGGAAAAACAGGATTAACAGAATGGGAGGACACAGAATAAAGAAAATGCTTATAATGGCAAATAAGAATAATTAATCAAATTATGTGTTACTGGGTAGGCACAAAAAACGTTCGGGAAGCCTTGCTGAAAAGAAAGAATGAAAAGCCCGAGGACGAAATTGCACAACTGTTCTACAGAACATTTGTTGAAAACATGGGGAATATGGAGTTAAGGGAGCATTTTGTTGCCATTGGCAAGGCTAAGCCTGAACTGAGTGTACTCATAAACCATGCCGGAACAAAACAATTCCGGAATATGCACTGGGGATTGAACTGGGAGTATACCGACAAAAAAACCGGGAAAACCCATTCCCGTGAACTGCTCAACTCCACTGCCGAAAAGGTGTTTTTTCAGCACAGGGATATCATTTACCGCAACCGTTGTATCATACCCATTGACGGGTATTTTGAGTATTACCATCATAAGGGTGAGACATATCCCTACTTCCTTTACCCCACCCGAAGCGAATTGTTCTACGCCGGAGGAATCTGGGACAGGAAGCTGAATGAAAACACCGGGGAAGTCTCCGAAACCTTTTCCATCATCACTACACCGCCCAATGAACTTGCCCGAAAAATTCACAATAACCCAAAGGCACCCAATGGTTCACGCATGCTGCTCCTTGTGCCTGAGGAAAAAGCCGGCAGTTACCTGGATGCAACCCTAGATGCACAGGAAGTGAAAAATCTCCTGAAGCCATTTCCTGCCGGAGGAATGAAAGCCCACCCGGTACTGAGGTTCCAGAGAAAAGAAAACATGCATCTCATGAATACCGAAAAGGTAAGGGAGCCTTTCCCTTATCCTGAATTATAAAATTCAAAATCAACTTTTCATGAAATTTTACTTTCGCCAGTCCGTTTCATATTTTTTTACGAAATTTGCGAACTGTTACTAAAATTGACAAATCAAATACCAAAACTATGACTGCTTTATTAATTATTGGAATTGTTGCCCTTGTGCTTGTTATCATGATCATTTCCATTTATAACAGGCTGGTAAGACTAAGAAATAACCGTGAGAACGCCTTTGCCGATATTGACGTGCAGTTGAAACAGCGCCATGATTTGATTCCCCAACTGGTGGATGCAGTAAGGGGATACATGAAACATGAAGAAAAAGTACTGACCAGCATTACCCAGGCCCGCGCAGGTGCCATGAATGCCAGTACAATCAACGATAAAATTGCTGCCGAGAACCAGTTAAGCAGTGCTCTTGCCGGTTTGAGAATTGCCGTGGAAGCCTATCCCGATTTGAAAGCCAGTCAGAATTTCATGAACCTGCAGGAAGAAATATCCGATGTGGAAAATAAACTGGCTGCTGCAAGAAGGTTCTTCAACTCGGCCACCAAAGAACTGAATAATGCAATAGAAGTGTTTCCGGCAGTGATATTTGCCGGCATGTTTGGATTCAAGCGTGAGCCTATGTTTGAGATTGCTCCCGAGCAAAGGGCAGCACACGAGCAGGCTCCGAAACTAAATTTTGAGTAAACCATGAAGTATGTTGGTCTGCAGACCCAGATATGGAACAACAATCTGAGGTCATTGGTATTATTGGTACTTTTCCCGGTGGTTATTCTTGTCCTCGTGTGGCTGTTTCTATATTTTACAAGGCCCGAGTACTCCACCATGGATGATGTAAACATTTCATTCATCATGACACTCCCATGGGTAATTGCAATCGTTCTCATCTGGTTCATGATTGCATGGTTTTCCAACACCGCTATCATTCGCCGCGCAACCGGTGCCAAAACGCTGGACCGCAGGGAGAACAAAAGGGTTTACAACCTGGTGGAGAATTTATGTATTGCCACAGGGATGAAAATGCCAAAGGTAAACATCATTGAGGATGACTCCCTGAACGCCTTTGCCAGTGGTATTAACAACAGTACCTATACAGTTACCCTCTCGCAGGGTATCATTAACAAACTTGATGATGACGAACTGGAAGCCGTGATTGCACATGAGTTAAGCCACATCCAAAACAGGGATGTGCGACTGCTGATTGTATCGATAGTGTTCGTGGGAATTTTTGCCATGCTCACCGAAATGTTGCTGCGATCTTTCTTTTACTCCGGAGGAGCACGCAGCCGCGGAAACAGCAAAAACCAGGGTGCTGCCATACTGATTGCCCTTGCACTGGCTGTAGCCGGTTACATTATTACTTCTCTGTTCCGTTTTGCCATTTCACGCAAACGTGAATACATGGCCGATGCAGGTGCTGCACAAATGACCAAGAATCCCAAAGCCCTGGCTTCTGCCCTGCAAAAGATTTCCCGGGACCCAAGAATTGAGGCAGTTACAAGAAGAGATGTGGCACAGTTGTTTATAGAAAACCCGCAGGAACAAAAATCCGATTTGTTCTCTTTCTTCAACGGATTGTTTGCCACACACCCACCAATTCGGAAAAGAATACAGGTGCTGGAACAGTTTTAAGGCATTTTTAAACTATTTGTGGAAGGGGCTGTCTCAATAGTCGCATTTTGGAATGTTTTGTCATGCTGTACGCTAGTGAAACATCTCATCTTTAACTATTTAGATTTTTCGCTATCGCTCATCCCGAAAGCTATCAGGATGACAAGAAACTATGCTTTTGAGATAGTCCCTTTTTTATTTTAATGCTAAGTGAAATTTGAAATGCCGCTTTTATTTTATTAGCAGCCGCTGCAGAACTGAAATCAGGAGAGAATCCTTATAAAATAGGGATTTGAATTATAATTAATATTTTCAATTGGCAGTTTTGGTTCCTGCTCCCGGAAATTATCGGGACACCGAAATGACATCTGTTTTAGACTTATTAAACAAGCAGAAAACATCATCAATCAATTTATCATTGGATTCCAAATTCTGACATTTTGTATGGAATTTCTTTTAAATTTGCTCCCTGTAACCCTTGTACTTTTTCATGAAGCAAAAAAGATTAACCAGGTCCTATAATCGTGTAATTGGCGGTGTGTGTGGTGGCATTGCCGAATTCATCGGCTGGGATCCCACCCTCGTGCGGGTGATCTATGTGCTTTTGTCCCTTTTCAGTGCAGGTTTTCCCGGTATTCTTGTGTATGTCATCCTTTGGATTGTCATGCCCTCCTGCGATAGTCCCTGATACAACATGTCGTCCAGGCCTTTTGTTAAGATTCCGGTTTACCTTGCCACCCTGGCCGCGCTCGTACTTGTTACCTGGTATCTTTTAAACGGCAATTCGGAAAAACCTGCCACACAGGTAAGGCTGATGACATTCAACATCCGGTTTGACAATCCCGGTGACGGCATAAATGCCTGGCCGAAGCGTGTGGACATGGTAACCGGCATCATGCAGGATTATCCCTGCGATTTCATAGGACTGCAGGAGGTGCTGCCAAACCAGATGCAGGATATCTCTGGCAGGCTGCCACAGTATAATTCTATTTTCCGCACACGGGAAATCAGCCCGGAGGAAGGAGAGGCATCCCCAATTCTTTATGACCACAGCAAATGGCTCTTACTGGACAGCGGCACATTCTGGCTATCTGATACACCCTATGAGCCCGGTTCCAATACATGGGAAGCAGCCTGCAATCGAATTGCCACGTGGGGCCGTTTCAGAAACAAGGAGGACAAAAAGACCATATTCATATTAAATACACACTTTGACCATGTTTCGCAAAAAGCACGTGAAAACAGCATGCAACTGATTCTTGAAAAAGTCTTTTCCCTTTCGGAAGGTTCTCCTGTTGTTTTCATGGGAGACCTTAATGTGGAGGAGGATAACCTTGTGTATGATTTGACAATCAATGAAGGAAATTTTACTGATACCTATCGTGCAGTGCACCCCGAAGTTTCGGTCAGGGACCTGACTTTTAACGGCTGGCTGCAGGGCGAGGGCATCAGCCGCATTGATTATATTTTTACTTCGGCAGAATTTACCATCAAAAATGCCAGGGTGATAAAAACCATGATGTTGAACCGGTATCCTTCCGATCATTTTCCGGTGATGGTGGAAGCAGAGTTTTAGGTTACAATGCGGGCAGAAATGTTAATCTTAAATTATACGCTACGATTGTATTGTGCTGATCGAAAAAACGTAGCGAAAACGCCACCCTCAACAAAGGAATAACTGCTTGTGAGCCAGACCTTTGGTGCGTATTTTAATTTTTCGCGGTATTTTTCAGGCTTAGCTGGATTCTTTTCCTTACCAGGTCCACCTCCAGCACACGCACTTTTAAATGCTGGTTGAGTTTTACCACCCCGTTGGGATCGGCTACGTACCTGTCGGCCATCTGTGAAATGTGCACCAGGCCGTCCTGCTTGACACCCACATCCACAAAAGCACCAAAATTGGTAATGTTGGTCACAATGCCCGGCAGCACCATCCCCGGTTTCAAATCCTCCATTTTGTGCACATCCTTTGAAAACTCAAACACCTCAATCTTGCTCCTGGGGTCCCTGCCCGGCTTGGCAAGTTCCTTCAAAATATCAGTCAGAGTGGGCATCCCCACAGTTTCACTTATATACTTCTTAAGATCTATCTTCGCCTGGAGTTCCTTTTTGCTTACCAGTTCATCCAGACTTACACCCAGGTCGTTTGCCATCTTTTCAACTACTTCATAACTTTCGGGGTGCACGGCGCTGTTATCCAGGGGATGCTCCCCACAGGCAATACGCAAAAAGCCTGCACTCTGCTCAAAGGCCCTGTCTCCCAGCCTTGGAACTTTCTTTAACTGTGTTCTGTTTTTAAAAGCACCTTTTTCTTTACGGAAATCCACAATGTTTTGTGCCAGTTGCGGCCCCAGTCCCGAGACATAGGTAAGCAGGTGTTTGCTGGCGGTATTCAGGTTTACACCCACCATGTTCACACAACTTTCCACCACGCGGTCAAGCGAATCCTTTAGTTGGCCCTGGTCCACATCGTGCTGGTACTGTCCCACACCAATGGATTTGGGGTCAATTTTTACCAGTTCGGCAAGAGGATCGGCCAGTCGCCTGGCTATGGAAACCGCACCGCGTACCGTTACATCATATTCGGGAAATTCCTCTCTCGCCACTTTGGAAGCTGAATACACAGAGGCACCGCTTTCATTCACCACAAAAACCTGTACATCGCGATCAAACCTGATATTTTTAACAAACCGTTCCGTCTCCCTGCTGGCAGTACCGTTACCAATGGCAATCGCCTCTGTTTTAAAAGCTTTCACAAGGCTGGAAATTTTTTTTACTGCCATGGCAGTTTCGCTTTGCGGGGGATGCGGGTAAATGGTTTCGTTGTGCAGGAGGTTTCCCTGGGCATCAATACAAACCACCTTACAGCCTGTGCGATAACCCGGATCTATGCCCAGAATGGTTTTTTGTCCGAGTGGCGGTGCAAGTAATAATTGCCTGAGGTTCTCCATAAACACCCTGATGGCCTCGGTATCGGCCTTCTGTTTGGAAATGGCCCTGAATTCGGTTTCAATGGAGGGTCCTAGAAGTCTCTTAAAAGAATCTGCAATGGCAAGTTTAACCTGTCCGGCCGAATCATTTCTTGCCCTGATGAAGATTTTTTCAAGTATCTCAATGGCTTCTTCTTCAGGTGGTTCTATGCTCAGTTTCAAAAATCCTTCGTCTTCCCCTCTCCTCATTGCCAGTATGCGATGCGATACACATTTATTCAAAGGCTCACTGAACTCATAATAATCGCGGTATTTCTCCCCCTCGGTTTCTTTCCCCTTCCCCATTTTGGAAAAAATTACAGCTTTGTTTTCAAACAGTCGCCGTATGCGTGCCCTTGCGACCTGGTCCTCGTTTACCACTTCGGCAATGATATCCCTTGCACCCTGCAGGGCTTCTTCAGTATCGGTCACCTGTCCGCCCAGGTACTTTTCTGCTTCTGAATATATATCAATATTGGATTGTTTCAGGATGAAATCGGCCAGGGGCTGCAGTCCTTTTTCAATGGCCAATACACCACGGGTTTTTCTTTTGGGCTTGTAAGGCAGGTAAATATCTTCCAGTTCACTCATGGTTTGGGCATTCAGGATTTGCTGCTTTAACTCAGCTGTGAGTTTACCCTGCTCTTCAATCGTGTTCAGAATGGTTTCCCGGCGGTTGTCCATTTCCCCGAGCCTGCCGGCCTGCAGTTTTATTTCGGCAATCACCACCTCATCCAGGCTGCCTGTCATTTCTTTCCGGTAACGGCTTATAAAGGGTATGGTGGCTCCCTCATTCAGTAATTTTAATGTGTTCTTTACCTGTGTGGATGTGAGTGAGAGCTTTTGCGCAATAGTGCTGCTGTAATCCTTACCTGTCATATAAATTTGATTAGAGTTGCGAAAATAGGAAAAACCCACTCAATTTGATTAAATTACCGGGACGAAAGAATACCATCTTTTTGATTAAAAGCATATTAATTTTGACAGATACTAACCACTGGTTTGATTTTCAGCATAAAAAATATTTACCTTGCCCTATTATTTCCAATAAAATTCATTAACCAAATTTATGTTACTATGAAAACACTAAGCATGCTTTTTACATTCATTTTTGTGTTAACAGCCGCTTTTTCGCAAAGCGTTGTGGAAGATGCTGAAAAACTTAAAAAACCTGTTGACTGTGGTGTTGGTCAATACGATGCATTCAAGAATTCTTCCTTTGAACTGAAAGATGATCTTTTAAAATCCACAAAGAACCATGCCCGGTTACGTGAGGATATTGCCAAATATGACACAGGGGAAAGGGAGAAGAACGCTGTCAACCTGGGCGGTGATATGGCAAAAATGAGGCAAATGAAAAATTCCATGGGCGATTTCGATGAGAGGGTAAACAGACTGGCAGGCGACGGAAAAACCCTGGCCGAGAATGTAACAGGTGTGCGCCCCGTTACAAAGGTGAAACAGGCCACCGACAACACGAAAACCTCCATGCGTGCGGTGGATTTAAGCAGGGACCTTTTAAAGGAATTAAAAACCAATGTGGATAAGGACCTGGAAAAACTGGAAAAGTATATGAAGGAGGTGGAAAAGGAATAGTCATTTTTGCCCTAACCTGCTCCTGCAAAGTTTATTGAAAAAATTATTAATTGTCAATCTGTGTCCCCCGCCTCAGGCAGGGGAGACGAAGAATCCAAATTTCTAAACATGCCATGCTTCCCCCGCTGTTTGCAGAGGAAGTTAGGCAAAACATTACTGAAATTACTTTTATAAAATTTCGTATAGTTTACTCCCCAATTTTCATGTACCGAAAAACTCTTATTACCCTATTCTTCATCGTACTTACAGCAAATGGTGCGATATTTCCCCTACAGATCGTAAAACAGTCTGATTTCATTGGGCCATATCTGGGAACTTTGGTGATAGCGGGTGGCGGAAGAATCGGACCGGAAATTTACGAGGCATTTGCACGCTATGCAGGAGGTTTTGATGCACCCATTGTTGTGATACCAACCGCAAATTCTCCTGAACAAATTGATACGGCAGGTGTTGCAGAGCGTTGGAGGAACAGAGGATTTATCAATATCCGTGTACTTCACACAAGCAAGCCGCAGGAAGCCGACGCTGAAGAGTTCGCAAAACCCATAAAAAATGCCAGGGGTGTGTGGTTTGAGGGTGGAAGACAATGGAGACTGGTGGACGCCTATTATGGCACCGCAGCATATGATGCCTTTCATGAAGTTTTGCAGAAAGGTGGAGTAATAGGTGGCACATCGGCCGGGGCCACCATACAGGGTTCCTTCCTCGCCCGTGGCGATGAGAGTGGAAATACTATCATGATTTCCCCGAATGAAAAACACAGGATTGGTTTCGGGTTCCTGAAAAAAAGCGCCATTGACCAGCATGTGGATGCCCGTAACCGCTGGACAGATGTTCAGGAAATAATTCAGGCTTATCCTGAATTATTGGGCATAGGGATTGCTGAATCCACAGCCATTGTCGTGCAGAAAAATGTTTTCAGGGTATTGGGGCCCGGAAAGGTAGCCATTACATTATCCGATTTCTTAGGCAGTGTTGAACCTGCCCAGGGATATATTCTTGTGGAACAGGGTGAATGGTTTGACCTTAAAAAAAGGAAAATAGTTAATCCAGGTTATTTCCATTAAAATTTTTCCTCTTATCGGTACGGATTATATTTATTCTGCTTAAATTACGGTGTTTAATGTTCTAATTACAAAAAATAAACGGTAAAATGAAGACAATTCTTTACTCCAGACTGAATTTTACTTTAATTTCAGGAACAGTTTTGTTTTTCCTGTTGGCAGTTTCCTGCACGGTGACCAATAACATGTATGTGAACGATCCTGTGCCCGTTACCAAAAACCAGGCAGAGGCATATGCCGGTTTTGGAATGGGCCTGCAACCACGCATTGATTCTGTTTCTAATATTGGAGAGGTATTCAGCAGCAGCCTGCAGCGTTCCTACAACCTTGTGGCTGGTGGCAGAGGCGGAATAACACACCGTTTTACCCTTGGCGGAAGTATCCATTTGCCTGAAGTTGTCGGAGGTTTTGGATTGAACCTGCGACCGCAACTGAGTCTTTTTCCCAACGTCGCACCTTTCAATATGGCAATAGTAGCTGACATTGGCGGAACTTTTGCAAAGGACAGCATCCGGTTTCTTGGTTCCTCCGAATACCGGGACAATGAATCGCGGGGAGCCTTTACAATGGATTTATCCCTTCCCGTTTCGCAACGCCTTGGGAAAGAAACCCGGTTAATCATTACCCCCCGGTATTCATTCAATACATTTTACCTCAGACGAGAATTTGAGTACGAACGTTCCAAAAGATTCGGGGTGCAATATCCTGCGCTCTCGGTGGGTTTAAGGGCTAAAAGGGTGCACATGGAAGGTACCATCGCAAAGTTTAACCAGGAGTATAAATTTATGGCCGGGATCGTATTCTTTTTCAGTAAGGATTTTTTGGAAGGTATTGAAGGAGAATAGTGTTTTTTATCTAATTATAGCGGGTTAAGGGTAGCCCGTTCCTGATTTTTATTATTTTAGCAACACATCAATAATTATAGTCCAATGAAACCGGCAAAAATCCTTGCTCCCGTGCTACTTTTGTCATTTCTTTTGCTTTCAGTTAACGCATGCAAAGAGAATACCTCCAACCTTAACCTCCTACCGGAAGTTCCTGAAGGAGCGCAGGCTATTTCACTTGGAGGAGAACCCCTTTACCCGGCTGAACCCTCCCCCGCTATTCTTGAGAGTTTTGAAAAGGCCAGAGCGGCAGACTTAACAATTCCTGAGAATCTAATATGGTATGGCCGGTGGACAGCATACAAGGGGGATTACAGGGGAGCCATTCTTATTTTCTCTGAAGGTATAGAGAAATTTCCGGAAGATGCCCGTTTCTACCGCCATCGCGCACACAGGTACATCACCATAAGGGAATTTGACCGGGCCATTGCAGATTTAGAGAGGGCTGCCCTGCTGGTAAAAAACAAGCCGGATGAAACTGAGCCCGACGGAATGCCCAATTCCTTCAACATTCCGGTGAGTACCCTCAAAAGCAATATTTTCTATCATCTTGGCCTGGCGAATTACCTGAAAAAACAACTTCCCGAAGCGGAAAAGGCTTTCAGGGATTGTATTGCATTGCAAACCAATGTCGACAACCTGGTTTCAGCCACACACTGGCTGTACATGATTTTAAGGCTGCAGGGAAAAACACAGGAGGCATGGCAGGCAGTGGAAGCCATTCACCCTGAAATGAATGTGATTGAAAATATGGCCTACCGCCAGCTTTGTTTGCTTTACAAAGGACAAAAAAACGTGTCGGATTTTATCGGTGATGACTTTTCAGTTGTGATGAATGACGCTGTTGCTTACGGCATTGGCAATTACTACAAATATAACGGCAATCATTCAAGGGCTATGCAGGTGTTTAACCGCATTCTGCAGGGAAAAAACTGGGCATCGTTTGGATTCATTGCTGCAGAAGCAGAGGTTTTTTACTCTGCCTTTGATTAAATCAGATTGCTCTTAAAATTCAATTTACCGGGCTGAAAAAATTTGTTTAATAAGATATTATCACTATTTTAGCAATTCAGAAACAGGATTGCCATGAGATTTGAAATCAATAATAATAACAATCTTTATTCCTCATCAACAGGGGTGGGCAGGCCATTATAAAAAAAATAGCAGCAAATAACAGTCAAACCCTCCCCAAAACCGGTGAGGGTTTTTTATTTTAACTCAGTTCCAAACATGATGACAATCAAAAATATCAATAATAATCTTTCCCCACCCTCCTGGCGTGAGTTTGATATTGCATTAATATAAAACCCGCCAACTGGCGGGTTTTTTGTTTCAAAATTATATCATCACAAACAATAATAAATCAAAACCATGAAAACATCACATCTTCTTGAAACGGAAAAGGCCATTGCCTTCGTAAAAAAAATGTTCACAAAAAAATTACTTAAGAACCTTAAACTCTTTCCCGTATCATCGCCTATAGCAATCATTGACGGCACCGGTATAAACGACGATTTAAACGGAATTGAAAAACCCGTAAGATTCCCAATAAAGTCAATTGATTCGCAACAGGCCGTAATCGTACAATCGCTTGCCAAATGGAAACGCTTACGTTTGAAAGAACTGCAGATTGAACCGGGAAGGGGCATACTCACGGATATGCGTGCATTACGGCCCGACGAGACCTTAAGTTCTATCCATTCGGTTTACGTTGACCAATGGGATTGGGAAAAGCATATTTTACCTGATGACCGGACTTTGGTTTTCCTGAAAAAAACTGTGAATAAAATATACAAGGCCCTAGTTGAAACTGAAAAACTGGTTTATAGTAAATACAAGCATTTAGTTCCCGTTCTGCCCCGGAAAATAAGATTTATTCATGCCGAAGAATTACTGAAGATGTATCCGGGAAAAACAACACACGAACGCGAAAATTTGGCAGCAAAGAAATTTGGCGCAGTTTTTATCATTGGTATCGGAAGCAAACTAAGTAATGGTGAGGCGCACGACGGCAGGGCACCCGATTACGATGACTGGATATCAAAAAACGGCAGCCCATTTCCGGGTTTAAACGGAGACATTATCCTCTGGAACCCTGTTTTGAAACAGGCATTTGAAATATCTTCCATGGGAATAAGAGTGGATGCAGGGTCATTAATCAGGCAACTCGATGAAAAAGGCTGCCCTGAAAGAAAAAACCTGCTTTTTCATAGCATGTTGCTGAAAGGTGAATTACCGCAAAGCATTGGCGGAGGCATTGGTCAATCAAGAGTTTGCATGTTTTTACTCAGAAAAAAACATATTGGTGAAGTACAGGTGGGAATATGGCCCGAGCAACTTAAGGTGGAATTGAGAAATAAGCAGATCTGCCTTGCCTGATATTCAGTTTTGAAAGGATTTGTACGTGCAGTTCACTGACAATTACCTATAGATATACCGGTCACAACTCATGTATGATTGTATTTTCCACCTCCCCTGTTGTGAATTGCTTTGACT
>JBBIHY010000006.1:0-58853 GCA_037446695.1 Bacteroidota bacterium
TTTAACATTCATTATCGAGCAGATGCCTGCCTGACGGCAGACAGGGAACACCCATAGTTTGTTCATCCGTGTATGTTTTTATACGCAAACATGTACGTATTAATTGTTGATTCAATTAATCCGGTCAATTTACTAATAAAAACCAAAATCGCTGCAACACAATCCCCCAGGAATTAAAAACCCCTCCGGAAAAACCGAAGGGGTTTGAAAATATATTGAGGAGAAAATTACATCATTCCTCCCATACCACCCATACCCGGATTCATCGGCATTGGGGGGTTGTCTACCTTTTTCTCCACAACAACGCACTCGGTTGTAAGAAACATTCCTGCAATTGAAGCGGCATTCTCCAGGGCAATCCTGGCAACTTTGGTTGGGTCAATCACTCCAGACTCAAACAGGTTTTCATACTTGTTGGTGTAGGCGTTATAACCAAAGTCTTCCTTGCCTTCCTTCACCTTTTGCACCACGATAGAGCCTTCAATACCTGCGTTTTCAACTATCATGCGTAGTGGTTCCTCAATGGCACGCTTTACAATGGCAATACCTGTGTTCTCATCTTCGTTGGCACCCCTGAGTTTTTCAAGTGCAGGAATTGCACGGATGTAGCCAACACCACCTCCGGGTATAATACCTTCTTCAACAGCTGCCCTGGTTGCACTCAGTGCATCATCCACACGGTCTTTCTTTTCCTTCATTTCTACCTCCGAAGCAGCACCAATGTAAAGAACTGCTACTCCACCAGCCAGTTTAGCCAGTCTTTCCTGCAACTTCTCCCTGTCGTAATCTGAAGTGGTATTCTCAATTTGTACCTTGATTTGTTTGATGCGGGCATCGATATTTTTCTTCTCACCCACACCATTTACAATGGTTGTGTTTTCCTTGTCGATAACGATCTTTTCAGCCTCGCCAAGAACGGTCATGTTGGAAGTTTCTAGTTTCAGACCTTTTTCTTCTGCAACCACTGTTCCACCGGTAAGGATTGCGATATCCTCGAGCATTTCCTTCCTTCTGTCACCAAAGCCCGGGGCTTTTACTGCAGCAATTTTCAGTGAACCTCTCAGTTTGTTCACTACAAGTGTTGCGAGAGCTTCACCGTCCACATCCTCGGCAACAATCAGCAAAGGCCTTCCGGCTTGTGCCACGGGTTCAAGAACAGGCAGAAGATCCTTCATAGTGGATATCTTCTTGTCGGAAAGCAGCACATAGGGACGCTCCAGAACAGCTTCCATTTTGTCGGTATCGGTAATGAAATAAGGTGAAATGTACCCCCTGTCAAACTGCATACCTTCCACCACCTCAACGGTAGTATCGGTACCTTTGGCCTCTTCCACTGTGATAACTCCTTCTTTCTTCACTTTGTCCATAGCTTCCGCAATCAGCCTTCCGATGGACTCATCGTTGTTGGCTGAAATGGTGGCCACCTGCTCAATTTTTTTATTGTCTTCACCAATTGTATGGCTTTGCTCCTTCAGGCTGGCAATTACTTTGGCAACTGCCTTGTCAATACCCCTTTTCAAATCCATTGGGTTGGCACCTGCGGTAACATTTTTCAACCCAACGCTCATAATGGACTGCGCCAGAACGGTAGCTGTGGTAGTTCCGTCACCTGCCTTGTCGGCAGTTTTTGAAGCTACTTCCTTCACCAACTGGGCACCCAGATTCTGGTAAGCGTCTTCAAGTTCTATTTCCTTCGCAACAGTAACTCCGTCCTTGGAAACCTGGGGTGCACCAAATTTTTTCTCGATGACCACATTGCGGCCTTTAGGCCCAAGGGTAACTTTTACTGTATTTGCAAGCTGATCGACACCCTCCTTCATAATGGAGCGGGCTTCATTATTGAATTTAATTTCTTTTGCCATTTTGATTATGTATTAATGTTTTTTGATTTAAGCTTCATTCTTTGTTATTCAACAAGAAGGATATCATCTTCACGCATGATGAGGTAATCCTCGCCGTCTATTTTTACCTCGGTACCCGAATACTTTCCGTACAAAACAATATCGCCGATCTTTACAGTCATGGGTTCGTCCTTTTTACCTGAGCCTACTGCAACAACAGTTCCCCTTTGTGGTTTCTCTTTTGCTGAATCGGGAATGTAAATACCGCTGGCGGTTTTCTCCTCAGCTTCGTGTGGTTTCACCAAAACCCGATCTTTCAAAGGTTTGTGTTTAATCTGAGCCATTTTTATTAAATTTTAAAAGTTAAACATTCATTTTTGCACTGGCACTAACATATATTATGCCAAAAAAATCTTGTCAGCCAGAATTGTATTTGCCAAAAAGAAGAAATTAACCTGCCGGATATTAATTATTTGTATTTCTGATTTTTGCATCAAAAATACTATTTTATTGTGACTTTTTCACCTGACAGATCCGGTATGACAGACTGACACTGCCGGTATCGGGAAACAAAAAAGGCTGTCAGTATCTGACAGCCTTAGCCATATCTTAAAAGAAACTAATCTTTTATTGAATCATCAGTTGTTGTTGGCACTTCAGGCATGGACATCGGGAAAGAGGGCAATCCTGAAGGTTCAGCAGTTCTTTCAATCTGTTCCTCAATCAATGAGCGCTGGCCTTCCACCTTTCCCCTTGGAATGGCTGCGCTGGCCAGAACACTGAGAATAAGAAGTGAGCCTGCCAGTGTCCATGTGGCTTTCTCCAGAAAATCAGCAGTTTTCCTTACACCCATTACCTGGTTGGATCCGGCAAAATTTGAAGCCAGTCCGCCTCCCTTTGAATTCTGAACAAGAACAATAAGGACCAGCAGAATTGCTGCAATAAAAATAAAAACCATAATCAGGGTAAACATACCTTTACGAATTATTTGTTAATAGTTTCTTTATTTCTTCAATTTGGACTGCAAAGTAACTAACTTTTTCCGGATATTTCAAACTTAATTTTTCGTAGAATGAAATGGCCTTGTCGTATTTTCTTTGCTTCACATAAATCTTTGCAAGGGTTTCGGTAATGAAGTCATCACTTTCCATCACAGAATGACTGGACATATCCAACGGATCATCTTCATGAACTTCAGCTGGTTTCCTTTCAAGGCGTGGCTGCCTGGTAATAAATACATCAATCAGATCATTTTTGTTTCCTGGTGTTGAAGAGGTTTTTTCTTCCTCCCTGAAAAGCGACAGCCAACTGGAAAAGGAATGCAACTCATGCTGACGGATTTCGCTTTCTACCGAAGTTTTTTTTTGCGTTTTCTGACCAGCTTTTTTTTCTTCGGACTGCTCCGAATCGGAACCCTGAGATGAATTTTCCTCCTTTGTCTCCTCTATTACCAGCAAATCCGAAGCTTCCTTTGCAAGGTTGGTAACCTGATTTAAAGCAGCCTCATCTGTAACGATTTCCTGCTTTTCATCAATCTCAAAAATCTCTTCAGATGTTGATTTGGCAAACTGTTCAGTTAAAATTCCCTCATTCTTTCCACCTTTCTCCTCCAGTTCCCTTTTCATATCATTCACCTGTTGGAGTACGATATCGGCAATACTTTTATCCTGAGACTTTTCACCTGATACCGAATCCTGATGTTTTTCCTGCTTTACAGGCTCAGCCACAACAGGTGCTTCCTGTTTTTCATCAACGGTATGAGTGGTCACCTGGCGGATTGGATCCTGTGCCAGCAAACGAAACAACAGTTGCCTGTTGCCTACATGTGCAGCAGAAATTCTCAACTGGCTGTCAAACTTCATGTGGTTCAGGTTGCTCAGGTTTTTCACCAGTAAAAGATGAGCTGTCTGAAAATAGGGGTAATCTGCCAGAATCTCCCTGAGGTTCTCCAGGCTTTTCTCATCCAGTTCCTCCGGATTTGACAGGTAATTTATGAACTGCTCCTTTTGCATGTATTACCAGTTTACAAATGCCCTGTTAAAGATATCCTGTGTGAGCTGATCAATCATCTTTTTCACCAGATCGGCTTCAACGGGAGCCAGTCCTGTTGCTGAATCAAAATCCTCGTACCTGCTGAAAGTAGTTTCAAAATCCTGTTTAGGGTCAGTCACGTTGGTGTATTTTACCCATACGGTAATGGTAAGTCTTTCACGGGCAGTTATCTCATTCGCCTGCAGTGCAAGTGGTTGCGTACGGTAATCCCTGATTTCTCCTTCAAAATGGGCATCACCAATGCCATTGATAAGCCTCAGGCGCGTTTGCGACTGAAACCTGTCCTTAAGAGCCTCTGACAAATCCCTGCTGAGTGTTGTAAATACAACAGGAGCACGGTTCTGGAAATCCTCCACCGACACGGTTTTCATTTCGGAAGAAATAGATGCCCCCGTTAATGAATACTTCATGGTGCATGATTTGAAAGCAACTGCTATTAACAACAAAATGAAATATTTTTGAAATCTCAGCATAACTAATTGCCCTCCAGTTCAAACTGTTTGATTTTTCTGTATAGTGTTCGTTCTGAAATTCCCAGTTCCTGCGCCGCCAGCTTCCTCTTACCGTTGTATTTTTCTAGTGCTTTCCTGATCATTTCAATTTCCTTGTCCTGCAGGGAAAAGGATTCTTCCACAATCTCTTCCGTATCTTCAATATCAGGTATGTCCTGACGCTTTACATCATAAAATTTTTGACCCTGTTCCGCTACAACCTGCTGTTCATTCCCCTTGTAAAGATTCTGTAAAACCCTGTTACTGCTTTCTCCCAGTTTCATTTCCTGTGGCAATTTCTCCATTATCTCAAAAACCAGCTTTTTCAGATCCGTCATATCATTCTTCATATCGAAGAGAATTTTATAAAGAATTTCCCTTTCAGAAGCAAACGATTTTTCCTGCGGAGAATTGCCGAGAAGAACAGGAAGTTTCTGTCCTATAAAATCGGGCAGGTATTTCCTGAGAGTATCACCCGTAACTTCGCGACTTTTCTCAATGATGGATAATTGTTCAGTAATATTCTTCAGTTGTCTGATATTACCCGGCCACTCATAATTGCGCAAAACTGCACGTGCGTCATCATTCAGTGTAACAGGCGGCATACGGTATTTTTCAGCAAAATCAACGGCAAATTTCCTGAAAAGCAGAAGGATATCATCCTGCCTTTCTCTCAAGGGAGGTATGAAAACAGGCACTGTGCTCAGCCTGTAAAACAAATCTTCCCTGAAGCGGCTCTCATTGATGGCCTTAATGAGGTCTACATTGGTGGCGGCTATCACACGTACATTGGTTTTTTGCACAGTGGATGAACCGACTTTCAAAAACTCCCCGGTTTCCAGCACCCTGAGCAATCTTACCTGCGTAGAAAGGGGCAATTCAGCAACTTCATCCAGGAAAATGGTTCCTTTATTGGCTACCTCAAAGTATCCTTTCCTGCTCTCGTGTGCACCTGTAAAAGAACCTTTTTCATGTCCAAAAAGTTCCGAGTCAATGGTCCCTTCAGGAATGGCTCCACAGTTCACTGCAATATACTGTCCATGCTTGCGGGCACTAAACTGATGAATAATCTGAGGGAATACTTCCTTTCCAGTACCGCTTTCTCCGGTAATCAGCACGCTCAAATCTGTTGCAGAGACCCTGTAGGCCACTTCTATAGCCCTGTTTAGGCCCACCGAGTTGCCGATTATTCCAAAACGTTGTTTAATTCCCTGAATATCCATATTAAAACGTGTCAAAATTTCCTTTTTTCCTTTAAAAAAGAAGGAGTTTCTGTTGAAACATGACAAAATTACAATTTTTCTTGATTAAATAAACCCCTTGAGGTATAATTAATCCTCTGACAACACTGCAAAAACTTAAAGTAAAGGTTAGAAATAAACTTCTATTTAATGGTTACCTTGAGTTTCTCAACAATATACTTGGCGGTGGTAAAGGTGGACAAATCGGTATAAAGATTCCCGTCCTTCCCCGAATAATGACTGTGGCCTATGATTTTCATTTCATAATCACCCGGCCCATCCATGTCAATCAGTGCAGCAAAAACTAGTGCGGGCTGTGCAGAAGTTTTGTACTGTTCATCACCGGGAAACTTGTTGTTGGTCCAGTATTCGTTCCAGTCCCACGACTGGTTGATTTCCATCATGACCCTGATCTTCCCTTCCATAGGTGCATCGCTGCGGGTATTCAGCAGAAAGCCGGTTGTTGGCGTTGCGCCTGTATAGGCATCGGGAAGAGGATTATCTTGCGTAGGAATATAAAACCCATCCTCTGCCTGAATTCCCCTCTTATGTCCCCAGTATGGCAGGGCTGCCGGCCTGCGAATTGGCCCGGGCATCCATTTCCCGGTGGAGGCATCTCCATGACCAAATACTCCTTTTGCAATTGACTCGGCAACATACAGGGTTTGAATATAGTTCCCGTCTAAATCCTCCAGCCAGATAGCCATCAGCGGGTAATAGAACGACCTGCCCCTTCGCAGTTCGATTTCCATTTCCCTACCGGTTCCGCTTTCATTGGAGTTAAAAACATATAAAATATCCTTCTCTGCAGAAGTCTTCATTCTTCCTGTGTGACAGGAAGCTGCAGCAATAACCAGAATAATATACAAAAGGTTCTTTTTCATTTCACTCTTTCATTAAAATTCTATAATAATCCCCACTGTTGGCAGAATAGTTCCCGTGCCATCCCCCGATATGTTTCTTAAAACATACCTGGAAGGATCTTCCGGGTTAATGAGAGGATTCCCCGTTGCATCGGTAGCAAGAACAAAGCGGGCGGGCTCATCCGATTTAAAATTGTACAAATTCTGAATATCCACATAAAATAACAATGACCAGCGGTTAAGGAAATACTGTTTGTCAATACGTATATCCAACTGATGAAATGCCCTCAGTCGCAGGCTGTTGTACCTTCTGAAATCAGGAATTTCACGCCCGTTCAATGTCCAGGCTTTAATTAGGCTGGATCTTTCCAGATCGGCAGGAGAATAAGGGAATCCTCCCACATAACGCCATTTGAATCCGAAATCCCAGTTTCTTTTAAAACTCCTGGTGGCAGTGATATTGAAAATGTGCCGGTTGTCCCATGCAGTGGGTATGTATTTGCCCTGGAGGTCAGAAAATTCACTTCGCACATAGGTATAGGAAGTAATAAGATTAAAACCAAGAAACTGCCGGTGACGCATCAGCAATTCCATTCCGTAGGCACGCCCATCAGAAACCGAGCGAACCTCCTCCGTGCCAAAAACACCAAAGTCAGCTCCCTTGCTGGCCATTGGAATAGAATCCTGCACACTATACAGGTAGTTACTGTAATCTTTGTAAAAACTTTCCAGGGTAATCCTTGAAAATTCATTGGGTCTCCATTCCAGTCCTCCCACCAGGTGATCGGCCCTTATGTAGGTAAGGTTGTTAAACTTATTCGCCATCCGCCCGTCGGAATCCCTGTAACCAAGAATGGTGTATGCTGGTTGCTGGTAAAAGCGCCCTGTGCTGAAATTCAGCCACCATTTGGGTACAAATCCCCACGAGGCTGAGAAACGCGGGGAGATCTGGTCCTGCATATTCGACATGGACTCTGAATAACTGTTTGCATCGGCCCTCAGTCCAAATGATAAAGAAAGCTTATCATTCATGTAATTGCGGCTGATCTGTCCAAAAACTGACCACTTGAAAAGGTCCAGGTTGGTAAAGGTATTAAAAACCACAGGCTGACCCTGAAAAAATACACGGTTAAATGCCGTGGTTTTCAGCCTTGCATATTCCAAACCGGCACCCAGGTTAAGTTTAAACCCGCTTCCGAAACGCCTTGTATTTTCATACCTGAACTTGTTCTCTATCTCGGCCGAGGAATAGTCCAGAATCTTTAAAGAGTCGATTTCTATATTGTTCTCATATTTGTAGGCAACATTGTTCAGGTAATTGCGGCTCAGCACCCATGTATCGTAGTTATTTTCACGGTATTTTTTATACACAGTACCCACCGTATAATTCCATTGCTCGTTTACAGGAACATAGCTCAGAATATACTTTTGGTCGTCGGTCTTATTTGCACCGGTGTTCAGTCTGAACTGATCGATTGCACCAAGTCCAATAAAGGAAAGTTCCCTTTTCTCATCTATCCTTGTGCGGGTTTTGAACTGAAAATCGTTATAGGTGGGCAAAAAGGGAAGTCCCAATGCGCTGAACAAAAGTTGCAGATAAGACCTTCTTGCCGAGAAAATAAAAGTAGTGGAGGGAGACATGGGCCCGTCCAATGTAAGTGCCAGGTCAGAGGCCCCGACAGAACTCCGGAACTGCATCCTGTCAGGGTTACCGTCGATCTGCTTCATTTCCAGCACTGAGCTGAGCGCGTTTCCACGGTTGGCAGGGAAAGCACCAGAATACAGTTCGGCTTCGCGAAGAAAATCCACATTGATGATACCCACCGGTCCGCCCGAGGCGCCCTGGGTGGCAAAATGGTTCAGGTTGGGAATTTCCACCTCATCAATAAAAAAACGGTTTTCGAAAGGGCCCCCTCCCCTTACAATTACATCGTTGCGAAAGCTGGGAGAAGAAGAAACGCCCGGGAAGGACTGAATTACACGAGAAATGTCACGGTTACCTCCCGGGTTTTTTTCAATCTCGGCAATGCCAATTCTTTGAATGGAAACCGGACTTTCCTCCCGTCTTCGGAATGGGGAAACGGTGACCGTAACCTCATCAATCTCCACAAGTGCTTCTTCCATAGCAATCTCAAGGTTCACCCTGCGTGCATTGGTTACCAGTATTTCACCTGATATAAAGGGCTTGAACCCAACAGCTGAAGCTCTCAGTTCAACAAAACCAGGCTTAACCCCGGTGATCAAAAAATTTCCGTCAAAATCACTGATGGTACCAATATTGGTTTGCCAGATCACAATATTGGCAAAAGGGATTGGCTCGTTGTTCTTGGCATTGTAAATCCTGCCCTGGATAGCCCCCCTCTCCTCGTTCTGAGCCAGCAGATAAGGGGCGATCAGTAAAAATACCGAAAGTAAAAAATGGTTCCTGAAATTCATAGTTTCCCTGTCAAAATAAAAAACTTTCTTAGGAAACAAAAAAAACACTGATAAGTTCAAAAACATAATTCCCTTTTTTTGCGGGGCATAATTTTTGAAGCAACTCATAATCTAATCCGGATTTTTGCATCTGTTCGTTTAAACTTTTTGATGTATGAGGAGTATTGCAGGGCTGTGCCTTTTCATTTTTTTGCCGCTCCAGGTTAATTCACAAAATTTGCTTCTCAGGGACAGTCAAACCACGCTGCCGCTGGAAGCAGCAGTCATTTTCAGTGAATCCCTGAATAAATTCACTACCACCGATAGCAGGGGAAGAACCGATATTTCATCATTCCGGGGTGCCCATGATATTACCGTACGCTTGCTGGGGTACAAAACTCATGCGTTCACCTGGGAGGAACTGGAAGAAAAACAATTCATGATTTTTCTTGAAACTGAGGAAATCTCCCTGGACGAAATTGTGGTTTCAGCCACCCGCTGGCAGCAAAAACTGAGAGACATCCCTTCAAAAATTACAACGATTGGACGGAGAGATATTATCCTGAACAATCCGCAGACTGCAGCGGACCTGTTAGGCATAAACGGCAATGTGTTCATTCAGAAGAGCCAGATGGGTGGCGGCAGCCCCATGATACGCGGTTTTGCAACCAACAGGGTACTCATCACCGTGGACGGCGTGCGCATGAACAATGCCATTTTCCGCAGCGGAAATATACAGAATGTGATTTCCATTGATCCCCTTGTGATAGAAAATACAGAGGTGCTGTTCGGACCGGGAGCCATAATCTACGGAAGCGATGCCCTTGGCGGGGCAATGAATTTTTATACTCTGGATCCAAAGCTCAACCCCTATGGCAAAAATATTGTCACGGCCCGTACCATGGGAAGATTCTCATCGGCCAACCTCGAAAAAACAGCCCATGCAAGTGTTACAGGAGGTTTTAAAAAATGGGGATTCGTTACCAGCCTCTCGCTGAGCGATTTTGGCGACCTGAAAACCGGTAAACACGGACCGGATATTTTTCTGCGTCCCGAATATGTGACACGGGTCAATAACCGCGACACGGTTGTCAAAAACCCTGACCAGCGAATACAACTGCACTCGGGTTACGGACAGGCAAATTTCCTGCAAAAGTTCAAATACTCCCCTGCCAGCGGACTGGATCTTCATTATGGGTTTTATTACTCCAATACCACCGATGTGCCACGGTACGACAGGCTCATTGAATACAATAACCAGGGTAACCTGAGAGACGGTGACTGGTATTACGGTCCGCAAAAATGGTTGATGAATGTGGTGAGTGCAGTCTCAACAAGGCCATCGGCCCTGCACGACCAGATGCGCACGGTAGTTGCCTGGCAACTGTTTGAGGAGAGCCGGCACAACCGGAATTTTGGGAGCAATAACCTGAACCACAGGTACGAGAAAGTAAATGCCTGGTCGTTAAATACCGATTTTGACAAGATGTTGGATGAAAGAAAATCCCTGCGTTACGGGGCAGAGTTCATACTGAACCATGTTGGATCAGAAGCTATTCGTGAGAATATTGCCAACGGCAGCTTGTCTCCGCTGAGCACACGCTACCCCAATGGCTCCGAATGGTATTCGGCTGCAGCCTATGTAGGATTGCTGAACCGGGTAAACCGGGAAATTACCCTGCAAACCGGACTGAGGTACAACCTGGTGGGCCTGGAGGCTGAATTTGATAAAACTTTTTACCCATTCCCCTTTGATGCAGCCAGCCTGCTGCAAGGTGCCCTGACAGGCAGTGCAGGCATTGCATTTAAGCCTACCAATGACTGGCAGTTAAACCTTAACCTTTCCACGGGTTTTCGTGCACCTAATATCGATGATGTGGGAAAGGTATTTGACTCAGAGCCGGGGAATGTGATCGTTCCAAACCCTTACCTGAAGCCCGAATATGCCTGGAACCTGGATGCAGGTATCATAAGAATCATTAACAACAAGGTAAAATTAGACCTGGCTGCCTTTTATACACTGCTGGACAATGCCCTGGTACGGCGCGAATTCCTGTTTAACGGGCAGGACAGTATTATCTACGACGGTAACCTGAGCAGGGTGCTTTCCATTCAGAATGCAGCCAATGCGCGTGTGTATGGACTGCAGGCTGCCACCGAAGTCAAGCTGGGATCTGAGTGGACACTTGTTTCGCGCATCACCTGGCAAAGCGGGGAAGAAGAACTGGACGACGGATCCACTGCACCGCTCAGACATGCCGTGCCCCTGTTTGGAATCACCAGGCTCACATGGACCAAAAAACGGCTGAAAACAGAAATTTATGCCCATTACCAGGGAAGAATCACCTTTGAAAACATGCCACCCTCGGAAATTGCCAAACCTCATTTGTATGCCGCCGATGATAACGGTAATCCATACTCCCCGGGCTGGATTACCCTGAACCTGAAAACCCTTTACCAGGCAAACGGATACCTGCAACTGTGTGCAGGACTGGAAAACATCACCAACACCCTGTACCGGCCTTACTCATCGGGCATTTCGGCTCCGGGCACCAATCTTATGCTGGCGGTAAGGGCATCGTTTTGATGGTGGCAATCCGGTAGCACCAGAATTAAACTTCTAATTCTGAATCCCGAATAGTAAATCACGAAGGAATAAAAACTCCGGAATTCGAAATTCCCTGTTCGATATTCGATATACAAATATTTCTTCTCTCCTCCCATCCTGCAGATGGGAATTTTTTTATAACCTGAACAAGGATTACCGGTTTAGTTTGCCGGGAAGGTATAATTGACAAAAGTTGAACATATAAGTCCAAAATGAAGAGATATGTTTAACATAGGTGATGCTATAAACAAGATTTTATGCAATACGCTTCGCTTAACGGATGCTTCATTTAAATATTGAAGGGCTTAGTAAAAGGGTGAGCAGGTAGTAAGGCTTTATTAACTAACCTGACACAAAAATCAGGATGATTTTTAAATTCCCGCATCCTATTGCATACCATCGGGCTCGGGAATCCCGAACCCGTTATGCACAAGCGGAGAAAAGACCACGATACAGCAAATTGACAATGAAAATGAAAAATTAAACTTGGCATGAAAAACGAAACTGACAAACAAATAACCAGATCCTGAAAGCTTTCGGGACCGACCCGAATGTGTTTTAATTTTTTTTACCCACCACAAAAATTTTGAATTACCAACCCACATTGCACACATTGCCAAAACCCCCACGAGCCAACACTATTTCCAAAGTTTGTCGAAGAGTGTATCTGTTTCCTGCGCACGGGAGACTGAAAAAAAGTAGCAAATTGATAGGAAAATGACAGGAAAACCAGAAATCGAGTAAGCCCAGTGAGGTAGTGTAAAGAATTTTGTGTAAATGAATATCTCCCTTTACTCCGGAAAACCTGTTAAGAATACATAAAAATCACACTATGTTGTGATTTTTCTTTTTTTTCTCAATAATCAATTCTATTTTTACTATAAAATCACACTATAATGTTAGCAAGTGAATTGGGCGAAACAATAAAAACCAGGAGAAAAGAACTGGGAATCACGCAACCGCATTTGGCCGAGTTGGCTAAAATCAGCACCAATACCCTTTACAAATTGGAAAGGGGTACGGGTAATCCCTCCCTTGAGATATTGAACAAACTAATTCAGGTACTGGGTATGCAACTGAAACTGGAAATAAAAAAACCGCTTTGAGTAAATGAGAGCAGTGGAAGTATATCGCAACGGAATTTTGGCCGGTATTCTCACAGAAGAAAACCATGGACAATTTGTGTTCAGGTATGACGAAAATTATTTCAGCGATGCAAAAACCCCGGCCGTGAGTTTAACCCTTCCCAAAAAGCAAAAGGAATACCGGAGCGAATCTTTATTTCCCTTTTTTTTTAACCTGTTAAGTGAAGGAGTGAACCGCAGGCTGCAATGCACGCAATTGAGGCTGGATGAAGAAGACAGCTTTGGCTTATTAATGGCAACTGCACAAACAGACACCGTGGGTGCAATCACCGTAAAACCCATTCCGGCAAAATGAACCCGAATGAACTGAAATATTGCCCGGGAACACTGGCTGAAGGTTTTAACACCTTTAGTCCCGCCTGTTTGAGAAATTTATTTCATGGTAAAAAAGTAAGTCCTGTTTTACCTTATGATACACCTCAGCATAGCGAAGAAGCAGCCGAACTGTTTATGGAAAACCGCAGCCGGATTTCCATATCGGGGGTACAGGTAAAACTGAGTTTAATTCTCGAGAGGAATGTCTTACGCCTGACCCGGGAAGGTGAAAAAGGAACTTACATACTTAAACCTATACCCGGGGATGTGAAAAAAGCCTCCCAGGTGCCTGCAAACGAGCATCTGACCATGCAAATTGCAAAACAGGTGTATGGCATTAAAACAGCCGAAAATGCTATGACTTTTTTTAAGGATGGTACACCTGCATATATTACCCAGCGATTTGATGTGAAGCCGGACGGAACAAAATGGGGAAAAGAGGATTTTGCTTCCCTGGCGGGCAAAACCAAAGACAATTCGGGGATAAACTTTAAGTATGAATTCAGCTATGAAGAAATTGGCCTTTTACTTAAAAAGTATGTTCCTGCATGGAGAGTGGAAATAGAAAAATATTTTTCACTGGTTGTTTTTAACTATTTGTTCTCAAACGGTAACGCTCACCTGAAGAACTTTTCTTTGCTGGAATCAATCGGCGGGGATTATCTGCTCAGTCCTGCTTACGATTTACTCAATACCAGGGTTCATGTAAACGATAATGATTTCGCCCTGGACAAAGGTTTGTTTTCTGACGGTTTCAAAAGCAATAAATACAAAAAAAACGGTCAACCATCCAAAGATGATTTTTTGGAATTTGCTTTAAGAATTGGTATGGAAAAAACAAGATGTGACAAATTACTGGATACTTTTACTAAAAAACAAGCTCCCGTGGAAATACTGGTAAGCCGTTCCTTTTTAAGTGATGACATCAAGAGGGATTATTTACTGATGTATAATACCAGGCTCAATTTCCTGAACCAATAAAGTATTCATCTTTCCGCAGGAATTTTGTTTTCATTACTTGACTTTTATTTGAAAAATTACTATCTTTATTCATTACTATAGGAGAATAGTTCTCTAATCAGAATTTTTATTTATGAATGCCGGAGAAATCAGCAGCAAATTGTATGAAAAGGGGCTGAAGGTAACACCCCAGCGCATTGCTATTTTTGAGTCAATCGTAGAGCTTAATAACCATCCCACGGCAGAAAATATCATTGAATACATCCGTAAAAATCATCCCAACATTTCGGTGGCAACGGTATATAAAGTACTGGAGGTTTTCGTGGAAAACGGCCTTGTTGATAAGGTAAAAACCGAAAGTGATACCATGCGCTACGATGCAATACTGGAAAGGCATCATCATATTTACTGTTCAGATTCCGAAAAGATTGAAGACTTTATAGATGCGGAACTGAACGAAATCCTTGACAACTATTTCAGTAAAAAGAAAATCCCCCATTTTCAGATTGAGGATATCAAATTACAAATAATTGGTAAGTACACAAAATAAATTAACCATCTAAAACCTTGAACAAAATGGAAAAAAAAGGAGGTAAATGCCCGGTGATGCACGGGGCTAACACAGACACAAAAAGTTCCGTGATGAGCTGGTGGCCTAATGCCCTGAACCTGGATATTCTGCACCAGCACGATTGCAAGACAAATCCCTATGGGAAGAATTTCAACTACCGCGAAGAGTTCAAAAAGCTCGATTTGGAGGCTGTGAAAAACGACCTGAAAAAGCTGATGACCGACAGCCAGGACTGGTGGCCGGCCGATTGGGGCCATTACGGAGGATTAATGATCCGCATGGCCTGGCACAGTGCCGGTACTTACCGTGTTGCCGACGGCCGTGGCGGAAGCAATACCGGCAACCAGCGCTTTGCCCCGCTCAACAGCTGGCCCGACAATGTGAACCTGGATAAGGCACGCAGGTTGTTATGGCCCATCAAGAAAAAATACGGCAACAAATTATCCTGGGCCGATTTATTTATCCTCGCCGGAAATATGGCTTATGAATCCATGGGCTTTAAAACCTTTGGCTTTGCCGGCGGGCGTGAAGACATCTGGCACCCGGAGAAAGACATTTACTGGGGTGCTGAGAAGGAATGGCTGGGAAAAGACAGATATTCCGATAAAGCGGATGAAGAAACCCTTGAAAATCCCCTGGCCGCAGTTCAAATGGGATTGATTTATGTGAACCCCGAAGGCGTTGATGGAAAGCCAGACCCAATAAAAACGGCCAAAGCCGTGAGGGAAACATTCAAAAGAATGTCCATGAACGATGAGGAAACCGTTGCATTAACCGCCGGTGGTCATACCGTTGGCAAAGCTCACGGACATGGTGATGCATCCATTCTGGGTCCAAATCCGGAAGAAGCAGATGTGGAAGAGCAGGGTTTCGGATGGAAAAATCCCAAAGGGAAAGGTCATTCTGAAGACACGGTGACCAGTGGACTGGAGGGTGCCTGGACGAGCAAGCCCGATCAATGGAATCATACTTATTTCCATCTTTTGCTTAATCATGATTGGGAGTTGAAGAAAAGTCCTGCCGGGGCATGGCAATGGGAACCTGTGAACATGAAAGAGGAAGACAAACCATTGGATGCTCATGTGCCGGGTGTTCGCAGAAACCCCATGATGACCGATGCCGACATGGCCCTGAAAATGGATCCGGAATACCGTAAAATTTCGGAGCGCTTTCATAAAGACCCGGCCTACTTTGAGGAAGTTTTTGCCCGCGCATGGTTTAAACTCACGCACCGCGATTTAGGCCCAAGGAGCCGTTACCTGGGCCCCGATGTACCCAAAGAAGACCTCATCTGGCAGGATCCCATACCGGCGGTTGATTATACCCTGTCGGAAGCAGAAATTGAAGATTTGAAGAAGAAGTTGCTGAACAGTGGCCTTTCACAAACAGAACTGATCACAACTGCATGGGACAGTGCAAGAACATTCAGAGGCTCTGATTTCAGGGGTGGTGCCAATGGTGCCAGGATCCGTCTTGCACCTCAAAAAGACTGGGCAGGAAATGAACCCGAAAGATTACAAAAAGTGCTGGCAAAACTGGAAGAAATTCAGAAAGGTTTGCAGAAAAAAGTAAGTATTGCCGACCTGATAGTACTGGGAGGAACTGCGGCCGTTGAAAAAGCGGCACAGCAGGCCGGCGTAAATGTGAAGGTACCTTTCAGTCCAGGCAGAGGCGATGCTACACCCGAAATGACCTATGCCGAATCTTTCGGCGTACTGGAACCCATTCACGATGGCTACAGGAACTGGGTGAAAAAAGATTATGCAGTGAAGCCTGAAGAACTCCTGCTTGACAGAACCCAACTCATGGGCCTTACCGCTCCCGAAATGACAGTCCTTGTGGGAGGTATGCGCGTTCTGGGGACCAACCACGGGGGCACAAAACACGGTGTATTTACTGACAAAGAAGGCGTTCTGACAAATGATTTCTTTGTCAACCTCACAAACATGAGCTACACATGGAAGCCTGTCTCGGACAACCTGTATCATATCGTTGACCGGAAAACAGGTAAAACAAAATGGACAGCAACCCGGGTGGATTTGGTTTTTGGCTCAAACTCCGTGTTACGTGCGTATGCAGAACTGTATGCACAGGATGACAACAAGGAAAAGTTTGTGAAGGATTTTGTAGCTGTGTGGGCAAAAGTGATGAATGCAGATCGCTTTGATTTGGCATAACAACTTAGTTAACCAAGGCTGGCGCGCGTCTCCGACGCGCGCCTTTCTTTTTACCTGGCAGCCATTGGGGCTTAAAGATTCCTGCTTTCGCAGGAATGACAATTCAGGAAGTGTTTTATAAAAAGCCTCAAGGATTCAATAAGTTTCTATTTAAAACTTCCTTTTCCCTCTGCAGGTCAAGAAAAGGATACTTTTTTTCCAGTTGCAGGCATTGCTGCAGGGTGTTTTCCTGGAATTTTTTGTGCTCCGGGGTGTTGGGATTGAAGGGCCTGTGAGAAATCGCTTTCAGGATTTTCTCCACTTCTTTCATCACGGGAATGGCTGCCGGGTCAATCCATGCCTCCCCGAATTTTTCCATAATGTACCGGGTAGCCTGTTTGTTGGGGTGCACCATGTCGTCTTCATAAAAGCGGTAATCGCGTAAATCATCCATAACAATTTCGTAGGCAGGGAAATAATACACTCCATCGAAATTCCTGCACAGTTCATGAGCAGCCAGGACCAAAGTGGATTTGCTGACCTGGTTTTCCACAAACCCGTCTTTCAAGTGCCTTACAGGACTTACCGTTAAAACAATCTGTAATCCGGGATTGTGCTTTTTCAACTCTCCAATAACTGCCGCACTGGCAATTGCAATATCTTCCACGCTCAGGAGTTTTCTCTCGAAAAACTTGTCGGGCAGTTTGTGGCAGTTTGCAACCACACGGCCTGTTTCTTTTAACAGGTAAATCCATGCCGTACCCCATGTAAGAAACAGGAACTTTGTCTTTACAAGGAATTCAGCCGCCTCTGTAAATGACTTGTTAATTGATGACAGGCAGGCATCTTTATCAGGAGATGAAAAAGAAGTGTGATGACAAAAACTGAAATACAGGTTATTCTCAAAACCCATATCGGTGTTCTTAAACTCTTTTCCCTGCAAAAGCAGCTCAATATTTTGGTTAATAGAAGCAGGGTTAAAAATCGTTCCGAAGGGATTCAACATTGCCGGAAATTTCATTTCACTCATCCATCCGCCAATGTTTTCAGTAAAGCAGGAGCCAATCCAAAGTGATGGTTCCCGGTACGATAGCTTCACGGGGGAGGGAATAACATCCATTTCGGTACGGAACAAGCGGCTCATGGTATATAAATCTTCAGCCAGTTTATAATGAAGTGAAACACATCCAGCCTGAAGGGCTCATTCTGCAGTTCGTGAAATGCATCCTCCCAGATTTTCAGATTGACCATGGAGGGATTGGCTTTGGCAAATTCCCTGCTTCCTTCGGGGGAAGTAATTTTGTCATTGCTGCCATGCATGAGCAGGCATGGAATATTCAGATTGCCTGCTTGCTGTATGGCCCGTAATCCGTTCTTATACACCGAGGAAAACAGGGCAATTGAAATTTTATCGTGAACAAGTGGGTCGTTCAGGTAATCCTGCACCACCTGTTTGTCCTGGCAGAGGTTATCGGCAATCAGTCCGGATGGCTGCGAAAAGGAAGGGAAAATGCCCTGCACCAGTTTTCCGGCAAGCAGTTTTGCCTTTGGAACATCAAACGAAAGCTTCAGCCAGGGGGAGGTGATGATGCATGCACTGACATCCGGTTTTTTCATTAGAAGATAGTTTACTGCGAGATTGCCGCCCATGCTGTGCCCGTATAAAATTACCGGTATGCCGGGAAACAGTTCGGTGGATTTGTCAATAAGCAGCTGTATATCCTGCATCAGCATATAATAAGAAGGTGTATGCCCTTTTTTGCCTCCTGAATGTCCATGTCCGCGTAAGTCCATGGTAACAAATGCAATATCGTTCCCGCAAAACATGGCTGCCCAGTGTGCATATCGGGCAGAGTGCTCCCCAAGGCCGTGTACCAGCGCAATCACTGCTTTGGCTGGTTTTGCCGGCTTCCAACTCTGCGCAAAGAGGCCCGTGCCATCGTTTGCAATCCATTTATAAATTGTGTTTTCCTGATCCTGGTTCATAATTTCTGGTAATTGAAATTGATTTGTAAATTTACTGATAAACCACGAAACAAGACCAAGGACATGCAGGAAATCATCGGCATTGAAACAGGTAAAAAGAACGCATTGTATGATATCACCAAAGCTGTGGAGGCACTTGTGGCAAAAAGCAAAGTCAGAACAGGGCTGGTGAACGTATATGTGCAGGGTGCCACAGCGGGCATCATGATCCAGGAAAACTGGGACAACTCTGAGCAGAATGATGTAATCAACCTGCTGGCCAAACTAATCCCACATGGTGTGTGGGAGCATGATGCACAGGACAACAACGGGGATGCACATTTGAAAGCCGGACTGGTGGGGCCTTCAGAAACCATTCCCATCCTGGGTGGTAAAATGGGGCTTTCCACCTGGCAGAATATTTTTCTTTGTGAGTTTGATGGACCCCGGAAAAACAGGAATATTGTGGTCACAATCCTTAATGTTGAATAAACGCCCCCACAAAGAAACTTTTAAAACAAGGAGGGTGAAGTATTATGAAAGGTTAATAAGCTAATAGGGTAAAAAATCATTCAGATGCAGTTGCTTACTTAGGTTTGGAAATGAAAATAAGGTTTCAATCCGGCCAAAAACACATTGTTCCAAAAAATCGGTTTTGATTAATCAAAAATCTCTGCCATTTACAACTGGTTTATTATAATTTTTTATCCCCTTTTATCACCTGAGAAACCTTAGTAAAAAGGTAAATCAACAAGACCTTACCCTATTACCTTATTATTAAGACAATTATAGCCATTCAGCCTTAAATCATTTCCCTTAAAGGGTGTTATTTATCCTTCGGTTTAATGATAAAATCCAGGTTTCTCCTCAGCCCCTCGTATTTGGGCCTTTTGATGGGTGATTTTTTGAACTTTTGACCGAATTCCTCCGGGGTGAGATTGTACCAATCGGCACGGGTCATTTCCAAAAGCCCCGTTAATGGTTTCAGCCTTTCAACGCTGTGTGGTTTTGCCTTTTTCCAGTTCCACGGGCAAATATCCTGGCAAATATCGCAGCCAAACACACGGTTCTTAAAGTTCTTTTCCATCCCGGAAGGCATTTCTCCCTTGTTTTCTATGGTATAATAAGAAATGCATTTACTGCCGTCAAGCACATAGGGTGCTACAATGGCCCCGGTGGGACAGGTGTCAATGCAAAGTGTGCATGCACCACACAAGTCGGGAACAGTTTCATTATCAGGTTTCAGTTCCATATTTACCAGCAACTCCCCGATAAAAACAAAGGAGCCATGGTCACGCGAAATCAGGTTGGTATTTTTACCAATCCAGCCCAATCCCGCGCGTTTAGCCCAAACACGATCCATTACGGGGGCCGAATCCACGAATGCTCTTCCCTGCACTTCCCCAACATTCTCACGAATAAACTGCAGCAGTTCATTCAGCATATCCTTCATCACAAAATGGTAGTCTTCCCCATAGGCATATTTGGCAATAACGGGAGCATCAGGGACATGTTGCTGCTCCCCGGGATAATAGTTGAGGATGACCGAAATAACTGATTTGGTTCCTTCCAGCAGGAGGCGCGGATCGGTACGTTTATCAAAATTCCTTTCCATCCAATCCAGGGTACCGTGCATACCCTTTTCGAGCCATGCTTTTAACCGTTCAGAATCCTCTGCAAGGTACTCCGCCGGAGAAATACCACAATGATCAAACCCGAGCCTTTTTGCCTCAGTTTTGATCATTTCACTGTATGTTTCTTCCTTTTCCAAAAAAATACCCGTGACTTCTCAAAAATAATTCATCTAAAAGGAATACACGATTTCTTTTTGAAATAACTTTACAGCCTTTAAAGAAGATTATGTTCCGCAGAGTTTTATCCGCATTAATTACCGGCCTTGTTGTTTCAGTTGCCCTGGTGAATCTGAATGGCAGGTGGCTGGATGAACCGGAACCCATCGAGCCTTGTACAATCACTGCTTGTGATCCTTTTGCACAAACTAATGACTTCATCAGGCAATATCTCATCATGGGAGAGGTAAATCAGCAGAACCAACCTTTTTTGAGAGTCCTTCCCGTATTTCATCATTTTGGCACATCTCAGGAGGTAATAACCTCCCGATCCCTTTCTGAAATTTACAGTTGTAATTTTCCCGAAAAACATACTGTTCATCACCTGCTTGAATTCTGTTGCAGGCTAAACATCTAGCCTTCCATTTCACATTTTTACTGCTGCTTCAGGCAGAAATCAAATTTTTAATTACAATCATAATTTACTGAAATGGAAAAACAGGAAAAAAATGCCAGCTCCTGGCTGGGCGTAGTGATTATTACAGTTGGCCTCGTTCTGGCCATGTTTCTGATAAAATATCTGCTGGGTCTTATCTAAGTTTCAAACGGACTGCCCCATTTGAGTCACCAATTTTACCTAATCATTCATCCTCATGTTTTGATTAGGCGGGTGCATTCAATCCGGTAATTGTTTGGTTGCCGGATGGGGCAGCCTGTTTTTTCTATAAAAAGCCCAGGTCCAGTTTGGCTTCCTCGCTCATCATTTCCTTGTTCCATGGAGGATCAAAGGTAAGATTGATGACAAGATCAGATACACCTTCCACAGCTTTTACCTTTTCATTGATTTCAGCCATGAGTTCATCCACCATGGGACAATTTGGTGCTGTAAGTGTCATTACAAGTTCCACCTTTCTCTCCTCATCCAAAATAATATCATAGATGAGGCCAAGATCATATATATTGACTGGTATTTCGGGGTCGTAAATATTTTTCAGCACCCTTGCTATTTCAGTTTCCAGTTCCAGAAAATTGGTTTCCATTGCTTACTCCTTTCCTTGTTTGGCACTGAAGGCCAGTGCATATATTTTCATCTGCTTCATCATGGACAAAAGTCCGTTAGAGCGGGTAGGTGTCAGGTTTTCCTTCAGGCCGATCTTGTCAATAAAATACAGGTCTGTTTCCACAATCTCCTCCGGAGTGCGTTCTGATAACACTCTCACCAATAATGCAATGATCCCTTTCGTGATGATGGCATCACTGTCGGCGGTAAAAACCACGCGGCCATTTTCGTACCCTGCATGCAGCCATACGCGGCTTTGGCAACCATTTATGAGATAATCATTTGTTTTGTATTTTTCATCTATTCGAGGAAGTGACTTGCCCAAATCAATCAGGTAATTGTATTTGTCCATCCAGTCGTCAAAGATTGCAAACTCCTCCACAATTTCTTCCTGTATTTCATTCAGTGTTGCCATACTTTTCATTATGAAAACATTTGTCGTACCCTTTCAATTCCTTCAGCCAGTAAATCGATTTCTTCCATGGTATTGTAAAACACCATGGATGCCCTTACCGTTCCTGATAGTTGAAGGAAATCCATAACCGGCTGTGCACAATGATTACCTGTGCGAACGGCAATGCCGAGTTTATCGAGTATCATTCCGGTATCATAGGGGTGAATCCCTTGGAGGTAAAAGGAGATCACACTTATTTTCTCAGCGGCATTGCCAACAATTACAAGGCCGGGAATGGACTGAAGCTTTTGTGTAGCGTATTCCAGTAGTTCTTTTTCCCTTTGGGCGATTGCCTCCAGGCCGATTTCCTCCAGGTAGTCCAGTGCTGCTCCCAGGGCAATTGCGCCGACAAAATCAGGTGTTCCCGCCTCAAACTTAAAGGGCAAATCATTATATACAGCACCCGAGAAACTCACTTCTTTGATCATCTCTCCTCCTCCCTGCCAGGGCGGCATTTCATTCAGCCATTTCTCCTTTCCGTACAAAACTCCTATTCCCGTAGTCCCATATGCCTTGTGCCCCGAGAAAACATAAAAATCGCAATCCAGTTCCTGTACATCCACCCTGCCATGCTGCACTGCCTGTGCACCGTCCACCAGAACCGGAACATTTTGTTTATGAGCTATTTGAATAATCTCTCTCACCGGATTTATCGTACCCAGTGAATTGGATACATGCCCAACAGCCACAATTTTTGTTTTTGCATTTATCAGCCCGGAAAGCTTTTCAATTTCGAGTTCCCCCTTCATGCTCATGGGAAGAATTTTCAAAACAGCTTTCTTTCGATCACACAGCATTTGCCAGGGAACCAGGTTGGAATGATGTTCCATTGCCGATACAATGATTTCATCCCCTTCATGCACGTATTTCTCTCCAAAGGAAAATGCCACCAGATTGATGGATGACGTGGTTCCTGAGGTAAAAATGATTTCATGGGAATGTGCAGCATGGATAAACTCTTGCACCTTATGTCTTGCCTGTTCGTGCTCATCAGTGCACAAATCGCTAAGGTGGTGTACACCCCGATGAACATTACTGTTAAGAGTTTTGTACACTCTTTCGACGGTTTCAATTACCCTGAGGGGTTTTTGCGTGGTTGCGGCATTATCCATGTATACAAGAGGCCGGTTGTGCACATTCCTGCCCAGTATTGGAAAGTGGCTGCGTATTGAGCTAATGTCCATATATGATTCCCTGTTGATCATGATCCACGAATTTTAACAGCAATGCATAGGGCAGCTGTTGCAGCGTGAGAGTTCGCCTCTGAGACGCATATTCACCAGGTGGTCAATACGTTCGCGCAAAGGCTCCACGGTGATTTTGCTCACAATGTCGTAGGCAAAGGCATACATGAGCATGAGTCTTGCCTCCCTTTTTGGAATGCCTCTTGACCGCAGGTAAAACATGGCATTTTCATCGAGTTGGCCTATTGTTGACCCGTGGCTGCATTTCACATCACCGGCAAAAATTTCCAGTTGTGGCCTGGAATACATTTTTGCATCATCGGTCATTAGAATGTTATTGTTGGCCTGGTAAGCATTGGTTTTTTGCGCATCCCTGCGCACTATGATGCGTCCGTTGAAGGCTCCGCGTGCATAATCGTCCAACACTCCTTTGAACATCTGGTTGCTTTTACATTTCGGATGCGCATGATCCATAAACACATAATTATCGATGTACTGGCCGCGATCAGTAAGATACAATCCAAAGGCATTGTTTTCACAATGCTCTCCGGCCATATTTACATGCAAATTGTTACGTATAAATCCCCCATGCAGCGAGACTGAATTGGTGGTTACCGTACTTCCTTTTTCCTGGTGAACAAAAACATGCGATAACTGGGAGGCCGAGTTGTGTTCGTTCTGCATTTTTACAACATCCACCGTTGCATTCTGTGCTGCAAACACCTCCAGGATGGAATTAGTAATAAAATTATGAGTTGAAAGAGTATGATCGCAAATCACCAGTTTTACACGACTGTCTTCTTCGGCAATGATCAGGCTTCTATGGTACCCCATCAGTCCTGTATCGGCCATCATGATGTTAATGAGTTGAACAGGCTTCTCAATCTCTACTCCCGCGGGAATGTACATGAAGAATCCATCTCGTGCAAAAGCAGTGGCCAAAGCAACCAGTCCGTCATCTTCGAAGTTGGCATACTTTGCAAAATGCTTACCTACCAGTTCAGGATACTTTTCCACTGCATCGGCAAAGCTGCCAAGAATAACACCATTGGGCAATGTGCGCAATGTGTCTACCCCCTGGTTATAATACCAGCCATTCAGCACGATGTACGCTTCGGCATCAAGATCTGGTATGTCGCACCTGAATATGTCATCAAGCTTGAAGGTAATATTTTTCTGTTCGGCAAATTTCTGGAAATCACCCTGGAACAGGGTTTCCAGATCGGCATACTTATACTTCTCTCCCTTCTTTGAAGGAATGCCCAGTTCGGCAAATCTTGCAATAGCGAGGGAGGCTGTTTCGGCAAATTTCCCCCTGAATCTCCTGTTCAGGGTTTTTTCATTCTCCCTGTAAAGCCTCAGTAACTCCTCTCTTGTATCTATTTTATCTGCTACTAAACCCATAATTGAATTGAATTTTGGTAACACTGAATTACGCAGGATTAAACTTCAGCACCCTTTTTAATCCAGTCATAACCTTTTTCTTCCAAAACGAGGGCAAGGTCTTTGCCTCCTGATTTCACGATACGCCCTCCATATAAAATGTGTACAAAATCGGGTACAATGTATTCCAAAAGCCTCTGATAGTGAGTAATTACCAAAACAGCGTTGTCATTGCTTTTGAGTTTATTCACGCCGTTGGCCACAATCCTCAGCGCATCAATATCCAGCCCAGAGTCGGTTTCATCCAGAATTGCCAGTTTGGGTTCCAGCATGGCCATCTGAAAAATTTCATTCCTCTTTTTTTCTCCACCTGAAAACCCTTCGTTTACCGAACGGTTGGTAAGGGCAGAATCAATCTCCACCAGTTCTTTCTTTTCACGCATCATCTTCAGAAAATCGGATGCAGAAAGAGGTTCCTGTCCGCGATATTTTCGCATTTCGTTCACGGCAGTTTTCATAAAGTTGACCATGCTTACCCCGGGTATTTCAATGGGATACTGAAAGCCCAGGAATATTCCTTCCTTGGCTCTTTCCTCGGGTGATTTCTCCAAAAGATCTTCACCCATATAGGTAACTTTTCCGCCTGTGACTTCAAACATTTCCCTTCCTGCAAGCACAGAAGCAAATGTACTTTTCCCCGAACCATTCGGCCCCATGATGGCATGTACCTCGCCTGCCTTTATCTCCAGGCTCAGTCCTTTGATGATTTCGTTTCCGTCAATGGATGCATGTAAATCTTTTATGTTAAGCATAAATATTTTGTTGAAATTCTACAAATCTGTTATCCTACACTTCCCTCAAGGCTTATCTGCAGCAGCTTTTGTGCCTCCACGGCAAATTCCATTGGCAGCTGGTTGATCACTTCTTTTGCATAACCGTTTACGATGAGCCCAATGGCATCTTCAGTGGAAATTCCTCTCTGGTTGCAATAAAATATCTGATCCTCCCCTATTTTTGAGGTGGTTGCTTCATGCTCCACAATGGCTGAACTGTTGTCCGATTCAATGTAGGGAAAGGTATGTGCCCCGCATTGATCGCCCAGTAAAAGGGAGTCGCACTGGGAAAAATTCCTGGCATTTTCAGCCCTTTTCAGAATTTTTACCAGGCCACGGTAACTGTTATCGCTTTTCCCTGCCGAAATCCCTTTGGAAATAATGGTACTTTTTGTGTTCTTACCTATGTGGATCATCTTGGTGCCGGTATCGGCCTGTTGGTAATTGTTGGTAACGGCTACACTGTAAAACTCACCTGTTGAATTGTTTCCCATCAATATGCAACTGGGGTACTTCCAGGTAATGGCTGAGCCGGTTTCCACCTGTGTCCAGGAAATTTTGGAATTATCTCCCTTGCATATACCACGCTTGGTTACAAAGTTGTAAATTCCTCCTTTTCCATTCTTATCGCCGGGGTACCAGTTCTGAACGGTGGAATATTTGATATTTGCATTTTCCAGTGCCACCAGTTCCACTACTGCGGCATGCAACTGGTTCTCGTCTCTCATGGGAGCAGTACATCCTTCGAGGTAACTCACATAACTCCCCTCGTCGGCTACGATGAGGGTTCTTTCAAACTGCCCGGTATTGGCCGCATTGATTCGAAAGTAGGTGGATAATTCCATGGGGCAACGCACGCCCTTGGGGATGTAACAGAAGGAACCATCACTGAAAACAGCGGAATTGAGGGCTGCAAAATAATTGTCGGTGTGCGGAACTACAGAACCAAGGTATTTTTGAACCAAATCGGAATGTTCTTTTACAGCCTCGCTGAAAGAACAGAAAATGATTCCCAGGTCGGCCAGGGTGTCCTTAAAGGTCGTTTTTACCGAAACACTGTCAATCACAGCATCCACAGCCACACCCGCCAGGTGCTTCTGTTCTTCAAGAGGAATGCCCAGCTTGTTGAATGTCTCCAGCAACTCGGGATCCACCTCGTCCAGGCTATTTAATTTAGCTTTTTGTTTGGGGGCCGAGTAATAAATGATATCCTGGTAATTGATGGGCGGAATTTTCAGGTTTGCCCATTCAGGCATCTTCATGGTAAGCCATTGACGGTATGCCTTGAGTCGGAACTCCAGCATAAACTCCGGTTCATTCTTCTTTGCAGAAATCATCCGGATGACATCCTCATTCAGTCCCTTTCCTATGTCCTCATTCTCAATATCGGTATAAAAGCCGTACTTGTAATCGCTCTGTGTAACCTGATTGAGAACTATATCTTTTTCGTTTTTCATAACGAGCTATCTTTTAAGTTCTGTCGTTTTTTGATCCCAGTAAAATCATCCCCCTTGAAAATCTGCTATAATCTTTTTTCCCCTAAATGTGGAAGTTTCGTACCTTTGTGATTTAAACGGGAAAAGCAGGAAAACCGATAAACGACAATAAAATTAGAATTAATCTAAATAAGTGCAAATATACAAAAAGATAACAATTCCGTGAAGGAAAAGTTGATTTCCCGGCACTGATAAACAGTAAGAAATATGAATGAAAACGAAAGGACACCCGACCTTTCCCAACTGGGGGAATTCGGATTAATTGATCACCTGACCGGACAATTTGAAATACAACATAAAAGTACCATAAAAGCCGTTGGAGATGATGCCGCCGTACTCAATCACAGTGGCAGTGATATTGTTGTCACTACCGACCTGCTTACCGAGGGAATTCATTTTAACCTGATTTATACCCCGCTGAAACATCTTGGCTACAAGGCTGTGGCTGCAAACCTTTCGGATGTGTACGCCATGAATTGCGAACCCCTGCAACTGGTTGTTTCCATTGCATTTTCCTCAAAATTCTCCCTGGAACATATTGAAAGCATCTATGAGGGAATCAGGATGGCCTGTAAAAATTATGGTGTGGATATGGTGGGCGGGGATACTTCCTCCTCACTCACAGGATTAACATTAAGCATTACGGCAATAGGCAGGGGAGAAAAAGGGAAAATCACCTACCGTAAAGGAGCAGGGGAAAATGATCTGATCTGCGTATCGGGTGACCTGGGTGGAGCATACATTGGTTTGCAACTGCTGGAAAGGGAAAAAAGCATTTACCTTTCCAATGTGCAGACCCAGCCAAAACTGGAGGGGTACGATTATGTGCTGGAAAGGCAACTTAAGCCCGAACCAAGGAGGGACATTGTGAAACTTTTACAGGAATTGAATATTGTCCCTACCTCCATGATTGATATTTCCGACGGGTTATCATCCGAAACCATTCACATCACAAAGCAATCCAACAAAGGCTGCAGGATCTACGCCGACAAAATTCCCATTCATCCCGAAACAAAGCGAGTGGCCGAAGAACTGAACATAGAACCCACGGTGGCAGCCCTCAATGGCGGAGAAGATTATGAACTGCTATTCACAATTGATCAAAAGGATTACGAAAAATTAAAACCTGTTCAAAGCATCCGTGTGATTGGCCACATTATCCCGCCCGAAGAAGGCCGCCACCTGGTACTGGGCGATGGCAGCACCACCGAAATCATTGCCTTGGGATGGAATACGTTGCGGGCAGAAGAGGACGAGGAAAAAAGGAGGATTTGAAGTACAAATTATGCAGAATCAGCAACTTAGGGCATACCATAATGCCAAATTTCCCTCCTCACAATCAATCAGATGAAAAGGGTATTTTCCTGGTTCCGCAACTAATTACCCTTTGTTCTCGCCCAGTGCCCTAAAAAAATGTCATAAACCGCGTAATAGTTTTCACCTTTTGTATTCACGGCTTTGTAAATCAGTTCATATTTCACCAGGGCGTTAAGTGACCTTAAAATACTGGCAGAACTGCCTAAGCCATGTTTTTGAATAAACTCCCGGCTGGTTGGAGAAAAAACCTCTCCCTCCATAGCAATGGCTTTTAGCACCTGCCATTGAAGAGAGGTCAATAGGTTTCGATAATTATAAAATACCTGCTCCTGTTCATGCAACAAGTCCACTGCCTGAAGTTTCCAGCAATCTGAATCTACAGTTTTTGGCGCCACTGAAAAAACCCTGTTGCAGAGCAATTGAACATAATAGGTATGCACGCCGCACCAATCAAGCATTTCATCAGCTACTTCATTGGAAACATCCTTTTTTCTTCGGGTAAATTGATTAATGATAAAATCACGGTAAATGTTTTTATCTATTTTCCCAAGAGTCATTAGCTGTGTGCTTCTGAAAAAAGGACGACCCGGGGATGCAAACAATTCGGACATAAGGTGCTGCTGACTTCCGGAAAAAATAAAAACCACTTTTTTTAATTGCTGAATAATACTTCGCAGCCATGCATCGGTATTCTTTTCGGGGTAATGCAAAATCTGCTGAAATTCATCCAGGGCAATCAGGGTTCTGAACTCCTGCTTGTCAAGAAACTGAAACACCTGAACAATATTGTTTTGTAATTCACGTGGTTTCAAATCAAAAGAAATTTGGGGTTCTTTGGTGAGAGAATTGAATGAAATAACCGGTCTCATGGACTTGAGCAGGTTCCAGAATTTTCTTCCCACACCGGTTCTCTCTGGTATTGCCCTTACAATGCTTGTTGAAAGGATATTGAGCAGTTGTGCAAGGTTATCGGTAGGCAATATATCGACATAAACACCTTTCCAGCCTTGGGGTAAATGATAAAGCAATTGCTGTATTAACCCGGTTTTACCCATTCGGCGAATAGCCATCAAAGTGGTAGAATTACCATTCTCAATGTTCAACAGCAACCGGTTAAGTTCCGGCTCACGGTCACAGAAATATTCTGGACCATGGTAACCAACAACGGGAAAGGGGTTTTTGAGTTTCTGTGCCTTCATGAATGTAGGATTTTGCTTATAGCAAATATAATTAACGTTTTGTAAGTTACAAAATGTTAGTTAGGAGATTTGGCTTATTAGCATAAGAACATTAAGTTTAAATTCTCAGGTAATCCTTACGGCAACAATGCTGGTGAGGACAGATGGATAGAAATAAAAAGAGGCACCAAATAATTAGTGCCTCTTCATTTGTTTTGCTGCTACTTCTATTCTTTACTCCTCCTCATCATCAGTGGCCCATCCTTTGATAATTCCGCGCTTGGAGCCTTTTATAAATTCTATGATATGATCCCTTTCGGGGGATTGGGGGATGGTTTCTTCCACCTTTTTAAGTGCATTGCTGGTATTCAGACCCTGCTGGTAAATAATTCTGTACACATCGTTGATGGCATAAATGGTTTCATTGGATAAGCCGCGTCGACGTAAACCAATGGAATTAATTCCTACATATGCCAAAGGATCCTTAGATGCCCTGATGTAAGGTGGAACATCCTTTCGGATTTTAGAAACGCCACCTACCATGGCATGTGTTCCAATTTTTGAAAACTGGTGAACGGCAGTCATACCTCCAATGATCACAAAGTCCTCGACTTCCACTTCGCCGGCAAGCCCCACATTATTTACAAGAATACAGTTATTACCAATGATACAATCGTGTGCTACGTGAACATAGGCCATAATAAGACAGTTCTTTCCAATCACTGTTTTCCCCTTGGCTGAAGTTCCCTTGTTCACAGTAACACATTCCCTGATAACAGTATTGTCGCCAATTTCGGCAGTGGATTTTTCCCCGGCATACTTTAAATCCTGAGGAATACCCGAAACGACAGCACCGGGAAAAATCCTGCAGTTCTTCCCAATCCTGGCTCCATCCATTATTGTTACATTGGGGCCAATCCATGTACCATCACCTATTTCCACATCACCGGCAATAGTCGTAAAAGGTGAAACAATGACGTTCTGGCCAAGTCTGGCATCAGGATGAATAACACTTAAATTCTGACTCATAATGAATTAAAATTGTTTATTGTTTGTTCTTTGTTATTAGTGCCATCATTTCTCCTTCCATTACAAGGTTTCCACCAACAAATGCCTGTCCAAACATGTTGGCAATACCTCTGCGCAGAGGTGTAATGTATTCCAGACGGAATATAATCGTATCACCCGGAATGACTTTTTGTTTGAACTTCACATGGTCTATTTTCAGAAAATAGGTGGAATAATTTTCAGGATCGGGAACTGAACTCAGAACCAGAATGCCTCCCACCTGTGCCATGGCTTCCACCTGGAGTACGCCCGGCATGATTGGTTCCTGGGGAAAGTGACCCACAAAGTAACCTTCGTTCATGGTCACATTTTTGACACCCACTATTGAGCTTTCAGTCATTTCCAGGATCTTGTCCACGAGGAGAAACGGATGTCTGTGAGGAAGTATCTCCCGCACTTTATTAATATCATATAGGGGTGGTTTGGAAGGATCATACACTGGTACATGAATAGTTTTTCCTTCTTCCTGTTTAATTATCTCCCTGATCATTCTGGCCAGTTGATTATTGGCAAAATGACCGGGTCGGGTGGCCACAAAGCGGCCTTTAATAGGCCGGCCAACCAGGGCCATATCTCCCATTAAATCGAGCAGTTTGTGCCTTGCAGGCTCGTTGGTAAAATATACATCCAGGTTATTGAGAACGCCTTCCGGTCTTCTATGAATACGAGGTTTATTAAAAAGGTCTGCAATCCTGTCAAGTTCTTCCTGGGGCACTTCGTGCTCCAGAATCACAATAGCATTCTCCAAATCACCCCCTTTTATAAGGTTGTTCTTGAGCAAAAATTCAAGTTCATGGAAAAACACAAAAGTCCTGCAGGGTGAAATCTGATCCTCAAAATCGGCCAGTTTGTTAAGGGTTGCATACTGGTGTCCAAGAACCTTTGAGTTATAATCAATCAGAACATTTGCAGAAAATTTATCATCGGGATATAAAATAATCTCTATTCCCTTTTTCTCATCTGTGTAAACAATTTTTTCCTTTATGGCAAAGTAATTTTTCTGTGATTCCTGCTCAGCAATTCCTGCTTCTTTGAGTGCCTTCACAATAAACTTTGAACTGCCATCCAGAATGGGTGCTTCCGGACCATTGATTTCCATGAGCACATTATCTATTTCGAGTCCATACAAAGCAGCCATAACATGTTCAATGGTTCCAACCCGCGCACCGTTTTCTTCAATCACCGTTCCTCTTGAAGTTTCAGTTACAAGCTCGGCATTGGCATGGATATATGGTTTGTTATCAAGGTCAACCCTCTGAAACTTAAAACCAAAATTCTCCGGAGCAGGCTTGAATGTCAGATCTACAACCAGACCTGTATGTAATCCCTTACCGCTGATGGTAACAGGTTTCTTTACTGTCTTTTGCTTTTTAGCCATAGTGCTGTATAAAAAATACTTAAAAGTTTAAAAAACTTCGCAATATACAAAAATTTAAACCAACTGCCAGAAAAAATTCAATTTTGAACTCCTTGCCAATGCTACATTTGCTTTATATAAACAAAACCGGGTCGAAAATCTATATTTTCTCCTTTAGGTCCTTCACCTGCTTTTCAAGATTCTGTAATTGCTCGTAAATATCGGGTAGTTTTCTGAACAACACATAACACCGCTGGTATTTTGCAAAACCAAAGGAGGGAGACCCCTGAACGATTTCCCCTTGTGTCTTTATACTTTGAGTAATCCCTGATTGGGCGGCTATTTTCACCTTGTCGGCTACCGAAATGTGTCCGATAATCCCAACCTGCCCTGCTATCATAACATTCTTTCCCACTTTTGTGGAACCGGCTATACCGGATTGCCCTGCCATCACAGTGTTTTCGCCTATTTCCACATTATGGGCAATCTGAATCAGGTTATCCAGTTTTACCCCCTTGCGGATAATGGTAGAACCCATTGTTGCCCTGTCAATAGCTGTGTTTGCACCTATTTCAACATGGTCTTCAACAATAACATTCCCAACCTGTGGAACTTTTTTGTAATCGCTTCCTTCCTGCGGAGCAAATCCGAATCCATCACTTCCAATCACCGCCCCCGCGTGAATCACACAGTGAGCCCCCACATGGCAACCATGATAAATCCTTACTCCGGGGTATATCGTTGTGTTGTCGTTTACACTGCAGTTCTCTCCAATGTAAACCTGGGGGTAGATTTTTACATTGTTTCCAATTTTTACATTTTCTGAAATCACCGCAAAAGGCCCTATGTACGCATTTTCACCTACCTGGGCTGAAGGATGTATGAATGCCAGTGAGTCCACTCCCTGCTTCTGCGGTTTCATTTTGCTCTGCAATTCGAGCAGAGCGGCCAGGGCCTGGTAGGCATTTGCAACTCTTATAAGTGTTGCACCAACAGGTTTTTCCGGAACAAAATCTTCATTCACAATAACTATTGTTGCATTGGTTGTGTAAATGAACTTCTCGTACTTGGGGTTGGCCAGAAAAGTTATGGTTCCGGGAGTGCCCTCCTCGATTTTTGAAACATTGCTGACTTTTGCATCAGGGTTGCCTTCTATCCTTCCTTTCAGAAAATCGGCGATCATTTTGGCTGTAAATTCCATGATATTGATTTTTGGAGGAACAAAACTATGTTATTCTATCTTCTTTATTGCAATTCTTTTGGGTAACAAACAAAATATTTTTTCACAACTTTTGACAAGACAGCAATATTCAGCATATCACTGGCTTCCGAAATATCTTCTATTAAACCGTTATTGTATAGAATTTGTATTTTTTCATCTTCTGCATTATAGGCAAAATTCGTGATTTGCCCAGCAAACACAAATAATTCGCATAATTCTGCCGGAATATGGAGCTGTCTGTTCACTTCTTCCTTAAGAAACAATATGCGTTCGGCTTTAAAAGGCTGCTTCTGAATCTCAATTCTGAAAAGCTGCCGGTTAATAAAATCCCCGGCAAGCCTTGCCAGTGCCTTGTCGGGATGCTTCATCCATACCTTGGCTGATGTATAAATATCATCATCGTCGAGTCTGGTAAACTGTTCTAAAATTTCCCGGCTTGCTCCTGTATTGGCAGAATTAAGCATTTCCTGCGGTGTAACATGGTTTTTCAGAAAAAATGCCAGGGGCTCGGTTGCCCATACGGGTAACCCTTGCTCTGCAAGTTGCCTGGCCCTTTTTAACATATTCATGAGCAAATACTCGGCGGCAACCACAGTCTTATGAAAATAAACCTGCCAGTACATCAGCCTGCGGGCAATCAGGAATTTTTCAATGGAATAGATCCCCTTTGCTTCCACCACAAGCTGATCATCAAGTATATTCAGCATTTTTATTATACGGTCTGATCCAACAATTCCTTCGGTAACCCCGGTATAAAAACTGTCTCTTTTCAGATAATCCAGGCGATCCATGTCCAGTTGTCCGGCTACAAGCTGGTGTAGAAATCTTTTGGGGTATTCATCGTTAAATATATCAATTGCCATGCCGAGCCGGCCTGCATACTCCTGGTTAAGAGTTTTCATAAGTACAAGTGAAATATCCTCATGACGGATATTTTCTATCAGTGATGTTTCCAGTGCATGTGAAAAGGGCCCGTGGCCGATATCATGCAAAAGAACTGAAACCTGCACTGCTTCAGCCTCTTCTTCACTAATATCATGGCCCTTTGATCGTATAACCTGTATAGCGAGACTTGTCAGATGAGCCGCTCCCAGCGCATGCTGAAACCTGGAGTGGGTTGCACCGGGATAGACCAGGCTTGTCAGGCCAAGTTGTTTTATCCTCCTGAGGCGCTGAAAGTATTTGTGTTGAACGAGGTCGAACACCAAATCGGAATGAATACCAATAAACCCGTGAACAGGGTCATTGATAATTTTTCGTTTATTTCCGGAATATTTTTCCAAAAGATGGAGAAAGTTTTAGTGGGAGGACAAATCTGTTAAAGCAGGTGCAAAATTAAGGAAGATTTGGAAATGAAGGGGTTGAAATCATTAAATATTCACATTTTCAGCACAATAATTTTGGTATTTCATATCTATTAATTAATTTTGCGCCGAGATTTGATGGGAAAAGATAATTCTAGGGGACACATCAGTCCCCTATTTTAATATGGAAATTTGATGATATTACGTGAAAACATCATACGCCTCGTGGAGAATAACATTGCAGGGACTGGTTTTTTTTTGGTTGATGTAAGTGTATCGCCCTCAAACAAAATTATTGTCATGGTGGATACCGACGCAGGCATTACTATAGAAGAATGCATCGAACTGAGCAGGCATATTGAGAATTCGCTGGACCGCGACATGGAAGACTTTGAGCTTGAAGTTTCCTCCCCCGGCCTCAGCCAGCCCTTTAAAGTGCACAGGCAGTATATTAAAAATGTTGGCAGGGAATTGACAGTTTTAACAAGCGGCAATGAAAAGATCAAAGGCAAATTGTTATCAGCCGATTCTCATGGGATTGAACTGGAAACATTTCTTGTAAAAAAAACCGACAAAAAGAAAAAAATAACCGAGCAGGCGATTATCCGGCTTGCTTACGATCAAATAAAAAGTACAAAAGTTGTAATCAGTTTTTAAATGTAGTTAGCTGAACGATGGAAAATTTGAATTTAACCGACACCTTCTCGGAATTTAAGGAGATGAAAAGCATTGACCGTGCCACCATGATGAGTGTGCTGGAGGACGTTTTCAGGGGAATGCTGATAAAAATGTATGGCACCGACGAGAATTTTGATATTATAGTAAATATTGACAAGGGGGATTTTGAAATCTGGAGGAACCGCATGGTTGTTGAGGATGATGAACTGGAAGATGAAAACCTGCAGATATCTTTGTCTGAAGCCCAAAAAATCGACCCCGACTATGAGGCGGGAGAAGAGGTAACTGACGAGGTAAAACTTTCGAGTTTTGGCCGCAGGGCAATCCTTGCATTAAGACAAAACCTTACATCGAGAATTCTTGACCTGGAAAAGAACAATGTGTACATGAAATATAAGGATCGCATAGGTGAAATTATAACCGGCGATGTTTACCAGGTATGGAAAAAGGAAATGCTTATTCTGGACGATGAAGGCAACGAGCTGATTCTGCCAAAAACAGAGCAGATTCCTACTGACTTTTTCAAAAAAGGTGACACCATCAGGGCCGTTGTAATTAAAGTGGAAATGAAAAACAACACTCCACTGATTATCCTCTCCAGAAACTCACCTGTTTTCCTGGAAAGACTATTTGAGCTGGAAGTACCTGAAATCTTTGATGGTTTGATTACAATTAAAAAAATCGTGAGAATTCCCGGTGAAAGGGCTAAGGTGGCAGTGGAATCCTACGATGAAAGAATTGACCCCGTTGGAGCTTGTGTGGGCATGAAAGGAAGCCGTATACACGGCATAGTAAGGGAATTACGCAATGAGAATATCGATGTGATCAATTTTACCAATAACAACCAGTTGTATATTCAAAGGGCACTTAGTCCGGCAAAAATTACATCCATAAAAATCATTGAAGATGAAAAACGGGCCGAAGTGTATCTGAAGCCTAATGAAGTATCGCTGGCTATTGGCAAGGGAGGTTTGAATATCAAACTCGCCAGTCAGTTAACCGGATATGAGATTGATGTATTCCGCGACAGTGAAGAGGATGATGAAGACGTTAACCTGGAAGAATTTGCCGATGAACTGGAAGACTGGGTAATTGATGAACTGAAAGCTATTGGCTGCGATACAGCAAAAAGTGTGCTGGATCTTTCAACCCAGGAACTGGTAAAGAGAACTGATCTGGAAGAGGAAACCATCAGGGAAGTAATACGCATACTTAAGGCTGAGTTTGAATAATATTCGTATAATTGTTTAGTTTTAATAAGCTCCTTCGGGGCTTTTTTGTGAGGAATAAGATATGTCAGAAGTCACAACTGCAAAACGGCTGAGTAAGGTCGCAAAGGAGTTTAACCTTGGGATTCAGACCATTGTAGACTTTTTGAAAAAGAAGGGGTTTACCGTGGATGCCAATCCCAACAACAAAATTTCGCAGGAGCAGTATGAACTGCTTTTGAAGGAGTACAGTTCGGAAATTACTGTAAAAAAGGAATCCGAAAAGGTAAGTCTTCGAATTGCCCGGGAGAAGGCTGAGACAATTTCCATCGAAGATGTGAAGATGCCAACCGATGAGGATGCTGATATGGCAGAAAACGAAAAAGAGTTAATGATTAAGGAAACCTCCTCCAAAAAGGTCATACAGCACGGAAAAGAAGAGCCGTCAAAAAAACCCGAAGAGCCTTTAAAGATTGTTGGTAAAACAGAACCGGAAAAACCACAAGCCGGGGAAGAAGAGAAAACTGCAATAGAGAAAAAAACGGCTGGGAAGGAAGCGAAGAAGGCCGTTACCGAAAAACCGGCTAAGGAGGAAATTAAAGAAGAGGAAGAAAAAACCCAAAAGTCGAAGGTAAAAGTGGTTGGAACCATAGACCTCGATGCCCTGAATCAGAAAACAAGGCCGGCCAAAAAAACCAAAGAGGAGAAAAAAGAGGAGAAGGAGCAACCAAAGACAGAAGAAACTGTTGAGGAAAAAATTGAAAGGGAGCAGGAGGCAATCGTTCCCGAAACCAAAAAGCATGAGGTGGAAGTGTTTAAAACCTCGGTGACCAAGCTTACGGGACCAACCGTTGTTGGCAAAATTGACCTTCCCGTTGAGAAGAAAAAAGAACCGGTAGCATCCTCCAGTGATATTGACAGACCAAAGAAGAAGAAAAGAAAAAGAATCAGAAAGGACCAGATGGATGCGGATTTTACTGGTGAAAGAACCAAAACAGCCCGCGACACGGATGATTCTGAGTTCAGAAGAAAAAAACGACCACTCAGGCCGGAGGTGAATGAAGAGGATGTACAGAAGCAAATCAAGGATACCCTCGCAAGACTCACCTCAAAAGGAAAGAGCAAAGGTTCAAAACACCGCAGGGAAAAAAGGGAAATATTGAGCCAACGGTTCCAGGAAGAAATGGAAAGGGCAGAAGAGGAAAGGAAAATTCTTCAGGTTACAGAATTTGTGACTGCCAACGAACTGGCCTCCATGATGAATGTGCCTGTAACGAATATTATTTCTACCTGTATGAGCCTTGGGTTGGTTGTGTCAATCAACCAAAGGCTGGATGCTGAGACAATTGTCCTGCTTGCCGAAGAATTTGGTTTCAAGACAAAATTCATAAGTGTGGAAGTACAGGAATCCATTAAAGAGGAGGAAGACGAGCCTGAGGATTTGCTGGCCCGCCCGCCTATTGTGACAGTAATGGGTCACGTTGACCACGGGAAAACTTCCCTTCTTGACTTTATAAGGAAATCAAATGTAATTGCCGGAGAAGCCGGAGGAATTACACAGCATATTGGAGCCTACTCGGTTAAACTGGATGATGGAAGAATAATCACCTTCCTCGACACACCCGGTCACGAAGCTTTTACTGCCATGCGTGCCCGTGGAGCCAAAATTACCGATGTGGCAATTATTGTTGTGGCTGCCGATGACAATGTGATGCCCCAAACTGTAGAAGCAATCAATCACGCGCAAGCCGCTGGCGTTCCGATTGTATTCGCCATAAACAAAATTGACAAACCCGGAGCAAATCCCGAGAAAATCAAGGAAGAGCTTTCCAAAATGAATATCCTTGTGGAAGACTGGGGTGGAAAATACCAGTCACAGGAGATTTCTGCCAAAATGGGTAAGAATATTGATAAGCTGCTGGAGAAAGTATTGCTTGAAGCTGAGCTGCTTGAACTAAAAGCCAATCCTAACCGTAAGGCCTCGGGAACCGTTATAGAATCTACCCTTGATAAAGGAAGAGGTTATGTAACCACCATGCTGGTGCATACCGGTACATTAAAAATCGGCGATGTGGTTCTGGCCGGAACTCATTTCGGGCACGTGAAAGCAATGTTTAACGAGCGAGGTCAGAAAATTACAGCAGCAGGACCCAGCAGTCCGGTACTCATGCTCGGGCTAAACGGGGCTCCCCAGGCGGGAGATACATTCCATGTTATGGGATCCGACCGTGAAGCAAAAGAAATAGCAACAAAAAGAGAGCAATTGCAAAGAGAACAGGGTCTTCGCACTCAAAAGCATATCACCTTAGATGAAATTGGAAGAAGAATTGCCATCGGCAACTTCCAGGAATTGAATATTATTGTGAAGGGTGACGTAGACGGTTCCATTGAAGCACTATCTGATGCATTAATCAAACTGTCCACCCCCGAAATTCAGATCAATGTTATCCATAAAGCCGTGGGTCAGATCTCCGAAAGTGATATTCTCCTGGCTGCAGCTTCCAATGCTATTATCGTTGGTTTCCAGGTGCGTCCCTCACTTAGTGCGAGGAAACTTGCCGAGAAAGAAGAAATCGATGTCAGGCTGTATTCCATCATTTACGATGCCATTGAAGAGATTAAGGCTGCAATGGAGGGAATGCTTTCACCAGAGGTGAAAGAAGAAGTTATGGCCACCCTTGAAGTTTTGGAGGTATTCAAAATTTCAAAACTTGGAAGCATTGCCGGATGTATGGTGAAGGAAGGAAAAATTAACAAAAATGCCAAGGTGCGGCTCATCCGCGACGGTATTGTTGTATACACCGGTGAAATTGGTTCACTGAAACGGTTCAAGGACGATGTGAAGGAGGTTGTTACCGGACAGGATTGCGGATTAAACATCGTAAACTTCAACGATATGAAGGTAGGTGACTTCATTGAAGCCTACAAAGAGGTAGAAATCAAAAAGAAGCTTTAAGGAAATTTCTATCTCCTTTAGAGGAGGGTATAAAAAAAGCCCCGAAGAGTACCGGGGCTTTTCTGTTATCAGGCGTTAATCAATTCCTTGTATTGGTCAGAAGTTAGTAATTCACTCACCTCCGCGGTGTTTGACATTTTAATTTTAATCATCCAGCCTTCTCCGTAAGGGTCTTTGTTAACAATATCAGGGCTGGATTCCAGGTTAGGATTTACTTCGGCCACCTCTCCGGAAACAGGCATAAACATATCGGAAACAGTTTTTACAGCCTCAATGGTGCCAAAAACCTCTTCCTTTTGCAATGTTTCGCCTTCGGTTTCAATTTCAATAAAAACGATATCACCCAACTCACCCTGTGCATATTCGGTAATACCAACAACAGCAACATCTCCATCTACCTTAATCCACTCGTGATCTTTGGTGTACTTCAGATTCTCGGGAATTTTCATGTCAGACTATTTTTTAGGTTAATTAATTTGTTGTCTTAATACCCTCAAATGTAATTATTTTTTGCTCAATACATAATGCTTTTTTTTTAATGGAATGGAATTCTTCCGCTGAGTAACACAATCAGAGAAAATTACTGTTGCACCAAAGTAAAGCGCAAACTGAAGCCAAAATTGGTAGTGGCCATGGGGTAAGACAACTGAACAATTGGTTTATTCACCATCCTGTCAAAAAAGAGTTTAATGTCAAATCTTTCGCTTATGACATAGTCAGCCGAAAGCTTTATTGAAAGCACAGTTTGACCTGCGGTAGGCTGCAGGTTTCCTTCAGCCAGCCTGCGAATAATCGTTTTGTTTTCGCGGATGGAAAAATCTCCCCTTATGTTCAGATCACTGTTCAGAACCCTCTGCTGTCCTCCTGTACGGAATATCATCTGTACGTCCTTGAAGCGGTACCCAACTCCAAAAATCCACTCATCACTGGTCAGTTCCGACACCTGAATATTGGCCAGACTGAGGGATACTGTCCTGGATTTTCTTATTTCGGCCCGTGTAGTGAAATCGTTTTTCCAAACAATTTCCAGATTGATTAGCGGGTTGAACTGCTCACTAATGGAAATCATACTGATATCAAACTCGGGAATAAAATTGCCGTTTACAGCATCCCTTACATAGCTGAACCCATCCGCCATTTCCTGGTAATCGAAGTTGCTCAGGTAATTGCCAATATTGTAAGTAGACCGATAGGCATGATTCATGTTTGCAGTTTGGACCAGGTCTCGCATCAGTGGCAGCCTGCCAATACCATCATAAACCACAAGCCAGTTAGGAAGGGGAATCAGTGGAAAACTTCCAAGGAACACCTTTTCGGGAGATTTTCCGCCGTAGGCAGCAAAAAAGGCAGGTATAAGTACTTCCTGCGAGAGCCCTCCGTAACCATCAGGAAATCCATCGGGGCCTGTTACAGATGGATCATAGAGAGGTGAACTGCCACGCTGGTTGGCCAGGCGTTGCGCAATAATGAGTCGGTAGGCATCGAATTCATTAAAAACTTTCGACTCATATCCATTATCGCTCGTGATTCTTTCAAAAGCCGAACCCAGGGAAAGATAGGTCATGCTGAAATTACCACTGATCTGCCTGCCGCTGGCAGTAAAATTGCCGAAGCGATCGGCCACATAATATTCGGTTTTATTTTCAACAAAGGTGCGACTTGCAGTGAGATCAATTCTGAATCCTGTAAATGGTTCGATGGTACTCCTCATGCTCAGGTTATTGTTGTAAGTCATGAGGAATGGCTCATTAAGGGTGGTATCGTTGGTTAACCAGCCCCTGGCAATTGCCTTCCAAGCAAAATCAGGATCCTGATAACCCATTATGAAAGGAAATCCCGGCGCCATCAGATCATTATAGTTTTCCTGTCCAAAATATTTTGTATTTGGCAGATAACCAGGTAATAAGCTTCCCTCGGTTTGTGAAAAAGAAACCGAAATATTCTTTACCATCATCAAAAAGCCGGCTGTACTCTCTGCAGCTTTGGTCAGAAAGGTTTCCTTGATTTCAATGCTGCCATCCACAATAACCTTCAGCTTTTCCTGGTTCCGGTCCGAGGTAATTTCCACCCTGTTGTCGTCAAGTATGGCGGAACGAATTCTAACCGGACGGTTATTTTCATCCACAACCCTTACGGTCACATTTTCAGTCCTCAACCTGTGGTTGATTATCAATGGTTCCCTGGCTTTGAGGCTCACCCCTTCGTGTTCAGAAGTAACGCGTTTGAATCTCTGCTGCGGAGTTTGAATACCCCTTTCTGCTGCTCTCTGTCTTTGATTGATTTCGTTCAGAAATTTTACCTTATTATAAAGGTTGAGCATATTGAACTGGGTATTCAACTGTGCAGTATTGGAATTCTTGATGGTGTTGCCAAGGTTCAAACCAAGGGAATCAGGCAGTAGCACACCCGCATCCCAGGTATAGGTTGTATTGTAACGCAGTGATACATTCACCCAGTTGAAAAGGGGAATTTTATTGATTGGAAGGTTATAGGACAGGTTTGCGGTATGATAATACTGAACAGTCCGGCCAAAATTTCTCAGGTTGGTAAGTACCGAATCTTTCCATATTTCATAACCATCCCTGTCCAGGTACCTGTCCACAAGACCTTCCGGCTCATCAATTCTCGCGGTATTTGTTGCCGAAAATTCAAGTTTAATCTGACGGGTCAGATCAAACTTCAGATCATAAAAGCGGTTCCAGATGAAATCCTTACGGAAAGATGGATAAATCAGAAAATCGGGGTTGTAAATATTCCTAGGCTGAATCGCATTGTAATACCTGTTCAAATCGGTGCGGAATGAAATGTAAGACGGGAGGTAATAAAAGTTGAAATCCCTTATCAATGTAAAAATTGGTGCCTTAAATAATCTGGAGTTTCTGAAAGGCTGCACATTGGTTGGATTTGCGGTGTAAAAATAGTTGATGCCACCGCGGTAATTCTTCTGTACATTAAATTCCGTGTTGATATTCTGGGAATAGATTTCATTAAATGAATAACTGAGCGACCAGTTTGCCAAATCATAAAACCGGGGTTGCGACCCCGATTTGTTTATCTGAACATTTGTAAAGTTCAGACTTTTTCTTCTTGTATAATCCTGTGAAATATCCCTGATGGAATCCCTTTCCTGCTTTGTTTCAGCCCTGTCAAGTGCCTGCTGCAATGGCACATCGGGGTCAAGAGGGTTGTATTTGGGATTGATAAATCCCTCTGAATAACCCACATACATAGGTACCCTTATTCCTGAATTTTCAGGGAAGAATTTACCCAATTCCAGGTTGGAGGAAATATCGTATTGGGTAATCTGCTCCTGCTGCCTTTCATTGATTTTCTTGTCGATACTGCCGAAACCTGATGTGGAAGTAATACCTGCCACCGACACGGTACCGAAATCAGCCAGTTTGGCTGTCATTCTTGCATTGGCTGCCCAGCCTCCACTTTCTTTAAAATTGGAAAGCCTCAGCTCATTCACCCATATCTCTCCTGATTTGGCTTGTCCGTCGTCTCCGGCAAATGTATTATTCATTGCCGAGGGGTTTCTTACACCAATCATTATGGTTCTCACATTACTCAGATTTGGGTTTCCAACTACCCTCACCCTGTTGTTTCCATCGGGAACCATAAATACCGTGGTCATGGAAACCATGGATCCTGTTTGGCGCATGGCTTCGTTTCTCAATTGTTTTGCCTGCTGAAATATGTCCAGATCAATGTCCAACTGGTTTTCATCGGGCCAAACCAGCCTGCGATCATTCTCCTTGTTATTGTCATACCTTCCGGCAGGAGTTATTACCAGAGGAATCTCATATTCATAGAAGTTGTTTTTGTAGTCGGTGCCCAGCCTGATGAAAACAGAAAGGTCCCCGTCATTCATGAACTGTCCTGTCAGAGCCTCAGCATGCACTTCCATTTTCAGCCTCCGGTATTGCCTTATATCCAGGTTCACATTTTTGAAGGCCGCACGTGCATCTCCATCGGGAAGGTTTTCGACTTTAAGCACCAGTGATTGTTCATTCAGTTCCTGCAATTGAGGATTTGTTGGATCTATCACCCTGTCAATTCCCGGCGGCAAAACATAATTCACCGGTGTTTTGGCAGCATTTTCCTCAATATTCACTGCTGAAATATCAAACGAAACTTCTGGAGGTTCGGGCCCTGCCAGGCCTTCCTGTCCCTCGAGCAATGACTGATTGTATTTTCTCCACTCACTCCTTACCAGATCAAGTGTAGCAAAACGCAGGTTAACAGAGTCGGTAAAATTGTGCAAAAACATTCTCACAAACCGAATGGATTTAAAATCCTGGATTGGACCAATGGTTTGCTCATAATCACTGAGAGGTATTTTAAACTGGTACCAGTTGACAGAAGACTGATCCCCATTGGCAAATTTCACCGTTGCTCTTACCGAATCCACAATATAGTTTCTGCCAACACTAATATCCTCAGGTCGGAGGCTCACCTTGTATTGATAATAACTTTCCGATTTATTCAGCGTATTGTCCCTGTTAATATCCTCGGTATTGGGTAAAATAGTGGCAGAAGTAGGGTATGGCTCTCCCGATAATTCGGGAGTTGGAGAATTACCCTCCATCCCGTTATAGAATTTATACCTTGTCAGTATGTCAGCACCTCGGGCGTCCCACTGAGTTCCCCTGAAATAACGATACCTATCCTTTGATGGGTCCTCAAGAGAAATCTGATAGGCACGGGAATCTGTACCGAAATTGGCAGCAATGGCATCCAGATAATCACTGAAAAAACTTCTTTCATCATCATCTCTCAGGCCATCCAACCCCACATCCTGGAATCTTCTTGCCGTGGGGTCGTTGTCAAAAGCATTTACAAGGCTTTGCAGGGTGGGTACCCTGCCCCAGGCCGTTGTATCCACATTAACCACCTCAGCTGTAGTGGGCAATCCGTTCTCAAAACTTTTACGACCGTCCTTTAATATATCCTCAGATACATTCCCCAGGTTAAAATAAAGATCTCCACCGCTGTGGGAGGGATCATCCACAAAGGGGTCCATCAGCCAGAACTCAATATATTCTATATTCTGCCTCTCAAAGTCAGGGAAAGAAATAGAGCGCATCATTCCACCCCAACGCGTTTCAGGTTCCCTGAGAGTTCCATCGACATTTATCCCTGCGGAATAAGGAGTAGGAAGTACATCATAATTATATGGTCCCTTTTCGCTGGGGTAGTAAGCCACATTCAAAACCAGAATATAGGGAGAAATATTACCAGTTGGGGGATCTCTAAGCGGGAAAAGTTCCCTTTCCAGAACTTCCCTTACAAAATGATTCGATCGTATGTCAGGATCATTTTTTATATGGTTGGGAGTTGCAGGGGTATTCCTTTGAAAAATAGGATCGATATGGTACCATGCCAGCCTTGCCCTGTTTAAACCATAGGCAGGGTCATTTGTAAGTGAGGCTTCAGGGAATAGGCTTTGCCCTGCAGGCGTGCTGGCAATTACCCAGGCCGACTGCGTTTTAAGGTCGGTAGAAGTCTTTGTGCCTTCAAAATCGTCAATGTATGAAACACCGCCCGGACCAATGGCCCTTGAGTGACCCGGTATAAGCTGGGCAAATTCTCCTGTGAATGTAATGGATGAAGTTTCTTTCGTATCAATAAAGGGAAGTTTGTCTACAAGCGTCGTCAGCAACCTTGACTCAGTGCTGTAGGCCGCATTCAGTCCCCAAATGGTATTTGACACTGGTTCGTCGCCAAAATTTACCTTTTGGGTAAGCGGTCTTTCAGTGAGGTTCAGGATAGTTGCACCAATGTTGAAATTATCAGAAAAACGATAGTTAAAATGGGTTCCCACAAGGGTTTTTGTCTGAATATTGAACAAAGACTGACTCTCAAGGGATATTCTGATGGGAGTTCCTGACTCAAGCAAACCGGGGTTGATTATTAAAACCCGTCCGAGCGTATAATCCACCGTATAATCTGATCCCTCATTCAACCGTATACCTCCTGCTGTTACAGTAACCGATCCCCTTGGAATATTGGTGGCATTTAAAGGAATTTCCGATCCCGATGAAGACTGGTAGACTCCTGCCAGTTTGAATTTGTTTTTTTCAGCAAGTTGTTTTGAAATGGTCTGCGTAGAGTCGTACAACTCCTGAAATACATATCTATCTGCAATGGCATCGTTTCCAATACGCCTGCGCAAATGCGAACCAAAGGGCTCCAGTACCGGGAAAATAATTCTTCCCGTTGAAGGAACTATGGTTATCTCATCTATAAAATCAAAATAACCATCGGGGGAAGGATCCAGTTGTGAATTGAGGTTATCCAGGTTCATCACCGTCAACAGGGTCCTGTCTTTTATATTTCCCTCAGGTATGTAATTCAGTGCGTTCCCCGTTTTGTCATCCTGATAAAGGATATTGAGCTGGAAATCTTTTTGGCTCACCTGCCAGGCACCAAGGGAATAAACATTTTTCATCATCAGCCCCCAGGTGGGAAGTTTTGGAGTGAGATTGGTTCCCTTCACCAATTTAAGAATCAAGGCATTGGGCGCTGTAATTCCTTCCGTGGAAAATTCCCCAACCCTGTATGTCTGACCACCCATGGTATACTCAAAGGCCACTGCCAGAATTTCATCGGCATTCAAAGCCTGGTTGAGAGAGATATAACCAAGGCGCGAATTGAGACTATATTCACGCGGGTTTAGAAGCCGTGCATTTTCAATCTCTTCATAATCCTGCCCAATGGTAAAACCCGGAGCGAGAGGGCTCAGCACAGTGGTTACCTGGTTAATATTTCTTATTCCGGCATAAGTGGTGGTCATGAGTTCATAAAGGTTGTTTAGTGCATTGCGCGGTTGAACACCCACTGCCCCCGGGTCCTGGGAGAAGTTCGTGTTTGAAAAAATATTTTCATCTGACTCGGCAAGGTCCATAAAAGCAATAATGTTACGGGAATTCTCAAAGTTGTTTGTCTTGTTGGTTATCCAAACTTCAACCCGCGTAACATTAATTCCCGAAGCAATTACCGGAAGATTTCTAAGTGTCCGGTCATATGTGTCCTTGAAATATTGCGAAAGGAAAAAGTGCCGGTTTGCATCATAATCATCAGCATACAACTCAAACTCGTTTGTTGTAGCCCCACCTTTTACATCAATAACCTGCGACTGCCCTTTTTGCTGTGAGAGAACCGAGGTCATGGTTAGTTTGCCGAATTGCAGCTCCGTTTTGAGCCCAAACAGGCTCTGGCTTCCCGTAATCAGGGTCCCGGGCAGGGGCAAGGTAACATTCCCTGCCTCAATTTTCTTGATTATTTCGTCCTCCTTCCCGGAGTATTCCAGCTTGGTTTTGTTCTCAAACTCAAACATGGCCTCGGTATTGTAATTAACACCCACCTTTACCTTATCACCAATCGTGCCGGTAATATTCATCTGAATCTTCTCCTGAAAATCAAAGGTGGTTACCCGGCGCAGTTCTTCCTGGATATCGGGGCGATCGTTGCGAACGATGTTTATACCAAATATCAGTTCGGCAGAACCCTGTGGCTGGATATTGACAACATCGGAGCCAAAAATTTTATCAAAAGCCTCTCCCCCAAGCGACAAACCCGGGATAAAAGATTCCCGGCTGTCATAATCCCTGCTGCGAGCACGCTGGTACCAGTAATCCTTTATTGCCTGGTTTATCTCATAGTCCTTGTATTCCCTGAAAGTCATGGTTGCAGGCCTGCGAATTTCAACTGATCCTACCTGCTGACGAAAAATATATTGGTTTGAAACCGGATCATAAACCCTGGTTGTACTAATGGTGGCCGGCAATCTCAGGTAGAGTCCGGGTTGATGCGAAAAACCAAAAAAGGGATCGTACTTGTTTTGTGGTATTGGAAAACGCAGTTGAAGGTTTTGGTCAGGAGGCTGCAGAAATCTAATAGTGGCCAGCATTCCACCAAAAGCAGGATCTAAATGGATAGCTGTCCAAACAATGATTACCAGGGAAGCCCGGAGAAAAAATATTGAAACCCTGCCGATCAATCGAAAATGCAACGGTTAATAAATAATCACAATTTCTTAAGCGCCTGTTTAATGAGGTCTTCCAGCAAAAAATCAGGGTTTTCCCTCAACAACTGGCCTATGATCTTTTCACATGCTGCCTTGGAAAAACCCAACATAACTAATGCTGATAACGATTCTTCCCTGATTGTATTGTTTGCAGTCAAAAATAATTCACTGCCAGCAGGTTCCTTGCCAATCTTATCCTTTAAATCAATCACAACGCGTTGTGCCGATTTTAATCCTATCCCTTTGACACTTTTCAGCACATCCACATTACCGGTAAGAATCGCCTTTCTGATTTCGTCTGTTTCCAGCGAGGAAAGCATCATCCGTGCTGTGCCGGCTCCAATACCCGAAACGGTAATCAACTGCCTGAAGAGCTCCCTTTCAGCCTTTTCAGAAAAACCGTAAAGCAAATGTGCATCCTCTTTCACAACCTGATGCAGGTATACCAACCCCTCGTTCCTGTTGTTTAGTTTTGTGAAAGTCTGTAGCGAAATATTTACAAACCATGCAACACCCGATGATTCTATTATGAGATAGGAAGGGTTTAATTCAATAAATTTTCCTTTGATGTATTCGTACATAACCGGCTGAATTGAAGCTGCTAAAATAAGAAAAATCCGCTTTAGAAAGGAGAAAGAAAACAGATGCTTAATAAATCTGCATTTTATGTACCTTAAAGTAATTGTCTGATATGAATTTTAATGATTTTTTCTGTTTGCTTTTTGTAGGGCTTGTGCTAATTTTGAGCAAATTCTATGGTTCACATGATCGAGTTCAATAACACCGAAATCGCTTTCAACACAAAATCAAGCAGACAGTTGTTTAAAGCCTGGTGGCTTTTTAAAATTGTTGCCTCCCCCTGCATGGTTAAAACCGGTAAGCTTTTTATTCAACTGGCCAACGCCATCCGCTTTCCTGTTAAATGGTTTGTAAAACCAACCATATACAGTCATTTTTGCGGAGGGGAAACCTTGCCCGAATGTTCCCAAACTGTTGCAATACTTGCAAGGCATAATGTAAAATCCATCCTGGATTATTCTGTTGAGGGAAAAGAAAGAGAGGAAGATATTCAGCTTGCATTGCAGGAAACTCTTAAGGCAATAGAATATGCCGCTAAAGATGCCAATATTCCCTTTGCAGTATTCAAACCAACGGCATTTGCCCCTTTCCACATACTGGAAAAAGCCTCGGCCGGACAGTTGGATTCAATGGAAGATAAAGCCGAAGCTGAAAAGTTTGAGGAGAGAATTGAAAAACTGTTTCGTGCCGGATTTGATCTTGATATCCCCGTTATGATTGATGCCGAGGAAACCTGGATACAGGATTACATAGATGATTTGGTTGGGAGAATGATGGAAAAGTATAACAAAAAAAAGGCTATCGTTTATAATACTCTGCAGATGTACCGTCACGACAGGCTTGCATTTCTTGAAAAATCCCTTCAGGAATCGGTGGAAGGAAATTATTTTCTTGGCATAAAACTGGTTAGGGGAGCATATATGGAAAAAGAACGTGCCCGTGCAGAAAAAATGAATTATCCCTCTCCCATTCATCCCGACAAGCCTTCAACAGATAAAGCCTATGACGATGCACTTGCCTTTTGCGTAAAACACATCGAGAGGATTTCGTTATTCAATGGTACGCACAATGAAGCCAGCTGCCGGTTTCTTGCTGGGATTATGAATGAAAAGGGCTTATTGCCCGACGACCGGAGAATCTATTCATCGCAATTATTTGGCATGAGCGATCACATAAGTTTCAACATGGCCAGGGCGGGGTATAATGTAGCAAAGTATATTCCTTATGGACCGGTAAAACATGTACTTCCATACCTGATAAGACGTGCTGAGGAAAATACTTCGGTTGCAGGGCAAACCGGCCGGGAACTCTTCCTGCTCACGGCAGAACGGAAACGCAGAAAATCTATTAATTAAAACAATGGAAATCAACAACCAGTTACGTACCATAAAATTCAAACTCAGGAAATTCATTTTCCTCCTGGCATTTGTCATTCTCATTATTGTGCTCCACTTTACCGAGCTTTGGACGGAACCAAGGTTTGGAATAACCAAAATTCACATGACTTTGGCTTTTGTCGCAATGATTGTATTGTATTATTTCATCGAGTATGTTCTGGATTTTCAATACATTTATTTCTCTGATCACGGGGAGAAGGTGATACTTCGCTATTACTCACTTCGTCCGATGCAGAATCTGAAAAACTCGATTGAAATTCCAAAACCAAATCTTGTGAAATTCGAAATTATTCCCTCTTTCCTGAATCTGAAGCCTTCCCTTATTCTTTATGCAAGAAATAAGACCGGTGTGGCAAAGTATCCTTCAGTCTGCCTTTCGGCACTTACCAAACAGGAAAGACAAAACCTGATTCATGCCCTGAGCAGAATTGCTCCCCAGGTATAAATTCATTCCATCCTGCTATAAAACATACCAGGATTAAAAATTTAAGCCAAACATTAACCATCTGTAAATCTATAATTTACACAAACAGCCTGCCAAAACTCATAATAAAATCATGAGCAAAATCATATGGTTTTCTTTGGCAATCTTGAATTTATAGGGCTAATTTTGTAGACTTTAAAAAACGATTTGTAAGGCGAAGAATAAAATAACTAAAATTTACAGACATGAACGTAGATAAGTTTTTAATTGACCTTGAAAAGAAGCATCCGGGAGAATTGGAATATCTTCAGGCTGTAAGAGAGGTTCTTGAGTCTATTGAAGAAATATATAACCAGAATCCCCAGTTTGAGGCTGCAGGTATCCTGGAAAGACTGGTTGAACCAGACCGGATTCTCACTTTTAAGGTGCCCTGGGTGGATGATCAGGGAAAAGCTCAGGTGAACCTTGGATACAGAGTACAGTTTAATAACGCAATAGGACCCTATAAAGGAGGTATCAGGTTTCACCCCAGTGTAAACCTTAGTATTCTTAAGTTCCTGGGCTTTGAGCAGATATTTAAGAACAGTCTTACTACATTACCTATGGGTGGAGCGAAAGGGGGAAGCGATTTCAATCCGAAAGGTAAATCCAGTAACGAAATCATGCGTTTTTGCCATGCTTTTATGCTGGAGTTATGGAAAATCATTGGACCTGAAACTGATGTGCCCGCAGGAGATATAGGTGTTGGTGGTAAAGAAATTGGTTACATGTTTGGCATGTATAAGAAACTGGCCAGCGAACACAGTGGCGTTTTAACCGGAAAAGGCCGTAACTGGGGCGGTAGTTTGATTCGTCCCGAAGCTACCGGATTTGGAAACGTCTATTTTGCGCAGGAAATGCTGAAAACCCAGGGCGATACTCTTGAAGGAAAAATCGTGGCTGTTTCAGGTTTTGGTAATGTTTCCTGGGGATCCATTATTAAGGCCAACCAACTTGGTGCAAAAGTAGTTACCATTTCAGGTCCCGACGGTTACATCTATGATCCGGACGGTATCAGCGGTGAAAAAGTTGATTACCTGCTTGAATTGAGAGCATCCAACCAGGATATTTGCAAACCTTATTCATTTGAATTCCCTAATTCACAATTCCATGAAGGAAAGAGACCATGGGAAGTGAAGTGTGACATTGCACTGCCGTGTGCTACCCAAAATGAGCTGGATGGCAATGATGCAAAATTGCTGGTTAAGAATGGTTGTATCTGTGTTTCAGAGGGTGCCAACATGCCAAGCACACCCGAGGCTGTTGAAGTATTCCTTGAAAACAAAATACTTTACGGTCCGGGTAAAGCTGCCAACGCCGGTGGTGTGGCCACTTCAGGGCTGGAGCAAAGCCAGAATGCAATGAAATTGAGCTGGACTTCGGAAGAAGTAGAAGCCCGTCTGCACCAGATTATGGTGAATATTCACGATTCCTGCGTGAAATATGGTACGGAGCCCGATGGATTTATCAATTATGTGAAGGGTGCCAACATTGCAGGATTTATGAAGGTGGCCAATTCAATGCTTGATCAAGGAGTTGTTTAGTTTTCATAGTTTTTAGTTTTTGGTTATGAAGGGTTCCTGTAAAAAGGAACCCTTTTGTTTTTATGCCTTTCAGATAGCGCGAAAATCTTATTTTTGTATAGGAGTAAACTAAAATATGAATATACAACAGCTCAAATATAAAGTTGGGATAACCCTGATCCAGGGAATAGGCAGCATAAATGCAAAAAAACTGATTGCTTATTGCGGAGGAACCGAAAATGTTTTCAGTGCAAGTAAAAGAACATTGTTGAATGTCCCCGGAATTGGAAAGTATTTGTCCGATGTTGTTATCAACCAGGCAGTGCTTGACCAGGCAGAAAAAGAAATAGAATTTATCATGAAACACCAGGTGAGGCCTCTTTTTTTTCTGGATGAAAATTACCCTGAAAGGCTCAGGCACTGTGCCGATTCACCTGTAATGCTTTATGTAAAAGGAAATGCTGACCTGAATCACCCAAAAATACTAAGCATTGTAGGTACAAGAAATGCCACAGAATACGGCAGGGAAATGACAGAGCAAATCATCAGAAAGTTGAAAGAAAGGGGACACAATCCTGTTATTGTGAGCGGACTTGCTTATGGTATTGATATAGCAGCACACAGAAATGCCCTGAAAAGCGGACTCAAAACTGTGGCCGTACTGGGTCATGGCTTAACATCCATTTATCCTTCGGTGCACACAAAAACTGCCCGAGAAATTGTGCATAACGGTGCACTTGTCACTGAGTTTCTTCATGACCAGAAAGCAGAAACGCCCAATTTCGTAAAACGCAACCGTATCATTGCCGGGCTGTCTGATGCCACTGTTGTAATTGAGTCGGCTGAAAAAGGCGGTGCATTGATAACAGCTGATATTGCAAACTCCTATAACAGGGATGTATTTGCAGTGCCGGGCAGAATCAATGATGAGCGGTCAGCCGGTTGCAACAGGCTTATTAAAATTAACCGGGCTGCACTCCTGGAAAAGGTGGAAGACCTGGAGTATATTATGGGATGGGATGTCCAACAAGCCTCCATTAAAGCCACTCAGCAAAACCTCTTCCAGTCTTTGTCAAATGAAGAAAAAATAGTAGTTGATATTTTAAGATCCAAAGGAGATTGTTTTATCGATGACTTGTCTTTTGAGGCAAACCTGCCTGCCAGTATAGTATCCTCCCTGCTCCTCAACCTGGAGTTCTCGGGTCTTGTAAAAAGTCTTCCGGGCAAAATATACCGCCTGAATTAATTTAGTTTTAAAATAAATTTCGGGAATTCCAGTCGTCGTCCAATAAATGAATACGCCTGAAATTACTGATAATCCACAGCTTTATCTTAAAAACCGAAGCTGAATGATTCCAATTTCTTTCTAAAAAAGAAAATCAGCGTGCCATTTTTTTATTAAGTTTGATTGACCAAAAAAATATCTCTTTCAAACCCTAAAACATAATTAAAACTATGGATCCACGAGTAGAAAAATTTATGGCAGGAATTATTGCCAGAAACCCGGGAGAACTTGAATTTCATCAGGCAGTTCAGGAAGTTGCCGAATCACTAATCCCGTACATTGAGGAAAACCCAAAATACAAACACGCAAAAATTCTTGAAAGAATCGCAGAGCCAGAAAGAGTCATTATTTTCAGGGTACCCTGGATTGATGACAAAGGAGAGGTTCAGATCAACCGTGGCTTCAGGATTGAAATGAACAGTGCCATTGGTCCCTATAAGGGGGGGCTCAGGTTCCACCCGACTGTTAACCTCGGCATTCTTAAATTCCTTGCATTTGAGCAGGTTTTCAAAAACAGCCTTACTACACTGCCCATGGGAGGTGGTAAAGGAGGTTCCGATTTCGATCCCAAAGGAAAATCAGACAATGAAGTAATGAAATTCTGTCAGAGTTTCATGAACGAATTGTTCAGGCATATTGGCCCCGATACCGATGTGCCCGCCGGCGATATTGGTGTAGGTGGCCGAGAGGTTGGTTTCATGTTTGGTCAGTATAAGAGGCTGAGAAATGAATTTACAGGTGTTTTCACAGGAAAAGGCCGCGAATGGGGTGGCAGCCTCATTCGTCCGGAAGCAACCGGATACGGTTGTGTTTACTTTGCTGAGGAAATGCTGAAAACACGTGGCGAGAGCTTCAAAGGAAAAACCGTTGCAGTTTCAGGGTCAGGGAATGTGGCTCAATTTGCCACTGAGAAAGCAACCCAACTGGGTGCAAAAGTGGTTACCCTTTCTGACTCCTCCGGATTCATTTATGATCCAAATGGTATCGATACAGAAAAACTCAGCTATGTGATGGATCTTAAAAATGTAAAACGAGGAAGAATCAAGGATTATGCCGATAAGTTTGGTGTGGAATATTATGACGGGAAACGACCCTGGATAGTGAAATGTGACATTGCACTGCCATGCGCCACCCAAAATGAAATCAATGGAGAAGAAGCTCAAACACTGGTGAAAAACGGCTGTTATGTTGTGTCTGAAGGGGCCAACATGCCTTCCACACCAGATGCAATGGAAGTTTATATCCAGAACAAAATCCTGTATGGCCCCGGCAAGGCAGCAAATGCCGGTGGCGTTGCAACATCGGGCCTGGAAATGACACAGAATTCAATGCGTCTCAGCTGGTCAAGAGAAGAAGTGGATGCCAAACTCCACCAGATTATGATCAATATTCATGAAACCTGTGTTAAATTTGGCAAGGAATCCAATGGCTTTATCAACTATATCAATGGTTCAAACATTGGTGGCTTCGTAAAAGTAGCCAATGCAATGATAGCACAGGGTGTTGTGTAAACTTTTTTTAACCTGATAAACCTGAAAAGCTGCCTGTTGTGGGCAGCTTTTTTTATTTCATCATAACAAAATTATTTTTACAAGGAATGATGGAACACCCATGTTGCTGATTTTGTTATCATTGTGTTTGTGTTTTTCTAAACATGGGTGTTTCATCTGCTTTTATTAAGTTTGCCATCCAAAGCTGTTTTCATGCATTTGATTGATACGCATGCTCACCTTTATCTGAACCACTTCAAATATGATTTGGAGGAGGTAGTCCTCCGTGCCAAAGAAAACGGGGTATACAAAATCATTCTTCCCAACATTGATATGGCAAGTGTAAATCCTTTGCTTGAAACCAGCCGGAAGGAACCCGGCTTTTTCTATCCCTGCATTGGTCTTCATCCCGGTTCAGTAAAAGAGAATTATGAAACAGAGCTGGATAGAATTTTTAAAGAAGCTGAATCATCGGAATTCATTGCCATAGGAGAAATTGGGATTGACTGCTATTGGGACATAAGCTTCCTTAATCAGCAGATTAAAGCTTTTGAAGCCCAGTTGGAATTCTCCGCTGATAAAAATCTGCCGGTTATTATTCATTGTCGTGACTCCTTTGATTTAATCATAAATTCCCTGGATAAGTTTCCGGGAAAATTAAAAGGAGTGTTTCATGCTTTTACCGGAAGTATTTTCCAGGCGCAAAAAATTATTGAAAGGGGATTTGCCATTGGTATCGGGGGAATAGTTACTTTTAAGAATTCCGGCCTGTCAGATGTTGTAAGGGAAATCCCTCTTGAGCAACTTATCCTGGAAACCGATTCACCCTACCTGACACCTGCCCCCTGCAGGGGTCGAAGAAATGAGAGCAGCTACCTGGTTCACATTGCAAAAAAAATTGCTGAAGAAAAAAATATCCCTTTAAACAGGGTAGCAGAAATCACCACTGTAAATGCAAGGTTATTGTTTGGATTGGATTAATTTTGCTTCATGAACCGGACTCCCTCTATCCTTATCATATATACTGGTGGTACAATCGGCATGGTGCAAAACCCTGAAACAGGATCCCTTTCACCATTAAACTTTGAGCAAATCTCACAACAGGTACCCGAACTGAAGCGGTTTGGATATAATTTATCCTCCGTTTCTTTTGATCCTCCGGTTGATTCTTCTGATGTTCACCCGGGCATGTGGGTAAGGCTGGCTGAAATCATTGAAGAAAATTATAAAGACTACAATGGTTTTGTTGTACTGCATGGTACCGATACAATGGCCTATTCTGCCAGTGCCCTGAGTTTTATGCTTGAAAACCTGGCAAAACCGGTAATCTTTACAGGATCCCAACTGCCAATAGGTGTTCTTCGTACCGACGGCAGGGAAAATCTTATCTCAGCCATTGAGATTGCTGCCGACAACAGAAACGGAGAGCCTATGGTCCCTGAAGTATGCATTTTTTTTCAGAACAAGCTGTTCAGGGGTAACCGCACGATAAAATACAATGCTGAATACTTCAATGCCTTCCGCAGTGATAATTATCCGCCACTGGCCGAAACCGGAATTCATATCAGATACAATCATCAGGCCATTCATTACCCGGTTGCAAAACAAGCACTGAATACCCATAAAAACCTCGATAACAGTATTGCTATACTGAAAATATTTCCCGGGATAACGGAAGAAGTAATGAGCTCTGTTTTGCAACTTATCGGACTAAAAGCAATCATCCTGGAAACATTTGGAGCCGGAAATGCACCAACCAGCACATGGTTTTTAAAAAGAATCAGGGAAGCAGTTTCCCGGGGATTAATAGTATTTAATGTTACACAGTGCAGCGCGGGAAGTGTGGACATGACAAAATACGAGACAGGTAAAAGCCTGCTGGAGGCCGGAGTAATTGGAGGGAGAGATATTACAACTGAGGCGGCACTTACAAAACTGATGTTTTTGCTGGGTCGCAGGGAGCTTTCCCCAAGGGACATCGTTTCTCTTCTAAATAAGCCGTTGAGGGGAGAAATCACCTGATAAAAATATTTTTATTTTAATTTTTTTTGTAATTTGGCACGCTGAAAAAATTGAGTAATCAACTTAAATACAGTGTTGGAGAGGTGGCCGAGTGGTCGAAGGCGCACGCCTGGAAAGCGTGTATACTCCAAAAGGGTATCGCGGGTTCGAATCCCGCCTTCTCCGCAGTTATTCTAATATAAAAACCAATTTGTATTTTCACAAAATAAATCTTTTGAATAATAATTAAATTTTAATCACACCATGAAAAAACTATTTGCGTTATTGACAGTATTTGTTATGCTGGCTTTTGGAGCAACCAACTACCTTGTTGCCCAGGAAGCTAAAACTCAGGATGTGGCTAACACAGCCCAGGTTGAGCAACCTGTTGAAGAAGTTGCTGCCCCTGCTCCTGCACCTCAGGAACCTGAAAAATCTCAGGCATTGCACAAAACAATTAAGAGAATCTTTATTGAGGGTGGTGCCGGATTTATGGGTGTTGTTCTGCTTGCCCTTATTTTTGGCCTTGCCATTGCGATTGAAAGGATTCTTTACCTGAATTTTGCTACTACAAATACTGAGAAATTACTGAAAAATGTAGAAGATGCTCTTGAAAAAGGTGGTATTGAAGCAGCAAAAGAAGTTTGCCGCGATACGAGAGGCCCTGTAGCCAGCATTTTCTATCAGGGTATCAGTAAATACGACGAAGGCATTGATGTTGTAGAAAAATCTGTTGTTGCCTATGGTGGCGTTCAAACTGGATTGCTTGAGAAAAACCTCACCTGGATAGCATTGTTCATTGCCCTGGCCCCTATGCTCGGGTTCCTTGGTACAGTTATTGGTATGATCGCTGCTTTTGACGCCATTGAGGTAGCCGGTGATATCTCCCCCAGCCTTGTGGCAGGTGGTATCAAAATCGCTCTTATCACAACAGTATCCGGTCTTATTGTAGCCATCATCCTGCAGGTTTTCTATAACTACCTGACTTCAAAAATTGACAGCCTGGTAAATACCATGGAAGATGCCTCCATCTCCCTCATCGATATCCTGGTGAAATACAACCTTAAAAAATAATGACCATGTCCAGTAATCTTATTAACAGAATAATCACCATATCTCTGTGGGCTCTCATGGCCGTTTCCGCCGTATTTGTGATTATTTTCTACTTCGGTGGTGTGGTCCCTGGCACAGAGGATACCCCTATGAAGGAGCCGGTTATTACCGAGGCATTCCTTACATGGGCCTATATCCTGGTGGGACTGGCCATTGTTTTTGCACTGGTATTTCCCGTTATCAGGATGATTAACAATCCCAAAAACGCGCTCAAAACACTTGTAGGCATTGTTGGGATGGTAGTTGTTGTTGGAATCATGTATTTACTTGCTTCAGACGAAGTACTGGTACTCGCCCGTGAAAATACCGGGAATGTGCCTTCTGTACTGAAATGGGTTGGTGCCGGTTTAAATACAATGTATGTAATGTTTGTTGCTGCAGTAGTTGCTATCCTCTACTCTGAAATAAACAAGGCGTTCAAATAATCACAGCGATTTAATGTAATTGATTCCCGAATTCTTCTGAAATATGTATATTACAAGGGAATCACGCAATAAATGCACACAATAATATCGTTTTAATAAAAAAAATTATGGCTAGAAACGTTCCGGAAATTCCAACAGCTTCCATGGCTGACATAGCATTCATGCTATTAATATTTTTCCTTGTGGCTACCACCATGGATGTGGATACTGGATTGTCAAGAATTCTGCCTCCTATGCCTCAGGAAGAAGATCAGAAACCACCAGATGTTAAAGAGAGAAATATTTTCATTGTCCTTATCGATAGGTTGGACAGATTGATGGTTGAGGGTCAGCTGACCGAAGTGGGTGATTTAAAGGCTAAAACAAAAGAATTCATCGCAAATCCGCAGGACCTGACTTCCCTGCCCGAAAAAGAAGAGATAGAGATCGATTTTCTTGGTGTGATTCCTGTTTCAAAACAAATCATCTCCCTTCAAAACGACAGAGGTACATCCTATGGTATGTACATTAAGGTACAAAATGAACTTGCAGCAGCCTACACCGAACTCAGAGATGAATTTGCCCTGCAAAAGTTTGGAATGAAGTTTGATGCTCTTGATGAAGACAGGCAGGAAGCAGTGAGGAAAGTATACCCGATGCGTATTTCAGAGGCTGAACCAAAAAGTATAGGAGGAAGGTAAGATGTCAAAATTTCAAAGAAAAAACAAAGGCGGGATGCCCGCTATCAGTACTTCTTCCCTGCCCGACATTGTCTTTATGTTGCTGTTTTTCTTCATGGTGTCAACAACCATGCGTGAAGTTACAATCAACGTTCGTCAGCAACTGCCAAGGGCAACAGAGGTAAGAAAACTTGAGAAGAAATCTCTTGTAAGCTATATATACATCGGTCAGCCACGTTTGGCATTCCAAAGGCTTTACGGAACTGAACCACGGATTCAGTTAAATGATGTGTTTGCTACTCCCGACGATATTTTTCAGTTTATCGCCAGTGAAAGAGAAGCAAGAAGTGAAGCCGATGTGCCATTCATGACTGTATCGTTAAAGGTGGACCAGGAAACCAGGATGGGTATTGTTACTGATGTTAAGCAAGCGCTGAGAAAGGCAAATGCTTTAAAAATCAACTATTCAACCCGTAAAACTGATTCTGCTTTATAGTAGCTTAAAAAATTGTTATTGAAACACCCATGATAGTACTCAAGCACAAACACGGATGAACAAACTATGGGTGTTCCATGCCAGCCGGCAGGCAGGCATCAGACCTTAATTAAAAAATTATTTGCGGATAAAAGCTGTCTAATAAAGACAGCTTTTTTTATGAATCTTGTTACAATCTTTATCCCCGAAAAAAGTTTGAAGAATAACTTATCTGCCATCTTTCGGTGACCCCGGAGGGATTATTCTCTCCCAAAACCCTTCGCACAAACCTGCTCATGA